>NZ_AUDO01000039.1 GCF_000425505.1 Flavobacterium frigidarium DSM 17623 | reverse complement strand
AAAGCTCAACTAAAAAAGGCATTAATTTATGTGAAACCTGGATTTCAGCAATTCCTTTTTTGATGTGTGCGTAGTTAATGAATCCGCAAGTTAACCAGTCATCGTCTGCTTCGTTTGCATAGGTGAAATTTCGAGAGCGAAATTTTTCTAATGCTTTCCGGGTTTCTTTTTTGTTGTCCTCCTGGTTCACTTCCCGGGATAAGTCGGAAACTTTAATATTTAAAATCAAATCGTCAAAGAGATCACGCTGCCCAGTGTTATATTTGCTGCGGACTTCTTTCACTATATAGTAGAAAATTCGTTTTTCAATTAGTGTCAGTTCATACCTCGAAGAAGTAAGCCGGTTATCTTGAGCAATCACGATTTCTTTCATATCTTTGATTTTTTTAAAAAGCAAATGTAACATATTAAAAGCGTTGTAACAAAACTATAGTTACAAAAGGAGTGAAAATAGGGTAAAAAAGTAACCTGAATCTGTAAAAAAGTTACTTAGTGGGGTAAATAAGTAACTTAAAACTTTGTGAACCCTAGTAAACACAGTACTTAACGGAGTCTAAAAAGGTACTCAAAACAACCATAAAATTACTTTAAAGCATTTTGAGAGAAAAAAAAGGAATTTTAAGATATCATATTGAACTCAAAAAACGAAAATCAATTGCGACAATATTGGAGACAATCCTGAGAGAAAAAAAAGGTAATATATTGAGATGAAAACTAGGCCCCCGCGCGGCTTTTTTTAAAGTGCTGATTATCAGTCGCTTATGATTTTTTACTTAAACATCAAATCAAAAAGTAGAGTGTAATTGCCGGCTCTTTCAAATAGAATTTGATCCTATATTTTCACGCTGAAAGTTTCGGTTACTTTTTTACCCCCTTTAAAATCATAAACATCTGATGTACAAAAAATTAATAAAATTTATTCTACTATAGTGTAATTTAATTACTCTTTACATAAGTAAAATGTATAAGTGTATCAATCTCAACACGATTAAGAAATAGTAAGAAAAACACTAAGCTCCAAGAACCTCTGTAATCCCTTTTAAAAACAGGCTTTAATTACCTTTAATCAGTCTGAAAGAATAAATAAAAGTATATCAATCTCAACACGATTAGCAATAGAACAGAATTATTACCAAGCTTTTCAATCTTTAAGTTATTGCTCAATTAATTTTAGAAAAAGAGAATATTATTCTGTTCTTAAAACAGCTTTTTATTTTTTACAAATAGATTGATAATTGATTTTTTTTATGAATTATCTATTTAGATAAGCATATAAAAGGGTTGATAAAAATAATGATAAACATGGTTAGTCTTTACTTTGTAATTTTGATATTATTTGGTGACTAAAAATATTATTTAAAATAGCTCATTTTAAGACAATATAAGAATAAGCAAGAGGGAACGACGCAAAAGCGTAGTTCAATTTATAAAGTACTGATTTTTAGATATTTATTTTTTTGATACTTTTTGCAATTACCACCTTTT
>NZ_AUDO01000038.1 GCF_000425505.1 Flavobacterium frigidarium DSM 17623 | reverse complement strand
GACGGCGTGCCTTTTGCATAATGAGCCTACGAGTTAACGTTGCTGGCAAGGATAAGTGGTTAAGCCACGGATCCGTAGCGAAAGCGAGTCTGAATAGGGCGCTTTAGTCAGTAGTGTTAGACGCGAAACCGTGTGATCTACCCATGGACAGGTTGAAGCTTTGTTAACCCAAAGTGGAGGACCGAACCCGTTGACGTTGAAAAGTCTTGGGATGATCTGTGGGTAGGGGTGAAAGGCCAATCAAACTCGGAAATAGCTCGTACTCCCCGAAATGCATTTAGGTGCAGCGTTATGGTTAAAGTTATATAGAGGTAGAGCTACTGATTGGATGCGGGGGCTTCACCGCCTACCAATTCCTGACAAACTCCGAATGCTATATAATGTTTCATAACAGTGAGGGCTTGGGTGCTAAGGTCCAAGTCCGAGAGGGAAAGAACCCAGACCATCAGCTAAGGTCCCCAAATATATACTAAGTTGAAAGAACGAGGTTTGTCTGCATAGACAGCTAGGATGTTGGCTTGGAAGCAGCCATTCATTTAAAGAGTGCGTAACAGCTCACTAGTCGAGCGGACGAGCATGGATAATAATCGGGCATAAGTATATTACCGAAGCTATGGATTTAGAGTTTACTCTAAGTGGTAGGGGAGCATTCTAACAGGGTAGAAGGTGTGTCGTAAGGCATGCTGGACTGGTTAGAAAAGAAAATGTAGGCATAAGTAACGATAATGCGGGCGAGAAACCCGCACACCGAAAGACTAAGGTTTCCACAGCTATGCTAATCAGCTGTGGGTTAGTCGGGACCTAAGGCGAACCCGAAAGGGACAGTCGATGGACAACGGGTTAATATTCCCGTACTACTGTTAACTGTGATGGGGTGACGGAGTGATGAAAGTGCCGCGAACTGACGGAATAGTTCGTTGAAGTACCTACCTATAAGGCCCGCAGGCAAATCCACGGGCTTTGGGGAAATACGATAGTACTCGGCGTCTTCGGACAAAGAGATAGTGCACCTAAGGGCTTCCAAGAAAAACCTCTAAACTTCAGGTTAATAGTACCCGTACCGCAAACCGACACAGGTAGTCGAGATGAGAATTCTAAGGTGCTCGAGAGATTCATGGCTAAGGAATTAGGCAAAATAGACCCGTAACTTCGGGAGAAGGGTCGCCAGCAGCAATGCTGGCCGCAGTGAAGAGGTCCAGGCGACTGTTTATCAAAAACACAGGGCTCTGCAAAATCGTAAGATGAAGTATAGGGCCTGACACCTGCCCGGTGCTGGAAGGTTAAGTGGAGATGTTATTCGCAAGAAGAAGCATTGAAATGAAGCCCCAGTAAACGGCGGCCGTAACTATAACGGTCCTAAGGTAGCGAAATTCCTTGTCGGGTAAGTTCCGACCTGCACGAATGGTGTAACGATCTGGACACTGTCTCAGCCATGAGCTCGGTGAAATTGTAGTAGCGGTGAAGATGCCGCTTACCCGCAGTGGGACGAAAAGACCCTGTGCACCTTTACTATAGCTTAGTATTGACCTTGGATAAATGATGTGTAGGATAGGTTGGAGACT
>NZ_AUDO01000037.1 GCF_000425505.1 Flavobacterium frigidarium DSM 17623 | reverse complement strand
TCTGCCGCAACTGCTGGATTACCGTTTAATGTATCATTAACTAAAACATTAGCAACAGTTGTCCCTCCATTTGCTCCATTAATATCTGTTCCTTTATCATCAACTGCATCAATTTTTGGTGCAGTAACTTTTACAGTAACATTAGCCGTATCACAATTCGTAGGGTTTATTACCTCACAGATTTTGTATACTAATGTATAATCTCCTGCTGGTGTTCCTGACGCAACTTTAACTGAAGTTCCATCTAAGGTAACTCCTGCATTAGTAGCAGATACAAATGTTGTTGTAACATCAGCTGCAACTACTGGATTACCATTTAATGTATCATTAACTAAAACATTTGCAACAGTAGTTCCTCCATTTGCGCCGTTAATATCTGTTCCTTTATCGTCGACTGCATCAATTTTTGGTGCGATTACTTGTAGAGTAACCCTAGCATCATCACAAAAATTAGGATTGATTTTCTCGCAAATTCTATAAATTAACACGTACCTCCCTGCTGGTGTACCTGCTGCCACTTTTACTGAAGTTCCATCTAAGGTAACTCCTGCATTAGTAGAAGATACAAATGTCACATTAACTGTTGATGTTAATGCTGGCTGACTATTTAATTTATCATTAACTAAAACATTTGTTAAAGCAGTCCCTCCGGTTAAACCATTAATGTTTTCAGTACCTGTATCATCTACAGCATCGATCATGGATGTTTTAACATTAACAGTAACTACTGCTGAATCACAATTTGTTGGATTTGCTTTCTCACAAATTTGATATGTAATTTTATATATTCCAGCTGCTGTACCTGCAGGAACACTAACATTTCCTGTAACTGTATTAATAAAAGGCACATTAGTACCATTTATAGGAGTCGCTGGTGTTGTAACTGTTAAATTAACTTGACTGATTAGAACGCTTGAACCATTTAAAGTATCATCTTTAACACCATTATTAACAAGAACATTTGTTATATTTAAAGATCCTGATGTCCCATTAACATCTGAAATTGTATCATCCTCTGCACAGATATAATTGTTTAAAGTAACATCAGTTCCCTCAGAAACACATGTTTCATCTGTGGTACTACGGGTTCTAAATTTGTGTGTACCTGGAGTTAAATTTGAAAAAGTTGTAGAAGTTTGATAGTTGTTACTGCCATCAATATTATATTCAAAACCTGTACCAGCTGATGTAAGTATAACTGTACCTGTAATAGCACCACATTTAGGCTGAACACTTATGGAAGCAATCGGCGCTGCAGGTGCTGTTGGTTGCACATTTATAGTAACCTCTACTGATTCACTTGAAGAACATCCTGCAGAATTTGTAACGGTAAATTTATATTTACCAGCACTTAAACCTGTAATTGTGTAATCCGAAGTATTTCCTTTATAATTCCCTGGAGTTATGGTCCAGTTGCCAGAAGGCAAACCATTTAACTTCACACTTCCCGTAGCTACCGAACATGTCGGTTGAACAATATTACTTGTTGTCGGTGTATTAGGAATTTGATTAACTGTAATTTTTCCTGTAGCATTAACTGATCCACAACCTCCTGTTAACGGAATTGAGTAATTAAATGTTCCTGCTACTGTTGGAGTACCACTA
>NZ_AUDO01000036.1 GCF_000425505.1 Flavobacterium frigidarium DSM 17623 | reverse complement strand
CTGAAATTGATTGTCCTACATTAAATACTAATCTATCTACTTTTCGCTCTATTAATTTTTTATTTGTTGTTATAACGACTTCATCCAATTTACTACTATCTTCTTTAAGAGTGATAATACCTAAATTTTGATCTTCTTCTAAAGAAATTTCTTTGGTCCAAATTTCATACCCTATAAAGCTAATATTTAAGGTACTACCCACGTTTTTTACTAATAGACTAAAAGCACCTTCTTCGTTGGTTATAGTACCCGTAATTATTTTATTGTTAGAATCTGTTAAAAATACATTTGCAAAACCAATGGTTTCTTTTGAATTTTTAACGACTCCATTAATATTTACTTGAGAATAAGTTGAAAAAGATGTAATTAAAATCACTAATAATACTCTTAATTTAGTCATAAGGTTTTTATGACTAAATTAAGTTTAAAATATCTACTATAAATTTTTTTAACCGTTGAAAAAGTAAGGGCATCCCCTTTTTATTAAATAAATCCCTTATCTCTTGCACTTTTTAACAGCTCCTTATCAGAATAGTCTATGGTCTCAAAAAGTTCTTTTAGACGACGCTTTCTTTTTTCTAAAGCAGGGAGAGAGAGTAATATAACTGACGGTAAATCTTTCATCATGGTACCAATTGAAAGTTCATGCAGTATTTTTCTATCTACAAAATCTAAAGTAAAGTCGGAGGAAACTTCATTTCGAAGCAACTTTACAACTGTTTTACTATAGTATGGAGGGTCGAAAATTACTGCTTTTATAGCTGTTACTAATTCTTTAGGGTTTATATCATTTTTAATTAGAAATCCATGAGGGTTAAGACTTTTAAAAATACTGCGTATTCTGTAATTATCATTTAAAGTTGTGGAAACTATAACTTTTGATTTAGGCATTACCTCTTTAATTTTTAAGCCCAAATCTTCACCAGAAATTATTTTTCCATCTTTTGTAGGAGGTAGGCTTATATCAAGAAAAATAAGTTCAATTTCTTTATTTTTAGATAATACGTCACCAATTTTATTGTAGGCATCATCACAATTATGAACTTCATAGATATCAAAAAACAATGATTTATCTAATTCTTCGATATATTTTAAGGCACTTTTATAAGCATCAGTAATCAAAGGGTGATCATCAACTATTAGTACTGTATACAATTTACTTTCCATATCAATTTATTGGTATTATACAAGAGAGAGTTGTCCCTTTATTTATTTCAGAATTAATGTTAAATGAGCCTTTTAAATTTGTTATACGATTCTTCATATTTTTAATTCCAATCCCACTCTTGGTTTTACTTATGTCAAAACCAACTCCATCATCACTCAAATGAATTATTAAGTTATTAGTATCAATAGAGAAACATAAGATAACATTTTTTGCTCTTGAATATTTAACAATGTTATGTAATGCTTCTTGTAATACTCTATACAAATTTATATTTATACTTTTATTTATTTCAATCCAAGTAATGTTATCTTCAATATTTAATTCAAAATAAAAATTACCAATGAGGCTTTTTTCTTCAAGTAGTTCTTTTATTATATAACTAAAATTAACCTCAGAATTATCAAGTTCAAATGTTAATTTATGGGAAACATCTCTAATTTCACTTTCTATAACTTGTAGTTCATTCAAAAATAATTCATGTTTGCCTAACATTTCTTCGGAACCTTCAATATTTAAAAATCCTAAGCCTATTCGAAGACCAAATAATTTACCTAAAATTCCATCGTGTAATTCTTGAGATATGCGACTGCGCTCGTTTTTTTTTT
>NZ_AUDO01000035.1 GCF_000425505.1 Flavobacterium frigidarium DSM 17623 | reverse complement strand
TTCCACACATTCAAGTTTAAATGTGTAATCATACTTGACTTTTCTTTCCATAAAAATGCCCCCAAATAGTGTCTAACTTTTTGGGGGCAATGCATCGCATCGGGATTTTTTTTATTTTTCTCTAATATAAATATCAATTGGAACTCCTGAGAAATCCCAGTTGTCTCTAATCTTATTTTCAAGGTAACGCTTGTAAGGTTCCTTAACATATTGTGGCATATTTGCAAAAAACACAAACTGAGGTGTTGGTGTAGGCAACTGCATGCAATATTTAATTTTTACATATTTACCTTTAGTTGCTGGCGGTGGGTATGCTTCAATTACTTTCAACATGTATTCGTTGAATTTAGAAGTAGCAATACGTTGCTGTCTACTTTCGTATACTTTTACCGTAGCTTCTAGAGCTTTTAACAAACGTTGTTTTGTTAATGCAGACACAAAAAGAATTGGCACATCCGTAAATGGCATTAATTCTTGTCTTATTTTCTCTTCGTAATCTCTAGTAGACATCGTCTCTTTCTCGACTAAATCCCATTTATTCACTAAGATTACTACTCCTTTACGGTTTTTTTCAGCTAACCAAAAAATACTTTGATCTTGACCTTCAAATCCACGAGTGGCATCAATAATTAAGATACAAATATCTGCGTGCTCAATAGCACGTACCGAACGCATTACAGAGTAAAATTCTAAATCTTCCTTCACTTTAGCTTTACGACGAATTCCCGCTGTATCCACTAAGTTAAATTCAAATCCAAAACGGTCAAATTTTGTATCAATAGAATCACGAGTTGTACCCGCAATATCAGTAACTATATAACGATCTTTACCAATCAACGCATTGATAAAACTTGATTTTCCAGCATTAGGACGCCCTACAACTGCAAAACGTGGCAAATCAGAAACTTCTTCTACAACTGGTTTCTCAGGGAAAGCAGTAATTAAAGCATCTAATAAATCTCCCGTTCCGCTTCCTGAAATACTTGCAAATGTATAGTACTCCCCTAAACCAAGGTTGTAAAATTCAACTGCATCTTTCTCACGCATAGCGTTATCCACTTTATTCACAGCAAGAAGTACTGGCTTAGTCACTTTACGCAACAATTTAGCAACAGTATCATCCATAGGAGTGATTCCTTCTTCTACATCAACAACAAAGATGATTACATCAGCCTCATCAATTGCTAGTTCGACTTGTTTACGGATCTCTCCCTCAAAAACGTCATCTGATCCACGGATATATCCTCCTGTATCAATTACAGAAAACTCTTTTCCGTTCCACTCGCTTTTACCATAGTTTCTATCACGGGTAACTCCCGAAACAGAATCTACAATAGCTTCTCTTCTTTGTATCAGCCTATTGAAAAGGGTTGATTTCCCCACATTAGGTCTTCCTACTATCGCAACAATGTTATTCATAATTCTAATTTGAAATATTCGGCAAAGGTAGTTAAAAAACTGGCTAACTCGCTAAGTTTCTGACTACCTATGTATTTTATAATTTTCAGGAGCAACATCCAGCTATCCACTGTATCTTTTATGCTGAACTCCAGCACAAAAGGATGCCGCTACTATCTGGGCTAGAGCTTCTCAATAAACGACGATCCCTTTTGTAAAAAGAAAACAAGGGTATATATGATTAAAAGCAGCTCCATTTAAGTGAAGGTCACAACCAAATAGTTATTGATTGTATCCAAAACGTTTTAACATATTGGCATTGCTTCTCCAGTTTTTATTTACTTTAACCACTAATTCAATATGAATTTGCTTTCCAAAAAACTTTTCTAAATCCTCACGAGCTTCAGTACCCACTTTCTTCAAAGCGGCACCTTTATGACCTATAATGATTCCTTTTTGAGTTTCACGCTCTACCATAATTAAAGAACGGATGCGGATGATTTTGTCATCTTCAAAAAACTCTTCGGTTACGATCTCAACTGCATACGGAATTTCTTTACTGTAATTCAATAAGATTTTTTCACGAATAGTTTCGTTTACAAAGAAACGCTCCGGCTTATCTGTCAACTGATCTTTTGGATAATACGCAGGTGATTCTGGTAAAAGCGAAATGATTCTTTGAAAAACCTCAGGCACATTAAAATTTTTCAAAGCTGATACTGGATAAATCTCAGCGTTAGGAACTTTTTCTGCCCAAAAAGCCACTTGCTGCTCTAATTGTTCTTGATTAGAATTATCGATTTTGTTCAATAATAATAATACCGGAATTTTAGAATGGATGATTTTATTAAAGAAAGCTTCGTCTTTTAAATCTTGCTCCCCTATCTCTACCATATATATTAAGATATCGGCATCTTCAAAAGCTGATTTCACGAAGTTCATCATTGACTCCTGCATTTCGTATGCTGGCTTTATAATACCAGGAGTATCAGATAAAATCATTTGAAAATCTTCTCCATTAACAATTCCAAGAATTCTATGACGTGTTGTTTGTGCTTTGGATGTAATGATTGATAATCTTTCTCCAACAAAGGCATTCATTAATGTTGATTTACCAACATTAGGATTCCCTATAATATTTACAAAACCTGCTTTATGTGACATTTAATATATTATTTATTTTGCAAAGGTAGTTATATCAACTCAATAGATAAAATAAAACATTTTTTTAAATTTTTAGTTGCAAATGCCGAATTTCGTTGTATCTTTGCACCCGAAACAACGCGGGATAGAGCAGTAGGCAGCTCGTCGGGCTCATAACCCGAAGGTCACAGGTTCGAGTCCTGTTCCCGCTACTA
>NZ_AUDO01000034.1 GCF_000425505.1 Flavobacterium frigidarium DSM 17623 | reverse complement strand
GAAAAGAAACTTTTTATAAGCGAAAAGAAACTTTTTATAAAAACCGTTTCTTTTAAAAGTTTCTTTTTATATTTGCCTTATGATACTACAAAATATACCTCAAGAGAAAAAAATAAAGCAACATAATACCATTACTTCTGGACGCTATGATTTTAGTGCTTGTCAATTAGATGTTCTATTTATGCTCTTAGCATCCTTAGATGAGAATGACAGTTCTCACAAACGATATAATATCAGGGTAAAAGATATTGAACTAATCACCGGACGTAAGTGGAACTATCAGCAATTAGTAGAGTCCAATGAAGAAATGATGTCTCGGGTTTTCAAAATTGAAGAGTCTGACGGTTTAAGGCAGATAGTTCTATTTTCAGAAATCAAATATCTTGATGGTACGGGTAGTTTCGATATGGTTATAAATGAACCTGCTCGCTCATATTTTTTTGAATTGAAAAATAATTTCACTCTCTTAGAGTTGAAATCAGTTCTATCTTGTACATCAAAACACGCTAAAAGATTATATACTTTAGCTTGTCAGTGGAGAGGAACTGGTGGTCATACTTACAGCATATCAGAGCTAAAAGAAATGTTAGGTTTGAAAGATCCAAGAGGTAAAGAACCCGAGCAGTACACTAAAATAAGTATGTTTAAAAAGCAAGTTTTAGATGTTGCTAAAAAGCAAATAAACGAACACACTGATATCGTCTTTGATTACGAATTACTTAAAGTTAGAGGCCGTTCATTTGATACAATAAAACTATTCTGTGGTTTTTCAAAACCCAAACTTCAGATGGAAATCGATTTTAATGGTAATATAGAAGTTCAAAAGAAAAATGGTGAGTTATTGCAGAAAATAGCCAATATTAAAGCTATTGGTATACGTGAAGACTTAGCCGAGTTATGGGCGGTTAAATATTGGAAGCAATTTGTTGACGAAAAAAACAAATTGACTGAAATTATGCAAAAAGGAAAAGTAATAGAAGATAAACCCGCTTATTTAGCTGGAATTTTTAAGAAAAAAGGATATGTATAATAGTAAAGAAATTGCAAACATATTAGGAGTTTCGGACAAGTCTGTCCGTCGCTATTTAAACAGCTATTTTTCTATTCAAAATGGTAGTTATCAGGTATCTGATAAAATGTTGGAAGTGTTGAAAGATGAGTATAAAAATGAAGACTCGGACATAATTGTCCAACCTTTTACTGTTGACGAATATGATGAGTTTAGAAGAAGATTAACTGAATACCCCATGTTTAAAAAACACGTCGAATCTTTACAAGTTGAAATTGAATATCATAAAAATCAATATCAAAACCTTATGGCTCTTCATAGAGAATTTGTAAAAATTCAAGAAAAGGCATTGGACAATCTCACCCAACGAAATTTTATTGAAGCAAAAGAAAAAGGGTTTCACGATATTGATTAATCATTATAAAACATAATAATAATGACTATAAAAGCTATGCTAATCAAGTTTTTTATAAATAAGAAATATTTAAATCGCCATACTATTTTGGAAGAATTACAAAAACAACATAATAGTATGTGGAGTCCTAATTGCCATGCAATAGATCTTTCTTTAACTTTTAGTGAATTAGTAAAAAAAACAGGTTTAAGTGAAAGTGACATATCTAAGCAACTCTCTTATTTAGAAATAAAAAAGGAAACTATTATAACGGAAATTGATTACGAATACTATTACTATATTTCAAGAAAAGGTCAAGTAAGCTTATACGATGATAAGTATTGTAGCATTGGCTATAAGGCATTTAATGATGCTTTTAGCAGTACATTAAAAAACTTTTCAACGGCATTACTTTTGATTATTGCAGTGGTAAGTCTAATTTTTAATATTATTGAATTCTCGGGTGATAAACGAGAGTTAGATGCTTTTAGATCTAAAAACAAAAATGTTAAAACTCCATAAATTAAGCAGTGAGTTTAATGAATTTTGGGGCTTATTCATTTCTACTTTACTGCTTCTTCTTTTATAAATTTTGTCTGTTCAATATTAGTGTAAAATATTTTATCAAAAGTCTGAATAGCGTTTCCTAATAGTGGGTTTTTTACAGAGTAATTTGCTTTATATTTTGTGCTAAGAATTGAACTTGGATTCTTAGAAAGCTCATTGTAACGCTTTTCTATTTTTTCTACTTTACCTAGAGTCTCTTTATTTGAAAACATTTCATCTATTGCCTTATCTCTTTTCCCTTCTGACTCATACTTATACGAATAATCATCAATTCTTATTGCTGTTAAAACGGCTTCTTGGTAGAGTTTTTGCAAAGTGTCCTGGTGTGAAATGTTTTCTGTTAAAACGCTTTTAATATATTTAAAACTCAATGTGTCTATTAGAGACTGTTCTGCGTCTTTTATCCAAAAATTAGAAAGTTCTTTTTTTAAAAATTGTAAACTATCCTTAGCAGTTATATCTGAAACTTTATCAATATTCCCTATTTTAAAATCTAAATCTTTTAAATCAAAGTTTAATGCCTTTACGTTATTTTGTTCATAATCATAAAGCATTTGTTCTTCATTATTTTTACCACAAGACATTAAAAACGAACATCCAAGCAATATTAAAGTAATTTTTTTCATTTTTAAAGGTTTTTAATTTGTGGTAAATATACTCCATAAAAATTAAAAAATGAGTTCCGAATTTTTTCCTCTTTTTTGCAAAAAAAAGCAAGAAAAACTTTAGAACTAGATTTGAAAAATCGTAGTGACAAAGTTACATCTTGCATTACCGAAAAGACCTTCCATTTTCACCCCAAAAAACATCAATAATTTGAAGAGCTGAATATACAAATGTATATTTTTTATTGAACCTCATTTATATACATT
>NZ_AUDO01000033.1 GCF_000425505.1 Flavobacterium frigidarium DSM 17623 | reverse complement strand
GTTTTGCTTGCCATCATGTAAAGAACTTATTCGCTGTTGCGGGTGCAAAAGTAGGTAGTTTAAACCGATAAACAATACTCCAAAACCGCTTTTATTTACTTTATTTTTAAAACGCTGTTTAACTTATTGAAAATGTATTATTTGAGGCAAGACTAAAATGAGCTCTTTTGCGGTTTGTAGGATTAATCGAGAGTTTATAACATAAAATCTGTACTTTATTAAGCAAATTAAAGATTCAATTGCACTCAATATATAACTTGATCAATCAAACACTTCTTAATCTCGTTTCTAAACGTACAAGAATTATCAATATATTAATTGAGAAGCATAATATACTTATAACCGCCCAACCCTAGCCCTGATAGCAGTGGAAATCCTTTTATATGTGCTCGATGGTAATCGAGTAATTATAAAAGATTGCAGCGGATAGCAGGAAATAGCTCCTAAGTGAAATAAACCTTAGATAAGACTTAACGACAAATGTCGAAAAAAACACTTTTACATATAAACCAAAATAACATTAATTGACCTCTATTAAGCTTTTCAAAATTTATATTAAATAATATATTAATAACTTCCTTTGATTTAACTTCAGCAACTAATTCCAAAAAAACTTAAATTACTTTTTTTGAATAAAATCAAGAATAACTAAAAATTTGATATCGTAGAATTAACTACATAAGTTTTTAAGGAAATAATTATTGTAAAAGGTTTACCTAATAGATACATCCTTTTGTCTACTTATTAATTGACTTCATCGGACTGACAGAACCAGTGGAGCAATGATTATCCTAGCACTAAGAATTACTGATGCCGTTATAATTAAAGACCCAGATATAGAAAGAGATTTTATCCTCTTTTTATAAAAATAAATTAGCAGAAGATATGGTTGTTGATTGTAAAAAAAAGTCGACATTTTCTGTATACATGATAGACAACTTCTCGCCCGAAAACATTTGACATAACCTAGTTCAGCTGCTATTTAGAAATTAAGTAGTAACCGATGTAAATATTTCTAATAAATTAAAATGTAGCAAGTCAATTAGTGAGTAAAAAGACTACTTTATCGCCAGAAGGTCTTAGCAAGGTTGTCATAGATATAGATCATAAATTAGGAATAGTCGCAAGCCTTAAAATTACATAAAAAATAAAATACTTAATTGACAAACACGGTAAGGCCGATACTGAAAAGAGTCACGCAGTTATCAATATGAATCTGAACTAGGCAAGTCCGTGAAGTAAATATTAAGATACTGTTCACAACGAGCGATTTTAATAACTAATTCTACTCCTATTCGGTAGCAAACTATAAATTCGTTTTAGGAAATTAAACACAAACTACTAATAGTAATTTAAAGACAATAAAAATAAATCGATAGCTAACAAAAAAAAACAATAAAAAATGCAATTTAAAATGCACTCTAATATTTAAATAATATATTACATCATCTACTAAGAAATCTTAACCACACATACAATGATAACAATCTACCCAAACTTAAAAATTAGGCAATGCTAAAGATAAACGTCATTCAGGTTTAAAAAATTTTACTACTAGGTAAAATACGTTAACAAACCTATTATTAAATAATATAAAAATTGAAAAGCAAATGCTTCTAGGTACGCTGTATAGCTACGCGGAAGAGCCGTTCGGAAAATTGAACTTACTCCAAACTTAGATTACTCAAACTTTGTGGATTTTGAGATTGATCTAATCTCTACAATCTACACTTCACTAAAAATAGGCATAAAAAAAAACCTGTTCCGTAAGAAACAGGGTTCTTTAGAAAAAGGCGATGAATCCCATATAATCTCAGTACTCTTAAATTTCAACACTTCAACACCCTAAAATAGGATCAGGAACAAAACCTGGGAAGGATTAAAAAAAACCATAGATATTTGAAAATCAAAACAATAATAAATGGATTCTGTCGAATTTTTAAATTTATACTTCCTAATTTTCTAGTAAATAACTTTGAAAGAGTATCTGCCCTCAATTCTGAGGTCAATCTACATTTCTATTTTGAAAAAAAATCAATACCTCCTAAAGAGTTTAATTCTATGGAATTAGTATCCAAAGGATTTTTGAATGAAATCACGATTCAAAAATTACCACTTAAAGGTAAGTTCGTCTATTTACGCATTAAGCGTCGTCGTTGAACAAACAAAACAAATAAAACAAATGGTTAAATAGTTATAGTCCCGATAGCTATCGGGAGGCAGTTGGTGGACAGGGGCACACGTATGACGCAAGAATTTGCGTCTTTTTTAAAAGAAATCAATCGATAATACAACTATTGACTACCGAACTATTGGAGGTTTCTTTGGGGTTGATGGCAAAAAACTACAACGACAGTATAAAAAATACCTTAGTTCTTTTACTACTTGGGAGCCTAGAGAACACGCGCAACAATGGATTATATATCCCCAAAATATGGGAACTCATTTATCTAATGACGAAGTAGCCTTGTCCCAAGGTGAACTTTACACTATTGTCACTAACAAAAAAGCCAAAGGCAAGAAAGGATCTTTAGTGGCTATTATTGTAGGCACGAAGGCAGAACAGGCTATTGAACACATCAGTAAAATTGAATCTAAAAAAAGACCGGCAGTTATAGCAATTACCCTAGACATGGCTAATTCTATGAAATTGATAGCTAAAAAATGTTTCCCAAAGGCAATACAAGTAACAGATCGCTTCCATGTACAGAAATTAGCATTAGAAGCTTTACAAGAAATTAGAATCAAGTACCAATGGGAAGCGATGGACAAGGAAGATCAAGCAATATTACAATCTAAAACAGAAAACAAAACACATACTCTCCAGATTTTAGCTAATGGAGACACAGTAAAACAATTATTAGCCAGAAGTCGATATATCCTATATAAATCTAGAGAAAATTGGACGCACAACCAACAAGAAAGAGCACACCTATTATTTGAATTATATCCTGATATAAATAAATCTTATGTTTTATCCCAGCAATAACGAGCTATTTACAACAATAATAATGATAAAAATGTAGCGATGTTAAAATTAGCACATTGGTACAGAAAAGTAGAAAAATCTGGATTTAAGAATTTCAATATTGTTCTCAACACGATAAAGATTAATTATCAATCAATTCTAAATTACTTTGACAATCGAAGTACAAATGCTTCGACTGAGTCTTTTAATTCAAAAATTAAAGCTATTAGAAGTCAATTTAGAGGAGTTCGGAAAATTGATATTTTCTTATTTAGATCATCCAGCTTTTTTACCTAATCCCCAACTTTTGCACTTGATCCTTAATGGATCAAGACTAAATGTTGTGGGGAAATATAAAATTTCGATATTTGTATTTTAAATTAAATACAAATGCAAGATTCCTTTGTTGAACTTCTCAAGCTATTGTTACCAGAAATTATCGTTGATTAT
>NZ_AUDO01000032.1 GCF_000425505.1 Flavobacterium frigidarium DSM 17623 | reverse complement strand
CGTACAGTATTTAGTCGCTAAAAATTTGAAGTTGTTATTCAAAGGTAATAATATGCTAAACTTAAAAAATAGTCAGCTAATAACTACAGCGTTCAATCAAAGTTTCTTTACAGAATCGGTTATTTCGATTATGCCAGGGTACATGATGCTAGGAGCTAATTATTCTTTTTGAGAGTATCCGCTTATAATTTCTACTTCCAGAAAGTAGTAGGTACTTAGCCTGAATTTCATAAAAAAAAAACTCCATTTCAAATTGCTTTGAAATGGAGTTTAGTATTTTAATACTTACTTAAGGATTAACCTAAAGAAGCTCTTTTAAATCCTGTAACAACAAGATCTTTATCTAAAGACGCAACATAAGCAGCAACGCTTAATTTGTTATCTTTAATATAGTCTTGATTCACTAAAGTGTTATCTTTAAAGAAACGAGCTAATTTACCTTTAGCAATGTTGTCTAACATAGCTTCTGGTTTTCCTTCTTGACGAAGTAAATCTTTAGCGATTTCGATTTCTTTTTCGATAGTTGCAGCATCAACACCTTCTTCGTTTAACGCGATAGGAGACATTGCAGCAGCTTGCATAGCTACGTTTCTAGAAACTTCTTCAGCACCTGCAGGAGCTGCAGATAAAGCTACTAAAGTAGCGATTTTGTTTCCAGAGTGGATGTAAGATCCTACGAAAGCACCTTCTAATTTCTCAAAAGTTCTGATTTCTAATTTCTCACCGATAACTCCAGTTTGCTCGATTAATTTATCAGCAATAGTAATTCCGTTGAAATCTGAAGCTAAAAATGCTTCTTTAGAATCGTAGTTCAATGCTTGGTTAGCCATTTCAGTAGCCATTTTCACAAAGCTTTCGTTCATTCCTACGAAGTCAGTCTCACAGTTTAGAGTGATTACTACACCAGCAGTTTTGTCAGCGTTAACAACAGCAATTGCAGCTCCTTCAGTAGATTCTCTATCTGAACGATTTGCAGCTACTTTTTGTCCTTTTTTACGAAGGTTTTCGATCGCTAAATCAAAATCTCCTTCTGCTTCAACTAATGCTTTTTTGCAGTCCATCATTCCTGCACCAGTAGCTGTTCTTAATTTATTTACGTCTGCAGCAGTTATCGTTGCCATAATTTTTTATTTAAAAGATTAAAAGATCGAAGAATTTAAAGATTAAAAATAGTGCTAATTTGACATTGACACTTTAAGTAATCTTTAAATCTTTCAATCTTCAAATTTATTATTATTTTTCTTCAGTAGCTGGAGCAGCTGGAGCAGCAGTTTCAGTTGCAGCAGGAGCCGCAGCCTCAGTTGCAGCAGGAGCTACTTTTTCAGCAGTTTCAGCATCTTTGTCAGCCCCTCTATCAGAAAGACCTTCAGTGATTGCGTTAGTTACTAAAGTTAAGATTTTATCAATAGATTTAGAAGCATCATCATTTGATGGAATTACGAACTCTACTTCACGAGGATCAGAGTTAGTATCTACCATTGCAAAAACTGGAATGTTTAATTTTTGAGCTTCTTTTATTGCGATGTGTTCAGCTTTGATATCAACTACAAATAATGCAGCTGGTAATCTTGACATATCTGAAATTGAACCTAAATTTTTCTCTAATTTAGCACGAAGACGATCAACTTGTAAACGCTCTTTCTTAGAAAGTGTCATGAAAGTACCATCTTTCTTCATTTTATCAATAGTAGCCATTTTTTTAACAGCTTTACGGATAGTTACGAAGTTAGTTAGCATTCCACCAGGCCATCTTTCAGTGATGTAAGGCATGTTTGCAGCTTTTGCTTTTTCAGCAACGATGTCTTTTGCTTGTTTTTTGGTAGCAACAAATAATATTTTTCTACCTGATGCAGCGATTTTTTTCAAAGCTTCATTAGCTTCTTCAATTTTTGCTGCAGTTTTATATAGATTGATAATGTGTATACCATTACGCTCCATATAAATGTAAGGAGCCATGTTTGGATCCCATTTTCTAGTCATGTGTCCAAAGTGAACACCTGCTTCTAGTAATTCTTTTACTTCTACTTTGTTTGACATTTTTTTGTACTAGTTTACGTTCTGTTGATTAGCAATGTATAAATGGCGATTTCTCGGCTAAATACATTTAGATGCTAAACTAATTTCTCACCTCAATGAGACAACAACAACATTGTTTTAAATTCAATAAATTCAATAAGTCTTGAATAAAGGTACTCAAGACAGGCAATATTAACGTTTCGAGAATTGAAATTTCTTACGAGCTTTCTTCTGACCGAATTTCTTACGTTCAACCATTCTTGGGTCTCTTGTCAATAAACCTTCTGGTTTCAAGATTAATCTGTTTTCAGCATTGATTTCACACATAACACGTGCTAATGCCATTCTTACAGCTTCTGCTTGTCCAGTTGAACCACCTCCGTATACGTTTACTTTTACGTCATAGTTAGTTGCGTTTTCTGTCATAGACATAGGTTGCATAACTTTGTACTGTAAAGTAGATGTTGGGAAGTAAGTTGCGAATTCTTTTTTGTTTACAGTGATTACTCCTGTTCCTTCCGAAACATAAACACGTGCAACAGCGGTTTTTCTTCTACCGATTTTGTGAATAACTCCCATTACTTAAGATCGTTTAGGTTAACTGTTCTAGGTTTTTGAGCTCCTTGTTTGTGCTCTGAACCAACAACAACATTTAAATTTCTGAAAAGTTCTGCTCCAATTTTGTTCTTTGGTAACATTCCTTTTACTGCTTTTTCTACTAATAATGCAGGGTTTTTAGATTGCAATACTTTAGCAGTTAAAGTTCTTTGTCCTCCTGGGTAACCTGTATGACGCATGTAAATCTTTTCGTCCATTTTGTTACCTGTAAGGTTGATTTTTTCTGAGTTGATAACGATTACGTTATCTCCACAGTCCACGTGTGGTGTGTAACTTGGCTTGTACTTACCTCTTAAAATCATAGCGACTTTTGAAGCAAGACGTCCTAAGTTATGACCGTCAGCGTCTACAACGATCCACTCTTTTGTAGAGTTGGCTTTTGTTGCTGAAATTGTCTTGTAGCTTAATGCGTTCACAATAAATAAATTTTAATTAAACATTCCGTCCCCAATAAAGGGGATGCAAAAGTACAATTAATTATTTTAAATACAAATACCTTAAATGATTATTTTTATTATGCGTTTTGCCTGATTATCAATTGTATATTTATCAATATTATTATTAAGTAAATTTTGTAACTGCTCTAAAAGCACCAAGTCGTTTTTTAAGTTACTTTTGTTATCAACAATAAAATTTTTACCTTGCATTTTTCAAGGAATATAGTGCGTGATAGGACTAGTTAATCTCGTTGCAAATCACCTCTATTTTAAGCCATTTTTTTATACAGTTAATCAATACTATAATTATGAAAGTTAAAGCGACCCTTAAGCAAATAGCCAAAGAGCTTAATGTATCTGTTTCTACGGTTTCCAAGGCACTTAATGATAGTCCAGAAATTAGTGATCAAACAAAGATCAAAATTAAGGAATACGCTAAACTTAAAAATTATAAGCCTAACGTTATTGGTTTAAACCTTAAAAATAGAAAGACTAAAACGATTGGAGTAATCATTCCCAATATTCTTAATGCTTTTTTTGCAAAAGTATTCAGCGGTATTGAAAAAGTTGCTGATGAAAATGGGTATAATGTTATTACATGTATTTCTAATGAATCTATTGTAAAAGAAATTAGCACCTTAGACATGTTGAGTAATGGTACGATTGATGGTTTTATTTTATCGGTATCAGAGGAAGCTCAAAAACTTCAAGACTACTCTCACTTTACCGAAATTATTAACGACGGTACTCCTATAGTTATGTTTGATCGTATTGCTGAAGGGGTCGAATGTGATAAAGTGGTTGTTGATGATTTTAACTCAGCACTTAATTCTACTCAGCGATTAATTGACTTAGGCTGCAAAAATATTGCTTTGTTTTCATCTGTGGATGAACTTAGTGTTGGTAAACTTCGTACAGATGGGTACTTGCAAGCATTGCAAAATAATAATATGACGGTCAACAATTCGATTATTTTAAGAACAAATTCTGAGGAGGACCTGAATACTGCTATTTTGAACCTACCAGCAAACGAGCCTATAGATGCAATCTTTGCTTTGGAAGAAACAGATACGGTTGCGGCATTAAAATACGGGTTAAGACACGGTTTTAAAATCCCCGAAGAATTGTCGATTATTGGTTTTGCTGATGGAATATTAGCCTCAAGAAGATTAACACCTAGTGTTACAACTGTTAGTCAGCATGCTCCTGAAATTGGAGAGAAAGCAGCTCAATTATTGATCGATCGTCTAGAAACTAAGGAAGAAAACCTACCGTTTAAAACTGTTGTTATTAAAACCATTTTAAAAGAAAGAGAATCGACTAGAAAATAAAAACGGCACTTCGTTCATATAAAAAACTCCATTTATAGACTGCACCCAAAAGTTTAGACAAATTTATAATTAATTTTGATAATAGTGAGCTCGATATTGTATCGGGCTCATTTTGTTTAAATTTGATTTAATTCTGTCGTTATTATAATATAATATGTACTCTTTAATCTCTTTTTTTAATTGATTTATAGAGTTGTACTTTTTAAGATAAAACAACTCCGATTTTAGTATTCCAAAGAAGTTTTCAATGATTGCATTATCTAGACAATTGCCCTTTCTTGACATACTTTGTTTAATTCCTTTTTCCTTTAAGAGTTGCTGATATTGTCGCATTTGATATTGCCATCCCTGGTCTGAGTGTA
>NZ_AUDO01000031.1 GCF_000425505.1 Flavobacterium frigidarium DSM 17623 | reverse complement strand
TTGAATGGAAACGTACAGTATTTAGTCGCTAAAAATTTGAAGTTGTTATTCAAAGGTAATAATATGCTAAACTTAAAAAATAGTCAGCTAATAACAACAGCGTTCAATCAAAGTTTTTTTACAGAATCTGTCATTTCGATTATGCCAGGGTACATGATGCTAGGAGCTAATTATTCTTTTTAAGAGTATCCGTTTTCATTTCTATTTTTAGAATATAGTATCTAATTAGTTTAAATTTTATAAAAAAAAAACTCCATTTCAAATTGCTTTGAAATGGAGTTTAGTATTTTAATACTTACATAAGGATTAACCTAAAGAAGCTCTTTTAAATCCTGTAACGATAAGATCTTTATCTAAAGATGCAACATAAGCAGCAACGCTTAATTTGTTATCTTTAATGTAGTCTTGATAGGTACTTTAAAACGATACAATCTAACTTAAAGCTATCGTTGGGAGCAAACCAAAGCAATTTTAAGAACAGTGTAAACAATACAAACTTAAGAGAAGTCACTAACCTAGGTGTTGATTATGGTTTTGAACTACGGTCAGGATTCAAAGGGTTTTTTAATTATCATTTAGGTTCCAAGTGGAATTACAATCAAGTAAAAACGAGTATAAAAAATGATTTTACTGATAATGTTAGTTTTATAGACTTGTCGATGCAGTTCAATGATGAAATTAATGTACAAGTTCAAGGCGAGCGCTATTATTTTGGAAATTTAGGCAAGGATAACAATAAATATTATTTTCTGGATGCCGAAGCTCGGTATGTGGTAGATTCTAATAAGCTTACTTTTTTCCTTTCTGGAAAGAACCTTTTTAATACCAAAACGTTCAAAAACTATAGTGTTTCGGATATTAGTATTTCACAAGGAGAGTACCATTTAATACCTAGGTATGTGTTGCTTAAAATGGAATATCGTTTTTAGAATTTGATCTTTATCGATACTGTCTGGAAGTCATTAGTAATGCTATACTGATGCTATATTTTACTCTTTTTTTAAACTCGTATTTTATAACTAATAGAAATTCATTGCTTTGTGAGTTCTTGTGCTTATTGACTTGTACGATAAATAGTAACAATAAATTCATTTTTGTAGTAAAATAATTAGGTTTGACTGTTTTCTTTTATAGCTTTGTTATGTTCGTTTTATACTATTTTTCAATAGATGAACTCTTTTTGATGTAAAAGTTACCCTATTCCCAAAACTTAAAAAGTATCCATGAAGCCATATTTATTATTTCTTTCCTTAATCGTTCCTATTCTATCTATAGCCCAAAAGACAATCAAAGTCTCTTATGAGCAGAAATTTATCTACAATGATAGTTTTTTTAATCAAATACCAGAAGACAGTAGGGAAGAGTTAAAAAGCTTTATGACGGCACCTACCTATTTTGAATTAACTAACAACGGTGATCTTTCTTTATACGAAAGTGTCAATACTAAAGAAAAAGTGGTTGCCTCGAAAACGGAAAGTACACCAACGAATCAAAATTTAGGTATGATATTGAAACCCTTTAAAGTTTGGTATTTAAAAGATTTTAAAAAGGAAATTATTACTAATAGCACATCGGTTAGTGACAAAGAGTACTTTGTAAAAGCACCATTTGAACAGGAAGAGTTGCATTACGATAGTAAAACTAAAATTATCGATGGATATAATTGTTTATCGGCATATGCACTGACATCAAATAAGGATACCATTCAGTACTGGTATACGCAGGACATAGCTGTAATAGACGGTCCAATAACGCCAATTGATATACCTGGATTAGTGCTGAGCATAGAATCTAATAAAAAAGTGGTTTACGCAACTAAAATAGAATTTTTTGATGATAAATTGCCCATTGCCACTGTACCTAATAGTGCCATTTATATCAGTAAGAAGGAATTGGATATTTTACAAGCAAAATATTTGGAGCCAGAATCGTATGTTGATGAATCAGGAGTTAAACATGAAAGCTATTCAATACAGATAAGAAATGATAATTAAGATGAAATACATATTTAAAAAAGCAGGGTTAGCTATTGTATGTAGTTTGTTTTTTCTACAAAGTAATGCTCAATCTGGTATTAAAGTTGTATTCGAAAGGCAAACGATTTTGAAAGAAGATGCAGTGAAAGGGTTGCCAGAATATATTAGAGAACGTGCTTTAAAATTGGTCCAGAGTAGTAAGCGAGAGTCAACTATGACAATTCAAGGAAGTAAAGTTTACTATGAAATTATAGCACATGAACAAAAAGAAGTTGGTAAAGGAATTACTAAAGTAAATGATCCAAAAAGTAAGGTGCTATTTGTCAGTAATATGTCTGTGACAAATACTTACAACCCGTTAAAAATAATAAAAGATTATAAAACAAATAGCTATAAAGAAACCGTTAATAATAAAGTGACCACTGAGAAACTGCCTATAACCTCTTGGAAGTATACCAATAATAAAAAAATAATTTTAGGGTATTCTTGTCTAGAAGCCATTGGTGTTTATAAAGATCAGCCATTGACAGTATATTTTACAAAGGCTTTGCCAGGAGTGGCTAGTCCCGATAAACTTCCATTTGTAAATGGCGTTATTTTAGAATATCAGTACGGACATGTATTTGGTAAAGCAACTAAAGTGGAGAGGAATCAGCCATTGATTACTAAATTTTTATAGACCTATTAATTTGGATTTAAAACAACTTCTCTTTCTACTGTTCCCAATGCTTTTATTTTCGCAAAATAAATTGGGTATTACAATTTTGAATCAACAAAAAGAGCCTCTTTCTAGAGTTATTGTGCTTCTATCACATGGAGAACAACAAGTTGCTTTTGGTTCTACTAATACTGATGGTCAATTTATTAAAAGCCTGCCTTCCGGTACCTATACAATAACGCTGAAAAAATTAGGCTTCAGTGCTGTTGTGGAGCACCTTGTAATAGAGAAAGACGCCTTATTAACTTTTGAGATGCTTCCGGAGCTAAACCAGCTCGAAGATGTTATTATTAAGGCAAGACCTAAAATAATGCGGATTAAAGGAGATAGTATTTCGTACAATCTAAAAGCTGTTGTTGATGGAACCGAAAATAAAATCGAAGATGTGATAAATAAGCTACCTGGTCTTGAGGTTGATGCTGAGGGTAAAGTTTTCTATAAAGGAGAGAAGATTAATAATGTATTGATTGATGGTAATGAGTTTTTTGGAAACAAACATCAAATGGCCACTCAAAATATCAATGCTGATATGATTGAAGGGATTGATTTGTATACCAATTATTCAGGCTTTGCTATCGCATCTGGAGGTGATAAAGGGGTGGCGCTAAATTTAAAAACTAAAGATTCTTATAAAAGTAAATGGGTATCTGATGTCGAGCTAGGTTATGGCGGTAAAGAGGCAGTGCGGTTTCATTCTAATTCATTTAAGTTTTTTAAAAAAGGTAATTTAGCGATTATCTCTGATTACAATACCATTGGTGACGTGCCTATTTCAAGAGAGGATTACAGTCAAATGAAAGCTGCTGGTGACGACAGTCCTGAGTCAAATCGATTAAATGATATAGAACTACCTTCATTCTTAAATCCTACACCTTTTTATAAAGAAAAAAACAATAAGTTCATTGGGCTTACTTATACAAACCTTATCTCGCCCCGTTCAAAAATCACGCTTTCAAACACATTTAATGCAGCAAACTTATTAGAAGAGAATTATAAAACGCAAACAAATTTGGGTGAGGAAAACAATAATCTCTCTTATTCTGATCGAAATAAAGCGTCATACTTATTAAATAACACTGCTGTAAAATGGGAATTTAATAAATCAGCAACGACCTTTATATCTTATGCTGCTACTGTTACACCAACAGATGACGCTGCGAATCAAAATTTAGATAACGAATTAAATCGCACCACATATAAAGATGAAAGTAATGGCTTGAGCTTTTCACAAGTTTTTAAGGTTCAAACTTCAATTTTAAAGAGTATCAAGTATAAAGGTGTTGTTAGGCATGCTTTGAATACAAGTAGCGATAAATTAGGTTTAAATGCGAATCAAGAATTATTTGATTTGGGTGTACAATCGTTTCAGCAAAGAAGCACAAACAGGAACAGTAATTTGGATTTTTATAACTCTTTCACGCTATCTAAGAAGTCTAATATCTTCAGCGTAAAGTTGGATTTGTTGACACAAAGGGATCAATTTGAAAATCACATTGATAAAGAACTATTATTTGAAAATGATTTAGAGTTAAAGAACGATATGTTACGGACCAATATTAGTTGGACACGACAATGGACTTCAAAAATTCAGTCTGTTGTAGGATTTAGCAATAGCAATGTTAGAAGCACTTATAATAACGAGCAAACCAACTATTCTAGAATAGAGCCAAATTTGAATGTATTCTATAATCTTGGTTTTCTTAGCAAAATTAGCTTGGGATATGCTTTGAGTCATCGATTGCCACTGCTTTCTCAGCTATTAAATAATGATGTCATTGAAGATTTTCAAACAATTAATAAGGAGAGTTTAGTAGCGTATAATAAAATTTTGCCTCAAGACAGTTTCTCTTTGAATTACTTTAATGTCAACGCAAAGACGAATTCTGTATTGTTTTCATCTCTAAACTATAGTAAAGATCATCAAGCGGTCTCAAATAATGTAATTTATCAAGATGATTACGTCGAGAATCAAGCAACTTTAGTATCTGGTTCTAGTACACTAAGAGGAATTTTTAGTTACGATTTAAAAATTAAGAAATTGCCGTTCTCTGTTAAAAGCACCCTTGTGTATCTAGCAACCAAGGGGTTCTCTGAGTATAGTGGTGTAGACAATGAATTTAAGTCGAATAATTTTAGTGGTAAAATTAACGTGAATTCTAATTTTAAAAATTCAAATGTGCAGGTTGCCGTCGATTATAAGTTTAGTAGGCGTCGCTTAGAACAAAGCTTATTTGCTTTTAATAATGTAACGGTCAATCATCAAATTGGTTTGAAATTACGTGGCAAAAGCACCAATAAATTAAAATGGGATTTGGGATTTGTTATCGATAATCAAGATTCAAGTTTTAATACCAATCAGCTTTATTTTTTGAATGGAAACGTACAGTATTTAGTCGCTAAAAATTTGAAGTTGTTATTCAAAGGTAATAATATGCTAAACTTAAAAAATAGTCAGCTAATAAC
>NZ_AUDO01000030.1 GCF_000425505.1 Flavobacterium frigidarium DSM 17623 | reverse complement strand
AATGTATATAAATGAGGTTCAATAAAAAATATACATTTGTATATTCAGCTCTTCAAATTATTGATGTTTTTTGGGGTGAAAATGGAAGGTCTTTTTGGTAATGCAAGATGTAACTTTGTCACTACGATTTTTTAAATCTTGTTCTAAAGTTTTTCTTGCTTTTTTTGCAAAAAAGAGGTAAAAATTCGGAACTCATTTTTAATTACAGATTTGGTAAATAAATCTAAGCTGCTTAACATTTTATATCTGTACATAATTTTGTACATTTGAAAAAATAAAAATTATGATAGCTATAAACGTTACCGAATTTCGTGGAAACATGAAGAAATATTTAGAAGCAGCTGAAAATGAAAAATTAATAATACATAGTGCAAAGGGAAAGGCATATGCAATTGTTCCAATAGAAGAAATAGAAGAAAGCATTTTTACCTTGAGCCAAGAGCAAAAAGAAGCAATAGACCAAGCTTTAAACGACGTTACAAGTGGTAAGGTTTTTTCACACAAAGAAGCAATGGAAAAAATAAAATCAAGACATCCTAAATATTTTAAATAAGCATGTTAAATATAATTTGGACAGATTCAGCAATAGAAGATTATTCAAAAAACATTGATTATTTAGAGGAAAAATGGACAGAAAAAGTTATTGGAGATTTTATTGAAAAGACAGAAGATATAATTCAAAAAATAGCTTCTGAAAATTTAATATTTAAAAAAACTGATTACGATAACGTATTTCAAGTTTCAGTTGTAAAACAGATCAGTTTATTTTATAAATTAGATAACCTTAATGTAGAATTACTACGTTTTTGGAATAATTATCAGGATCCTGAAAAATTTATTTTTTAAAAATAAGAATTGAAAAAGTAAGTTAAATAAGACTCTAAATAAACAATAAACATTAAAATTATAAGTTTTTTATTCTTAAAATTAATACAAACTTTTATTTTAATAAAAAAATTCTTTATTTATTAAAATAAAGATAGGTTTGCATCTTAAACTTTTTAACATGAAAAAACCATTACTTTTAATTTTGTTACTGTCTATTTTTTTTAATTCATGTTCTTCTGATGACAATGAGTATTATGATGTAAGTGTTGAATTTATTAACAATAGTGCTGATTCTCCTATGTATATTGAAGGGAACGGTATTAACGGAAAATATATAAAAAACCTGCACAAAGAGACTGTTACTTTAAGGCATAATGCAGAATATGTTTTTACTGCAAGTTGTGAAAATGAAAAAGCCTTATTAAGTATAAAAATTTTTAATACTAAAGGTCAATTACTAGAAGAAGCATCTGGAAACGAATGGGTAATTATTAGAGAACCTTCTAAGTAATAATCAACTTATAAAGTATAAGCTCTAATAAAAAAGAACATCCCTGGACTAATCGTCCAGGGATGTTCTTTTTTATTAGACTGTCCCCATTTCATTAATTTGGTCAAGTATATTTATATCCTAACCAATTATTACATATTAATAATTAGTTAGGATAATAACAGATTACTTATTAAAAAAGTATTTTAATTTATTAATTTTGAAATAGGAAGGGTAAGTAAGTATGCTATAAATTAGAAGGTATAAACACATTTTAAACCTAAATTTGATTTATCAATACCGTCTAAAATTTCAATATTCGGTTTTAATGTTAGATCTTCATTTACATTAAACTGGGATAAAGCAGCACTTACATTTGCATCAATAATATTTAATACATAGAAGCCTAATGCGAATAAAGCAGAGAGGTCTTTATTACGACTATATTGCTTTTGGATAGCAATCATTTGACTGTCAGTTAATTTGTTGATAAAAGCATCATCACTTTTATATCCTTCAAGTCTATTTTTGTATTCGTCCCTATAAAGATTGTATTTTTTGTTGTTGTCTATATAAAGATATACACTTGTTCCAATTGCGCCGTATACTAAAGGTAATTTCCAATATTGTTTATTATAGACTTGATCTAGACCAGGAACTACAGCTGAGTAAAATGAGGCTTTAGCAGGACGTAGAGGATCATAAGGTTCAATTTTAAGAGTGTCTATTGAGGTGCTTTTTTTTTGAGAAAAAGCAGACGTTAAACCTATATTGATAAATAGAACAACAATAATTATTTTTTTAAACATGGATTAATTTATTGTCTTTAAAAGATATTTAAAAGTAAAAAAAATGTTCGCAAATAAAGTAATTTTTAAATTTAAAAAACCTTTACTTAAAAATAAATGTTCAATAACTTATATTCATATAATTATTATAATTTTTGTAATACTAGTAATACTAGTAATACTAGTAAACAAATATTACTTAGTAAACTATATTAGTTATATTTGTGACAAATAATAAAACGACCTAATGGGAAAAGTATTAAGTATAAGCAATCATAAAGGTGGAGTTGGTAAAACAACTTCAGCAATTAATATAGGAGCAGGTTTAAATAAACTAGGTAAAAAAGTGCTGCTAATCGATTTAGATCCACAAGCCAACTTAACGCAGAGTTTAGGCTTGACAAATCAAGAAAGAACCATTTATGGTGCGCTGAAAGGTGACTATAAGTTAGAGCCGGTAATGATATTGGAAGGATTGGATATCGTGCCATCTACACTAGATTTATCTGGAGCAGAAATCGAATTAAGTTCTGAACCTGGACGCGAATATATTTTGAAAGAACTTATAGATGAAATTCGCGAAACTTACGATTTCATCATAATTGATAGTCCACCATCTTTAGGACTACTAACAATAAATTCATTTACTGCAGCTGACGAAATTATCATTCCATTACAAGCGCAGTTTTTAGCTATGCAAGGTTTGGCCAAGTTGGTCGAAGTAGTAGAAAAAATAAAAAGTAGATTAAATAAAGGATTGAAAGTTGGAGGTGTTTTTATCACCCAATACGATGGTAGAAAAGTTTTAAATCGTGATGTGTTCGAAACCATTAACGAGCATTTTAAAAGCGAAGTTTTTAAAACAAAGATTAGAGATAATATTGCTTTAGCAGAAGCACCGGCACAAGGTTTGGATATCTTCAGATACAACGCGAAGAGTAACGGCGCGGAGGACTATTTAGCATTATCAGAAGAAATATTAAATCGTAAGTAAACAGAGTAACACTAGTAATACTAGTAAGTAAATATTACTAAGTAATTAAATGTTATTTAGTAAACTTAAAATATAGAATTATGGCAAAGAAAAGTTTTTCAGGCGGATTAAGTTCGCTATTAGGGGACACAAATAAACCGGAAGCAGTTCCAGCAACTGTAGAACCGAAAGAGAATAGTAAAAAAACTGTCCAAGCTCCACAAGCAGACGCAAAAGGAGTAGAAACAAGAGCTACTTTTATAGTTCAAGAGGAATTGCTTGAAAAAATGAGAACGATCGCTTATTGGGACCGTATGTTAATCAAAGATATCGTAAACGATGCTTTTGAAAGTTACATTATGCGTCACGAAAAAAATAACGGAGAAATAAAAGCAATGCCAAAAAAGTAAGTTTAATCTTTACTTATACTAGTGCATTAGAAATTTTATTTTGCCCTTTCCTTATCTTCCCTATTTTTTATTTCTCGCTCATCAACACTTATTTTCCCTCCAAAATTATAAGTCAATGATAATTGAAAGTATCTAGCGTCAAAATAATTCTCAAAACTTGTTTTAAAGTTATTTGATGAACCTATATATTTTTGTTTATTAGTTTTTAAAATATCATTACCCACAATTGAAACTTGCAAGTCTTTTTTCAACATAAATAGTTTAAGAGCAATATTCAATTGTGATGAAGAAAGAGCTCTGTCTAAACCAGAAACCCCATCTGATGTGAAAACATATGCGACATTGAGGAGTATTTTTTTATCTTTTTGTAAAATAAAATCAGAAGAAAAAGAACTTTCGGAATTCCAGCCATCTAAAGATTGATTTGTAATTGGAATACCCGACTTAGAGTAACTATAATAAATATTTAACCCTAAATTTGTTGAGACCCATTTAAATGGTTTTAAATTAATTGTCTCATACAAACCGATGATACTGCTTTTTATGTAATTTTTAGCTGAGAGTATTTGTATTTTACTTTCATCGTCGACAATGGTAACATAGTCAAAACCATCTTTAATTTTCGAGAAATAAAGAATATTTACCCAATTATCCTTACGTGTAAATTCAAATTCAATATTATTCGTAAATGATGGTTTTAATTTTGGATTCCCTTCTGAAAAAGAATAGTTTGAAGAGTACCACCTAAACGGATTTAACCAACTAAATGTGGGTCTATTTATTCGCCTTCCATAATTCAATGAAAATGAATTATTTTCATTTGGTTGATAGGATAAATATGCCGTTGGAAAGAATTCAGTGTATGAATTTTTATTAATTTGGTTTAGAGTAACCAAATCTCCTGTTGTTTGAGTATTTTCTACCCTAATGCCTAATTTTGCTTCTAATTGTTCACTCAATCTTTTTTGTATTGAAGAATAAAACGTTTGTGTTTTTTCTTCATACTTGAATAAATTGCTTAATGCTGAATCAAATACTGGCATTCCTGTTGTTAACTCATTGAAAATTATATCGTTGTTTGTATTTGTAAAAGATAATTTACTTCCATAATTAAAGCTACCTTTTTTGAATGGATGCTCCATGTCTATATTTATTGAATAATTTGATATATTCTGATTTCCATTATTTTGTGCAGAAAAAAAGGAATTTGGAATAATTATATTGTTACTCATAAAATTATTAGATGAGAATTCTCTAGAGTTATTATTTCGATAATTAAATATATCTAAATCTATAGAAAGGTTTTTACCTATAGAGTCAATTTTATAAGTTAAGTGTGTGTTAAGTGAATTATATGTTTTTTCTCTATCACTTACTGATTTGGTAACAATTAACGAGTCTAATAGTTTTGTTCTATTATTTATAAACTGTGTTTTGTCATTTTCTTTAGTATTGGGTTTATTGGTATTTCCTATATATAATAATCCTATTGAAATTTTTTTTGATAGACGATAATCAATTCCTAATTTATAATTTAAAGAGTTTGTAAAGTCCCTTCCTATATTTTTTTCTTGCCAAAGTTGTTCAGGATAAAATATATTATTTTTTAGAGTAGATTCTATTGAACCTTTGGAATAATTTATGTCAGACAGTATTGCTATCTTATCTTTTTGATACATTAATCCGGCACCTACTATCGCAGTTGAATATGTAGCTTGTTTATATGACGAACGAATTGAAGTATTAAAACTGTTTAATTTAGATTTTTTCAATTTAATATTTAGTAAACCACTATTTCCTTCTACCTCATATTTAGCAGGAGGATTAGTTATTACTTCAATACTTTGGATGTCTTCAGCTCTTATACTCTTTAAAAATATAGTTAAATCGTCTCCAGTGAGCTGAATAAGCCTGTCATTAACTAAAACCCTAACTTCACTTTTTCCAATAATGGAAATAGCATCGTTTTGTACTCTTACCCTTGGTGCTACCTTTAATGCATCAACAGCGCTTCCTCCAGAA
>NZ_AUDO01000029.1 GCF_000425505.1 Flavobacterium frigidarium DSM 17623 | reverse complement strand
TTTTTTTTTTCTTTTTCTAATTTTTCTTTTTGCTTTAAAGTTAAAACATAAACTTGCTCATTTGCTTTTTGCTGTTCTGTTTCTAATAATAACTTTTCATTTGTAAATTTTTGAATTATAATATAGTAAATCAGAGACACTATAAGTAAAGTTATTAATGCAATAATAATTATTTGTAAATTTTGTTGAGATAAGATCTTATTTTCCTTGACATATTCATTGGTTTCATATTCTATCCTGGTAAATTTATTTTGAGTCATACGATTATGATTTTCTAAGCTATCACTATATTTTATATGCTCTTTCAAATAATAAATTCCATTTTTAGAATCTAATGTGGACAATATTTGGAGTGATTCTAAATAATCTCTGCTGTATTTTATTTTTTTTGCTAATACATTAGATTTTTTGATATAGAATATGGCTCTAGTAAAATCTCCTGTTAAAGTATAATATTTTGATAAGTGGATATTACTCATTATCTGACCACCTTTATTATTAGTACTGTCTCTTATTCTAAGGGCTTTGTAAAGCATGGTTTTTACTGTTACAGTATCCTTTATCATTAGCTTGCAGAAAGCTTTGTTATCTATTAATGTGGCGTATAATTCTATGTTTTTCGCATATAAACTATCATCACTTTTTAATGCTTTATCATAAAAAAACAAAGCTTTCTTGTATTTTTTTTGTTTTTGATAAACAGTTCCTATATTATTATAACTTACAGTATAAAGATCTCTGTCATTCTCCAATTTATTTAGATATTCTAGAGCCTTATTGCTGTAAAATAAAGCTTTAGAATATTCATTAATATCGCTCTGTAACAATGCTAAATGGTTGTAAGATGCATATAAAGCTTCTACTTCATTTAGTGATTTATACTTTGATATAGCTTTTATGATCAATATTTCACTACCAAAATAGTCTTCATATCTCCCTTTAATGAAAGCCATTCCGTACAACATTTTTGCGGCTTCATTTTGATGATCTATTTTTTCGAAATATCTATACGCTTTATTATAGTAATAATAAGCACTATCGTATTGTTCAATTTTTTTATAATAGTTAGCTTCGCTCCAGTTAACATCTGCTAGTGTAAAAGTATCTTTTATACTTAATGCTAGTTTATAAGTTTCTTTATTTAAACTTTTAAAGCGTTGAGTGTCTTTTAAATTTAAATATTGATAGGCAATATTACTTAATTGTCTAGTTGATGAAGTGTCTATTTTTCCAGATTTTAGGATTTTATATGCTTTATCTAAATTTTTCTTTCTTTCTATTAATGGTAGTGTAGTAGTTTTTGAAAGATCAATCCATAAGGGAATACTATCATAGGGTTGATTTATACTTTTTTCAGTATTATCATTTTTATTGCAACCTATTAAAATAAGAAATAAAATTAAGTATATGTGTTTTTTATTCATGTTTAATTTTAAATAGCAAAGCTAATGAAAGACTTTTACTATTTTATTAAATACTTTCTATTTGCCTTTTACTGTTTGATCCACATCAGCGCCTTCAGCACCAGTAGCTTGAGGGTCAATAATATTTTGTTGTTCTGAATCCTTCACAATTTCATCAGGAGTACAAGAAACAGTTAAGTTAATCAATAAGATCAAAAATAAAATAGTTTTTAAAATTCGCATAATAATATAATTTTTTATTTGTAGGTTATAATTATCATCGAAGGTATTTAGATACAAGATTATATAAGTAAGTTTTTTCCGTAAAAAATCATAGTTTAAAAGACAATAGATTAGAGATAATATCGCTTTAGCAGAAGCACCGGCACAAGGGTTGGATATCTTCAGATACAACGCAAAGAGTAACGGCGCGGAGGACTATTTAGCATTATCAGAAGAAATCTTGAATCGTAAGTAAACTGAATAACAATAGTAATACTAGTAATTAAATATTACTAAGTAATTAAATGTTATTTAGTAAACTTAAAATATATAAGTTATGGAAAAGAAAAGTTTTTCAAACGGATTGAATTCGTTATTAGGAGATACAAATAAACCGGAAACAGTTCCAGCAGCTGCAGAACCAAAAGAGAATAGTAAAAAAGCTGTCCAAGCTCCACAAGCAGACGCAAAAGGAATCGAAACAAGAGCTACTTTTATAGTTCAAGAGGAATTACTTGAAAAGATGAGAGCGATTGCTTATTGGGACCGTATGTTAATCAAGGACATCATAAATGAAGCTCTTGAAAGTTACATTACGCGTCACGAGAAAAAGAATGGAGAGATAAAAGCAATGCCAAAAAAGTAAAAGTATGGGAAAGGTAATTTTATGTTTTATTTTATTTGCAGTAAGTTCATTTGGCTATAGTCAAGCTGAAGTAGATGCTGAGAACATTAAAAAAGAAGATTCTAAAGGAGCTATTTTAGATCTTAATAAAGCTATAGAAATAAGTAATACCGATTCAAATGAATATTATAAAAGAGGAGTTTCAAAAGCAGAATTAAACCATGATGAAGAAGCTATCGCAGATTTCACGAAAGCTATAGAAATAAATCCTAATGATGCAAATGCGTATTATTATCGAGCGACTATAAAATTCAAATTACTAGATTATAGAGGAGGAAATGCCGATCTAACCAAAGTAATTGAAATCAACCCTAAAAGCGCACAAGCATATTATCATAGAGGTTTTTACAGAAATGCATTGAACCAAATAGAGGAAGGATGTTCAGACCTTAATAAAGCAGGTGAATTGGGATATAAGCGCGCTTATGAAATGATTAAAGGTTTATGCAACTAGCGCACGATAAAAACTAAAAGTATGGATATAGTAAAATTCAAAATCACCCCAAAAACAATTAAAATAGAAGTTCGAAATACGAACAATTATTTATTTGATTTCAATAAGGCTGTAGAAATTGAAGCTGCAGACAGGGATGTTTTACTAAAGCTATATGCCGCACTGGAACTACTATTCAAAAAAGAAAATACAGTCGACTGTAAATACCAAATACCATCAAATCAAACTAATCTCTTAGATCAAATTGACGAGGTTGAATAGTCGAAACTAAAAAGCCCTAGACGCTAGTCCAGGGCTTTTTTTATGGTTGTTGTGAAATGGATATTGTATATATTTAATTTGATTGACAAATCGAAGATTCCAATACTTTCTAAATTAAGAAAGCACCAAATATTATTCTTGTTAAGAATTAAAAAAATAGGTATTAAACGCTTTTTTTCGGTTTCAAAATTTCTACTGTTTTTAATTATAAATTCTGGCGCAGTTTGCCCGTTCTTTTTATAAAGGTTTTAACTGACTACAACATTTTTTACAAACATTTTCAGTAGTAGTTTTTTTAAAGCATTTGATTTCGGATGAATGTTGTCATATATTTTTTCATATGTTACGTTACAATGAGCTAACATTGTTGCAACGTCCATTTTCCCAAAATTAGGTTGTGATGTTGATGATAATTTTTCAACTCGTTGGATGAACTGGGCAGTATCATTTTGATTAAATGCATTTTTCACAGTCTTTTACTTTTAGAATTTCAGTGTCACTATTTCGTTAGATTCTTGACTCTGCGTGGAGCTATCCGCCAACGTTTTGCCGCTTTTCGCTTTACCAAGACGAGTATTTTCAGCTAAATGAAAACACGATAAAAAACGGTAATTCCACTAAATTCGCAAATGACGCAAGACGTGTGTTAGTTGCTGTTTTTATTCATTATTGTTCTGTTGTCCTAATTGAATTAATGTTTTAATTGCATCTGGCTGATCTTTAAATAGTTGTAATGCCATCATGCCTTTTTCCATGTCTCCAAGTGAATTATCTGTAATTAATGGAAGCATTTCAGGATTTGCAGCCAAAAGAGAGAACATATTTACCATTAAGTCTGTTTGTACTTCTTGTTTAGGTTGAGCATATTTAGGAAACTCAAATTTTATTAATTGAGCTAAATGCAAAACTTGATTATCTGGTTTCAATGGATTTTTGTCGTACCAATTAAAAAACTCTCTAAGCTGTTTCGCTAAGTCTTGTATTCCTTTAGGCGTGCATTCATATTCAATATATCTTTGATGCGAAATATCAAATGGAGTTTTTATTTTAACACTAGAGTTTTTTATTAAAATCGTACCTGGTTTAAAGCTATGTCTAAGTCCTAATTCATAAAACACATTAGGATTTGGAAATGTTACGTCTGCAATAACAAAAGTATCATACATTAAATGTGTTAAAATATCAGTTGTAATAGTACCAGGAACAGCACATTCATCAGCTCTCACAATATTCATTTTTGATCTCGCACTTAAAATTGCAGGTTTTATCACATTTTCGTAATCATCTTTTAATTGATCAGCTGAAATTTCTAAATCATCATATTTTTGATCACTTATAGCCATTATTACAAAACAATTATCTTCCATTTTTTCTTTTTTAAATTCTTAATTTTCTGACCATGAGGCAAAATATCCTAACGTTTTGCGGCTTTGCGTATTCCGAAGAATAAATTTTAAATTCTGCACTAAAGTTTAATTGAAAAACTGAATTTGAAATTAGCACCAAACTCTCTATTTCGCAAAACTGATGTTGGCAGAAGATTTACTTTTCCTAATTTTCTTTTTTAAATCATTTTTAAAAAATTCTACAAATTTTAAAAGCAGTTTTTGATAAAGACAAAAACTGCTTTTAATTTGCAATAGTTTAAAATAAAGTTTTATGTTATTTTTTACTAATTATTTAGCTAGAAAAGATCATATTTCCATAAATTATCAATAATAAAAATAATAGATTAAATACTAAACGAAATATGACGTATGATATTTTTAAATCATAATTTCCCTCCATTTTTTTAATCTTCAATTTGCAAAATAATAAATAAAAAAGTATGATGGAGTTTGCTACAATAGGTATCAACGATATATACTTAATTGAGAATGTCAAGGTTATATTTCTATCAATAAAATAAACGATGTAACCAATTGTAAATAAAACATCTACAATTTCAGATAGATGGTTATGCAGTTTACTCTGCTGGTACATATTCAGACCCTCCATAACCAGGTCTTGGCCCTTGATAACCAGGCCCTGGCTCTAAAAAACCAGCCCCTTCACTAGGCTCTTGATATGCAGTTGGTTCACCCATACAGGTTGCATAATCATACACCATTAACGCAACACCAATCCATCCCAGATATCGCTTACCAATCAATCTTAAGGCCCCAATCATTGTTTCAACAGTTCCTAGAGCTAGAGTATTGTAATATAATGATCTTATCCCGACAATGCCTATTGCAGTAGCTAAACAGCCCCTGGCCCTAGTCCCATCAATACCCTGAGCTTGAGCTTGAGCTTGAAAATTAACGATAAATGATAATTCCACTAATTGTTCATCGGTTAAATTTGTTATTTCTTGTTGCTCAGTAAATGTCATATTTTGAAACTCAATTGTTGAATTAATTTCATTTAGCATACTATTATGAATAATTCGGCCATTTTCAATTAATGGTTGCAATGCTGTTTTCATTTCATTTTCTGCCTTTAGTACATCAACATTTTTTGAATTTTCATTTCTTTTTTTATTGTTTTCAATATTAAACAATACAGAATTTAATTGATTAGGTTTTAAAAGTAATTGTGAGAAGTCAAAGTTTTTTTTAACTTCTTCTTCTTCTTCTGTAGAACAACTTGTAAATAAAGCTCCTGCTATTATAATCGCGGCAGTTAAGCAAAAAATTAATTTCTTCATAACATAATTTTCTTCCCTTTTATTATTTTACGGATTACCGTAAGGACGATAACTTTAGGTACTTTTCTTTAGCAATTGTGCTGGTTAATGTACCGCCCCGTTGGTTTTAAGTTTGCTAAATTTTCTTATTTCCTTGAATGAAATCTATTGTATCTTCAAGCGAGTTGTCTGTTTAACACGGTTATCAAAATTTTCTACCAACTAATGTATATGCGAAGCTAAACCGCACATACATAGCCTTTTTAAGGTTGATTAGAGAAGATTTTCGATTTCAAATATACAATTATTTCTTACATAAAAAATTTTAGGGCTTTGTTTTTTTATTTTTCTGCAGCCATTGTTTTACTCAGCTTCAAAATCTCTTCCATTGGATCTGGAGCTTCTTCTTTTGGTTTAGAATTGGTTTCAGTTTTAGCAGCTTTCTTTTTCTGTTTTTCTTTCGCAGGATCATATGCTACGACATCTTCATTCAAAATGAAACGCATATATCTAGGTGTATCGCTTCTAGTTCCTTGAGCTAAAACTTCTTTAATTCTTTTATTTGTTGGTTCTATAAGGTTTGGGAACTTCTGCAGCTTCATAATTAATTCCTTTACGAAAACATCATTCTTCGGCTTTTTAGAAGTTTCAAAAGTAGCTTGAAATATTGGAATCAATTCCAATAATAAATCGTTGCTATTTTTTACATTCATAGCATTTTTGCGGAATAGTTTGAAACGTAAAGTTTCAACGGTTCTTCCTTTGCGTTCTTCTGTGAACTCAAAATAAACGTCGCATTGTCCCAGGTCATAAAGTTCTTTGAGTTCTCGTTTTGCAACTTGGAGTACACGCTCGTTTAGAAGCGCATAGCGGTCGTATTTTTTTTCCAACATAAACGACTGACGCAAATCGTTAACAGTGATTCTAAAGCCATCTGTACCCTGCCATTTTTGGCACAGTTCATACATGCGCTGACTCCACTTACTTTTTAGTGACATTGCAACATGAAGAGAATAAGTTGTGTATTGGCTT
>NZ_AUDO01000028.1 GCF_000425505.1 Flavobacterium frigidarium DSM 17623 | reverse complement strand
AAACCTGTAGCAGCTCCAATTCCAGTTGCTCCAACTGTAGTATGTGTGATCGCTGTTAAAGCAGTATTAATACATAATGTAGGAGTAGATGATGCTGCACTACTTGTATTGTTTGCCGTAACCGTAACTGTAACGTTGATAGGAAGACCACTACACCCATTTGCTGTTGGAGTAATTGTATACACTGCAGTACCTCCCAAATCACTAGTTGAAATTAATTGCTGAGAAATTTTATTTCCAGTACCTGAAGAGGCACCTGATACACCATCTTGTACTACTGACCAAGAATATGAAGTTCCAGAAACGTTGCTACTTAATTCAACATTTGTAAAATTTCCTGTGCAAATTGCAGATGATGCTGCCGTTGCAATTGGCAGTGGTTTAGGAGTCGTATTTACACTTGCTGAGTTGTTACTCAAATCAGAGTCTGCTGAGGAGCTTATAGTTGCATCATTTTTATATACTCCTGAAGAATTGACTTTAGCCGTTACTGTTAAAATAGCACTTCCATCTTTACTAAGACTACCTACAGTCCACATTCCCGTTTCAGAATTATAAGAACCAATATCTGTTGTTGAAGATTTATATGAGTATCCCGATGGAAGCAAATCCAGTACAGAAACTCCTGTAGCATTTCCTGGACCATTATTTATAGCTGTAACTGTAAAAATAACATCAGTTCCTACACATGGCGTAGTTTGATCTACAACTTTACGTATTGTTACATCACTACATATTCTAACTGACACAGGAGCAGATTGTACTTCAGTTCCACACGACAAGGTGTAAGCAACAGAGTAGCTACCAGTCTTAGTTGTTGTATAAGTGTTTTTACTAGCATCAGCATCAGTAATAACACTCCCGTCTAAAAACCACTTATAAGGTCCAAATCCAGGACTAGCAGTTATAGTAGCAGATGAAGAACAGCCCGCAGTCCCAGGATCAGGACTAACTGTAGGTGTGTCCGGCTGTAATGTATAACTTGAAAAAATGGCGGCCATAGAAAAACCTCCTCCTTGCTGAACTATACCTACTGTTTTCTTTGAATCACTTTTAACTGTTAAAATTTCAGGCGAACCAATATCTGTATTACTAAAAGTAATTAGATACCATCCCGTGGAACCTAACTGCCTTCTGTTACTTAGCACCTTACCACTTACAGAAACAGGTTCTGTAGCGCTCTGCAATAGAATGTAACCAAAGTAAGGAAGATCACCTCCTGTATAATTTTTAAATTTGTAAGTTTCAACCAGTTCAGAACCTCCACATGCTGACACTGGAGCAATGCTTGTAATATCTACTTCACATCCATTCGCGGTACCAGAATAAACTCCTACATTTTTTGTACTTGTAATTCTAGCAGATGAATAAGCCGACCCACTTTTAAGATTGAATGTAAAAAAATCTCCAGCCGCAGACAAGTTTTTAGTAGTAGTATTAATTAAAGATCCATTAGTAGCAAATTGTTCGACAGTTACAGCTGTATTTGCTTCTGTCGCGATTACAGTAGTTTGTTCCGCTGTATCATTACCTTGACCTTTTACGACAAAATACTCCTTCCCTAATACCGATATAGGAGGCACTTGATCCACTGTTCCATCTCCACACCCTTCTGGTGTATCAATTTTTGCCGAAGTATTTACAACAACAGGATTAGAAGTCTCAACCAGAGATCCAATTGCGCTTTCAAACAAATAACTTTCTCCTTTATTAAGCGTTGTTATGGTCTTCCCGTTGATTGAAAGTGTTGTACTATTACTAATAGCCATAACAACATATATTGGCCTTTTATACCCATACCTACCAAAATCTCCAAGATCTCCATTTCTATAGTATCCCACTCTAAAACTTACCCCAACACCTGCATCACCAAAACTGGTTAATGAGGCATTACCTTTAATATAGTTTTTATCAGCATCACCTGTGCTACTCCCTCCATTCGTATTTCTAATTTCATCTGATGCCACATTTCTCATATTAACAGACACAGGTAATGTTGCAGTAATATTCAATCCTGCTCCAGATATAATTTTATTAGTTTCGTAATAACCCTTACCTTTTTCGGTGGGATCACCTACAAATCGATATACTTTCGGAGTTCCTTTACGTACAGTGAAATCTGTAATAAATTTTCCATCACTGCTTTTAACTGTAACCGTAACGTTAGATGAAGACTCTGTAGCCACGATTAATTCGTTTGCATCATTGAAATACCTCCATGGCGCCGGAGCTACATGATGTTCCTTATAATATTGTGAATAAGAATTTAGAGACAGCATTAAAAACGAAAGAACTAATAAAATTCTATAAAAATTGGTTTTATTATTTCCAGTAAATTTATTCGAGTAATTATTTTCCATATTGCGAAAATCTTGTATTGTTTTTTTGATCAATCTCGATCAATATTTATTTTGGTAATCTTTTATTAGTATTAAACTACTTGTCAATGTCTCATAACTAATTTTAAATGATTCCAAGAATAAAAAATCTTATTTCTCTCTGTTGCAAGAAACATTCTTAAACCTAATTTTTGCCCAATTAAGCGATTCATGCGAGACTGCAAATTTCTTAACGAAATAATCAATCTAATTTGACGCGAACCTAAAATTTCGCGCGCCTGTATATTTATTAAATTGTTTAATAAAATTGTAATCATACCAAGTATGAAAAGCGTTATACTGAAAAGTTTAAATTGAATCATGTTTGTTATTTTTCTTACTATTTTTATGCTAACTAATTCCAAATGCAAAGATAATTAATAATGTAATAATTAAAATTTAAGTCTGCTAAATACTTAAATAATCGTTAAAATACACTTTTGCAACTACAAAATTTGTAGTTAATTCCTCATTATTAAAAACCCCTCACATCTTACGCACCATCTACTTCGATTAAAAATTTCAATAAACACTTCACTAAATCTTACATACGCATTTATTTTACGTCTAGATTTAGAAGTTAATTTATTTTTAAAAAGTTTTTTAACAAGGCAACTTAATAACTTTTTTAAGCACTCCATAAAATATCAAAAAAAACATAGTGAAACCAACTTTTCACTAATCAAAAACTATTTAACAGAGATTCACAAAAAAAATAGCAATTGAATTTTTAAAACCAATATCAGATAAAAATATTCTTTTGCACTACCGTATTGCTATTACAAAATTTGTTAATAAATTTGGTACTTGACGAACAATCGACGTACATTTAGTTTCACTCGTTTTAATTTCGAATAAAAGAGAAATCGTTATAATCTATATTTAATAGAAATGTTTAATAATTAATTTAGATCTGTGTTACAACAAAAATATATTGATAGAGAAAAAAGCTGGTTAGCTTTTAATGCAAGAGTGCTACAAGAAGCAGCTGACATTACAGTACCACTATTAGACAGATTACGCTTTTTAGGAATTTTTTCTAATAATCTAGACGAATTCTTTAGAGTACGTTTTGCTGCTATTAGAAGGCTCAGTCTTTCTGGTAGAACGGGAGAAAAAATATTAGGTGGGATTTCGGCCCAGCAATTAGTCAAAGACATTACTGAAATTGTTATTAAACATCAAACAGAAAGTTTACTAATTCTTAAAGGTATTGAGAATGAACTAGAGTGTAAAAATATCTTTATTATCAATGAACACGAAATCTCATCTGAACAAGAGAAATTCTTAAAAGACTATTTTATTCAAAAATTAAGTCCAGAGCTCGTTACCATTATATTGAATGATTTAGCAGAATTTCCGTTGTTAAAAGACAATATGGGGTATCTCGCAATTAAGCTGGTAATGAAAGTAGATGCCGAAGTACGCTACGCCATAATTGAGATTCCTAAAACAATGAATCGCTTTGTAGTGCTGCCATCAGAAAACGAGAAGCAATACGTTATATTATTAGACGATGTTATTAGACATAATTTAAAAAGCATTTTTAATATTTTTGATTATGAAAGTGTCTCTGCTCACATGATAAAGATTAGTCGTGATGCGCAATTAGACATCGATAGTGATTTGAGCAAAAGTATGCTCGAGAAAATCTCCTCTTCTGTTAAAGAAAGACGTGTAGGAGAACCCGTTCGATTCATTTATGATAAGGAGATCGAAACAGATACATTGCAATTTTTTCTAGACAAGATGAAAATCGTATCTACAGACAGTATTATCCCTGGCGGAAGGTATCACAATCGAAGAGATTATATGGATTTTCCTAATCTTGGTCGCTACGATTTATTGTATAAAAAAAACGACCCCTTACCTATTCCTGGATTAAGTCTTGAAGGAAGTATTTTAGAGAAAATCAGTAAGAAAGATTACTTACTAAATGCTCCTTACCAATCATTTTCATACTTAACTAAATTTTTAAGAGAAGCAGCATTAGACCCAAAGGTAACTTCGATAAAAATAACGCTATACAGACTTGCTAAAAATTCCCAGATAATTAGTTCGCTAATTAACGCGGCAAAAAATGGTAAAAAAGTTGTCGTCCAAATAGAATTGCAAGCGCGTTTTGATGAAGCCTCAAATATTTCTTATGCTGAACAAATGCAAACGGAGGGTATCGAATTAATTTTTGGTATCAAAGGATTAAAAGTCCATAGTAAAATTTGTTTAATCGAAAGAAACGAAAACGGTAAAACAAAAAGATACGGATTTATTTCGACAGGAAACTTTAATGAATCTACTGCTAAGGTTTACACCGATGTCACCTTATTCACTAGTCACCAACAAATTTTGAAAGACATCACAAAAATATTTGATTTTTTTGACATTAACTATAGAATTCATCGATACAAACATTTAATTGTATCTCCACATTATACCAGAACCCGTTTTTACAAATTGATTGATCGCGAAATTTTAAATGCTAGAGCAGGAAGAAAATCTTCGATAAAATTAAAAATGAATAGTCTTTCTGATTTTGGAATGATCGATAAATTATATGAAGCTAGTAACGCTGGTGTCAAAATACAATTACAAGTTAGAGGAATTTGCTCTTTGATTCCCGGAGTAAAAGGAATGAGTGCAAATATAGAAGCGATTAGCATCGTAGACAATTATTTAGAGCATGCTAGAATTTATATTTTTGGGAACGGAAGTCAAACTGATGTATATATCTCTTCAGCCGATTTTATGACCCGTAATTTAGATGGCAGAGTTGAAGTAACTTGCCCTATTTATGACCAAGACATAAAACAAGAACTTATCGACAACTTTGATATTGCCTGGAAAGGAAATGTAAAAGCAAGATACCATTCAAACGAACTCGACAATAAATATCGTGATAGTGATGGCCAACCTATATTTAGAGCTCAAATCGAAACCTATAAATATTATCAAAGTAAGGTGGATTCACTAAACGAAACATTTTAATATGTATTACAACGAAATTTGTAGCACAAAAAATTAGCGAACACTAATGATTACATTAAAAAAATATGCCGCAATCGACATTGGTTCTAATGCCATGCGATTACTCATCGTAAATATTGTTGAACAAGAAGGAAAAGAACCGCAATTTAATAAGAGCTCTCTTGTGCGTGTTCCTATAAGATTAGGGCAAGACGCATTTACGGTAGGTGAAATAACCGAGGAAAATATTGATAGAATGTGTGATGCAATGACTGCATTTCACTTGTTGATGAAAGTACATAAAGTACAGTCCTACCGAGCATTTGCAACATCTGCAATGCGAGAAGCATACAACGGCAAAGAAATTGTAGAATTAATTCAAGAAAAAGCTAATGTTACTATCGAAATTATCGACGGTAAAAAAGAGGCTGCTATAATTGCTTCAACAGATTTACTTTACTTATTAAATACCGATAAAACGTATCTTTTTGTAGATGTAGGTGGAGGAAGTACAGAATTTACCTTATTTTCGAATGGAAAAATGGTCAATTCTAAATCGTTCAAAGCAGGTACGGTTCGATTACTCAACGACATGGTATGCGATATCGTTTGGTTGGAAATTGAGAAATGGATCAAAACAAACACATCAGATTATGAAGAAGTTACACTAATTGGATCTGGAGGAAATATCAATAAATTATTTAAGATGTCAGGAATCACGCAAGAGAAACCTTTATCTTATATTTATATCAATTCTCAATATGCCTTTTTAAATTCTTTAACTTACGAACAAAGAATTTCAGAGCTGGGATTAAATCCCGATCGAGCTGATGTTATCATTCCTGCTGTTAGAATTTATTTAAACGCAATGAAATGGAGTGGCGCGCGACAAATATACGTACCAAAAATAGGTCTCTCAGACGGAATTGTTAAGGCAATGTATCATGGCAATATTTAAAATCATAATAAAAATAGCTCCTTTTTATTCGAAATAAAAAATTGAGATCACGGTAAATCTTGTGTAATCGAGGGCCTAAATTAGCTTTAGTACAGAATACTTTACAAAGTGACTAAATTTAAAGAATTTTAGTACCTTTGCAATTCATTGTCAGTATAAATTAACTTGGCAATAGATCTTAATTTTGACCATCCACTTAAAAAACAGGATAAATTACACCAAGTTCTTCCTAAGTTATTTATTATGAATATAAAACCTTGTTTATTTATAATTAGCCTCATTGCCAGTAACTTGACCAGCAGCGCACAAGACAGTGCTCCTACAAATACTGCTCGAAAGATTAAGTCATATCGAGTAGAGGAAGTTATTAATATGAAATTTGGTGGTAGCAAAACTGTGTACCATGTTTCAGATACTAGATTAATCAGCACAACCAATTTAGGTCCTGATAACCTAAGAACTGTTTTCGTTCAATACACTGATGGAACTTCAGAAGAAATAGCTTTCGATCCTAAAACTTTAGCGCCGCCAGCCTCAAAACCGGTAGCTCCTAGAAGAATTATTGCTACTCAAAAACCAGCGCCTGCAAGACCACAAAGGCCAGCGATAGTCAAATCCACTCCTCCTCCTCCTCCCGTTAGACGCCCAATTACAATTCCAGTACAAGAGGAACAAGTTGTGGCAGAAAAAATTGTTGAGAAAAAAGAAGAAGAAAAAACTCAAATAACTGAAATTAAAAAAGAGCCAATCCCAATAGCTACGATTCCAGAGGAGAAAAAAATAGTTGAAGTGGCGCCAATAGTTGTCACCAAAGAACAAGACCAAAAGCGCTTAGATGAAATAGTGCGCGATGTTATGTCTAGCGAGACATCAGGGTCTAGCGATACACAAAATGAAGAAGCAGCTCCAGTAAAAGAAACTTACGCTTATATAGATGTTGTTCGTACGTACGAAAAAGTAGCAGAGAGAGGATTTAAGTCAGCCATTTTATTCAAAAAACTAGCTGACAATTACTATTTTAAAGAAGATATGGTATTAGCAGCAAAATATTATGCTGAACTTTTTGCAATGGACGTACCTATTGAAGATGAATTATATTACCGCTATTCTGATGCTTTAAAGAGATTAGGACAAACAGAAAAAGCAAAAGAAATCCTTAGCCAGAAGGCAAATAAAAAATAAGTTATTCTACAATATTTTATTTTATCGAATTCTAAACACTTTCGATATTTTTGGTGTTGCCCTTATTTTTTAATTAAACTGCTGCTTAACATTAGATATAGAATAGTATTAATGGGCTGCACATAACCTTCTCTCGACTTTTGTATTATCATGATTCTTATCAAAAGCAAAAGACTTCGTATCAGCATCCCAAACTATACTCAAATAAGAGTCGCTACAAATAAATTAGCTAGATCTTAATTCAGATATTTTAGTAACACAGTACTACCTTAATATACTTAAAATTTCATTGATACGAACATCACTTGGAATTTCCAATCAACTAGTATTTTACATCTAAATTCAATAATAGTAGCAACCATTTAATTCACAACAACCATCTATACAGAAAATCATTTTAATGAGGCTATAAGCGCTATTTAAGCGACATTACCAACAACGTTGCTACCACAACGGTAAAAGACACCCAGGGCCTTAAAAAGCATTAAAAATGCTTAATATAAAATAATCATCGTAGTTCAATAAATAACTTTTATCACTATTAATAATAGCAATTTAAATAATATATCTCAGTTACTTTTAAAGACAAATATCGGTTGGTAGTGGAAAGCGGAAAATTTGACATATTTGAGCCATTTTATCGAATAACATCTTATCAAGCAAATGATCAAATAGTATCAAGCCTTTTTGATAGTTAAGGCACATGGATCTAAGCACTACCAATAAATACGAAGAAGAAGCGGTTGAAAAATCAGCTTTCCCCTACTCTAGACCATCTATACTTCCAGGATGATCCTAGACTTTTATACTTGATCCAACTCTTGCATATCCTACCATAACTTCCTTAAGCCGCCATTTGATAAAAAGAAACTTGTCTAGTTTGACTCAGCGTTTTCTAAAAAAAAAGACGACGACTCCCGATTAGTCCCAAAAGCTTTCGGGAGGACTCTCACATAATTACAGTACTCCCGAAGTATTGGCACTCCGACAAGCTTAACTACTCTGTTTGTATTACATTATATCTTTTCTTTTTTTTTAAACTATTATACAACTAAAAACCCTTATCCGATTGGGATAAGGGTTCTTTAAAGAAAGGCGACGATTCCCGATTAGTCCCGAAAGCTTTCGCGAGGACTCCCACATAATCTCAGTACACTTAAATTTCAACTCTCCATCGAACTTGAATATTTTGCTCGTATTAAATTAAATACACTCTCTTTTTAAAACTATTATACAACAAAAAACCCTTATCCGATTCGAATAAGGGTTCTTTAAAGAAAGGCGACGACATACTCTCCCACATAACTGCAGTACCATCTGCGCAGGCGGGCTTAACTACTCTGTTCCTATTACAT
>NZ_AUDO01000027.1 GCF_000425505.1 Flavobacterium frigidarium DSM 17623 | reverse complement strand
ATGAAATCTTTTTTCCATTTTAGAATAATTCCCGCATCAGGAATGTCAAATTTCAAACAACAATCCACAAATGACAAGGATTCTTTTTGAATTGATTGCAAAACTTTAAATTTAAAATCGACACTATAACTACGGTTATTCCTAGGTGTTAATCCATCTTTACCATAATGATTATATAGCCTAACCCACTTTTTAACACTCGAAGGATGAACTTTCTTTTTATTAGCTACAGATGCACAGCAATTGTGCTGTTTGATAACTAATTCCACACATTCAAGTTTAAATGTGTAATCATACTTGACTTTTCTTTCCATAAAAATGCCCCCAAATAGTGTCTAACTTTTTGGGGGCAATGCATACTTTTGAAGAATGTTGGTTTTTTTATTTTCGAATAGAAATATTATTCACGATTTACTTTTGTAAAATCAAACGCAGGTGTGCAAATTGCGATATATTCACAGCTCTCCTCAAATGGATTTGAGTACTGGACGCGAGTATTTTTCTCTATTTTAATTGACTGACCCGCTTCTAAAATAATGGTGTCATCTTCGATTATGAATTGTTTCTTGCCCTTGATGATATATGTGTATTCATCAAATTCAGGAGTTTGATATGGTTCAGACCATTTGGGAGGTGCGACCATGTGAGCGATAGAAATTCCAGGATTGCTTGTAGCGGCTAGACCATGATGTTCCTCTATGAGCTTTCCATCAGTTGTAGGAACTACAAACGGGGAATCTTGAATTAAGTATTTTTTCATGATGTGATGATTTAAGAGGATGCTATGGGTTATTTTTTAAATATTTTAGTAAGTACACCGAAAACCCCTCTAATGAAAGTAGCACTTGTAAGTACTTTTATCACTGATTTACTAATATCACTTGAAGCAGTGCTTGTCCTAACCGTTGCTCTTCCATTTGTTTTACTTTTAGCTTTTTCATTATCTGCTTCCTGAGCTGCAACTGCCTCTTCATTTTCGATGACAGCAATTTTTTTATTAAGCATCTCGTAAGCACTTTCACGATCAATTAGTTCGCTATATTTTTTAACTAATCTAGATTTATTATTGATGTCGTGAATTTCGCTATCAGATAATATGTCCATTCTGCTCATAGGTGCACGAAGCATTGTTGCTACAAGAGGAGTGGGGATCCCTTTTTCATTCAATGCAGTAATTAGTGCTTCTCCTATTCCAAGACTTGTTAACACTTCGCTAGTGTTGTAATAGTCGGATGTAGGGTAATTGTCGGCAGTTTGCTTGATTGATTTCCTATCATTAGCTGTAAATGCTCTTAAAGCGTGTTGGATCTTTAAACCTAATTGCGCTAGAACACCGCTAGGCACATCCATTGGGTTTTGTGTTACAAAGTAGATACCAATCCCCTTAGATCGTATTAACTTAACAATAGACTCTATTTGTTCCAGTAATGCCTTACTCGCTTCGTTGAAGATTAAGTGGGCTTCATCTATGAAAATTACTAGTTCTGGTTTTTCAGAATCACCTTTTTCGGGCATTTGCTGGTAAATCTCTGCTAGAAGACTTAGCATAAATGTAGAAAAAAGCTTAGGCTTGTCTTGTATATCAGTTAATCTCATGATATTGATGTACCCTTTTCCGTTTTCATCAATTCGCATTAAATCATCTATATCAAAGGACATTTCTCCAAAGAAAAGATCACCGCCTTGTTGCTCTAGTTCGATAATTTTACGCAAGATAGTCCCAGTCGTTGACGTAGATATTTTACCATAATGCTTAGTTATTTCGGCTTTACCTTCTTCTGTAATATAATTAATTACTTTTTTAATGTCCTTTAAATCAAGTAATGGCATCTTATTGTCGTCACAATACTTAAATATGATGGATATTACTCCTGATTGGGTGTCGTTTAAATCTAATATCCTAGAGAAAAGGACGGGCCCAAACTCTGAAACAGTCGCTCGCAAGCGCACGCCATTTTGTTCAGAAATGGTTAAAAGTTCAACAGGAAATTTACTTGTTTTATATGGCAACCCTATTTTAGCATGACGGTCGGTGATGAATGCTTTTTCTTCTCCTTCAGCAGCAATCCCACTAAAGTCACCTTTTATATCCATCATCAAAACCGGAATTCCAAAAGAAGAGAGTTGCTCTGAAAAAACTTGTATCGTTTTCGTTTTACCCGTACCTGTCGCACCTGCAATCAAGCCATGACGGTTTAATGTTTTTAAAGGAATCTTTACAAATGTATCGGGAATTGCTTCTCCGTTTAAAATAGGGCCTCCTAGTATAAGGCTCTCTCCTTTAGATGAATAACCGTTATTTATTAATTTTATGAATTCTTCTTTACTTTGCATAATGGAGTTGTATTGTTCAAGCTGCAATATATTATTATTTTTCTAATTGATATTATTTTAATGTTAAGTGTAAATTAAATCGACATTTGTTAACAATAATTCAAAATAGTAAAATTAACTTTAATTGAAGATTTGTTAGTTATTCTCTCAATTTTATCCTAAATTATTGTTTTATTTTTTTAAATAAGCCTCTTTTAGCTATTGATATTACTGATAATTCAATAATTTATTTTGTGCATTTATTATTTAACTAAATTTAACTCGAATAAAATTAAAAAAAGTTTTTTTATTTCAACTAAACATATAAATTTGCGGGACTACAAGTTTATTATAACTAAAATAAATTATTTAAAACTATTAAAATTTAAGAAAATGGCAAATGTTAAAAAGGAAAGCACTTCAAACGGTGGTGGAATGGTTTCAGGTCTTATTATTGTTGCATGTATTGGTGTTGGTGTATTAATCTGGAAGTTTATCATGGGTAATCCATCGAACTTTGAAGGAGGAAATATTGAAAGAGGAAATCCATTAAACCTTTTAGGTCAAGTTTACCATGGTGGAGTTGTTGTACCAGTATTATTAGGTATGTTATTAATGGTATTAGTTTTCTCTATCGAAAGATATGTTGTTATTTCTAAAGCAGCAGGTAAAGCAAAACTAGATACTTTTATGGCAAAAGTTCAAGGAGATATCAAAGCAGGTCAAATTGAAGAAGCTATTGTTGCTTGTGATAAACAACAAGGATCAGTTGCAAATGCAATTAAATCAGCTTTAATTAAATATCAAGACGTTAAAAAAGAAGGATTCAACAGTGAAGAAGCTTCTGAAACAATACACAAAGAAATCGAAGAGGCTACTTCTCTTGAGATGCCAATGTTACAAAAGAACATGACAATTATCTCTTCTTTAGTATCATTAGGAACACTTATTGGTTTATTAGGAACTGTATCAGGTATGATTAAAGCGTTTGGTGCATTAGCTGCTGCTGGAACTCCAGATCAAGCTGCACTTGCAAACGGTATTTCTGAAGCACTTATTAATACTGCAACTGGTATTGGTACTTCTGCTGTAGCAATTATCTCTTACAACTTCTTTACATCTAAAATTGATGATTTAACTTACTCAATTGATGAAGCTGCTGTATCTATTGTAAATACTTACAGAAGATTCAGAGGAAGTTTGAAGCAATAATTATATTGATATTTATATCAATTAAAAAACAAAAAGAATGGCTAAAATAAAAATAAAAAAAAATCCGGGGTCTACGGATATGACAGCGATGTGTGATGTCGCTTTCCTTTTGCTTACCTTCTTTGTAATGACTTCTACAGCTAAATTACCTGAGGCATTACCTGTTGATACTCCTGCTTCTACTGTTAAAATTAAGTTGCCTGAAAGTGATTTTGCAACAATGACTGTTGGTAAAGGAATGGTTTTCTTTGACTTAAAAGGTAGAGAAGTTCGTAAAAAAACTCTTGAGTTAATGGGTGAGAAATACGGTGTTGATTTTACAGATGCTGAAGTAGAGAAATTTGGTTTAATGGATGGTTTTGGTGTGCCAATAGCTAACTTGAAAGAAATAATCGCTATGAAGTCTGCTGATAGAGCCAAAGCTGGTCAAACAGGGATTCCAATGGACTCAACTGATAACCAGTTAAAAGAGTGGATTTACAACGCTAGGATTGCGAATATTGAAGTTAATGACAAAGAATTGCAAATCGCTATTAAAGGAGATGCAAAAGAAGAATATAACGAAATTCGTAAAGTGATGGATATTGTTCAAGAGCAAAAAATCAACAGCTTTAGCTTGATTACTGGCTTAAGAGGAGAAGAATTTTAATTAAAAAAAAGACACTAAAATGGCTGAATTAAATACCGGCGACGGTGGAGGCGGAAAAGGTGGAAAAGTAAGAAGTAAAAAACAAAACTCAAAGGTAGATTTAACTGCCATGGTAGATTTGGCCTTCTTATTAATTACATTCTTTATGCTTACCACTACGTTGTCTAAGCCTCAAGCTATGAGTTTGGGATTGCCAGATAAAGATCCTAAGGAAGATAGTAAAGACATGAAAGTTGATGAAAATCGTACAATGACTTTAATGTTAGGAGAGAATAATAAACTTGTATATTACATGGGTTTATTAGAAACTCCAATTGCTGGTCCTAAAGATATGGAGTATGGTGGAAATGGTATTCGTGAAGAGATACTTAAAAGAAAAGAATCAGTATTAAGTTATACTGGTGATAAAGAAAAAGGTATGATTGTGATTATCAAACCAAGTAAGAAGTCTAGTTATAAAAACATGATTGATATTCTTGATGAGATGGTTATTTCTGATGTACCTACCTATACAATCGTTAACGATTTTACGCCTGAGGAACAAAAATTGTTAGACGGAAAATAAGAGTGATCTTGTTTTCTTAATAACCTAATAATTAAGAAAAATGAAATTAGATATATTAAAAAACCAATGGCTTGATATAGTTTTTGAGGGACGTAATAAAACTTATGGTGCTTATCAATTGAGAAGGACTAATAGAGGTACGACCATCAAAGCACTTGTATTAGGAGCTGTAATTTTTTCAGTAGCATTAGCCGCACCGCTTATCGCTGATCTTTTACCAGAGAACGATAAAGTTGAAGAAGTTAAGGATGTTAAAATTACTGCTATTAAGTTACCTCCTAAAAAGGTCGAGCCGCCAAAGTTAAACGCGCCACCACCGCCACCACCTCCACCAAAAGTGGATCAAGTGAAGTTTGTGAAGCCTGTTGTAGCTAAGGCAGAAGAAGTAACAGAAGAGCCACCAAAAATCGTTGAAATCAAGGAGAAAAAAATTGGTGCTGAAACTATAAAAGGAGATCCAGATGCAGTTTTAACTGTTGCTCCTGTAGGTAAAGGACCAGCTCAAGTTGTTGATGCGGTAGATAATGAAATTTACAATACAGCAGGAATTGAAGTAAAACCTGAATTTCCTGGAGGTATGGCTAAATTCTACAAATTTGTAGCGGATAACTACCGTGCACCAGAAGAAGAGGGTCTTAAAGGAAAAGTTTATGTGACTTTTGTAGTAGAAAAAGATGGTTCATTGACTGATATCAAAGTTTTAAGAGATATTGGTTACGGAACTGGGAAAGAAGCTATCAGAGTTTTAAACAAAACTCCTAGATGGAGTCCTGGAATACAAAATGGAAAGCCAGTAAGGGTTTTATACTCATTACCAATTACTATTCAAACTGCAGATTAATGTTAGATAATATCGTAAAAAATATTCAGAAGAAATCGCCTAAAGAGCGATTTCTTCTCGTTATAGGGATTTTGTTTTTTGTCTTTTATTTTATTTTAGGATTATTTATTATCTTTATGAAGAAATTTCCTTTAGATATGCCTAGAATGTATAGGGTCGCTTTTGGAATCTTATTAATAGTATATTCCTTCATTAGATTCGTACGAATTATTTACTCAAATAAAGACTGACACATGAAAAAACGCTTTAATATTTCTGCTTTAATAATGGCTACCATAGTAATTTCCTTATTCTTTAATTCATGTAAAGATGAGAAAGCAAAGGAAGAAACTATTTTGAAAGGAACTGCAACAATATTAGTTGATGAGTCCTTTAAACCTGTTATAGAAGATCAAATTACTATATTTGAAAGTAAGTATGATGCTAAAATAAACATGATCGCAAAATCTGAAGGGGAGGTTATCCAAGCTTTTCTTAATGATACTTCAGCAATCGCAATCTTATCTCGCACCTTAACTGAAAATGAAATAAATAATTTTAAGGCAAGAAAAATACTTCCAAAAATTACTAAAATTGGTAAAGATGCAGTTGCATTCATTGCCAATAAATCATCAAATGACACCTTGGTTGCTTTACAGGATGTTATTTCTTTTATGAACGGAAAGAAAGGAACAAATATTAAAGGTTTAGTATTTGATAATCCAAATTCGAGTTCTGTGAGAATGATTAATCAACTTTCTGGTTTAAAGGATTTACCACAAGAAAATGTATTCTCTTTTAAAAGTACAGAGGAGGTTGTTAAGTTTGTAGCTGAGAATGATGGTATGATTGGCGTGATAGGAATCAATTGGTTGTATCAACCCACTGCTGCAGGTAAAGATTATGTAAATAAAATTAAAGCAATTAGCGTTAAAGGTTTAAAAGGAGATGCTTATATTGCACCTACACAAAATAATATTGCCGAAGAAACGTACCCTTTGGCACGTGATTTGTATATTATAAATTGTCAAGGATTCTCTGGGCTTGGAATGGGTTTTGCATCATTCGTAGCAGGAGACGTAGGGCAAAGGATAATTTTGAAGTCGGGTTTGTACCCAGAACGTATTCCAGGACGCAAACTTATATTTAAGAACAAATCTCAAAATGACAAAGAAAATGAATAACAATAAATCAAATAAAGTTAAAATGAACAAATTTAAAATTCTAGGAGTTGCTTTCTTAGCCGGGATGACGGCTAGTTATGCTCAAACTATTGACCAAGCTAAAAAAGAAATTGACGCCGAAAAATACCAAGATGCGAAGGTAACTTTGAAGTCAATTGTAAAATCTGATCCTTCTGAAGGGAAAGCGTTTTTCTTATTAGGAAATGTATATTTATATCAAAATGTGAGTGACTCTGCTAAGATGAGTTATCAGTCAGGATTAACTGCTAAGAATGACGCGCATTTCAATAATATTGGTTTAGGTCAAATTGACTTAAACTCTGGTAATGTGGCTGCTGCTAAAGCTAATTTTAACTCAGCAATCAAAGAAATGAGAAGAAAAGATTTTGAAGAATATCAATATGTAGCGAGAGCATACATGAATTCTACAAATCCTGATTACAAAAGTGCGTTAGCTACTTTAGAATTAGCTAAAGAGAAAAATGCTCAAGAGCCTCAAATTTTACTTGCTCTAGGAGACGCTTACTATGGTGATAAAAACCAAAATCAAGCATATTCAAATTATAGAAATGCATTTCAAGCAGATAATAGTTTAATTAGAGCTAAGGTGCAATTAGGAGTATTATTAAAAGGTGCAAAAGCATATACTGAAGCAGTTGCAGCTTATAATGAAGTATTGGCTACAAATCCTAATTACGGACCGCTTTATCGTGAGCTAGCTGAAACGTATTATTTATGGGGATTAAATGTTCCTGGTAGACAAGATGAGTATTTGAAAAAAGCACTTGGTTACTACGAGAAATATATGACTTTGACAGATTATTCATTAGCTTCTCGTATGCGTCATGCAGATTTCTTGATCTTAGCAAAGGATTACAAAGCTTTAGAAGTTGAGGCTAACAAAATGAAAGAATTAGATAAGGTGAATCCACGTATATTACGTTACTTAGGATATGCAGCTTATCAAAATGGTAATGTAGATGTAGCAATTAAATCTTTACAAGATTATACTGCTAATCCTGATAACAAGATTATCAACTTAGATTATATGTACTTAGGTTTAGCTAAAATCAAAAAAGGTACAAACGCTGACGGAACTGCTATTGACCCAACTGCATTCCAAGCAGGTGTTACTGACATTAAAAAAGCCGCTGATATTGAAATTTCAGTAACAAACGAATTAGGAGAAATTGGTAAAGATCTTTACGAAAAGAAACTTTACAAAGAAGCAGCTGCAATTTTAGAAATTGCAACTTCTAATCCTAAAACAAATACTTTTTTATATGATAATTACTATTTAGGTAATGCAATTTACTTTGATAACGCTGGTGCAGATGTTGTAAAAGATACCGTAGCTTTGAAAAAAGCAGATATCGCTTATGGAAATGTAATTACAGCTTCACCTGATACACAAGATGTTTATTTATCTCGTGCTAGAACTAATAGTTTGTTAGGGGATGACAAAGCAATGATTATGTACTACCAACAATACATTGATATCGTTACTAAAAAAGGACCTGAAGAATTGGCTAAGCCAGCTGTAAAAGCGAAGCTTATTGAGTGTTATAACACAATGGCTGCAGGATATGCTAACTTTGATAAAGTGAAAGCTAAAGAGTTTTTCCAAAAAACTTTAGCAATTGATCCTGCAAATGCTTACGCTACTCAATCATTGAGTATTCTTAACAAGTAGTAGATTTTAATTTTTTTGAGAAACCCGATAGTATATTACTATCGGGTTTTTTGTTTTATGCCAAATCTATCCTACTGCTCAAACAAGTCATTTTTATTTAGTTATCTTTGCACTTTAAATTAATAAAATGTTATCAAAAGAAATACAGTTAGAAGTAAATAAAGGAGCAATGTTGCCACTAATGGAAGAGTTTTACACGATTCAAGGTGAGGGATATCATACAGGTACAGCAGCTTATTTTATTCGAATTGGAGGATGCGATGTTGGATGTCACTGGTGTGATGTAAAAGAAAGTTGGAATGCTGAATTACATCCACCTACAGCGTTAGATTTAATAGTAGCTAATGCTAGTAAATACGCAGAAACAGTTGTCGTAACTGGAGGTGAGCCGCTAATGTGGGACATGACTTTATTGACACAAAAATTAAAAGAGAACAATAGAAAAGTTCATATTGAAACTTCTGGTGCCTATGCTTTATCAGGAACTTGGGATTGGATTTGTTTATCACCAAAGAAAAATAAATTACCTACAGAGACAGTTTATGCAAATGCACACGAATTAAAAGTAATTATTCATAATAAGCATGATTTTATTTTTGCTGAGGAGCAAGCGGCTTTGGTGAATTCAAACGCAATTTTGTTTCTGCAACCAGAATGGAGTAAGAAAGAAGAAATGACGCCACTCATAGTGGACTATGTAATGAATAATCCTAAATGGAGAGTGTCACTGCAAACGCATAAATATTTGAATATTCCATAGGTAAAAACTTATATTTAAATTGTATATTCGTATCAATTAATCAAACTATAATTTAACTTATTATGAAAAAATTATTTTTAATGACCTTTGTGGTGTTCGCTATCAATTTCGGATTTGCTCAAACTGCTCCGACAAAAGCTCAAGTAATGAAGCTGATTACTTTAAGCGGTAGTGATCTATCAATTAAAGTAGCAAAAGATCAAGTGATCCAGATGATTCCAACAGCTAAGCAAGCAGATTTTTTGAAAGAATTTGACGCTACATTGCCAGCATTGTATGATTCAATGGCAGATATATATATTGATATGTACACTGAAAAAGATATCAATGATATGATTGCTTTTTATGAAAGTCCGGTAGGGAAGAAAATGAGCGGTAATATGGGTGTTTTTACACAAAAGATTATGGCAGCATCTCAAACTTGGGGCGCAGGATTACAGACATTAATGTCTAAGTATATGTAAAATAAAATTCTTAGATGCAAGGATAAACAAGAAAGCCAAATAGATACGTTCTATTTGGCTTTCTTGTGTATATGGTTATTCATCAATAGAATAATTAACGCTATTACTTCTTTAATAACACATCTTGTTAGTCTTTTGATTTACCTTCTGATGATAAGTTTCTAGACGGACAGTTTGGCTAAATAGTCATAATGTTCTCCTTCTATTATCAGTTCTGATTTTAATCCATTGGCGAAAGCCGCATTTTGCAAAGTATTATAATCTAAGTAAAGCCAATCTAAGGGTTTTTCTTTTTCTCTCTTATAGGAGATGTTAAAAGTGATTTCGCCATAATAGTCATTATCTGAAGGTATCCATTTGCCGCCGTCTTCATCTTCGTCAAACATATAAATGATATCAGAGCTATCAATTAAAATTTGTCCACCGGGATTTAGAAGTGATTTCAATTGTTGGAGAAATTCAGGTAGCTTTTTTAACTTACCACAAATTCCAGTACCATTCATTAATAATAGGATGGTGTCATATTTTTCATTTTGTAATGTCATGAAGTCTTGAACACGAGCATCTTTGATTCCTCTTAATACACAGGCTTTGATTGCGTTGTTTGATATGTCAATTGCTGTTGTTGTTAAGTTTAATTCATTTTGTAGATATAGGCTGTGACTCCCTGCACCGCAACCAATATCCAGAACCGTTCCTCGTGCGAGGCTTAACGCTTTTTGCTCAATTTGCGGCATGTCGCTGTACTTTCGAAAAAGATAACTAACATCCATCTCGTCCTCCTCGGATATAGTAGTTTCGGTAATCAAATTTTCAGGCTGATTATTTGTTTGATAATCAAGGATGGCTCTGCCAAAAAGGTCTTTCATAATTAGGATGTCAAAATTCAAAATGTATTAAGCCAAGAACATTGTTTTAAAATGAGTAATTTTGCAAAAAACAAAAAGACAACATTTGAAACCTTCATTAAACGAACTCGGAAAACTGGCCAAAGATACGCATATCGAAAACAAAAAGTATTTTGATAAGCTTAAAAAGAAAACGCCTAAGAATTTAGATTATGTCATGCAGGATATTCACGATGCCGAATTCAAGAAAGCGGATTGTCTAAAGTGTGCAAACTGCTGTAAAACAACTGGCCCACTATTCACCTTAGCAGATATCGAGCGTGTTTCTAAATATTTGCGTCAAAAGCCACAACAATTTATTGAGCAGCATTTACGTATTGATGAAGATAAAGACTATGTTTTACAATCTGTTCCATGTACTTTTTTGGATCATGAAAATGAATGCATGATCTATGATGTGAGACCAAAGGCTTGTCGAGAATTTCCACATACAGATCGCAAGAAATTTCAACAAATAACTGATCTTACTCTAGTAAATGTTTCAATATGTCCAGTAGCATTTAATATTGTGGAAGCAATGAAGAAAAAGTTACCACTATAGTTTTATTTGTAAATCAAGTATTTTTCTCTAGTATTCTTAAAGTGTGCTAAACCTTCTTTCCAGCTGTCTCTTATAGTTTTTTCAGGAACGTTGCTCTCAATTTGCTGCTGTAGTTTTTTGGTTCCAGCTAATTTTGTAAAAAAAGAATTAAAGAATTTTGATTTATTAGAGGTCATCTCATAAGCTTTAATAATCCATTTTAATTCAAGTTGATTTACTTTGGCTATACCTGATAAGTTTTCACCGTAACAAGTAATACCATTATATGGCGGGTTCGATGCTCCCAAATTTGGTTTTGGTGTAAAACTAAAGTTGCTTTTTGGTAAGTAAGGGGAACCATAAACTTGAAATTGATTTTCGGTTCCTCGGCCCACGCTCACATTTGTACCTTCAAACAGACATAAGCTAGCGTACAAATTAATAGATTGATCGTTAGGTAAATTTGGTGATGGCTTTACTGGCAAACTGTAAGACATATTTCTAGTGTAATTTGAACAATTAATGATTTTTAGATTACATTGAATTCCATTTCGCAACCATTTTTCACCATTAATCATTTGGGCATATTCGCCTATAGTCATTCCGTGCAGTAAGGGAATGGGGTGCATTCCTACAAAACTAGTGTAAGCTTTTTCTAAGATTGGTCCGTCAACAATAGCGCCATTTGGATTCGGGCGATCAAGTACAATAAGTTGGATCCCATTTTCAGCACAAGCTTCCATGATATAATGTAGTGACGAAATATAAGTGTAAAACCGTGCTCCCACATCTTGTAAGTCAAAAATCAAAATATCAATACCAATTAATTGTTCAGCTTTCGGTTTTTTATTGTTGCCATACAGCGATATAATATCTAATCCTGTTTTTGCATCTTTTCCATCTACTATATGTTCGCCCGCGTCTGCCGTACCACGAAATCCATGTTCAGGCGCAAATATGCGTTTGACTTTTATATCTTTCGAAAGTAAAAAATCAACTAAGTGAATGTTTGAAGATAATATTCCAGATTGATTTGTTACCACAGCTATATTCTTGTTTTTTAAAAGTGGTAAATATTTAATGTAGTTATCTGCACCTGTTTCAATCGCGAGAGTTTTCTTTACCGCTGCTACTGTGGGATTATTTATAATTGCTATAGTAGTTGATGAACTCGATTTGCTATTTATGTTTTCTTTTTCATTTGACTTCATAAAACTGGAACAAGCGATTACAATAGAAAAAGGAAGGATTGATAAAGCGATTTTCTTTATAAATAAATTCATATTAGGTAGTATAGAATAAGTTAGTGTAATTCGTGTTTTAGCTGTATTTTTGAAACCAAATCCGAAACGAAAAAAAAATTGAATTTAGAATATTTTATTGCAAAAAGACTGGTAACGGCCAAAGATTATAAAAGTAGTATATCTGCTCCTATTATAAAAATTGCTATCGCAGCAATTGCTATTGGAATGATCATGATGATTATATCTGTTGCAACTGGAATTGGTCTACAACAAAAAATTCGTGAAAAAATAGCGGCATTCAACGGGCATATTATCATTTCTAATTTTGATAGCAATCAATCAGAGGTTACTCTGACGCCAGTTTCTAAGAATCAAACTTTCTATCCTAAATTTACTGCTGTCCCTGGAGTAGATCACATTCAAGCAATTGCAAGCAAGGCAGGTATCATTAGAACCGAAACTGCTTTTGAAGGAATTGTTTTTAAAGGAGTAGGGTCAGATTATAGGTGGGACAACATTCAAGAGTACCTTATAGCTGGTACATTGCCTAATTATCAAAACAACTTAAATGAAGAAGTTGTTATTTCTCAGTTTCTGGCAAATCGCCTAAAATTAAAAGTAGGGGACGCTTTCAATACTTTTTTTATGAAGGAGGGTGAGAGCAAGTTACCTAACATCAGGAGATTTAAAATTACAGGTATATTTAATTCGGGATTTCAAGAGTTTGATGCTACATATATAGTAGGGGATATTCGACACATTCAGCGCATCAATAAATGGAAAGCTGATCAAGTGGGGGCTTTTGAAGTTTTTGTAAAAGACTTTGACCAAATCAAAGAGGTAGGTGAAGAGGTATACGAGCAAACAGGTTCTACTCTAGATACTAAAACAATTATTGAAAAGTATAGTTATATATTTGAGTGGTTACAGTTATTCGATTTTAATATCGTTGTTATATTAGTTGTGATGATTATAGTTGCAACTATAAATATGGTAGTGGCTTTACTAGTTTTAATCTTAGAAAGAACTCAAATGATCGGAATATTAAAAGCACTTGGTGCAAATAACTGGACGGTTCGAAAAATATTTTTATACAATGCTTCCTATTTAATTTTCCGTGGACTATTCTGGGGAAATTTAATTGGGATAACTATTCTGCTAATTCAGCAATACTTTGGTGTCATTAAGCTTAATCCAGAAAGTTATTATGTCGATCAGGCGCCTGTTTATTTAAATTTCGGCTATATTCTTTTATTAAATCTACTTACAATTGTAGTTTGCTTTTTAGTTCTACTAATCCCATCATACATTATCACTAAAATCTCTCCAGTGAAAGCAATTCGCTACGATTAATATTTCCCAAATTTTAATTAGGAGCTATTTCCTGCTATCCGCTGCAATCTTTTATATATACTCGATTACCATCGAGTATATATAAAAGGATTTCCACTACTATCAGGGCTAGGGTTGGGCGGTGACCAGTGTACTGTGCTTCTCCATTATATTTTGATAACCCTTGTAAGATTAGAAACGAGATTAAGAAGTGTTTGATTGATCAAGTTATATAATGAGTGCGATTGAATCTTTAATTTACATGATTAGGTAGAGACTTTGCCTCTTAATCTGTCGATTAATCCTACAAACCGAAAAAAAAGCTCATTTTAGTCTAACCTCAAATAATACATTTTCAATAAGTTAAACAGTGTTTTAAAAATAAAGTAAACAAAAGCGGTTTTGGTGTATTGTTTATCGGTTTAAACTACCTACTTTTGCACCCGCAACAGCGAATAAGTTCTTTACATGATGGCAAGCAAAACGAAATGAGTTGAAAATTTATTTTCAGATTATTTTAAAAAAAAGCTTGTGAGAATTAAAAGAGTTTATTACTTTTGCACCCGCTTCGAGAAACAT
>NZ_AUDO01000026.1 GCF_000425505.1 Flavobacterium frigidarium DSM 17623 | reverse complement strand
GGCTTTTAAAAAGCTCCCTCTCTTGGGCTCGAACCAAGGACCCTCTGATTAACAGTCAGATGCTCTAACCAACTGAGCTAAGAAGGAAACTGTATATTTTACTTTAAAACAAATGTAATTTGTTTTAAAGCTCTAGCAGACAATGTTGCCAGTAATAGAGAGATGCAAAGATACTATTAAATTTGATATTTACAAGGCGTCTACTGACAAGTATTTCATTGAATTCTCATAAAAACTGGATGCGTACAGTTAAGTGTATGGTAATGAAATAGATATTACTTTAGAGATTTTATAAAGAAAAATGATTAATTCAATCAGTAAGTGAGAAATGGAATAGTATAACATAAAAACTCAAATTTTTCATCCACTAATAATCTTCTATGCAGACCTAAGTTCGTTTCTTCACAAGCTGTTTGTGATACTTAAGGAAGAGACAAACAAACATGCAAGTTTAAATCAAAATGCCCTTGTCCTTCAGATTCACAATATAGTAAGCTAACTGCGTGTTCTTAAATGATATTTACAATATATTCTTTTTTCATTTTGTTTATCCAATTTTTCTAAAACATCGTCATTTAATAAGTTTTCAATTCAAAAAGATAATTAATTCGATTATAAAATTCATTTAATTTTTGACTATCATTTATACATTGCAAATAATTTTCATTAAAATAATCTATGTCATAACTATTTGGAATGTATTCATTTGAAAATCTATTCTTAATAATTTCAAAAATCAATTTTTGAATTGATTCATCTGCATCAAAATACTTTTTAAAGAGCTCTTTATTAGAAAGTTTATCATAATTAACTAAATATTTACATGATTGTTCTAGTAATAAATTAAATTCATTCAACTTTTTCCCATATCCTGGCACTTTTGAGTTTCTTAAAGTGAGTTCGTTTTCTAAAAATGGAGGTGAATTAATATTAAAAAGTAAAGAGTCAAGTATCTTAGATAATTCATTCAAAACTATTTTGAAATTTATTTTCAAATTTTGAAGTTCTTTATTTAAAGTTAAAATCAAATCATTTAATAATACAATACCTTTTATCTCATTATAAGGATTTGAATATTTTGTTTTCCAAAATTTAGCGTAATGAAATAATACTAGCGTAATTTCAGATTCTGAATTTTTTTCAATTAATTTCAATCCTATCCATACGGTTAGTTTTTTTACTATTGGATTTTGGTTAACACTTTCTATCAACCAATCGTTGTTTGTTAAGTTTAATTGTTCAGTTAAAATTATTTTCGCTAAATCTTCATTATTTTTTAATGGATTTAAAATCAAAAATTTATCTTGGAAATCAATAGGTTTGCTTTTAATTAATTGCTCACCAAGAACAGATAGTAATTGTTTATTAAAACCTTCAAAGTAAATTGAGTTTAAAATTGATTCAAATTCAAAATCTTTTAGTAAATCTATAACTTCTAAATAATCTCTTGTTTTATTTTGCAGTTCATTTTGAGATGAAGTAAATAAGTTAAAATCTTCACTATTTAAATCTTCATTTTTAAGTTCTTCTTCAGACCTTTGTAAATACTCTTTTAATCTTTTTAAGGTATCTTTTTTTAAATATTTATTATAATGAAATATCTTTTGCTCTAAAGACATTCCCCTCATATCACTATGAAACTTGATTTTGATGAAATTCTCATTTTTAGAAAAAAAACTCATTTTATTAATTCTTTAAAGAAACCATTATTTTCATCTACTAAAATTCTTCTATCTAAATAAATATTTCGATGCTCACAAGATGTCTCACTTACAAGACTACATGAAAAGCACGATGCGAAATTTAATTCGAATAATCCTTGACCATCAGATTCCCAACACAAAGGATCACTATTACAAATAGTAGATCTGTTCATAGCACTCAAAATAAGGTTTTTTATATTATCTGGTCTTGTCTGAGCAATCAGTCCTCCCATACTTCCTTCAGCTCCTTCAGTTGTGTATATCATGCAACCATACATTTTATATTTTTCATCATTTGAGACATAAATTCTTTCGGACAAAGATGCTGTTGGATAACCACATTTGAATTCTAATTCTCGCATAATTAAATGAGCAAAAGTATGTACTAGATATAACTGCCAATTATTCTCTAATCCATATTTGATAGCACCTTCTGAAAAAGTATCGCTCTTTTGATGTAATTCACATAAATTTTCGTTTAATGATTCTATTCCTTTGGAACTTGAAAATTCATTAATTAGTTCTTCATTAAAAGAAAAAAAGATTCCTTCTCCGTAATTTTCAACTACCGGATATACTTGGACACTATCAGGTTTTGAGCTAAAAATATTTTTTGATATAACATTATCGGCATCAGAATCTAAAGGAACAACTCTTGAAAAATCAAGTTGAGCGGAAGTAATTTTCATATTATCTATTCTAAGTATTCTTGAAAAATACTGCTCTAAGTTTAAACCAGCAATGTTTGCAGTGACATCTTTTACTTTTAAATGCTCACTATCTTTATCAACATTTATTTCATCTTCATCTTTTGATGCTAAAGCTTTATATTCTTCGAAGCGATACTGTATATCTTTTTCAGAATCCTGGATTTCTTCAACTAAAGAACTATTTTTAATTTCAGCCTTTAGCGAAGTGATTATACTATTTATTCTCATTGCCTCTTCGAAATTTTTATTATCCATAGCTAATTCCAACTCTCGTTCAAGAGAATTCAATTTTAATGTTTTTTCATCTAAGAATAATTCGTCAGGCATATATATACTAGAAAGCGTCCTAGAATAGTATAAATTATTTCCTGTTGTTAAGGCTACCTTCATCGCTTTCGTTGATGAACAATTTTCTAATGGCGGAATTTTAGACCTTGAATTAGAATTTCCAGAATGATATTTAAGCTCACCATTATTAGATGTTATGGCTTCCCATGGTTTGTGTCCTGGGCATTTAATTTTCACACTCATCAATCCTTTTAATGAGGTTTGTTTACCACAGCTTTCACATTTTAGCCATTTTCCATCAAAACCTGATGCGTTGGCTGTGCTTGAAGTAATTTTAATTATGGAAGTATTTGAATCTTCTGTACCACAACATGGTTGTGATTTAAATAATTCAATAGGTTTTTCAGAATTTATTTCCATAGGAGAATCGGTCCTCCATCTCAAAAATTTTGACCATGGAAAATCACTGATATGGCCATGATCACAAATTAAGACAATATTATCTTGAGTTAAATTTGATATACTATTTTCAGTATTATATTTTGGAGGAAAAAATTTTGCACCATATTGATCATCATTTTCCTTGTTTTTGCACCATTCTTTATACCATTCTTTGTAAAACTTGTAACGTTTGCTCTTATCAAAAAATACTTTTGGCATAAATGAACTATTAATTGCTAATTCACTTCCGCTATTTTTAATTTTATTAGAAAAATCTTGAACAGCAATATCAGGTATAAGAACTAAATATTTTAATTCATTTAAATCTTTTCTATTTATTAAAGATTTCAGTAATCTAGTATCATTTGAAAGACCTATATTACCGTTCATCTCTAATTTTGCGTGTTTTATAACATAATCTTTTATATCCTTTTCTTTTACTCCAGTATCAATCGCATGTTTTTGAATATCCAGTATTTTTTTTAAAAATCCCCATTCTTCGATACAAGAAACTATGATACTGCCATATGTTGTATGTACTATTGAACCAGGACCACCATAAGATGATAAAAGTTTAAATTTACTTATGGCTTCATTAGCTTGTGTATTATCAAAATATTGTTTTGCTGACATAATTTTATTGTTGAACTGTTTTTATTACTACTGATGGGTCAATTTCTCTTAGTGAATAACCAACTTTCCAATGATCAGGGTAATTATTGTCACTTAATCTAATAAACAAAGAATTCAAAATCATGTCTTTTTTATAAAAAGATAATTCAGGATTAGGCTCACTACCTTGTAATCTAATAACCCAATTATTTAACAGCATTTCAACTTTATTATTTAAATCTACCAACTCTTCCTCAGAAATAATACCGTCAACACTTGATTCTACGTTATGAGTTCTTGTTTTTAAATAAGTGTCTAGTTTAATTGCATTGGTTTCAACTTCATTAATTTGATTAGTAATCATCTGTTTGATTTGATTAATTTTAATGTCGTTAATATTACACGCATCTGCATTGTTCATTAGCATCAAAGTCTCATCATGTCTAATTATGACTGATAAATACATTGCTAAATATCTTTCCATTGCTTTACTTGCAAATGGGGTAACTGAAATTGGTTCTACATAACTGTAAAATTTCTGGTGAAATTCTTTAAATTTTTGATAGTGTGAAATGTCTCGAGATCTAAATGGATGATGAATAGTAAATACAATTCCTTCTTTACTTCTTGCAACCCTACTTGAAGCTTGGATATATTCTGCAATATTTCTTGGCATTGAACTTATAATCATAGTATTGAATCTTGATACATCAATACCAACTGAAATCATATTTGTAGATATCACAAACTCTGGAGGATTATTAGAATTTAATTTTAATAAGTTATCTTCATTTGAAATTAGACTCCATTTGTTTTCAATGCTAGACAGATTAGACTTTACATCTTCTCCTGTTAATCTACCTGTAAGTTCAGAATAATCAATAACACTTTCGTTTCTAATTAGCTTATCTAAAAAGCTCCATGTGATAGTATTTTTTGTAACAAAATTTACATCTCCTGGTAAATAATGACTTAATTGTGATTGTGTCTTACCTACATCTTTTAAACTATTAAAATAGGATAAAACTGTGTGATAATAATCAAATACTTCCTTATGTTCAGTTAATAATTCAGGTTTTTCAAATATTTCATCATTTGAATAGCATTCCTTTAGATATTTTAATCTGTGAGTAAGAGAAATAGAAGCTATTCTTAATTGCATCCAAACTTGGGTTTTTCCCACGGGTAAAATCCCTATATATTTTCGGTTTGAAATATATTTTTCCTCATCTTCCTCATCGATGAATCTCTCATAATATGCAAAAAATGAATCGTCTGATACTATCCCTTGTTTTGGAAATATTTCAGATCGTCTATTAAATAGAGCAAATATTTGTTTATCTGTATTTCTTGTAGTTGCTGTAGAAGTAACTATTTTAGGTTTTATACCATTTTCTGTACATAAGTAATCTATACTTTTTTCAAAAAGTCCTACAGCTGACCCTAAAGGGCCAAGTAAAAGATGTAACTCATCCTGTATTATTAGTTCTGGTGGTAAAGTGTCATGATTGTGTCCTTTTCCAAATAATCTCCTAGAATCTTTATTTCTTTCTGAAGTATTTGTGGATACATTATTTGCTAAAGCAGCAAATTTATCTACCGTCCCAAAAAGTAGTGTTGGAGGGTATTTATAAATATCCTCATCAAATAATCTTAGAGGCAGGCTAAAATCATCGTGAGGTCTATTTCTTCCTCTACCTTTAAAAGTGCAAGATGAGTTATTACAACAAATATTTAATTGATTATCTACGCCATAAACCATTTTTCCTTTTGGACTTGAGGTAGCAACATTACTTAATTCTTTATCAATAAATAAATCGCTACCACACCATGGGCATTCAGTAAATGGAAGATTTGTACTCACTTCTTTACCCACTTCAATACAAGAACCTATTTTTTCAAGTTCTTTCTCCATGCTTGTGTCATTTGAATTACCTGTGCCTTTCCATTGATTAGGCAATGAGCCAGAACCAACAAATAAACCAATTGTAATTCTAGAATCACCTAGACTATAAGAATTAGGTATTGAAAAACTATCTTTACGGATAGCTTCTAATGCACAAATTAACATAGTTGCTCTTTGAAATTGTTGTAATGTTAACAATCTCAAAGTATAACGCATTAAAACTGTTGTGCCGTTTCCTCTAACTCCTTTAGTAAATCTTCTGTAACTAATTAAAAATGCAATTATCCCTAAATAAGCCTCAGTTTTTCCACCACCAGTTGGGAACCATACTAAATCTGCTATTTCGTTTCTTTCAGGCCATCCATTGGAGAATATGTTTTCTACAGTTTTATCGTCAAGATCAGGTCGAACAAAAGCATCAATGTTTAGTAAAATAAAAGCTATTTGGAATGAACGCCAAGTGTAAGGATATTTGATGTATTCACAAGATTTGTAATATTCTTCAGTATTATTATAACTAAAACTAGCTTGTCGTTTTTCTTTTACAGATTCTTCTACGCCATTTTTATGATGTACTTGCATTAGTAAAGCTGTATTCATTAATCTGAAAGCAGCCATTGCTTTTTTATCTTTATTAAGTAATTTAATGTTTCTTTCTAACCTAATACGGTCTTTATCACAAGCTAATAGTTGTTTATTTAATAATTGTTTTTCTGCTTCTTTAAGTAAATTTTCATCATTAATATTTTTCTCCTTCTCTTCAATCCATATTTTGTATTCATTCACAAAATCTTTTAAACCATCTAAAACATCACTGTCCCTAACGTCAGATAAAGTTGAAAGGTATCGCATGGATAAAATGGAATCATTTTTAATTCTAGTAACTATTTTTCCATTAACAATTTTACTAGGTTTAAAATCTACTTTTGGTGTTTCTTGTTCTGGAAGAAATTCTGTTTTTATAAACTTATATTTATCAGTATTTCCCCAATTTACAGATGTGTTGTATCCTTCACCGAAGTCATGGCAATTTCTGTAGAGTAACTTATTAAAGTTATCTTCTTCATCAAAATCTAATAATTGAGGAGGATTATATTGCTTTAGAGTATTTTCTTTAATCTCATTAACCTTTAATTGAATACCAAAATATGCCTTTAGGTTTGCTTCATCTTTTTTGTTTAATTGTGGTGGCTCATTTTCCTTAAGAATAATATTTGCCTTATTAATCAATAATATTTTAACAAATATTTCTTCATTTTTACGAATATATTGTACCGAATATATTAAATCTGAAACCTCTTTAATGTTATTATCAATAACTTGATTATTTAATCTAAATATTTTACTGGTTCCATCATGAATTGGTAAAGAGATTGAAATGTTTTCAAAAGTTTTTGCCTCCCAAATTGGAGAAGCATTTCTTGGTTTGTATACAGACTTTAAATCAGTTACATAGTTTTTTAACTGATTGAATATTTCGATTTCCTTTATAAGCTTTTTATAATTTGGATAATTAAATAAATCTTCTTTAAGTTTACCCTTGATATGATTAATTATGCTATTATCATATAGTGAAGCTACATTTTTATATTCATTACCATTATAATTTATTGATTCTGAAATAGAATAAAACTGCAAATCATAATCACCTTTAAGACCATAATATATAACACCATTTTTTTGTTTAAGTTCGACTATTTCTGTTTTGAAAACATCACCTATAGTTTTTAAAAGAGTTGCTTGGAAATAATTATTTAAATGAATATAATCTATATCATAAATATTATTCTTATTGATTTCTTGATTAAGACATATAAAAAGGTTGTTATTTTTTCTATTTGATGCAAATAAAGGTTTAAAGTAATTCTCAATTGCAATTTCAATTTCATTATCATATTCAGAAACTAAACAAGATAGTTTACTACTAAAACATTCCTTTTTATTTATATTATGATATTTTCTAAATGAAACACTCACGGTCAAATCATTTTGCAAATTAGTTTCTTTACCTACAACAAATGAGAGACCAAAAGAATTGGGATAATTCTGCTGTTTACTAATCAAACTTTCCTCAGTATTGTCAATATTTCTATCATCATCTCCACCCTTTTCTATATCCTCTGTATCCGAATTTTCTCCATCAATATCCGATTCTGAGAATTTCTCTTTAAGTTGTGTTTCCGTTCCTTTTGATATCCTTGTTTCAGGAAAAAGAATTGCAGAACTATATTGATAAGCAGGAACCTCAGCTAAAATTTCACTCTTGTTATCAAGTGCATTTACATTTTTGACTTTAAAGTCAATTCCGTTGAATTCACTTGTATCCCATTTTTCTAAAAAGAAAAAGCGGTTGTTAAAGGCACCAGGTCCAATTATCTGCTCACGAACAAATAACTCAAGACTATTTCTTTTTTTTCTAAAATCATTCATCAATTTAAAATTTTTATTTCTTTTACTTCTTGAAAATTTATTTCATTTGTCATAGAAGATAGAATTGATTTTGCTATTTCTTTTGTGTTAATTTCTTCATCGTTTTCGAATATTGAAATATTATTTTCAATATATATAGAAGCTTTTAATATTAAATCAGGGTTTTCAATTTCACTTAAATAATTGTTTTGCAAACACAAATCATATATTTGTTTGTATATTCTTTTTATTTCATTCAAATGTTTTCTTCCATAATGGGCAATCCATGCTTGAAACATATCATTTGTATTAATTCCTAAAAATTCGCAAATAATTTTCCAATGCTCTTTCTTCTTTGGTAAAATAAATCGGTCTTTATTATAATCTTTTGTCTCAATTATATATTTTTTATTGAAATAATTACTACCGCCAATGTATTCTAGACCTAATTTCTTTAATTTGTTATAAACATTATTGTACTTTGATAATTGCATTTGAAAACCAATTACTGTATCAGGTATTTTACTTAGTTTGTCTACTAAATTATCTCTAATTATAGTTGAACTTACTTCTCTTTGTAAAATAAAATTATCACCAATATTTAATTGAGAAACACAACTTGAAATAAGAGTGTTTTTTCTAAATAAAATAGTAGTATTTCCTTTTTCAACATATTCTATACCTTGAATGGTATGTATTAAATACTCCTTGTTATCATTTTCTTTTTTCACTTTGTTATTGAACTCAATTTCTTCATCATTATAAAAAATAATATCCTCACCTTCAATATTTACAATTTCAATTTCAATATTCTCTTGCTTGTATTTCTTTCTGTAATTTATTATATCTTTTTTTATATTTTGAATTAATTCTAACTTATATTTTTGATATTTTTCTTTGTTGTTAGAAAATTGAGCATCAATATCTTCTCTAATAGGATTCAATAATGGTTCGTACTGATAATTTAAAATATGATATTTTATCCAAGGCTGATAATTAAAATATATGAAATCAGGAATTATTATATTAAAGTCAGATTTTTTTGAAAGTAAATTGACTAGATTAATAATGTTAAAGGCATCTAATAACAATATATTTTTTTCATTGAGGTAGTAATCAATTTCGTTATTATCAATAAAAAGTACGCTACTATTTAAATCATGTAAATAGTGTTTAAATGAATTTAATGATTTCTCTAATTTTTTCTTTCGAGTCCCTTTTATTTCAGGTAACAATAGTACTGGTTTATTTATATCATTAATTAATTGTTTACCCCAATCCAATTCATGTAATAAATAAATTATTTTTTTTATTTCATTAATTATTGGTTTTTCCGCAACAATAGGATAATCAATTTTAAACATTTTAAACCAATCCTCTTTTGGGAGTGATGGATTAATAAATAAAAACCAATATTTTGGGAATGGATTAGTAAATTTATTAAACTCATATTCATTCCAATGGACTTTAAAATTACTTAAAATTTCAAATATTTCTAAATTATGATTAGTGTCAAATATTTTAAAATCAGGAATTAATACAGGTAAGTTAGTATTGTTAGGTTTAATCTCCTCTGGTAATAAAATAATATCATGCTCTTGTAAATTATTGTAACAGAAGCGAGAATTAATATTTAAATCAAATTTCTTTTTTCCAATATTTGACAGGTAATCATGAATGTTTTTGTGATAAGGATACTTTAGTGTAAAAAGATTTACAATGTCTTGTTTGCAAGATTCATCCTCATATTCAATAACTTCTTCTAAAGACATATCAGAATTATATTTTAAAGTATTAAAAAGAATATACTCATAAGGTCTAATTTGTTCTCCGGTTTGAATTGACAGACATATATCAAAATTAAAATCAATTACAATTGGATGATTTATCAATCTTTGATTACTTATGCTTTTAAATAACTTAAATGTATTATATGTGATACGCCAATGGGAATTTTCAATTTGTTCTTTACGAAATATTGGCAAAAATCTATTTGTTTCAACTGCGATATTATCTGACCATATCAAGAAATTACCAGACTTTTTCACAAAGTCAATTGTTGATATACCAGAACTAAAATTATTTCTTTTTGTATTATAATCAAAGATGTTTAAGAGACAAGTACCTTCAAAATTCGAAACTGGATTCTTTTTTAAAAGTCTATAGGTAAGTGAAAATAGACGAACGTAATCATAAATTATATTCAATAAATTTTCATCATAACAAGGTAAGTAAAGAGTTAATTTTTCTTGGTTTGATATCAAAAAGTCATAATACCATTTGCCAATCACTTCTAGAATATAAGGTTTTCTATCTTGAATTTCTAAAGTCTCCAGAACCACATCATGAATTTTATCAAATATTACTTCCATAATATAATTTTAAGTGAATTCATTGCTCTAGTTGCTCCAATATAATTTTGAACTTTGGTGTTATCATTTAATTCCTTAGTAATTAAATAAACCGATTCGTTTTCTAAACCACGGTATTTAATAGGACTACTATATCTAACTTTATTTGAAGAAATATTAATGTTGGCTTCTGTTAATTCTTCAATATCTCTGTAAAAGTAATCACTTACTATTTTTATGAAATCTTCAATTAAATTGCTATGTATTAGTATGATTTTTTCCGAACTTGTAAAGTTTACATCATTTAAAATAAAGCTAAATAATTCTAACTTTTGCTTTAAATCATCAACACACATCAAGTTACTTTTATACTTGTTTTTTATTTTACCATATTCATTATACAATAAGCAATTTGAAATTTCTCCTATTTCTATATTTTGGGCGCAACGATAATTCTCATTAAAATGATAGTGTGTATATCCAATTTCAATAAAGAAATCTGTATACCAAGCTAACTCCTTCAGATTAGATGCAATTGCTTGATCAGGGTCATATAAAACTAAAATCTTAGGTTTGTCTAATTTTGAAATTATTTTCTCGATGAAATCATATAGTCCTTTATCAAAGTATTCCTGTGCCTCATCAAATATTAAAAAATCAACATCAGCTGTAACACTATCTTGCGTTACTACATCCGAAAATATTCTAAAATCTATGTTGTTAGGGTCTAGTTGATAATCATTAAGGATAATATGTTCTAATTTGGATCTAATCAATTTATTTGCACAAAAGACAATACCTTTTTGTTGTTTTAATAAATTTTCAGCTAAAAACTTTATTGCTAGAGCTGTTTTTCCAGTACCTGGAGCTCCTTGTATTATAACATTTTTATTGCGACTTAAACCTTTTAAAACTTCATAGTTTTCTTTTAAAATTAATTCAGCATTTATTCTATCAGGATTATAACCGTAAGTCGATTGTGTTGGGAAAAGCTCAGATTTCAATCGTTTTAATTCTTTTGAACTCAATTCAGGATATTGCTCGTAAGCCTTTTTTGAAATGACTTCGGTACTTAAATTAGGGAATAGTTCCTTTATCATTCTAATTCTTGCTTTTCTTCCTAATTCATTAATAAACTTGAAAAAAATAGTTTGAATTGCTCTTTCATTCAAACCTGTAATATCGGCTTTTGAAAAGAATATATCTCTATAACCAACTAACTGAGGACTTTTTAAAATGAAACCAGCTTCGTGTGGAAGAACTACTGCTCGGTAAACAAAAACAGAAGAGTCAATCAGTTTTTTAAAAGTATGGACGTATTCTTTAGCTTGAGTAAATGGATTTTGAGTTTCATATTCTTTACCGCCACCTGAAGAGAAATAGCAATCATTTTCGTCAACTCTTAGACCGCCACCTTTTACTTCAATTATTAACAACCCTTGTTTAGAAAGTAAAAGAAAATCAACTTGACCTTCAACTTTTCTTTTGCTAGATGGATGAGTTGATAAATTATAGTTATGCTTAAAATACCAAATTTCATCCTCAACAAATTGATTGTTATTAAAGGAAAGAAATTGTTCATATAACCAAAGTTCACCAAATAGGGTATTTCCATCTTGATTAATAATGGTAGTTTCTAAATTTTGTTTAGCATAATTGTCAATAAAATGTATTGGCATATTTTTTATTTTGAATTAGCAACAGTTGCTATTTTATTAATGGCATACAAAGCAAAAAGTTGTCTTGTTGGTACCGTATTTTTTAGAAAAATGGTAGTATTGATTTGTGTAAAGTTTGGCTCCTCTATTATAATGTTTTGAATAATGCTACCTAATTCATCAACAAGTCGAGTTGGCTCCAATAAGCCACCAATCGACTTTTGTAATTCAAACATTTCTTGAAGCTCTTTTGAACTACCTATTTTTTCCAAAAAACCATTATTGATTACTTTTAAAAATTTATGGCCACCTTTAATTTTAGAAATAATGGACTCTAATTGCTTGTAGTATAGATCACCTACATGCTGAATAGGGAATCCTTTACCCGTGCCATACTGTATTGAGGTTCTCCAATTTTCATCTGCTTTAGTATTTTTTTCAATATTGTAATTAGAAAGTGTAACTGTCATATTCCCTTCTTTAACAGGTTGCCATCTAAACCTTGCATTCTTATTCTTAATAGGCGGATTGTCTAGAACTTTTAAATTATAATTATTTAAATTTAATACTCCTTTTAAATTTGGAGAATCTTCAACTATTATTGTTTTTCCAACTTTGGTTCCTAATTCATTTATAACTGTTCTTGCAAATGCTCTACTTACGGATGCACAAACTGCATTTCCGACTAATCTCCATTTAGTATTCTCAGAACCTATAAATTGATATGTTATGGGAAACCCCATTATTATAGCTGCCTCTCTAACAGTAGGTAATCTATATTCACCATCACCTTTTCTCTTAATTTCAGATTTATAAATTATTGATTCTCTTGAATTTGCAATTTTTGTTGCTGTAATTGTTCGACTAGGTTTATTCTCGTTTTCAGGAAAAGACATCTTCCCCATAAATGGATGGTTAGTTTTGTAATGTTTGGAAAATCTCCATTCTGCTTCATAAATGCCTGTATCGTAGAAATGATCGGTTATCTTATCTTGTTGAATTTCTATTGGATACTGGATGTCTTTGATTAAGTCGTTACTTTCTTTATCATATGGAGAAGGGAAGTGATTTCTAATTTTACTTAACGAATTATATAGTGGAAGATTAAGATTAGACTCTTTTTGTTGATTTGTGATTTGTGGAATTACTAACTTTTTTCTCTTTATAATTTCGCCAGATATAACTCTTTTTCTAGCTTGTAGTGATCCATAATCTGCGGAATTAATTATTGCACTATTTTCAAAAAGATTAATAGCAATATTATTAGGACCAATCCTATTATTATTAGCCCATTCTGTGAGCCCAAGGTCTTTAAAGGTATATGACGTTTGTAAATATCTCTTACTATTTACAACATTTTCCATAAACCAAGCTTTTAGAATAGAATCAGGCTTGTGTTTTTTTATTGCAACAATTCTTAAAAAAGCTTCGGTTAATTCAAGACCCAATGATTTATCTCCTTTTCCTGATTTATTTGAACTAGAAAAACTAACGCAAGGAGGACTGCCTAAAATTACATCAGTATCAGGTAAGCTCTCAATTTCTTCAACTGATTTTTTGAAATCAAGAATATTTTTAATTTCACAATTTAAATTGAAATTATGGTTAAATGTTTCTACAGCTGGTTTCCAGTGGTCATAACCATATAGTATTTTAAATCCTTGTTGTCTAAATCCTTCTGAAAAGCCACCAGCTCCACAGAAAAAATCTATAACTGTTAAATTAGTTGTCATTTATTTTTCATTTTATAAATATTTGTAATTTTTTTTTAAAAAGAAATGTTTTTTACTGCAGATTTTAAGTAAATAATTTGTTACCAAAAAAAAACAGTTGATCTTAATTAAAATTTACAAACTATTATGCTAGGTATTCAAAAGTTTATATAATTCCTGTAAATCATAGCTTGATTAAATAGGAGTAAACGATTTAAATAACTATTATGAGACTTTGCAGGCGCTAATATCTATTTTTTAATATTTTAAAAAATAGAATTCACAGTAAATATTAAGCAAGACAAATTAAAGTTAATTTTTCTATAGAAACAATCACCATTTTTAGTGATTTTTTGAATTTATTTTTTAATTATAATTTGAATTTTATAATTCGATTAGAATTTTCTAGATCCAAAAATTTTCTTTATTGTTTCGTGCAATTTAATTAAAAGTTACACTAAAATCTTATAGAGACATTTTAATATTTCTAATTAAAAATAAAGAATTAGAAAAGTGTTTTCTAACTAATAAAAAGTTTTTCCCAGTAGTAGTTGAAATTAATGTCGATGAAACCGTTGTAATTTCAAATGACAAGTTTTTTACAATAATAAAGCCTCGATAGCTATCGGGGCTTGTTGTATTACCAGCACCTATTTATCAATTAAAAACAAAATAGCCTAACATTGCTGTCAGGCCTATAAAAAAACTCCCTCTCTTGCCTCAATCGCTATCGGGAGAACCAAGGATGTTATATTGTTAGTTATTATTTATCATTTAAAAACAAAAAAGCCTGACATTGCTGTCAGGCTTTTAAAAAGCTCACTCTCTTGCCCCGATAGCTATCGGGAGAACCAAGGATATTATATTGTTAATCTTTACTTATCGAGTAAAAACAAAAAACCCCCGATAGCTATCGGGACTTGTTGTGCCATCAATGTATTTATTAATTAAAAACAAAAAAGCCTGACATTGCTGTCAGGCTTTTAAAAAGCTC
>NZ_AUDO01000025.1 GCF_000425505.1 Flavobacterium frigidarium DSM 17623 | reverse complement strand
TTGAAGCCAAAGTAAAACTTCTAGAGAAGCAGAAGTCCTTACTGGAGAGACAAGCCTTTGTTGCAGATAAAAAAGCAATCATTTTTGATATGATGATTGATATCGCAGAAGAAGAATATAAAATTGATATACGAAAAAACTCTCCACCCGAACAATCGACCATTTTAAAGACAAAGAACAGCAAACAATAATGTTCGCCTGTAATTTGTTCGGGATAGACAGACAGGTTTATTATCGAAAAATAAAAAGAAAAAACAATAAGGAAGCTAAAGCAATCGAAGTAGTTTCGATGATTCACCAAGTTAGGAAATCAATGCCTAGACTTGGTGGTAAGAAATCATATCATTTATTGATAGATGATCTTAAATCAATGAAAATAGGGAGAGATAAGTTATTTGATATACTTAGAGCGAATCATTTACTAATTCAACCAAAGCGCAGTTATCACGTAACCACTAACTCTCATCATCGATTTAGAAAGCATCGCAACCTAATTCTAGGTTTAGAAATAAATAGACCCAATCAAGTTTGGGTTTCAGATATAACCTATATTGGAAAACGAGAAAAGCCGTGTTATTTGAGTCTAGTTACCGATGCATATTCTAAGAAAATAATGGGATATTATGTTGCTAACAGTATGAATACAGAAAGCAGTGTTAAGGCTCTAAATATGGCTATAAAGCAGAGAATGAGCAATGAAACACCATTTATTCATCATTCAGATAGAGGATTGCAATATTGTGCGAATGCTTATCAAAACACTTTAAATAAAAACGGAATACTACCAAGTATGACGCAAAACTCTGACCCATATGAAAATGCTGTAGCTGAAAGAATAAACGGAATATTAAAACAGGAATTCATGATTGATAAATACAATTTAGATTTAAATATCATGAAAAAAATTGTCAAAGAATCAGTCAATATATACAATGAATTAAGACCTCATTATTCTAATCATATGCTAACTCCAAACAAAATGCATTTACAAAGTCAGATTAAAATGAAGACTTATAAAACAAAAAACACTTGCAAAAACATTTTTGCAAGTGTTTAATTAAAAATTTTTATCTAATAATCTGTATCGGTTATTTAGGACGAGACAAATAGTTTTAAAAAGAGAATAGATATAATGTAATACAAACAAATTAGTTAAGCCCGCGGAAGTTCCAATACTTCGGGAGTACTTTAATTATGTAGGAGTTCCGATAGCTATCGGGAGTCGTCGCCTTTCATTAAAGAACCCTTAGGATCAAGTTTAAAAGTTGGGGATTAGGCAAAAAGATTAGATAATCTAAACAAGAAAAAATCAATTTTTCTAACGCCTCTTTCCGATAGTTATCGGGAGAATTCTAAAAGCTTTTATTTTGGCGTTAAAGGATTCTGCTGCTGCATTAGTATTTCTGTTACCAAAATAGTTCAAAATGTTTTGATAATGATTGATTATAATTCGAGATATTGTGTTGAAAGACTTAAATCCTGATTGATTTACTTTTTCATGTCATTTAGTTAGTCTGGCAAAACCAATGATTTTGTCGGTTGTGATTTCAAAGATGTTCCGTAATCTTTGAGATAGATTGTAAGCTTCTATTATGTCGGGATATAATTCAAATAACAATAATGCTCGTTGCAGTTGATTTTCCGTCTATTTTGATTTATTCTTGAATAAGAAATACCTACTTCTAGCAATTAATTGCTTAATAATATCTCCATTAGTCAATGCTTTAGTCTCAAACCTTTTTTTATTTTTCTTCGCTTTTTCTGTCGCCTGATTTTCTTGGTCTATAGCTTACCAACGGTATTTAATTCTTATTTCTTGTAAAGCTTCTGTAGCCAATTTGGAACGTGGAACCGGTCGATGACGCGTGTTGTATTAGGAAAGGATTTCTTGGCTATCAGTACCATATTCCCTGCCATATCAAGGTTTGTCTCAATTACTAAATTACGTTGTTTAAGGGAACTTTTTCAATAATAGATATCACGACATCAGCTTTAGTCCCAAGAATCATTGCTACTGTAGTTTCTTTTTTACACTTTGCCGCTTTGTTTGCCAAAACATATAGAGTTCGCCATTATATAATCAGGTTTCGTCTATCGATAAGCGTTTGTCAATGTTTTCTGTAAAAATAACCATTCTTTTGCGTGTGATTTTTGATTCCACATTTTAAAATCACTTAAAAAATCTTTATATCCATGTTGTGGATTTTTACCGCTAACAACATAGAAAAAGGCGATAGCTTTGCAATCATTAGACTTGGAATCTATTGATTGTTTTTAAAAAAGACGCGAAGTCCTGTGTCACCCGAATTCCGTCCAATACTAAATTCCAATCCCGATGGCTATCGGGACTAAAAACAACTTGACTTGTATTTTCATTAATCCACCTTCTGCGAGTGATATGAAGATATACTTGATGTCCACGTATTGGAAAATCTTGAACAGTAATCTCATCAAAGAATCCTTTGGAACTTAACTTAAAATGTTGATGATCTTTCGGAAGTGAATTAATCTATTAAATGAAGATGAAAAATTTTTTTTCTTTTTTTATAAGAAATTATTTCTAAATACCCATTTTATTTATATGGTTCATTTCTTAATGTTGAATGCGTGAAGGATAGAAGTAGCATCCTTTTCTATTGTTTGCTCTAATTTTAGAGTAAACAATAGAAAAGATAAAACGGATAGCCCGGCCTGCAAGGTCACGTCCACGTTATTGAGAGCTCTGTTTTATTTTATAAATTCTTATTGGAGATTATATTGTTCTAATATAATTAATTTATAAATTCTTGTATATTCTTCGTGTAACGCTCTACTTTTTTATTCAATTGACAAATTAAAATTTAAAATTATCTAGTTTCAGTTTTACATACTTGATGTGTTTTTATAATATATAAATGTCCGTTTGTACTGAGTAATCACTGACTCTTCGTGTTCATTAAATTATTGTTAAATACCGTTCATCGCTAGGCATTAATGGTCTTGATGAGATGTTTTTGCTAGTTAATTGTTTATTTTTGTCTGTAAATAATAAATTTTAGGATGAAAAAAATTTTAATGTTGCTTACAGCAGGAATTCTTTCAAATTTACAAGCTCAAGATCGACCTAAGCTTGTCATAGGTATTGTTGTTGACCAAATGAAGATGGAATATCTTTACCGTTTCTCTGATGATTTTTCTAATGATGGATTTAAAAGATTGATGGGTGATGGTTATACTTTTCAAAACATGCATTACAACTATATGCCCACCTATACCGCTCCAGGTCATGCCTCAATCTATACTGGTACTACACCAGCAAGTCACGGAATTGTAAGTAATGAATGGTTTAGTAGGAAGCTAGGAAAGGATATGTATTGTACTGATGACGCAGATGTTAGTACTGTAGGTGATGGTACAAAAGAGGAAGGAATGATGTCTCCTAAAAATCTTTTGACTACTACAATTACAGACGAGTTACGATTGGGAACAAATTTTAAAGGTAAAGTTATTGGAATGAGTCTGAAAGATCGTGGTGCTATTTTACCTGCAGGGCATTTTGCAAACTGGGCTTTCTGGTACAGTAAAACAGGTTCATTTATTTCTAGTACTTTCTATGGGGATAAATTACCGTCTTGGGTGGAGAAGTTTAATGAGGAGAAACATTATATGCCCTATATAAATAAGGGATGGGATTTATTGAAATCTAAAGCTATATATAATGAAAGTTTAGAAGATAATAATCCGTACGAAGGCAAATTATATAATAGCACAGCTCCAGTATTTCCATATGATTTAAAAGATATGTATTCTAAAAACGATGCGGGAGTGCTTCGTTCAACACCTTTTGGAAATAATCTGTTAGCTGAATTTGCTAAAAAAGCTATTGAGAAAGAAGAACTTGGAAAAGATAATATTACGGATTTTCTAACTGTGAGTTTTTCATCTACTGATTATGTTGGCCATTTATTAGGACCAAGATCTATGGAATTGCAGGACACTTATTTGAGATTAGATCAAACTATTGCTGATTTTCTTAAGTATTTGGATAAAACGGTAGGTAAGGATAACTATTTATTGTTCTTAACCGCTGACCATGCAGGTGCTGAGAATGTAAGTTTCTTGAAAGATCATAAATATAATGTTAATAGCATTAGTCCAAAAGATATTCGCACCAACTTAAAAGACTTTTCTATGAAAACTTTTGGAGCAGATTTAGTATTAGATTATGGTAGTTTTAATTTGTTTTTAAATAAAGAAATTATTAGTACTAAGAAACTTGATTTAGCCTTGGTTAAGAATTCATTCAAAGAGTATTTAATGAAGCAGGATTATGTTAAGAGAGTTTACACTGAAGAAGAGATATTGAATTCTACAGGGAATGACTACTATTTAAACTTTATTGCTAAAGGATATGATGTTACTCAAAATGGAGATTTAATTATTTTAGACAAACCGGGTTACATAGAATATCAAGGTACAGGTACGTCGCATGGAACTACATATACCTATGATACTCACGTTCCTGCTATTTTTTACGGATGGCATGTGAAAAAAGGAGAGTCTTTTAATAAGAAAGTAATCACTCAGATTGCTCCAACAATTGCGCAAAAGATCAAAGTCGCTTTTCCTAATGGTACAGAAGCTAATGTTCTTGAAGAAATATTAAACGAATAAAGTTGAAATGACTTCATAAAAAAAAGGTGTATTTATTAATTATAAATACACCTTTTTTAATGGTTGTAACTTTCTAAACTTTTGCAGGTAAAGGCAATGAAATTTGATTTTTGATTAAATCCTCAAAGGTTTCGTGAGCTCTAATTAAATGTCCTTGGCCTTCAAGCCATAAAACCTCTGCTGGTTTATATCTAGAGTTATAATTAGAGGCCATAGAATAGCAGTAAGCTCCGGCATTTCTAAAACTCAAGATATCTCCTTCTTTAATTTCTGGAATTCTTCTATTATTAGCAAAAGTATCTGTCTCACAGATATATCCTACCACTGAATAAAAGCGCTCTTTTCCTTTAGGATTTGAAATGTTTTCGATATGGTGTTGTGAACCATATAACATAGGTCGAATTAGATGATTAAAACCACTATCAATTCCAGCAAAAACTGTAGACGTGGTTTGTTTAATTACATTTACTTTTACTAGAAATTGTCCAGCTTCACTAACTAGGAACTTTCCTGGTTCAAAAATTAAGGTTAATTCTTTGCCGTATTCAGTGCAAAAAGCATTGAACCTTTTGGATAATTTTTTTCCTAATTCTTCAATATCTGTTTCAATATCATCTTTTTTATAAGGAACTTTAAAACCACTACCAAAATCTAGGAATTCTAAGTTTTTAAAGTTTCTAGCAGCATCGAATAAAATTTCGGCTGCATATAAGAATACTTCAATATCTAATATATCTGATCCTGTATGCATGTGAATACCTACAATATTCATTTTAGTGTTTTCTACAATACGAACAAGATGGGGTAATTGATGTATTGAGATTCCAAATTTACTATCAATATGTCCAACAGATATGTTTGTGTTTCCTCCAGCCATTACATGCGGGTTGATACGGATACAAACAGGGACATTAGGATGCTTAGCTCCAAACTGCTCTAATATAGATAGGTTGTCAATATTGATTTGAACTCCCATTGCATTCACTTCTTCAATTTCTTCAAGAGACACACCATTAGGGGTATAGAATATTTTTTCAGGTGAATAGCCAGCATGCAGGCCTAATAATACTTCTTGAATAGAAACCGTATCTAATCCTGATCCCATATCTCTCAAAAGTTCAAGGATAGCAACGTTTGATAACGCTTTCATTGCATAATTGATGCGTAACTTTTCAACTTTAGAAAAGGCTTTAGTTAAACGATTATACTGTGATTTTATTTTTTCGGCATCATAAACATATAATGGACTGCCAAATTGTTCTGCTAGTTGAAGTAAGTCTTTTGATTGCATCGTTATTATTTTTAAGCAAATTTATTATTCTTTATCTGTTCCCGCAAGCGAATATATGATTTCTAACAAATTGTAACAAAAAGTTGTAATTATAACAAAACGTATGTTTTCTTGCTAAAAAATGATTAGGTAAAGTAGGGATTGGATGATTCAAAACGCTGTGATTTTTAGAAGGTGCGTGAAAATTGTAGCATACTGCCTTAACATGAGCGATGATACAAGAGGAATTTTGCTAGCTTATAAATAAAAAATGACCGTCAAAAAGTATCTTGACAGTCATTTTAAGTTATTTATTGTATTTTATAAACTTGGTAAATCTCCAGATCCCTTAGTAGGTAAATTTGTTGATCCCATTAAGTATAAATCTACCTCACGAGCTGCTTCTCGACCTTCTGATATTGCCCAAACAATCAATGATTGTCCGCGACGCATGTCTCCAGCGGTAAAAATATTTGGCTTATTAGTTTGATAATTTGATGCTTTGTAGTTGCTTCTCATATCAGTTTCAAGACCTAATTGCTCACTTAATGTTTTCTCTGGACCAGTAAAGCCTAGAGCCAGCAAAGCTAAATCACAAGGCCAAATTTTTTCTGACCCTTCTTTTTCAACTAATTCTGGTCTTTGTCCGGGAGTTATTTTCCAAGCAACTTCAACAGTTTTTAAACCTATTAATTCTCCTTTATCATTTGCGATAAATTCTTTAGTGTTTATTAACCAGTTTCTTTCACAACCTTCCTCATGTGATGAAGATGTTTTCAACTGTAGAGGCCAATATGGCCAAGGAGTAGTTTCGCTACGACCAACCGGAGGCTTAGGCATAATTTCAAAATTAGTTACTGATTTTGCACCATGTCTATTAGAGGTTCCAACACAGTCAGATCCCGTATCTCCACCACCTATTACAATCACATCTTTACCTGTAGCTTTGATTTGGTTATCAATATTCTCACCATAAAGCACTTTTGTTTGTTGTGTTAAAAAGTCCATTGCTTGAACCACTCCTTTTGTTTCAATTCCTTTAGTAGGTAAGCTTCTTCTCTCGGTAGCACCACCACATAAAACAATTGAATCAAATGTGTTTAGTTGTTCAACGCTAAAGTTTACTCCAACATTTACATTAGTTTTAAATGTAATTCCCTCTAATTCTAATATTTTTACACGACGATCAATGATTCCTTTTTCTAGTTTAAAATTTGGAATACCGTAGCGTAATAAACCACCAATTGCATTATCTCTTTCAAAAACAGTCACAGTGTGTCCAGCACGATTTAACTGTTGCGCTGCCGCTAATCCTGCAGGTCCTGAACCAATAACTGCAACCGTCTTACCAGTGCGCTTAGCGGGAGTTTGTGGTTTTATCCAGCCTTCAGCAAATCCTCTTTCGATAATATTTTTTTCGATATTTTCAATAGCTACAGGAGCTTCGATAATTCCTAAGACACATGATTTCTCACATGGAGCAGGGCATAAGCGACCTGTAAATTCGGGGAAATTATTTGTTGATTGCAAAATTTCTAATGCACTTTGCCATTCTTCCTGATGCACCATGTCATTAAAATCAGGAATTAAATTTCCTAAGGGGCATGCACTATGACAAAACGGAATTCCGCAATCCATACATCTTGATCCTTGCTCTTTAATTTTATCTTTTGGTAACTGAATAGTGAATTCATTATAATTAATTACACGATCCTCTACTGCTATATTATTTTCGTCTGTTCTTTCAAATTCTTTAAATCCGCCTATCTTTCCCATAACTATGCTGTTGCTATTAGTTCTTCAATTTTCTGTTCCTCTGCTAATCGTTGTAACGCTATTTTGTAGTCACGAGGCATTACTTTAACGAAATGTTTTTGCTGGTTTTCCCAATCTTCCAATAATCTTTTAGCTAGTGGACTATTAGTATACATAGAATGGTTTTTGATCAAACGTCTCAATTTTATCAAGTCATCTTCCTCTAATGTTTCTAATGCGACCATCTCCATATTGCAAAGGCCATTCTCAAATTGTTTTTGCTCGTCAAAAACGTAAGCAACACCACCACTCATACCAGCAGCAAAATTTCGTCCTGTTCTTCCTAGAATAGCAACTGTACCTCCGGTCATGTACTCACAACCGTGATCTCCAATTCCTTCTACAACTGCTGTTGCTCCTGAATTTCTCACACAAAAACGTTCTCCAGCAATACCGTTAATATATGCTTCTCCAGTTATTGCACCGTAAAGGGCGACGTTCCCAATGATGATATTATTCTCTGGTTTGAATGTTGCAGTAGGGGGAACCTTAATAATTAATTTTCCTCCCGATAAACCTTTACCTAAATAATCATTACAGTTACCATGTATTTTAAATGACAAACCATTTGTTGCAAATGCTCCAAAACTTTGACCTGCCGAACCAGTGAAATCTACTAGTATTGTGTCTTCTGGCAAACCTTGTGCACCATAAATTTTCGAAATTTCATTACTTAAAATTGCTCCAACCGATCGATCAGTATTTTTAATATCAAACGTTACTCTTGTTTTTTCTTTTCTGTAAATGGAAGGAATAGCAGCTTTTATTATTTCGAAATCCAATACATTATCTAAGGCGTGATCTTGCGTAGTTGTATTGTGATTAGGTACTGTTTTTGCTTTTTCTGGTTTGTATAAAATTGTAGATAAATCTAAACCGTTTGCTTTATAATGCTTAATTGCTTTATTAACATTCAGTTTTTGAGATTGTCCCACCATTTCTTTCAAAGTTCTAAAACCCAATTGAGCCATAATTTCTCTTAACTCCTCTGCAATAAAATACATAAAGTTAATGATGTGCTCTGGTGTCCCTTTGAAATTTTTTCTTAATTCTGGATCCTGTGTTGCAATACCCACTGGGCAAGTATTCAAGTGACAAGCTCTCATCATGATACATCCAGAAGCTACTAATGGAGCTGTTGCAAAACCAAATTCTTCGGCTCCAAGTAGTGCAGCGATAGCAACGTCACGACCTGTTTTAAGTTGGCCGTCACACTCTAAAACAACACGGCTTCTTAAATCATTTAAAATTAGTGTTTGTTGAGCTTCTGCCAAACCAAGTTCCCATGGAATACCAGTATGTTGTAATGATGTTAATGGAGCAGCGCCTGTTCCTCCATCGTACCCCGAAATTAAAATCACATCGGCTTTTGCTTTGGCAACTCCGGCAGCGATTGTTCCTACACCTACTTCTGAAACTAATTTTACGTTCACACGTGCTTCTCTATTGGCATTTTTTAAATCAAATATCAATTGAGATAAATCTTCAATAGAATAAATGTCGTGATGTGGTGGCGGAGAAATCAATCCTACATATGGTGTAGAATTTCTTGTTTCAGCAATCCACGGCACTACTTTTTCACCTGGTAATTGTCCACCTTCACCTGGTTTAGCTCCTTGAGCCATTTTAATTTGAATCTCTTTAGCGCTTGTCAAATAGTTAATAGATACCCCAAAACGACCGGAAGCTACTTGCTTAATTGCACTATTTTTTGAATCTCCATTAACTTCTTTTTGAAAACGTTTTGGATTTTCTCCACCTTCTCCAGAATTACTTTTTCCGCCAATTCTGTTCATAGCAATAGCCAAATTCTCATGTGCTTCTTGACTGATTGATCCGTAAGACATAGCACCAGTTTTGAATTTTTTCACAATTTCTGTCCAAGGTTCTACTTCATCGATAGATATTGGATCTAAATTATTAAATTCAAACATTCCGCGAATAGTCATTAAATTAGCGCTTTGCTCATTGACCATTTTAGAATATTCGGCGTAGCTTTCTGGGCTGTTTAAGCGAACTGCTTGTTGTAATTTAGCAATTGTAGTAGGGTTAAACATGTGTTTTTCACCGTTTCTTCTCCATCTGTATATTCCTCCAATTTCTAAAGGCAATAAACCTGCAATTTTAGAATTAGGAAATGCTTTTTGATATCTAAGTTTGATTTCCTTTTCGATTTCCATTAAACCAATTCCTTCAATTCTAGAAGGTGTGTATGGAAAGTATTTAGATGAAAATGTTTTATTTAGACCTAAAATCTCAAAAATTTGCGCAGCTCTATAAGAATGTAATGTAGAGATCCCAATTTTATTCATTATTTTTAGAATCCCTTTGGCAATAGCCTTATTGTAATTAGTAATGGCATAATCAGCATTTACTCCAGTAAGATGGCCATGAGCTACTTCATCACGAATAATTTCATTCACTAAATACGGGTTGATTGCACTTGCTCCGTAGCCAAATAACAAAGCAAAATGATGCGGTTCGCGTGGTTCAGCTGATTCAATTATAATTCCGAATTTAGAACGAACTTGTAATTTGTTTAAAGAGTGGTGAATGTAAGAACACGCTAATAGCATTGGGATAGGAGCAAGTTCTTCGCTAACACCTCTATCTGATAATATGATAATATTGTGACCTTCATTTACTGCTTTGTACGTTGCTTGAACACATTTTTCTAAAGCACGCTCCAAGCCATTAACTCCTTTTTCAATTTTATATAAAGTAGATATCGAAACTGATTTGAAATCAGGATGATCAATATTTTTAATTTTATCTAAATCCTCTTTAGAAATAACTGGATTTTGAATTTTTAGTTTTTTACAGTGTTTAGATTCAATATCAAAAATATTGTAATCGCCACCAATTGCTAAACTGATATCTGTAATAATTTCTTCGCGTATTCCGTCTAATGGCGGATTAGTAACCTGCGCAAATAACTGTTTGAAATAGTTGTAAAGCAGTTGTGGTTTTTCTGAAAGTATAGCTAATGGAGTATCATTCCCCATTGAACTAATAACTTCAGCACCTTTTGAACCCATTGGGTTAATTGTCGTTTTTAGATCTTCTAATGTGTAGCCAAATAAACGTAATCTCGTTTCATAATCTAATTTTTCAATTGTATTCTCATTATTAGTATAAGGTACTTTTGCAAGCGGTAATAAATTTTCATTCAACCATTGTCTGTAAGGGCGTTTTGTTACGATCGCATTTTTAATTTCGTCATCTTCAATAATACGGCCTTCGTTCATATCTACAAGGAACATTTTTCCAGGTTCTAATCGACCATGTTGCACTACGTCCTCAGGGTTTACATCAAGAACTCCAATTTCTGAAGACATGATTACAAATCCGCTTTTTGTCAACGTATAGCGAGAAGGACGTAGGCCATTTCTGTCTAAAAGAGCACCAATTACATTTCCATCAGTGAAAGGAATAGAAGCAGGCCCATCCCATGGTTCCATGATACAAGCGTTGTACTCATAAAAAGCTTTCTTTTCATCCGACATTGTTTGGTGTTTCTCCCAGGCTTCAGGAACGACCATCATCATTGCTTCAGGAAGAGTACGGCCTGTCATTAACAGCAATTCGATTACCATATCCATAGAAGCAGAGTCTGATTTTCCTTCTAATATAATAGGAAACATCTTTTTTATGTCATCGCCAAAAATAGGACTTTCCATTAACTCTTCACGAGCACGCATCCTACTTATATTTCCTCTTAAAGTATTGATCTCACCATTGTGACACATGTATCTAAAAGGTTGTGCTAGTTCCCAAGAAGGAAAAGTATTTGTAGAGAATCGTTGGTGTACTAGCGCTAAACGAGTAACCACGTCTGTATCTGACAGGTCAGTATAATACCTGCTGATATCTTCAGGCATTAATAATCCTTTATATATTATCGTCGTGGTCGATAAGCTAGAAAAGTAAAACATGTGACTTTCAGAAATTTTAGAATCTCTAATAATGTGTTCTCCTATCTTTCTTGCTGCAAATAATTTTGCATTAAATTCCTGTTCTGTTAATTCTAATCCATTTTTTCCAATGAATACTTGAACGACAGTTGGTTCTTTTTCAGCTGCAATTTGTCCAAGGTTTGAAACATCGACAGGTACTGCTCTCCAACCTAAAACTTTTAAATTTTGATCACTTACTGCTTTCTCAAATGTTTTTTTGCAAAAATCTAATTGATTTGTTTTTTTCGGTAAGAATAGCATCCCCACTGCATATTCTCTAGTTTCCGGAATTTCAAAATCACAAACTTTCTTGAAAAAATTATGTGGAATGTCAAAAAGTATTCCTGCTCCATCTCCTGTTCTACCATCTGCACTTACTGCACCACGATGCTCTAATTTAATTAAGATATCGAGGGCTTTGTGAATAATATCGTTTGATTTTATTCCGTTTAAGTTACAAATAAATCCTGCGCCACAGTTGTCATGCTCAAATTCTGGCAAATAAAGGCCTTGTTCTTTAACTCTCATGCTCTATATTTTTTTTATACAAAAATAAAGGATTCGTTAAATATAATGCACGAGAATGCAGTTAAAGCCGATATTTTTATACTTATAATAGAAAAACGCCTTATAAATGATAATAATTTCATGAGGCTATGTCTCAATTGTCAAATTGATAATGTAGTATTTGCAAGTAGCCTAATTATTAAATAAATGTTAAGGAAATTGAATTTTGAAGGCAGAAAATCAAACGTTATCGTAATTTTAGAATTTAACAATTCTGGTTGTAATTCGTTATAAATCTTATCGAATAAGCAATGAGATGAAGTTTGAAATTATCAAAAATGTTTTTCTTAAATAAGATGCTTTAAATAAACAAAAACATTTCACAGTTTAGATGAATTTTGCTATTTTTGTGCCACTTATATTCTGAAATAAATTCAGGATTCAGACAAATTCTATATTATGAACATACACGAATATCAAGGAAAAGAGATTTTAGCTAGCTACGGAGTTCGCATTCAACGTGGAATCGTTGCTAATACTGCAGATGAAGCGGTGGAAGCTGCAAAACAATTAACTACTGAAACGGGAACGAGTTGGTTTGTTGTAAAAGCACAAGTTCATGCAGGTGGACGTGGTAAAGGTGGTGGAGTTAAACTTGCTAAAAATTTAGACCAAGTTAAAGAAATTTCAGGACAAATTATCGGAATGCAACTAGTTACTCCTCAAACTTCTGCTGAAGGAAAAAAAGTAAACAAAGTTTTAATCGCTGAAGATGTTTATTATCCTGGTGAATCTGAAACTAATGAATTTTATGTTTCTGTACTTTTAAATAGAGCTACAGGTCGTAATATGATTATGTATTCTACTGAAGGTGGAATGGATATTGAAGAAGTTGCTGAGCACACTCCGCACTTAATTTTTACTGAAGAAGTTGACCCTTCTGTAGGTTTACAAGGTTTTCAAGCAAGAAGAATTGCTTTTAACTTAGGTCTTTCTGGAAATGCTCATAAAGAAATGGTGAAATTCATCGGTGCTTTATATAATGCATACATTGGATCTGACGCTTCTATGTTTGAAATTAACCCAGTTTTGAAAACATCTGACGATAAAATTTTAGCAGTTGATGCTAAGGTAAATATCGATGATAACGCTTTATACAGACAACCGAAATATAACGACATGCGTGATATTCTTGAAGAAAATCCAATTGAAGTTGAAGCAAAAGAAGTAGGATTGAACTATGTTGATCTTGATGGTTCTGTAGGATGTATGGTTAACGGAGCTGGATTAGCAATGGCAACTATGGATTTAATTAAATATGCTGGATTTGAGCCTGCTAATTTCCTAGATGTAGGTGGAACTGCAGATGCAAAACGTGTTGAAACTGCTTTCCGTATTATCTTAAAAGATCCTAACGTTAAAGCTATTTTAATTAACATTTTTGGTGGTATCGTTCGTTGTGACCGTGTCGCACAAGGTGTTGTTGATGCTTATAAAAATATGGGTGATGCAATTAAAGTACCAATCATTGTTCGTTTACAAGGTACAAATGCAGCTATCGCAAAAGAATTAATTGATAATTCAGGAATGCCAATTTTATCTGCTGTTGAATTTCAAGAAGCAGCTGATCAAGTACAAGCGGCACTTTCTTAATTAGAAATAAATATATGTACAAAAAAACCTGTTAGTTTATCTAACAGGTTTTTTTTATGTCTATAAAGCAATTAAAGTGACTGTTGCAATAGTTTAGGAAAACTATGAATTAACAATCTCTTCTATAGCAGCTGAATTGTAAACAGTAAATCCAGGGGTATTTTTTAAGGCAATAATTTCTAACGCTTTTGCTACTGTAGCGCTTTCAATAGGTTTGTAATTTTTTAGTTTTCCAACCAATAAAAATGAGAAAGCCTTCATTACAAATCCGCCAATTTTTTCTCCTAGACGAAATTCGTCTCTATTTCCTAAAAGAATAGAAGGTCGCAGCACGGCAACACTTTCAAAGGTTGATTGCTTTAAAAAGTCTTCAATGCTTCCTTTAGTCTTAAGGTAAAAACTATTTGAATCTTTATCAGCTCCCATTGAAGAGATAATTAAAAATTGCTTCACACCATTTTTTAACGCGATGGTAGCAAATTGCTTAGGGTACTCAAAATCTACTTTTTTAAAAGCCTCTTTACTTCCTGCTTTTTTAATTGTCGTTCCAATAGTACAAAAGAAATCGTCCCCTTTTACTAAAGATTCATATGATTCGGGTTTGTCAAAATCAATAATTTCTTCGGTAAATTTAAGATGTTGAACGCCAGTTTTTCTTTTACTAAAAGTGATAACTTTGCTGTATTCCTTATTGTTCAATAATTGTTTTAATAATGTTGATCCTATTAAACCTGTACTTCCAATAATTAAAGCAGTTTTCATAGTTTATGCTTTTTTATTTTTACCAAAGTTGAATTTGACCTTCTCGACTACTTGCGTTTTATTATTCCCTTTTGGGAATTGTTTCTTAGACGGCTTTTTAGCTGCACTCGTTTTTGATGGTGCCTCATCGCCTCTAGATTTTTCCTCATCTCTAGGCTTTGGTTTGAATTCTGCTCTCTCCTTTGTAGTAGCTTTAGCAGGAATTTGTGCTTTATGCTTGGCTAAAACGTCATTCGGGTTTTTAGGGTTTTCTTTTGTACCGCGTAAATGTATTACTAACGCGTTAAGAAAATTGCGAAGAACTTGGTCTCCACATTCCATATAATTTTCGTGTTTTTCATCACGAAAAAATGCTCCCAATTCAGATTTAGTGATTCTAAAATCAACTAATCCTAGGATTTCAATTATTTGGTCGTCGCGAAGCATTAATGCGACACGTAATTTCTTAAAAATATCGTTATTTGTCAAGATGTTATGTTTTTTTACAAAGGTACGTTTTTATATTAATTTCAGTTCAAATAAAATTTCAGTAATTATAATAAAGCCACTCCAGTTCCAATAGTACTTGAATAATGTACCTTACCGTAATCTAACGTAATACCGTCAGCAATATCTTCTTTTAAGAGAAGTGCACCATCCATATCAACATAATCTAGAAGAGGTAACAAATGTGCAATTGCTGAAATACCAACATTCGATTCGGTCATACAACCTACCATTGTTTTAAGCCCTAAGCGTTTTGCATTTTCAAGCATTCTTTTTGCAGGTGTGAGTCCACCGCATTTCATCAATTTGATATTTACACCGTGGAAATATCCGTGGCATCTGGTAATGTCAGTTTCTATAATGCAGCTTTCGTCAGCTATAATTGGTAAAGCGGCATGATTGAAAACTTCCATATGTCCTGTCCAATTATCTGCTTTTAAAGGTTGTTCTATAAACTCGACTCCTAAATCTTTTAAAATATAGGAGTTATCAATAGTTTCTTGAACATCCCATCCGCAATTTGCGTCTACTCTAAATATAGCGTTGCTGTGTTTCCTTAATTCAGTTATGATGGCAATATCTTCTTTTGTCCCCAATTTAATTTTATAAATAGGCCAAGGAAGTTCTTGCATTTTTTGGACCATTTTCTCAATAGAAGCTATCCCTATCGTATAATTAGTTAAGGGATTATTCGAAATATCGTAATTCCAGTACTGATATAATTTTTGGCCTTGTTGACGTGAACAAAGATCTGTAAAAGCCATGTCTAAAGCGCAAAGTGAAAATAAGTCATCTTTTAAATGAGGTAGCATTTCGTTCCAAAATTCTTCAGGTTGAGTAGCTTTAGATAGCTCAATTTTCTCCTTTAAGTTTAGTAATGTTTTATGCATATTCTCTACGGTAATATTGTAATATGGATTTGCAGTAGCATCTCCATATCCTGTAACCCCGCACACAGTTAGTGCTACAATTAATGTAGGTTGCACATCAATAGAAACGCGCGAAATTGTGAAAGTGTGTTTCAGTTTTAAATCGTAAGGTTTTAATTCCAGTCGCATGCAAATCTTAATTTTATATTTGGGTAAGTCATAGGAGTAATAAATATAGTGAAATACTCAGTAGTCTAACCATAAAATTGCATCAACAAAATGATCTCGCCATAGTTTTTCGTTTTGTTGTCCTTTTTTAATAACTACTTTTTTCAAATTCTTGCTTTTGATTTTTGTATCTGTAATTAAAGTAGATTCTAATTTGTCAATTTCAGTAATCATAGCCTCATCTTCGTTATCGCCACATAATAAATATAATTTTTCAGGTATTTTTTTCGAAAAGGATACTGCTTTAAAAATTTTTTTCGAAAACCAAAGTGAAGGAGAGAAAACAGCTATTTTTCCAAATACATTAGGATATTTTATTCCGCTGTATAAAGTCACTAATCCTCCTAAAGAACTACCCATCATTAAGGTGTTTTTCCTATTTGCTTTAGTTCTATACATACTGTCAATCCTAGGTTTTAGAGTATGAACAATAAAATCAACATAATTATCTGCGTCACCACCTCCATATTTCTCATATTTGTATGGCGTTAGTTCTGATATTCTTTTGTCATTACCGTGTTCGATTCCTATTACTATGAGTTCCGCCTGTAAGCTATCTAATTTTTCATCCACATTCCATTCCCCTGAGTAGGCAGTTTTATCATCAAATAAATTTTGAGCGTCGTGCATATAAAGAACGTTATGCCACTTTGAGATGGCTGGAAGTTTGTAACCGCTCAATTTTCGGCTTAACGAAAACTGGATGCGAAACGATAATTCCACTAAGTTCCAGCTAGCTCAAAGCATCAATGTAAAAGCATAACTTTGAGAGTACTAAAAACGAAGATTATGCAATTACAAGATGCCTTTTCTAAACCAAAGA
>NZ_AUDO01000024.1 GCF_000425505.1 Flavobacterium frigidarium DSM 17623 | reverse complement strand
TTTGCTTGCCATCATGTAAAGAACTTATTCGCTGTTGCGGGTGCAAAAGTAGGTAGTTTAAACCGATAAACAATACACCAAAACCGCTTTTGTTTACTTTATTTTTAAAACACTGTTTAACTTATTGAAAATGTATTATTTGAGATCAGCTTAAAAGGAGTTGTTTTGCGGTTTGTAGGATTAATCGAGAGTTTATAACCCAAAGTCAGGGTTTGATTAAGCAAATTAAAGATTCAATCGCACTCAATATATAACTTAATCAATCAAACACTTCTTTATCTCGTTTCTAATCTTACAGGTGTTGTCAAAATATTAATGGAGAAGCATAGTACACTGGTCACCGCTCAACCCTAGCCCTGATAGTAGTGGAAATCCTTTTATAATTATTCGATGGTAATCGATTAATTATAAAAGATTGCAGCGGATAGCAGGAAATAGCTCCTAAGCAAAATTTAGAAGACAAATAATTAACTTAATTGAGGGATGAACAAAAACGCACTATTAAAGAATAAGCTTCAGTAACCATATACTTAGCAGTACGATTAAAAGCAAAGTGGCTTTAAATCAAAAAAGCCATCCACAATAAAGTGGAAAGCTTTTCATTGGTCTAACTACTAAACCCGGTCTCGTTGCTACCAACTCGACCAAACAACACAACTAATCTTAAAAACCTTATGGGGCAAAAAAGCCTTTCCGTTAAGAAAGGCTTCCCCAATATTGCGGTCTGGACGGGACTCGAACCCGCGACCCCCTGCGTGACAGGCAGGTATTCTAACCAACTGAACTACCAGACCCACTGCTCTATTGCGGTGGCAAAGATACAACAGAATTCGAATTACACAACCTTTTTTATAAAAAATATTAAAAAAATTTTAGTAAAATCAACCAAAGTTTTGTTTTTCAGCTAAATAAGTCAGCATTATTTTTTCGAAATTATCACTCACAGCTACGGGAATGTACTTGATTTGGTTTTGAGCACAAACCAGTGACAGTCTTTTAAAATAAGTTGCTAGCTGTTTTTCATATTCCTCCTTAACATTAGCAGCATACAATGACACTTGCTCCCCAGATTCAACATCAATAAATTTCTTAGGACTGTTGGCAAAATCAAATTGGACTTCAGTTTCTTTATCAATCACATGAAACAACACCACCTTATGTTTGTTATGCTTTAAATGTTGTAACGCAGCAAACAGCTTTTCCTCCTCCTCTTCTTGAAACATATCAGTAAAAAGGACAATCATGGAACGACGGTGTATTTTTTGTGCGATTTGGTGCAAATAGGTTACCGTATCAGTTTTGTTTTTACTCTTGCTATTTTGCAACAATTGCTCCATAGAATTCAGTATCATTCTATGATGGCGATCACTCCCCTTTTCTGGTGCGTAATATTCATACCTATCCGAAAAAACACTTAGTCCAACAGCATCACGTTGCTTTTTTAACAAACTCATCAAAACAGCTGCTGCCAAAACAGAAAATCCAATTTTACTTTCATAAAACTTTTGATCCTTCTTTAATATTGGATAATGCATCGATGCAGAATTATCTATAATAATATGACAACGCATGTTAGTCTCTTCCTCAAAACACTTGGTATATAACCGATCTGTTTTTGCAAAAAGCTTCCAATCGATATGCCTTGTGCTCTCACCTACATTATATAACTTGTGTTCTGCAAATTCAGCCGAGAAACCATGAAACGGACTTTTGTGCATTCCTGAGATGAAGCCCTCCACAATTTGGTTAGCAATTAGCTCCAGATTATTAAAACTGGCTATTTTTTCTGCTTCTGATGAAATACTCATTTTACCTGCATTTTAATTTGTTGACTGCGATATAAATCATCTGTGGCTTGCAATAGCTTTCTCTTTAATATAGGACTAAATTTGGGATTGTCTTTTAGAAATTGTTCTAAAACACCCAACGCTTTTGTACTACTGTATAGTCCTATACTATTACTCAACCATGCTTTTGGGAAAAATATATCTCCAGTAAGCTGGATTTCTTCAGTCATTTCTAAACACTGCTTTAAGTAACTGTACGACGCATCTTGGCGCAGAGGGTGGTGCATATTTGCTAATGCAGATTGTACCCAGGATTCTTTCTCCCTGTTGTCTTTATTACGTAGCGATTCCATAAAACTTTTTCGAACAGACGCATCATTAGACAGAGAAGGCAACAAATAGATAAAGCGTTTTAGTTTATCAGGATTTTTTATCGAAAGCTTGGTTGCTTCAATAATCGCAGCTTCGTTAGGATGTTTGTAGATCAATAAGTTCATAGTCATCCCCGTGTAATCGTCTTCATTGAATTTTAAATTTGGGATAACTACTTTTTTACTCCAAATTTGATACAACGTTTCTTCTGCGGAAGCAGTATAAGCTAAACCCTGATATAAATTAAATAAGGTTTTCTTGACATTTGCAGGAATATCTTCTTGGATTCGATTGTAAACCGAACTTATAGTTTTTTCATGAAATTGATTTTGCTGTTCCTTCGTTAAATAATACCAGTATAAAGATTTCAATTGATCAGCGATTAGTTTTGCCACCAATTCATTTTTCTCCTCTTGTAAAGCGTTTAAGAAACAATGGTAACTAGTTCCGACTTTAACTTTGCCAGCCAACGTATTCTCATAAATGTTAAGCATATTTGAAGCTCTCGCCACATCATCTTCAAATCTCAAATTACTTGTAACCGTTTTTAGGTCAACCGGAAATACACCGTATCCATAACCGTCGTAATTATATAAAATAGCAAGAGGTTTTTCTAGTCCTAATAGGTTTGCAAGATTGCTAGTTTTGCCTTCTACATTGACTTTGTAAACTTTTGTAGTATCGGCATATACTAAAGCAATTTCGAAAACTTGAGGCCAAACTTTAGATGAACCATCCTCTGCCTTCTGATGTAACTGAAATTTGGTAATTTTGTTCTCAGCGTTGTATTCTATTTCATCAGAAAAAATGGCTCTTCCCGATTCATTCACCCATACTTCACTCCATTTTTTTAAATCCAGAGTAGTCTCGTCGTCTAAAATAGTCACCAAGTTTAACCAACTCGCATTACTATTAGCAAATTTTGCTATGTATTTCTGAATCCCTTTTTGAAAAGATTCTTTCCCCATCATTGCTTCTAACTGTCGCATCATGATAGGAGCTTTGTGATAGATAATTCCTCCATACAACGAACCAGCATTTTTCAAGTTGGCTAATTCCTGTTTAATAGGGTGTGTACCTTGTGTGCGATCCTCACTGTAAGCTGCAGGATAATGTCCAGTTAAAAATTGCAGGTTATGATTTGTCTCAGGAAAAGCGGGGTTCATTATTTTATCGGCCATGAAATTAGCAAAAACCTCTTTCATCCATACGTCGTCAAACCATTTCATTGTTACCAAATCACCAAACCACATATGAGAAGTTTCATGAGCGATAAGTTTGCCACGAGTCAGTTTATCGCTATCTGTAGCACTATTGTCTAGAAATAAAGAAGCCTCCTTATATTGTATTGCCCCTACATGTTCCATTCCACCGTATTGAAAAACTGGAATAGAAGCAAAATCCATCTTTTTAAAAGGGAAAGGATAGTCAGTATATTTCTCTAAGAACGAAATTGCTTGCTGATGCAAACCGAATATTGTCGCTGTACTCTCTTTTAGCTTCTCCTCATTGTTCTCACGGTATAGCATTTTCATTGGGAAATTCACGCTAGACTCTACAACATCTCTAAACTCACCCGCTACAAAAGAGAATAAATAAGTACTCATTAAATCAGATTGCTCAAATTCATAAGTAGTAAATTCGCCAGCTTGAGTTTGGTTTGCGATTTTTGCAGCAGCAAGAACGGTCCATTTGTTTGGAACCTTTAATGACAAAGTGTATTTTGCTTTTATATCTGGTTGATCAAAGCAAGGAAAGAGAGTGCTCGCTCTATCAGGAACTAATAATGTATAAAGAAAATCTTCGTTTCTATTTAAGGAAGAGTTTCCTGCGATAAAATTAATATCTATATTATTCTCGCCTAATTTTAAAAGTTCTTTACCTATTATAATATGTTCCTTTTCATGAACAATTGTAATTGCTTTCCCGTTGACAGATATACTTTTTACATTCTCCTTTTTTTCATTGAAGTCTAAAAAAAGTGGTGCTTTTAAAGTTTGAAAGGTAAAACTCAAAGCAAGTGTTGCTGGAATGTCTGCGGATTTTTCTAGCGGAATATCAAATGATAATTTATAACTAACATTATTAACTTGTTCTTTCCGCAGCTTAGCTAATTTTTGAGAAATTCCAGCTGTAAGTTTCACTTGACTATTGATAACTTGACAAGAGAGCAATAATAAACAAGTTGCAAAAAGAGATAGCGTTATTTTCATTCGATACAAATATTAGTAAGGTATAAAAATAAAAAAAAGGTTTGACTTACATCAAACCTTTTCAACCTGATTTACTCAGATTTTATATAAATTATAATCTTACGATTACAACAACGCGTCTAAACTATCTGCGTAAGTTTGCTTAGGAGCTACTCCTACTTGCTTCCCTACAACTTCACCATTATGAAAAACCAATACTGTAGGTATGTTTCTCACTCCGTATTTTGCAGCAAATTCTTGGTTAGCGTCAACATCAACTTTACCTACTACAACTTTTCCGTCATATTCAGTACTTAATTCGTCAATGATTGGTCCTACCATTCTACAAGGTCCACACCATGCTGCCCAAAAATCTACCATTACCGGTTTATCTGATTTCAAAACTACTTCTTCAAAAGTAGCATCTGTTATTGCTAATGCCATAATATCTATATTTAATGTTTACTGTTTCAACCTATTGTTAAACAAGATTACAAATTTAGAAATTAAAAACAAATTGCGCACTATTTGTGAATTAGTTTTGATGATAAAACTATTGTAAAAAACTATTAAAGAAATCAAAATTGTTTAAAAGTGCGAAACTTTTCAGGAGCTTAATCTCATTTCTTAAAGCTTTGCAGACGCCACATTATCATTACACAAATTTATGACGAAAGATCTATATTTATTAAATTGTACGATGTCGCTGCTATCAGGGCGAGATATTTAAGTTTTTCAAAATATGTAAAACAAAAAAAAAGACCTTCAACTAAGAAGGTCTTTTTATATAAATAATCTAATATCTAAATATTATAGATTGTATTTTAATCCAAGAGTCAATCCTAAACCACTAATTCCTACGTAAGAACTAATATCATCTGACGCTTTAGTTCTATCAAAACCTGATGAATTAGTCACTTTACTATTAGAATTTGTATCGATTTTTTCTACGTAATTAACGTGATTTTCAGCGTATGAGCCATCACGGAAAGAAGTTGTCGCATTCAATTGATCTACACCATTCTCAGTGTAAGACTTAGTTTCTTTGGATTTACCATGAACAGTAAAGTTACGGTACTCTAATTCCCCAAAAACAGAAAGGTTTTTACCTAGTTTATATGTTGTCCCTACAACAGCCATAAAACCTACTGTTGGATTAGGTAAAACTTTTTCAACTGTGAAAGCATCTACAGTTCCTACCGGAGTAGTATACTTTCTAGTAGTTTCAATTTCTAAATCTCCATGAACAGGAACAATTACACCTACTTTAGTGTAAGGCTCAAAACCTTTAGACTCTCCTAAGAACAAAACTACAGCTGGCGCAACGTCAAATGCCGAAATTGTACCTATAGCATTTCCTGTTACGAAAACTGGACCTGCAGCAATTAATCTGTTTGTAGTTTCAACCATGGTTTTACTACTACTTTTAAAATAATTTACTCCAACCTCAACGCCTATTCTTGCATTAAAACGGTATCCTCCAGTAATTCCAGTTCTAAAACCTTCACCAAATGAACCATGATTAGTTTCTCTAGAAATTAAAGTTGTCCCGTTTGCTGCATAAACATCGGTATTAGGTAATGATCCTGAAACTACAGGAAACTCAGTTGCCGCTGTTTGCAAAAAATAAGATCCACCAAGTTTAACATACCAACCTTTGTCAGTAGTATCGTCTTTAGTTTGCCCTAACATTGTCATTGAGCAAGCCATCATTCCTAATATAAACAAGTTCTTTTTCATAATAATTAATCTTAATAGAAGTTAGTTTTTTGTTAATTGTCTTACTACAAACTTAAATAATTTTATATGACAGTATTACATTTCTCTTAACTAAATGTGAACACTATAAACTAAATAATATACACGCATAAGAAAATCAACATGTTACGGCTCAAATATTAACATATAAGTTCTATAAAAATAGTTAAATTATGTGATTCTTTTATCGAAATTGCAGCTAAAAAGACAGAAAAATTGGTTAACTATATCGTTTTCTTTATTCAAAATTTCACAATTTTCAACTGTTTGGTAGATGAAAATTAATTCAATTTAAAGTTGATTTGCATTTTTTCTAAAGCGATTAGTAATTCATTAGAAATCTTAATTTTCAATCGCCTGCTCGGCATCGTTAATTTGGTTACTACTTTAATTTCTTCAACCTCTGTAACAGTTACAGCAGTCGCAGTTTCACCCTCCATAGCTTCGGCGTCATCACTAAAATCCTCTCCATCATTATCTAGCGTTTGAGACTGCTCTTCTACTAATTTTTTAATGGTTTCTAGTTCCATGACTTCAAACGTAACTTGATTATCGCCCTTGTTTTCGAGAAATAAATGACTCAGTCGATGAATTACCTCCTTATCTAAATCGTTAATATTTAACAAGACCACAAGTTTCTTAGCAAAATCATCTAAGACATCTTGTAAGTACTGCACCAACATGAATTGTATTCTTGGATCACTCTTTTTACCGGTGTCTTGGTTTACCCAACCTTCTTTTACAAGCACTTTCATGAACGTAAAATTGTTTTGAATAAAGAAATGCCTAAACTTTAAATAATCCTCACCAAAGATTTTAAACTCATAACTCTCGTCATACCCTTCAAGCGTGAATATCCCCCAACCTTTACCGTTTTTAGCAACGCGGTGTTGCACATTATTGATAATACCTCCAAAGGTCAAACTCTTGCCTACATGTAATTCTAAATTTTTAAGCGCTTCTAATTTGGCGTTACAAAAATATTTCATTTCAAATCTATAGTCGTCTAGCGGATGCCCCGAAATATAAATCCCAACAACCTCTTTCTCCTTGGCCAGTTTTTCCATAGTACTCCAGTCCTCGCAAGGTGGCACCACAGGTTCTTCAATTTGAACATCACTAGCTTCACCAAATAAACTTACTTGAGAACTATTCTCGTTCTCTTGAAATTTGGCTCCGTATTTAATTGCTTTTTCGTAGAATGTGATTCCGTCTCCATCATCATGAAAATATTGCGAACGCAAAGTTCCCTCAAAAGAGTCAAAACCTCCCGCCAGAATTAAGTTTTCTAATGCTTTCTTGTTAGCTGCACGCAAATCAATACGTTTAGTCAAATCAAAAACCGACTTATATTTACCATCTTTTCTGTTTTCCACAATAGTATTTACAGCTCCCTGACCTACACCTCTAATCGCTCCCATCCCGAAACGAACTGCGTAATTATCATTAACCGTAAACTTATAGAAAGATTCATTTACATCAGGTCCTAAAACCTGTAATCCCATACGCTTACACTCCTCCATAAAGAAGGTTACTTGCTTGATATCATTCATATTATTAGAAAGTACTGCTGCCATATATTCGGCAGGGTAATGTGCTTTTAAATAAGCTGTTTGATATGCAATCCAAGCGTAACAAGTCGAGTGTGATTTATTAAAAGCATAACTCGCAAATGCTTCCCAGTCTTTCCAAATTTTCTCTAAAACCTTAGCGTCGTGCCCTTTTGCAGCAGCTTGCTCCACAAATTTTGGCTTCATTTTATCAAGCACCTCTTTTTGCTTCTTACCCATCGCTTTACGCAAGACATCGGCTTCCCCTTTTGTGAAATCGGCAAGAGATTGGGATAAAAGCATTACCTGCTCTTGATATACAGTAATTCCATAAGTCTCTCCAAGGTATTCCTCGCAGGCATCTAGATCGTATTTAATTTCTTCCTCTCCGTTTTTTCTTCGAACAAAAGAAGGAATATACTCTAGCGGTCCCGGACGATACAAGGCATTCATCGCAATTAAATCCCCAAAAACAGTAGGCTTTAAGTCCTTCATGTATTTTTGCATTCCAGGAGATTCATATTGAAAAATCCCTACAGTCTCACCGCGCTGGAATAACTCATATGTTTTTACATCATCAATAGGAAACTCATCAGGATTCAAATCGATGTTGTTTCTATATTTAACCAGTTTAACGGTATCTTTAATCAAGGTAAGGGTTTTCAAACCCAAGAAGTCCATCTTTAACAATCCGGCACTTTCGGCCACGGAGTTGTCAAATTGGGTTACATACAAATCTGAATCCTTTGCAGTAGTCACCGGAACGAAGTTGGTAATATCTGACGGGGTAATGATCACCCCACAAGCATGAATACCTGTATTACGCATCGAACCTTCTAGAATCTTCGCTTGTTGGATTGTTTCACCCGCTAGCTCATCTGAATTTGCAATTGCAATTAATTCTTTTACGTTATCAAATTCATCTGATCGCAATGCTTTTTTGACATCTTCTTCTTTTTCAGAAATAAAACGTGCCAGATTCCACTTAGACGGCATCATAGCCGGAATCAATTTTGCAATTCTATCGGCTTCAAATAATGGTAGGTCTAATACACGTGCCGTATCTCTAATAGCAGACTTAGTCGCCATTTTACCATAAGTGATAATTTGAGCCACTTGGTTTGCACCATATTTTTTAATTACATAGTCCATTACACGACCACGACCTTCATCATCAAAGTCAATATCAATATCGGGCATCGATACACGATCCGGATTCAAGAAACGCTCAAAAAGTAGGTCGTATTTAATAGGGTCAATATTGGTAATTTTCAAACAATAAGCAACGGCTGATCCCGCTGCCGATCCACGCCCAGGACCTACAGAAACATCCATCTCTCTAGCCTTTGCAATGAAATCTTGTACAATCAAGAAATATCCAGGGTATCCAGAATTGGAAATAGTCAACAACTCAAAGTCTAATCGTTCCTGAATAGATTCGGTTATTTCGCCATACCTTCTCTTAGCCCCTTCCATAGTAAGGTATCTCAAGTAGGCATTCTCCCCTCTTACACCATTATCAACATCATCTTCGGGGTTTACAAATTCTTGCGGAATATCATATTTAGGAAGCAATACATCGCGATAAAGCGAGTAAATTTCGACCTTGTCAACAATTTCTTGAATATTTATAATCGCATCAGGCAAATCAGCAAAGAGTTTTTTCATCTCATCACCTGACTTGTAATAATATTCCTGATTAGGCAAACCATAACGATAGCCACGTCCACGCCCTATAGGGGTTGCTTGCTTTTCACCATCTTTTACACATAGTAAAATATCGTGTGCATTAGCATCTTCCTTATTTAAGTAATAGGTATTATTTGAAGCAATTAATTTCACATCATGCTTTCTAGCAAATTCAATCAAGGTTTTATTAACACGATTTTCATCTTCTTGATTGTGACGCATAATCTCTAAGTAGAAATCATCACCAAACTGTGCTTTCCACCAGATCAACGCTTCTTCGGCTTGGTTTTCACCAATGTTTAAAATCTTACCCGGTATCTCTCCGTATAAATTCCCAGAGAGCACCATGATATCCTCTTTGTATTTTTCGACAATTTTTTTATCGATTCTAGGCACATAATAAAAACCATTAATATTTGCTATAGATGCCATTTTGGCCAAATTATGATAGCCTTTTTTATTTTTAGCTAATAGTACAACTTGGTATCCGTTGTCCTTTTTAGTTTTATCTAAATGATTTTCACAAATATTAAACTCACAACCTACAAGCGGTTTTATCTCCGTTTCTGTAGGTTCTTCTCCATTTTCAACTAGCGTTTTGTTTTTGGCGGAAGCCGATTTATTATGATTCATTACCGCACTTACAAAATGGAAAGCTCCCATCATGTTAGCGGTATCAGTCATGGCTACTGCTGGAAATCCGTTTTTTGCTGTCGCAGCTACAAGCGGCCCCACACCTATCGTAGACTGTAAAACTGAAAATTGCGTGTGGTTGTGTAAATGTGCAAATTTGGCTTCAGCCAAAACCTTTTTATTCTCTAAAAGTTCTCCTTTAGAAATTCCGCTACTTTGGGTGTCTCCTAGCTGCTGGCGAATGCGGTCAGAAGCTTGCTTTAAATTAATGTGTTTTAATCCAATAAGCTGAATTTCTCTTGGATTTTTTTCTTGAAATTCCCTAAAGTACGTTGCAGGAACATCTAATTCCTCCTTAGTAAAACGTTCTCTCCTGATTAATTCTAGAAAACAACGCGTGGTTGCTTCGACATCGGCAGTGGCATTATGCGCTTCAGAGAACGGTTTGTTGAATAAATATTCGTGTAATTCAGTAAGTGTAGGTAGTTTAAATTTACCTCCACGACCTCCTGGCAATTGTAATAATTTAGCTGTAACCTCTGTACAAGTATCTAAAACCGGCATACTAGCCATAGGCGATGCTACACCCATACGGTGCAACTCGGCTCCCATAATATTAACATCAAAACCTAAATTTTGACCTACAATAAATTTAGATTTCCCTAATGCTACGTTGAATTTCTCTAAAACTTCTTCAAGCGAAATTCCTTCAGCGGCAGCTAACTCTGTAGAAATACCGTGAATACGCTCGGCGTCATAAGGAATATTGAATCCTTCAGGCTTAACCAAGTAATCTTGATGCTCGATTAGCTTTCCCATTTCGTCATGCAACTGCCATGCTATTTGTATACAGCGTGGCCAGTTGTCAGAGTCGGTTATGGGTGCATCCCAGCGTTTTGGTAATCCGGTAGTTTCGGTATCAAATATTAAATACATAAGCTTCATATCCCCAGCCCTATCTATATTTTAGGGAACTCAAACTAAGAACTTGAGTGGTGCATTTAACTGGTTTATAACACATTATAAATGGAAAGATTTTCAAAAAATTGAACTTCAAATTTAAGGAAATTTTAGTTATGTTTTGGACTAACAAAAGACATTAACATAATCTCTGACGATAATAAATTCTCCGCGATGATATTGCTTAAAAATGAATATTATTCGAAAAAAAAGCTAGGATTTTAAATGATATATTTTTTGGATGTCGTAATAATTATACACAATAAATCATGTAAAACACGTCGACAGAACTCAAATTAAAATAAGAATGACTCACTTTTTAAATTAGGAGAATACAATTAATGATTGCGAATTACTTAGTGTAGCTATAGATTTAATAACATTACATCAATACATAACCTTGAAAACCCTTTACCATTAATAAATTCTCAATAACAGAATTTTTACTTTAAACTCGCAATGGTTCATGTGCAAAGATTTCGATTTACTTCTACTTATAATATTTTTCAGTAGCTTTTACTAACTTGAAGAGATAGTAGCTGTAAATTGGTTTTGGGCATCGTATAATTTGGAATATCGAAATTGACACTTCCATCTCTTTTTCTAATTTTGTTGTCTATTGCAGATGCTAGAAAAGCTGGCTTTGTAAAAATTACAATTTAAAATTAATAAAATGAGTAAGACATTATTTGACAAAGTATGGGACGCACATGTTGTACGTAAAATTGAAGATGGACCAGATGTGTTTTTTATTGACCGTCATTTCATACATGAAGTTACAAGTCCTGTGGCATTTCTAGGATTAAAATCAAGAAATGTGTCTGTTTTATATCCAGAAAGAACATTTGCAACAGCAGATCACAATACACCTACAATTAACCAACATCTTCCTGTTGAGGATGCTTTATCAGCAAATCAGCTGAAAGCACTAGAAGACAATGCTGCAGAATACGGTATTTCGCACTGGGGATTAGGAGATCCTAAAAATGGAATCGTACACGTTGTAGGACCAGAAAACGGAATTACTTTACCCGGAGCAACTATTGTTTGTGGAGATTCACATACTTCAACTCACGGTGCTTTTGGAGCAATTGCCTTCGGGATAGGAACTTCAGAAGTTGAAATGGTTTTGGCTACACAATGTATTATGCAGCCTAAGCCAAAGAAAATGCGCATCAATGTGAACGGTACCTTAAGTAAAGGTGTGGGACCAAAAGATGTTGCGTTGTATATTATTTCGCAACTATCTACATCAGGAGGTACAGGATATTTTGCTGAATACGCAGGAAATGTATTTGAAGATATGTCTATGGAAGGCCGTATGACAGTGTGTAACCTTTCTATCGAAATGGGTGCTCGTGGTGGTATGATTGCTCCGGACCAAAAGACTTTTGATTTTTTAGAGGGAAGACTTTATGCTCCTAAAGGTGACGATTGGACTAAAGCAGTTGCCTATTGGAAAACACTGAAAACTGACGAAGACGCAAAATTTGATGCTGAATTGCATATTGACGCTGCAGATATCGAACCGATGATTACTTATGGTACAAATCCTGGAATGGGAATAGGTATCTCAAAAAATATTCCAACAGCAAGTCAAGTACAAGGTGGAGCCGAGACTTATAAGAAATCATTAGCTTATATGGGTTTCAATGAAGATGACGTCATGATAGGGAAACCTATTGATTTTGTTTTCTTAGGAAGTTGTACTAATGGTCGTATTGAAGATTTTAGAGCATTTACTGATATTGTAAAAGGTCGTAAAAAAGCAGACAATGTTACCGCTTGGTTAGTGCCAGGATCACATGTTGTCGAAGCACAAATAAAAGAAGAAGGTTTACTTGACATTCTAACAGAGTCTGGATTTGTATTGCGTCAACCAGGATGCTCAGCTTGTTTAGCGATGAATGATGACAAAGTACCCGCTGGAAAATATGCAGTGAGTACCTCAAACAGAAACTTCGAAGGTCGTCAAGGTCCAGGTTCAAGAACTCTATTGGCTTCTCCTATTATGGCAGCAGCAGCAGCGGTTACTGGAAAATTGACAGATCCAAGAGATCTTTTTTAGAAAGCAATGGGCTGTGAGCCTTGGGCAATGAACTCAAAGCCCACTGCCGAAAGCTCAAAGCCCATAAATTATGAGAGATTTTAGAAAATACAATGTTTGGCAGGATAGTCATTTGTTTACCCTTGAAATTTATCAGGTTACAAAAGAATTTCCAAAAGAGGAATTATTTGGGTTAACAAGTCAATTGAGAAGAGCAACATCTTCTATTCCAACAAATTTCGCCGAAGGTTGTGGTTCTAATTCTGAAAAAGAATTTGGAAGATATTTGAATATTGCAATTGCATCCTGTTCTGAAGTTGAATATTTATTATTACTAACTTATGACTTGAAATATTTAAACATTGAAATACAACAAGGTTTAGCGAGCAAAATAATTCAAATAAGAAAACAAATTTATCAATTACGACTTAAGTTAAATCAATAATATTGCAGTTCACGCACAAAGCCCAAAGCTCAAAGCCGACTGCCAAAAGCAACATAAAATGGCATACGATAAATTCAATATACTTACTAGTAGTGCAGTGCCACTACCAATAGAAAACGTAGATACAGATCAAATTATCCCAGCACGTTTCTTGAAAGCAACAAAACGTGAAGGTTTTGGTGATAACCTTTTTAGAGACTGGAGATACAATGGAGACGATACTCCAAAAGCAGATTTTGTATTGAATGACCCTACTTACTCTGGGAAAATCCTTGTAGGAGGAAAAAACTTTGGTTCTGGTTCTTCCCGTGAACATGCTGCTTGGGCTGTTTACGATTACGGATTTCGCGCTGTAGTTTCTTCTTTCTTTGCAGACATCTTCAAAGGAAATTGTTTGAACATTGGTGTTTTACCCGTTCAAGTAAGCCCAGAATTTGCTGCAAAAATCTTTGCTGCTATCGAAGCAGACCCTACAACCGAACTAGAAATTAATTTGCCTGAGCAAACGATTACTTTAAAAGCGACAGGCGACAAAGAATCTTTTGACATCAACGGATACAAAAAGAACAACATGATTAACGGTTTTGATGATATTGACTATCTATCAAATATCAAAGATGACATTGTAACTTTTGCTGAAAAGCAATTAATTTAAGTGTAGTAAAAGCTTTTTAAAAAATCTCAAGTGTTCTTAATGAAGATAGCATCAAGCACAATTTCCGATATAGATAGTATCTTCAAAATGTATGATTTGGCTGTAGCCTATCAAAAAACTAAATTCAACAAACATTGGATGGGTTTTGATCGCGAAATGGTTCTTAACGAAATTGCAGAAACAAGGCAATGGAAAATTGTAATTGATGATGAGATTGCCTGTGTTTTTGCCATTACTTTCGAAGATGAAAGCATTTGGAAAGAGAAAAATGCAGATCCATCGGTTTACTTTCATCGCATAGTGACTAATCCAAAGTTTAAAGGACAGCAATTTGTTACAAAAATCATTCAATGGGGATTGGCTTTCGCCAAAGAAAAAAAGCTGAACTACCTGCGAATGGATACTTGGGGAGACAATGACGAATTAATCAATTATTACCAAAAATGCGGTTTTGATTTTTTAGGAGTGATTATTCCCGAATATAAAGGGTTACCAAAACACTACGAGGGCATTAGTCTAAGTTTGTTTCAAATAAAAGTAGAATACTAGCCGCACCATAGTTCACTGCTATTGGTTTAGAAATAATATAATGGATAAAAAAAAGATTGAAATAATGGATACGACACTTCGCGATGGGGAACAAACCTCGGGAGTGTCTTTTTCTGCTGCAGAAAAATTAACCATTGCACAATTATTATTAGAGGAATTAAAGGTTGATCGCATCGAGATCGCTTCTGCACGTGTGAGTGAAGGAGAATTTCAAGGGGTAAAAGGAATTATGTCTTGGGCACAAGAAAAAGGCTATACTCATCGAATCGAAGTTTTGACTTTTGTGGATGGCGGACTCTCTATTGACTGGATGAAAAAAACTGGAGCCAAAGTTCAAAACTTGTTGACTAAAGGGTCTTTAAACCACCTAACACATCAACTAAAAAAGACTCCTGAACAACACTTTGCTGAAATTGCTAAAAGTATCGCTCTTGCAAAAGAGAATGATATTGAAACAAATGTATATCTAGAAGATTGGAGTAATGGAATGCGTAATTCACCAGAATATGTCTTTCAATACTTAGATTTCTTGACGCAACAGCCTGTGAAAAGAATTCTATTACCAGATACATTAGGCGTACTAATTCCGGCGCATACTTATAAATATATTGCTGCTATTCGAGCAAGATATCCTGATATTCATTTTGATTTTCATGCTCATAATGATTATGATTTAAGTGTGGCTAACGTGATGGAAGCTATCAATGCTGGTATCGATGGCTTACACGTGACTGTGAATGGAATGGGAGAACGTGCAGGAAACTCGCCGTTAGAAAGCACTGTTGCAGTGATCAACGATTTTATGCCAGAAGTAAGCATTGGAGTTAACGAAACTTCGCTTTTCTCTGTTAGTAAATTAGTAGAAACATTTACTGGGTATAGAATCCCAGCTAACAAACCTATTGTAGGAGACAACGTTTTTACACAAACCGCTGGTATTCATGCTGATGGTGACAATAAAAACAATCTATATTTTAATGATCTACTCCCAGAACGTTTTGGAAGAAAAAGGCAATATGCTTTAGGAAAAACTTCGGGTAAAGCAAATATCGAAAAGAACTTACAAGAGTTGGGTTTAAAATTAAATCAAGAAGATATTAAATTAGTTACGCAAAGAATTATCGAATTAGGTGATAAAAAAGAAACCGTAACTAAGGAAGACCTCCCTTATATTATATCTGATGTTTTGCACAGTAAAATATTCGAAGAAAAAATAGTTGTGGAGTCTTACATACTATCACACGCCAAAGGAATGCGTCCTTCAACTACATTGTCACTGCGAATTGATGGTGAATTAATTGAAGAACATGCACAAGGTGACGGTCAATTTGATGCGTTTATGAATGCTTTAGGCAAAATTTATAAAAGTAAAAATTTACAACTGCCTAAATTAGTTGATTATGCGGTACGTATTCCACCAGGAAGTAGTTCTGATGCGTTGTGTGAAACAGTAATCACATGGACAAATAACGGGAAAGAATTTAAAACAAGGGGATTAGATTCTGATCAAACAGTTGCAGCAATTATTGCTACCCAAAAAATGTTGAATGTAGTATAGCAACGAGCTATGAGCAATCGGCTATGGGCTGATTGCTAAAATTTAAACAATACCCACTTAGAATAACTTTCAAACATGCCTAAGCCCACCGTTCAACGCTAATAGCCGAGAGCTGAGAGCCCAAAGCCTTAAAACTTAAAATATGAAATTAAACATAGCACTTTTAGCCGGAGACGGAATAGGACCAGAAGTAATCAATGAAGCAGTAAAAGTTTCGGATGCGATTGCAAAAAAATTCAATCATGAGATTACTTGGACTGCGGCACTTACAGGAGCTTGTGCCATTGATGCGGTAGGAGTTCCTTACCCTGATGAGACACACGAAATTTGTATGGCTGCAGATGCTGTACTTTTTGGCGCTATTGGTCACCCTAAATATGATAATGATCCTACTGCAACCGTGCGCCCTGAGCAAGGTTTATTACTAATGCGTAAAAAATTAGGGTTGTTTGCAAATGTGCGACCTACGTTTACCTTTCCTTCTTTAATCGACAACTCTCCTTTAAAAAGAGAACGTATTGAAGGAACTGATTTGGTTTTCTTAAGAGAACTAACTGGAGGAATCTATTTTGGAGAGAAAGGTAGAAGAGATGGTGGAGAAACCGCTTTTGATAATTGTGTTTATACAAGAGCAGAAGTACAACGTTTAGCTAAAAAAGGTTTTGAACTAGCAATGACACGGTCTAAAAAATTATGTTGTGTTGATAAAGCTAACGTACTTGAAACATCAAGATTGTGGAGAGAAACAGTGCAAGCTATGGAGAAAGATTATCCTGAAGTAACAGTTAGCTATGAGTTTGTAGATGCTGTTGCAATGCGATTAGTACAATGGCCTAACTCATACGATGTACTGATTACAGAAAACTTGTTTGGAGACATCTTGACAGATGAAGCATCTGTAATTTCAGGATCAATGGGATTAATGCCTTCTGCTTCTGTTGGTGAGCACACTTCGTTATACGAACCTATCCACGGTTCATACCCTCAAGCTACAGGTTTGAATATTGCTAATCCTTTAGCAACGGTATTATCAGCAGCGATGATGTTTGAAGATGCTTTTGGTTTAACTGAAGAGGCGGCAGCAATTAGAGCAGTAGTAAACAAATCTCTAGAACAAGGAATTGTCACAGAAGATTTGGTTGTCAAAGGAGCTACAGCTTATAAAACAAGCGATGTAGGAGATTGGTTAGTAGCTAATCTGTAATTTTAATTTTGAAGGTTATATTAAAATTGTTCAAATAGTTGATAAAATAGACTGCACCCAAAAGTTTAGACAAATTTATAATTAATTTTGATAATAGTGAGCTCGATATTGTATCGGGCTCATTTTGTTTAAATTTGATTTAATTCTGTCGTTATTATAATATAATATGTACTCTTTAATCTCTTTTTTTAATTGATTTATAGAGTTGTACTTTTTAAGATAAAACAACTCCGATTTTAGTATTCCAAAGAAGTTTTCAATGATTGCATTATCTAGACAATTGCCCTTTCTTGACATACTTTGTTTAATTCCTTTTTCCTTTAAGAGTTGCTGATATTGTCGCATTTGATATTGCCATCCCTGGTCTGAGTGTAATGTTATATTGGTATTATTAGGGATCG
>NZ_AUDO01000023.1 GCF_000425505.1 Flavobacterium frigidarium DSM 17623 | reverse complement strand
TTTGCTTGCCATCATGTAAAGAACTTATTCGCTGTTGCGGGTGCAAAAGTAGGTAGTTTAAACCGATAAACAATACACCAAAACCGCTTTTGTTTACTTTATTTTTAAAACACTGTTTAACTTATTGAAAATGTATTATTTGAGATTAGTTCAAAAGGAGTTGTTTTGCGGTTTGTAGGATTAATCGAGAGGTTAAGAGGTAAAGTCTCTACCTAATTGAGCAAATTAAAGATTCAATTGCACTCACTATATGACTTAATAAATCAAACACTTCTTAATCTCGTTCTAATCTTACAAGTGTTGACAAAATATTAATGGAAAAGCATAATATACTTGTCAACGCCCGACCCTAGCCCTGATAGCAGTGGAAATCCTTTAATATGTACTCGATGGTAATCGAGTACATATTAAAGATTGTAGCGGATAGCAGGAAATAGCTCCTAAATCAAGTTACTGAAAAAACATCCGATACTTTTCTTCTATATATAGGTACATCTTATTGTTGTGCTTTAAGCTCTTTAGCTTTGCTTTCCCAGAAATCGTTTAGCTTTTCAATGTCTACAGGATTAGCAGGAGGCTGATTTGGCAATCGCCTACTTTCAAAAGCTCTTTGGAGAATGCTTTCGATTAAATAATCTTCATTAACTTCATAAGGGCGATATTCTGATTTTAAATCAATGTTGAAAGCAGCAGCTGCCGTATTAGACCAAAAGGCTTTCCAACCATTTTTTAAAGTTTTAACCAATTCATAAGTTGTACTACCTGTTTGCCTGTGGATTAACTTTACTAAAATCCTTCCCTGACTTTTAGACAACTTTTTTAATTTTGCTTCAAACTCATCATTAAGATAATCCTCTACGATTTTAAAATACTTTTTCTTTTCTTTATTAGTTGACAATCTTGCCATCCCCTTGTTGAGAAGAACCAAGCGATCTGCTGCGAGTTTTGCATAAGGGTATACTCTAAGCACTCTGTTTTGCAATATCAAAAATTGCTTGCGAGCTTCGGGATCTAATTTTTCTTTAGAAATTTGAATCTCCTCTAGTACAATAGTATCCTTATCAAAATTATAGTCTTCATCGATTTCAATTGTTGGACGATCTGGATCTACAGGAATGACTTGACCGTAGTTTGCAATAGAAAGAAATAAAAATACTAGTAGAATAACAGACTTCATAAGGCATAATTTAAATGTAAAATTATATATAATATGTGCAACTGTGATGCCAAATTTATAATTTAGCAAAAAATAATTATTATGAGCACAAAATCAATATTGAACGAATCATCGATTACATTTTTAGAAAAATACCTCAACAATGCTTCACCAACAGGTTTTGAAGCTGAAGGACAAAAAATATGGATGAATTACATGCAACCTTACGTTGATACTTTCATCACAGATACATATGGAACAGCAGTAGGTGTTATTAATCCTGATGCAAAATACAAAGTGGTTATCGAAGGACATGCAGATGAAATTTCATGGTATGTAAATTACATTACTGACGAAGGTCTTGTTTATGTTATTAGAAATGGTGGATCAGATCACCAAATCGCACCTTCAAAAAGAGTAAATATTCACACTAAGAACGGAATTGTAAAAGGCGTTTTTGGTTGGCCAGCAATCCATACACGTAACCGAGATAAAGAAGAAGCACCATCTATAAGTAATATTTTTATAGACTTAGGTTGCGAAACTAAAGCACAAGTAGAAAAATTAGGAGTACATGTAGGTTGCGTGATTACGTATCCTGACGAATTCATGGTTTTAAATGACAACAAATTTGTTTGCCGTGCCATCGATAATAGGATGGGTGGATTTATGATCGCCGAAGTTGCCCGTTTACTACACGAGAATAAAGTAAAATTACCTTTTGGTTTGTACATTACAAATTCTGTTCAAGAAGAAGTTGGTTTGCGTGGAGCTGAAATGATTACACAAACGATCAAGCCTAATGTAGCTATTGTAACTGATGTATGTCACGATTCTACAACACCTATGATTGATAAAAAGATCGAAGGTGAAACTCAAATTGGTAAAGGACCTGTTGTTACTTATGCACCTGCAGTTCAAAATAATTTGAGAGAATTAATCTTATCTACAGCCGAAGAGAAGAAAATTCCTTTTCAACGTTTGGCTTCTTCAAGAGTTACCGGAACGGATACTGATGCTTTTGCTTACAGTAACGGTGGTGTGGCTTCAGCTTTGATTTCTTTACCATTGCGTTACATGCACACTACCGTAGAAATGGTACACCGTGATGATGTTGAAAATGTGATTAAATTAATTTATGAAACATTATTAAAATTAGAAAACAACGATACTTTTTCTTATTTTAAATAATAGAAGGAGCTATTCCTGCTATTCGCTGTATTTTCTAAAAAAATTTTACGGCTAAAAAGCCTGATAATTTTTATAGAAAGATGCCGCTGCTATCAGGGCTAAAAAAAAGAAACCGCAACTCATAACTGAATTGCGGTTTCTTTTTTATCATAAAACGAGACTACTCATTTTTTAAATAACTCAAAACATTTTTCTCTATACGACTATCTATATCTGAGATATCAGCTTTTACAAACTTCTCACCCAATATTTTCTCGTATAACTCAATGTATCTTTCAGAAACAGAAGTAATATATGCTTCGTCCATTTCAGGAATTTGCTGTCCTTCTTTTCCTTGAAAACCATTTTCGATTAACCATCGACGTACAAACTCCTTAGATAATTGTTTTTGCTCTTCGCCATTGTCTTGTCTTTCTTGATATCCTTCTGAGTAAAAATAGCGAGAAGAATCAGGAGTATGTATCTCATCAATTAATACGATAACACCATCTTTAGTTTTACCAAATTCGTATTTTGTATCTACTAAAATTAAACCACGACTTGCCGCTATTTCAGTTCCTCTTTGAAACAATGCTCTTGTATATTTTTCAAGAATTAAATAATCGGCTTCACTTACAATTCCTTTTTCTAAAATAGCTTCACGCGAAATATCTTCATCGTGTTCACCATTATCCGCTTTTGTAGTAGGAGTAATTATTGGTTCTGGGAATTTATCATTTTCTTTTAATCCTTCTGCCATTGTTACACCGCAAATTTGTCTTTTACCAAGAGCATACTCACGCGCGGCATGACCAGAAACATAACCACGTATTACCATTTCGACTTTAAAAGGCGTACATAAATGCCCTACTGCAACGCTAGGATCAGGAGTAGCTATTAACCAGTTAGGAACAATATCTTCTGTAAGTTCCATGAATTTTGTTGCTATTTGATTTAGGATTTGTCCTTTATATGGAATCCCTTTTGGTAACACCACATCAAATGCTGATAGCCTATCAGTGGCCACCATAACAAGTAGTTCATCATTAATATTGTAAACTTCTCTTACCTTACCGTGGTAAACAGATTTTTGATTTGGAAAGTCAAAATTTGTCGTTGTTATAGTGTTCATGTTTTTTAGTTGTGTTGTGTTTTTGCAAAAGTAGTTTGTTTCCCAGTAATACACAATATAGCGACTGCATTATTGCGTACCCCTGTTCTTTTTTATTGTTCTTTTTTTAGTAATGTATTGTTGAATAAATTAAGAATTCTACCATATTCATCTACCCATGAATAGGTTTCTGTGAACCCATGAGCTTCCACGGGGTAGGAAGCTAAATTCCAATTTTTCTTTCCTAATTCGATAAAACGCTGTGATAAACGAATGATATCCTTGTACTCTACATTATCATCCACCATACCGTGCAACATCAACAATTCTCCTTTTAAATTATTCGCATAATAAATAGGAGAGCTTTTCTTGTAAGCTAAAGGATCTGTTTCTGGGAAATTCAAGATATTCCCTGTATATCCATGATTGTAATGTGCCCAATCAGTCACTGAACGTATGGCAGCTCCTGATTTAAACTCATCAGGTTTTGTAAGCAAAGCCATCAAAGTCATGAACCCACCATAAGAACCACCGTACATTCCTACCCTTGCAGAGTCAATACCCAAATTGTCAACTAGATATTTTTTACCATCAATTTGGTCACTCAAATCTTTGCCTCCCATAAATCTGTATATGCCTGTTCTAAAATCGCGTCCGTAACCATCACTTCCTCTGTAGTCAATATCCATAATGGTATATCCTAAATCAGTTAACAAATTATGGAACATATACTCTCTATGGTAACTACTCCAATAATTATGAGCATTTTGTAAATAACCAGCACCGTGAACAAATATAATTGCTGCACCATTAGATTTTGCTGACTCTGGTTTGTAAACACGTGCATTTACATTTGCGCCATCTTCTGCTTTAAAAGTCACCACATCAGGAGTTCTCCAAGAATACGATTCAAATGCTGGAGTTGTAGAGTGTGTGATTTGTTTTAAAGAGGTCTCTTTTTTATTAGGAGCGATAAAAAACTCCCATGGTTTATTTTTGAAAGAATAACGAACAAGCAAATTCTTTTCGTCTGGCGACAGGGTTACTTCATGAGCACCACCGTTTGTTAGTATTGGAGATAAATCCCCTCCTAGAGCTGATAATTTATAAAATGATCTGTTTCCAGGATGTGTTTTATTTGTGTTTAAATAAAAATTCTTTTTATCCTTTGATAACGTGACATCTCTTACTTCCCAGTTGCCAGAAGTAAGTGCCGTTTTCTTATTGCTCTTTAAATTATACGTATACAAATGAGAATATCCCGTTGCTTCTGACTGAAAGTAGATAGTTTCATTATCGCCCAAAAAGTCTAAAGTTCCTTGGCTGTAAGCATAAGACGGAATTCCAGGTCCGCCTATCCAAGCCTCATCATGTTGATAATCTAATTCTTTGAAAGAGTTGTTTTTCAAGTCAAGTTTTACTATCCAGCGGTCCTTATTGTCAAGACTTCTAATTTCAGTAACTGCAAGACTACCATCTTCATTATAAGTTGGTTTTTGAACAAATACTAATCGATCTTCTTTTACCTTATCTTTTAAATTATCGTATTCTTTATAATACGTTGGCTGGTCTTGAATATGGCTTAGCGAACTAAAATTCATATAGTAAATCGTGTCTTTCACAACATTGTAAATTCCGAATTTCGATTTATTTAAATTAGCCGTTGATACCTTTTCCTTAGTATCCACAGATTTATTATAGCCATCATTAGTAATGAATTTCTCCATTATTTCGTTTTTATTGTCTATGATTTGAGACAATCTAAAGGTAGCATAAGTTCCTGTTGGATTACTTTTTAAACTTTCAAATGCGTCGTCACCATAAAAATATTGCTCTGGAAAATCTGACTTGGTGCTTTCGGCTTTTGCTTTCCTCCATTTGTCTTTTGCTTCCTGGTCTCTTACATATTGAAATAATTCTTTTTGTTGCGTCTTTAAAAATGCTTCTTTGTCCTCTTTTTTATCCTTCTTACTTCCGGTAACAAAATTTGTCATTTGTACTAAAGTCCCCTTTGATGAATCAAATTTTAATAGATTGTCCTTTTGAATTAAATATAAGACTCCAGATTCAAAACCCAATTGCAAATCAGTAATTGCATCTGATTGTTGCAATAATTTTTTAGAGGTGTTACTTTGAATATTGTAAGAGTATAAAGCACCTTTGTATAAATAATAGGCAATATTACTATTAGGCTTTACTTTAAAATCAGATTTTGATAGGGCAGCTTCTTGTGGAGAAGCTAATTGCGGAGTCTGCATTCCTGCTTGCCAAAAATAAGTGCTCGGCCCGAGATCACTTTTTGGATTCCATTCAAAAAAGACTTTCTTATTATCAAGAGACCATCGGCCGTTAAAAGGTTGTTCCCCTATATAACCATCACCCTTCATGATGTCTTCTAATTTTAAAGTTTGACTTTGAGAAAAGAAACTGAATAATAGAAATAATGCAGTTATGGTATTTTTTGTCATTGGAAAGTGATTTAGTTAGTACAAAAATACACTTTGCATTGAATTACAAAAGGATAAAATGAATTAAACACTCCCTTTTGATTGTATTAAATTGATCAGCCACCCGCAAAAGCAGGCAAAAAAGCGAGTTCGTCTCCCGCTTGTAATCTTCCGTCATAGCCTAATTCTTGGTTGACCGCAACTTGTAAAGATTCAATGGAAGCCAATTTATATTTATCAATCAACATCTGTTTCAAATCAACTATAGCCATAGCATCGTCAACCTCAACAAATTCTTCTGATTTGGCTGTTGCTTCGGCTATCATTCCAAAATATTTAATTTTTATTCTCATTATTATTCTAATTGTTTTAATCTCAGAACATCTTCTGCGGTATCCACATCTATAGTCCCTTGATCAAATTTTACTGTGTTGTATTTAAAATTTTGGTCTTTTAGTAATTTCTTAGCTCCTTGGTCTGCAGTAAGTTGTTCTAAAGCTTTAAAATTAGTTTTCGAAAAAATAGCAGGTACACCTACCACATCACTATACTCACAAAAGGTAGCATCACTTTTTGATTCAATGTGTTTTGAAATTAAATTTTCGATCACTTGAACATTTACAAACGGTTGGTCAGCTAATAAGATAATGATGTGTTCCAAATCTTTTACTTCATCAATAGCGTGTTTTAATCCTATTCGAATACTACTTGCCATGCCTTCTTCCCAATCCTCGTTTGTTACAGAAGAAAATAATTTCAACTCAATATGTTCTAAAATTTCATGTGCTCTGGCTCCAACAACCACAGTATTACTACAAAACTGAAAGTGGGACGCAGCATCAATACTATGTTGTAATAACATTTTTCCTCGAAAGTGTACTAACTGCTTTGCATACCCTAGTCTACTGGATGACCCTGCAGCTAAAATAACGACTGCTGTTTTATCGGCAATCATTAATTCTCTTCCATTTTAAGATGCGGAATACTACAATGAATTGGTGTCGCTTTTTTCTTTAAAGGGTTCGCTGCTGTTTTTGTTAACACTGATTGAATCTCAGCTAGAATTGCTAGTCCGATCTCAGCAGGAGTCTCTGCACCAATTTCCAATCCTATCGGAGCATGAATTTTGTTTTTGACACATTCTTTGATAATTACTCCCTCTTCCAATAAGTCATCTTGCATTCTCAAATATTTTTTCAAGGGACCTAAAATTCCAATGTAGGGAACTAAATCTTGCTTTAATAGCAGTTTCAAAACAGCCAAATCATACTGATAATTGTGGCTCATAAGTGCAAAGCAAGTGCGTTCATCTATATTAATATTCTGTAAAGTTTCTTCTGGCTTACTAACAATGATTTGGCATGAACTTAGGAAACGTTCGCCATTAGCAAGAGTTGGTCTTCCATCAGTTACAACAACATCCCAACCCAACATAGCAGCTTGTTGTGCCAAAATTTGCGCATCATTTCCTGCGCCTACTATTACTAATTTAACAGGAGCTAAATAATATTGAATAAAAACGTTTTGTTCTGCAAACTGAGTTGTTATTATTTTACTAGCTGATTTACTCGTCGTAAAACATTCTTTAGAAAATGCTACATAAGATTTAATATCGACTTCATCCTCGAGCTTACCTTTGTAATCCCAATTTTCGTCAACAGTTAAAAGGGTACCAATTTGGTTCTTTGTTCGATCTAAATTAAATTGAACCAAAATACAAACCGACTTTTTATTCGAAACAACCTCCTTTAAAAGTTCGCAAGGATTTAGTATATCTTGATAATCTAACGGTTCAAATAATACCTGAATGATTCCGTTACATCCTAATTGAGCACCAATTATAGCATCGTTTTCATCGCTGGTATCGTAAGTTACTAATTTGTTTTTACCCTGATTTAAAGCATGAAGCGCCTTAGTTAAAGCATCTCCCTCTAAGCATCCACCACTTATTGCACCTGTGATATTTCCATATTCATCAATCAACATACGAGCTCCTTCCCGTCTATAAGACGAGCCTTCGACTAGCACAACAGTGGCTAGAATGCTTGAAATATTTTGCTCTTTTAAAACTTCATACTGCGCCACAATCACATCTAATTCCCTCATGCTGTCATTTTTTGAAGTGAATATATTGCCTCCTTTATATTTAATATTGCTAATTCAATATCTGAACTTGTAGTTTCCTTACTTAAACTTACTCTAAAAGAGGCTAAAGCTGTATTGTTACTAAATCCCATTGCCGTTAAAACATGAGAGGGTTCAACAGTATTAGCATTACAAGCAGAACCGCGAGAAACTGCTATTTTATTTAATCTACGTAGAAGCTTACCTCCGTCTATATTAAGTACTGCAAAATTTACTGTGTTTGGTAACCTTTTATTGTTTTTTGCATGAATAAAAATACCGTCGATTTCTTCAAGATTAGCTTCAAGTATTTTCCTCAAGGCTAACATTTTATCAATATTATCTTTCAGTTCTGCTTTTGCAAAATAGGCCGCAGTCCCAAAACCTACAATTGCAGGAACATTTAAAGTGCCCGGACGCAATCCTTTTTCTTGACCGCCTCCGTAAAAAATGCTGTTTAATTTCAATTTATTTTTTCTATTCATGTATAATGCGCCACATCCTTTTGGACCGTGCATTTTGTGTGCAGAAAAAACGGCTAAATCTATATTTAAGATGTCTAAATCAACCTTTATTTTGCCTACCACTTGCGTGATATCACAAAATAATGCGCTTCCTTTATCATGAACAATTCTTTCGATAGCATCAATAGGGTGAATTAAACCCGTTTCATTATTTGCGAGCATAATAGCCACCAGAATTGTTCGATTTGTAATTGCTGCATCTAATTCTTGCAAGTCGATCATCCCGCAGTCATCGACATTCAAATAAGTAATCGTAAAACCTTCTTTTTCTAAAGCTTTAATAGGTTCTAATATCGCTTTATGTTCAGTTCTTACTGTAATAATATGTTTGCCTTTAGCTTTGTTAGTCCTACAAAATCCTAGTATTCCAATGTTAGCAGCCTCTGTCGCACCTGAAGTAAATAAAAACTCCGAAGGTTTGCAATTTAGCAAATCCCCAATTCTCTCTCGTGCAATGTCAACCACTTCATTTGCTTCCCAACCAAAAGCATGATCACTACCCGCATTTCCAAAATTAGATTTAAAAATAGGCAACATCGATTCGATAACGCGATCATCAACCGCAGTGCTCGCGTTATTATCTAAGTAGATTATATTTTGATTTGTGATTGCCATAATTTGGTCCTCTGCATTTAATTTATTCGAATAGTTCGCTAAGAATCAGTAGTATTTATTTTCGAAAATAAATATTACTTAAATCTTAACTCCAGGTTCTAACCCTGCTTCAATTAATTTCTCAGGAGTGATAGGTAAATCCCTCATGCGTTTTCCAGTAGCATTAAAAATAGCGTTTGCTATAGAAGCTGCTACACTTGTGATTCCTAATTCTCCAATTCCTTTAATTCCCATTTTGTTAGCAATTTTATCTTCTTCGGGTAGAAAAATCACATCTACATTAGCCATATCTAAATTTACAGGAACATGATAATCAGCAAATGATCGGGTAATAAAATTCCCAAAATTGGGTTCGATCTTACTTTGCTCAGCAATAACCATTCCTGCACCCATTGTTATTCCTCCTATGATTTGACCATAAGCAGTCTTAGGATTTAAAATCTTCCCTGCAGATGCGACATTCACCATCCTTTTAATTTTATACATTCCGGTATCTTTATCAACCCAAACCTCAGCAAAATTAGCACCGAAAGAAAAAACCGAATGTTTACTAAATGCATCTGATGGCTCAGCCATTCCCTCTGCTTCAAAAGATGTTAGCTGATTTCTCTTAAGTAAATCTGCTAAAGCAACCTCCTCACTATTTTTGATGTTTCTGTTTTTCTTTAATTTGCTAACTGCATTTTCACAAGCTGATTGCACCCCATTACAGAAAGATGCAGCACCCCAAGAACCACCAGAACCTGGTGTAGGTGGAAAATCAGAATCACCTAATTCAACCGTGATTTGGTCAATAGGAATACGCAAATATTCTGAAGCTGTTTGCGCGATAATCGTGTAGCTTCCTGTACCAATATCTGTAGCATCCATTTGAATAGTTACATTTACTTTATCCTTCTCTAATTTCAAAATCACCTTAGCATACGTTTTTTTATATGGTGAATTACGTGAAGCTGCGCTAACTCCGTAACCTATTAACCAATTCCCATTTTTATTAGTTCCGGGTTCTGATTTTCGGTTTTCCCATCCAAATTTATCTGCTCCAATGCGCAAACATTCGACTAATAATCTAGATGAAAATGGTTTGTTGGCGTGTAAATCATGTTGCGTATCATTTTTAACTCTGAATTCAACAGGATCCATTTTGAGTTTCCAAGCCATTTCGTCCATAGCTGATTCTAATGCAAAACTCCCTGTTGCTTCTCCAGGTGCACGCATTGCAAAAGGGGCTTGAAGATTCATAGGCATTAATCGAGCGGTAACTAAATTATTGGGAACGTTGTAAAGCATTTTTGAAACCATTCCACATGGCTCTTGAAAAATTTCTTTAATAGAAGTATGTGACAACGTTTCATGTGACAATGCAGTTAAGGTACCATCACGCTTAGCACCAATACTCATGATTTGCTCATTTTGTTGACGCATGTTCGTGTTTGTAAACATTTGATGTCTTGTCACTGTAGCTTGTACAGGCTTGCCAATCATTTTTGACGCCATCAAAGCCATTATTACGTGGCGATCTAGATTTAATTTAGAACCAAAACCTCCACCCACAAATGCTGCAATAACTCTTACATCTTCATTTGGAATTTGAAACGTCCCCGATATTGCTATCGAAGCATCTTCAACAATTTGTTGACTTGCATATACCAGTACTTTACCATTGTTCCAACTTGCAATTGTAGCATGAAGTTCCATAGGATGGTGGTGCTCGATTGGTGTGTTGTATGTTTGTGTCACAACCTCATCAGCTTCTGACATTCCTTTTTTAAAGTCACCTCTTGAATAATCTGATTTTTCAGATGGCTTAAATGCTTTATTTCTTGATTTGTCAAAATTTATAGTAGGTTTAGGATCTTCTTTGTATTCGAACTTAACTAAGCGAGCCGCATATTGTGCTTGCTCAAATGTTTCGGCAACTACAAAACCTACATATTCCCCAAAATAATGTACTTTATTACTTTGCAATACTGGAGCAATAGTATCTGTGCTGATAAAAGGCATTTCTTGATCGTAACCTTTTAACTTTTCGGCATTTTTATAGGTGATAATTTTAAGGACTCCTTTTACTTTTTCAGCTGCAGAGGTATCGATACCAATGATTTCACCTTTGGCAATTGTACTGTTAATTCCTTGACCATATACTTTATTTGGGACTGGAAATTCAGATGCATATTTGGCTTTACCCATCACTTTTAGATGACCTTCTACTCTATTTATAGCATTTCCAACTCCGCTTTCGTTTGATGTTTTCATAGTTATATTTTTTCGAAAATCATATTAATATTTGCGCTCGTAAGCTTGGGTTAATGCTCTTACAATTGCCTTTTCCCCCATGTCCACCTTATACTTATTAGCTTCAAAAGGTTTAGCTGCTTTCATTGCAATCATTGCAGCTTCTTCAAAATTTGCTTGACTTGCAGATTTCCCTGTTAAGAAAGCTTCTGCTTCAGTCAGCTTCCAAGGTTTGTGTGCAACACCACCCATGGCGAGTCCTATTTTACTGATTGTTCCGTTTTTAATTTGCATTCCCGCCGCTACTGATATTAGTGCAAATGCATAACTAGAACGCTCTCTAATTTTTAAGTAGTAGTAATGGTCTGAAAATGCAGGCTCATTTAAATGAATTGCAGTGATTAACTCTCCTTGATTTAAGGTATTGTCTTTTTCAGGTTGGTCTTCGGGCAAGCGATGAAAATCATTAAAATCAATCATTCTTGAAGAGCCATCTTGTTTTTGTACCTCAACAGTAGCGCCAATTGCAGCAAGAGCCACACACATATCCGAAGGGTTTGTTGCAATACATTTTTGGCTGTAGCCAAAGATCGCATGTGTTGCATTCATTCCTTTTAAAGCGCCACAGCCAGAACCCGGAGCCCTTTTATTACAAGGCATTGAAGTTTCAAAAAAGTAAGGACAACGAGTGCGTTGCAATAAATTACCGCCATTAGTGGCCATATTTCTAATTTGAGCCGTAGCCGCAGACAACATTGCCATAGATAACAAAGGATAATTTTGTCTTACATCCTTATTATTTGCAGTTGCAGCATTACTGAGCAAAGCGCCTAGCGTAAATCCACCTTTGTCATTTTTAACTATTTCATTATACTCTAGATTATTAACGTCTATAAGTTGGTCTGGGCGTGCCACATCTTCCTTCATTAAATCCACAAGATTTGTTCCTCCTCCTAAATAATGTGAAGTTGTTGTAAATGCTCGTAAAGCTGCCTCTTTATTGGTACTTGCTGTATATGTAAATGGTCTCATTATTGTAATTTTTAAATTTTAAAAGCGTACTAATTATTCCTTTTTTTCGAATAATTTACATTAAGCATTTTTAGCTTTCTTCATTTGCTCGGCAGTTGCAAACTCCCAAGTTGGCATAACATCGTCTCCAGAATGAACTTCTTTAAAAGCTTGTACGATATTATTGTAGGCACCGCAACGACAAATATTTCCCGACATGCGTTCTCTTATTTCCTCTTCAGATAATTTGAGTCCGCTTTTTATATTTTTTAAATCTTCAGTTACATAACTCGCCTCTCCATTTTTTGCTTCTTCTAACAACGCTACTGAAGAACATATTTGACCAGGCGTACAGTAACCGCATTGAAACCCATCATGTTTTACAAAGGCTTTTTGCATGTCATGCATTTCGCCATTTTTAGCTAAGCCCTCAACAGTTGTGATTTCTTTTCCTTCGCAAGTAGCTGCCAGCGTTAAACACGACAGTTTTCTTTTACCATCAATTATCACCGTACATGCTCCACATTGTCCGTGATCACATCCTTTTTTTGTCCCCGTTAGTGCTAACCGTTCTCTTAAAGCATCCAGCAAGCTCATTCTTGAATCAATCGCTAGTGGCTTGACCATGTTATTTACTCTCAAGTTTACTTTTATTTCGTTCAATAAAATTTGTGCTTGCTCTGGCAAATCTTGTACCGTTTGTGCAAATACTTCCGATGAGAAAAACGACGAAGCGTAAATTCCTAAACTCCCCGTAGAAACCTGTCTCAAAAATTTTCTTCGAGAAGAAGCAGATAATCCCATTGCATCTAAGATGATATTTTCATCTGCTGTTAATTCATCTGGTGTATTTACTTGCTGCGATTTATCAGACTTTTTCATAAATATGGATTTTGGCATGGCTACTTGCTTTTTATTAAAATTGTGATAATTGTCTTGAAAAAGGATGGCGTTAACATTTCGTCTTTTTGATATAAAATCAATCCGTCTAAAATTTAAAAACACCTTTCTATACCATCAAACTAGGTTGCACAGAATTTATCCCTTTATAGCAAATTTGCGACAGCTTCTGCCTTTCAATTAACTCTAAAGATTAAAAGATTAACTCAATAGATTATTCTACTCCGTTTATGAAATAATTATTTGATGGTTTAAATAATCCTTTATACTTTTCAAAATGAAGCGTTATGACTCAGGATAAAGACGCTGTCTCTCACTTAATTTTTAGGTATGGAAAAAGAAAATCAGAACAATCAAATACATCATTATGATGAATCAAATACTTCCGTTGTTAACTTAACTATCAACGGAAATTTGAAACAGCTAAAGGTTCAACCATGGGTTAGTTTATTAGACGCAATTCGAGATCACAGTAATTTAACTGGAACAAAAAAAGGATGTGATCATGGGCAATGTGGCGCTTGCACTGTTTTATGTGATGGAAAAAGAATATTGAGTTGCTTGTCACTAGCAGTAATGAAGGATGGCTCAGAAATCACAACAATAGAAGGCATTGCTACAGATGGGGACTTACACCCGTTGCAAACTGCATTTATTGAACATGATGCTTTTCAATGTGGATACTGCACGCCTGGGCAAATTTGTAGCGCCATTGGGATGCTTCAAGAAGGGAAAGCTCATACTAGAGAAGAAGTTAAAGAACAAATGAGTGGGAATTTGTGTCGTTGTGGAGCCAATACAAATATTATAGATGCCATTATGGAAGTAAAAGAGAAAACACTATGAACAATTTTACCTATAAAAAAGTTGAAACGATAAACGAGGCGGTTCAAGAAATTTCGAAAAATAAAAAAGCAAATTTTATTGCAGGAGGAACCAACTTGATTGATCTATGGAAATATGATTTGGCACATCCAGAGTCTTTAATCGACATCAATTCTGTTTCTACTATGAAGCAAATTAAAGTATTGGAAAGTGGCGGACTCTCTTTAGGTGCTTTAGTAACAAATTCAGATACTGCTTACGATGCTATTGTAAGTACAAAATATCCTTTGTTATCGCGAGCAATATTAGCTGGGGCATCTGCACAAATTAGAAATAGTGCTACAAATGGTGGTAACTTACTGCAAAGAACTCGCTGCTATTATTTTTATGATAAAACCTCTCCTTGCAATAAACGCAATCCAGGTTCAGGCTGTCCTGCTAAAAATGGTTTGAATCGAATGCATGCTATCCTTGGTACTAGTGAAAATTGTATTGCCGTTTTTCCATCTGATATGTGTATAGCACTGGCGGCATTAGACGCAACAGTTAATGTAAGTGGTCCTAATGGTGATCGCAAAATAGCATTCACTGACTTTCATCGCTTAGCTGGAAATAGCCCTGAGAAAGACAATAACTTAGAACATGACGAAATCATCACTGGGTTGACGTTGCCAAATGAAGATTTCTCACAATATTATTCATATTTAAAATTACGCGATCGCAACTCTTATGCTTTTGCATTAGTGAGTGTTGCAACAGCTATGAGATTAGAACATAATAAAATCGAAACTATTAGAATTGCTTTAGGCGGCGTAGCACACAAGCCTTGGCGCGATTTTGAAGCGGAACAATTTCTTGAAGGTAAGGAACCAAATAGAAAAAATTTTACCGAAGCGGCAAAAATGATAATAAAAACTGCCAAAGGTTATGGAGATAACGACTTTAAAATTGAGCTTTCAGTAAAAGCTATTGTTCGTAATTGTATGATGGCATTACATCCTGAAACGCAAAGACCCGGAGCACAACCCTCATTATAGAAGATCATGAAAACATCACAAGAAATAGGAAAGCCAATAAATAGGCTCGAAGGAAACTTAAAGGTTACTGGTGCTGCAAAATATGCTGGTGAATATAACGTGGGCGATTTGTCGCATGGCTATATTGCAAACAGTACTATTACAAAAGGTAAAATTATCGAAATCGATGAAAGTAAAGCAGCTGCTGTCCCGGGAGTAATTACAATTATTACACATAAAAATAGAACTAAATTACCTTGGTTTGACATGCTTTACGCCGATATGGATGCACCTCCAGGAACTCCATTCAAACCATTATACGACGAAAATATTCTATACAATGGTCAACCTATCGCACTGGTTGTTGCCGAAACATTTGAAACAGCTCGCTTCGCTGCCTCTTTATTGGCAATAACGTATGAAGAAGAAGCTTTTGAAACCGAGCTAGCAGCGCATTTAGACGAGGCACGTGATCCTAAAAAAGGAATGGCAACGGCTATAAAACCTTTACCACCTGCTGACAAAGGAGATTTTGAAGCCGCTTATAAAGATGCCTTTGCTCGTTATGAAGGTGAATTTACGCACGGCGCAGAACATCACAATCCTTTAGAATTATTTGCAACGACTACAGTTTATGACGGTAAAGGCAAGTTAACCGTATATGACAAAACGCAAGGCACTAGTAATTGCCAATTATATATTGCTAACGTTTTTGGTTTACATTATAATGATGTTCGGGTTTTGTCTCCCTTTGTAGGTGGTGGTTTTGGATCTGGTTTGCGACCACAATATCAATTATTCTTGTGTGTAATGGCTTCGCTAATGCTAAAACGAAATGTGCGTGTAGCGATGGATCGAACTCAGATGTTTAGTTTTGGACACCGCCCGCAAACGATACAAAAAACAAAATTCGGAGCCAATAGTGAGGGCATCGTCACCGCATTAAATCATACAGCAATCGCCGAGACTTCTCAGTTTGAGGATTACACTGAAGTAGTTGTAAACTGGGGAAACATGCTGTACCCCGCTCAGAATACGTCATTAGATTATAAACTAGTTCCGCTTGATGTATTTACGCCAATGGACATGCGAGCTCCAGGAGGAAGTACTGGAATGCACGCTATAGAGGCCACCATGGATGCCCTATCCTATGAACTCAATATTGACCCAATGGAATTTCGTTTGCTGAATTACTCAGAAGTTGATGCAAGCGAAAACAAACCGTATTCAAGTAAAGAACTGAAAGAATGTTACAAACAAGGAGCAGAAAAATTTGGTTGGAAAAACAGAGCTTCAAAACCTAGAGCCACTAAACGCGGCAATCGATTAGTGGGAACAGGAATGAGCACTGGAATATGGGATGTCATTGCGCTTCCCGCAAAAGCAAAAGCAAAATTTAGCAAAGACGGAAAATTAAAAGTGACGAGTGCAGTCACAGATATAGGAACGGGAACTAAAACTATTATGACGCAAATTGCAGCCGATAGTTTTGCCGTTGCGATAGACGACGTAACATTTGATCATGGAGACAGCGATATGCCTATGGCTCCTATTCAAGGTGGCTCATATACTACTGGAGTTGTAGGATCTGCAGTAAAAGCTGCTTGCAAAGCATTACAGAAAAAACTATTTAAAAAAGCTAAAAATATAAGCGACTCTCCTTTAAGCGGTTTAAAAATAACAGATGTAGTTTTTAAAAATGCTGCTATTTATTCTAAAGAGGATTTTAGTAAATTCATCAATTATAAAGATATTGTAGTTGCAGATGGAAAAAATTGGATTGCTGCATCAAAGAGTAATATTCCAAATTTATTAGAATTAAAAAAATATACTCGCGCGGCACATAGCGCTGCATTTGTAGAAGTTGAAGTCGATGAAGAGTTAGGAATAGTAAATGTAACTCGAGCGGTGACAGCGGTTGCCGCTGGAAAAATTATTAACCCAAAAACTGCTCGAAGCCAAATTCTAGGTGGTATGGTTTGGGGAATTAGCAAAGCCCTACGAGAAGAAACCATGACTGATCATAATCTAGGGAAGTATATGAATACAAATTTGGGAGAATACCACATCCCAGTTCATGCAGATATTCATGATTTAGACGTAGTCTTTGTCGATGAAAAAGATGATATCATCAATGAACTAGGAAGTAAGGGCGTGGGCGAAATTGGTTTAGCATCCATGGCTCCAGCTATAGCTAACGCTATTTTTCATGCAACTGGAAAACGAATTAATAAATTCCCAATTCACTTTGATGATTTAATGTAATAGTATTGACATAAAAATTTTGAAATAAATAAGCAGTTTACCATTTGTATCGAAATAGTAAACTGCTTTTAATTACATAAATATTTAGATTGATTCCCTCTACTTCTTTAAAACTTCCGCATCTAAAAATGAAGCTGCTAAGAATTTTGCAACGCCATCAAATTCATTTGTATCTATAATTTGCAATTGAGGTAATTTCTTTTTCAGACTCTCTGGGGCATTCCCCATTATATAGCCATGAGCGGTCGCGGTTAACATTTTTTCATCATTGTATCCATCACCAAAAGAAATTGCATTATCGAATGTTACATTTTCTATTTCTAAAATTTTTGAAATTGCTACACTTTTGTCTACTGACTTATCCATGAATTCCAAGCAGTATGGCAAACTAAAAGCATGACTAAATAAGTGATCATGATTTACTAGAATTTTGTCTCTCAATTCAATTAACTTCCCGTGACTTTCATGAGTAAAAAACATTTTAATTGCCTTTAAATCTGTCTCATTTTTAAAGTTTACAACCTCAGGGCGGTAATTTAATTCTTTTTGAAATTTGTTTAATTTCTCATTGGTTTTATTTGTTTGCCACACATCTTCCTTAAACAATACCGTAGTGAATTCAGGATCAATTTCTAAATCTAGAACAGATTTGATAGCATCACTTTCAATATCAAATGAAAAAAGCAAGTCCTTGTTTGGATTATGAATTCTAGCCCCATTTGACGTTACTAGATAGATGGGGAAATCAAATCCAGCTACCAGTGGCATGGCATCGAGATGATGTCTACCAGTGGCTACAATAATTAGATAATTTCTATCATACAATTCTTTAAAGATCTTCTTACTATAATCAGATATTTGATGTTCCTTGTTTAAGAGTGTACCATCTAGATCTGTTATTATTACTTTTATATTATCCATTTTTTGTTTTCGAAAATTATAATTTAGACTGCAATTATTAGTCCAATTACTTGAAGTTGTTGAAGAATCTATTATTTGAAAACTGATTTTCTAATCACTTTTCCAAATAACCTGTATCCCATATTATTTCGTAAAATATTGAGGCACCTTGCATCAAAACCTATGGTATGTCTCTTAAAATTACTTGAAGGATTCTCTGCAATTTTGAAAACTTTCTTGATTATAGCCGGTTTTAAATCTTTATTCTTTTTCGTCTTCTTTTCGACAATTGAACTTATTCGATCCATCAAATTATTATAAGCTGTAAGCGAAGAACGATCAGACTTGGTTACATTACTTTGAAAATTTGAAGGTGTATTTCCAAACTGAATAGTAGCCACACTTATATTAAAAGCAGCAAGTTCATAAGCCATACATTCAGAAAAACTTTCTACAGCATGTTTTGTGGAGTGGTAAAAACTCCCCAACGGCAAATTCACTAAACCTGCAATTGAAGTGATATTTATAAATTGTCCTTTCTTTTGTTTTCTAAATTCAGGAATGAAGCTCCTACATACTTTAACAACCCCAAGGTAATTAACATCTACAATGTTTTTTATTTCTTCATCTTCTGATAATTCCACGAAACTTCTATATCCTATTCCAGCATTATTTATGACAACATCAATAGTACTAAAGTCTCTCATTATTTCCTTTTTTGCAGCAGCAATACTCTCACTGCAAGTAACGTCAAGCACATAGCAATGGATATTATCTTTTTCGGCAAGTTCATTTGCATGGCTTAAGCATAACATTGTAGCAATAACGTTCCAGCCGTTTTGGGCAAAGTGAAACGCCATTTCTTTTCCTATTCCGCCTGATGCACCAGTAATGACAACATTTTTCAATTTATTATATTTTTATCATGTGTTCTTTAAGCTATTAAAATCACATATTATTTAATAAAGGCGACCCCAATTGGGGCCGCACTTCAGCAATATACTTTTTATTTTTGACAGGCAAAAACTTTAATCCTGATTTTCGATTTGCTTGTAGGCGTCAATCACTTTTTTAACTAATTTGTGCCTCACAATGTCTTTGTCATCAAGATAAATTATTCCTATTCCTTCAACATCTTTTAATACAAGAAGCGCTTCTTTTAAACCAGAAATCGTTCGTCGAGGCAAATCGACCTGCCCAGGATCTCCAGTCACCATAAACTTGGCACTTTTTCCCATTCGAGTCAAAAACATTTTCATTTGGGAATGCGTCGTATTCTGTGCTTCATCCAAAATAACAAATGCGTTATCTAGCGTTCGTCCTCTCATGAATGCTAATGGCGCAATTTGTATAATCCCTTTTAAAATATAATCCTCTAATTTTTCATTTGGCAACATGTCTCTAAGTGCATCGTATAATGGCTGCATGTAAGGATCTAGTTTTTCCTTCATGTCCCCTGGTAAAAACCCTAAATTCTCTCCTGCCTCTACTGCTGGACGAGTTAAAATAATGCGCTTAACTTGCTTTTCTTTTAGAGCCTTTATAGCCATCGCTACACCCGTGTATGTTTTTCCAGTTCCAGCAGGACCAACGGCAAAAACCATATCGTTTTTATTAATGGTATCGACGAGTAATTGCTGGTTAGGCGTCATGGCTTTAATGATTTTACCACCTACGCCGTGAACTAGAATTTTATCATTTCCAGCCATCCTTTTATCATCTTGCGGATCGCCTAGAATGACACGCTCAATCACGTTATCATCTATTGTATTGTATCTTGTAAAATGAACCATTAAACGTTGAAAACGTTTTTCAAATTCATCTAAAATTTCTTTCTCGCCGAATGCTTTCAAAGTAGTCCCTCGCGCTACAATTTTAAGCTTTGGGTAATATTTTTTAATTATTTCAAGGTGAGTATCTTGAGCACCCCAAAAATCTTTTGGAGCAATGTCTATGAGTTCGATTATTCTTTCGTTCAAAAGTTGTAGTTTTAAATTAAAATTAGTTGATAAGTAATTCTATTTTTGTGCAATAATAAAATGAGATTAAATTTCCCTAAACAGTTCGATTTTGTAACCTATTTTTGCGTTTTTGAATTTACTATTATTAGCTTTGCACTTCTCAAATTTAATGAAAATTATTTTTAGACAACACCATTAGTTATAAACAAATTTATGTCAATAATTACCCTTACTACAGATTACGGTTTAAAAGATCACTTTGTTGGTGCATTGAAAGGGAAGATATTATCTGAATATTCTGAAGCTAAAATTATTGACATTTCTCACCACATCGATCCTTTTAATACTGTCGAGGCGAGTTACATTGTAGGCGCTGCTTACAGTAGTTTTCCTAAAGGCACTGTACACTTAATTGGTGTAGATATGGAATTAAATAAAGAGAACCAGCATATTGCCATGCAATGGAATGATTCTTATTTTATTGCTGCTGATAATGGTATTTTAAGCATGCTTTCGCAAAAAATTGTCCCTCAAAAGATGGTTGCTATAAACATACATGATCGGTTACCAAGTGACGCTTCTGGTATGGATGTTTTTGTAAAGGTTGCGTGTCATATTGCAAAAGGTGGTTTGCTAAATGTCATTGGTAGAGAAATTGCTACTATAAAAGAAATTACTGCTTTAAAAGCTGTGATTTCAGATACTAATAATGCTATAAAAGGGCATGTTGTTTACATTGATCATTTTGGGAATGTGGTTACTAATATTTCCAAACAACAATTTGTCGAAGTTGCCAAAGGCCGTCCTTATGAAATTATTATGAGAACGAAGAATATCAAAACTATTCTACCCAATTATTCAGCCATAGCAAGTTCAGAAAAATATCCTATTAAAAATTATGAAGGTGAAAAACTAGCCATTTTTAATGAAGCTGGCTATCTCGAAATCGCAATTTTTAGGAGCAATCCTGCAACAGTAGGTTCGGCACATAGTTTACTTGGATTGAATTATAGAGACGTCGTTTCTATCGAATTTAAAAATTAAAATCTAACAAATCACAATTTCATGTTTGTACGTATTGTAAAATTGAGTTTTCACGAAGAGAATATTGCTGCATTTTTAGAAAATTTCGAAACTATAAAAGATCAAATTAGAGCCACTCCTGGAAACCTTTTATTAGAATTGTACCAAGATAAAACCAATCCCAACATTTTTTTTACTTACAGTTATTGGGAACAAGAAGCCGACTTAGAAAATTATCGCAATTCTGATTTTTTTAAAGAAGTTTGGTCTTTCACAAAAAAATTATTTAACGATAAGCCTGAAGCTTGGAGTGTTGACAAACTCGCTAGTTTGCAATAAATACTAATCGACTCTCTCATACGTTTACATATAAAATACGCACAATGAAAGCAATATTATTTCGCGAAATCAATTCGTTTTTTGGCTCGACCATAGGCTATTTGGTTATAGGTTTGTTCTTAATTTTAAACGGTCTGTTTCTTTGGGTATTTCAAGGAGAATACAATATTTTAAATACTGGTTTTGCTGATCTCTCTCCTTTTTTCACCTTGGCTCCATGGATCTTAATTTTCCTTATTCCGGCGGTTACCATGCGCAGTTTTTCTGATGAAAAAAAGCAAGGAACGCTAGAGTTACTACTTACAAAACCATTATCCCTATCTGAAATTATAGGTGGTAAATTCTTTGCTGCTGTATTATTAATTGTGATTGCTATTGTACCTACTTTTATTTATGTTGTCATGATTTCTAATTTGGGAATGCCCGAAGGGAATATCGATATGGGAAGCACAATAGGAGCTTATGCTGGCTTACTGCTTCTTGTAGCCGCTTATGCTGGAATAGGGATTTTTTGTTCAACACTTTCTGATAATCAAATTGTTTCTTTTATCATCGCAGTATTCATTAGCTTTTTATTTTATTTTGGTTTCGAAGGCCTGGCTACTTTACTACCTGATTATGCTTCTTATATTTCATTTTTAGGTATGCAAGATCATTTTAAAAGTATGGGGCGAGGCGTTATTGACACAAGAGATGTGATCTATTTTGCGAGTATCACAGCTGTTTTTCTTTCGATAACAAAGTATAATCTCAAATCAATCCAACTGTAATGAAAACTACTAAAGATAAAAATTTAAAATCATTATTATTAATTGTACTATTAATACTAGTGGCAAATATTGTCAGTAATTTTTACTTTCATCGTTTTGATTTAACTAAAGACAAGCGCTATACTTTATCCCAAACTTCGTTAGATATTGTAAAGCAAGTACAAAATCCGCTTTCGATAAAAATTTACATGCAAGGTGAACTTCCCGCTGAATTTAAAAGACTGCAGCAAGAAACACAGCAATTACTTGAAGAGTTTCAAGCGTATAATAAAAATATATTTTTCGAATTTGTAGATCCTTTGAAAGAGGAAGAGACAAGTATGGAAAACATAAAAGAGTTGTATCGAAAAGGGTTGACACCGGTTAATATTACCGTAGATGATAAAGGGAAACAATCGCAAGCAATGGTTTTTCCATGGGCTATTGCAGTGTATAACAATAAAGAAATCAACATTCCTTTATTAAAAAATAGAATGGGTGCTACTATTACTGAGAAGGTCATTGGATCTGTTCAACATCTCGAGTATTCAATTGCCGATGCCTTAAATAAATTAACGGTTTCAAGGCAAAAAACGATTGCAGTAATAAAAGGTAATGGCGAGTTGCCAGATTATGCGATGGCAAAATTCTTACTACAAATGAGAGAAAGCTATCACATAGGTCCATTTACATTAGATTCTGTAGAGACCGACCCTATTAATACTTTAAAGGCATTACAAAAGTATGACCTAGCTGTGATCGCTAAACCTACAGAGCGATTCTCTGACGAAGAAAAACAAGTTCTTGATCAATATTTAATGCATGGAGGGAAAGCGCTATGGTTGGTCGATCAAGTTTCAGTTGAGATGGATAGCTTGTACAATGAGACTGGTTCTACATTAGCATTTCCTAGGGATTTGAATTTAAATGATATGTTCTTTAAATACGGTTTCAGAATCAATCCTGATATTGTAAAAGATGAACAAGGAAGCCCTATAAAACTAGCTACAGGCGAGCAAGGAAGCGGTACCCAATTTCAGGATTTTAATTGGAAATTTGCTCCATTAGTTTATCCACAAAGTCAGCACCCTATTGTTAAAAGTTTGGGAGGAATCAAATTTGATTTTGCCAACCCTATTGATACTTTAAGAAATGGAATCAAGAAGACTGTCCTCTTAGAATCTTCAAAATATTCAAAAAAGTTAGGAACCCCTATCGAAATTAATTTGGATATCGTAGCCGAGGAAACAAGTCCTAATCATTATATCAATACAGGGGAAATTCCACTGGCAGTACTATTAGAGGGATCTTTTAGCTCTATGTATGAAAATAGAGTTTTACCATTCGAACAAGTTGATTTTCAAGCTAAGGGAGCAAAATCAAAAATGATTGTAATTGCAGATGGCGATATTGTTAAAAATCAATTGGACAAAGAAGGCCAGCCTGTCGAACTAGGATTTGATCAGCGATCAGGAAATTTATATGATAATAAAGATTTTATGCTGAACTGTGTTAATTACTTGATGGATGACACTGGACTTATTAACATTAGAAGCAAAGATTTAGACTTACCATTGTTAGATAAAGAGAAAGCTTACGAACGTTATAGTACTATACAAGCGATAACTATCGGGCTTCCAATTCTGATATTGGCAATTTTTGGTGTTGCATTTACCTACTTAAGAAAAAGAAAATACAGTAAGTAGATGTTGATAAAAAAGTTTCAATACTAGAATAGTTTACGATATATTTGTAAAATGTATTGTATTTTAAATTGATCTAAAATATATACCACAAAAAATAAAACAAAACAGATGAAATTTATAGTATCGAGTTCATACTTATTAAAACAGTTACAAGTTTTAGGAAGTGTTATTAATAGTAGTAATACTTTACCAATTTTAGATAACTTTTTATTTGAATTAAACCATAACGAGTTAACCGTTTCTGCGTCGGATTTAGAGACAACAATGTCTGCAAATTTAGCTATCGACTCAACTAGTGAAGGTAGTGTTGCTGTTCCTGCAAAGTTGTTATTGGAGATTTTAAAAACGTTTCCTGAGCAACCGTTAACTTTTACTGTAGAAGAGAATAGTACTATCGAGATTAGTTCAAATTCTGGTAAATACGCATTAGCATATGCTCCAGGAGAGGAATTCCCTAAGGCTGTAAATCTTGAAGAACCTTCAGTTACGCTAGTTCCTGCAGATGTTTTAGCTACAGCTATTAGCAAAACAATTTTTGCTGCTGGAAATGATGATTTAAGACCCGTGATGTCTGGAGTCTTTTTTCAGTTCTCTCCAGAAGGATTGATCTTTGTAGCAACTGATGCTCATAAATTAGTGAAATATGCACGTACAGATGTAAAAGCATCTCAAGTTGCAGATTTTATTATGCCAAAGAAACCGTTAACTATATTGAAAAATATCTTGACATCATCTGATGCAGAAGTAAAAATAGAGTACAACGATTCGAACGCTACTTTTTCTTTTGACAACTACATTTTGATGTGTCGTTTAATTGATGGGAAGTATCCAAATTACGAAGCGGTAATACCAAAAGAAAATCCTAATAAGTTAATGATTGATCGTTCTCAATTTTTGAGCTCAGTACGTCGTGTTGCTATTTTCTCTAATAAAACTACGCACCAAATACGTTTGAAAATTGCTGGTGCAGAGTTGAACGTTTCTGCTGAAGACATTGATTATTCGAATAAAGCAGAAGAAAGACTAACTTGTGATTATCAAGGTGACGATATGCAAATAGGTTATAACTCACGCTTTTTAACAGAGATGCTGACTAATTTACAGTCAGACATGATCATGCTAGAAATGTCATTACCAAATAGAGCAGGTATTCTTACTCCAGTTGATGGATTGGAAGAAGGAGAAACAGTAACCATGCTAGTAATGCCAGTAATGCTTAACAGTTAACAAATTATTAAGTTTTTGTTATAGTAATATTTTTGTACAACGATAATTTTACTTATCATTGTGATTCAGAAAACGCTATTAACCAAACCATTTTTTATACTAAAAAAACCGCTATTTCCTTTTTAAAGGATATGCGGTTTTTTTTTGCATTTTATTCATCTATTTGCAGATTACCATTCCCCATCTTGATATATATAATTGTAAGCATTTAACATCTTTAATTGAGTATTTACAACTCAATTTAAAGCGACTTAACAAAAGAGCCCCTTCTATTATAAATCAGCCTTAAGAACGTCCAAAACATCTCAAGTTTTGTAAGTTTAGATTCATTTGATTATCTATGAGATTTGTCATTCTCAAAAAGCATGCAATAATTAACGTCAAATGGAGCAAGTTGATGTATGAATGTAACATAGTTAAACCAGCTAAAGGTTTATTGAATATAAAACTTAAGTACATTTTTCTAATCGCAATCTTTCATCTCAATTAAACGATTTAGCGTATACACCTAATTTATGCTCCAATACGATACCAATATGGAAATCTAATAATTGAGTATCATAATTAGTATTAAGCCTTTATTATCATAAAAGATATTGAGAGCCCATTTTACACGATTTGTTAAACAGATACACTATTGCAGATAAAAGGAGCTACATATCACATCTCATATACTTAGGGCGCGTCATATTAACTTGTAGAGTATAGTGCTGTAACTATGAAGGATTAATATGTAATTACAATAGTCAAATAGCATAGAAATACACATAAAAAAAAGCAGTGTATAAATACACTGCCTTTTCCTTCTAATTGAATGTCATTTCTTAATTAAGAGACATGATAATAAATTCGCTTCGTCTGTTTAATTGATGTTCAGCTTCGGTACATTCTACACCATCAGCACATTTATTGATTAGCCTAGACTCACCGTAACCTTTACTAGTTAAACGATCTGCACTAATACCGTTATCGATTAACCATTTCATTGTAGACTTGGCTCTTCTTTCCGACAAGCTTTCATTGTATTTACTACTAGCTCTACTATCAGTATGTGAACGAATGTCAATTTTCATTTTAGGACTTTGTTGCAACACATCAAGTACTTTGGAAAGCTCTAATGCAGCATCAGGTCTAATATTAGACTTATCTAAGTCAAAGTATATAATTGGAATTTCTAAGAACTTCGCTAAGTCATCCCCTACTTTAACTTTCTTAACAGAAGTTTCTAATGCGATTGGCAAATCAGTACTACCGTTCTCATCTGGGATTGACACACTAACTTCTTTTGTAAAGTAATTTTCTTTCTCAGCACGAACGTAATAATTATTATCACATTCTACATTGAAAGTATAAAGCGCTTTATCATCAGCAGTTGTAGATTCAATTAAGTTATGTTCGTTATTGTATAATGACACTTTAGCATTAGGTAATAATTCTAAAGTAGCAGCATCTGTAATCAAACCAGATAGCGCTTGCTCACAACCAATTCTTCTTAGCTCCTTGAATTTATAAATATCATCAAAACCTAAACCATTAACTTTATTAGATGAGAAAAATCCGTATCTGGTATCTAAGTCAATCCAATAAGCAAAATCATCAAAAGGAGAATTTATATCAGAACCAATATTTTCAATTCTTTTAAAAGAACCATCTGCATTAATTTTAGACATGAAAATATCTAATCCTCCCATACCTGGATGCCCATCTGAGGCAAAATAAATCTCATTATCTTGACTTATAAAAGGAAAAGTCTCCCTTCCTGGTGTGTTAACTAATGGCCCTAAATTAACTGGTTTTCCATAAGAATCTTTTCCAATGATAGCAACTTTAAACAAATCTGATTGACCTAAAGTTCCAGGCATATCAGAGGCGAAATATAAAGTTTTCTCATCTGGACTTAGAGTAGGATGCGCAGTGCTGTATTCATTACTATTAAATGGCAACTCCTTAATATCTGTCCATTCGTTATTTTTTAATACCGCTTTATAAATTTTTATAAGGGTAATTCCGCTTCCATTTTGACCTCTTTTACCATCTAAATAATTATTTCTAGTAAAGTAAACTGTCGAACTATCTTTAGTGAAAACTGGAGTAGACTCATTAAATTTAGACTTCAAGTGGTTATCAAAACGTTCTACTTTACTTGGATTAAAATTTTCATCTAAATCACTACTGTATAAGCTTGTAAAATATTGATCTGTCCAGGTGTGTATTCTTTGACCTAAACTCCCTGTATCACGAGCTGAAGTAAAAACTAATTTGTTGTTATACACGGTCGAACCATAATCAGAATATTTTGAATTGATAGTAGTTTTACTAATATCATATCTACCTGAATTCGCTTTAATTCTTTTCAAATAATCTTCCTCATTACGAAAGAACTTAGCTCTATTATCATCCTTAGCTATTGCACTAAATTTCTCTAAGTACTCATCAGCTTTTTTGTTTTCACCAATTGTCTTAAGTGATTGAGCGTATCTATAATAATATTCTTTATCGTAATCAGACCCTAGAGCAAATAATTCAGTATACCACTTAGCGGCACTTTGAAATTCACCATTAAAATAATATGCATTCCCTAGTTTTTGAAAAATTTCTGCTGATTTATAACCTTTTCCGGCAATGCGTTCAAAAGTTTCAATTGAATTGATATAAGCAAAGTTATTATATTGAGTTTCTGCTGTATTCAACTTAGCCTTTTGCGAATAAGCACTAATCGAAATAATGCTTAAAAACATTATATAAAGGAGTATGTTTTTTTTCATGTGATGTTTTTTTAGAAGAATCTAGGAGTAGTTATTCTTTTATTATTTTTGAAGATCTCATATCTAAAAAATATTTCATGTGATCCCGAATTGTAATTATCTAATTTGGTTGTAGCCAAATCATAAGCATAACCAATGTACATTGAATCTGATATTTGAAAACCAGCCATAGCAGTAACTGCTGCGCTCCATCTATATGCCAGTCCAAGTGAGAATTTATCATCATATAACACGTTAGCAGATAAATCCACCTGTAATGGTGCCCCTTGCACTACTTTAGTTAAAAATGCTGGTTTCAACTTTAAGTAATAGTTCAAATCAAAGACATAACCCCCGATTAAGTAATAGTTAATTTTTTCTGTGTAAATCGCTACTTCGTTATCATCATAACGATCTGTTTCAATAAAGTTAGGAACAGATAACCCTAAATAACCACGATCAGAGTGTAGGTATAAACCCGCACCTACATTTGGCGTAAATTTATTATTATAATCAGTTAGCGTTCTATCCCCTTGAGATTCTGGGTTTAGTCTAGATACATCCAAATCAAAAAGATTTGCAGTACCCTTCACTCCAAAACTCAACTTATAATTTTCGGAAGTTGGAATAGAATAAGAAAGATCAACAGAAAAAGCATTTTCATGTGTCGGTCCAATTTTATCACTTACAATGGATACACCTAAACCTAGATTAGAGTTATTGAGCGGTGTGTTTACTGATACAGCATTAGTAACAGGGGCACCATCAAGTCCAACCCATTGAGTTCTATGTAAAGCGAATATACTCAACGCTCCTCTCGAACCTGCATAAGCGGGGTTGATATTAATAGTGTTGTACATGTACTGTGTGTACTGCGCATCTTGTTGTGCAAAACCAGCTAAACCAGTAAATACCAATGTGTAAATTAATGCTAATTTTCTCATTTATCAATTTTTTGTAGCTGTGGCCAAAATTGGCCACAGCTAGTAAATTTATTTATCTAGATAGGTACAAATAACCATCTTTTTTATTGTTCTGAATATTACCTAATCCATCTACAGATTTATAAGTAAGAATGTAAAAGTATGTTCCGGTAGGCAATCCGTCAGATTGAGAGATTGTTGTTCTACCATTTGAGATACCTCTAAATGAATTGTTTTGATTGTCGTAGTTTCTCACTTTGTAAACTAGTACTCCCCATCTGTTGTATATTTCAACTTCATTTTCAGGGTAACATGCTACATCAGCAATATTGTCGATTACAAATATATCATTTATTCCATCATTATTAGGAGAAAAAGCATTATGAACTTCAATCGCTCCACAACCTAATACAATACCACAATCATCGTTAACTTCCATGTTCACTGTCATGTTAATTGGACAAGCAGTTGTACTTACAGTGTATCTAAAGTTATAAGTACCTACTGGAACATCAAGTGGAGTAAAAATGCTTCCCACTAATTTACCAGTATTATCATCTACCCAAGTACCAGTTGTAGGTACACCTGTAGGTAATAGCGTATTCAAGTCATAAGTATCAACACCACTATTACAAACTTCCTCAATAACTGTTGGTAAGTCGTTTGTTGCTTCCCCTACATTCACTACGATATCAGCTGTACTACAATTTGCAACGCTAAGCTTATCGCATATCTCGTATGTTAAGTTGTATACTCCAGCAACTATACTTGCATTTAAAGTGATGTTACCTAAAGCGTCTATAGCTATTTGATCGTTTGTACCCGATACAATTCTGAAATTAACTTGATCCGCAGTAAATGCACTTCCGTTTACAAGGTCGTTATCAAAGATGTTTCCAACTGGCGCAAGACCTGTTGTATTACAAACAGTTGTTGTATAATTATCATCATTTGCCACAATGCTGTTTCCAATCACAGTTACCGTTACCGTTGCTGTATCACAGTTTGTTGGGTTTAACACCTCACAAATTGTGTACTGTACCGTGTATTCTCCGGCTGGAGTATTCGGCGCAACTGTTACTGTTCCGTCTGCTGGATTCACTGTTAATGGTCCGTTTGGTGTAGAAGTAATAACTACATCTGCTGGGTTAACTGGTGTTCCGTTCAACGTATCGTTTGTTAATACACTTGGAGTTGTTCCTCCTGCACCACCGTCAATTGGTCCTAGTGTATCATTAACTGCATCAATTGGTGATTTCTCAACTGTAACTGTTACTGTTGCTGTATCACAGTTCGTTGGGTTTAATACCTCACAGATTGTGTACTGTACCGTGTATTCTCCTGCTGGAGTATTCGGTGCAACGGTTACTGTTCCGTCTGCTGGATTCACTGTTAAAGGTCCGTTTGGCGTAGAAGTAATAACTACATCTGCTGGGTTAACTGGTGTTCCGTTCAACGTATCGTTTGTCAATACACTTGGAGTTGTTCCTCCTGCACCACCGTCAATTGGTCCTAATGTATCATCAACTGCGTCAATTGGTGATTTCTCAACCGTTACCGTTACTGTTGCTGTATCACAGTTCGTTGGGTTCAGTACCTCACAGATTGTGTACTGTACCGTGTATTCTCCGGCTGGAGTATTCGGTGCAACGGTAACTGTTCCGTCTGCTGGATTCACTGTTAAAGGTCCGTTTGGTGTAGAAGTAATAACTACATCTGCTGGATTAACTGGTATTCCGTTCAACGTATCGTTTGTCAATACACTTGGAGTTGTTCCTCCTGTATTACCATTGATAGGTCCTAATGTATCATCAACTGCGTCAATTGGTGATTTCTCAACTGTTACCGTTACTGTTGCTGTATCACAGTTTGTTGGGTTTAATACCTCACAAAT
>NZ_AUDO01000022.1 GCF_000425505.1 Flavobacterium frigidarium DSM 17623 | reverse complement strand
TAGGCAAAACAATTCAAACTAATAAATTTGACAAACAACATCACAGTTTGTATTTTTGCCAGATGAATGACAATTTTATAACCGAGTATTTCGGGATAGGCATACAAAATGGGAAAACCCCTGAAAATTTAGGCGTTTTATGGCGCACGGCTCAAAACTTGGGCGCCAGCTATATTTTTACGATTGGGAACCGCTATGCAAAGCAGTCTAGTGATACTCATAATGCAGTAAAATCAATTCCGTATTTTCATTACGAAACCTTTGAAGATTTCTATAAAAATTTGCCCAAAGGTGCGCGCTTAGTTGGGGTGGAACTTGATGATAGTGCAGTAGATTTAGAAACCTTCGAACATCCACGTCGTTGTGTTTATCTTTTAGGTGCCGAAGATAACGGGCTCTCAAAAAAAGCAATCGAAAAATGCCATTATTTGGTAAAATTCAAATCAGAGAAAAGTTTGAATGTTTCTGTAGCAGGAAGTATTGTACTCTATGATCGCGGACTTAACAAACCTAGGTCTTAAATATAACCTAGGTTCTCAATAGGTAATGGCCATTAAAAAGCAGTTGTATGCGTTTACTTTTTTACTTGCTTTTGGCTCTTACATTGCGCAAACTAAATTTTGGAAACCGGCTGTGAATCTGTTCGTAGTTCAAAAAACTATTTTTATTGGAACAACTATCAAAAATTACACATCATGCTTTCGACTGATTTTGTGGCCTTAGATACAAAATCAAACTCCACTACTAAAGCAGCCTGCCTTAAAAAATTCCCAGAGGTCAATCAATTAGTAGGTAACTACAAAGATTGAACAGACATTGTTGCTAGCATGAAAGCCTACATGAATTTGACACTACAGCTCAATGTATTCCCCACTCATTATATTATTAATAGGGAAGGAATTATTGTGAAAGTACTTTCTGATAGTCATACTTTAAAGGTGGCGCTGAGAAAAGTGAGTTTAATAGAGAAATATCGTAGTTAAAAACTTATTATTTGAAATAATAGCTTTTCTTTGAATGGTAATTTTAATTGGTAACTTGTTATTATCGTGAAGCTATTATAGAATCATTTATAGCTCTTAATTATTTTTATAAATAAGTTAAATTAGTATAATCAATTCAAAAAATAAAAAAATGAGAAAAGCGATTTTTGCAGCTGTAGCTGTATTAATTAGTTTAGGTGCTTTTGCACAAAAACTTAAAGTAGAGGATGGCGAAATTAAACTTGACGACAAAACGGTGGCGTTAATTGAGGGTAAGAAACCGTTATTTAAAATTTCAAATCTTGATAAGAGCTATACAGTAGATGTTGAGTTGAAATATCTAGCAGATTCTGGTTTTGGTAAGAGATGGATGGTTGTAAAGAGTGTAGTAACGGGCAAAACAAATGAAGTAGATTACAAGAAATTTAGTCCTCAAAATCAGGAGAAAAGTGCCGTTCAAGCTTTTTTAGATCAAAATTTTCTAACAGTAGCGGGTTTGGATTCTGCAGCAATAGAAACTTATATTAATGGAGAATCTACAGGCGTTTCTAAAAAAATCATGGATGAGCAGGGCGAAATTGCTAAAGAAAAAGCATACTTGGATAGTTTTCAAGTAAATATCGACGATGCAGGAACGATCTATAGTTTAATTGCTAAAAATGCTGATCCTAAAGATAAAAGAATAGGTTATGTAAAAATGGTTTCACCATCAACTAATGGAGAATTAGCCTATGAAATTAGAGATTTAGATAATTTTTTGGTTGCAGTTTGGTATGCAAAAAATGGGAGCCAGCCAGGTTATAATCAAACTTTTAATGAAGAAGTACTAACCTTTGATAAAAAAATTCTACCTGCAAAGTTTGATAAGAGCGGGAACTCAATAGGGTATAAAATGAGCAAAGACAAGACGCCAATTAATATTGTAAAAGCACTAGTAACTAATGGTTATGTTTTACAGCATCAAGCAGCTGCGAAGATTGAGGAAATGAAAGCAGAGAGAGTCGTTGCCTATGAAAATAAAGTTACCGATGAAAAAAATGCATCTAAAAACATCTACGAGCAAAACGGTTATGTTATTGATGAAAAAGGTGAGAAAAGGGAAGGGCCAATAACAGCTGAATTTGAAGGGATAAAAGCAGAATCATCTAGCGGAATTGCGGACATGACTGCGTATGGTAAAACTGTAATTTTAAAATACACCAATGCAAAAGGACGTAGCAAACTTGAGGTCTTTAAGTCTAAAAATAACATCCGTTTTTGCATTGATAATGCAGGTAAAGAGGACTGTTATTTAGGATTAAAAACGATTGGAAATACTATGGCAGCCGCTGGGAGTCTTAATTCACTAAGTTTAGATTTCTCTAGCTTTTATAAAGTTTTATATGAAAATGAGGGTTATATGGTCTTAGTTGATCCGCTAGAACCTTCAGATTTTGTTATCAAAATACCTTCACAAGAGAAAGGGTTGTATACTAACAAATCTAGTGCAGATAAATTAAAAAAGAATGCTACTTCATATTTAGAATGTGATTCATTTGTTTTCGAAAATTATGATTTTAAAACTCTTGAAGGATTAACAAAAGTAGTAGAGGATTACAAAAGCAGTTGTGCTAAATAAATGGTATAGTTAACATTAGAATAAAAAAGAGGCTATTTAGAATTTTTTCTAAATAGCCTCTTTTTACATTTATAAAATAAGTAACAAAATTTAATTTATCTGTATTATTGTGTGTCTACTGCTTTTGAACATGAACATCCATTTGTGGAAACGGAATATTCAAGTTATAATCTGGGAATCGTGTATATACTTTTTCGTTCATTTCAAAGAATACAGCCCAATAATCAGGACTGTCTACCCATCCTTTTACAGCAAAATTTACTGAACTATCTGCTAATTCAGATAGACCTAAGAAAGGGGCAGGATCTTTTAAAATTCGAGTATCTTCAGAGATAAATTGGTTTATTGCAGTTTTAAAACTTTCGACATCATCTCCATAAGCAATTCCGAATGTCCAATCTACTCTACGTAGTGGCTCAGCAGAATAATTAATTAAGGCACCTGTAGATAAAGGACCGTTAGGGATGATTACTAATTTTTTATCGGGAGTATTTAAATAGGTCGAGAAAATATTTATTTCTTTTACGGTTCCGGAAAATCCTTGTGCTTCAATAAAATCCCCAATTTTAAAAGGCTTTAATATTAAAATCACGACACCTCCAGCAAAATTTTGAAGCGTTCCTGAAAGGGCTAAACCTACAGCCAAACCTGCAGCTCCAATAATTGCTACAAACGATGTCATTTCGATTCCAATCATTCCCATCACGGTTATCGCTAACAAAGCTTTAAGAACGATATTTGTTATGCTTTTCAAGAAAGGAATTAGCGAGGAATCAATAGATGATTTTGCTAATGATTTGCCCACAGTCTTAGTGATAAATTTAATCACCCATAAACCGACAAATAAGACTACTATTCCTCCTAATAATTTAGGGGCGTATTCGATTCCGAAATTGATTATTCTATTTAAGTAATCGTCTACAACTACAACTTGTTCCTTCATTTAAATTTATTTAATTTTCTACTCATTTGGCTTTTCGAATACGCCTTGTTTTTTATAGTGGTGGCTAAACTCCACAATTCTACATTTTAAAATCAAAAAAACAGCCTGAATAAGCTGTTTTTATCCTCAAAAAAGCGATTGATCCAAATATACGGCTTTATGTAGACTATGCAAAAAGAGCTCAAAAAAAATCCCGTCATTTACTAACGGGATTTTGTATTTAAATTGTATTTTGATTAATCAAATTAAAGTGGTTTCGTTAAATCATCTTCCTCTTTATTGTGTTGTAGAATATCAATTTTTGGTTCGATAAATTCTTGCTTATTAGCCAGTGATTTGTTTAATGTTAAGACTAAACAAGGCAGCAACATTAAGTTTGATAACATTCCGAATGCTAGCGTAATTGCGATTAAACCGCCTAGTGCCACCGTTCCTCCAAAATCAGACAACATGAATACAGAAAATCCTGCAAACAAGACTACCGAGGTGTAAAACATACTAATACCCGATTCTCTAATCGTAGCAAAAACCGATTTTTTAATTTTCCAATTATTGTGAGCTAGCTCTTGACGGTATTGTGCCAAAAAGTGAATGGTATCATCTACAGATAAACCAAAGGCAATACTGAAAACCAATATAGTCGAAGGTTTTAAAGGTATCCCAAAGTATCCCATTAAACCTGCGGTAATCATCAACGGAAGTAAATTAGGTATCAGTGAAACGACCACCATTTTGAAAGAGCGAAACATAAAAACCATTAAAAGCGAAATCAATAAGACTGCGAATAATAATGAACTCACCAAGTTATCAAGCAAGTATTGTGTACCTTTTTCAAACACCAGTGCTTTACCCGTCATGACGACATCGTAGCGATCTTTAGGGAAAACTTTATTAGCTTTCTCCCATAATTTATCTTCAATTTTAGCCATGTTTCCAGTCCCAATATCACGCATGAAAGTTGTGATGCGAGCTACTTGCCCCGTGCTATCCACATAACTTTTCATGATATTGTTCTTGCTGTTCTTACTTGCATTTTTAGCATAACTTAAAATGAAACTTTGCTCTTGAGAGGTTGGTAATTCATAATAATTAGGATTCCCATTGTAATATGCTTGCTTCGAATATTTAACCAAATTCAAAATCGAAATTGGTTTTGATAGCTCAGGAATTTCTTCGATCGTTTCTTGAAATTCGTCCATTTTTCTCAAAGTAGATAATTTCATTACTCCTTTTTTTCTTTTGGTGTCAACCGTAATTTCGAGAGGCATGATGCCCTCAAATTCATTTTCGAAAAAAACAATGTCTTTATAAAAACTAGTGTTTTTAGGCATGTCTTCAATTAAGCTTCCTGAAGTTTTTATTTTTAATGCTCCCAGGATGCTTACTAAAAATAAAAATATAGCCACGATATACACATAACGTCTGTTGTGTTTTACTGTTTTTTCGATCCAAGTTATAAAAACACGGGTGTAATTTCTATTGAGGTGTTCTAAATGTTTTGCTTTTGGAACAGGCTGGTAACTGTAATAAATTGGGATTACAATTAAGCATAAAAAGAATAACGAAATAATACTTAAAGAGGAGATAATTCCAAACTCTTTCAGTAATTCACTGCTAGTAATAATGAAAGTAGCAAAACCTGCAGCAGTAGTTAAATTAGTCATTAAAGTAGCTGTCCCTACCTTTGTAATTACACGTTGTAAAGCTTTGGCCTTATTTCCATGCGCACTATATTCTTGCTGGTATTTATTAGTTAAGAAAATGCAGTTGGGAATTCCTATAACAATAACTAGTGTAGGAACTAGCGCTGTTAATACAGTAATTTGATAGTGGAATAAACCTAATAATCCGAAGGTCCACATTACTCCAATGATTACAATTAAAATAGCAATCAAAGTCGCTCTAAAAGATCTAAAGAAGAAAAAGAATATTAGCGAAGTCAATAACAGCGAAGCCCCAATAAATAAGCTAATTTCGTTCAAGATACTCATTGCGTTCAAAGTACGAATGTATGGCATTCCAGAAACTCTTAAGTCGATTCCAGTTTCTTTTTCGAATGCTTCAATTTTAGGGATAAAATCACTCACAATGTAATCCTTACGATGCGCAGTGTTCACAATCTTTTTATCAAGATAAATTGCAGATCGTATGCTTCCGTTTTTTTTGTTAAAAAGCAAACCTTCATAAAAAGGCATGTTCTGGAAAAGGTCTTTTTTTATGCTTTGAAGATAATTTTTATCGGTAGTTTTTTGAACATCGACAAAGGGAACTAATTCGAAGGTTTGTAATGAATCATTTTTTTTCAACTGCTTCAAGTCGTTGATAGAAACCACAAGATCGACTTCTTTTTGCGCCTTAATCTCGGACATTAATTTGTTCCAAGCAGCAAATGATTTAGGAGTAAAAAAAGCATCGTCTTTAACACCTACAACGATGAGGTTCCCTTCCTCTCCAAATTTGTCTAAAAACGCATTGTATTCTTTATTGACATTGTTGTCGTCAGGAAGTAAGTTTGCCTCAGTAAAAGAAAACTGTATATTTTTCCATTGAAGACCTAAGAAAATAGTAATTATTAATATTACACAAAGTATCGCTAGTCTATTTTTAAGTACAATTCGGGCGATAAACTCCCAGAATCCTACTTTCAATCTCTTTTTCATAAATGTTTAAAAATGGATGCAAATGTAGTAATTACAAGTGCAAAAGCCTTGATATATACTGTTTTTTTTATGATGACAGCTTTGTGTAATAGCCCTTTTTTAAGGTAGTTTTCAGGCGATTAAAAATAATTATTGAGCGTGTAAAACGTATTGTAGAATTTTACATCTTTGTGTGATTTTTGTAACCTAGATCTTTGCATAAAATGGATTTAAAAAAATATAAAAACAGCTTGTTCTACCTTGGAGTAACAGGAGGATTTAGCGCTCTTATTTACTGGATTGTAAAAAAGGGGAAGGCATTAGAAAATGTCAATGAGTTGGCAGTTTCTACTTCAAGTCAAAACTCTTGGTATGACTTTATCGATTCAATGCAGCATAATTTTAAAGATCCCTTAGCAATATTATTGGCTCAAATAGTTACCATTATTTTGGTTGCTCGTTTGTTTGGATGGATTTTTAAAAAAATTGGGCAGCCCACAGTTATTGGAGAAATCATTGCAGGTATTGTTCTAGGACCATCCTTGGTAGGAATGTACTTTCCTGAGTTTTCAGCAGCATTATTCCCGGTAGAATCTTTAGGTAACTTAAAGTTCTTGAGCCAAATAGGTTTGATTCTTTTCATGTTTGTTATTGGGATGGAATTAGATATCAAAGTGCTTAAAAATAAAGCTAGCGAAGCGGTTGTGATTAGCCACGCCAGCATTGTGTTTCCGTTTGCCTTAGGAATCGGACTTTCTTATTTTGTATACAATAAATTTGCACCTGCAGGCGTAGAGTTTTTGTCTTTTAGTTTGTTTATGGGGATTGCGATGAGTATCACTGCTTTTCCTGTTCTAGCGCGCATCGTACAAGAGCGAGGTATTCATAAAACAAAACTTGGGGCAATTGTTATTACCTGCGCTGCCGCAGATGATATCACGGCATGGTGTTTACTAGCTGTAGTTATTGCCATTGTAAAAGCAGGAGATTTTGTGGGTTCGCTCTATGTGATTTCCTTAGCAGTAGTCTACGTATTGGCGATGATTTTTATTGTCAAACCGTTTTTAAAAAGAATTGGAGATTTGTATGGATCAAAAGACAGCATAGGTAAACCAGTAATGGCGATATTCTTTCTGTTTTTAATCCTATCTTCTTATGCTACAGAAGTAATTGGAATTCACGCACTTTTTGGGGCTTTCATGATGGGAGCAATCATGCCTGATGTAACTAAATTCAGAATGATTTTTATCGAAAAAGTGGAAGACGTTGCCGTTATTTTATTACTACCATTGTTCTTCGTTTTCACGGGTTTGAAAACAGAAGTAGGTTTGATAAACGACAGTTACTTAATGAAAGTCACCGGAGCAATTATCCTTGTTGCTGTAGTGGGTAAATTTTTGGGAAGTGCTATTGCTGCACGTTTTGTAGGTCAAAACTGGAAGGATAGTTTGACTATAGGAGCTTTGATGAATACAAGAGGTTTAATGGAGTTGATTGTGTTAAACATTGGTTTAGAACTAAAGGTTTTAACGCCTGAAGTTTTTACAATGATGGTGATCATGGCTTTAGTGACTACTTTTATGACAGGTCCAGCTTTAGACTTAATCGATTACCTATTTAAAAGTAAAAGTGAGGCCGAAGAAGTTGAAGAAATTCAGGATAACAAATACCGTATTTTAGTTTCTTTTGGTAATAATGAAAAGGGTAAAGCTCTGTTGCGTTTAGCTAATAGCTTGACCAAAAAACAAAAAGCAAGTTCTAGTATTACGGCATTGCATCTTTCTGTAAGTGATGAGTTGCACGCCTTTAATGCTAGGGAAGAGGAGAAAGACAGCTTCGAACCAATATTCAAAGAGTCCCAACAATTAAATGTCAAAATCGATACTATTTTTAAAGTAACAAATGACATAGAGACAGAAATTGCAGACGTTGCTAATCAAGGCGAATATGATTTATTACTTGTTGGGTTAGGTAAGTCGATTTTTCAAGGAACAATTTTAGGAAAGTTAATTGGTTTCACTACTCGAATAATTAATCCTGACCGTTTAATTGATAAATTTACAGGAAAAGAGGGTTTGTTTGAGAATTCGCCTTTTGACGAAAGAACAAGGCAAATCGTAGCCAAAACAAAACTGCCTTTAGGAATTTTAATTGACAATGATTTCCAAAATAACGATTATGTTTTCATTCCAATATTCAAATCAGAAGATGCGTTTTTAATTGATTATGCTCAAAAATTAATCAATAACAACAATTCTAAAATAGTGATTTTAGATATCAACAATCACGTTCAAAATAATTTTGTATTACAAAGTGCTGTTGCTTCACTTGAAGCCCAACATGCAGATAACATTGCCGTACTATTAGGAAAAGAAGTGGCTATCGCTTTCCTTGAGCAACAAGATTTAATGCTTATAAGTTTAGAAAGTTGGAAGTCGTTACTAGATTCAGATGCTGACTGGTTGATAAAAGTACCATCAGTATTGATTATCAAACCGTAATATTACAAACCAAGTTTTAAAACAAAACTCAATTTGATGGCTAAGTTGTCTTCAAATTTAGGCAATTGATTGGGGCCATAGCGATAAAAAGCGGTAAGTCCCAATCCATTGAATATTTGGTTTAATTCAATTCCTGATTCAAAGTAACCGTCGTTTAGTGTTTTGTAATTAATTCCTGAATGCTGTTCTGGTTTTTGTAGATCTCCCCATCCCATTCTTGAAACTAATACTAGAGCTGGTTTTACTTTTCGAAGAATCTTCACACGGTTAAAGCTGTGTTTAAACTGAAAATATACAAATTCGCTTGAAAAGAATTCATTGAAATACATGGTTTCAAAACTGTTTTTTGAAGCGAATGTAATGCGTTGGATTACGCTTTCTTTTGTAATGTTATTAGGCGAAGTATTGTATAAATGTGTCAACGGAATATCTCCATTGGCATAGCCTCCCTCAAATAATAAATTTGTTTTTTGCCCATTTAAGTACTTCTTTTCATACTCTGTCTTAAATTCAATTTTGCTAAAGTTAAAGTCATTATCAAGTGCGTCAGTCAACGATTTTGTAAATTGAAAAGTAAATTTAGGATATCTTTTCTCAGATTCTATTCGGCCATCCGGTGTTTGCATGTAATCACTAAACGGACTCCACTGTAATGAAATCATTGCTGTGGTCATGTGGTATTGTGAATAATTTTGACCATTCAAAATATATTGATAGTTGAATTTTGGTTCGATTAACGATTGGTCTAAAGTCAAAATTGCCTCTGTTTTTGGAATTACTTTTGTTTCTAAATATGCTTTCCAACTCACATAATTATAAAAAGTACTGATATTTATAGGTCTTGGATCATATAATTTAAAAGGCTTTTTTTCTACTGCGTAAGAAGTACTTGCAATCTCTTTTACATCATCAGTATAAGCAAATCCCAGCCAGGAATTAGACGTTCTGTCTACCTGTGCAGCAGCTCCTATATTGTATTTAAAGTCGTTATCTTTTGTTCCATAGGCAACGTGACCGCTAATTCTAAAATCTCTTAAAAAGCGTTCGTTTGTAACCCCACCAAATCCTAAGCGGAACCCTTCGTAGTTGTTGTAGCTAAAAAGTTTTCTTAAATCCATATCAAAAAAACCAAGCGGCAAGTACCCGTTGATTACTTTTCGCCCAAAGCGCAAACGACTCGCGATATTTCGTTTAATTGCAATGCTGTCTAGCGCTAAGTATGTTTTTTGACTTCTAATATCAAGACTGTCTTTGCGGTATTGTTGCCAGAAAGATTCCGGTTTATGAATCGCCTCTTCTTTTAAATCTACGGCTATAAATTCATGGTCAAACTGAGTAGGTGTGTTATATTTTACATCAAAATTGGTGCTCTCAGAATAGAGATAAGTATAGTCAGATGCGGTTCTTTTTCTAGGTTTAAAATTCTCCTCGACATCACCATCAAATTGTATCGTTCCACCTAATATTTTTATATCATCATCATTTTTACCCTTTACAATTTTAAATGTTTTGCTACTAGGGAACCAAATATTTTCGGCTTCAATGTATTCAAATTCGTGCGTTCCGCTTATATCTAATACGCCTTTTATATGCATTACTGCTTTCGCTATAGCGTAATTTTGTTGGTCAATATATATGACACCTTCCAGACCTTTGGCTCTGCTTTCTTTCTTGTTTTTAAAATAAATCATAAAAGATTTTCGACCGTTAATAGCAACAGTGTCTAGAATTTTATAGTTGTAATCTATAAGTGCATTATCAGCAATTGGGCTTTTATATTTTGTTTCGAATAATTCGTAGTTCCTATCATAAATAGAAAACGACTGTAAGTTAAAAGCTAGTACTTCATAAATAGGTCGCTTAAATCCCGCCATTTTTGTGCCTAAAATAGATTCCTTCAACGCTTTATTGTTGTATTGGAATTGCGAAACTTTTTCTGTTTGAAATAAATGGTGTTTGCTTACCATTTCCTTAATCTTGTAGCTTGACGAATCTACCTTTTTGAATTTTCTACCGCTGTTCCTTTCGACAAAAACAGAATCAATACTGCTAGAAATTGAGTCGGCAGGGGCGCTAACGATGAGTTTGTTATACGATTTAAATTCAAATGATTTGAGTTTCTCTTGTGGATTGTTCTTGTATTTATTAGCAATCGCTTTGTTGATAATTGCTAAGGCAGGATTAACATTAGGAGCCAAAACGTACTTTGCATTATCTTCTTTTGGAAACAAGAAGATAGCGTAATGATTGATATTTTTTACAAGCTTAACAGTATTTTTATAATACCCTAAATAGGAAAAATTTAATGCAGATATAGCAGTTTTTGATGCGATGTCAAATCTTCCGTCTACATCAGTAACAGAGTTAATTCCTTCCGGTGTACTGATGCTTGCGTAGGAAAGGGGCTTGTTAGTGAGCGATTCTCTAACGGTTCCACTAATGTGAAATTGCGCTTGTAGCGAAAGCGTTAAAAAAAAGAACAATACACACAACTGCTTCATATAGCGTTTTATTTCAAAGGAGTAGTACCCACATTTTGTGCTGCAAAAATAATAATAAAAAATCCGTTCTGTTATAGATAAGCAGAACGGATTTTTATGTTTGATAGTATGTAATACTTATACTTTCATAATTTCAGCCTCTTTCACTACAAGTAGTTCTTCGGCTTTTTTAATGAAACTATTGGTTAGATTTTGAACTTCTTCTTCAGCACTTTTACAAATGTCTTCTGATGTTCCGTCTTTCTCTAATTTTTTGATTTCAGTATTGGCATCTTTACGTGCGTTTCTAATACCAATTTTTGCATCTTCAGACTCTACTTTAGCTTGTTTTGCTAAGTCACGTCTTCTATCTTCTGTCAATGGCGGAACGCTGATGATAATTAAATCCCCGTTATTCATAGGGTTAAAACCAATATTTGCCACCATAATTGCTTTCTCAATTGTTTGCAACATGTTTTTTTCAAACGGTTGTAATGTAATTGTTCTAGCATCAGGAACACTAATTTTTGCTACTTGAGATAATGGAGTAGACGATCCGTAATAATCAACAAACACGCTTCCTAACATGGCAGGAGATGCTTTTCCAGCACGAATGTTTGTAAATTCTTTTTCTAAGTGAGCAATAGAACCTGTCATAGATTCTTTAGTACTGTCTAATATAAATTCAATTTCTTCAGTCATTTTTGTCTCTTTTTAATTTCTGCTTTTGCAGTAGCGTTATATGTTTACTACAGTTCCTATATTGTCACCTTCACATATTTTTACAAGATTTCCTCTCTTGTTCATGTCAAATATAACGATAGGAAGTTTATTTTCTTGACTCAATGTAAATGCGGTGGTATCCATTACATTTAATCCTTTTTTAAGAACGTCTTCAAACGAAATGGTATCAAATTTAAGTGCTGCTGCATTTTTCTCAGGATCTGAATCATACACACCATCTACTCTCGTTCCTTTTAAGATCACATCAGCATTGATTTCTACTCCACGTAAAACCGCTGCAGTATCTGTTGTAAAATAAGGGTTTCCTGTACCTGCACCAAAAATTACAATTCTTCCTTTTTCAAGGTGACGAACAGCTCTTCTTTTAATATATGGTTCAGCAATTGCTTCAATTTTTAAAGCAGTTTGCAAACGAGTTAGCATTCCTTTATCTTCAAGTGCGCCTTGTAAAGCCATACCGTTAATAATGGTTGCTAGCATTCCCATGTAGTCACCTTGTACTCTATCCATACCATTGCTGGCACCTGCAACACCTCTAAAAATATTTCCACCACCTATAACAATTGCGATTTCTATTCCTTTATCGTGAATCTGTTTGATTTCTTCGGCATATTCAGCTAATCTCACGGGGTCAATTCCGTATTGTCTGTCGCCCATTAAAGCCTCGCCACTTAATTTTAGAAGAATTCTTTTATATTTCATGTGTATGTTGAGTTGATTTGTGCAAATATAGTCATATTCTTTTTTTTTGAAATAGTGTCTTTCAAATTTTATAAATTAAGTTTCTCATAAGATTCTTTGGCAGAGTTGTATCCTATTTGAAAAATTGTTTCCATTTTAAGTTTATTCATTTCAAATGTGCTGAACTTCGTCAGTTCTTTGGGTTCGATTACCCAATCACAAATATTGAATTTTTGTAAATCAGAATTTGCTGAAAGAATATCAAAGGCACGTGTAGTAACAGATCTAATCGAATTGAGATCTTTTGCTTCTATCTTTTGAATAGGACTCACATAAATACCTATTATCGTTTCGCATTGACCTTGCAAAACATCCGTGGGAAAATGATTTAGAATACCACCATCACTAAAAGGTTCGCCATCAATTTCAAAAGGAGAAATAATACCCGGAAATGCAGACGACGCTAAAATGGCATCAATAATTTTTGTTTCTGGTTCGAATATTTTTAATCTTCCGCGCACCATATCAGTGGCTGTAATTTGCATCGGGATTTTTAAATCGCTCAATTGCGCATCTCCAAAAATAGATTCAAAATGTATTTTGAAAGATTCAGAATCAATAATACCGGCTTTTCTAAAAGTGAAATGCCTCCAATGAAATAAATAAATTGATTTAAAAAAATCTAGAATTTCTTCAGGTGTTTTTCCCCAAGCGTATAATGCACCAACAATTGAACCTGAGCTTGTACCCGCAATTCTACTTGGAATAATATTTACTTCTTCTAAATATTTCATCGCACCTGCATGTGCTAATCCTTTGGTACCGCCGCCAGATAAGACTAGCCCAATTGATTTTGTGTCTAAATTCATTCCTATGTAATTTGAAAGTTATAAAATTACGCTTTTTGATTATGAGTAAGTAATATTCTCACTGATTAAACAACTATTTAATTAACTTTACTTTCAAATAAAACCAAATCATGGAAATTACAATTGCAAAAGCATTATTCAGCAGCCGCTCCTATGCGGAATATAGAAAATTAGTCTCTGATTTATTGCGTGATGAAAAATCTACAGGAATGATGCAGTCTACAGAGTTGACGCATTATAGTAGCTTGAATGAGAATCGAATGAATCGTTTGGATAAAACGCTAGTAGTACCCGAAGAGATTGATGCAAAGATAAAAGAACTCAAAGGAAATTATATTTGGTTGGTAATATCAGAAGGTTGGTGTGGTGATGCAGCTCAGTTACTGCCTGTTTTTAATAAAATGGTGGAAGCATCTGAAGACCGTATTGAAATGCGTATCGTTCTGCGCGATGAACACGAGGTATTGATGAATAAATTTTTAACTAATAAGGGTAAAGCAATCCCGAAATTAATTGTTATCAATAAAGAAACAAGTGGTGCACTAGCACATTGGGGACCTAGACCATTAGGAGCGTCTACGCTTATTACAGATTACAAAAAGCAGCATGGAGCTATCGCTGAAGAGGCAAAAACCGCGCTGCATTTATGGTATACAAAAGACAAAGGATTAACAACCCAGTTAGAAATTATCGATATGATGATTGATCTTGATAAAGAAATTGAAGCAGAGGAGAATGACGATAGTTACTTTGCTTATTAGCAAGCTGTTGTAAAAAAATAAATAGTGCTATTGTAGAAAATTTTGCTTACTTTAGAGAATCAAAATCAAATCTATATTTTAACCTACTTTTTTACTAATGTCTAACCTTAAAGATCATTATTATGAAAAAGTTATTTGAAAGATTTTATGATTTCTTCTCTAAATTATTATTTGGAAATCACGGAACCATACATTATTAATGTGTATGCCATTATCGAAGTTCCAGACGGCAAATTTTAAGTGGACTAACTTTAAATTAATCAAAAACATATGAAAGTTACTTGCAAGTGCCTTTTATATGTTTTTTTTTGCTTTTTATTTCGAAAGTTGTTCTTCAAATAAAGTGACATCGATAGCATTTGCTACATTAAAATCACCAATTTTTGTTCGTCTTAAAGCAGTAAGGTGCGATCCTGATTGCATGGCGCGTCCAAAATCAAATGCTAGTGAGCGAATATAAGTTCCTTTGCTGCAAACCACTCTAAAGTCGATTTCAGGTAATGCAATACGGGTAATTTCAAATTCGTGAATAGTTGTTTTTCTAGTCGCAATTTCAACCGTTTCACCAGCACGTGCATGTTCATAAAGGCGAACACCATCTTTTTTAATAGCCGAAAAGATAGGTGGCTTTTGGTCTATTTCTCCAAGAAATTGCTTTACCGTTTCATGAATTAATGCTTCATCAATATGCTCTGTTGGGTAAGTTTTGTCAACCTCTGTTTCTAAGTCATAAGATGGAGTAGTAGCACCTATAAAAAAAGTACCTGTATATTCTTTGGCTTGACCCTGAAGTTCAGAAATTCTCTTTGTGAATTTTCCGGTGCAAACTAATAAAAGCCCGGTCGCTAGAGGATCTAACGTACCAGCATGACCAATTTTAAATTTCTTGGGAAGCCCTTTTTTATTAATCAAGGCATACTTTAATTTATTAACCGCCTGGAAAGAGCTCCATGTAAGTGGTTTGTCAATTAGTAATATTTGTCCTTCAAGATATTGATCAGTCGTTAATTCCTCCATTATTTATTGTAAAAAAAGATTAATAGAGCAATTCCAATTATAATTCGATACCAACCCCAAAATTTAAAACCGTATTTAGTTAAAAATGTAATGAATGTTTTAACGGCAATTAAAGCAACTATAAAAGCAACAATGTTTCCCATTATGAATAGAAAAATGTGATTTTGATCTTGTAAAATCATTTCGTATCCCTTCATTTCTGTTAGCGTGCCTTTACCCCAAGTTTTTACAAATATGGAATAAACTGTTACGGCTAACATAGTTGGTACAGCCAAGAAAAATGAGAACTCAGCAGCAGATTTTCTGTTTAGACCTTGTGTCATACCACCTATTATTGAGGCAGCTGAACGAGATGTTCCTGGCATCATAGCTAAACATTGCCAAAAACCAATGATTACCGCTTTTTTAATCGAAATGTCTTTTTCGTCTAATATAGTCGGGTTTTTAAACCAGTTGTCAACAAATAAAAGCACAACTCCACCTAAAACTAAAACAGATGAAATTGCAATTTGATTTCCTAAAACGGCTTCAATCTTATCATCAAAAAGATATCCTAATACTAATGCAGGAATGACAGCATATACTAGTTTAAAATAGAATTTGAAATTTTCGAAATTAAAAAACTTCTTCCAGTACAATACAACAATCGCTAGGATGGCTCCAAACTGTATTGATACTTGAAACATTTTTAAAAAATCACTTTCTTCCATTCCTAAGAGCGAAGCAGTGAAACCCATGTGAGCGGTTGAAGATATTGGTAAGAACTCTGTTAAACCCTCAATAATAGCAAGGATAATAGCTTGTAAAGTATTCATTTATGCTTTTTTTGGATTTTTTAAAATAGCATAAATTGTGATTCCAAAACCAATTAATACGGTTGTTGGCGCTAATCTAATTCTTCTAAAATTAAAGATGTCGTCATTAAAAACATTAGGATCTTCACTTCCTCCGCCTGACATTAATATAAATCCAAGAATAATTACACCAATCCCAATTAAAAGAATTTTATAATTGATTTGTTCAAAAAGGAACTGTTGTTTGTTTTTTTCGTTTTCCATTATGCTGTATTGTGAGGTCTTATTATGAGCCTAAAATTAATATAAATCGTCTGTTCTTAAATTCAAGAAGCGCTGTGTTGCAAAGTGTGTGCTCAACCAGGTAATTAATATTCCCACGCCAAAAACAGCTAATAAAACGATGCCTATAAGTCCCTTGTTTTCTAGAATTCCCAAATCAGGGAACTTAGATTCTACATATAGCAATACTCCAATTAAAGCTAGAATAGCTAGTACAGCTCCCATTATACCTAGTTTAATGCTTCTTGTGACAAACGGTTTTCTAATAAATGCTTTTGTAGCACCTACCATTTGCATTGTTTTTATGATAAAACGATTGGAGTGAATTGATAATCGCAGTGAACTATTGATTAATAAAACAGCTATAAAAGTCAAGAAACCGCTAATTATTAGAATCCACATACTAACTTTTTTAATATTATCGTTCACTAGGTTTACTAATTGTTTATCATAAACAATATCAGAAACCATTGGGTTTTCACGAAGTTTTGCTTCGATTTTTGCGATGCTATCTTTCTCTACGTAGTCTGCTTTTAAGTGAATATCATAGGAATTTTGTAGCGGATTTTCTCCTAAGAATGTCATGAAATCCTCACCAATAATGTCGGTATGTTGTTTTGCTGCTTGTTCTTTAGTTACATACACCATTGATTTTGCATAAGGAGCAACTTTTAACTCCTTGCCAAATTTCACTAATGTGGTATCTTTTGCTGCGTTTTCAAAGAATACCGTCATGGCAATTTTCTCTTTAAAATCGTTAGCTAATTTATTAGAATTGATTATAAAAAGACCTAATAATCCCAGTAAAAATAGTACCAAAAAGATACTTAATACTACTGAAAAATAAGAGGAAATTAATCGGCGTTTTTGAAATTTATCAAATGAAGAACTCATAGTTTACTTAAATTATGGGGTAAAAATAATAAAGAATTTCTTTATTTGAAGTTAATAACGTCCAAAGTTTTAACTTTCGTACAATAAATGTAAATTTGCTATCTCGATATCAAAATAAAATACCTTAGAAACTTTGCAACTTTGCAACTTTGAAATTATATAATGAAGTACAATCCGAACGAAATAGAAGCCAAATGGCAAAAATATTGGGCAGAAAACCAAACTTTTGCTGCGTCAAATAACTCAGAAAAACCCAAACATTATGTGCTCGATATGTTTCCTTATCCATCAGGTGCGGGACTCCATGTGGGACATCCGTTAGGTTACATCGCTTCAGATGTGTATTCAAGATATAAAAGACACCAAGGGTTTAACGTTTTACACCCAATGGGTTATGATAGTTTTGGTCTGCCAGCTGAGCAATATGCTATTCAAACTGGTCAGCGTCCTGAAGATACTACTCGTGTAAATATTGATGGCGGATTTGATAAAGAAGGAAACAAAATTGCAGGTTACCGCAAGCAATTAGATAAAATCGGTTTTTCATTTGACTGGAGTAGAGAAGTGCGCACTTCCAACCCTGATTATTACAAACACACACAATGGATTTTCATCCAATTATTTAATTCTTGGTATAATAAAAACAGCGATAGAGCCGAAGATATTTCAACTCTAACAAAAGTATTCGAAAAAGAAGGAAATGCTAACATCAATGCAGTTTGTGATGACGAAATTGCAATTTTCACTGCTGATGATTGGAGCGATTACGCTAAAGAGACTCAAGAGAAAATCTTGTTGCAATATAGATTGACTTATTTAGCAGAAACAGAAGTGAACTGGTGTCCTGGATTAGGAACTGTTTTGGCTAATGACGAGATTGTAAATGGAGTTTCAGAACGTGGTGGTTTTACGGTTGTACGTAAAAAAATGACACAATGGAGCATGCGTATTTCTGCTTATGCCGAACGTTTATTACAAGGATTAAACGAAATTGATTGGAGCGAAAGCATCAAAGAAAGCCAAAGAAACTGGATTGGAAAATCGATAGGAGCGATGGTGTCTTTCAGAGTTAACAAGCATGAGGAAAATATAAATGTGTTTACAACGCGTCCTGATACTATTTTTGGAGTAACATTTATGACGCTTGCACCAGAGCATGAATTAGTTACTCAAATTACTACTCCAGAACAAAAAGAGGCGGTCGAGGCTTATATTGCTAAAACCTCTAAACGTTCCGAAAGAGAGCGTATGGCTGATGTAAAAACTATCTCAGGTGTCTTCACTGGTGCGTATGCTGAGCATCCGTTTACTAAGGAAGCAATTCCGGTTTGGATTGGTGATTATGTACTTGCAGGATACGGGACAGGTGCTGTAATGGCGGTTCCTTGTGGGGATGAGCGTGATTATGCATTTGCTAATTTCTTCAAGGGACAAAACGGAATGTTGCCAATAAAAAACATCTTCGATAAAGATATCTCTGAGGCAGCATTTGGATCAAAAGATGGTTTTCAATTAGTAGATTCTGATTTCTTAACAGGATTAGGGTACAAAGAAGGAACTAAAAAAGCAATTGAAGCTTTAGAAAAATTAAATCAAGGCTACGGTAAAATCAATTACCGTTTGCGTGATGCTGTTTTTTCTCGCCAAAGATATTGGGGAGAGCCATTTCCTGTTTATTACGTAAACGGATTGCCTCAAATGATTGACGCGCAACATTTACCAATTGTCTTGCCTGAAGTAGAAAAGTATCTACCAACCGAAGATGGTTTGCCACCTTTAGGGAACGCAACAGTTTGGGCTTGGGATACCACAGCAAATAAAGTTGTTAATACTGATTTAGTCGATAATACAACAATTTTCCCTTTAGAATTGAATACTATGCCAGGTTGGGCGGGTAGTTCATTTTACTGGATGCGTTATATGGACGCAAGTAACGAGAACGAATTTGCAAGTAAAGAAGCACTTGCTTATTGGGAAAGCGTCGATTTATACATTGGTGGAAACGAACACGCAACAGGTCACTTGTTGTATTCTCGTTTTTGGAATAAATTCTTAAAGGATAAAGGCTTTGCACCTACAGAAGAGCCATTCAAGAAATTGATTAATCAGGGAATGATTTTAGGAACTAGTGCTTTTGTTTACCGTTTAGAGGGAACGAATAAGTTCGTTTCTAAAAATAAGATGGAAGGTCAAAATGTACAACCGCTACACGTTGATGTTTCGATCGTAAATTCATCTGATGAATTAGATGTAGAAAAATTTAAAGCTTGGAGAGAAGAATATAAAGATGCTGAATTCATACTAGATGAAAACGGAAAATATATTGTAGGTCGCGAAGTTGAGAAAATGTCTAAGTCTAAATATAATGTGGTAACGCCTGATGCTATTTGTGAAGAATACGGAGCAGATACGTTGCGTTTGTACGAAATGTTTTTAGGACCGTTAGAGCAAGCAAAACCTTGGAATACCGCAGGTATTTCGGGCGTATTTGGTTTCTTGAAAAAACTATGTCGTTTGTATTTTGATGAACACAACATGATTGTGACTGATGATGCTCCTACAAAAGACAACTTGAAAACGTTGCATAAAACAATTAAGAAAGTAGCTGATGATATTGAGAATTTCTCTTTCAATACTTCGGTTTCTCAGTTTATGATTTGTGTAAATGAACTATCAACTCAAAACTGTCATTCTCGCGCTATTTTAGAGCCACTTGCTATTGTGATTTCGCCTTATGCACCGCATATCGCTGAAGAATTATGGTCGTTGTTAGGGAATGAAGGTTCCATTGCGATGGTTCCTTTTCCAGTATTCGAACCAAAACATCTAGTAGAATCTGAAAAAGAATATCCTGTTTCTTTCAACGGAAAAATGCGTTTTACAATCACTTTGCCACTAGATTTATCTAAGGAGCAAATTGAAGAAATCGTCATGAAAGATGAGAGAACAATCAAGCAATTAGAAGGGCGTACGCCTAATAAAGTGATTATTGTTCCAGGAAAAATCATCAATTTGGTAGGCTAGTAAAAAACTTGTTATTAAGTTTGTAGTTATATAATTAAATCCAAATTCCGATTCTACTGGAATTTGGATTTTTTATTTTACGTATATTTAAACGGTGTCAAATTGGCATTTCATTAATTTGGTTCAAATTTTGATATTGCATAGTATATATAATTAAAATTCTAAAAGACAGAGATATGGGAATGGGTTATTTAATTCTTGCTGGAGCAATTATGCTTTTCAGTTGGTTAGTGAGCTCAAGGCTAAAAAGTAAATTTGAGCAGTATTCTAAATTGCATTTACAAAACGGAATGTCGGGTGCTGAGATAGCTGAAAAAATGCTTGCCGATAACGGAATTCGCGATGTGCGTGTTATTTCTACTCCAGGTAGATTGACAGATCATTACAATCCTATGGATAAGACGGTGAATTTAAGTGAGGCAGTTTATAACCAGCGTAATGCAGCAGCAGCAGCAGTAGCGGCTCACGAGTGTGGTCATGCGGTGCAACATGCTGTAGGTTATCAATGGTTAACGATGCGTTCTAAGTTGGTACCATTTGTTAATGTGGCTTCAAAATACATGCAGTGGGTTTTGATAGGAGGGATTTTGCTAATTAATTCTTTTCCAACTTTATTACTTGGTGGAATTGTACTTTTTGCAGCAACTACCATTTTTTCTATTGTTACTTTACCGGTGGAGTATGATGCTAGTAATCGTGCTTTAGCTTGGTTAGAAAACAAACGAATGCTAACACAGCAAGAGCAGGCAGGGGCAAAAGATGCTTTAAAATGGGCAGCGAGAACCTATGTCGTTGCAGCTTTAGGTTCGATTGCGACTTTGCTATATTACATTTCAATTTACATGGGAGCAGGTAGTCGTAGAGATTAAATTATTTTATATATAAATGTAAAAGCCTTACTATTCGTAGCGATTAGTAAGGCTTTTTTATGAATTAGATTTTTTTCTTGAAACTGAATTTAAAGCTGAATCTGGCGGTTGATTTGTTGGTCTAGTGATATGAATGTTTCTGTTCGTGAAACGCCTTCTATGGCTTGTATTTTGGTGTTAAGCATGTGCATTAAATGTTCGTTATCACGACAAATAATTTTGATTAAAATTGACCAGTTCCCAGTGGTGTAGTGGCATTCTAATACTTCGGGTATTTTTTTAAGCTCTTTTACAGCTTCGGGATTGCGAAGTGCTTTGTCAAGATATACTCCCACAAATGCCATGGTGTTGTAGCCCAGTATTTTGTGGTTCACCGTGAATTTAGATCCAGATATAACCCCTGATTGCTCAAGCTTGCGCAAACGCTGGTGAATTGCCGCACCAGAAATTCCAATTTTATTTGCAATTTGTAAAATGGGTTTTCGGGCATCTTGCATTAGATCGCGCAAAATCTCCTTATCGATACCATCTATTTCTACTACAAGTGAATTGATTTTCATGAGTTGTTATTTGGAACTAAAACAAGCTGTTTTAGTTATTATTGAAAATCAAATGTAGTCAAAAAACGATTATTATCAAGTTAATTATTCGAATTTGAAAAATAACGACATAAAAAAAAGCCACTAAATAAATAGTGGCTTTTAAATATTTGTGTCAAATCTTATTTTGATTTGTTTGCTTCTATAATGTATTTTTCAATGGCCATTGTCATTGAAGGTGTGTCTGGTGTAGGTGCAAGAATATCGATTCTTAAACCGTGATCCAATGCTTCTTTTTGAGTAGTGCTTCCAAATACGGCAATACGAGTGTCGTTTTGTTCGAAATTTGGGAAGTTTTTATAAAGTGATTTTATTCCTGTTGGACTAAAAAACGCTAGCACATCATAATAAACATCAGCTAAATCAGATAGGTCGCTCATTACAGTTTTGTAAAAAACGGCTGCAGTCCAGTCTACTTTTAAGCTATCTAATACAATTGGCGCATCAGCATTTAATTGATCAGAAGCAGGAAGTAAGAACTTCTCATCTTTGTATTTTTTGATCAATGGAGATAAATCAGCAAAATCTTTAGGCCCTACATATATTTTACGTTTTCTGTAAACAACATACTTTTGTAAGTAATAAGCAACTGCTTCAGATTGACAGAAATACTTTAAAGTCTCAGGAACTTTGAAACGCATTTCTTCGGCAACTCTAAAAAAATGATCTACCGCATTTCTACTAGTTAAAATAATTGCAGTATAATGATTTAGATCGATTTTTTGAAGTCGGATCTCTTTAGCATTAACTCCTTCTATGTGAATAAAAGGTCTGAAATCAATTTTTACTTTATGCTTTTGTTGAAGCTCAAAGTAAGGAGAATTTTCCACTTTAGGCTCGGGTTGTGACACCAAAATTGTTTTCACTTTCATATTTTATTTTTTCTAAGCGCTACCTTTTGTAAACCAATAATACATAAAAAAATAGGGGGCTATTTCCAAAGTGCAAAGATATAAAATAAAATAAAACAACTTACCTAATATTAGTTTTTGATACTTTTTTATTGATATTAAATAAGTTAAGGTATTCATTATCAAAATTATAGTGATAATAATTAACGGAATATTTGTAGAAAATGTATCGTAATAGAATAAAATAATATTGATTGGTAGTATTAAAAGTCCTATATAGGTGCGATAAGTCACTTTTTGTAAGTTAAATTGCTCTGCAAATTCCTCTATGTTAAATGAGGTAGCTATAATCTTTTCGATAAGGTATTTAGCAAAAATAAAGAAAGTAAGTAAGGTAGTTATTTGAATGAAAAGCAACCAATCAGTCTTTGATGCAAAACCAAATAAGTTGAGCGTGAGCTGAATAAAGAAGGCAAACGAAATTAACTGTGCGATAAATAAAGCCACTGTAAAGGTACTTTTTATGTTGCTACTGTCACGATATACCTTAGAATATTTGTCAGAGAATAACAAGTTCATAAAATCACCAAAACGATTTTCATACACCGATTTTGTGAAAGCAATTAATGCAAATGTAAAAACAAATAAAAAGGTCGCCCAATCTTTGTTTTCTATTATCCTAGTTTCAAGTAAGTGTTCCGTCATAGCGGGGCAAAATTACTAATTTTTTAGATGAATCTTTTTATTATAATTTTATTATGAGTCAAATGGCATAAAAATGTTACTTTTGCGCTGAAATTACAAGATATATGAACGATTGTATTGTTATAATTCCTACCTATAACGAGATTGAAAACATAGAGAGTATTGTGAGAGCAGTTCTTTCGCAGCACAAACCATTTCACGTTCTTATTATTGACGATAATTCTCCGGATCACACTGCAGACAGAGTGCGTTTATTACAAGAAGAGTTTGAAGGACGGCTATTTCTAGAGGTTAGAAAAAAGAAATCTGGTTTAGGAACTGCTTATGTGCATGGTTTTAAATGGGCATTGCGACACAACTATGATTTTATATTCGAAATGGATGCTGATTTTTCACACAATCCTGACGATTTAGAGAAACTCTATAATGCTTGCCACTTTGGAAACGCAGATCTAGCAATAGGTTCGCGCTATGTTACCGGAGTTAATGTGGTAAACTGGCCGTTAAGCAGAGTGTTGATGTCTTATTTTGCCTCTGTATATGTACGCATTATTACAGGAATGCAAATTCACGATGCCACAGCAGGGTTTGTATGTTATAAGAAAGAAGTTTTGGAAAAAATAGGTTTAGATCGAATTAAATTTGTGGGCTATGCTTTTCAAATCGAAATGAAGTATCGTACCTTTAGCAAAGACTTTAAAATTTCTGAAGTGCCTATTATTTTTACAGATAGAACTAAGGGAGTCTCTAAGATGAGTAATTCTATTATTGTAGAAGCTGTCTTTGGAGTGATATCACTAAGAATAAAAAAATTATTTAATACCTTATAAGAAAGATTACAATGAATAGTGTTTTAATTAAAAATGCCAGAATAGTAAATGAAGGAGTGATTTTTGAAGGCGACGTGTTAATTGAAGACGACTTAATTGTTGAAGTTTCAGAAAGTATTAGCGCAAAATCTTCTAATTGTATGATCATTGATGCTGAAGGGAATTATTTAATTCCTGGTGCCATTGATGACCAAGTACATTTTAGAGAGCCTGGACTAACACATAAAGGAGACATTGAATCAGAATCAAGAGCCGCAGTAGCTGGAGGTATTACCACTTTTATTGAACAACCTAATACTGTTCCTAATGCAGTTACTCAAGAAATTCTAGAGGAAAAATATCAGTTAGCAGCAAATCGTTCTTATGCGAATTATTCGTTTATGATGGGTGCTACTAATGATAATCTAGAAGAAGTATTAAAAACAGATCCTAAAACAGTAGCAGGTATCAAGATTTTCTTGGGATCATCTACAGGGAATATGTTAGTGGATAATGAAGCAACTTTAGAAAAGATTTTCTCAAGTACTGATATGCTTATTGCTGTTCACTGTGAAGACGAAGCAACAATAAGAGAAAATACTGCTAAATATATTGCTGAATATGGAGATGATGTTCCAGTAACTGCGCACCACTTGATTAGATCAGAGGAAGCTTGTTATATTTCATCTTCTAAAGCAGTAGCTCTAGCTAAAAAAACGGGTGCACGTTTGCATATTTTTCACCTTTCGACGGCGAAAGAAATGGATTTATTCACAAACAAAATTCCGTTAGAACAAAAGAAAATCACTGCCGAAGTATGTATTCATCACCTGTGGTTTACAAATGATGATTATGCTACTAAAGGAAACCTTATCAAATGGAACCCTGCAGTAAAAACAGCAAACGATAGAAAGGTATTATGGGAAGCGTTGCTTGATGACAGAATCGATGTTATTGCAACTGATCACGCTCCTCACACTCTTGAAGAGAAAAAGCAGCCGTATTTAAAAGCGCCTTCTGGAGGACCACTCGTTCAGCATGCTGTTGTAGCAATGTTTGAGTCACACTTACAAGGAAAAATTAGTGTAGAGAAAATTGTGGAAAAAATGTGCCACAATCCGGCTAAAATTTTTAAAATCGAAAAACGCGGATTTATTAAAGAGGGTTATTTTGCCGATTTAGTAATCGTGAATTCTGGATTGCCATGGAGTGTAAAGAAAGAAAATATCTTTGCAAAATGTGGATGGTCTCCATTTGAAGGATTTACATTCAAATCGAGAATTACACACACCTTTGTAAATGGAAAATTAGTTTATAATTTGTTCAAAGTGAAGGATATCCGTGCAGGAAAAAGACTTTCATTTGACCGATAAGTAATAAATATGAAGAAAGCTGTTTGTTTATTTATAATACTAATTGCAACTTTTAGCTGTAAGAACGAAGTGGTCGAAAAACCAAAAGGACTTATCGCAAAAGAGAAGATGATTGATATTATGTATGATTTGTCGCTTCTAGATGGTATGAAATACCAAACAGATGTTTCAAGAGATAGCTTGGAAATCAATCCTTCAAAATTTATTTTAAAAAAATACCAAGTAGATAGTTTGCAATTTGCTAAAAGCAATGTGTATTATGCTTCAAATTATGTGGCGTATAAGGAAATGTTTGATATTGTAATTAAGCGATTAGATACAAAAAAAGCAGCTATCGACACGATATTAAAGAGGGAGAATAAAAATAAACTAGCAAAAGACTCCATAAAAGTGAGCGAGAGTAAACCTCTCGAATTGGATACGCTAAGCGATGCGATTTTAAAAAGCAGACCTGCTAAATTGAGGAAAGCGGCAGTTATAACTAAGAGTCAAAACTTACCGCAACCTCCTCAACAGAAATAAAAGTTACAAAAACGTATTATTTTTTATATAGTCCTCGATATTCTGTAAAGGTTTATCGAGGGCTTTTTTTATTTTCTCATTCGAAAAAATAACTTGAGAGTAGGCTCCTCTTGCAGTGGCCTTAGTAAACCCACGTTTTTTTCTAAAAACAAAAGATACAGCAAGGTCTAGTCTCCATAAAACTTCTAAAGCTATAGGATTCACCGCTATAGATGGTCGTTTAACTTTGAGATTGTCTGCAATGGCACTTAAAATATTTTTATAAGAATTGTTTTCAGCGATTAAAATATACTTTTCGTTTTTATACTCGCTTTCCATGAGGTAAACACAGCTATACGCAACATCTGTTACAGCGATAAAACCGGTAATTCCTGTCGTATAAAATGCCAGTCCTTTTTTGACTCTTTTAAACAATAAGCCACTTCCTTGATCAGTAAAACCAGGTCCTATAATTACACCAGGATTTACAATAATTACGTCAAGGCCTTCTTGTTGTCCTCTCCAAATTTCCATTTCGGCACCGTATTTCGAAATAGCATAATCATTGTGAGAACGATCCGGATTCCATTGTGATTCTTCGGTGACTTCAGTTTCATTGGGTGCTAAATCACCTAACGCGGCTGTAGAACTTATGTAGCACAGCCTTGTGATTTTGTTTGCGATACTTAAATTAACAATGTTGGCTGTCCCTTCAATGTTGATTTTTCGCATTTTATCTTCATCTTTTTGATCGAAAGAAATAATGGCAGCACAATGATAAACGCAATCAATTCCTTCAAACGCTTTCTCTAATAATGGCACATTTGTCACATCGGCTTTGAACCATTCAATAGCCTCAAATAATGTGCTTTTACTGTAATGAGCAAATAAGTTTTTTGTTTTTTGAATGCTATCTGTATCTCTATAAATGGCGCGTATCTGGCCATTTCTAAGATTTTTAGATTCAATTAAATGTAGTAATATGTGTGAGCCAACAAGGCCTGTTCCTCCTGTAATTAATATCATTTTACAAAGGTAAAAAAAAAAGATAGTTTGGTTTTTTTAGTAAGAATAATTTAAGAATTTTAATACTAGTAGGAATAATTGAGACCTACCAAAACATATCCAGGCATCACTTGTGTAATTGTTTCCGTGAAAAAAGCCGTGTCTAGATTTGTCTTAATTATTTTACTGTTGTTCAAATTTAAAAGGTTAAAACCATTGCACTTAATTTTCACTTTTTTGCTCAACAGGTATTCTAAATTTGTGTTTAAAAAGTTTATAGTGTTGGTAGCATAGTCGGAGTTTTGATAATTTCTATTTATTCCAACATCCCATTTAAATTTGTTTTCGATATGTCCTTTTACAAGAAGTGATAATTCAAATGTTGAAGTAACATTAGCAAATGAATTTATAGATTGTTCAAATGAAGTGTTCCTGTAATTAAACCCCAAGTCGAATTGCATTATTGTCTTTTTAAAATTAGATTGTAATGTAGTTGTTGTCGATAGTAATTTTGTTTTTAATGTATTCTCAAAAGTATTTATTTGTGAATCTCCCGAGCTGTATCTATACAAAACTGTATTTTTTAATGACAGTGGTATTTTTGAAAACTTTAGATGATACAGTGCTAATCCATTTATAAGCTTATTTCTATCAGCTAAAATTGGTTCGATAATTATTGACGAAGTTTCATAATTTGTGTTGGTAGTAAATACTGGAGCATTTGTGCTGTAATTTAGGGTTGTAAATAAAACACTCTGATTTCGGCTATTGATGTTTTGGTATTCTATAGAAAATTCATTAGAGGGGCTGATTTGGTTATAATTAATCAAACTATTTCCTTTTATAGTTTGAAAGTCAAGAATGCTGTTGTTAGATTGCAATTCTTCTATTAGAGGTAATTTGTGATTGATGGTGTAATTAAACGATAGACTGTTATAACTACTAATTGCATACCCAATACGCAACAATGGTTCTATTCTATAAAATGATGATTGTTTCGGTTCTAAGTAGACGTTGTTATAAGTCAATTTAGCCGCTAAAGTTGAGTTCCATTTATTGTTCCATTGCCTTTTCCATGAAGGGATCAATTCTATTTTTTGGGTTGTGAAATCTAAATTGTTAGTATAGTTTGCCAGTTGATCTACTTGTGAGTCAAAAATGTTTTTATCATGAAGCAGATTTAACTTCACAGCGTATGTTCCTTTTTTGGAAGGAAATGAGAAAGTGTTATTAATTGCGTAAGAGCTATTTCTTTGTTTGATGTTTTGGTTTAATTGAGCACGGTCAGTGTCAAAAAAATCGCTGGTTGTATTTAGCATTAATGACTTATCAATCCTACTGAATTTATTCACAAAACTAAAAGTGTATTTTATTTTTGAACCTAAGCTAGTGAGTACTTGGAGTTGTTGAGCAAAATTAAAATTGTTATTTGCTGCTCGTGAATAAATGCTGTCCAGAGACTGAATATCATTTTTTTCTTTATTTGAATCGGGTGTTAAACCCATTACGTAAGAGACAAATGTTTTTTTACTCTTTTTATATTCTAATTTGAAATTAGTGTTATTTAAAAAATAATCAGCGTCCTTATAATCGCTAAAGTTAAACGTGTTATTTGCATCATTTAAATTCGTTTGGTTTTTATTTTGTATCTCTATACTATTGGCATTATTCAAAATGGTACTGGCCGTAATTTTTAGTTTTGGGTTTACTAAGTAAGTGTAATTTACAGCCATAAAACTATTTTTTCGGGCCGTAAAATAGGAGTTGGGATTTAAGAATGTAGGAATTTCAAAGTTGTTAAAAGCACTTTCTGATGATTTAATAGTACCAATATTTTGCATATCAACATAGTCATCAATAGTTATGGGGTTTTTAGCTACTGTATTGTAATCAAGAATTACTGCAATATTTCCTTTTCCCGAAAATTTAAATAAATTGTTATGGAACAAGAGCGAGTTGTTATAACCTACTTTTGATTCTATATCTCCCATCCACTTATTCTTGTAGCCCTCTTTGGTTTTTAAATTGAGGGCAATACCTGATGTCCCGCCATTATATTCTCCTGAAAATCCTGAATAATTGGTCAGTAAATCAATGCCATCAATCATATCTGCATCAATATTTTGGGTGGCCATTTGGTGTTTATTGTTAAAAAATTCATTTCCGTCAATTAGGAGATTACTAATTTCTTTCCCTTTAAAGGAGACTTTCCCCGCTTGGTCTACATCAAATCCAGGTAATTTTTTAATAATATCTTCTACTTTTTTTTCGGTTCCGTCAACGATAGTTTTTAAATTATAGGAAATCGTATCCGTTTTAATCTTCATTATTTTAGGACGGCTTTTTATGACGACATCTTCGAGTTTGTTTATTTTATTGCTTAGTGTAATAGTGAAAGTCTCGGGTTTATTAATAATTACAGCAGTGATGCTTTGTTCAAAACCTAATTTATTTATTGTCAAAATAAAATTGCCCGTAGGGAGGATTAAGTTTACTATCCCATCGGCATTTGTGGTACCGTAATTAATTTGCTTGTCCTGTTGTGAAACGATTACAATCGCTCGCTGAATAGGGTTTCCGTCAGGGTCTATTATTTTTAAGGAAATTTCATTTTGGGCAAAGAGTAAAAACGGAAAAAAGAGCAATAAAATTATTTTTAAATTCACTAGGCTATTGATTATTTGAGAAAATTTTTAATTTTAGGTTGATTAAATTCAACTTTCGTAGCAACTCCCGAGCGCTTGTCAGTAGTATATTCTAGAATAACACCTTTAATAAAAGGTATTTTTTCAGGTGAACCACTTCCTTTTATTTCGGTTGTATAATATATGGAGATCGGTTTTCCTTCTAAGATTCCTTTTGCCTCGGAGCAATTATAGCCTAATATTTTCTTTTGTTTACCTGATTTTTTCCAAGTGATAGATGGTAATTTTTCACTCTGCAATTTCTTATCTACATACGATGCTATCGAGTTTTCCTTACTATTCTTTACGTATTTTTCTTCAGGAATCTTTATTTGAATAGAGGGCACCATATAATATTTTGTGGTACTTGTTGCGATCTTTTCAGATTCTTTATTGTCTATTGATTTTGATTTTATTTCATAGTAAACCAATTCATCTTCAATAGTCATGTAACTTAAGAAACGGATATTTTGAATGCGCTCCATTGTATGTTTTTTGACGACTTCAGGTGTATCACTTTCAAGTTGTTTGATATTTAAAGCTATGGCATTAGAAAACGTGATTTTGACATTAGATTGCGCATTTAGCAGTCCTAGACAAAGTAGTGAGAAAATAAAACTGTTTATACTCTTCATCTTATTTTATTATTACGCTATTCTTTACAATCCTTTTCCCATCTTCATCTACATAGTTTTTTGGTTTTCGTGATTCAGCCTTTGCTTGCAGATATTCGTCATTAGATAGTATAGGTATTTTGTTATCGAGGGGCTTGATTTCTAATTTTGAATCTGCATATTCAATTTTAGTGGCATAGATTACTCTGTATTTATTTTCGTATCTTAATATAAGACCGGGAATAGAAGAAGGTCCGTATGGTCCATCTGCGATTGCAATTTCCTTGGCATACCAATATTTAATGGTGTCGTTAGATTTTTTACTGACATAGTAGGCAAGATTACATTGGTAGGAGTCTATTTTTTTTGTAACTGTTGGATCAAACTCATAGATCGTATTGTCGAATGGGGACTGTCTATAATAACTCTTATTGTCTAATTTTACTTTTTTTGTGGTTGTATTCGTGTTGAAGTCGTTGTGTGTCCAGACTTCAGCTAGTTTCATATTTATTCCAAGGTTTCTTTCATCTGGATTGTTTTCCTGCATACTTGGAAAATTCAGTTTTTTAGTTTCACTCACTATAAGAGAAGCCTCACCATTATTGACCAAATTCAAAGTAATGGGCTGGGTCAATTGTTTTTTAGTATTTTCTCGAAAATCCTGCGGGATTTTTTCCCAATAGTTATCGGGGTAAATATTTTGTTGCTCATAAGTTACCTTGACACTCACTTGAGCATTTAGTAAACTTTGACTGGCAATTGTTAGAATTGCTGCGATTGTTTTTATATTCATTTTATTGAGTATTTGAAAGCATCTTGGAGTTGAATTTGTTATAATTGGCAGTTTTCTTCTTATTGTGTAATTCTAACACTATTCTAAAACACAAACTTCACCTTTCGTTTGCTTATTCTCTATAAATATGTTAAAATATAAATTAGATTACAAATTCACACAAGTTAATTTAACTTAGATTTAACAAGTTATTGGCTAATTAAACTTTGTTAGACATTTGATTATAGTCTACTTAAATTGAGAATTATTTGAACCTACGAAGCGTTATGATCGTTAATTAACTTTTGATTTACCTATTTAATAAATATGAGAAAAATATGTTTATAGCTGGCTACTGGATTGAATCAATCTGCTTTTTTTGCGTCGTAAATTATCTATTTAAGTATTCGCTTTCAGACTTTATTAAGCGTGAATTATTGTTTTTTTAGATAAAGCAGCCAAACAAATTAGTGAATCCACAATATATTTTATATTTGCATAAAATTATACGTACGAGAATGAAAAATTTTATTGAAGAAGTAACTTGGAGAGGAATGCTCCACGATGTTATGCCAGGCACAGAAGAACATTTGATGGAACAAATGCGTGTGGCATATGTGGGTATCGACCCAACTGCAGATTCATTGCATATAGGACATTTAGTTGGTGTTATGCTTTTAAAACACTTTCAAATTGCTGGTCACAAGCCATTGGCACTTGTAGGAGGAGCTACTGGAATGATTGGTGATCCATCAGGAAAGTCGAATGAGAGAAATTTATTAGACGAGGCTACACTAAGACATAATCAGGAGGCTATCAAGGCGCAATTGAGTCGGTTTTTAGATTTCACTTCAGATGCTCCCAATGCAGCTGAATTAGTGAATAATTACGACTGGATGAAAGAGATTTCGTTTTTAGATTTTATTCGTGATATCGGTAAGCACATTACTGTGAATTATATGATGTCTAAGGAATCTGTAAAAAAACGTTTGTCTTCTGATGCTGCTGAGGGAATGTCTTTTACTGAGTTTACCTATCAATTAGTTCAAGGATATGATTTCATGCACTTATACAAAGAGAAGAACTGTACCTTACAAATGGGAGGTTCTGACCAATGGGGAAATATTACAACAGGAACAGAGTTAGTAAGAAGAAAAGAAGGTGGAAAAGCATATGCTTTGACTTGTCCTCTAATCACTAAGGCAGACGGAACTAAATTTGGTAAATCAGAAGGTGGAAATATCTGGCTTGATGCCAAGCGTACGTCACCATATAAATTCTATCAATACTGGTTGAACACTTCTGATGTTGATGCTGAGAAATACATTAAAATATTTACATTTTTAAGTAAAGAAACGATAGCTGCTTTGATAGCAGAACATCAAGAAGCACCACATTTACGTATATTACAACGACGTTTAGCAGAAGAAGTGACGATCATGGCACACTCTGAACTAGATTTAGAAAATGCTATTAAAGCATCGAATATTCTTTTTGGGAATGCCACAGCTGATGATTTAAAACAATTAGATGAGGCAACTTTCTTAGAAGTTTTTGACGGAGTTCCTCAGGCTGAAATTGCTAGAAACGAAGTAGAAGCAGGAATCGAAATCATCACTGTTCTAAATGATAAAACAGGATTTTTTAAATCGAATGGAGAAGCAAGAAGAGCGTTGACTGCTAATTCAATTTCGGTGAATAGAGATAAAATCAAAGAGGATTTTGTGTTATCAACTAATGATTTGATCAACAACCAATTTGTATTGTTACAAAGTGGAAAGAAAAATTATTTTGTTGTGCGTGTAGTATAACTAGATGATATAATAGAATATAAAAAATGCCTCATTTTAATAAATGAGGCATTTTTAGTATAAGCGATTTTTTATGGTTCTTGAAATAATATAGAGGTGTTATTTAGTCCCGATAATAATGAAAATCCTCAAGTGCTGGTGTTCAGCTCTTGAGATTGTAATGTATAGCGGGGGAGATGGTCTTTTAAAAATTAAAGGTCTACTCCTAAAATGGTGATTACAAAACCATCAAATTACACCCACGTATATCAGAATTATCAAAACGTCCTAGAACCTCAAAAGAATTGTTGGCATATTTTTTACCTAAATCTTGGGTGGCAATAAAGGAGCACGAATTAATGTTAGCCAAATCAATCACATTGATTCCACCGGTTTTCCCCGTACCAATATAGCTTAGGGCGTCTTCGGTATCTCTTAATAAAATTTGGATCCAAGAAGGGCATTCGAATATTCCTTCACCTAGGGAGTAAGCTTGAGAAAGTAGTTCGGTCATTCCGTATTCTGAATGGATGGCTGTCACGCCAAAACCTGCGCATAATTGCTCGTGTAATTCCTCACGAATCATTTCTTTTCGCTTCCCTTTCATTCCGCCTGTCTCCATGATAATGGTATTCTTTAATTGGAATTTTTGTTTCTCAATTAAATCAAGCAGGGCATAAGTAACTCCAATCAAAATTACATTTTGGCCAGCGTTATCTAAGGCAATCAGGTTTTTTATAAGTTCGTCATGATTGTGTAAATAGAACCCACTTTCAGGGCGGTTAGATAGCTTAATTAAATCTTCAACCATGTAGATTAAAGACGAGCCGTCGCGCTCCAAATAAGAGGGCAAGAGAGCTAGTACAACATAATCTTCGATGTTTCCATAAAAGTCGGCAAAACCCTTGCGGTAGCTTTCCTCATATATTGAAACATTGGTCACTAAATGTTTACTAGTAATCATTCCTGTGGTCCCACTACTAGAAAAAGTTGCTTGAACGGGATCGTTATTAGAAACGACCTCGTGACTCTTGAAAAACTGAATGGGTAAAAATGGGATTTGTTGTATACTTTTTACACGCCCAACATCAGTGTTTAATAATTTGCAAAAGTTATTATAGACTTTATTGTTCTCATACTGGTGCCTGAAAACTTTTAAGGCTATTTTTTCAAATTGTTTCTGACTGGAAATAGTGAAGATGTCTGTGGGAGTAATCAAAACTTTTTTTTGCAAAGGTATTAATTTTTCGAACTTGTTGTTGGTTAATTTCGGCTTAGGCTAATATGAAAAAAGCCCCTAAATAATAGGGGCTCTGTTGTTATAGTGTATGAAATGTCTTTACCTTATAATTAATTTTCTAGTTGCTGTGGCATTCATTTCATTGATTTTAATAATATAGATGCCTGGGCTTAGTGCACTTACATTTAATTCACGACCATTAATCGTGGCCTGCATAACCATCTTGCCTAACAAGTCAAATATTATTATTTCCTTATTCGTATCGTTTTTTGTGGCAATATAGACTTTGCCATTAGTCACAGGATTAGGGTACACATTTAAGCCTTCTATTACAGCGGCCTGTTGTGTTCTAGGTTGGATTTTGCCCTCTTGAGCATTGCTGCTTAGCGTCCAGAAAAAAACCAATAAAAAGAATTTATAAAAGTATTTTTGTGCCATCAGCATATTTTTTGATAAGTAAATATACAAAAAACAAATACTATACCAAAAAAAAACACCCTTCGTTTAATAGGGTGTTTAATTATCAGTTATAGATTTTAATTATTTAGTCCAGTCTGCCCAAGTAGGTAAGTTTGCACCTGCACCTGCACCAGTTTGAGTAGTAACGTAAAATGATGTAAGATTGTTAGCTGTTACAAAGTTTAAGCCATTTACTTTAAATTCTCCTGCTGCAATTCTTGCAGTTGCACCTGAATTAGCGTCTAGTTTAGCAAATACATCGATTCCGTCAACAAATAAGTTAGTGTAAGTTTGTTTCCCACCACCTTCTTTAAAGTTGATTGCTTTTTCTGAAGCTGTAAATTTAGTAGCTGTTCCTTTTACAATTGAGATGTTAGATAATTTAGCATCAGTCATTGGTAAAGCTATGTCGTTCTGACCATTGTTTGAACCTTCAATTCCTCCAAACGAAATACCGCTGATATAAACATTGCTGATTGTTCCAATGTATCCATCTGCGAAATCTAATGAATCATCATAAGAGTTAATTAATACAAGGTTAGTTGCATTTACTGCACCTCCAAAAAATTCAACTGCATCATCTCCACTTTCAAAAGTATAAATGTTAGAAACTTCCGTTCCTCTACCTACTCCAAAGAAAGATACTCCGTTGTATTCTTTACTATCGCTAAATTTAGATCCAGTGTAAGAAATTTTTAAGTAGTTGATTTTTCCAGAATTATCGTCATTATTATTACCACCGTATAATAATCCACCTACTTCAGATGTTCCGTTATCTCCAGTGTTTACTTTTGCGTCACCACAGATAATTAATCCACCCCAGTTTCCTTCAGTAGGAGTTGCTTTACCTGATGTCATTACTACTGGTTTAGTAGAAGTACCGTTTACGAAAATTTTTGCACCTCTTTCTACAGCGATGAAAATTGTTTTTGCTTTTTCTCCGTCAGCTGTTGGGTCAGATTTGATTGTTGTTCCTGCAGGAATTATTAATGAAGCACCAGATCTTACGATTAACCCTCCAGTTAATGTGTATGTTTTTGTTGCGTCAAGAGTTACCGTTTCGTTATTTGTAATATCACCTTTTAAATCATCTACTTTCAAATCAAATGAAGTTGATGGAGTTACTTCTGGGCTATCACTCGTACAGCTTGTAAATGCAATAGTCACTACTGATAAAATTGCTAAAATTGATTTTTTCATTTTTTCTTTAATTTTGTTTATGTTTTTTGACACCACAAAGAAAGGTGATTACTGTTTTTATCAAGTTAAGCGATTATTACTTTGCTGTTAAGGATTGTAATTAATTCAAAGGTTTGATTAACATTAAATTTACACCAAATTCTAATAAATAAGAAGAGGCAGTTGAATTGCTTCAACTGCCTCTTCTTGTATTCTTTTTTAAGTTTTTATTAGAACTTATAAGTTAGTGATAAGCTTAAGTTAGAACCTATTTTATAAGAGCTAGCTAGTACGTCAGCTGTTTTAATTAAAGGAGCATTACTTTGATCTGTGAATCTTTGATAAACCGGATTTAAAATGTTTTTATATGATAATCCTAAGTTTAATTTTTTAGAAAGATTTGATTTTATAATCAAGTCTAATCTACCTACAGATTTATCAATAAGATTTCCTCTTTCTGAAGTTCCTATTACTGCTAGTTTATCAGAAACGTGTGCATAGGTAACAGTTGCTGTAATGTCTTTATCATTGTTAAACTCTTTGTTAAATGATACATCTGCATTTGCTAAAAAATCAGCTGCTCCAGAAAGCTTAGAATTTTTATAAGTAAAGTTGGCACCAAAACCATTTTCGCTTAAAACTTTTGCATTACTTAAGTCCATATTTTGATACATGTAAGAACCATTAAATCCAAAACTTAATTTTTCTTTCAAATTATTTACATCTGAAGTTGTGTAAATATTCTTTCTTAATTCTAATTCTATTCCTGTTACCACTGCATTATCTCCTGTATTTGCCCAAGTAATATTACCTGAAGAAGAGTTAGTGTACATTTCATTAATAGGGTTTTGTATTAATTTACCAAAAGCAGTAACCGATAGGATCTCATCATTTGAAGGGTATAATTCCCAACTTAAATCAGCGTTATAATTAGTAGATGCATACAGCTTGTCGTTTCCCTCATAACTTTGTCCTACTTCCTGGAATAGAATTTTTACCTTCTCTTTAAATTGTGGTAAAGTATAAGTATTACTAGCTGCAAATTTTAAATTTTGTTTGTCATTCAACTTGTATTTTGCGATGATACTAGGTAAAAACTTTACAGGAGCATAAGTTGAACCAATTCCGTCAGGAGCATCTAAACTGATATAGTAAACATATTGTTCAATTTGCTCAAATCTACCACCCAACAATACAGATAATTTATCGCTAAAATTATATAATGCATTTCCATATACAGAGTGAATATTTAAATGTCCATTATAAAATTGAGACAATTTACTTGAACTATCACCTGCAGCTAAATCAAAATTGGTGCTATTTAAATATTGATCGGTGTTATTAAATTCGTCTTTTGAAAAAAGTGTCTTATTTGTTTCTGGAAAAAAAGAATATTGTTGTGAATCAAAATCAACTGTTTTCATTTTACCCGAGTAACCAAGAGTTACTTTACCTTTAAAAGTATCTTCGTCTACTTTATCAAAATTATACGAACCTGAAATATTTGCTGACCATTCTTTTTCAGTCAAACCTTGGTAATAACGGTGATTATTTATACTTGAATTTTTGAAAAAAGTATAATCTGTTGATCCATCACTTGAAGGAACAAAAGTATTTTGCATACGGTCTGGAATAGTGTTGTCTAATATGCTGTATCCAAGACTCCAATTTGCTGTAATCCTTTCGTTGTATTTGTGCTTTCCTAATAATTGGTTTACAATTAATTGTGTTTTATCGAAAGTTCCACGTTTTATAAATCCAATTTGGTCTAATCCCGAAAATTCAATGTTGAATCCTTCATACTCACTATAATCTTGTGTAGTAGAGTTCAAAAATAAAGTAGTGAATAATATAGAATTGTTTCTGTTGATTTTGTAATCAGCTGTACCCATTATAGTAGAGTTGGTATTGAACTGATATGATTTTCTAAACAAATCAGTATTGGCCGCACCTTGTGCTGTAATGGTTGTTCTGTAAATTCCCTCACTGTATCTGTTTTCAGCATCGAATCCAGCAGTAACAAAGGCGCTGATAGAACTGTTAGCACCTACGTCGAATTTTTTACCTGCAGATAACGAGATATTATTATTTAAAGTGTTCTTTCTTTCTTGTCTATCCCAACTATTGCTATAATTGTATGGTAACAAAGGATTATTTGGTGCACTAATTTTGTTAAAACCAAAGTAAGAAGGGCCATCTTGCAAATAGAAATTATCAAGTTTAGCTACGTTTGTGTTTGTGCCTAAACCTAGACCTACTTGAATGAAAGGTGAACCAGTCATTTTCTTTGATACGATATCCACATTTGCTCCGGCAAAATCAGCATAATTTTGAGATTCAAAAGTTTTACTAATTCCCACAGATTCTACAATATCTGTCGAAAAGATATCCAATAAAATATTTTTGTTTTTAGGGTTGTTTGATGGCAGTGGTAAACCGTTTAAAGTAGTAACATTGTAACGGTCTCCTAAACCTCTCACAAAAACACTTCCTGATCCTTCTTGTCTAGATACCCCACTTACTTTAGTAACAGCCGAAGCTACATCACTAACCCCTTTTCTTGATAACTCTTGAGCACCAATCGATTGCTTGATCTCAACAGCATTTTTTTGGTCCAGTAATAAAGCAGTTTCTTTTTGTCTGTTGGTGTTTGTTGTAATTACTACATCTTCAAGTTTATAACCTGATGAGCCTAATGCTTGATTGTAAGTAGTAGTTTCCCCCGCCTTTACTGTTACTGGGACTTCAATAGATTCGTATCCTATAAAACTAAACTGTAATGTGTAATTTCCAGCAGGAGCGTTAAAGCTATATTTTCCATCAATATCTGTTGTTGCATTAATTGGCGTACCTTTAAGTAAAACATTTGCAAACGGCAGTGTTTCATTATTAGAATCCTTATCAGTAATGGTTCCTGTTAAAGTACCTTTAGTTTGTGCAAAGCTTAGCGTACTGATAAAAAGTGTTAAAATGAATAGTTTAAGTTTCATAGTGTTGTTTAATTTTTTGCAAAGTAAGGGTGGTATTGTAAAGTTTGTGTTATTGGGTCATTACCATTTTGTTTTCTTAATATTAACAAAAGGTTACCATATTAAATTACGATGAAGGCTGTTTTTTTGCAATCTAAATAGTACTATATTTACATTCGAAATTAACTCCATCGGAAAGCTATTGCGACTACAACTGATGCGAAAAACACTATTTTGCAAGAAATGAAAAAGAAACACACTAAAATCTTACTTGTTGATGATGAGCCAGATATCTTAGAAATCGTAGGATACAACTTAAATCAAGAAGGCTACCAAATTTTTACTGCCACTAACGGTAAAGAAGCTATTGCTAAAGCTAAAAAAGAATTGCCAGACCTAATCATCATGGATGTCATGATGCCAGAAATGGACGGAATGGAAGCTTGTGAAAACATTAGAAAAATTCCAGAACTAGCTAATGTTATTATAACATTCCTAACTGCTAGAAGCGAAGATTACTCTCAAGTAGCTGGTTTTGATGCAGGGGCAGATGATTATATCACTAAACCAATAAAACCAAAATTATTAGTTAGTAAGGTAAAAGCTTTATTAAGAAGATTAAAAGAACAAGAGCAAAATAGTGAAACACTTAATGTAGGCGGAATCGAAATTAATAGAGAAGAATATAAAATCGTTCAGGATGGTGTAGAGATTGCATTACCAAGAAAAGAATTTGAATTATTCTACTTATTAGCTTCAAAACCTGGAAAAGTGTTTAAACGCGACGAAATTCTAGATAAAGTTTGGGGTAATGAAGTTGTTGTGGGCGGAAGAACAATCGATGTACACATTAGAAAATTACGTGAAAAAATAGGTGAAGATTTATTTAAAACAATAAAAGGAGTGGGTTATAAGTTTGAAGTTTAATACCACTCAACACTACTGTTAACACAATGCCATAAATGAAATTAAATTTTAAAAAAACATACAAGTTTGCTGTGAAATCAGCATTATATATTAGTGTGTTTTCTACCTTATTTGTCGTTTTACTAGCTACTACAATTTTTAATTATACACCTCAAAAACTTATGGTCTTTGGGGTTATTTTTATTTTCACTATTTACCTTTTTTCATTTATCGTAATTCAATATCGGGTAGAGCATTTTATTTATCGAAGGGTAAAAAAAATATACGATGATGTTTCTCTATTAGAGTCTAGCACGTTTATAAATCAGCCCATCACTACTGATATGGAAACGCTAACTAGAGAGGTGAAGAAATTTGCCACTGATAAAAAGTTAGAAATAGAAATGCTCCAAGTAAGGGAAGAATATAGAAGAGAATTTTTAGGTAATGTTTCTCATGAATTAAAAACGCCTTTGTTTACTGTTCAAGGGTATGTGTCTACCTTGTTAGATGGCGCAATGGATGACAAAGCTATTCGGAAAAAATATTTAAAACGTGCCGAAAAAGGGGTGGAGCGACTTATTTATATTGTTGAAGACTTAGATATGATAACCAAACTTGAAGTAGGTGACTTGAATTTAGAATACTCTAATTTTGATATTGTCGAGTTAATTCAAAATGTGTTTGACCTACTCGAAATGAAGGCTGATAAAAAGAAAATTACTTTAGCATTCGAAAATTATCATATTCAGCCCAATTACGTTCATGCTGATAAAGATAGAATCCAGCAAATTATTGAAAACTTAATCGTAAATTCGATAAAATACGGTAAATCAAAAGGTACTACCGAAGTGGCTGTTGTAAACCTAACCAAAGAAAAAGTGCTTATTAGAATTAGTGACAATGGAGAAGGGATAGAAAAACAAAACATACCTAGGCTTTTTGAACGTTTTTACAGAGTTAATAAAAGCGGATCAAGATCTGAAGGTGGTTCTGGTCTAGGATTAGCCATTGTGAAACATATCATTGAGGCGCACAAAGAAAAAATATACGTCGAAAGTGAATTCGGTGTAGGTTCTGAATTCTCCTTCACACTGGAGAAGGAAGTCGTTTAATTAAATTATCTAAAAGGTTGTTTCTAATTTCAGAAACAACCTTTTTTGATTTATAAAATTAACTACATAGAATTACCGAAAGATATATTGGCATTCCAAAAGTGATATTAAAAGGGAAAGTTATTGCTAATGCCATGGGTAAAAAGATACCGGGATTGGCTTTTGGCACTGCAATTTTCATGGCGGCAGGAACAGCAATGTAAGAGGCACTTGCTGCTAATACTGCAAATATAAATCGGTTTCCTATGTCATCAGTTATGAGGTAGGAAAGATACGCAACAATGACTCCATTTATCAGCGGAATAATGATTGCAAAAACAAAACTAAACCATCCACTTTTAAAAAAATCATTTAGTTTTTGACCACTAACAATTCCCATGTCAAGTAAAAAAATAGCCAAGAATCCTTTGAACATATCGGTTGTAAAAGGTTTAATCCCTAAGGCTTGCTGGTCACTAGCTAGCAAACCAATAATTAAACTCCCCGTGATTAGTAAGACACTTCCGTTAGTAAAGGAATGCTTAATAAGCGAACTAATTCTAGTAGTATTTGATCCATTCTTGTTATATAATCTAATTAAAATTACGCCTACAATAATTGCGGGAGCTTCCATCAATGCCATGACAGCGACCATGTGGCCGCTAAAAGTGTAATTTTGCATTTCTAGGAAAGTGATGGCAGTTACAAAGGTCACGGCACTTACTGAACCGTAAGCAGCTGCAATGGCTCCAGAGTTTTCGATACTAAAATGTTTTTTAAGAATAAAAAAACTGTAGAACGGAATAATAACTGCGATAAAGATCCCGAATAAGACTGACCAAATAATGTCCATCGTAAAATCACTATGCGCTAATTCTTGTCCTCCTTTAAAACCGATAGAGAAAAGTAGGTAGAGCGAAATAAACTTTGAGGAATTTTTTGGGATTGCTAAGTCGCTTTTTAAACGAACCGCGATGATCCCCAATAAGAAAAATAATAAAGCAGGGTTGGTAATGTTTTCAAGTAATAAGTCGAAGTTCATTTTAAGTTTTTTAAAATAGATTTATTTTTTTGTAGCGCGTTCTAATCGGTCATTGATTGTTCGTCCTAAATTATGGTCTGGGAACTTCTCTGCGATAATCAAGTCGAGATCTAGTTGGTCTAATTCGTGTAAGGCATTGTATAAAAGTGTTGCGGCTTCCGCCAAATTACCGTTGGGAGACAAGACCTTTTGTGCGACTATAGACTCGTGTTCAAATCGATTTTTGAAGGTTAGTAAACCTACTCTCTTAGTTGTATTTGTATGTGTGCTTTCTAAAATATTATCGCTTTGTATTATTGTCGTTCTTGGCGCATAATGTTTCGATAGCATTCCTGGTGCTGTGGGTGCAGCTTCAGATTGTGTTTTTATTAGCAAAGGGCCAATCACGTTTTCAATCGCTTCGATAGTAATGGAACCCAAACGGTACAACACAGCCTGATTATTTTCAAAACCAATGATGGTAGATTCGATACCGTTACTGCATTCACCACCTTCTAATATGGTGAGAGGAGATGCAGTAAAATAATTGGCTACATGCGCTGCTTTTGTGGGACTAATAGATCCAAAAGGATTTGCACTAGGAGCTGCTAGCGGAAATTCTAATTGTTCTAAAAGGGATAATGTTACCGGATGATTAGGTACTCGAACAGCTACAGTACTTTTGCCTGCGGTTACTAAATCGGGAATATGGGTTTGCTTTTTTAAGACTAAAGTAAGTGGTCCAGGCCAGAAGGTAGCTGCTAGCAATTGTGCTTGTGCAGGAATATTAGTAGCAACTAAGTTTAAGTCCTCAACTGACTTAATGTGTACGATAAGCGGGTTATAAAAGGGTCTCTGTTTTAACTCGAAAATCTTTTTTAAAGCAATTTCATTATAAGCATTTCCTGCAAGTCCGTACACAGTTTCAGTAGGGATGGCGGCAATTTCGTTTTGTTGTAAGAGTGCAGCAACATCTTGAAATGAAGAGCTGATTAAAGCCATTTTTATTTTTTTGATTGAATTATTTTATTTATTTATTGCAAGCTCCTTTACTGGTACAAGGGTAATTTGTATACTTCCTTCGATTTTAAATTGCATGTTGTTTGTAGTGGCAACCAAGTCGGTAATTTGTTCAGAAGCATTTGTTAGTGTTGCTACACGTTGCTTAGCATGAGATGTTTTGTCGTTAAATCGTACTTCGTTACTAAAGTGCTCCAATTGATGAAAATTGATTTTACTATTGATTAATCCTAGTAAGATTTTTTTAGCTTCTAGTGGCGCAAATTCTCCTTCTACTAATTGGAATGTTAATCCTTTTTCTGTTTTCATGTTTTTGTTTTTTTAATTGGTGCAAATGTAGAACGGCTCATCCATTTGTTTTTATTTATATTTGTAATGAAATCCATAAAATATTTTTATGAACTATACGTTGCATCAGTTGTATGTTTTTTTAAAAGTAGCTCAAAATAAGAGTATTACTAAGGCAGCTGTAGAGTTGCATCTTACGCAACCAGCTGTTTCTATCCAGCTACGCAATTTTCAGGATCAATTTGAATTTCCATTGACGGAGGTAATTGGTCGAAAATTGTACATCACTGATTTTGGTGAGGAAATAGCCATTGCTGCCGAAAAGGTATTGAGCGAGGTAGAGGCTATTAATTACAAAACACTTGCGTACAAGGGAGAGCTTAGCGGACGCTTAAAAATCTCAATTGTTTCTACAGGTAAATACGTAATGCCTTATTTCTTGTCGGATTTTTTGAAGCAGCATCCAGGTGTCGATTTGATTTTAGATGTAACTAATAAGAAACAAGTACTAGAGAGTTTAGAACACAATGAAGTCGATTTTTCGCTGGTTTCGGTTTTACCTGATGCAATCCAAATAGAAAAAGTAGAGCTGTTGCCCAATGCTTTATATATGATGGTCAACGCGAGTCAAACTTTCGATAAAAAAAAATATGATGTTTCCTTATTAGAAGAGTTGGCAGTTATTTATCGTGAAGAAGGTTCTGGAACGCGATATATTATGGAAAAATTTATAGAAAACAACAATCTAAAAGTGCCTAATAAAGTAGAACTTACTGGAAATGAAGCTGTAAAACAAGCAGTTTTGGCAGGTTTAGGTTGTTCGATTATGCCACTGATAGGAGCTAAAAACGAATTGAATAATGGTAGTTTGCAAATTATTCCTGTAAAAGGACTCCCTATAAAGTCTAATTGGAATCTAATTTGGCTAAAAGGAAAGAAATTTTCGCCTGTTGCCAATGCTTATTTGCAATTCATTCAAAATGAAAAAGAGCGCATTATAGCCGATTCTTTTCAATGGATTAAAGAAAAAGTTAACAACGGAATGAAATAGTTGAAATAAAATTCTGATTCAGCGGCATATTATAGAATTTGCCACCTACTGTAATTCGTGGGAATAAGCTATTTTTTGTACGTTATTTTTTGGTATTTAATGCATTAAAAAAATGTAAAAATAAAGTTAATTCTTTAATGATTCGCTAACGTTAGCTTAACACTGCAATAGCATCTTTGCCAAAAAAATAAAGAACCCATTTTGCTCATGAAAAAACTTTTATTTGCCTTATTTATTCTAGGTGCCGGAGCACTGCAGGCGCAAGATCTCAACAAGGATGCTATTTCTAAAGAAGTCGTTCGTGTTCTAGATTCTATCAATAAACTAAAGGCAGCGGAAGAAAATGCAAAGCCCAAGAAAGATACCCAATGGTATGATAAAATTAGCATTAGAGGGTATGCTCAAGTACGCTATAATGGTTTGCTGTCTACTAATGATAAGGTTTCTTGTGAGCAATGTGATAAATCATGGGGTACAACTGCAACTGCTGACGATGCAAAATCAAATAATGGTTTTTTTATAAGACGAGCACGTATCGTTTTCTCAGGCCAGATTACGCCGAATGTCTATTTTTACATTCAACCAGATTTAGCAAGTTCACCAGGATCAGGCGTTAATAATTTTCTGCAACTAAGAGATGCTTATTTTGATTTGTCTTTCGATAAAAAAAAGGAATTTAGAGTAAGAATAGGGCAAAGTAAAGTGCCATACGGATTTGAAAATATGCAATCAAGTCAAAATCGCTTAACGCTGGATCGTAACGATGCATTGAATAGTGCTGTTGCAAATGAGCGTGATTTAGGTGCGTTTTTCTATTGGGCTCCAAGCGAAATAAGAGAACGTTTTGCGATGCTCGTAAAAGAGGGCTATAAGGGATCAGGAGATTATGGTGTTTTTGCTTTTGGTGCTTACAATGGTCAAACATCTAACAAATCAGAAGGGAATAGAAATTTACATGTTGTAACAAGAGTAAGTTATCCATTTGTTATTGGGAACCAAATTATCGAACCCGGGATTCAAGCGTATACAGGTAAATGGGCTTTTGGTAGTGAAATATCGACTGGAGTTACAGTTGATAATAAACAAAATACCTTAGATCAGCGCGTAGCGGCTTCTTTTATTTTGTATCCAAAACCATTTGGGATTCAAACGGAGTACAATATTGGTAAAGGACCTCGTTATAATAAAATAACAAACTCAGTAGATGTGTCTCATTTAGAAGGAGGTTATGTCACTCTAAATTACAAATGGGATTTGCCAAAAAATCAATTGTTATATCCGTTTGCTAAATTTCAATATTATGATGGTGGAAAGAAATTTGAAAAGGATGCTAGAAGTTATGTAGTGAGAGATTATGAACTTGGTTTAGAATGGCAGCCACTAAAGGCATTTGAATTAACAGCCACTTGGGTAATTGCTGATAGAACTTTTGAGGATAGCGCATTACAAAACAACAGGCAGCAAGGAAATTTATTACGATTGCAAGCGCAGTTTAATTTTTAAAAATTAGTATTAATAATTTAGAGAACTCCAAGTACTATTTAGAATAGTGTTTGGAGTTTTTTTTTGTCTAAAATTTAACGAATTATTCCATATAACTGAGGCGCGATTAAAAAGTGGTTATTATTCATCTGTCTCTATGTTAAGTAGTTAAGTGTTTTTATTGGTCTTAGCTTATTGTTATGGTAACGTTGTCTTAATACGAAAAGCATTTGTTAACATTAATTTTGCACCGCAATAACACAACAATAACGAAAAATTAAAATGAAGAAATTTTTATTAACTATCGTGCTTATGTTTACGCTAGTAACGTCAGCTCAAGAGAATAAAATTGAAGCAAAAGAAGCTATTAAAAAAACAGGATTGTCACAATATCTTAACTCTAGTAAAAAATTAGGCTTTACAGAAAAAGACAGTCTATTTCAGGTGAATATTGGATTTAGAGTTCAAAGTAGAATAGGGTATGGTAAGGAAGATGGAGAATCTGCAATTGTAGAGGGAGAGATTAGAAGAATGCGATTAAAGCTAGATGGTTTTGTTTATAATCCAAGATTTGGATATAAGGTAGAATTGGGTTTTTCGGCTAGAGATATTGGGACGGTAGTTGTAGGTAACAGTGGTAATGTTATTCTTGATGGAGTTCTTTTTTATAAGGCTACACCAAATTTGACTATTGGTTTTGGTCAAACAAAATTGCCGGGAAACAACCAGCGTGTGATTTCGTCAAACTCATTAGAACTTACAGATAGAAGTATCAATAACTCTAAGTTTAATATTGATCGTGATTTTGGAATATTCTTAGATTATTCGAAACAAAATCCGAATCGTTTTTCATACGCATTAAAAGGGGCAGTGTCTAAAGGAGAGGGTAGAAACTGGGTAAAGACTAAAGATGATGGTATTGCATTGACGGGTAAAGTAGAGCTCTTTCCTCTAGGCTCATTTACAAAAAACGGATCAAACTTTGAAGCCGACTTGATGAGAGAGAAAACGGTAAAGTGGATGATTTCGGGAGCTTTTAGTCAAAATAATAATGCATTAAGATCGCAAGGGCAATTAGGGAGTAGCCTGTATGAAGCGAGAACATTACAATCGCTGTTTTTTGATACCATGTTAAAGTATAAAGGTTGGGCTGCAACGGGAGCATATATGTCTAGAATGGCTGATGACCCTATAACGGTTAGCACTACAGATGTTACAAAGATTCAAGCTGTGTTTGTAGGACATGGATATGATGCGCAATTGAGTTATTTGTTTCCTTCAAATTATCAAATTATAGGGAGGTTTTCTACTCAAAAAGTAGACAAAGACATTGAAACAATAAGTCCTAATACAGATGAATATACTCTTGGACTGTCTAAGTATATCTTTGGACATAAAATCAAACTTCAAGGAGAATTTACGTATGACAATATAAAAAATTATTTAGGGGAGACTAGTAATAATTGGTATGCTCGTTTTCAAGTCGAAATTGGGATTTAATAATTTTATCTACGTTCGAAGGAAAGAGCTTGAATGGCCAAATAGTAAAAATTGAATAATAGTAGCTTAACGCAGGCTTAACATTGCGATGGTACTTTTGTAAAAAATAAGGATAAAAAATAACAAAAAAATAAAATGAAAAAAATGAACAAAACTAAATTATTTTTAATGCTACCATTAATTGGTATGTTAAGTTGTGGTAAAGCAAAAACAGAGGATCAAGGAAATGAGACTTCATCAGCAGCTACGTCTGTAACTATCAAGGGTAGTGATACGGTTTTACCATTAGCACAAAAAGAGGCTGAAGATTTGATGAAAGGAAACAAAGAGATTAGTATTACTGTAGTAGGAGGTGGATCAGGTGTAGGGCTAACAGCCTTGATTGATGGAACTACTGATATTGCAATGGCTTCAAGAGATATGAAAACGGAAGAGAAATTAAAATTCTCTGAAATGAATAAAGAAATCGAAGAGGTAATTATAGCTTATGATGCGTTAACAGTTATTGTTAATCCAGCAAACAAAGTTTCTAAATTAACACGTGAGCAATTAGAAAAAATCTTTACAGGTCAAATTACAAACTGGAAAGAAGTAGGTGGAGAAGATGGAAAAATTGTAGCGTATTCAAGAGAGTCATCTTCTGGAACCTATGAGTTCTTTAAAGATGAGGTTTTAGATAAAAAAAACTATGCATCTAACATTTTGAGTTTACCTGCAACAGGAGCTATTGTTCAAGCTGTGGGACAAACTAAAGGAGCTATTGGATACATAGGTTTGGCTTATGAAACTAAAGAAGTTAAGCAATTAGCAGTTTCTTATGATGAAGGGAAAACTTTTATTGAGCCATCTGTAGCAAGTGCAAAAGATAAAACGTATCCAATTTCAAGACCTTTGTTTTACATGTTTGATAAAACAAATGCTGCTAAAGTAAAAACTGTTGTTGATTTTGCTTTGTCAGATGAAGGGCAAAAAATCGTTTCAGAGATAGGATATGTTCCATTAAAGTAATGAATAAAGGTTACTATTATAATTCTAAAAGGCTGTCTACAAAGGCGGCCTTTTTTTGTTACAAGAAAGCGAGTTTCATGCTATTTCTAGAGGTGAAATTCAACTTTTATTTACATTAAGTTAACATAAGGTTAACGCTGTATGAACATTGAGGGACGATCCCTAACGTAATTTTGCTAAAAATAAAAAACACTGATTTGAAAACAAATTTTAAACAGATTAAGGAAAAAATTATCGAAACCATTTTAATGCTAAGCAGTGCCGCTACTAGTATTACCGTTGTTTTAATTGTGTTTTTTCTCTTCGTTGAAGGTGCAGGAGTTTTTAATAAGAAACCCATAGATGATGGTTTTTTATTAGCGGTTTCGGCTGAGAATACCGTACATAAATTACAGCCTTCTCAAATAAAAGATATTTATGATCAAAAGATCACCAACTGGAAAGAATTAGGAGGTAAGGATCAAGCTATTGTTTTATTTAGAGCAGGTGATATTACAGATTATTATACTGAAGAAGAATTGGGTGAGAACTTTGAGTTTTTTCCAGATAAGATTAATGAATTGGTTGCTAAGACACCAGGAATAATAGCTTTTTTCTCAGATAAATATAAAGCCAAGGATTTTACAGGAAGAGAATTAGATATCGATAAAATAAAGGTTTCTGAATTTTTAACTGGAGAAGAGTGGTTTCCAACCGCTCAGCCTATTGCTCAAATGGGAGTGAAGCCTTTGATTTATGGTACATTATGGGTTAGTTTTGGTGCTATTTTATTAGCATTGCCAATTGGATTAGCTGCGGCAATTTATCTAAGCGAAATTGCAAAAAAACGCACAAGAAGTATCTTAAAGCCCATTATTGAATTATTAGCAGGAATTCCATCTGTAGTTTATGGATTCTTTGGGTTGGTTATCATTGTTCCTCTTATTCAAAGTACCTTTAACTTACCAGTAGGGGAAACAGGATTAGCAGGAAGTGTGGTTTTGGCAATTATGGCTTTACCTACAATTATCACTATTTCTGAAGATGCTATGCGCAATACCCCACGAGCGATGAAGGAAGCAAGTTTAGCTCTTGGCGCAAGTCAGTGGCAAACAATTTATAAGGTGGTAATGCCTTATTCTGCATCAGGGATCACTGCTGGGGCTATATTAGGAATTGGTAGAGCAATTGGAGAAACAATGGCTGTATTAATGGTAACTGGTAATGCCGCAGTAATACCAACAACGCTATTAGAACCTGTTCGAACAATCCCAGCTACAATTGCAGCTGAGTTAGGGGAAGCACCCAATGGAGGTTTACATTACGAAGCATTATTTGCTTTAGGTTGTATTTTGTTTATTATAACCTTTGGGATTAATATGCTTGTTGAGGTAGTTACTAATAGAAAATCGCATAAAAAACATTAAGATGAGTGCAGAAATAAAATTAGCAAAAAAGAAAAAAAGAAGTCAAAATATTGCTTTTGGACTATTTACACTTACTAGTTATGCTATTGTAGCACTATTGTTTGTAATCCTAGCTTTTATTGTAATTAAAGGAATAGGAGTAATAAGTTGGGAATTTATATCTGAAATGCCTAAAAACGGAATGACAGAGGGCGGTATTTTTCCAGCAATTGTGGGTACATTGTGTTTAGTTCTAGTGAGCATGGTGTTTGCTTTTCCAGTAGGAGTATTAGCGGCAATATACATGAATGAATATGTTAAAGATGGAATACTTAAAAAGATCATCAAGCAAATGACAAACAATTTAGCGGGAGTTCCTTCTATAGTTTTTGGATTGTTTGGAATGTCATTGTTCGTCAATAAAATGGGTTTTGGTGATTCTATTTTGGCGGGTGGACTAACATTAGGATTATTAGTTTTACCCATTGTAATTAGAACTACAGAAGAATCTTTAAAGGCAGTTGATGATACTTTTAGACAAGCAAGTTTAGGACTAGGAGCTAGTAAGTGGGAAACCACTAGCAAAGTAGTTTTCCCGATAGCTTTTCCTAATGTAATAACGGGTTTGATTCTCTCAATAGGTAGAGTTTCCGGGGAAACAGCGCCAATCTTATTTACAGTAGCGGCCTATTTCTTGCCTAAATTACCAACATCAATTTTTGATCAAGCCATGGCTTTACCTTACCACTTATATGTAATTTCGACTAGTGGAACAAATATCGAAGCATCTAGAGCGATGGCATACGGAACAGCATTAGTATTGATAATTATTGTTTTAATTTCGAACCTATTAGCAAATGCTCTTCGTAAATACTACGGTAAGAAAGTAAAAATGAACTAATGCACTTTATGATCGCTAGGTCACTTTCGCAAAAAGTAAAAAAAAACATTTTAGTTGCTATAGCCAAATATAACTGCTAATTTTAAATCAAATTAAAGAGAATAACATGCTTAAAATAGAATCTAAAAACGTCAATTTTAATTACGGTGACTTTCAAGCGCTTCACGATATTTCGATTTCGATGAAAGAAAATACAGTTACTGCATTAATTGGTCCTTCTGGTTGTGGTAAATCAACCTATCTTCGTTTGTTAAATAGAATGAATGATTTGATTGATAATACACATATGAACGGAACCATTTTAATTGATGGTCAAGATATTTATGATAAAAATACCAACGTAGACAGTTTGCGTAAGAACGTGGGTATGGTATTTCAAAAACCGAATCCATTTCCAAAAACTATTTTCGAAAACGTAGCCTATGGATTGCGAGTTAATGGTGTTACAGATAAAAAAGAAATTGAAGAGCGCGTGATTACTTCTATTGAACAAGTAGCACTTTGGGATGAGGTTAAAGACAAGCTTAAAAAATCAGCTTTTGAATTGTCAGGAGGACAACAACAGCGTTTATGTATCGCGAGAGCTTTAGCTATTCAACCTTCTATATTGTTAATGGATGAGCCTACATCAGCTCTAGATCCTATTTCGACATCAAAAGTAGAAGAGCTTATTTATGAGTTAAAGAACAAATACACAATTGTGATTGTAACGCACAATATGCAGCAAGCTGGTCGTGTGAGTGATAATACAGCTTTTTTCTATATGGGTAAATTAATCGAATATGATAAAACTAAAACGATATTTACCAAACCTACGATTAAGCAAACGGAAGATTACATAACAGGAAGATTTGGTTAGGACATATTTTGATTTGACATCAATTTCATCTAACTTTAATCTTTAAATCGTTTATAAAATGGCATCACACTTAGAAACTGAGCTCGGAAAGCTCAAAAATATTATTATAAAAATAGGAACTTTAGCTGAATCACAGGTTCATGAAGCGATCAAGTCCCTACTTTCAGAGCCCACTTCTGAAACAAAAGAATTGAAGAAAACAGAAAGTAAAATTGACAAACTAGATTTAAAAATCGATGATATTTGTCAGAGCGTTTTTGCTTTACAACAACCTGTTGCTTCAGATCTTAGATTCATCATGTCAGCAATGCAAATCAGCAACGAAATTGAGCGCATTGGTGATTTGTCAATTAGTATCGTTAAGCTGACTAAGAGTATCAAGGAAAAGCACGAATTAATTGGTAGATTTCAAGTAGAAGCTATTGCTCGCGAGGTAGAGCAAATTACTACGATAACTAATCTATGTTTCGAAAATTTAGATGAGTCATTAATTGAGACTATCTTTAAATTAAATACGTCAATTAAAGATAAAAGTAGCGATGCAACCGATAATATTGTTATCGAAATGAAAAATCATTCTAAGACGGTTGTTTCTGGTACCCATCTAATTTTAGCGTTAAAGCATCTCGATCGCATCTCTGATCATTGTACTAATATAGCAGAGTCTGTGTATTTCATGATTAATGCTAAGACAATTAAACACGAAAAATTTACTGATAAAAAGTAATTATTTATCTTTTAAATATTTTATAGAACCCTTTCACTATTTTAGTGAAAGGGTTTTTTTATTGTGGAAAACGATGTTTATTAATCGTTATGAAAAGGTTATTCATCGAAACTTAAGTTGGAGACGAATGCGTATAATGTAATTTAGTAATGATTATCAAATTTATTATTTTAAGTATATATATATGTCGCTATTTCTCCATTTAGATTTAAATACTTACTAAAATATCACTAAATTTTTGGTAATTATTTCATAATTTTTACTAAATTTACTACAGCCCTAAATAATATTACCATGAAAAAAACTACTTTAAAAACATTTTCATTTTTAAATTCTAGTAATTTTATAAAATTCATAGCATTATTGTTACTTGTGTTTTCCACTTCAATAATGAAAGCCAAAGTCATTTATACCACTAATTCACCGAATGATACTATGGTTTCTAATCCAATTTCTATTGGAGAAAAAAGCTATATTAATAATAAAAAATTAAATTATTTTACTGTTACTACAGTTGATTTGAACGGAGCAGCTGCAGGTGTAAATCACAATGTTAACATAAATGCTGTGAATACTTTATACCGCACTGTTAGAACTGATGTTAATATTGTCACTTCTACTGGATTTTTAACTAGTGCGAGAATAATATTTTCCACCAATAGTACAGGGTTTCCTAGAAGTGTTCCTGATACTAATGAATTTGTTCGATTTTTGACTAGTACGGGTAATAATGCTGGAACTTATGAAATAAATACACCTGCCACAGACATAAATGTTACATATGGGAGTAATAATTTTACAATATCACATGTTTCTGCTGGGGTATTTGAAATAACAGATCAGCTTGGTGTCTTAATAGAAGAAGCTAATCTAGAGGCACTTTTGTACAATACACTATATGCCCATTCAGGAAATACTACCGATGGATTACGATATATGATTGTAGAGGCATCAGATTCAACTAATACCTTATCAGCTTACACAAGTCTTAACGTAAGTCCTTTTCCAATTGCGGTTGACGATGTTAATACTGTTTTAGGAAATGCAATAATTCCAGTTTCGGGCAATTTTTTAACCAATGATACAGATGGAACAGCTGGTGAAGTTTTGTCTCTTACTAAAGTATTTGGTTTGTCAACCGCTATTGGTACTTCACTAAGTACAACTTATGGAACAATTACGGCTCAAAGCAATGGGAATTACAGTTATTTAGTAGATGTTAATAATGCTGCGGTAAATGGGCTTAAATCTGGCGCCAGTATAACAGATGTTATTTCTTACGAAGTCACTGACGTAGCGGGCAATATCGATTTTGGATATTTAACCATTACCATAACCGGGGTTGATGAACCACCGGTTGCTACTGATAATTTAAAAACAATAACTTTAGGTATTGATAATGTTACAAATGGTAATGTGATATTTGATGACGATGGTTTTGGTGTGGATAAAGCCGATCGGCCTTTGGCGCAACTAATATGGGAAAATGAATTTACTAACGGGGAAACAATTGATGGTAAATCAAAGTTAGTCAACGGTGTGAATGTTTCATTTGTAAAAAGTGACCCCGGTAATGTAGGAACAGCTTCAAATCAAATAGTTACTTATGGTACAAATGGAGGCCATACGGGATATTTATTATTCAGTTCAGACCCCTCAATTAATCCAGCTCCAGATAATACTTTAACCATAAATTTTGATAAACCTGTAACAAGCTTGTTTTTTACAATCTCAGACATTGATTACTCTCAAGGTACAACCTGGCAAGATCAAATGCGTGTAAGAGGAACTTATTATGGTGATAACGTAAACTATGATTATAAAGCTAATGGTTCTGTAAATGTAATAGGCAATGATACTTTTTATGGGACAGGTTCAGTACCTGCTAATGACGCTCACGGTAATGTTAGTTTTTATTTTAGAACACCTGTGACACAAGTTGTTTTAGATTATAATTATGGGCCTCAGATTACTGATGCTGATCCAGCTAACCAAATTGCTGGATTGACAGATTTAAATTGGCAAGACAGTGATGTCCCAAGAATATATGAAGTCAATGGAGTAACAGCAAATGTAGGTGCTAAAATTGTTACTACTTATGGTTATATAACTGTGAATGGAGATGGTACCTATAGTTATGAAGTAGATTTGACTAACCCTACGGTAGCTGCATTAATTGGAAGCAATACGTTGACCGATGTAATACCTTATACTTTAATTGATTCAAAAGATAATACAGGAAATGTAGCTAATGCAAATTTAAGAATTGTAATAAATGGAGCTAGTGATGTAGATAATGATGGAATAGCTGATTATATGGATCTTGATAATGACAATGATGGAATCCTAGATGATGTTGAGTGTCCTCCAATACCTTTTACGGGGTCAAATGGAGATGCTTGGTCGTCATTTTCAGGTTCAGGGAATCTATTAGATGTCCAGATTGGAGATGTTTTACTTAAAACTAATTATTTCACTGATCCTTTTACAGGTTTAAAATATAATTTAAGAGCAGAGATAATTGATATTAAAAAAGGAGTATCGTCTCCAGCTAAGGTAGAATTTGGTAATAATGCTTACTTGTTAGTTAATGGAGTGCCTTCAAACGAAGAATACTTTGAAATCTCTTTATCTCTGGTAGAGTCTGTAACAGGTGTAGCAAGGCAATTTCGTCAGATAGATATGACTTTGTTTGATTTAGATAACGCTACACAGAGTGGTGGAGGATATACAGATATAGGTGGTTTTGATAGTGCTGGTACTATCATCAATGTTGGTTCAAAAGTATCGCCTTATACACTTGCAAATGGTAGTGTAATATATGGTTTGACTAACTATAATATAGGAGATAATGGAGATCCATCTGATCTTCCAGAATATGGAGTTACAGCCAAATATACAAATGTAAGTACCATAACCATTAAGCATGGTGTGTTTGGTACTGCTAGCAATGCAGGTAGAAGAGGAGGAGTGTTCCTACTTAATATTTCGGCTTGTGAAGATACTGATGGTGATGGTACATTTGATTATTTAGATAGTGACTCAGATAACGACGGTTGTAATGATGCAGTTGAAGCTGGTCACATTGATGCAGATAACAACGGTACTGTAGATGGAACTGGTTTTGATTCAGATGGAAAAGTGACTGGAGCTGTGACTGCATATACAGGGACAAACTCTAAAGTGACTACTGCCACTAAAGTCGAAATAACTACTCAGCCAAGTAGCAAATCAACTCGTGTTGGAGGTGATGCAATCTTCACGGTTGCTGCTTCAGCAGTGAATACAAATACATTTGCTGCAGGAACTCCCGATTACACATTACCTACTCCGGGAACAGAAACTTCTGGAACTACTGTTTATCAATGGCAAGAAGATTCAGGATCAGGTTTTGTTAGTATTATAGACGGAGGAATATATGGAGGTGCTACAACTGCAACATTAACTCTAACAGCTGTTACAGCAAATATTAATGGATATAAGTATCAAGTTATTGTTACCCAACCAGATAATATTTGTACTAATATAATTTCTTCGGCAGGGGTTTTAACTCTCATCGATGCGCAAGACGATAACGCGTATCCAACTCAAACACCAAGTACAACAGTAGCTACTACAGTTGGAACGGTTACAGATAATGATACATTAAATGGAGAGCCAGTTACAGCAGCGAATACAGATGTAACGCCAATCACCACTGGACCACTTAGTATAGATTCAGAAGGGGTATTGACTTTAGCGCCAAATACGGTATCAGGAACATACAGTATTGTATACCAATTATGCGAAGTAGGAGCCAATCCAGCGAATTGTGATTTAGCCACTGCTACAGTTGTAGTCTTGAATCCAATTGATGCGCAGGACGATAACGCGTATCCAAC
>NZ_AUDO01000021.1 GCF_000425505.1 Flavobacterium frigidarium DSM 17623 | reverse complement strand
ATACAGTTTCCTTCTTAGCTCAGTTGGTTAGAGCATCTGACTGTTAATCAGAGGGTCCTTGGTTCGAGCCCAAGAGAGGGAGCTTTTTAAAAGCCTGACAGCAATGTCAGGCTTTTTTTGTGAATTGGAATGAACTTATGTCAATCTATAGTAAAAGTTAAAAAACTTTAAATCCTATGTTTTATAAAAATGAATTGAACAAGGAAGACAACATAGCTTTATAAAATCTCAAAACAAAGTATAATTTACATAGATAAAATTTTCATAGTTTTAAAACCAAACTCATTCGACTCTTCCTATAAATATATTATCATCAATGAGGAAAACGGTGCTTCAATGAGGGTTGTTGGAGAATTTGTTTTAATTTTTACATCTAACCAATACTTTTAATCCTCAAAGACAAAAAAAGACAATCAAAACATATAGTATTGATTGTCTTTTAATTTTTTATGACGTTTTATTTAAAAAATAATTTTAAATCATATCTTTATTAAGCACCACCCACTTTTTATCGCTGTTCAATTTAAAGGTTCCAATATGCTCTCTATTCCATTCTAGCGGACTAATTAACGATAGAAAGTTAACGCCTGAAACATCACGGTATAAATGATAGATTTCGCCTATTACAGGCTCAAATGAGAACTTAGCGTTATATACTAATTCGTTCCACTCGTACTCCTCCATTAATTTTTGGTACTGTAATTTTAGTTCGTTGAATTTATTACCCAATTCCCTATTTACATTTTCGATTCCCCTACTCTTCCAGGATACGACATCATCTATGCGTATTGCAGGCGCACCTACATTTGTAGCATACGGCAACACATTTGCATTGAATCCTTCATCTGTATTGTAAACAACGTTGTCTGGCTTTTTATCTTGCATGGGAATCTGTCTTAAATAATTGAAATCTTTTTTGTTTAACTAATTTAAAACAAAGTTAAACAAAATAATTAATATCTTCCTAAGACTTCCAAAAGACATTTGGCAATAATCGAAAATAAACTAAGGCTATTGCGAGACTGAAAAGAGATTGTAATTTGAATTATTCTAGAGTAGTATCAGTAAATGGTAGGGTGAAACTAAATGAACTCCCTACATTCAAGGTACTTTGCACGGCTAGTGTACCGCCTAATTTTTCGACAAAATCTTTACAAAGTAAAAGACCTAATCCCGTTCCTTTTTCGTTTTGAGTCCCGAATTTAGATTTTTTGTTATCTGCCGTGAATAAAGCTTGGAGTTCGCTTACTGCAATACCTACTCCGTTGTCGTGCACACTGATTTTTATAAAAGTATCTACTAGTTCGGCTTGCACTGTGATTTTACCTTTTAGATGCGAAAATTTAATGGCATTCGCGACTAAATTTCGAACAATAGTTGTGACTTTATTGTTATCAGTAATTACACTTAAGCGTTCGTGTATTAAATTTTCGATTGTAATTTGCTTTTGTAGGGCTAGCACTTCTAGTAATTTTAGTTCTTCGTCTACTATTTTATGAAGGTAAACCCGTTGTTTAACTAACGAACTTTCTTGATTGATTGCCCAAGCTAATACATCATTTAAAATTAGTGAAGCCTTCATAGCCGACTCTTTAATGGCGTGTAAGAAAGCCGTTTGGTCCTCTTCGTCATACACATCATCTTTTTGCAACATCAGGTCAGTAAACGCTTCGATAGAGCTCAAAGGATTTCTTAAGTCGTGCCCTATGATCTTGAATAATTTGGTTTTTGTCGTATTTAATTCGTTGAGATAATCGTTTTTAACTTGTATTCGATCCTTTAAAGTATTCACTTGCTCTGATTTACTATTGAGTAGATCGTAGTACCTTTTCTTAGCTTTTTGTTGCATAACTAAGATGACCAAAAACACCATTAAAATGATACTGATGAAAATTAAAAAATAAGTCAAATTCATTTTTGACTGTAATTTTAAATGGGCATTTTCGTTCTTATTTTTAAGATTATTAATTTCAAGCTGCGAACGCTCTAGTTCATTAATACTTTGAAAAAGTTGCATCTTCTTTTGCTCTTCATAAACTAGCGCACGATCTTTTATAGATATATATTCGTTTTTAAAACTTAAGGCTTTTTTATAGTCCTTTTTAGCTTCATAAATTTTAGAGAAATTTAAAATAGTATTAGCTTGAATAACCATATCGTTATTCTTTCTTGCTTGTTCAATACTCAAATTAGAATATTTTATAGCTTCATCTAAGTTGTTTTGTTTTAATTTAACATCAGCAATATTTAGATAGATGAGACCGTGTAAAATATTAACATCCATTCGATTAGAAGCTTCTAATGCTTTCTCGAAATAGGCTAATGCCTGAACGTAATCTTTTTCATTAATATAGCAATCACCGATGTTATTGTACACAATTGCAAGGTTATAATCACTTTTTTCAATTGCTAATGCTGCTATGGCCTTTTGATAATAAGGCAACCCTTCTTCAAAACTAACGTTATCAGAGGTGATATTTCCTATGTTAGTATAAGCCGAAATCGCACCTTTTTTATCGTTTTCTTTTAAATCAATCGCTAAAGCCTTATTTAGGTATTTCAGACCCATTTTATAATTCTTGGATCCGTAGATAGTACCAATTCCGTTATAACATAATGCTTCTCCTACTGTGTTTTTATCTTTTCGATATTGATTTAATGCTCTAGAAAAATATTTAAACGAGGAATCTTCTGAGTACACGTAGTAATAGGATTGCCCCAGATAATAATTCAGCTTTGCCAGCTGTTTCTCATACTTGATATTTTCGATAAAAGGCATCGCTTTATTGAAACATTTAATAGCATCAAAATACTTGAATTTTTTGTAATAGTAAATTCCCATTTCAAAGAATACCTTTGCTATTTGTTCCTGTGATTGTATGCGATAGGCAATGGAAAGTGATCGTTTAAAAAGCGGTTGTGCTAATGAATCTTCTTGTATCGAATAGCTTAAAGCTTTTTTTATATTGGAGTCAATAGCAAGCGTGTCTGCAATAAATGCCGAATTAATATCAAGATTCTTGTAGGTTTTTGCTATTGTATTTTGCCCTACTACCCACTGAGAGATTGTAAGTAAGAGGACAAACAAAAAAATGTTTTTCATTCAAGGCTTTTAACATATAGGAACTGCCATTCCTAAATAATTATAAATCATCTTGCGAATATAGCCTTAAATATTAAATAGTTATCCCTTTTTAAATGAGAAAAATATATTCTACTGCGTTTTTGCAGGATTGTAGGTACTAAAGCTCACGTAGGAAAAATATTCTGCCCTTATTAGAGAATTTTTGAATATAATAAAATTATATTCTTTTAATAAACATTATCTCTATTCTATAATGTGCTGTAATCACTTTTATTTTTGGAAATTACTTCCACTAGATTTTTGCTCGAATTAAAAGGGAACTAACATCACTTTTTAAAGTAGTCCTTGATCAACTGCTGCGCAATAAATTCAATGTGTTTTGCTGCATTACTCATAGCATCAGTAGTAGATACAGCCACATCCATGATAGCATGCATTGAATGCGGCTGCAACTTTTCTTTAATGAGTTCTTGATCTTTTATAATTCCTGCTATAATTACAAACGGAATTTTATTTTTGTGTGCTCGGTCACTAATACCCTTAATTACTTTTCCTTCTACTGTTTGTTTGTCTAAGGATCCTTCACCTGTTATGATCAAATTATCTTTTCCTGTTATTGCAACTTCAAAATTAGTTTGCTCCATGATAAAGTCAATCCCCGATTTTATCTTAGCATTTAAGAAGCAAACTGCACCGGCACCTAGTCCTCCTGCTGCTCCACCTCCCAAAATCGTAGCTACATCTATTTTTAAGTGAATTTGTACCTGCTTACTAAAATTCTGTAAGCCCATATCTAATAGTGCAATAGACTCAGCCGAAGCTCCTTTTTGGGCACCATAAATATATGCAGCTCCATTAGGTCCGTATAATGGGTTTTTTACATCGCAAACAACCGTAAATTCGATATCATTTAACTCTAATTTTCGATTCGAACTATCAATACGATCAATTGCTATCAACGATTCACCCACTGGGGATAAGACAACTCCCTTTGAATCAAAAAAATCATAGCCTAATGCAGCAGCCATTCCTATTCCACCATCGTTTGTTGCGCTTCCACCAATAAATAACACTATTTTTTTATATCCTTTTTTTATAGCATCTGCAATGAGTTGACCTGTGCCAATAGTTGTCGTATGCATGCAGTCACGTTCCTCAATTTGTAATAACTGCAAACCCGAAGCATGAGACATTTCGATAAAAGCGGTGTCTTTAGAAACCAGGTATGAGGCAGTAATGTCCTTAAATAAGGGGTTTTTTACAACCACTTCAATTTTAGCCAGTTCAAAATAGTTTTGCAAAATAGCTAAGGTGCCTTCACCTCCATCTGCAAGAGGATGTAAAATTGTTTCTATAGCTGGGTCCCAATTTTTTAGTCCGCGATTGATTGCTTTGCACACTTCCATTGCAGATAAAGAACCTTTAAACTTATCTGGAGCAATTATTACTTTCATATCTTTTATTCTTTAAAATAGTTTTACCTAATACGACTTTAATGAAAAGCAGCACAATATTTTAAAACATTGTGCTGCATGCCATAACAATAAATAACCAATCTATTATATCATAGCTAGTAGTGATGGTAGACTAAAACTAATTCCCAAAATCACTAAGAAAAACAATACTAATATTATAACATCCTTTGAAAAAACATCTTCCCTTTTTACTTTGAATTCGATATTCAAGTTTTCTTTAGTTTTTGTTTTATACAAAGCACTAAAAATTAACGCTAGGGCAAAGGTGATAACAAATCCAGTTAGATTGAACCAGATCCAAAATATATCATTAAAAAAGTATTTAATGGTAATATTGATCACAACTCCACCTATTATCCCCACGTTCATCCCTACATGATTGACTCTTTTAACTAAAATCGCAATAATGAAAGTTGCGAGTATGGGACCGTAGAACTGAGATGAAATCACATTGATTAATTCAATTACAGTACCACCAGTTCCGCCGAATAAATAGGCCGAAGCAATACATACCACACCCCAAAATACAATTGAAATTTTAGAATATTTCATGTAATTAATCTGGCTTAACTTTACTTTACCTCTATTAAATAAATCTTCTACTGTTACCGCTCCAAGCGAATGAATGGTTGCACTAACCGAAGACATTGCTGCAGATAAAATACCTACAATTAATATCCCCATTAAACCATGAGGTAAATACTTAATGATAAAAACCGGCAACATTAAATCTGGCTTAAAGCCGCTTTTTAAAAATTCATCCGGATAATTTTTTTGTGTAAGTAAAACAATATCGCTCATAAAATCAGGTGTTAAATGCACTAATGCACCAATAATTAACCCCATGATACAATATGTTAAAACTACTGGAAATCGCAACAATCCATTTGTAACTAATATTTTCTTTGCAGATCTTTCATCCTTTGCAGATATTAATCGTTGCGCCTGAGTTTGATCTGTTCCATAATAGGATAAGTATAAAAATAAACCGCCTAAAACCATGGGCAATAACCCGTATGTACCACCATCAAAACCAAGGTTAGGAATGTCAATAACTTGTAAACGTTCACTGTCAAATCCTGTAAAATCTGGATTTGCTTGTAGTAAATCCCAACCGTAATAAATACAAATTAGCAAACCTCCAAATAAGATGACCATCTGTATAGCATCTCCCCATACGACAGCTTTCATACCGCCCATGTAAGAGTAAACGATTGTAATTATTGTAATTAAAAGAATGGTCCAATGAAAACTAATATTCAATACTGACTGCAAAATAATTGCTATGGTGTATACTCCAACACCTGTTGACAACGAGCGACTAATTTGGAATACAAAACTTAAAATAATTCGTGTGGATGAAGAGAAGCGTCTTTCGACAAATTCATAAATACTCACAATATTAGCACGATACAGTGGAGGTACAATTATTAAGATAATTCCAATCATTGCCAGTGGTACAGCAAGCTCAAATGTTAGCCATTTCATTCCGCCACCTTGTGCTAAACCCACAAAGGCGGGGGCAGAAATAAAACTTATTGCAGAGAGCTGCGTTGCCATAGCCGATAAACTAAGTGGAAACCATCCCATATCTTTACCTCCTAAAAAGTAATCTTTTCCGTCTTTATTTTCTTTAAAGAACATTCCTAATCCTAGGAAAGCAATTAAATAAACAATGACTACGACGTAATCAATCCAGTTCATAAAGCTTTAATTTTAAGGTTAATTTTCTAGCATGTCTAGAAATAAAGCAGCACTCCATGAAAAGTTTCCTCCACCATATCCTTTTGCATCTGCAGTGTATTCTGACTTTCTAGCATCAAAGTATTCATAGAAACCTGCTTTACTAAGTATCTCGATACTATCAGATTTTACCCTTGCAGCAATCGTATTATACCCGTAATCTTTTAAACCATAGTATAATAACCAGTTTAGATTAATCCAAACGGGACCTCTCCAATACTTCTCTGGATTAAAGCGATCACTTGTAGGGTCAAATGATGCACATAAATACATGTCCTCTCCTCCAAATTTTGTCATCATCGTATTGATAATAATTGCAGCTTGTTCTGTAGAAGGAATCCCTGCAAACAAAGGCGAGAAAGAAGAAGAGCTTACAAATCTGATGGGCTTTTCGTTTCTTAAATCGTAATGAATGTAAGCACCTAATTCTTTGTCAAATAACTTAGCATTAAACGATGCTTTACTCTTTGTTTGCCATTGCTCTAATTGTGCCACTTTTTCTTGATTACCACCTATCAACTTATACAGGTTAATCATGGCATCATTAGACTTTATCAACATCGCATTAAACAATGGATCTTGTACTAAGAATGGGGATAGAGCTGCAATTTTAGCATCGTCATAGTTATGCTCTTTTGCTAATTCGATAATATGTAAATAATGATCATACTCTCTATTTGTAGGTCTTTGAGCAGAGTTGACATGTGTAGTATCTCTTCGTTCAAAAGTATATTGTGGCGGATTCATCGTTTTCCAAATATCGTCCCAAATAGGAGAATTATCTGTTCCTGATTCCCAGTTGTGATAAATATAAACTAAACCTTCATTTTGTGGGTCTCTTTTACTGTAAAAGTATTGATGATTAAAATATACCTGATCAATATTATCTTTAACAAAAGTGAGAACATCGTCTTTATCTGTTGCAATTTCATACATTTTTTCTAATGTAAAACCCAAGACAGGTGGCTGCGTCATTCCCGTTGATGGATAGTCTAAATTTGACTCCGGATGCAATTTTGACAAATGGAAATCACGTCCTGGAAAATAACTGTCTGTCTCAATATGAAAAACGATATGCGGTATAAAACCATTTTTCCACTGTGAATTCAACAATGTTTTCATTTCCTTCTTAGCCTTTTCCATGTCATAGTGTGCAAAACCTATGGCAATAAATCCTGAATCCCATTTCCATTGAAAAGGATATAGACCTTTACTGGGTATCGAGTAGCCTATTTCTTGAAAGTTGTCATTTAATATATTTTGAGCCTCCGCGATCATGTCTTTTTTCATGCTATGCTATTTAATTTTAAAATTTTGTTTATTTTAGAACCAACCTCTCCTCAATTTTTTATTATTAAAAATTGAAAGTAAGATTCACTAATGCTGTTCTAGGAATAATTGGTCTTCCTACAAAAAATTCTTCCTCTGTTTGGTTGTTACCCACCCTTGGAGATCCTTCTGTAATTCCATCTGAATTAAGTAGGTTAAAACTTTGTAATCCTAGACGTAATGTTTCATCAGCTTTACCAATGTTAAATGTGTACCCTAAGTTTAAATCTACGATGCCAAAACCTTCTAATTTAATTGTATTTGCTTCGTTAGCATATTTATCTCCAGAGTAGCTATAATCTACATTAGCATCAAAGTTTGATTTATCATAGGACAAACCTAATTTTGTCATCATGTTTGGCTGTCTTACTAATTTGTTCCCTACAATTGCAGGTGTTTTTTCAGATTTAGTTACTTCATGTTTTTGATAAGTAAATGTACCATTGAAAGCAAAACCTTCAGTAAATCTCCAGTTCCATGTACTTTCAAGTCCGTATGACTTTGTACTTTGTTTGTCTACTTTTTCGATTAAGCCTACACTATTAGGGTCATTGATGAACTCTATAGATCTTCTATCAGATAAGTTTAAGAAGAAACCAGCTAATGTTCCTGAGAACGTACCTTTACCATATTTTAACCCTGCTTCTCCTTGAACAATTTTTTCTGAACTATACGACGATGGATTGTCTAATGCGTCAAATTTTACACTTCTTAATTCTGGAAAAAAATACCCTCTAGAAAAGTTTCCGTATACACTTGCGTTATCATTTACTTTGTAAAGTGCTGCTAGCGCTACTGCAAAATCGTCTGCTGTTACATGTCCTGTTTGAAAAGAACCTGTTCCCCATATTACATTGTCAAGTTTTGCAATTCCTGTATTATCAACTAAGAATGAAGCCGTTTTTTCATTTTCTATATCTCCAGAAGCTCTTTCATAACGAACACCTATATCAAAATTCCAACGATCTAATTTTATTTCATCAGCTAAGAAAAACGCCAGTTTATTACTTGCAATATTTCTATTAGTATATCCAGCACCTCTATTAGTAATACCATTTACAGTGTATCCTGAAACATTTACTAATCCTGGACGGTTGCTGTACTCGCTTAAATAACTTGTAGTGATATTAAAATCTCCTGCCTCTGATCGAGACATAAACGTTCCTCCCGTTAGGGTATGGTTTCCTGTATCGTAGCTCAATTTAATATCTGCAACTAATTCACTTATAGGCCTATTTCTATCTAAAATTCTATTTTCGAATAATCTAGCGTTAGCTGGCAATGCCGTTCCATTTAATTTTGTAAATGAACCCGTAGTTAATCCTCTTGCTGCTAAATATTCTTGTTGAGTCTCTACAGCCTTAGCTCCGCTTACACCTGATCCGTCAAGGAATAAATTAAATTGGTGCTCGTATTGTGATTTTCTAAATTTAGCATCAATTTTAAGATCGTCGTTAAAATTATGTACAAAATTAGTCATGAAGTAACCTCCCTTAGTGCTTACACCATCTCTTATGGGTGATGTGTAAATTCCGTTTGGTGTTTTATATGAAAAGTTTGCAGCACTTGCTGTTTGTAATGTTAGAATTTCCTCACCATTGTTTCCAGTAGGACGGTTTCTTGTTCCACCATCTAATGGGTAAGGCAAGAAAAACTGTACTTGGTCATCAATGTATTGTCCAGAAAATGTAATTGACCCTTTCTCTGTAACTTTCTTTAAGTTACCTCTTAATTGGTAACCTTCTGTAGGCAATCCCGTTTTTATAGGACCTTCATCATATCTATAAAATCCTGTAAGTGCATAAAACATTTTAGAATCTTTCCCTCCTAATTGACCACTAGTCAAGAAATCAGCTTTGTATCTTGAATTTGTACCTAGCTCTAATTTTAGTATGTTTTTTGGTGTTTCCGAACCTGTTACACTAGTATAATTAATAATACCTGCAACCGAACCTACTCCATATAATACAGAAGATCCTCCACGTACAAATTCTAAGCTTTTGATGCCGATGTCTGTTCTAAAATAAACATCATGCGCAGATGAATTAAGGCCAAATGTTGCCAGCACAGGCATACCGTCAATTTGTAAAGGATTAAATTGAAACTGTCCTCCAGAGGGCAAACCTCTTACAAACACGTTAGAAGCAACTTCTCCTCCTCCATTCTCTGTGGTAATACCGGGAATACTTCTTAAAATATTCGCTTGACTACTTGTATTTAATTTAGTCAAATCCTTTGCACTTAAAGAGGTAATAGACAGCGGTGTTTCTTTTTGAGAACGTTTAGTCGAAGTTGCCGTTAATACGACCTCGTCTAAGGTCTCTATACTCTCTTTTAAAATAAAGTCTAAAGTAACATTAGCGCCAAAATTTACTGTTTTAGTCTGCGGAAAGAAACCAATGTAAACCACTTTTATTTTTTGCTCTCCAGTTAAATCTGATTTCATAACGTAATTACCATCCATGTCTGTAGAGGTAGTCACATTAGATCCTAAAATGGCAATATTTACTAGAGGCAACGGATTGTTGTTAGAATCATAAATAGTTCCTTTAATAACTGATTGTGAATAAGAACAAGTTCCTATCAGTAGTAAAAAAAATTTAATATAATTTTTCATAGCTTGGTTATTTTAATTAAATAATTTGGTTGTTAGTTCAGCTAATTTATAGCAGCCGCAAACATTAAAATGACTAAATTAGAGCAAAATCACCGCAAACGTTTTCGCAAACGTTTGCAAAACGAACTTTTTAATACCATAATACAGAAATCAATAAAAAATGCGTAAAAAAAATATAGTTACCTTAAAAAAAATGGCAGTTGATTTAGGATTATCTATTTCTACAGTCTCTCGAGCTTTAAATGGACATGTTGATATAAGCGCTGAGACAACCACAAGGGTAAAAGATTATGCAAGCAAGGTAAAGTATGTTCCCAATCTTTTTGCCAAAGGATTTAGGTCTCATAAAACAAATATTATAGGGGTAATTATTCCTAATATCGAACATCAATTTACCGCTACTTTATTAAAAGGAATTATTTACAGTGCAGATCTTAGCGGATACAAAGTGATTATTTGTGAATCATTTAATAATGAATTAAAACAAGCCGAATTATTAGAAACAATGGTACAGTTTGGAGTAGATGGTGTATTAATGTCATTAGTAAAAAAAACTACTAAGATTGAGCCCATATTGGAGAGTATGAAAAACTTTCCGCTAATATTGTTTGATAGGATTTCGAGCAAAGTTCCTTGTACCCAAATTATCGTCGATGATGAAGATGCTGCTTTTAAAGCCGTTGAACACTTGATACAAACCGGTAAAAGCCGTATCGCAATTATTAAAGAAACAGAAAGCTCTATAATTTCAGAAAAGCGATACATGGGCTATTTAAGGGCTTTGAAACAATATGGTATTCCAACTGATGACAGTATTATATTAAGTTCAGAAGATTTATCGATCGAAGAGGGAAAAAAGTTAACGACAATTTTGCTAGGTTTAAAAGACCGACCTGACGCCATATTCGCTATTACTGACGAGGCCGGAGTAGGCGCAATTCAAAGTATCAAAAAAAACAAAATTAAAATTCCTGCAGAGATTGCCGTAGCTGGGTTTAGCAACTCTGCTTTCTCAACGATTATCAAGCCTAATTTAACTACGATCGATCAGCCAGGAAACCGAGTGGGTGAATTAGCCATAAAAACATTAATTGACGAGATCAACAGTCCCGATGAAATTAATCATAAAACCATCCAAATTAAAACCAACTTGATTATTAGAAAATCCTCCTTTAATCCTCTTAAAAAATAAACAGCCTCGCTTTTACTAAAAAAGCGAGGCTGTATTTATCTATTGTATTAAATGATTTTTTAGCTCAATTTATCTTCGTGCTAACCAACTTTTAGGGTCATTAGTTGTTGTGTTTTGTAACAATAAAAATTTCAGTACTGTTTTACCGGTATCTCCATTTGTACGAATGCGACCTATACTTTGCTTAGTACTTACTTTGTCTCCTTTGCTCACATTAACTGAACTTAAGTTTTGATAAACAGTGAAGTAATCTCCATGTTGGATCATCACAACTTTATTTACTGGTGATACCACCATTACACTAAATACTTCTCCACCAAAAACGGCCAAGGCACTTGCTCCATCATTTGTAGTGATTTCGACACCACTATTGTGAATTACTAACGAATTATAAATAGGGTGCGGTTGATCACCATATCCTAATGATATAAACCCCTTATCCACCGGCCAAGGTAAGTTACCACGATTAGATCTAAAGTTATCAGCAACTAATTTTGACTCAGGAGTCAACTCAATTCTTGATGATGAAACGGGTTCCTTAGCAGCTGTAGCAGCCACTTCTTTTGGTGTCGCTTTAGATTTCTCAGCTAGCGCTTTGGCTTTTGCTTTTTCTAGAGCTGCTTTTCTATTTGCTTCAGCAATCGCTTCTCTAATTATGCGGTCAATTTGCCTGTCGATTGTTTTAGATTCTTTTTGCTTTTTTCGAATATCAGAAACGATTCTGTTTTTATCTTTCTTGATCTCGTTAACTAGTTTCTCCTGCTCTCCTTTTTCTTTTTCTAGAACGGTACGCTCTTTTACATTTTCGGCAAGTAACTTTTGCTTAACAATTTTTTGACTGTTGATTTTTTTATTAATCACAATCAAATCAGTCGACTTAGATTTAATTTCTTCTCCTTGTGATTTTCTAAAATTGGTGTATTGCTTTAAGTATTGTGCTCTTTTATATGCTTGTAAAAAAGTTTCAGATGATAAAATGAACATGGCGCGACTTTGTTCTGACCTGCTTTTATATGACTTTACAATCATCTTAGCATAATCTTGCTTCAGTACAATAAGCTCTTTATTAAGTTTATTAATTTTAAGCTGATTGATGTACATGTCGTTAGCCAACAGTTTTGTTTGCTTTTCAGTAGTATTAATTAAGTTTTCCTTCAGTCTAATTTTGTTTTTTTGAATCATAAAAACATTCATAGCCGACTTTTCCTTCGACTTAACCGACTGCAACATCTTTTCGTTATCACGAATTTCTTTTTGAATTTGGGCCTTTCTTTGTTCCAACTTATCTTGTTGGGACTGACTCCACATGACAGAAGTCATGCAAATGCAAATTAGGGCTAGGAAAAATTTTGGCATCTTAAAAAATATATTTTTGCAAATTTACTTAATTATAACTTTATTGTAACCATTTGGCACACTATATGGAAAAGAAAGTTCCTCATTAAAAGAAATTGTATTGTAATCTAATTTTATTTCTGATTTTTTGTCTTTTTGATAGCTGTTAATAACCACATTTGAAGGGATTGTTATTTCGTTGTTCGTTTTCGGATCTGAATACGAAATCAATATCATTCTCTCCTCAGTAGGCTGACTTACTTCTTGTTTTTTTATTTCGAAATCACTAGCATCGATATAAAAAGATTTCTTTGTACCACCATTTTCATTATCGTCTAATCGATACATTTGTTCTAATAATGATTCTGTATATTTTCCTTTATTTAGGTCGTCGATTGCCTCACCTATAAGCATGTTTTGCATTTTAGTATAATCTAAATCTGTACCCAGCCATTTGCTCAAAGTACTGAAATCTCCTTCGAAATACGTTCCTTTGATTTTTTCATAATAACGCACCGATTTTGGTGTTATTGAAGCTTTGGCCATTGTAATTCCTAAAAAACGGATGCTTACTAGGATTTCTTCGTCTTTTTTAATTTTGATTTCCGCGGTCACATTCTGCGTTTGTTTGTCATCTGCATAGCGCACATTAGCTTTTACATATAGTGTCGAAAAATCCTTTTTATTATCATAATGTTTATTAATGATTGTTTTAGATTTTAAATAGATAGCAGGAGTAATAGGTTCTGTTACCACTGATTGTGTTTTACAAGAAGCCATCATAATGATGGCTAATAATAAGCTTATCTTTTTCATAATTAAATTATTTTTTTAGTAATTCATTAGCTTTGTTAAAATAGAATTCCTTCTTCTTAAGATCACCTAAACCATTGTATGCCTCTCCCAATTGAATATTAAAATTGACTTCTAAAGGCTTGTTGTCGATTAAAAAATCTATTCCTGATTCTAAAACGTCTTTGGCTTTTTTAAATTGTGTTAATTGATTATAACCTAAGCCTGCATAATAATAAAATTGAGGCTGTGATGGAAATAAGCTAAGTAACTCCTCGGCCGTTTCCATTACTTTTTTGAACTCTTTGTTTTCGGTGTATGCTTGAAGTAAAAGAATATTTACGTCTACTTGTGCGACCTCACTTTTACTTTTGGCCTTTTCATACATCGCGATTGCTTTAGCCCATTCTTTTTTATTGTGATAAAATTTTCCTATTTCAAAAGCTACATTAATCTCTTTATCATGGTCGAAATAGTCAATAGCCTTATCCAACTCTGCACTATATTGAGTGTTTTTATCGACATACAATAAGAATTCGTTCATGATGCGGTGCTTGATTTTATTATCAATTTGCATGCTTGCAAGAACAGTGTGTACTGCCTTAACCACTTTTGGACCATTATTTTGATCTAAATACATTTTGAACAAACTCACTTGGGCCCACTCTGATTCTGGAATTTCCTTCTCTAACTTTTTCACAGTAGCCTCTACTTTCGCTATATCATCCACTTTAGAATACAAGTAAATTAAGGCCGTATAATTGGCTTCCTCCTTTGGATATTTCGCGATAAGCGCCTCTAAGTTTTCGATTTCACTACTCTGATATTTGGGCTGCGATAAAATTTGCATTTTATAATTGTCTCTCCTATCTGTAGATCCAACAGTTTCATTTAGTTCGTTTATTAAAGCTAGCGCCTTATCAAACTGTTCTGTATTCATGTAAAGTGAAGTTAGATCTTCTTTGAATTTTGGATCGAAAGTGATTAATTTATTAACGGTAATGATACCATTTCTAAAATCTTTTGTCGCATAATCAACATCGTACATTCCCACGAAAAACCATTTGTTTGTTGGGTCAATTTTGGCTGCTTGTTCGAATGAAAAATAGGCATCCCTATACTGTTTTAGAGCCAGATAATTTTTCCCTAATTCGAAATGAACAGTCGCATTTTCAGGCGCTATTTTTAAGCATTGCTTTAGTGATACAATTGCTTTATCGTAGTTTTCAATCCCTTTTTGCTTGAGCGATTCATAAAAGTAATCTTGAAATTTAGTGCTTTCACTTTCAGTATTTGCAGGTTGTGCCTGAGCCAGCAAAACCGAAGCATTGCTAATCACGAGTAAAACCAAATTGAGAAGTGATTTCTTTTTCATAATTACTTTTAAAAAATAGCTGCAAACTTTCTAAGCTTGCAGCTACTTATATTGTGATGTTAACTATTCTAAAACCGAATAATCTCCTATGCTTACACTTGTAAATTCACCATCATAACTTACGTGATTTCCTATCATCGCGTTATCTAGCTTGGCATTGCTAATGTGAGCATGTGTTTGCACTAAGCTGTTTTTGATTGTACTATTAATCACGTGACATCCTTTACCCAAAGAAACGTTAGGTCCTACAGTAGCGTTTGTCAAGATAACATCGTCACCAATGTAACATGGTGGAATAATTGTAGCGTTGTCTAAACGCACATTAGATGCTACTAAGTTTGCTTTATCACTGTCTAAAAATCCTAACATGCGAGAGTTTGTTTCTACAGTTACATTCTTATTTCCGCAGTCCATCCACTCGTCTACACTTCCTGTTTTAAAAACTTTACCTTTATTCATCATGGCTTTAATCCCATCATTGATTTGGTATTCACCACCGTTTTGAATGTTGTTATCCAATACATTTTGTAGTTCGTTTTTCAAGTCAGCTACCTCTTTGAAATAGTAAATCCCAATCACAGCCAAATCACTTACAAATTCAGATGGTTTCTCAACTAGCTCTGTGATTTCGTTATTATCGTTCATTTTTACTACACCATAAGCCTCTGGTTCATCAACTTGCTTTACCCAAATCACCGCATCTGCAGTAGGATCAAGATCAAAATCAGCCCTAATTAAAGTATCTGCATACGCAATTACTGCAGGTCCTGACAAAGACTCTTTAGCGCACATAATGGCGTGTCCTGTTCCTAATGGCATATCTTGACGGTAGATTGATGCTTTTGCACCCAACCCTTCAGCCAACGCTTCTAAACTTTTTACCACGTCGTCACCAAAAAAAGCTTCATCACCAAGGATAAAAGCAATTTCTTCTACTGGTTCTTTTAATATTTTTGCAATATCTTGAACCAAACGGTGCACTATAGGTTGTCCTGCGACAGGAATTAATGGTTTAGGAACTGTTAAAGTATGTGGACGAAGACGTGAACCACGTCCAGCCATAGGAACTATTATTTTCATTTTTATATTATTGAAAGATTAAATGATTGAAAGATTAAATGATTCTATTTGAACATCAAATACTTCAACTTTTAAATTACTAAATTTTTTATTTTACACCTGTGCTACCAAAACCGCCTTCACCTCTAGAAGTTTCTGATAATTCTTGAACTTCAATCCACTCCGCACGGTCGTGTTTTGCAATAATCAATTGTGCTATTCTTTCGCCGTTATTGATAACAAAATCTTGATTGGATAAATTTACTAAAATCACTCCTATTTCTCCACGGTAATCAGCATCAATCGTGCCAGGACTATTGAGTACTGTAATTCCGTTTTTAAAGGCTAATCCGCTTCGTGGTCTTACTTGTGCTTCATATCCTAAAGGTAATTCGATAAAAAGCCCTGTTTTCACAGCAGTTCGCTCTAGCGGCTTTAAAGTAATAGATTCTGATAAATTAGCTCTTAAATCCATTCCTGCAGAAGCTATCGTTTCATAGCTTGGCAAGGCATGTTGTGATTTATTGATTATGTTTATTTTCATTTTTATAATTTGTGTCTGTATTCTTTTCGAATTACAAACGTAGATTAATGTGTTTTATTTTTAATATTGACAGCAAAAGCATACTCTTAAAGCTTGCAAGAGGAGCAAATAGTTCCTGAAAAAATGTGCTATTTTGGACTCCTACCGATAATTTTAAGCAGCGTTACTTTTTCATTGTAATAAATAAAATACAGGAATGCGACCAACAAACCAACACCAACAAAATAGTTTTCGCGAAAGCCATAAAACGAAATTGCAGAAAAGACTATTGATATAGAAAGGTATCCAGCAATCTTTTTTATATCATAAGGAATGGGATAATATTTGTTCCCCAAGTAATACGAAATCAACATCATGCTGGCATAAGCTGCTAACGTTGCAATTGCAGACCCGTAATAACTCATACTTGGAATTAATAAATAGTTTAACACCAATGTGATTATCGCACCTACAACAGAGATATAGGCACCAATGTGGGTTTTGTCTATTAACTTGTACCAAACTGATAGATTAGTATAAATACCTAAAAAGAAGTTAGCCAATATAATTAAAGGCACTACTTTCATAGCTACCCAATATGAACTGTCTCTAATTAATAGAAGCTTGAACAAATCAGCAAATACAATTACAGATAGTAGTATAAAAGAGCCAAAGATTACAAAATACTTGGTAACCATAGCATAGGTTTGTGGTGCATTTTTATCTGAAGAATGACTAAAGAAAAAAGGTTCGATTCCTAATGTGTACGCCGTTCTATACAGTACCATAAACAGTCCTATTTTGTAACAGGCTGAATATACTCCCACCTCTGAGTCAGCAACATTTGCTGGCAATAAATTACCCAACAGAATTTTATCAAACTGCTCGTTAATAGCAAATGCAATTCCAGCTACTAGAATAGGAAGGCCGTATCGCATCATTTTTTTCCACAGTGAGAAATCAAATCTCCATTTTAAAGCTAGGTAATTAGGGCTTAAAACTAAGAATGTTAATAGACTCGAAATAATATTTGCTAAGAAAATATAACCTATTTCGAAGTTTTCGATGTATAGCGAACTCAAAAATCCATTAGGACTGGTAGCAGCCCATTGAGGTAGATAAATTAAGAAAGCGATGGTGAGTAATAGATTAACTAACACATTTGCTATTTTGATGATAGCATAGAACATAGGTCTTTGAGTGGCTCTTAATTTCGAGAAAGGAATTATAACTAAAGCATCTAATGCTAAAATCCAGATGGTGTACCCAATATACTGTGAGTCAATATTAGACCATTCTGATAACGTAGTGCGATACAGCAGTGCTATAAATAAGAATACTATCGTAGACCAGAAGATGGTTACCATAGAGGTTTCAATCACCTTTTCTTTATCCTCTTCTTTATTGTAGAATCGAAAAAATGAGGTTTCCATACCATAGGCAAGAATCACGTTAATGAAAATCATGTAAGCGAAGATCATTGAAACTTTCCCGTACTCAGCTTTAGGAAGTAAATCAGTATAAAGAGGTACTAATATAAAAGAAAACATTTTCGGTAAAACTGTTGCCAGTCCGTAAATTGCTGTTTGCTTGAATAAATTTTTATATAATCCCAAAGTGGTATGTATTATTAATTTTGAAAGGCAAAAATAACTATTTATGTGATTAAAACAGTGCTGTCACTAGATTCATTCACTGACTGTAAATTGTCTAGAATTAGAACGCAATTATATAACTGTTATTTCACTACCTTTTCCTGATTTCTACTTCCTAGCAATTAGCTCAAACCGTTTTCATCAATCATTTTTAAGAAATGGAAACCTTTAGGAATATAGCCTTGATTAAAGTAAAAACGTTGTGCTGTAAAGTTATTGGTATAAGCATCAAGAACAATCATGGTACAGCCATTTTCGCGCGCTCTAGCGTCTATAAAATCAGTCATCATTTTACCCAAACCTTTAGCACGATGTGCAGGGTCTACAATAAAATTATCAATCTCGATATATTTACCAGACCATAATTTAAATCCCGTCCAGAAACCCGTAAGTGCTACACAAATATCTTTTTCATAAATAACCAACTGCTTGTAATTGTGTGGAATCATTTCTTTAAGATAGGATTCGTATTTTTCTAAGGTAAATTCTGGATATAAATGCTTTACGATTTCGAGTTCAGCGCGCATTTCTTCAAGCGTTGACAGTACTTTGATAGTTAACAATGTTTGATAGGGTATTAAATTAATTGTAGGATAAAAATAGGTAAAAAAAAAGAGTCTCAAATAATGAGACTCTTTAATTCTTATAAATTTATTCTAGTACAATTACAATGCATTATAAATTTTAGGATTTAAAATTAGATTTTTATCCTTTTAAAGCTTCAGCTCCACCTACGATCTCTAAGATCTCGTTAGTAATCGCAGCTTGACGTGCTTTATTGTATGTTAATTTTAATTGATTTCTCAATTCAGTTGCATTATCGGTTGCTTTATGCATAGCAGTCATACGTGCTCCATGCTCAGATGCAAATGAATCACGAATACCTTTATACAATTGCATTTTTAATGACTTAGGGATTAAGGTTAAAACGATTTCCTCTTTTGAAGGTTCGAAAAGATAATCACCAGTTGAAGCAACTACATCAGATTGAATTGGCGCTAGCGGTAAAAATTGCTCCGTTTGAACGATTTGTGTTGCAGCGTTTTTAAACTGATTGTAAATTAACTCGATTTTGTCGTATTCACCAGAAACAAATTTCTCAGTCAACGTATCCGCAAGTACAGCTACATTGTCAAAAGTTAAGTCATCATAAATGGCACTTTCGTTTGCAATTACGTTACTCACTTTACCAAGCACATCGTTTCCTTTTTTACCAATAGCAAAAACATCCACTTGCTTTCCTGCATAAAATTCAACACGACTTTTAGCACCTTTAATTGCATTCGTATTAAAAGCTCCAGCTAATCCTCTATTAGAAGTAACCACAACTAATAACACTTTATTAATTTCGCGTTGCGTAGTAAAATCACCACCTACTTCACCTTCCAGTGTCGCAGAAAGATTCTGTAGCAATTCTGTCAACTTTTCGGCATAAGGGCGCATTGCAGTAATCGCATCTTGTGCTTTCTTTAGCTTTGCAGCAGAAACCATTTTCATCGCTGATGTAATTTGCATCGTTGATGAAACGGAAGTAATTCTATTACGGATTTCCTTTAAATTTGCCATTGTCTTTTTAAGTATTAAATAGTAAGTATTAAGTAGTAAGTAAAGGCAAAACCTTCATAATTACTACCTAATACTTAATACTTTTTTAGTTATATTTTGCTGAAACTTCTTTTGCTACGTTTTGAATTACATCAGTAATTTCGTCAGTAAGCTTTCCTGCTTTTAAAGCATCTAGAGTTGCTCTGTGTTTGTTGTTTAAGAATTCTAAGAAATCTTTCTCAAATTCTTTCACTTTGTTCACAGGAACATTTTTCAATAAGTTTTTAGAACCAGCGTAGATAATTGCAACTTGGTCTTCAACAGTATAAGGATCATTTAAACCTTGTTTCAAGATCTCAACGTTTCTTCTACCTTTTTCAATTACATTTAAAGTAACTGCATCTAAGTCAGAACCAAATTTAGCAAACGCTTCCAATTCACGGAATTGTGCTTGATCTAGTTTCAAAGTACCTGCTACTTTTTTCATTGATTTAATTTGAGCATTACCTCCAACACGTGATACCGAGATACCTACGTTAATTGCTGGACGAACCCCTGAGTTAAACAAATCTCCATCAAGGAAAATTTGACCATCTGTAATCGAAATTACGTTTGTTGGGATATATGCAGAAACGTCACCAGCTTGAGTTTCGATAATAGGTAAAGCAGTTAATGAACCACCACCTTTAACGATACCTTTTAATGAATCTGGTAAATCGTTCATGTTTTTTGCAATTCCATCATCAGCAATTACTTTACAAGCTCTTTCTAATAAACGAGAGTGCAAGTAAAAAACATCTCCAGGGTATGCCTCACGTCCCGGTGGTCTTCTTAATAAAAGAGAAACCTCACGGTAAGCAACAGCTTGTTTAGATAAATCATCATAAACAATTAAAGCTGGACGACCTGAATCTCTAAAATACTCACCAATTGCAGCACCTGCGAAAGGAGCATACACTTGCATTGGAGCTGGATCAGAAGCATTTGCAGCAACGATAATGGTATAAGCCATTGCTCCTTTTTCTTCTAACATTTTAGCGATTCCTGCTACAGTTGATGCTTTTTGCCCAATTGCAACATATATACAAAATACAGGTTTTCCTGCATCGTAAAATTCTTTTTGATTTAAGATAGTATCGATACAAACAGTTGATTTACCTGTTTGACGGTCACCAATAACTAGCTCACGTTGTCCTCTACCAACTGGGATCATAGCATCAACTGCTTTTACACCTGTTTGTAATGGCTCAGTAACTGGCTGACGGAAGATAACTCCAGGAGCTTTTCTTTCTAACGGCATTTCGTATAATTCTCCACCAATTGGTCCTTTTCCGTCGATAGGAAAACCAAGAGTGTTTACTACACGTCCTACCATTTGTTCTCCTACTTTAAGAGAAGCAATACGTTGTGTTCTTTTTGCAGTAGATCCTTCTTTGATTCCTGTTGATGGTCCTAAAAGTACCACACCAACATTGTCTTCTTCAAGATTTAGTACAATAGCCTCAAGACCATTGTCAAATTCTACTAATTCTCCATATTGCACATTCGAAAGCCCGTAAATACGAGCAATACCATCTCCAACTTGAAGTACCGTTCCTACTTCCTCTAGTGTAGCACCAGATTCAAAACCTTCTACTTGCTTTCTTAATATTGCTGAAATTTCAGCAGGTTTGATTTCCGCCATCTTAATTTATAATTTAGACACTTAAATGTGTAATAAAAATTAGTTACTTAATTCTCTTTTTAATACTTGTAATCTGTTAGCAACAGAAGCATTGTATTGCTTGTCACCTATCGTTATAATAAAACCACCTATAATTGCTGGATCTACGATATTTTCAATTGTAATTTTCTTATCTGATAAGGTTGCAATCTTAGCTAAAACTTTTGCCTCTAAAGCTGCATCCATAGGAATAGCAGTAGTAACCTTAGCTACTTCAACACCATTCATAACATCAAATAAAACATTATACTCAGATGCTATAGCTTCTAAAATTTCAAATCTTTTGTTTTCATATAACAATCGAAATAAACTTTTAGTCACATCATTAGCACTTGCAAAAACTTCTAATAAAGCGTTTTGTTTTTGTTCTACTTTTAAAGTAGGATTTTCAATAAAACTACTTAATTCTGCATTTCCTTTGATAGTAGAAGCGATCATTTTCATATCCTCACTAACTGCTTCAGCCACACCTTTTGATTGTGCTATCTCTAAAATTGCTTTTGCATAACGAATTGCTGCTCTAGTTCCTGACATAATTTTAGTTTAATTTTACGTCACCTAACATATTCTCAACTAATTTAGTTTGAGCTTCTTTGTTAGATAATTCGTTTTTCAATAATTTTTCAGCGATATCTAATGATAAAGTAGAAACATGAGATTTTAATTCAGCCATAGCTGCATTTTTCTCTGATGCGATAGCTGCTTTAGCTTGTTCGATCATGCGTTCTCCTTGAAGTTGTGCTTCAGCTTTAGAATCAGCAATCATTTTATCTCTCATTTCACGTGCTTCTTTTAATAAAGCGTCACGCTCAACTCTAGCTTCTTGCAAAATACGTTCGTTACTAGCTGTTAAATTTTGCATTTCAAGACGAGCTGATTCAGCAGATGCTAATGCACTGTTGATAGACTCCTCACGGCTTTTTACAGCTCCTAAGATTGGTTTCCAAGCAAATTTTCTTAAAAGAATAAAGAAAACAACAAAGATAATTGTTGTCCAAAATATTAAACTCTCTGGTGAAGTTAATTGCATAAACTTATGTTTTAAAAATTGTTTTTGTTTTTTGTAAAAAAACTTCCTGCAGCCAACCGCTACAGGAAATTTTAAATTTTAATTACTGTGCGATTAACGCAACAACAACTGCGAAAAGTGCAACACCTTCAATAAGTGCAGCAGCGATAATCATAGCAGTTTGGATTTTTCCAGCAGCTTCTGGTTGACGAGCGATAGCATCCATTGCAGATCCACCAATTTTTCCAATTCCAAGTCCTGCTCCGATTACTGCTAATCCAGCTCCAATTCCAGCTAATACCATAATAGTAAATTTATATAGTTAATAATTATTAAAACACATTTTAATGATGATCATGCTCTGCTACAGCTTGACCAATGAATAATGCTGATAACAACGTAAACACGTATGCTTGTAAAGCTGCTACTAACAATTCTAGTACACTCATGAATAATACAAAGGCTCCAGAAACAGGAGAAATCCATACTGTATCAAAAATGAAGATTAATGAAACCAAACTCAAAATGATAATGTGACCTGCTGTAATGTTAGCAAATAAACGAATCATTAATGCAAATGGTTTTGTAAGCATTCCTATCAATTCCACAGGAATCATAATTGGCGCTAACCAAACCGGTACTCCTGGCGTATTGAATATGTGACCCCAATAGTCTTTGTTTCCGCTTAAAGTTGTAATGATGAAAGTGATCAACGCCATTACAAAAGTAAAGTAAATATTTCCAGTTAAGTTTGAACTAAAAGGGAAAAAAGGAATCAAACCAATAAGGTTGTTAATCCAGATGAAGAAAAATATTGTCAAAAGGTACGGCATGTACTTTGCATATTGTTTCTCGCCAATATTTGGTCTAGCAATATCATCTCTAACAAATGTTACAAGTGGCTCTAAGAAACCAGCAAGCCCTGTAGGTGCTAATTGGTTTTTCTTGTATGAACGCGCTACTACTAAAAATAGGAAGAACATAACAAGTGCCGCCATGAACATTGAGAAAACGTTCTTAGTGATTGAAAAATCTAGCGGTCTTGCATCAAATGCAAAAGCACCATTTTTTCTATCGTCTTCAGATAAGTTTTCATATTTATCTGCGTAAAAAATAACTTCTTTAAAACGAACTAATTTTTGTCCATTAACATCAATTACGTGCTCCCCTTCGTTATCATGGTGAAAAGCTTCAGAAGAGAAAACTTCTAAACCGTTATTCGTCCATAAAATCACAGGTAAGTAAAACGAAATAGGATGACCACCCCAATCAGCAATGTGAAATTCATGAGAATCCCCAATGTGATCATTGATTAATTCTGTAGCATTGAATTTTTCTTTCTCGGGTGCAGCGTGCGCCCCGTGTTCTGCAACAGCTTCATTAACAACAGAAATACTGTCAACCGCTGGATTTGCAAATCCAAAGTAAGGAATACTGGCTACTAAAGCAACTAATAAGAACTGAACAGGTTTATTTGAAAATACCATTATTAAATTGTTGTCTAATTTACGTTTCAAAATTTTTTGCAAATGTACATAATTTATTCAGAATTGAAAATATATCAATTAGTTTTTAAAAAAGATGTACAAAATTGCCTTGTAATTATATTTTAATCTGCGCCTTACTTCTTGTTAATTAGTCGAATAGCAAAAAATGTTTCGAAAAATAAATATAAAAAGTAGGGAATAAAAAATATTGCGACATCTCCTATTTTACTTACCATTTCTGAACGTAATAAAGGGATTAAAAATACTACAGCCGCCAACATTTTTATTAAGCTAATTCCCATAAAAGCAAATCCTGTATTTTCAGGAAAGTTGTGATTTACAAATAGTAAAAAGGAGTAGGAAAATAACGTGACAATAATGTGAAATGCATAAATGCTCCAAGTCGAATAAAAGAAGCTAGTATTGCTAAAAACATTAGAAACAATTAAGTATTGAGCCAAAATCAATGCTATTGAAAAGGGAATTAAGTATTTAACAAAATTTATAAGTGCTTTCATTAGTCTTCTTTGTTTAGATTTTTTACCTGCTTAATGACGTTGAATAGCGCCAGAAAAACAGATAACAATGATAATATAATGGTGAATATTGATGAGTTAGTATATTGCTTATCTAACCACATTCCTAGATAAGTAAATGCAAAAATGATCACTCCCATTTGAAAAGGAATATTCATTAATACCACCCACTTGTTATTTACCTTTTTGTTTGGTTTCTTTTCCATCGCTTAGCATTAATTTACTTGAGCTATCGCTCATTATACAACTAGCACTAAAATCGGCTCCTGGTTCTACAGCTAATTTCCCCACAGTGACCTCGCCTTCAATACTTGCTTTTGCCTTGACATTAAGAAGTTCGTTAACTTTCACCTTCCCTTTTAACTTGCCTTCAATATCAGCGTTGTTGCACACAACATCACCAATGATAATTCCTGATGGTCCCAACACTAATCTTCCTGTTGAAACAAAATTACCTGTTAACTCACCATCGATTCTAAAATCTGTTTCGGTTGCAATATCGCCGGTGATTTTTGTTCCTTCAACGATTCTATTGGTTTTACCAAATACCTCAGGGTATCCTGTGTTTTTTTTATTAAACATTTTTATTGTTTTTTAAATTCTAAATAGTCCTCCAAGTTCTTATTAATTTGAACTATTTTATAATTATCTGTACTGATTGTAATATATGCTGCCGGTACAGAAAACTCCTTAGTGTTCTTTAAATAGTTAGCAATATCAATTGCATCAGCCTCAGATCGTAATCCATGTATTGTAATAAAATTATCTTTTAAGGTATAATTATCGAATGAATAACTCATATTAGGAGATGCAGTAGTTGCTATCCATTTTTTAATCTTTGCCTCTACAATCGTTGTTTGCTCATCGCTAAGCGTACCTACTCTATATAATATGTTCCATTTGTTTGAAGGCACTTTTGTAAAAGCTAGCGCTTCTAAGGTAGGTATATCTTTGTTCAAACTAAGTGTTGCACTTTTACCTTCGGCAGTATTAGGATAATTTGTAGCTACAAATTGCAAATTCTTTTTGTAAGCCTGCAATCCTTCCACTTTACCAATGGTAGTTGCTTTAAGTAGCTCAAATTTAGACACGATCTCATCAGCTGAATATTGTGTAATTAAATTTTCTAAACTAGTTAAAACCGTTGCATAATCTCCCTTTTCATATTCAGCATATAATTTATTATAAACATCATCAGGAGTTCCTTGATTGAAATCTTTGTCCTGATTGACATTTGAAATTATCTGAGCATAACGTGATTCAGTATATTTAGATACGATGAATTGTTTTGAAGCAGCCGCCTTTTCTGGAGCTATGATTTGGTAAATCTTGTATAAATTATAATGAGTTGGCAATATTAATTTCTCCTCAGAATCGTTTTTAAGCAACTGTTCTAATTTGGCTGCAGCCAAATTATATTCTTTTAATTTCTCCTTGTAAATTACTCCTAGTTGGTAGTAGGCTGTATTGCGTTCCTTAGCTAAACTTGCAATTTCCATCGCTGTCTTAGGTAAGGTTTTAATGTAAAAATCTGTACTGTATTCTGGTTTCATAGCAAGAGCATCTTTCGTTGCTATTTCTCCGTCTATAGAATCGTTTGTTGGAATATTGTTTAAATCGATATCGTTTTTCTGGGTTGATACTCTCCAGTTCCCATTTGCAGTTCTATTACCCCAGTTTTTCTTAAAGATTATTTTTCCATACGCCACGGTGGTAGGATTATAGAAATAAAATAGTGCCTTTCCTGCTGCTGCAGTGCTAGACTCTGTACCTAGTGTGGGTAGTGTTTGTAATTTATTTCCAAAACCACTTGCCGGCGCTAAAGGATCCAAACCTGGCAAATTGTTATTTCTATCAATATTTTTCTGCTTTTCTTTAGCCTCTTCTATTGCTTGCAACTTTACTTCATCTGCTTTCTTGATTTTGTCGATATAAGTCTGGTAGTAGGCAATTCTATCTTCAGATGATAGGGCTACCACTTTTAATATACTATCGTTTCTTACCGCAATATCTTCGTAATAAATCACTTCGTCTAGGTCAGTACGCACTTTTTTTATGCGTAAAAACTCTCTAGTCTTGGGGTTTAACCGCACTAAAGTGCTATCATAATATTTAGACGCAGTGAGATATTTAGCGTCTTTAAAATAAAGATTTCCTAAATTTCTATAATCTGAGGCGATCAAGTAATCATCGTCTTTTGCTTGATTTAAAGATTGATTGTAGTATTTAGTAGCATGGACTTGTTTGCCTTGTTGGTCATAAAATACTCCCATTTGGTAATTAAGAAGATCCAAGAAAGGTCGATTTTCACGATCAGCTATCAGCTTGTTGAAATGTTTTACAAAAGCTGTAGTATCTCCTTTTGTTGAATCAAATAATTCTGCTTTGCGCAAATGTGCTTGTATAAGATATTTTCTTTCAATTTTTCGATTAAGATCTATGACATTATTATAGCGTTCTCGAGCGCTATCTTTTTGAGATAACTCTTCATAGAGTTGGCCTAGAATAAAATTATATCTCCCTTTATCATCATTTTTGGTAGTATATTCTATTGCCAACTTTAATTTGGCTACAGCACTGTCTTTTTCTTGTACGTTTAAAAAAGCTTCCGCTAATAAGGCGTTGGCATCTGCAAAGACTTGTTTTTTTAATTGCTTATTTGCTAGCAAAAGCCTCATATTATTAATTACCAATGCATCGTTACCCAAGCGCATGTTTGTTTTTTCACGCCAAATTCTTGCTTCGTAAATATTGCTACTGTTAGTGTATTTGTATAGAATAAAGTTAAAAGCGTCTAGAGCAGGTATAAAACGCTGGTCGTAATAGCGTGCTTTTCCTAACAATAAATAAGCTTCATCGATTTGAGTGTTGCGTTCTCTGCCCTTGATAGACATAGAGTGTTTTTGAATTGCCATGGTCGCTTTTTCTTCGGCAATAGTAAAGTTGGGATTACTAGTTTTTACGCCGGCATCATCAGTAGTATTGAATTGCATTTTTTCGACAGGCAATCGCGTCCAAAAATTGTCAGTTAGATTCTGCTTGATATCTTTTACCCCTTGATCTAATGCAATTTGTCCGTTGTACAAAATATTGTATTCGGTGGCTAGAGAGTGCGAACTTCTAGATAAAAATGTGTCCTTTTTAGTAGAACAAGCTACCAATAAAACTAGGCATCCAAACGGAAACAGCAATCGACAATTAGAGTTTTTCAATGGTAAGCGTTTTTATCATTAAACTTTTTTAAAAGCTTTTTAGTATAGTAACTGGTAAAAATACGTTTCTTTTTGAGAAAGCGAAAATTATACGTAGTTATTTGACTACTGCAGTACAAGGGATACTTTGCCGTTGAATAAAAAACCCACTTCTATTTTATTTTTCGAAAATGAAAGATATAAAAAAAAGCCTGACCAACTTTATATAAAGTATAGTCAGGCCTATGTAGATTTTATTTTAGACTGCAAAAAACGATTCTAATTCTTGCAATGTTTCTGGAGATGTTTGTATGTCTTTGACCACCTCGCCCTTGTTTAATGCTACAATTCGGGAGCAAACCTCAACCGTATGTTGTAGATCGTGACTAGAAACTAAGATGGTAACCTCAGGATTTTCGGCAAGTTCTTTTATAATATTTTTTAATCTATTTACAGTTGTAGGGTCTAGATTTGCAAATGGTTCGTCTAGGATTACTACTTCAGGATTTCCAATAAGTGTAGCAATGATTCCCACTTTCTTTTGGTTTCCCTTAGACAAATCGCGCAAATACTTTTTGTTATTAAGGATTTCACCGTTAAAAAACTCTTCGTATTTCGCTAATAAAGAATCGATATCTGCTTTGTTTTGTCCGCGTAAATCGCCAATGAAATAAAAATATTCCTCAGGAGTTAAATATCCTATCAAGAAACTCTCGTCAATAAATGCAGCCGTAAAAGACTTCCAAGCTTCACTGTTATTGACTTGAATATCTTTATTAGTGATGTGGCCCGTTGTAGGCTGGATTAAATCAAGCAGTAAACTAAAAAAGGTGGTTTTTCCTGCTCCATTATTTCCCACTAGTCCTAAGCTTTGTCCTTTTGGAATTTCAAGATTTTCTATATTTAAAACGGTCGTATTATTGTATTTTTTCGAAAGGTTTTGTGCGTGTATCATGGTTAGAAATTAATCGGTTGTTGATTAGTTTGTTTTAAGTCAATTTTAGCTAGTTTGTTTGTAGGCCGCAATAGTTGCGTATTTCTCTTTCTTGTAAATTTTTTCAATCAAGACAAATACTTTACTTTTAAATAGTAAACCTAATACGCCTAATACTGCAATGATGATAAGACCTGTGTTTGCAGAAGCATATTTCAGTGCTAACCAATAAATAAAAACAGGCAGTCCTAATTGCGGAATGGATATAATCATGGTTTTAACGTTAAACGCTTTTTTATCTCCAAAAGCCCCTTTTGAAGAGCTTAAATCTATTGGAGCTTTGTTAAAAGCACCACCTAATAATACTAATTGCGAATTGACCCCAATATTATAAATAGCTCCTACAACAATAATTAGGTAGGTTTCCCAACCAAAGTACAAATAAAAAGATGCCAAGATGGTACTGACAATTGTTGCAATAACCATAAGCGACCACTTTGATTTTAAATAGTCCTTATAGGATACATTTTGTGTCATTAACAATTGGTAGTATGAGCTATCCCACCCAGGTACATATTGCCCGAATGCAATTAAAAACCCTCCTGAAACAAATACACCTCCAAAGATTTTCATGGCAGAATTATACATATCTGTATTCGTGAAAAATAATAATCCGTAGAATAAAAATAAAACACTTAATCCTACAGTTGTTTTTGAACGCTTGTTTCTTATTATTAATTTAATATCGTTTTTAAGAAATGTTCCTGTACTCCCGAATTGATTTAACCATGTAAGTTGCTCTGTTCTTGCTACAGCGGTTTTTGACGAAAGTCCCGCATCTAAATAAAGGTTGCTCATCAAGAATTTAAAAGACGTATAATAAATTGCTAATAACGCAACTACAGGAATTGCAAATGCCCACTTTGTATCAAAAAAAGCATTGAAAACTGGTGCTAAATAATCAGTGATATTGAAATAATTATAATACTGTAATCCAGCAAATATTGCTACAACTGCTATAAATACACCAAGCAAATTGTCTTTATTACTGAGCAATATATTGACGAAGTTATTGATATATATTAATGAAAAAATAGCCATAAACCACATCAATACAGAGATCACGTCATAACCTTCAATCAATAAAACAATTGTGAAGGGTATGAATAGAAAAAAGTGAATAATGTTGAAAAACGAAATCATGGTTTTACCCAATGAAAAATGAACTATGGTAGGTTTACTAATCCTTAAAAGCAGCAGAGGTTTGATATTAAGCACCGGAATTTTTTGTGCCAAAAGACGAATAGTTAAATCTACGGCAAAATAAAGAATCAGGAATTTATTGATGGCAAGAAGAGGATCTAAATTTGACTTTTTCATAATGTAGAAAGAGCCTACTCCTAGCGCTAAAAAAATAAGGATGAAGTAAAGTGCCACGAAGCCCATCAATATCTTGAATCCAAGACTTTTTGCGAAGGATGCTGATCTTGAAAAAGCTTTCCACTCAAGGTAAATAAACTTATTAATCATTGGTTTGGTTTTTTTGGTTTATAAAATTAGTACGTAAAAAGTGTAAAACGTTACACAGAAAGTAATTTATATTCTGGATAAGTGTCCATTAAATACGCCTCTGTCTTTGATGGGATGATCTTAAAAACAATAAATAAAAAAAATGAGCTCAGTACTAATATGATGCTCAAGCACCAGCTGTAAAAGTCATTTTTAAATAATTGTGGAATGCTACTGTATAGCTGTACAACCACATTGAAAGGCACGAACATAATTACAGAAAAATTACCATAACGATTTATTACTTCTTCAAATAGCCATTTCTTTTCACTTTGCTTACTGTTTTTTTGTTGCTGGCTTCTCGACTGAATTAATCCGTAGATTGTAAAACTGAATACTGCACCAAAAAAGCCTAACAGAATGATTTCTTTGTAATCAGTGATTTTAAATATGGTAAATACTAAAAGAGTCAAGAGAATAGTCAAGAGCAACTTTGGAAAACCAAAAAAATCTTTAAAATGTTGCCATACTAAGCCGTTGTATTTTTTATACAAAGCTGCTTTTCTATTTTCTACGACTTCCATGAAACCAAAAACGCCAAATTTCTTGAACTCAACATTCAAGGCTTCATCAAAAGTAAGTTTAGGATTCTCCCGCCACTGTGTTTCAATAGCATTAGCAAGATGATCTACTAACTCCGTTTGTAAATCGTAATACTCGACGTAATGTTGGCGCGTGAAAGTATATAGTTGGTCAATTTGTGGTTGGGTTAATTGCATAATTATACTTTAGATAATTTTTTTTCGAATCTTATATGTTGGAAGCCCACGTTTAAATAAAATCCTGAGATAAATAACAAAGTAATTGGGAATAAACTGTGCATAAAAGAAGAATCCATAAAATTGCTATAACCTCTAAAATTAAATAAACCCGATGAGACTAACATTAAATTGATAATTTGTATAAAACCATTTTGATTAAATAAGAAGCTAAATGTTGATTTATGTTTGGATTGCCATAATTTGTATCGAAAGTAAATGAACAATACTATGCCGCTTCCAGCAGTGACTTGAAGTATGCTATTTAATACAAAAAGAACCTCTTGTTGTGGACTAAACTTGAAAATAAAAGTAACTGCAAGTGCAGTAATAATCCCCATGGCTAAAGACATCAAAAAAATATGTTTTACCATTTTTAATGATTTTTTAATAATAATTCTTGGAACAAATGCATATCCTCTTATCCAATATGATCTACTACCATGTAACTGTTCTTCCCAATTGGAGAACGCTGTTTTTAGGGCATCGCTAAATGCTACTCCTTTGTCATCGATTGCAAGTTCAATCTCTGAAGCAATATGATCTACTAATTCTGATTTTATATCATCGTACACAAGACCGTTTAAAACTAGGGTTTGTTCTATCGTTGCGATTTGCTGGTTGGTTAGTTGCATTCTAAAAAATTAAGTAAGTTGATATTGTTTTTTGATACTGGACAATGACTTCTCATATATTTTTTTCCCTGTTATTAGAGACAAAACTCCTAAGATCAAAACTGCACAATATAATAGCTTTAAAATGTTATATTGCTCAATCCATTCCATAGAAAGACTTACTCCATTTAAACCTAAATTTACAAACCCAAATCCAAGCACCATGGGATTACTAATTTCAATTTGTAGAAAGCGTTTGCCTTTGATTTTCCTGTTTCTGAAGTAGGAGTAAAAAGAAGGAATATATGCGACCAAGAGCAAAATATAAAGCATCGCAATAAATTTTACCGGCTTGTCAAAATAAAACGAAGATTTATAAATAACGATAAGCGCTAGTGCACTTGCAAATATTTTTGGAAACTTTAAATAATCAGCAATCATTTTCCACTGCATCCTTCTAAATTCTTTTCTTAATATTTGCGTACGTTCTTCTTCAATTGCTTTGAACCCGTTTCTACCAAATCTTTCTTCAGCATAGTGTTTTACTTGATGAAAAGTTAGTTCAGGATCCGCCTTCCAAAATTCTTCCATACTGTTAATCATATGATCTGTAAGTTCTACTTGTAGTTCATACCATTTAATATCTTTAGAAATGATATAATTTTCGACGTAATTGATTTGTTGGTTGGTTAGTTTCATCATAAATAATTAAAATTCTAAACTAGGTTTTGGGTTCACTAAACTTTGCATGTTTCTAATAAAGTCTTCTAACTCTGATAAGCGATTAACAGTTTCCTTCTCACCTGCTTCGGTTAGTTTGTAATACTTGCGCATTCGATTATCAACCTTTGCAATTTCGACATCCAGAATTCCTTCTGCCTCCAGTTTATGCAATGCAGGATACAAAGCCCCTTCGGTAATATTAAGTTCGCCGGCAGTTATTGCTTTTACTTTTTGGGTGATTTCATAACCATACATCTTGCCGTTTTCCTCTAACAGCTTCATGATAATGGTATTCAAACTTCCTTTATATAATTGTGAATTTTTCATTTCGAACAAATTTTGATTAACAAATATACATAAGATTCTTATACATAATACTTCTATGTATGTAAAATTTCAATATTTTGATTTAAAGAAACCTAATCTCTTTAGTATATTTGTAAAAAAATTATCTCATGTCATCATTTTTAAAACTAACTATAAAAGAAGTAAAACGTGAAACGGCAACGGCTGTTTCTATACTTTTTAATGTCCCACAGGAATTAAAATCTAATTACAGCTTTGTAGCTGGACAATATGTAAATATTAAATTGACGTTAGATGGTCAAGAAATTAGACGCGCTTATTCTATTTGCTCGTCTCCAGAAAGTGGTGAACTACGTATTGCTGTGAAAGCGGTTAAAAATGGTGCTTTCTCACAATTTGCTAACACTAAATTAAAAGCAGGTGATACGCTAGAAGTGGGAACACCTGAAGGAAAGTTCACATTTGAACCACAAGCTGATCGCCAAAAAAATTACGCAGCATTTGTATCTGGAAGCGGAATTACTCCAGTATTGTCAATTATAAAGTCGGTTTTAATTAGCGAACCAAAAAGCACTTTTGTACTAGTATACGGTAATAAATCTACTCAAGAAACTATCTTTCATCAAGATTTGCACGACCTGCAATTACAATTTATGGGGCGTTTGTATATTCATTATGTCTACAGCCAAATTAAGGTTGACGAATCGTTGTTTGGACGTATTGAAAAATCAACTGTAAACTTTGTCTTGAATAATAAACACAAAGAATTATCATTTGACAAATTCTATTTATGCGGACCAGAAGCGATGATAAACACTGTTTCAGGAGTGCTGAAAGAAAATAATATCAAAGAGTCGGCGATTAAATTTGAACTTTTTACTTCGTCAACTGAAGAAAATGTAATTTCTGAATCGTTAGAAGGCCAATCAAAAATCACTGTAATGGTTGATGATGAAGAAACATCATTTGATATGTCTCAAAAACAAACCATTCTGGACGCGGCTTTAAAGCAGGGAATCGATGCTCCTTATTCTTGCCAAGGCGGAATATGCAGTAGTTGTATTGCCCGTGTTACTGAAGGAACTGCCGAGATGACTAAAAACTCAATCTTAACTGATAAAGAAATTGCAAGCGGTTTGATTTTGACTTGTCAAGCGCATCCTACTTCAGCCTCTTTAAAAGTAGATTATGATGATGTTTAAAAACTAATAACTCATAAAAAAATCCAACCTTTATTTTTATACAGGTTGGATTTTTTTTTATACTTAATTAAAACTCGACTACAAATTTGATTTGATTAGCTCGACAACCATCGTTGGAGTAATCGTTCGCATCACATCTTGATAGCCTTCTACCTCTTTATTCCCATAGACTGATGTTGGCAATAGAGGATAAATTGTTCTATCAGGAACTAAGCTGTTTTCTACTGGTTGATTAAAAGGCACAAAACCTGCATATGGATGGGTTGCTCCCCAAAGCGAAACTACCTTCACGCCCAGCATCGCGGCAATATGCGCATTACCAGAGTCCATAGAAAGCATGACATCAAGGTTACTGATCAACTCTAATTCTTCAGTGAATTTTATTTTTCCGGCCATATTCACCACATTTGTATGCTGTTGCAACAGTGAATCTAATAATTCCGACTCTTTCTTTCCACCACCAAAGAGTAGTATTTTATAACCGCTATTCTCTGCTAACTGATTAATTACTTTTTGGATTAAATCCAAAGGGTACACTTTTGAATTGTATTGTGCAAATGGAGCAATACCAATTAGCAAAGGGCTCTTACCTCCTATCGCGTTTAAGATAGTCTCAGATAATTTAGCTTTTTCAGGAAAACTAGGATGCGATAAATCAATCGGAAAACCCAATCTTTCAAAAACCAGCTGATGCCTTTGGAACATGGTTGGCAACGGTTTTAAAATCTTATTTTCGGCTCTAGTAAGCGCTTTTTTTTCGGCTCTACCTTTATCTACAGCAGCTGTTTTTTTTCCGCTTAAAGCGAAAAGATTGCGCACTACTTTAGATCGTAAAACATTATGTAAGTCGGCAAAAGCATCTACTTCTAATGCTCGCAATTCTTGATACATTCGAAATAAACCAAAAACACCTTTATGCTTCTCTTTTTCGTCGAAAGCAAAAAAAGAAACTGAAGGAATGGTATCAAAAAACGGTTTGAAAAATGGTCTGGAAACCACCGTAATTTTAATGTGTGGATACTGTTTTACAAAGGCTCGTAAAACAGGAACCGTCATGGCGACATCTCCCATTGCGGATAGTCTCATGACGGCAATATGCTTAATTATAGCTGACAATAGTGCTGTATTTAAATTAAAAAAGAGTAATCAAAATACGTTGCTTACTTCTTAGCTTGATATAAAATAGGGTTTAATTCATCATCGTTGTACATTTTCATTTGCTTGTACACTTTCATGAACTTGTCCCCATTCTCGATATCAGTTAACAAGTCATCAATTGCAGTAGATAAATCTGTTCTTTGTTCTAATAGGATATTCAATTTAGCTTGGCATTTATCTCTATGATCTTGACTTGCTTCTGCACGAGTAGCTTCCTCATTCATATGATAAATTTTAAGTGCCAAAATCGATAATCTATCAAAAGCCCATGCTGGACTCTCTGAGTTTATTTTTGCGTTTTCTTTTACTACTGTACTACTGTATTTTTGTAAAAAATATCCATCGATATATTCAACCATATCGGTACGCTCTTGATTTGAAGCATCAATTCTTCTCTTTAAAGTCAAAGCCGCTACAGGATCAATATTTGGATCACGTATGATGTCTTCAAAGTGCCATTGCACGGTATCAATCCAATTTTTCAAGTACAATAAATGTTCGAATTTATCTTTTGGGAAAGGATTGTTTATAGGTTGATCAACATTATCAAATTGATGATAGTCTTTGATACTTTCTTCAAATACGGAATACGCTAGTTTTGAAAACATAATTTTTATATTTTAATAGTTACAAAGATACTTTTTATACTTTTATAAAAAAATTACATAACACAAATCTATTCTGGTTGCGCATTTAACAATTTTGTAGCTTACTTGCGATCCTTTATCATTAATACTCACATCATGCAAATTCACAATTTATCAGAAAAAAACAGCGTATTAAATCATTTTCTAACACAAATTAGAGATGTAAATGTTCACAAAGACAGCATGCGTTTTAGAAGAAATATTGAAAGGATAGGTGAAATAATGGCGTATGAGTTGAGTAAAGAGTTAGATTACCAAGATCTATCTGTACAAACACCGCTAGGAACAAAAGAAACCACTGAAATTAAAGATCAAATTATTCTTTGCTCTATTCTAAGAGCAGGTTTACAATTGCACTTAGGGTTTCTTAACTACTTTGATAATGCTGAGAATGGCTTCGTTTCTGCCTACAGGCATCATCCCAACAATGATGCAGATTTTGAAATATTAGTCGAATATCAAGCCATTGCCGACACTACAAATAAGTATCTATTGATTATTGATCCCATGCTTGCAACAGGGCAATCGATACTTGCAGTGTATAAAAAACTAGTTGAAAAAGGCACACCAAAAGACATTCACATTGCCGTAGTTATTGCTGCGCCTGAGGGAATTGCATTTCTAGAAGAAAACCTTCCAGACAACTGTCACTTGTGGATTGCTGCTACTGATGAAAAGCTAAACGATCAATCTTATATCGTTCCAGGACTTGGCGACGCTGGAGACTTAGCTTATGGAGCTAAATTATAATTGAGAGAAAAAAGTAAACAAACTACATAAAATAATGACAATAAGTACCATCTCTTGCTTCAATTTAATTTGAGGCATTTCGATGTGACTTGCTGCTAGCATTGATAATGGTGCAACCGTAAACAACAATACGTCATTGCTTTTATTTGCCGAAACTAGGTATACAACGATTCCTATAAATAGCGATGCTACTATTTTTTTATAGGTAGTATGTAAAACTAAGGGTCTGTTTGACAAACTTCCAAAAATAGAAACCACAAAAAATAATATCACTGTAGCATATATTGATAGCGCGGCATTTTCATAATTTGATTTGAAATAATTGATAGCAAAACTGGTTTGTATTTGTTCATACAAATAATCTGTACTATCAAATTGGAACACAATACTCGCAAAAATAAATAGTATGCTCACTCCAAAAAGTGCTATAAAAGGCAACAACCAGTTTTTATAATCTCTTGCTACGTGGAACATAATCGAAATAAATACCAAAACAAGATATAGAATACTCCAGAAATGGAAGATTGCAGCTATAAAAATCCATAGCGATGCATCAAATATCTTTTCTTTTGAAGCACTTAACGACTGCAAAGATATCAGCCTCCTAATGGCTAAAATGATAAAGAAATTAGATACAACTAGATCCAATTTATCAAATATAGACGGAAAAAAAATAACAAATAAAAAGAAGAATAAAATCACATAAGCCGTGTCTTTGCTCACTCCATTCTTGTTAGCTATAAAATTTGTAAAGAAAATTGAACCCAACAAAATCAATAAAATAGTCAACTTATTACCTATAGTTACAAGATTACTTGCCCAAGCTAAATCTTGAAATTGATAGATAAAAAAGAAACTCAGTATTAAAAATACTACCAAAGATAAATTTAACGGTGTAGATTTTTTAAAAATGCTTGTAATCATAAGGATATTTTATACTTTTGTGATTGTAAATATAATACTTGTTTAAATAAAGAAACGAGCAAGTTGATAAAGATTCTTTCTTAAGAGTTTTTAATATTTAAGACAAAATAAAAAACAAAATAATATTAACGATATGAAAGCATTTTTCGAAGGAATTCAATACTTATTTGTAAACATCCTATTTGCTCCTCTTGACTTTATTCGTGCCTTAGAACTTAAATCTTGGTTTGGTGCTAATTTAATTAACTGGATTTTCATGGCTATTTGTGCAGCTGCGATGGTATACTGGATCAAACAATTAAGAATTTTTGACCAAGCAGGTACAGAAGAACAAGATACAACAGCACACTCTTTCTTTAAAAAATAATCTCCCTAACCCTAAATTGCTTTAGGATTAAGGAAGACTTACTTTATTATAAAAGATCGTTACCAATATCTTTTCTAAAATTCATCTTATCAAAACTTAGTTTAGCTATGTTTTGGTAAGATTTTTTTATGGCTTCTTGAAAATCATTTCCATAAGATGTAATTGCCATTACTCTACCTCCGTTGCTTAAAACAGCTCCGTCTTCTAATTTTGTTCCTGCGTGAAAAACGATAGAATCAGTTATATTTTCTAATCCTGAAATTACTTTGCCTTTTTCGAAATTTTCTGGATATCCTCCAGAAACTAACATTACAGTCGTAGCGCTTCTTGAATCTATTTCTAAAGTTATTTCGTCTAATTTTTCATTGGCTGTAGCCAAAAACAATTCTACTAAATCAGTTTTTAATCTTGGTATAACAACTTCTGTTTCTGGATCTCCCATACGCACGTTGTATTCAATAACAATAGGCTCGTTGTTCACATTGATTAAACCAATAAATACAAATCCTTTGTATTCAATTCCATCTTTTTGAAAACCTTCAATTGTAGGTTTAACGATGCGTGTTTCGATTTTTTCCATTAAAACAGCGTCGACATAAGGAACTGGAGAAACAGCTCCCATTCCGCCTGTATTCAATCCAGTATCTCCTTCACCTATGCGTTTATAATCTTTTGCTGTTGGTAAAATTTTGTAGTTCTTACCATCTGTTAATACAAAGCAGCTTAATTCGATTCCGTCAAGGAATTCTTCGATCACTACCTTCGAACTTGCCTCACCAAATTTTTGTCCCACAAGCATGTTGCGTAATTCCTCTTTGGCTTCGGCCAAATCATGAATAATCAAAACTCCTTTGCCCGCAGCTAAACCATCTGCTTTTAATACATAAGGTGCTTTTAACGTTTCTAAGAAATCACATCCTTTTTCTACTGTTTCAGCTGTAAAACTGTCGTAAGCAGCAGTAGGAATGTTGTGCCTCATTAAAAATTCTTTGGCAAATTCTTTACTTCCTTCTAATTGCGCACCTACTTTTGATGGTCCAATTACAGGAATATCTTTTAACTGATCGTCATTCTTGAAATAATCAAAAATTCCTTTTACTAATGGATCTTCTGGTCCTACAACTACCATCCCTATTTTCTCTTTAAGTACTAATGCTTTTATAGCCTCAAAATCGGTTGGACTGATGTTGATATTTGTTGCAATGGCAGCAGTTCCAGCATTTCCCGGAACTACAAATAGTTGATCGCAAAGCGGACTTTGAGTCATTTTCCATGCAAAAGCATGCTCTCTTCCGCCTGAACCCAGTAGTAAAATTGTCATTTGTTGTGTTTTTAGTTGTTTGGCAAAAATAATTGCTTTTACACGTAAATAATAATTAATTATTAAAAAGTTAAAAAATAGTAAGCACTCGTTATTAAGCGTTTACTATTTTATTTAAAGCTTTATTTTCAGTAGTTATCAAAACTGATATGTAGTTGTTTTTATTTTATATAATCTGTAAAATCTTTGTGCTCCTCTTTTGAGAGTTCTTCTTTTGAGAGTGATTTGAAATAATCATAAGTCAATTTCATTCCCTCCTCACGATTCACTTTGGCTTCCCATCCTAGTAATTCCTTAGCTTTACCTATGTCTGGTTGGCGTTGTAAAGGATCGTTTTCTGGTAAGGCGTGATAGACAATCTTCTGGTTTGTCCCCGTTAATTTGATGATTTCTTCAGCAAAATCTTTAATTGTTATTTCGTCAGGATTTCCAATATTTACCGGATAAACATAATCAGAATGCAACAATCTAAAAATTCCTTCGACTTGATCGTCTACATAACAAAAAGATCTTGTTTGCATTCCATCGCCAAAAATAGTTAAGTCTTCACCACGTAATGCCTGACCTATAAACGCCGGAATCACGCGACCGTCGTTCAATCGCATTCTAGGTCCGTAAGTATTAAAAATTCTAACAATTCTGGTTTCTACACCGTGAAAAGTGTGGTACGCCATAGTAATTGATTCCTGAAAACGCTTCGCTTCGTCATAGACTCCTCTTGGCCCTATTGTATTGACATTTCCGTAATATTCTTCTGTTTGAGGATGTACTAATGGATCTCCATAAACTTCAGAAGTAGATGCAATCAAAATACGTGCTTTTTTTACACGAGCTAGTCCCAGAAGGTTGTGCGTACCTAATGATCCCACTTTCAATGTTTGAATAGGAATTTTTAAATAATCGATAGGACTGGCCGGAGAAGCAAAGTGTAAAATATAATCTAGCTGTCCAGGAATATGAACAAACTTGGTAATATCATGATGATAAAATTCAAAATTCTCTAATTTAAAGAGGTGTTCGATATTTTTTAAATCGCCTGTTATAAGATTATCCATTCCTATAACGTAATATCCTTCCTTGATAAAACGATCACATAAATGTGACCCTAAAAAACCTGCAGCACCAGTGATAAGTATCCTTTTCATAACTATATTTTACTGCTGCAAGGTATAAAAAACATTCAAGATTAACGCATTTTAAACCGCTTTAAGAGCAATACACATCATATTTATAACTTCCTAAATTACGGCAATTTTCTAGTCTTAAAATTCGTTTTTTTCGAAAGTAAATAAAAATACATTTACTACTTTTTAGGCTCTCTAAGCTTTTTTATTTTCGAATACCACTACCTCAGCAGCTATGAATTTACAATAGTATCACTAGCAAGATTATAAAAAAAAAGCCACTGAAACATCTTATTTAAATAAGTTAGTTTCAATGGCTTTTAGTATTCGATCAATAGCATATTTAGCTATATCCCAATTTTATTTAGAGTTAAAAATTTGCTCTAATATTTTAATTGTAATCAAGTACGTTGGTTTTACACCTGTTGTACCTAATCCTCCAGAAGCTAATGTACTTCCTGTTTCTAATGGATTATCTGAGGCATAATAAGCATATCTCACTTTGATATCGTGTGGTACACTTTTTCTAATTTTTGAGGCAGATTGAATTGCTTTTTGATAGTAAGATCCTTCCATTTCAAGACCTATTACTCCCCAAGTTGATTCGTGGAAAAATTTTAATAAATCTCTATTTTGCAATGACGTTCCAAGAACAGTTACCATTGCTCCTGCAAATACATCAATATCGTTTCCTTCAAACATTTCAGCTGATAATTCATTTTCGAAGAAATAATTATCTGCTGTTCCTTCATTGATGTGGGCATTAGGAATCATAATATCACCCTTACCTCCTTCTAGAATTCCTGCTTTCCCCATGATAGAAACTGATTCTACATTAAGTAAAATATCTTTCTTAAATGGTTTCAACAATTCATCAATAGTTTCATAAGCTTGCTCTCCAAAGGCATAATCCATTACAATCAATACCGGCTGTTTATCACCTAGTTTTGCAGCAGGGAAGGACGAGTTTGCCCAATTGATTTTTGCTGTGTCAAAAATTTGAACATCTATATTTGTCCCTGAACTATCCGGCACCGAAATCATTCCTTGTTTTAAAGCGACTTCTTGTACTTTATTACGCACCTCATGAGCTCCAGATTTACTCAATTCTTCATAAATAAAGAAATCAGACTTGTCTTTGAACTGTGTTTTTAAAACATTAGTGGCAAAAATCGAGTTCATCACAGAGTGCATATTAGCACTAATAACATGAATTGGTCTTTCTAATAATCCGTTTTCTTTTAAAACCTCTTTGATATTTGTAGCCCATATTTCCCCATGAATGTGATGTCCTAAACGCTCTCTTAAAATAGGGCTAAAAGTAATTGTACGTTTGTTATTGCCTATAATTTCTTCAATAGCCAACTTTCCTAACCAATAAATTACATGTAAAAAACGGTCTGGTGCAGCCTCTGAACCAAAGGCGTCGTAAATATTTAATACCTCTTCAAAAGTTCTACCCAATATATTTGCAGCATGAGAAATTGCTTTCTCTTTTTCTACTAATGATAATTTCTTCGTTTGAGATACTGCTTGTTCTAGCTTCATCCAGTCGCGAGAAACTTCTCCTGCATCGTCAAGTAAAACTCTATTTCTAATTTTATGTGATTCGATAAAAATAAACGTTAAGTGCGTCAAAATATCATAGATATCTGATCGACCACGTGTAATTTCAACGTTCATTTGTTCTTCGTCAATACGGTAGCAATTACGTCTTCTTTTAGGAGGAACAATTGCTTTAAAGTGTGATCTAGAATACCCTTCATCAGAGGTTAAGTTGATAAATCGGCATTCTTCAATTCCCATTGGTAAACGTTCGATCACATATAAAAGTCCATTTAATTCTACTTTTTCTTCTGCGATATTTCCATAAATTTCAGGACGTAAAGCTAACAATGCTTCACGTAAAGTGTCTCCTGAAATCCCCATAGGTTTGTAAAATCCTCTATTGAATAAATGACGCATCGTAATGTACATTTTTTCAATAGCAGCCGATGATTCTTGTGCTCTAGATCTTGATATGTTTTTAGTCTCTCTCATTTTTTTCTATTTTCTAACCTGCAAAGGTAATTTTTTTATTGAGTCTTTAATTGGTCTACAATATTTCTATCATTAGATAATCTCGGAATCTTATTTTGTCCTCCCAACTTGCCTATCGATTTCATATAATCTTGAAACCCGTTTTTGACAACCGGAGTAACGACTAGCTTTTTTAAAATATTTCCTACGATTAAATCATCATAGTATATGTTTTGTTTTCTCATGGCATCGTCTATCGCTTCTGCAAAAGCGCTTGCGTTTTCAGGTACATTTTCAAATTCAATAAACCATTCATGAAATGGCAAACCCGATACTGGATTGATTTGTGGAGCAACTGTAAATTCATTTACTCGCACGGTAGTTCCTTGCATTGCTTCTTGTAAAGCACGTTCTACTTCGGTACCAATTACGTGTTCTCCAAAAGCAGATATGTAATGTTTTATCCTTCCTGAAACAATTACTCGATGCGGTTTCAATGTTGTAAATTGAACCGTGTCTCCTATATTATAACCCCAGAGCCCCGCATTTGTAGAAATAATCATTACATAATTTATCCCTACCGCAACTTCAGCAATGGTATAACGTCGTGGGTTTTCATTGAAGAATTCGTCGCTTTTAACAAATTCATAGAATATACCAGCATTTAGAAGCAGTAACATTCCTTTCTCCTTTTGAGAATCTTGATAGGCAAAAAATCCCTCTGAAGCAGGGAATAATTCGATACTATCTACCTTTCGACCTATTAAATTTTCAAATTTTGCTCTATAAGGTTCGAAGTTTACTCCGCCGTAAATGAATAGATTGAAGTTTTTAAAAATATCCCCTACAGCTTTACCGCCTTTTTGTTGCAAGCGCTCAAAATACATTTGCACCCAAGAAGGTATCCCCGAAATTACGGTCATATTTTCATTGAAAGTTTCCTCTACAATGGCATCGACTTTTTTCTCCCAGTCCTCAATACAATTTGTTTCTAACGAGGGCATGCGGTTTTTTTGCAAATACTTAGGAACAAAATGCGCTACAATTCCAGATAAACGACCAAACTGTATTCCGTTTTTTTCCTCTAATATTGGGCTTCCTTGCAAGAAAATCATTTTACCATCTACAAAATCAGATTTGCCCGTTTCATGAATGTAATGTAAAATAGCATTTCGTGCTGCTTGAATATGGAAAGGCATCGATTCCTTTGTCAACGGAATATATTTTGCTCCAGAAGTCGTGCCTGATGTCTTGGCAAAATATAATGGCTTTCCTTTCCAGAGCACATTCTCTTGACCTTTTACTACTTTTTCAACATAGGGTTTTAAATCTTCGTAATCCCTAATAGGTACTTGTTTAGCAAAATCTTGAAAAGTTTTTATTTGACTAAAATTATGGTCTACGCCAAAGTCGGTATTTTTTGCATCAGCGATTAAAGATAAAAATACTTTTTGCTGACTTTCTGCAGGATGCATTGCCCAAGCTTGGGTTTGTTTCACTATTTTTTTAGCAAATACTTTTGCAGCAATTGATTTTATTGACATTTTATATCGTGTTCATTTAAAATTAAAGCAGGAAACTTTTATTTTGATTTTTTAGAAACGTTCTTTTTTTCGATCAATTCTACCTCTTTTCTCAGTTCAATCTCAGCTTCCGAAGCTTTTAAATCGACTTGCGGTTGTGGGTCTTCGGCTATAGCCAAAATAGAATCTTTATTGAATTTTGCATATTCGAGTTGGCCATTTAAAACCTTTTGAATTGCATTGATATAGGCATCGTTCTTTTTTAAGGCCACGGTTAAAGAGTCTGATTTTAACGCTAGTTCAGTGGCATCTTTTTTCAATTTTGAAGAAGAATATCCAGGAATAAATTCCCTAAGTGGTGTAAATGCAATAATAAATGTAGTGATCGAAATTAATAAAATGGCGCCTAAGGAAGCCACCACAAAAACATTCATCAAATTTAATTTCAAAGAAAATATTTCTTCAAAGGTGTCTTCATTCAAAATAACCAGTCGGTTTTTTGTGAATAATTTTTTATGAATCTTTTTCCTTTTTAATCTCTTTCCAGCCATATCACTTCTTTATCATACAAATATAATAATTAAAGCATACGTTTATACTTTGCCTGCCATCTAGAGCTAGAATGCATGAATAGTAGTTCCTTTAATATATCTTTAACTTAGCCGCTATTAAATAAATGTCTTAAAATGAGCGCACATAAAGTTATTCTATTTACCTTTGTCGCTACATTTATTAAAAATTTGCCAAGGCAATAAATTATTCAATCATGGGAAGATTTGGTGTTACAGAAATCCTAGTTATTTTAGCAGTTGTTTTATTACTTTTTGGAGGTAAAAAAATTCCAGAATTAATGAAAGGCTTAGGAAGCGGAATTAAAGAATTTAAAAATGCTTCTAAAGACGAACACGCAACTGAGAAAAAAGAAGAAACTAAAGAGTAATTTTTACTTAGTTATTTAACCTTCAATGGTTTAAGTAGAGTAATCCCAAATCCCAATACCTGGCATTTGGGATTTTTTTATTTGGATACCTACAGCATTGTCAAACAATCAAATTTTTGTTTTTATGAAGAATCTCCTATTTTTACTCGTAGCCGTTTTATGCAGCTCTTATGGTTTTAGTCAAGAAATTACGGGATCTTGGAACGGAAAAATTAATGTTCAAGGAACTACATTGCCCTTAATTTTTAAAATTGAAAAAGCAGAAACAGGTTATAAATCGACCTTAACTAGTCCTTTACAAAGCCCAATGGCATTAGCTAGTACGATGACTGCATTTGAAAATAACAAATTGATAATACAGCTAACCAATTTAAATATTGAGTATATAGGAACGTTTAATGGTACTGAGATCTCTGGTGTGTTTACACAAAGAGGTATCAATTTCCCAATGAATTTAACAAAGGAAACGGCAGCTCCGCTTTACGGTGAGCGTCCTCAAGAACCTAAACCGCCTTACAATTATTTAATCGAAGAGGTTTCGTTTATTAATTCCATAGATAAAAATTCCTTATCGGGAACGTTGACGACTCCTAAAGGTAGAACTGACTTTCCAGTGGTAGTAATGATGACGGGTTCAGGAAGTCAAAATCGCGATGAAGAAGTTTTTGGTCACAAACCGTTTTGGGTAATTGCCGATGATTTTGCCAATAAAGGAATTGGAGTACTACGTTTAGATGATCGCGGTATAGGGAAGTCTTCTAAAGGTTCGAATGAGGATACCACTGAAAATTTTGCCTCAGATATCAATACAGCTGTCCAGTATTTAAGTAGCAGAGGTTATAAAAATATTGGATTATTAGGTCACAGTGAAGGCGGTTTAATTGCTCCAATCGTCGCTTCAAAAAATAAAAATGTAAAATTTATTATTGCAATGGCAGGACCAGGAATTGCAATTGATGAATTAATGTTGCTACAAACAAAAGCCGTTTCGAAATCAAACGGAATACAAAATGAAGAAACAGATACTAGTGCTAATTTCAATAAAACGGTTTACTCGTTCATTAAAAATTATTCAGGTTCCAATTTAAAAGCTGATCTAAGAGAAGTTTTGATTGTTCAAATGAAAAATCTACCTAATGAACAATTAGGAACTGATAATCAAATTAATACATTCATAGATGATCAATTGATACAATTAACGATGCCTTGGTTTGTAAATTTTATAAAATATGATCCCAATTTTTATTGGTCTAAAATCACTATACCTGTTCTAGCAATCAACGGTACTAAAGATGTCCAAGTTATAGCCACTGAAAACCTCAACGGTATCGCAAATTCTCTAAGAAAAGCTAAGAATAAAAATTTTACTGTTCACAAATTTGACGGATTAAACCATCTTTTTCAAGAAGCACAGACTGGAGCAATATCAGAATATGCTAAAATAGAACAGACTATTTCAGTTGAAGTTTTAGATAAAATGAGTAATTGGATTCTGAATTAGAAGTAATTTTAATCAACGGTATTTACCACTTTAGCATATTACACCAGTTTCTTCATGTTATATTTATCACCTTCAAAGAACTACATTCAAGTTACACATAGTTGCTGAAATGCTAACAATGACTTCAACGATCTGTACATTTATTTGTTACTGATCATTGCCAATTAACAAAAAATAAGAAAAATATCTTAAACATTATTTAGAATTAATCTTAATTGTGTATTTTCGCCCTTTGAAAAAAGTAAACAGACCATAACTTAAGACTCAAAGGAGATGAAAAAAAAGAAAAAATCAAGTAATTTGATGCGTATAATACACCGTTATTTAGGGTTTTTCCTTGCAGGAATAATAGCAGTGTACGCATTGAGCGGTATCATTTTAATTTTTAGAGATACTGATTTTTTAAAGCAAGAAAAAAATATTGTCAAAACAATTGCTCCCAATTTAACTGGTGAAGAATTGGGTAAGGAACTGCATTTAAGAAAATTTAAAGCAGAACGTGAAGAGGGAGATGTCGTTTTTTTCAAAGAAGGAACGTACAATAAGAAAACTGGAGCAGCTGCGTATAAAACGACGAGTCAACCTTTCATAATTGAAAAAATGAATAATATGCACAAAGCAAAAACTGGCGATCCATTATTCTTTTTGAATATATTTTTTGGATTATCGTTGTTCTTCTTTGTGATTTCGACATTCTGGATGTTTACACCAAAAACTACTATTTTTAAAAAAGGAATGTATTTTACTGCAGCAGGAATCGTATTAACTGTCATTATGTTGTTTTTGTAAATTGTAGCTTATCGCAGGAGTGTTATGACATAATATTGTCACTCTGAAAGAGTACCTACCTGCGCGAATCACAGTTACTGAGACGCTTTCAGCGAGACAAACTAGATGGAAGAATATTGGTAATTATTATCATTAAGTACTTTTTAGGCAAAGTTTACTACAATCATTATCACCCAATATTGTCACTCTGAAAGAGTCTCTACCTAAGTGACTCACAGTTGCTGAGACGCTTTAAGCGTGACAAACTAAAAGGAAGTAAATTAGGTAATACTTTTGTCGAGTGCTTTTTACACAATATTTGTCACTCTGAAAGAGTCCCTACATAAGTAACTCAAAGTTGCTGAGACGCTTTAAGCGTGACAAAATAGGTGGAAGTTGATTGTGGAGCATTATTGTTAAGTACTTTTTAAGCAACGTTTACTACAAACTTTATCACACAATATATGTCACTCTGAAAGAGTCTCTACATTACTAACTCGCAATCGCTGAGACGCTTTCAGCGTGACAAACTAAATGGACGTTTATTGTGGATTATTATTGTTAAGTACTTTTAACCAAAAATTTTAGTACAATATTTATCACCCAATATTTGTCACTCAGAAAGAGTCTATACATAAGTAACTCACAGTTGCTGAGACGCTTTCAGCGTGAAAAACTTTAATGAGTATTATTACAGTTAAATTTGTGATTACAAAGAGTCTCAAAACAATTCATTCAAAAAATTCCATTCAGGATTTATCGTATTTATTAACTCTTCTTTTAAATCCCGATTCATCAACTTAATTTCTTTCTCTCTAGCGATTGCTAGTTGTATCCAACCAAAATGTTCATAATAAAGTAAAAACTCTACATTATATCTAGCAGTAAAACTATTTGGGTTTAGTTTGTTTTTATGCTCTCCTAAACGTCTTCGTAAATTATTAGTCACACCAGTATAAAGTACCTTCTTGTTTTTATTAGTTATTATGTAGACATAAAAATTATAAATACCCTCTGTGTATTCAATCATAAAAGCTGTATTTTGACGTTGTTAGTGAAGTTATAGTAGCCCAAAGTAGTTAATTATTAAGGTATTAGCAAATTACAATTATCACTTCGAAAAAGTTTCTAGATCAATAATTCAAAATTGCTGAGACGCTTTCAGCGTGATAAACGGTGGGGAAGTAAATTTTGACGTAACTTTGTCTCTTTCTTTTTCTCAAAAATCATAACACAATACTCTTCACACACTATTGTCACTCTGAAAGAGTCTCTACACAAGTTACTCACATTAGCTGAGACGCTTTCAGCGTGACAAACTAGGTGGAAGTTGATTGTGGAGTATTATTGTTGAAGATTTGTTACACAATTTTTACTACACAAATCTTATCACAAAATATTTGTCACTCTGAAAGAGTCTCTACACAAGTGAATCATAGTTGCTGAGACGCTTTAAGCGAGACAAACTACGGGGAAGTTGATTGTACTCTTCAAAACTTAAATCACCATCGTCAATTGAATTCTCTTTCTATCTTCGTCCACCTCAGTTACTTTTACGGTAACGTGTTGGTGTAACTTCACTACTTCGTTTACATCGCTTACAAAGCCTGCTTTAAGTTGTGAGATATGTACCAAACCACTTTCTTTGACTCCTATGTCTACAAAACAACCAAAGTTTGTGATGTTATTCACTATTCCTGGCAGAATCATTCCAGATTTTACGTCTTTTATGGTTTTTACATTTGGATCAAATTCAAACACTTTTGCGGCTTTTCTTGGGTCTAATCCTGGCTTTTCGAGCTCTTTAATAATGTCCTTCAAAGTTAATAATCCAATTTCTGGAGTGATGTAATTCTCTGGTTTGATTAAGGCTGTTTTTTCTTTATTGGCTATCAAATCATTGACGGTCAATTTTAAATCCTTGGCCATTTTTTCCACAATCTTGTACGCTTCTGGGTGCACCGCCGAATTATCTAACGGATTTTTAGCATTAGAAATTCGGATAAAGGCTACTCCTTGCTGGTATGCCTTTTCACCCAGGCGGGGCACTTTTTTCAATTGTTTTCTGTCTTCGAATGGACCGTTTTCAGAGCGGTAGTTTACAATGTTTTCAGCCAACTTCTCTCCTATTCCACTCACGTAGCTCAACAAATGTTTACTCGCTGTGTTAATATTGATCCCTACTGAGTTCACGCAACGAATCACCGTATTATCTAGTTCTTCTTTTAATTTATTTTGATCCACATCATGCTGGTACTGTCCTACTCCAATGGCTTTTGGGTCAATTTTTACCAACTCGGCCAACGGGTCAGACAATCGTCTCCCAATTGAAACCGAACCACGAACGGTCACATCATAATCTGGAAATTCTTCTCGAGCAATTTTCGATGCCGAGTAAACTGAAGCTCCAGCCTCTGAAACGATAAATACTTGCACCGATTTATCAAAAGCAATTTTCTTGATGAAAAATTCGGTTTCGCGTGAAGCAGTTCCGTTTCCTATAGAGATGGCATCAATTTTATAGGCGTTTACCATGGATTTTATCTTTTTCATCGCCATGGCCGTTTCGTTCTGCGGCGCGTGCGGATAGATATTTTCATTGTATAATAAATCTCCTTTTTCGTCCAAACAAACTACTTTACATCCCGATCTAAAACCAGGATCAATCGCTAGAATTCGTTTTTCACCCAAAGGCGGTGCCAACAATAATTGTCCTAAATTATTAGCAAAAACCTGAATAGAATTGGCATCTGCCTTTGCCTTCGCTTCTTGCAACGCTTCATTAGAAATTGCTGGATTTAGTAAACGTTTGTAACTGTCTTCAATTGCCAATTGCACATGTGAGGTACTTGCACTTTGACCTTTTAGTACTATTTCATCAATAATTGCATACGCATCATCAATGTTAACTTCGACTTTAAACTTAATAAAACCTTCATTTTCGGCACGTAACATAGCCATCAAGCGGTGCGAAGGTGCTTTGGTCAACGGCTCTGACCACTCAAAATATTGGTTGAATTTTTGTGCTGCTTCCTCGTCTTTTTTGCTTTTAACGACCTTAGTGGTGATCGTAGCTTTGCGCTCGTATAAACGTCGCAGTTGCTTTCGAACATATATATTTTCATTAATCCATTCGGCTACGATATCACGCGCACCTTGTAAAGCAGCCTCTTCGTTTGTTACATTTTCGTTCAAATACTTAGTCGACAAGAAATCAACATCATTTTTGCCTTGCGCCATAATGATTTTAGCCAGTGGTTCTAATCCGTTTTCACGAGCAACATCGGCCTTGGTCTTTTTCTTTTTTTTATAGGGCAAATAGAAATCTTCTAACTCTTGCAAATCAAAGCTTTTGTCAATTTTAGCAAACAAGGTTTCGTTCATGGCTCCTTGCTCCATGATTGATTTCAAAATCGCTTCTTTGCGCTTTACAATCACTTCATATTCCTTTTGAAGCTTGGCTATATTTTCGATCTGTACTTCGTCTAGATTTCCAGTAGTATCTTTTCGATATCTGGAAATAAACGGAATTGTACAATCTTCTTGTAATAATTGAACAGTTTTTTGAATGTTTACGGCTGCTGTATTAACAGACTTGGAGATGAATTGTATGTTGTTCATTTTATTTTTTTTCGGACAGCTAAAATAATATCTTTGAAACTTAAATAGACTCAAATGAATTTTTTATTCTACTATTTTTTAGTTGTAAATAGTATCGCTTTTATATTGATAGGTTATGATAAACATCTGGCTAAAAAACGCCGATATCGCATTCCGGAACGCACGCTGCTTCTCTTTGTACTAGCTGGAGGTACTATTGCTTCAGGTATAAGTATGTTACTTTTTAGACATAAAACATCAAAAAGAAGTTATTTAGTTCGATTTTTTACAATAGTATTTTTTCAAATTGTATTGCTCTTCTTGGCAACCTACTATAAAGTAGTACGCATTTAAATAGACAGTTTTATAAAATAAAAAAGGGTTAAGCGTGATGCTTAACCCTTTCTTATTTTAAGACAAATGAGTTATGAACAAGCAATTTTATTTACTCTATTTTGATGTCTTCCACCTTCAAAATCAGTAGTTAAAAAAGTTTCTACAATTTCAATCGCTTGTTGTATCGAGGTATATCTAGCTGGAATACAAACAATATTAGCATCATTATGCTGTCTTGCCAATGCAGCAATTTCTTTAATCCAGCATAAACCAGCACGTACATTTTGATGTTTATTTGCCGACATAGCGATTCCGTTACCACTACCGCAAATTAAAATTCCGAAGTCTGCCTTACCTTCTTCCACGTTTGTAGCTACAGGATGTGCAAAATCAGGATAATCGACACTATCGACACTATCGGTTCCGTAATTTGTAACTTCGTACCCTTTTGATTCAAGCATCGCTACAATAGCTTTTTTATAGTCTGGTCCTGCGTGATCGTTTCCTATTGAAATTTTCATGATTTATGTATTAAGTTGTGTACTGCAAATTTATCAAAAGTATGTTGGATAATTGTTCTTACCATTTAATATTTGAGAATTATATTGTTTGATTTTTAGAGATGCCCTTATAAAATGCTTTAAACCTTTGTAATCAATATATTACATAGTTATTAACAATATTAATAACTAGTTAATTATTTGATTATCAATATATTAAATTACTATTTTTTATTAAAATTTCTCATTGTTAATAGCGTATGCTAAATACTTGATATTCAGTTAACGTTATGTTAATAGAAATTGTTAATAAGTTGAGAAAGAATATTAGAACTATTTTTTGGTAGTTTAAAAAAATTATCTAATCCAAAACCGAGATTTAAAAACCTAGAAAAGTTGTCTCAATTTTTAGAAAAGTTATCAATAGTCTAAACAGGTTTATCAACATAATTTTAAAAATTAGTTATTTACAATTTCAGTATCTTTTCGTTTATCAACCGTTGTTAATTAAAATTGAATACTCTTTGAAAATAAGCATCTTATAAACCTTCTTCATTGTTAATAACTCCATATAAAAGACGAAAACTAAAATTCAAACCTTTTTTCAATAATTTTATAGTAGCTATTAACACGCTATAATACCCATTAATAAATAATTTAAATTTAATTTTTCTTTTTGTTTAATTATATATGTGTTGACAACTTTCAAAAAAATTAAACGATTCTAAGATTGTTGTCGTATCTCATTTCATGAAGAATCGATTTTACTGTTTCAATATCGTTAGGATGAATTTTAAGTTTGATTCCACCCAATGCAGTCGAATACATTGGAGCAAACGAAGACATGATTTCGTTTTCAAAAAAATATTGCAATCCTTCGTGATCTAATCTGTGCTTTAATATTTCGATTTCATGTATGTAATCGAAGACTGCAATAGTGATAAATCTTTCCATATTTTTGATTCTTTCAATAAAGATACAATTAACTGTTGAAAGTTATATTTTCTTTAAAACTCCTTGCTATTTTCTTATAACTGTTAACTATTTTGTAATTTTCGACCTTTAAGAAAAGATTTATGAGTAAAAGATTAAGAAAGCCGGTAAAAAAAGAGAAAGACCTCTCAGATAAAATTATAAAAATACTATCGCAAAGTGCTAATAAAGCATTCAATTATAAACAAATAGGAGCTAAGTTAGAGCTTGACGATACCCAGAGTAGAAATCAAATCATTAAGGATTTAAAAATTTTAGCCTCTCAAGATAAAATTATAGAATCTGAACCTGGAAAATACCTAATTAAAGCTGCTAGTCAGGACTATTATGAAGGTAAGATAGACATGACAGGTCGTAAAACAGCCTACTTTGTTTGTGAAGAGTTAGAAGAAGATGTGTTTATTCCTACGAATAATTTAAACCATGCTTTAGACAAAGACATCGTAAAGGTGTATGTTTATAACAAGCGAAAAGGTAAAAAGCCAGAAGGTGAAGTAATTGAAGTAATTGAAAGAAATAAAACTGACTTTGTTGGAGTTATTGACATTCAAAAAAACTTTTCATTTGTTTCTACAGCAAATCCAAAAATGTACACTGATATTTTTATTCCAAAGGATAAAATAGGAGAGGCAGAGCAAGGAGATGTGGTACTGGTACATATTGAAGATTGGCCTAAAAAAGCAGATAGTCCTTTTGGAACTGTTGTAAAAGTGTTAGGAAAACCTGGAGAACATGATACTGAAATTCATGCGATTTTAGCCGAGTATGGTTTGCCATCAGAATTTCCTATTGAAGTAGAAACGTTTGCACAAAAAATTGATACCTCAATAACTGCAGATGAAATTGCTAATCGTAGAGACATGCGTGATACGCTGACTTTTACTATTGACCCAAAAGACGCCAAAGATTTTGATGATGCATTGTCATTTAAAAAATTAGAAAACGGAAATTACGAAATAGGAATTCACATCGCTGATGTTTCTTATTATCTTGAAGAGGGAACTATTCTTGATGATGAAGCGTATCAACGTGCAACCTCTGTTTATTTAGTAGATAGGGTAGTACCTATGTTGCCAGAAGTTTTATCAAATTTTGCTTGTTCATTGCGTCCACAGGAGGAGAAATATACTTTTTCTGCTGTTTTCGAAATTTCAGAAAAAGCACAAGTGGTAAATCAATGGTTTGGTCGAACAGTTATTTTCTCTGATCAACGTTTTGCTTACGAAGAAGCGCAACATATTATCGAAACTAAAGAAGATACTATTCCAGAAGATATTTCGATTACTGGTGCATCTTACGTAGTAGCTCCAGAAATTGTAGATGCCACTTTAAAATTAGACGAGTTAGCTAAAATTTTAAGAAGAAAAAGAATGGCAGATGGTGCTATTTCTTTTGATAAAGTAGAAGTTAAATTCAACTTAGATGATGCTGGAGAACCTCAAGGAGTATATTTTAAAGTTTCTAGAGACGCCAATCATTTAATTGAAGAATTCATGCTTTTGGCTAATAAAAAAGTTGCTGAATACATTGGAAAACAAAAGAAAACATTTATTTACCGTATTCACGATGAGCCTAATGAAGACAAATTGATCGCAATGCAAACAGTGATTGCTAAGTTTGGTTACAAAATTGACTTTAGAAATAAAGGTGATGTGTCTAAATCATTAAATCAGTTAATGGCTGATGTTAATGGTAAAAAAGAGCAGAATCTTATCGATACACTTGCGATTCGCTCCATGAGTAAGGCGAAGTATTCAACAGATAATATAGGCCATTACGGACTTGCATTTAACTATTATTCACATTTTACTTCACCTATTCGTCGTTACCCTGACGTTATGGTACACCGTTTGCTACAGTTTTATCTAGATGGAGCCAAATCTGCGGATGAGGAAGTCTATGAAAAGAAATGTTTGCATTGTTCTACTATGGAAGGTTTAGCAACAAATGCTGAGAGAGATTCTATAAAATACATGCAGGTGAAATACATGCAGGATCATCAAGATGAAGAATTTTTAGGAGTTATTTCTGGTGTGACTGAGTGGGGAATTTATGTCGAAATTATCGAAAATAAATGTGAAGGGATGGTTCGAATTAGAGACATCAAGGATGATTATTACACGTTTGATGAGAAGCAGTACGCTTTAGTAGGTGCTACATCAAATGATATTTTGCAGCTAGGTGACGAAATATATGTAAAAGTTAAAAATGCTGATTTAGTAAAAAAACAATTGGATTTCAACTTTTTAAGAAGAAATACCGAGACCAAAAAATAAAATAGTTACGTTATATGAAGAAGTTATTTGTCGTTGTTTTTATTATGGCTTTACAGCCTGTATTTTCTCAAGTAAGTAAATCTATTGGTGAATTTAATGCTGTACTGGTATTTGATAAGTTGAATGTTAAATTAATTGCAGCCAATGAAAATAAGGTTGTAATTGAAGGCGACCGTCAATATGAAGTAGAGGTTGTGAATAAAAATGGCAATTTAAAATTAAGAATGCCGTTTCCTAGAGTATTAGCAGGAGAAAATATTTCAGTAACTGTGTACTATAAAAAAATTGATGAAGTAGAGGCAAGTGAAGGATCTATGGTGAGCAGTGATGATATTTTTACTGCTACTATTTTTAACGTAAGTGCTAGGGAAGGGGCTAAAATTAAATTAAAAGTTGCTGCAGAAAAATTGAATACAAGAGTGGTTACAGGCGCTGATGTTACCATTACTGGAACAGCAATTAATCACGATGCTAGTTTGCTTACAGGCGGAATTCTTGATTCAAGAGATTTAATAACCTCTCAAACGTCTATTAGCGTCTCTGCTGGTGGAACTGCTCAAATCTATGCAACAGCATTGGTCGATGCAAAAGTTAGGGCAGGAGGCTCTATATTCATTTTTGGTAAGCCAAAACAAATTAATAAAGCAAGGGTCTTTGGTGGTAAGATTGAAGAAAAAATTTAAATTGCGCTCTTTTAGTTTTTAATAAATTTCATTTTATAATGATCAACGATATTTTATCAGGTATTCCTTGGGGAATTTTTCTAAGTTTCATGATAGGTCCAGTCTTTTTTATCTTGTTAGAAACGAGCATTATCAAAGGATTTAGAGCAGCTCTTGTGTTTGATTTAGGAGTGGTTTTAGGAGATGTTTTCTTTATTGCCATTGCTTATTTAGGAAGTTATAGATTGATTCAAAGTTTACAAGACAAGCCTGCTTTATTTATTTTTGGAGGAATTATCATGTTTGCTTATGGTGTGATTTCGCTTATTAGTCTTCGCAAAGAGAAGAAAATGAATACCTCAGTGATAGATCAAGAAATCATCAAAAAGAACTATTTTAGTTTGTTTGTAAAAGGCTTTTTATTGAATGTGATCAATATAGGCGTTTTGGGTTTTTGGATGGCAGTTATTATCTCAGTAGGACCTAAGTTACAAATGGAAAACAGTCGAATGTTAACTTTTTTCTCTGCTGTAATTATAACTTATTTGGTTATTGATTGCATCAAAATTTTACTTGCAAAGCAGTTAAAATCGAAAATGACTCCTAAGAATATTTTGAAAATAAAAAAAGGAATAAGTATTGTTTTAATGATATTTGGTTTGGTTTTAATAACGCAAGGTTGGTTTCCACAAGAAAAAGAAATGGTTAAAAATGCCTTTCAAAACATAGAAAAACAAAATTAATTATCGTTTTCAAAATATAAAGACCGCTCTATTTGAGTGGTTTTTTTCGTTATAAATCTATTTCAAAAGATAATTTTTTATTGTTTAAATGGTACTTATCGACAAATAATGAAATTTAATACATATGCATTGCGACCTGATTTATCACCATTAAGGACATAAGAAAACTTAACATTTCCATTTACTTTCGAATACTATTTAAAAAAGCTTTGTGACTGTCTGTAGATTTATCATAAACTATTGAATTTGAATTTTTACCGTATCCACAACTTCTAAGTTTTCTAAACGGTTTTTGAGTCATAGTGCGGATTCGAATAACATCTTTATCTAATTTTTTATAAAAATTAAACATAAAAGAGACCTTAAATGTCTGTGAAATTACTTGAGCTATTATGAA
>NZ_AUDO01000020.1 GCF_000425505.1 Flavobacterium frigidarium DSM 17623 | reverse complement strand
TTCCACACATTCAAGTTTAAATGTGTAATCATACTTGACTTTTCTTTCCATAAAAATGCCCCCAAATAGTGTCTAACTTTTTGGGGGCAATGCAATATTGCCGCTTTTTTTTATTAGCATTTTAATCTTAATTAACTAAATTTGCAACGCAATACAACAAACTACACAACAATGATCCATTTCTTTGAAAACCAAAGCAAAACTGTTTTTGCAGTACAGACGCAAAACGAAATTTCGGCTCAAGACATTTCAAAATTAAATTGGCTTTTTGCCGACTCCAATAAAATAGAAAAATCCGTGTTGACGGATTTTTTTGTTGGCCCACGCGCCACTATGATTACGCCATGGAGTACTAATGCCGTTGAAATTACTCAAAATATGGGGATTTCAGGAATCATTAGAATCGAAGAATTTAAAGCCGTAACGGAAGACTTCTCTGATTTTGACCCGATGCTTTCGCAAAAGTACAGCGCACTTGATCAAGACATTTTTACCATCAATATCGAGCCAGAAGCAATTCTAGAGATTGAAGATATCGCTGCCTACAACCAATCAGAAGGTTTGGCTTTAAGTCCCGAAGAAGTAGAATATTTGGATAACTTAGCTGTGAAAATTGGTAGAAAATTGACCGATTCAGAAGTTTTTGCATTCTCACAAGCCAATTCAGAGCACTGTCGTCATAAAATTTTCAATGGAACATTTGTAATAGATGGCGAAGAAATGCCTTCATCATTATTCAAATTAATTAAGAAAACATCACAGGAAAACCCGAACGATATTGTCTCGGCATATAAAGATAACGTGGCTTTTGTAAAAGGGCCACGCGTACAACAATTTGCACCAAAAAGTGCTGACAAAGCTGACTTTTATGAAGTGAAAGAGTTTGACTCAGTAATTTCATTAAAAGCAGAAACACACAATTTCCCAACAACTGTAGAGCCTTTTAACGGAGCTGCAACGGGAGCGGGTGGAGAAATTCGTGACCGTTTAGCAGGAGGACAAGGTTCGTTGCCATTAGCAGGAACTGCAGTATACATGACATCTTACTCTCGTTTAGAAGCTAAATCTACTGAGAATCATAGGGATTGGGAAAACGGAATGACAGAAAGAAAATGGCTGTATCAAACACCAATGGACATTTTGATCAAAGCGTCTAATGGAGCCTCTGATTTTGGAAACAAATTTGGACAACCACTTATTACGGGTTCAATTCTAACATTCGAACATGAAGAAGACGCTCGCAAATTGGGTTTTGATAAAGTCATTATGCAAGCAGGTGGAATTGGATACGGAAAATTAGATCAAGCAATAAAGAAAAAACCACAAACAGGAGACAAAATCGTGATCCTGGGTGGAGAAAATTATAGAATCGGAATGGGTGGAGCAGCAGTATCCTCTGCAGATACAGGTGCTTTTAGTTCTGGTATCGAATTAAACGCAATCCAACGTTCAAATCCAGAAATGCAAAAACGTGCCGCTAATGCTATTCGTGGATTAGTGGAAAGTGATGTTAACCCAATTGTATCTATTCACGATCACGGAGCAGGTGGACATTTAAATTGCCTTTCGGAATTAGTGGAAGAAACAGGAGGATTAATCGATCTAGACAAATTACCTGTTGGTGACCCTACCCTTTCGGCAAAAGAAATTATTGGTAACGAGTCACAAGAAAGAATGGGACTGGTTATTGCCAAAGAAAACATCGACATTCTACAACGCATTGCAGACAGAGAACGCTCTCCTATGTACCAAGTTGGTGATGTTACTGGTGATCATCGTTTTACATTCGAATCAAAAACTACTGGTGCTAAACCAATGGATTATGCCCTGGAAGATTTCTTTGGTAGTTCTCCAAAAGTAGTGATGACCGATAAAAATATCGATAGAAACTATGCCGAATTAGGATACGACAAGAAAAATATCTCAACTTATTTAGAGCAAGTATTGCAGCTAGAAGCAGTAGCGTGTAAAGACTGGTTGACAAACAAAGTAGACCGTTGTGTGGGTGGAAAAGTAGCCAAACAACAAACTGCAGGACCTTTACAATTACCTTTGAATAACTGTGGTGTAATGGCCTTAGATTACAACGGAAAAGAAGGTGTTGCTACTTCAATTGGCCACTCTCCTATCGCGTCATTAATCGATCCTGTTGCAGGAACGAGAACTGCGATTGCGGAGTCTTTATCTAACATTGTTTGGGCTCCTATCAAAGGTGGTTTAGACGGAATTTCACTTTCGGCTAACTGGATGTGGGCTTGTAAAAATGAAGGAGAAGATGCTCGTTTGTACGCAGCTGTTCAAAGTTGTTCGGATTTTGCAATCGAATTAGGAGTGAATATTCCAACAGGAAAAGATTCACTTTCTATGAAACAACGTTATCCAAACGAAGAAGTAATTGCACCAGGAACGGTAATTATCTCAGCAGGTGGAAACTGTACTGATATTCAAAAAGTGGTTGAACCTGTATTTCAAAAAGACGGGGGTTCTATTTATTATATCAATTTGTCGCAAGACGAATTTAAACTAGGAGGTTCATCATTTGCACAAACGTTGAATAAAATTGGAAAAGACGCACCTACTATTAAAGATGCTGCTTTTTTCAAAAAAGCCTTCAATACAATACAAGAGTTAATTCTTGACAATCAAATTGTAGCAGGACACGATATAGGAAGTGGTGGTTTGATCACTACTTTATTAGAAATGTGTTTTGCAGATGTAAATTTGGGTGCCAAGATTGATTTCTCTGTTTTTGAAGAAAAAGACATCATCAAATACCTTTTCTCTGAGAATATTGGTCTAGTTTTTCAAGCGAAAAATGATGCCGATTTAGAGGCAAAATTAAATGCAGACGCTGTCTCTTTCTATAAATTAGGAACAGTAACTACAACTGCAAAGTTAGCGTTTAGCTCTTGTGAATTAGATATTGCAAAATACAGAGATATCTGGTTCAAGACCTCTTTTTTATTAGATCAAAAACAATCTAAAAACGGAACAGCACAAGCGCGTTTCGACAATTATAAAAACCAAGCCTTACAGTTTACGTTTCCAGCTCATTTTACGGGTAAAAAGCCAGTTATTAGTGGAAACGCGCGACCAAAAGCGGCCATCATTCGTGAAAAAGGAAGTAATTCAGAACGTGAAATGGCAAATGCTATGTATTTAGCTGGTTTTGATGTAAAAGACATTCACATGACCGATTTGATTTCGGGACGTGAAAACCTAGAAGATGTTCAGTTCATTGGTGCTGTTGGAGGATTCTCTAACTCAGATGTATTGGGATCTGCTAAAGGTTGGGCTGGAGCTTTCTTATATAGCGAAAAAGCAAGAGCAGCTTTGGATAATTTCTTTAAAAGAGAAGACACTTTATCAGTAGGTATTTGTAATGGTTGCCAATTGTTGATGGAATTAGAAAAAATCAATCCAGAGCATGAAGTACATGGAAAAATGCTTCATAACGACAGTAACAAGCACGAAAGTATCTTTACCTCAGTAACGATTCAAGAAAACAAATCAGTGATGTTGTCAAGCCTTTCAGGAGCAACATTAGGAGTTTGGGTATCACATGGAGAAGGAAAATTTAATTTACCAGAACCTGAAGCAAACTATAACATTGTGGGGAAATACGGTTACGACAGCTATCCTGCAAATCCAAATGGATCTGATTATAATACAGCAATGTTATGTGACACAACAGGTCGTCATTTAGTAATGATGCCACACATTGAGCGTTCTACTTTCCAGTGGAACTGGGCTAATTATCCAGCAGACAGAAATGATGAGGTTTCGCCATGGCACGAAGCATTTGTTAATGCAAGATTGTGGATTGAGAAAAAATAATAATATTATCTTAGTGATGAAGAAAGCGCTCCTTTTAAGGAGCGCTTTTTTTATTGAAAATTAAAAACCGCTGGCTTATTTTTGAATCAATACACCGTCAGCTATTAATGAATATTTTGTTTTAGGAGCAATAATACTATCTATTGCTGCTTGCGACTTGCCACCATCTTTAGCGTAGTGCTTCAAATCTTCTATAGATTCTACACTTACATAGGCCTTACCACTTATAATCACCTCTTCGTCTTTAGAGTCGGTGGGAACAAAAAAAGCATAGTCTTTGAACTTTACAAAAACTTCTTTCCCTTGGGCTAAATCTAGATTCATCCAACACCCTTTTTCTTTACAAACCGCTTTAATTTTTGATTTGAATTTAATGGCAACCGTATCTCCTTGAACGATTTTATCATATGTTGCTGCTACTTCTTCTTTTGATAACGCATTCTCTGCCGAAATACTATCGCCAAAGCTAGCGTAAGCTATATCTGATTTGATTTTTGATTCGTTTTCTTCTTTCTTACAGCTTGTTAATGCCAAGATTGAACATAGAATTACAAATGATTTCTTCATGATTTTATATTTAGATTGGTATACTAGTCAAATCCAAAAATAGGTAGAAAAATATAACGACACTGAAATTTTATTCTTTTTTAAGTAAAGCTGTGTGTTTCTAAGCTCTTATACTTAGTTAATTAAGCCTATTCTACAACAAATAAAATATTCGAAAAATAATATAAATTGGAACTGATTAAATTCCTGTAATACATTTTGTTCTGTGACCTAACAGAATTAGATCCTAGTGTAATTGAAACTTTAGGTAGTAGATAGTTTCTTTCGATTGTAATCCTACCTAACTAAGACTTGCGAGTTATTTTCGAATAAAAATATACTTATTATCTTAATTATAGAGGACACTGTAAGTAGTAAATTCCATTCTGATCGAAATCATGGTAGCTGTAGCAAACGCTTTGAAAACACTACTTTAATTGCTCTTTAAAAGAAATAATATTTTCCAAATAGTAATATTAATTTACTAATTTTACAGCGTATGAATTTGGAAAACAACCTATTTACTGATACAGAGGAAAAGCGAATAAAAGCGTTACAATCTTATAATATTTTAGACTCATTAACTGAGCAAGACTACGATGATATTACATTGATGGCATCCATTATATGCGACGTTCCAATCGCTTTAGTAAGTTTTGTTGATAAAGACCGACAATGGTTCAAATCTAATTTAGGCCTTGAAACAAAGAGCACCCCTCGTAGTGATTCTTTTTGTAGTCATGCAATTGAGGCTATTAATGAGCCGTTTATTATTACAGATAGCCGTACTGACGAACGCTTCAAGGACAATCCGCTAGTGGTAGGTGATCCTAATATCGTATTTTATGCAGGAATACCCATTGTAACAGAGGACGGATTAGGATTAGGAACCGTTTGTATTATTGACAACAAGCCAAGAGAACTTACTCAAAAACAACTTGTTGCTCTAAAAATGTTGTCAAATCAGGCGATGAATCTATTGCAACTTCGCAAAGTAAACAACGACTTGAATATAGCGCAGCTAGCCCTAGAAATCCAGAATAAAAAATTAGAAGTTTACAATAAAGATTTGGAGGTCTTAATTGACAAAAATCTTTCAGATCGAGTGAAAGAGATAGCCGCACAAAATATTACCTTAGCTACAATGAATAAGGAGCTCGAGGCTTTTAACTATATTTCGAGTCATGATTTACAAGAACCTTTACGCAAGATCCAATTTTTTAGTTCGATAATTATCGACAAAGAGTTGCACTCCCTATCAGATAAAGGACAAAATTATTTGCTAAGAATAGGAAAATCAGCTGATCGAATGAGTATGTTAATTAAAGACCTACTCGCCTACTCTCGCACAACCACTACCGAAAAAACATTTGAAAAAATCCTTTTATCTAAATTAATACAGGATATCAAGTATGATTTACAAGAAGAGATTGTAGAAAAAAATGCAATCATCACATTAGAGACTGACCTCGAAATAAAAACGATCACATTTCAATTTAGACAATTACTTCACAATATTTTATCTAATTCATTAAAGTTTTCAAGCACTAGCGCGGCACCTCGCATCATATTCCAATGTGTACTTGATAACGGGAATACATTTCGAAAACCTTTTTTAGACAGAAGCAAATCGTATTACTACCTTAAAATTACGGACAACGGAATTGGATTTGACAATAAATATAAAGATAAGATTTTTGAACTTTTTCAACGTTTAGGTTCACAAGAACTGCAAATGGGTACTGGAATAGGTTTAGCAATAGTCAAAAAGATTGTAGAAAATCATAATGGATTTATTGAAGCAGAAAGTCATGAAAATATAGGAACTACACTCGATATCTACATCCCTGAAGTGGGATAATTTGAAATATTATTCTAAAGAGTACGGTTATAATCCACTTTAAAAGGGCTAAGTACACGATATTTTTTTTGAGAAAAACACCTAATTTAGACTCAAAGTAGATTGAAAAACTACATTAAAGAAAACGTTTTCGTAAAATGTCTGTAAATTTGGCAAATTTTTCCATTTAATTTTTGATTTTATATAATTACAATTAATTTTTATTTAATTTGCAGTACAATCCTATACCATTATATAATGACTCAAATTACAAGACTTTTTGATTTTCCTTATTATCAACAAGATAAATATACTTCAATTCCAGATGCGTTAGTCAGTAAAGTTGACGGCGTTTGGGTGAAGACCTCAACACAAGAGTACATAGCGAAAGCTAATTCTATCTCAAGAGCTCTATTAAAAATGGGAGTTACAAAAGCAGATAAAATTGCTATTATATCTTCAACAAATAGAACAGAATGGAATATCATTGATATAGGAGCTTTACAAACTGCAGCTCAAACTGTTCCCATTTACCCTACCATTTCAGAGCAAGATTACGAGTACATTTTGAATCATTCAGAAGCGACATATTGCTTCGTATCTGATAAAGAAGTATTAGATAAGGTAAATATGATTAAAGATAAGACTCCTCATTTAAAGGAAGTTTTTAGCTTTGATGTAATTCCTGGTTGTACAAATTGGACTGAACTACTGAAATTAGGTGCTGACGAGAGCAACCAAAATGAGGTAGATGCTCGTAAAGCAACAGTAAAAACGGATGACTTAGCAACCATTATATATACGTCGGGAACAACAGGTCGTCCTAAGGGAGTTATGCTATCTCATAAAAACATCGTGTCAGATGTATTAAATAGTGCTGAAAGAATTCCATTTGAAGCAGGAAATAGTGTTGCTTTAAGTTTCTTACCTGTATGCCATATTTTTGAGCGTATGATTCTTTATTTATATCAGTATTATGGTGTATCAATTTATTTTGGAGAATCAATAGAAAAAATTAGCGACAATTTAAAAGAGGTAAAACCTACTGTAATCACTGCTGTTCCAAGATTACTAGAAAAAGTATATGATAAAATATATGCTAAAGGAACAGAGCTTACAGGTATAAAAAGGAAATTATTCTTTTGGGCAATAGATTTAGGATTGCGTTATGAGCCCTACGGAGCAAATGGTGCTTGGTATGAATTTCAATTAAAAATTGCCAGAAAATTGATTTTCAGTAAATGGAAAGAAGGTTTAGGAGGTAAATTAGAATTGATGGTTTCAGGAAGCGCTGCTTTACAAACAAGGCTATCTCGCGTGTTTGCTGCAGCAGAAATTCCAGTGATGGAGGGATATGGATTAACAGAAACTTCACCAGTAATCTCAGTAAACGACTTGAGAAACAAAGGTTTTAGAGTTGGAACCGTAGGTAAATTAATTAGTGAGGTTGAAGTTAAAATCGCTGAAGATGGCGAGATTCTTTGCAAAGGACCTAATGTAATGATGGGATACTTTAAAGATGAGAAATTAACTAACGAAGTGATTGTAGACGGATATTTCCATACAGGAGATATTGGAGAATTTGACAAAGATGGTTTCTTAAAAATTACCGACCGTAAGAAAGAGATGTTTAAAACATCTGGTGGTAAATACATTGCACCACAGATTATAGAAAATTTAATGAAACAATCACGATTTATCGAGCAAATAATGGTTATTGGAGAGGGACAAAAAATGCCTGCAGCTCTAATTCAACCTAATTTTGATTTCGTCAAGGAATGGGCTGCTATTCATAAATTTGATATTGGAACTACTTATGCTGAAATTGCTAGTGATGACAAAGTGATTAAACGCATTCAAGAAGAAATTGACCAGATAAACACTAAATTTGGACATTGGGAACAAGTTAAACGCTTCGAACTTACACCCGAAATTTGGTCTATAGAAGGCGGGCAATTAACCCCTACTTTAAAATTGAAACGAAAAATAATTTTAAAGCAATACGAAAATTTATACCAAAAAATTTATAACTAACCACAACCAAATGGAAGACCACGAAATTATTTTCGTGGTTTTTTTTTGACCTTTTTTAAATATTAATTTGATAATTAGTTAACAGTAGAATTAAACTAATATCCTTTATTTAATTTCTAAAACCATTTTGAACTTACGACTTGTAAATGTTGCCAATTGAGAATGCTAAACAATGAAGTTTTCGACTTTTAATTTAAGTATCGAACTAAAAAAATCAATTTTATTATGCGTGCATAGTATATTTTTTTGTATATTTGAAATCGATTGCGAAAGATATGAAAGACAAAACAATAGATTACATACTAAGAGCCACATGGCAAGCTGTTGCCAGAATGTATAATGAAGAAGCTTCTAAATACGACGCTAGCATGGCAACAGGGTTTGCGCTATTGAGTATTGACAAAGAAGGAGGTACACCATCTACTGCATTAGGACCAAAAATGGGAATGGAGGCAACAAGCTTAACGCGCACCTTGAAATCGATGGAAGACAAGGGCCTAATTGTTAGAAAAAAAAATCCTGAAGATGGTCGTGGTGTTCTAATCTACTTAACCCCTTTTGGGAGAGAGAAAAGAGATTTATCTAAAAATACCGTACTTAAATTTAATGAGGCTGTACGAGAAAATATATCTGAAGAAAAGTTACAACATTTCATAGAAGTCGCTGACGTTATAAACGAACTAATTTCTGAGAAAAGTATATTCAATATAAGCAGCGATGCAGAAGAAGAAACTTTAAAAATTGAACAACAGTAGATTCTCTATTGTTCTTTTTACCAATAAACAAATAACGTGTTATAGCTTTTCTATTATAAGTAACTAGTCAAGCAATTCACATTTTTAATAAAAAACAAATAAAAACTACGTATGAAACGCACAATTAAAAAAGTTGCAGTAATCGGATCCGGAATTATGGGTTCGGGAATTGCTTGCCATTTTGCCAACATTGGTGTCGAAGTTTTACTACTTGATATCGTTCCAAGAGAACTAACTGAGATTGAAACTAAAAAAGGATTGACATTAGAGAGTAAAGTCGTTCGCAATCGTTTAGTTAATGAGCATTTGATGAATGCTTTGAAATCGAAGCCCTCTCCTATTTACAGTCAAAAGTTTGCTAATCGTATCACAACGGGTAACACTACTGATGACATGGCAAAAATTGCTGATGTGGACTGGATTATTGAAGTAGTTGTTGAAAGACTGGATATTAAGAAACTAGTTTTTGAACAAGTGGAAAAATACCGTAAGCCAGGAACGTTGATTACTTCTAACACTTCGGGGATTCCAATTCACTTTATGAGTGAAGGTAGAAGTGAAGATTTCCAGAAACACTTTTGTGGAACACACTTTTTTAACCCTGCGCGTTATTTAAAATTATTTGAAATTATTCCTGGACCACAAACTTCAACTGAAGTTTTGGATTTCCTTACTATATATGGAGAGAAATTTTTAGGAAAAACAGCAGTTGTTGCTAAAGATACTCCAGCATTTATTGGAAACCGTATTGGAATTTACGGAATCCAAAGTTTGTTCCATTTGGTTAAAGAAATGGGATTAACTATCGAAGAAGTAGATAAATTGACTGGACCAGTAATTGGTAGACCTAAGTCGGCTACTTTTAGAACTGTAGACGTTGTGGGATTAGATACTTTAGTACATGTTGCTAACGGAATCTATGAAAACTGCCCAAGCGATGAACAACACGACTTATTTAAACTTCCAGAGTTTGTAAACAAAATGATGGAGAATAAATGGTTAGGAAGCAAAACTGGACAAGGTTTCTACAAAAAAGTAGGAAAAGAAATTCTGACTTTAGACTTAGATACTTTAGAATATAGAGCGGCTAAGAAAGCCTCATTCGCTACACTTGAATTAACTAAATCAATTGATAAACCTATCAATCGTTTTAAAGTTCTTGTAAAAGGAAAAGACAAAGCAGGAGAATTTTACAGAAAAAGTTTTTCTGGAATGTTTGCGTATGTTTCGAATAGAATTCCTGAAATTTCAGATGAATTATACAAAATCGACGATGCTATGAAAGCTGGTTTTGGTTGGGAAAACGGACCATTCGAAATATGGGATGCTATTGGAGTAGAAAAAGGAATTGAAATTATGAAAGCGGAAGGTTTAGAACCAGCTGCTTGGGTAACAGAAATGCTAGCTGCTGGAAACAAAAGCTTCTATACTGTTACAGATGGAGCAACGCACTTTTACAGCATTCCTGCAAAAGCACAAGTTAAAGTTCCTGGACAAGATGATTTTATTATCCTGAACAACATTCGCGAAAGCAAAAAAATATGGAGCAATAGTGGTGGTGTAATCACTGATCTAGGTGATGGAATCATTAACTTAGAGTTCCTTTCAAAAATGAATACTATTGGTGGTGACGTTTTACAAGCGATCAATAAAGCCATTGATCTAGCTGAAAAGGAATACCAAGGGTTAGTTATAGGTAATCAAGCAGGAAATTTCTCTGTAGGTGCTAACATTGGTATGATCTTTATGATGGCCGTGGAGCAAGAATATGATGAGCTAAATATGGCTATCAAAATGTTCCAAGATACCATGATGCGTGTACGCTATTCTTCTATTCCAGTTGTAGTAGCTCCTCACGGAATGACTTTTGGTGGTGGATGCGAAATGAGCTTACATGCTGATAAAGTAGTAGCTGCTGCAGAAACGTATATGGGATTAGTTGAGTTTGGTGTAGGTGTGATTCCTGGTGGTGGTGGTTCTAAGGAACTAGCGTTGCGTGCATCAGATTTATTCCATAAAAATGACGTAGAGCTTAATGTATTACAAGAGTATTTCTTGACTATTGCTATGGCAAAAGTATCTACATCAGGTTACGAAGCCTTTGACACTGGATTGTTACAACACGGTAAAGATGTTATCGTAGTGAACAAAGACCGTCAAATTGCCGAAGCGAAGAAACACGCTTTACTAATGGCCGAAGCAGGTTACACGCAACCTATTCGTAGAACAGATGTTCGTGTATTAGGAAAACAAGCTTTAGGAATGTTCTTAGTTGGAACAGACCAAATGGAAGCAGGTAAATACATCTCAGAGCACGATAAGAAAATTGCTAATAAACTAGCGTATGTTATGGCTGGTGGTGATTTATCTGAACCAACATTGGTAAGTGAGCAATATTTATTGGATCTGGAACGTGAAGCTTTCTTGTCATTATGTACAGAAAGAAAAACACTAGAAAGAATCCAATTTATGCTAACCAAAGGGAAACCGCTACGTAATTAAGAAAAATAGAACCAAGATGCAAGAAGCAAGACACTGAATTTTATTTCTCCTCTTTCTTCTTGACTCTTTCTTCTAAAAATATCTAAAAGAAAAAATATGAAAACAGCCTATATAGTAAAAGCATACAGAACTGCAGTTGGTAAAGCACCAAAAGGAGTTTTTAGATTTAAAAGACCTGATGAATTAGCAGCAGAAACCATCGAATTCATGATGAATGAACTGCCTGATTTTGACAAAACGCGTATTGACGACGTAATGGTTGGAAACGCGATGCCAGAGGCAGAACAAGGACTTAACGTTGCTCGTTTGATCTCTTTGATGGGATTAAAAGTAGAGGATGTTCCTGGAGTAACCGTAAACCGTTACTGTGCATCTGGTTTAGAAACGATTGGTATGGCTACAGCCAAAATTCAATCAGGAATGGCGCATTGTATTATTGCAGGTGGTGCTGAAAGCATGAGTTTTATTCCGATGGGAGGGTATAAACCAACTCCGGATTATGCTGTCGCCAAAGCAGGAAACGAAGACTACTACTGGGGAATGGGTTTAACAGCCGAAGCAGTAGCACAACAGTTTAACGTTTCAAGAGAAGATCAAGATGAGTTTGCTTACAATTCACACATGAAAGCCTTAAAAGCGCAAGCTGAAGGTAGATTTGACAAACAAATTGTTCCTATTACAGTAGAACAAACGTTTATCAACGAAAACGGCAAAAAAGAAACCAAATCTTATGTTGTAAACAAAGATGAGGGACCAAGAGCTGGAACTTCTAAGGAAGCCTTAGCGGGACTAAGACCTGTTTTTGAAGCTGGTGGAAGTGTAACAGCAGGTAACTCTTCACAAATGAGCGATGGTGCTGCATTTGTACTTGTTATGAGTGAAGAAATGGTGAAAGAATTGAATCTAGAGCCAATTGCAAGATTAGTAAACTTTGCTTCAGCAGGTGTTGAACCTAGAATTATGGGTATTGGACCCGTAAAAGCAATTCCAAAAGTATTGAAACAAGCTGGATTATCAATTAATGATATCGAGTTAATCGAACTGAACGAAGCTTTTGCTTCTCAGTCATTAGCTGTAATTAGAGAATTAGATTTAAATCCTGATATCATTAACGTAAATGGGGGAGCAATCTCAATGGGACACCCACTAGGATGTACAGGTGCTAAACTTTCAGTTCAATTATTTGATGAAATGAAACGCCGTGGTAACAAATACGGTATCGTAACGATGTGTGTGGGTACAGGCCAAGGTAGTGCTGGGATTTATGAGCTTCTTTAATATTAATGTAAGACAATAGAATCAAGAGGCAAGAAACAAGATTCATTACCTAAGATGGTTTTTTTAATCAACAACTTATAGATAAATGAGACACAACTTTAAAAACTTAAAAATATGGGTTTTATCGATGGAAATTACATCTGACATACATAAGTTATGTTTAACTTTTCCAAAGGACGAGGTATATGGGTTAATAAGTCAAATGAATCGTTCTGCTATCTCGATGCCATCAAATATTGCAGAAGGTTCAAATAGAAGTAATAAACATTTTCAACATTACTTGAATATTAGTTTAGGGTCTTCGTTTGAATTGCAAACTCAATTATTGATCGCTTGTCAAAATGAATATTTATCAAAAGATAAAACAGAAGAAATAGAAAACAAAATAATTGAATTTCAAAAGATGACTACAGGGTTCATTAGCAAGTTAGACACTAATCTTTCTTCTTGATTCTTGCATCTTTTATCTAAAAAAAACAAAAAAATGAGCGACGTAACCAGAGGAGGTCAATTCCTTGTAAAAGAAACAAAGTGCGAAGATATCTTCACTCCTGAAGACTTCAATGAAGAACAAATAATGATGCGTGACTCTGTAAAAGAGTTCGTTGATAAAGAATTATGGCCTAATAAAGACCGTTTTGAAAAGAAAGATTATGCTTTAACTGAAGAAACGATGCGTAAAGCAGGTGACTTAGGTTTTTTAAGTGTAGCTGTTCCTGAAGCTTATGGCGGAATGGGAATGGGATTTGTAAACACCGTTTTAGTTTGTGATTACATCTCTGGAGCAACTGGATCTTTTTCAACTGCTTTTGGAGCACATACAGGAATTGGTACTATGCCAATTACTTTGTACGGTAGCGAAGAACAAAAACAAAAATATGTACCTAAATTAGCTTCTGGTGAGTGGTTTGGTGCGTACTGTTTGACTGAGCCAGGTGCTGGATCAGATGCTAATTCAGGAAAAACTAAAGCAGTTTTATCTGAAGATGGTAAAACATACTCTATCACAGGTCAAAAGATGTGGATTTCGAATGCAGGTTTCTGTAGCGTATTCATCGTTTTTGCACGTATTGGTGATGATAAAAATATTACAGGTTTCATCGTAGAAAATGATCCGAGTAACGGAATTACGATGAATGAAGAAGAGCACAAACTAGGAATTAGAGCTTCTTCTACGCGTCAAGTATTCTTTAACGAAACTAAAGTTCCAGTTGAGAACATGTTATCTGAAAGAGGGAACGGATTCAAAATTGCGATGAATGCTTTAAATGTTGGACGTATTAAACTTGCTGCAGCTTGTCTTGACGCACAACGTAGAGTAATCACTAACGCAACAGCGTACGCTAACGAAAGATTACAATTTAATACACCTATTGCTCAATTTGGCGCTATCCGTTCTAAATTAGCCGAAATGGCAACTAGCTGTTACGCTGGTGAAAGTGCAACGTACAGAGCTGCAAAAGATATTGAAGATAGAATTACAGCTCGTGAGGCTGAAGGATCTACGCATCAAGACGCCGAATTAAAAGGGGTTGAAGAATATGCTATTGAGTGCTCTATCTTGAAAGTAGCGGTTTCTGAAGATGTTCAAAACTGTGCTGACGAAGGAATTCAAATCTTTGGTGGAATGGGATTCTCAGAAGACACTCCGATGGAGAGCGCTTGGAGAGATGCTCGTATCGCTCGTATCTATGAAGGTACAAATGAAATCAACAGAATGCTTTCTGTAGGAATGTTGATCAAAAAAGCAATGAAAGGGCATGTCGATTTATTAGGACCTGCAACTAAAGTTGGTGAAGAACTAATGGGAATACCGTCATTTGATACACCAGACTTCTCTGAATTATTTGCTGAGGAAAAAGACTTAATCGTTAGATTGAAAAAAGCTTTCATGATGGTTGCTGGTAGTGCAGTGCAAAAATTCGGAACTGAATTAGACTCTCACCAACAAATTTTAATGTCAGCTTCAGACATGTTAATCGAGATTTACATGGCAGAAAGCACGATCCTTAGAACTGAAAAATTAGCTAAAAAAGAAGGCGAAGATAAAGTTGAAGAGCAAATTGCAATGGCAAGATTATACTTGTACCAAGCAGTAGATATTGTTACTCAAAAAGGTAAAGAAGCGATCATCTCTTTCGTTGAAGGAGACGAACAACGCATGATGCTTATGGGATTAAGACGTTTTACTAAATATACTAACATGCCAAATGTTGTAGCTTTAAAAGAAACGATTACTTCTAAACTAGTTGCTAAAAACGAATACTGTTTCTAGCATTATAAAGATTGTTTTTAGTTCAATTTTATTTGTTTAAAAAACCGCACTCATTAATTTGAGTGCGGTTTTTACTTTTTAGCATATTTACTTTCGAATTACAGCCTACCACTACTCTAGCATTAACGATAATCAGTTAGATTTACGATGGTTATTCACAACTCTACTATTTGTTAAAAACAGAGCAAAAAAAAAACTGCAATACTTGATTGCAGTTTTTGTCATAAATAAATAACCTTCTTGTTATTCGCTAATTGTTGGCTTTACAAATAAATCATGTGTCCCATCTGAACCCAAGTTTAGGAAACGTTCGTACTCTCTTAAAACGTCAGAGATTATTTCGTCTTTACTTAAGTACTGGATATCATATCCCATTCGATGATCACCAAAGTATGTTATAGGCAAAAACATCGTTTCAGAATCAATCGTAGGCATATTTAACTCATTAACTAAGGTTTCTGATACTGTTTGCGGTTGTGCCATAACACCAAACACAAAATCACGTAATTGCTCGTGTTTGATCACAAGTTCTATAGAATTATTTGGCGTTGTATGATAAACAATACTCGCTTCAATTTGATTCTTTTCTAATTCGCTTACTAATTCCTCAAATGACATGCGTACTGTCTCATTCAAGAATTTCCTAATGTCTTTCTTTTGTGAGTAAGTCAGAATTTTTTGCAAACGAATTTTCCAGTGATAGTCATTCCAATTCAAACTACCGTGTGAATACTTGGTCATGCTATATTCATTATCTGCTGATAATGCTTTCCATAAATTTACACAAAGTAATAACATTATAATTCCGAAGGGTAGCGCAGTCACTAGCGTCATAGTTTGTAGAGAAGCAAGTCCTCCTGAGCGTAGCAAACTTAATGATACTACGGTAAGCAGAACTCCCCAAAAAGCATTTTGCCATTTAGGAGAATTGGTAGCACCTTTTGACGAAATACCGTTCATTATAAATATTCCAGAATCAGCTGAGGTAATAAAAAATACACATATTATAGCGATTGAAAGTATGTTCAATAAACTCGTTAAAGGAAAATAAGTAAAGAAGTTAAACAATAATGTATCAGGATTATTTGCAAATTCGCTCAATGCACCATTGGCTACATATTCATCAATCCAAATGGCACTACTACCGAAGATCGTCATCCAAACAAAGTTAAACAATGCCGGAATAAATAAAACTGCTAATATAAATTCGCGTATTGTTCTACCTTTAGAAATTTTAGCTATAAATAAACCTACATAAGGAGCCCAAGAAATCCACCAAGCCCAGTATAAAATTGTCCAATTAGAGAACCACTCTTGACTGTCTTTTTCGAAAGCATAAGTATTAAAAGTCAAGGACATAAAATTACTTACATAATGTCCAATTCCTTCTGTTAGTGTACTTAAAATATAAATCGTAGGACCAGCAATTAATACGAAAAGCATTAACGCACCAGCCATTATAATGTTGATTTCGCTTAATTTTTTAACTCCTTTTCCTAATCCACTAGTAGCAGAAATTATTGCAATCAACATAACGACAACTACAATTCCCACCTGGTATTCAAAACTAGTATTAGGAATTACACCTAAGCTTTCAAGTCCTGCGCTTAATTGTAAAACACCAAAACCTAAGGTAGTAGCAATACCAAAAAAGGTACTACACAAAGCAAAAACATCGACAATATCTCCAAAACGCCCATGTATTTTATCTTTTAACATTGGGTAAAAACCACTTCGAATTGCAATTGGTAAATTATGACGGTAAGCAAAGTATGCCATCGATAATCCCACTACACCATAAATTGACCACGCATGAAAACCCCAATGGAAGAATGTATATAGCTGTGCCTCCTTTGCCCTTAAACTTACGTCAAGATTACTAATTGCAGGGTTAGCAAAATGAGCCATCGTTTCTGCAACACCAAAGTACATTAGACCAATTCCCATACCAGCGGCAAAAAGCATCGCTACCCATGAGAAGAAAGAATATTCCGGTTTGGTATCGTCAGCTCCTAATTTTATTTTACCTAGCTTACTTACTGCTAGACCAATTAAGAATATCACAAATACAGTAACAATTAAAACATAAAGCCAACCTAAGTTTCTAAAAATTACCCCTTTCACTACATTAAAAAACGCTTCAGCCTCTACAGAAAAAAATCCGCAAAAAAGCGAAATAATAATGATGATCGTAAGACTAGGTAGTGCCACCGACTTCGTGAAATCAGTTTTAAAATTATACTTCTGTTCTAAAAAAGATAATAGTTTATTCATAAATACTTAAATAAAGTTAACTACAAACAAAATTTGTTTGCAGTAATAAATTTAGTTTGTCCTATCCTACTTTAGAATATAAAACGAAACCGAAAATTAATGTTTAATTGCTAGAATTGAATCTAGCGCACTGTGCAAATAAGTGGTTAAAAAGCCCTACTCCTGCTTAAAAAACTCTAATAATGAGCTTCAGTGAAAATTGAATGACAAAAAGCCATTGTGGTTTTTAAAATAATGCTGCTTTAAATTAAAGCCTAGCTCTAATAATCTCTACAAATATAATAGTAGACATAATAATAAGAAATGCAAAATAGTCTGCAAAATTAGTCAAAATTCATGCTAAAATCTCAATAATTACAAATTACCGCTTATTTAGACGAATTAAACAACAAATTCTAATCTTTATTAAACATACCCTTATTTATGTACTAAATTATATAAGAATTTCAAATGGTTATGCTATCATTCGATATTTTTTCGCTACAATTGCTCTGGTTAAATCTCAATTATGTGGAAATTTTATATCATTTGCAATTAATTTTAATATTCAATCTACACTATTATGATTAATTTTATATTCTAATAACTAAAACTTTTCACCATGAAAAAATTTCTTTTTATATCCGCTTTAATAGCGACTATTATTATAGGCTGCAAAACAAGTAGTGATTCTACAAATACGAAGAGTTTGAAAATTGATTTCGAACCAAAAAGTAATAGTACTGTATCTGGAACTGCAACATTTGTAGAGAAGAACGGAATGGTAACTTTTACTGCTAAATTAGCAGGTTTGCAACCAGGTGTTCATGCGATACACATCCATGAAAAATCAGATTGCTCTGCCGCTGATGGTAGTTCGGCTGGAGGACACTGGAACCCAACATTTAAAAAACATGGAAAATGGGGTGTGGGAGAGTATCACAAAGGAGATATAGGAAATTTTACAGCCGATGCAAACGGAAATGGAACAATTACAATGACTACAGATGAGTGGAATATTGGTTCTGGTGATCCAATGAAAGATATCCTAGGAAAAGGATTAATTGTACATCAAGGTACAGATGATTTTGTTTCTCAGCCTTCTGGAGATGCTGGAGCAAGAGTTGCCTGCTCAGGAATCATCAAATAATTTTCAATCTAATATAAATAAGCATGCTGTTTCTTTTACTTGAAATAGCATGCTTATTTAATTTTAATTTAATCAACAAAGCCATAAAAAAACCTAGCTTTGTAATCTTAATAAAGCACAATGATTAATCCATCAGCATCAGGCTGGATCGACAAATACTTCATCATGCAAAATACTGTTTCTCAAACAGTCTTTAGCACTCCCGAGGATTTTTATTTCAAGATCCGACAAACGGGCTTCATTTACGGACATGTAATTTCGTTTGAAACGACCACCAAAATAGAAACAAAAGGTTGGGTTCAAAATGAGATTCCTAAGGTGGCATTACTTAACACTTTACACGCTATCTTTAATTTTACTGAAACTGAAAGCAATCCTGCTACATTCATTAGTAAAGCAGTTGCTTTTTATAACGAAATGAACCCTCAAGGTTTTAATATTTTCAAAAAAGTACTTCCGAATGGATCTCCTTCCCTTAATTTAGAAAAAATCATTGATGATCGAGTTCAAACTAATATCGATATTATTAGTAAGAACTTTTCGCATATAATGACTAATGCGCTTTTGTTTGTTGATGTTTTAGCTTTTCGCCAATACTTAATTCACGGTCATATACCAGAAAAATATTTAAAAAAAATAGAAGAAGCTGTTATCAGTTTGGTTTCATTATCCTTAAAAACAAAGTCTCAAAAATCTACTTATGATGACTTATTAATTAAACTTTTTGAGGCATCAGTGCGCTACAGTAAATTTTCGAAAGTCAGTGTACAAAACTTAGCAGAACTAAATTTAGATTACTTTGAAAGCGAATTAGAAAAATACTATCTCATCGACATGGCGGGAATGGCACTGTGGAGTGATGGTAAAATTGAAAATGAAGAGGCTTACTTTCTGCACAAGTTAGCACAATCGGTTACTGTTTCAGATGAATTTGTAAAAGACAGCATTGAAAGCACAGATTCTTTTATTACGGTAAATAAAAAAGATATTGCGTATTTCAATTATTCGAATCCGGTAAAACATTTTTATGATCAAACGACACAAAGTGTTATTACGCTAATCACTCGAAATAAAAATAGATTAGTAAAAGAAATTGTGCAAAGCAAGGAACTAATGATTCTCCTTGCCCTCTCTACTAGAAGAGATCTAGATGAAAAAGAAAAAAAGAAGGTTAAAAAGCAATTGTTAGATATTTGCAAATCGGTACCTTCATTAACTATATTTCTATTACCAGGCGGTAGTTTATTACTTCCTATATTGATTAAGTTTATTCCTAAAATGCTGCCTTCAGCATTTAATGAAAACTTAGATGAAAATGAGTAAAAAAAAAAGTCGCTTTATAAAGCGACTTTTTTTTCTATTTAAAATTGTAATTGAAATACTTCATCTAAATCTGAGTTAGAACTGATATTCACTTCTAGATCGGTTACAAAACCTGAGTTTAAACCGTAAACCCATCCGTGAATACTTAAGTCTTGTCCACTTTTCCAAGCAGCTTGAACAATAGAAGTTTTAGATAAATCAAAAACTTGTTCCTTAATGTTTATTTCAACAAAAGCATTAAAACGTTCAGTTTCGTCTTCGATAGAATCTAAATAAGTATTGTGTAGACGGTAAACATCTTTAATGTGACGAATCCAGTTATCAATAATACCAATAGACTGATTCCCCATTGCAGCTTTAATACCACCACAACCGTAGTGTCCGCATACGATAACATGCTTTACTTTTAATACATTAACTGCATAATCTAAAACACTTAGCATATTCATATCTGAATGCACAACCATGTTTGCGATATTTCTATGCACAAAAACTTCACCTGGCTTAGCGCCAATGATTTCATTTGCAGGAACACGACTATCTGAACAACCAATCCATAATAATGGCGGCGTTTGTCCTTTGGCTAAGTCTGCAAAAAAGTTAGGGTCTTTCTCTAAAGCGTTAACAACCCATTGCTTATTATTGTCTAATATTTTTTTATAAAAATCACTCATTTTATTTCGTTTTAAGTTTCTTATTATTTAATTGTGGTTTTTCTCATGATTATATTTCATGAAATCTTCACTACTTTTTTTGACTAACTATTTTTAAAATCTTCAGGTACTACCTCTTTCTTCACCATTTGTCTTTTGGCAACATCATAATAATGTTCGAAAGAAACGTGATTGTTTGCATCAGGACTATTTTCTAAATCGTATGCTTTCTTAAATCCTTTCAATTTCACTTTTATGTTTTCATCAACGGCTCGCGTCATCTTAAATTCTTCGATCAAATCTAAAATATCATGTGCTATGTATACAGTATCGTGCGCATTGATTATTACTTTAGAGTTTGCTGGAATATCATTCAATGTGGTTTTGATTGCAGCTTTGTTCAAGAAAGACACTTCTTGAGCTAGATCAATATGTATAATATCACCATCAACATACTCTTCTTTTTTAAAGCTATACGCTCTTTTAAGATTTCCTTTCAAGATAAAGATGATACTAATCACAATACCTAATGCAACTCCTTTAAGTAAATCAGTTGTAACAACGGCTACTAGAGTGGCGATAAAAGGAATAAATTGGTATTTACCTTTGTGCCAGAAATGCTTGAAAGTTGCAGGTTTAGCTAATTTGTATCCTACTAAAATTAAGATCGTCGCTAAAGTTGCCAACGGAATCATATTTAAGATTACTGGAATAGCTAATACGCTTATTAATAATAGCACACCGTGAATAATTGACGACATTTTTGATTTGGCTCCAGCCGCATTATTCGCAGAGGTACGCACCACTACAGATGTCATAGGTAAACCTCCTAATAATGCACTGATGATATTACCAACACCTTGTGCTTTCAGCTCCACATTAGTGTCTGTGTATCTCTTTTGTTCGTCCATTCTATCAGAAGCTTCAATACAAAGTAAGGTTTCGATAGAGGCTACAATTGCAATTGTCAAACCTACAATCCATACCTTAGGATTTGTGAACCCCGAAAAATTAGGAGTTACAATGATCGCTTTCAACTCTTCAAAAGAGCTTGGAACTGGTAAAGTAACTAAGTGATCTTTTGAGATAGCTAAATCGCTTCCCATACTAATGAAAAGTTGGTTAATCAATATACCTGAAGCCACTGCAATTAATGCTCCCGGAACTAATTTTAAACGTTTTAAGAACGGTACTTTGTCCCAAGAGATTAATATAATAAGTGAAGCAATCGTGATAATAATTGCTCCTAATTGAACATGATTGAACACTTCAAATAAAGATGAAAAAGTGTTGTTTCCATCATTTTGAACAAATGATTGATCTCCTTCAAAATCAGCATCGTAACCAAAAGCATGTGGCAATTGTTTCAAAATAATTATAATTCCAATACCAGCTAACATTCCTTCAATTACGTTTGTAGGAAAGTAGTTTGAAATGCTTCCTGCTTTGATAAATCCCAAAGCTAATTGAATGAAACCTGCAATTAAAACAGCAGTTAAGAATATATCAAACGCACCAAAATCAGTGATTGCTGTTAATATAATTGCTGTTAAACCAGCAGCTGGTCCAGAAACGCTCAAGTGAGATTTACTCAAATAACCCACAACAATACCCCCAATAATTCCAGAAATAATACCTGAGAATAATGGTGCACCAGAGGCTAATGCAATTCCTAAACATAATGGTAGCGCCACCAAGAAAACCACTAAACCAGATGCAAAATCAGATTTAAGGTTGGCAAAAAGATTTATTTTCTTTGTCATAATACAATAGATAATTAATATGTAAAACATTGATGCATAAAGATATGCAAATCGATGTTTAAATTTTTAAAAAACAGTATGTACTATGCCACGTCAGGAGGCGGAGAAAAGATTCTTGGGGTAATTTTATCATGTTTAGACAAGTTCTCTGAGAGTATGAGACTTGTTTTATTAACTACTGCAACTACGTGTGTTTTAGTCACTTCTTCATAATATGCAAAAACCTTCACCTCTTTTTGAGTATGCTCTTCTTCCGATAGACCAAAAAACATAGAAGTATCGCAAGACTTTTCAATAATTGTGACAATAGGAGGCACAGCTAGAAAAGCAATGAAGAGTAGTAAAAATATGCGAGCAATTATTTTCATTACCACAAAAATATAGTATATGTGAGTAAATTAAAAAAAACGGTAACTAAATTTATAAAAATTTAACATTATCAAAACAAAAAAAGCCACAAATAACATTAACTATTTGTGGCTTATATAATTACTATGAAACAGTAATTTATTCTTCTAACCAAGCTTGCATCATCCAGATCGTTTTTTCTTGTTCTGCTATGAAATCACTCATCATGCTGTTTGTACCTTCATCATTGATTGCTCCCGCATGGTCTAAAATTGTGCGTTCGATTTTAAGTAAAGATGACAACGATGAAACAATTAAATGAATTGCTTTTTCATCATTAGATACATTTTTACCTACTGTTAACTGGTTGTGGGCAATGTAATCCTCAAATGTGTGCAATGGAGTCCCTCCTAACGTTAATACGCGTTCGGCAATTAAATCAATCTTTAACTGTGAATCATTATAAAGTTCCTCAAATTTCACGTGTAAATCAAAGAAGCGTTTTCCTCTAATATTCCAATGTATACCTCTCAAGTTTTGGTAATAGACTTGAAAATTTGATAATAGAGTATTCAATTCTTTTACTGTTGCTTCTGTTTCTTTTACTGGTAATCCTAAAATATTTGTTTTCATATCGCTAATTTTTATACAAATTTACTGAATTTATAGTGTTGGTATACTATAAACTAAATTGATTGTTTTTATATTTGTATCAAAAAATACTATACATGACAATAACACAACTTAAATATGTTCTCGCAGTAGCTGAACATAAAAACTTTACTTTGGCGGCAGAAAAGTGTTTTGTTACACAGCCAACGTTAAGTATGCAAATTCAGAAAATTGAAGACGAGCTAAGTATCTTAATTTTTGATCGAACGAAAAAACCAGTCCAGCTTACAGACATTGGACAAAAGATTGTAAACCAAGCCAAGAATATTGTTAATGAAGCAGATCGTATTCAAGATATTGTGGAACAACAAAAAGGTTTCATAGGAGGCGAATTTAGATTAGGAATTATCCCAACGATTATGCCTACGCTACTTCCAATGTTTTTAAACAATTTTATAAAAAAGTATCCTAAGGTTAAATTAATTATCGAAGAGTTAAACACTGAAGAAATTATTATAAAATTGAACAATGGTCATCTTGATGCCGCAATTGCTGCAACACCATTATTAGAGGATAAAATCAAGGAAATTGTGCTCTATTTTGAACCATTTATGGCTTACATCCCTAATGGTCATGAACATTTTGATAAGAAGGAGTTAGAAGTTTCAGATTTAAATCCAGATGAGATACTGCTTCTACAAGATGGACATTGTTTTAGAGACGGAATTTTAAATCTTTGTAAAAACGATCCTAAAAATGAATTTACTCATTTCCAGATTGAAAGTGGTAGCTTTGAAACACTCGTGAAATTAGCCGATGAAGGATTAGGAACCACCCTGTTGCCATTCCTACATACTTTAGACTTAAAAGAGTCTGATAAATTAAAACTTAGACACTTTAAAGAACCCAAACCAGCTAGAGAAGTTAGTTTAATTTACCCTAAGAGCGAATTGAAAATTCAGATAATCGATGCATTGAGAAGCACCATCGCAGGAGTGATAAAAGGAGCCATTGTCTTTCAAAATATAGAGGTGATTAGTCCTTTACCTAAAAAATAATTCAAATTACTTTTTAATATGAATTAAACATGGTTTTAATTCTGGTTTCTTCTTAGTGTAAAAATTTAACCAATTTTCAAGATGTTCCATTTCGTAAGGCAGTAAATTTTTTACTGCTTTTTTTAATACTTTGGAAAATTTCTCAGGATTTACGCTTACTTTTTCAAGTGACTCTTTAGTATAAAAATAAATTAATCTAGACATGTTACTTTGTTTGAAAAGGTTGTTATTAAATTCTACTTGCTAAATTTAAGGATATCTCACTTATATTCTCTAAAGAATAAGCCAAAATACTGTTAAGTAACGACAGATTGCCATTATTAAAAGTTGACAAGTAATTATTAATATTATAAAAACAATAAAAAAGGGAACTCAAATGAGCTCCCTTTTTTTTATGAATTAACGATAAGTAGACATTGTTTTAGTTCTGGTTTTTCTACAGTGAAGTCGAATAACCATTCTCTTAATTGTTCGATTTCATATGGCAATAGCGTTTTAATAGCCTTTTCTAATTCTTTGCAAAAAAGAATAGGATCAAAACTAACTCTTTCTAATATAGATTTCGTGTAATCAAACATTATTTTAGACATAATAAAAAAGAATTTTAGGTTATTTATTTGATTTTGTATGACGTAAAAATAGGCCATTTACAAAATGTATGGTACGAATTTAACGTTATTTTTTGATAAATATTACATTGTGATAAATTAAACCCTTAAAAGCTAAATAATTGTGAAGAATTCCTAAATTTTCTTTGTCGCTCTAAACATCTCTCTTTTTCCTGGAGGACCTGCTAATTTTTCGACTGTAAAGCCCACTTCTATCATGCTTCTTTTTACTACACCGCGTGCTGCATAAGTAACTAACACTCCATTATCCTTAAGAGCACTGTACATTTTTCTAAAAATTTCAGTACTCCATAAATCAGGTTGAACATGATAACCAAAAGCATCAAAATAAATTAAATCAAAGTAGTTTTCATCAACAATATCGTCAAAAAACTGCTTCCTTTTTGTTAAATCAAAATGACCATCAATAATACATTTTTCCTCCCAATTTGACTGATGCATTAAATTAAATATGGATTGTTGGCTAGTAACTCCTAACTCGGCTACGTAATTCATAGCCGCGAGTTCTTCATTCGACACAGGATACGCCTCTACTCCAACATAATCGATATTTTGCTTTAATTTGCTGGATTCTAGAAAAGTAATAAAGGCATTTAGTCCAGTTCCAAAACCAATTTCCATAATGGCGATATCTTTTCCTTCGAATAAAGAAAGACCGTTTTTTATAAAGACATGATTTGCTTCTTGAATTGCACCGTGTTTAGAATGGTATGATTCTTTCCATTCTGGTATGTGAATGGTCGTTGAACCATCTGATGTTTGTATAATTTCTCTTTTCAAAATAATAATTTAAAATATGCAAAACATGACATAATGATTACACGCCTTCAAAAATAAGTAAAAACAGCCACAGTTACTTTAAAATAATCCTGATAATATTGTATAATTAACATAAAACGTAGTAATTTATATTAGTTTATTATAATATGAACAAAACACAAATAAAGCCACTTTTTAATGTTGTTTTGGCAAGGATTTTACTGATTTTTACTTAATTTTGCATTTAGACAAAAGCAGTCTTTACGCGTTATAAACTGCAGTTACCTACTATAACTCAAACTACGAACTAAACAAATAAATATTATTATGAGTACCTCTCAAAATCAGCAAATCCAAATTACAAAAGCAGCGACTACTAAGATAAATGATGTAGATTTTGATAATTTAACTTTCGGTTCTGTGTTTACAGATCATTTATTCGAATGCGACTATATTAATGGAGAGTGGCAAACTCCGGTTATCAAGCCTTACGCACCGTTTTTATTAGATCCATCTGCTCGTGTTTTTCATTATGGTCAAGCTATTTTTGAAGGTATGAAAGCGTATAAGGACGATGCAAATGCGGTATGGTTGTTTAGACCTGACGAAAACTTCAAACGTTTCAATAATTCTGCTACTCGTATGGCGATGCCTTCAGTACCTGAAAATGTATTTATGAATGGTTTGAACGAGTTACTTAAATTAGAAGAAGCTTGGGTAAAAAAGGGGAACGGAAGTTCGTTATATATTAGACCTTTCATGATTGCCACAGGAACAGGTGTAATGGCAAACCCATCTGACAATTATAAATTCATGATTTTATTATCTCCTGCAAAAGCATATTATGCTGGAGAAGTAAAAGTGTTAATTGCTGAGCACTTCTCTAGAGCTGCAAATGGTGGAATTGGAGCAGCTAAAGCTGCGGGAAACTACGCTGCACAATTTTACCCTACAAATTTAGCTAACAAAGAAGGGTTTCAACAAGTGATCTGGACAGATGATACAACTCACACTAAGCTTGAAGAGGCAGGAACAATGAATGTTTTCTTTAGAATTAAAGACACTTTGTTTACAGCTCCTACAAGCGAAAGAATATTAGACGGAATCACTAGAAAAAGTTTGATTGAATTAGCTGCTAGCGAAGGAATCAACGTAGAAGTTAGACCAATATTAGTTGCTGAACTTGTTGCTGCTGCAAAAGAAGGAACATTAAAAGAGATTTTTGGTGCAGGAACAGCTGCAGTTATAAGTCCTATTTCAGGATTCTCATACCAGGACGTATATTATGAATTGCCTAAATCAGAGGATACCTATGCATCGCATTTAAAAGAAAAATTAACGAACATACAAAACAAACTTACCGAAGACACTTTTGGTTGGACTGTAAAAGTATAGTTAGATTATTTTATATTAAAAAGCGGGCTTCTACAAATGTACAAGTCCGCTTTTTTATTTTTAGTAAATTATTTAAGAATCTTTGAGAAATCGGGTTTAGAATAATTTGGTCCTTTTAAAACTTTTCCATCTTCTCTATAAATTGGTTCGCCATCTTCACCTAATTTACTCATGTTACTGCGTTGGATTTCGTCAAAGACTGCTTCAATTTTACCTTGCAATCCGTGCTCGATTATTGTACCACATAAAATATACATCATATCTCCAAGTGCATCGGCAATTTCTATTAAATCGTTATTTTTTACAGCTTCAAGATACTCCTCATTTTCCTCTTTCATTAATTCATAACGCAAGTTGGTTTTTGCTTCACTCAATTTTGCAGTGGGATTTTCGCTATAGCCCAACTTATATGCGGTATGAAATTCTTGAACAGCTTTGATTTGTTTCTGCATTGTTTTTATTTTAATAAATGGAACTGCAAATTAGCAACTATTGAGAAACAATTACTTAAATTTGCAAAAAATAATTACATTATGTTTAGTCAAGGACAAATAATTTTTGCAGCTTGTTTTTTTATTGCTTTTGTGATCGCAATTACAATAGCTTATAGAAAAGACATTAATATTCATAAATCTTTTTACAAAGGTAATTACAAAGTACTTCTAGCCTTTCTAGGGTTTATTGGTCTTTTATTTATCATCAAGATATTCTTTAAACGTTAGAATATCATATTACATCATAAAAAAAGTCCGCTTACAGCGGACTTTTTTACGTTCTATAATTTAACGATTTCTAGTTTTCTAATGGCAAAAAGCTAAAATCTTTAGAATAATTAAGCATTTGCTCTTCAAAAGATTTTGGTTGCTCTACCGATATCGCAATAATATTTCCTTTCGCATCCATTTTCGGAACCAATACTGGATTTACAAATCCGCTGTAGGGCGCTGCAGCAAACTGCTTGTTACGCTCTAATACCTCAGCATGTAATTTTTGATCTACTTTTACACCGTAATTTTCAACCAAAGCTTTTCCAGCCTCGTAATCTCCTTCAGATTTAATGCGTTGTACTTCACGCAATAATTCACCAAAGATGGCATGTAGTTTTTCGTAATCAGTAATGTTAAAATAGGTTTTTCCGTTGCGTGTTAATTTTTCGATAACGTTGTCGTTTTTACCTTTTTCGAAAGCCCAAGAACTAACCCATTGACGGTTTCTCATGTGCGCTTCTTCAATATTTGCACCTAGATCTAAGCGCACTAATTGTGTCATCAATCCATTACGAATGTAACTATCATAAGATTCCATTCCTGTTTTTTTCCAGTCATCAACTAATCCTAATTCTTGAATTTTTGGGTTATACAAATAGTACAAACCTACTAGATCAGCCCTTCCTTCTTCTAATGTGGATGCGTAGCTTTTTAAAGTTTCCTTAGGCGTACCCACTCCTTCATTAATTTGACCCGATGCGTGCCCTACTACTTCATGCAAAGCAGTGTGTAACTTATCCCCAATTTCAGCATACTTTTCAGCCAATGCGATTTCTTCAGGATCATTAGCAAATTCTTGCAACTTCCCTTTGCCACCAGCATTTGAATAGGCGTCTATAATATTTCCTAACGAAACTGACTTCGAACCATGTTCTGCACGTATCCAGTCAGCGTTTGGTAAATTCACACCAATTGGCGTACTAGGAGACGCATCTCCAGATTCCCCTGCTACGATAACCGTTTTATAAGAAACACCTACAACATTTTTCTTTTTATGTTCTGGCATTAAAGGAGAATTATCTTCAAACCATTGTGCGCTTTGAGAAACAACTTCCATTTTCTTAGACATGTCAAAATCTTTGATTTGAACCACACCTTCGTAAGAACCTCTATACCCTAATGGATCATTATAAACTTCGATAAAGCTGTTGATATAATCAATATTTCCTTCTGTAGCATCTAGCCAAGCGATGTTGTAGGCATCCCACGTACTCAAGTCACCTTTTTGATAATACTTAATAAGTAATCCTAAAGCATCTGCTTGCTTTTGATTTTCAGCAACTGATTTAGCTTTCTCTAACCAGTAAATAATTTTATCAATGGCAGCACCGTACATACCATTACTTTTCCATACTTTTTCTTCTAGTGTACCATTAGCATTACGAACTAATTTAGAATTCAAACCATATGAAAGTGGTTTTTTAGGATCTGTGTTTGTTTTATTAGCATAAAAATCTTCTGCTTCTTTAAGAGTAATTCCTTTGTCATAAAAGTTGATAGCAGACCCTGCTAACAATCCTTTTGACTCATCAAGATTTACCTTTTTATCATCTATGTCATTAAATAAAATGTCGACAACGTCAGCTTCTAATACTGTATTTGTCGCCTTCATCAAACCAGATAAGTAAGCAGGACTGAACTCAGGTTTGATTTTATCATTAGAGTAATGGTGGTGAATTCCGTTAGAAAACCATACTCTTTTTAGATAGATTTCAAAATTTGTCCAATCATTACTTTTTTTATCTCCTGTATAATTTTGGTAGATATTTTCAAGCGCTTTTCTAATTTTAAGGTTGTTGCGGTAGTTTTGATCCCACATAATGTCACGACCTGAAGTTCCTGCTTGTGTTAAATAGTAAACTAATTTTTGCTCCTTTAAACTTAGGTTTTCCCAACCTGGGATTTGGTAGCGCAAAACTTTAATATCTGCAAATTGCTCTACAACGTAATCAAAGGCTTTGGCGTCCTGCATTTTAGCGGTAGTTTCAGCGACAGGTTTTTGCGTATTACACGCTGCTACCAATCCAGCTGTTAATATAAACCCAGCTATTTTTTGTAATTTCATTTATATGGTATTTAAGATTCAATAAACTATTAATTACAAATATACGGTTTCTTTAAATAAACAATAAAATAGCGCCGTTTTTGAGTATCGCAATTATAGATTTCTAAATTTTAGAATGTTTTAGCCGATTCTTCTTTCGAAAAGAGGATTGGGTAAAATTTATTTATGATCGAATACCCATTCGAAAACAAACATTTGGACCAAATAATTATGATTTAATCGCCTGTTTATAATTTTTATAGTGGTTAGTATAGCATATTAATTAAATTTCTAACTTTACCGTTGAAAACAAATCCTTAATTATGAGAATTCTAAAATATATTTTTCTTCTTTTATTACTTAGTGTTGTAGCACTGTCTATTTTTATTGCCACTCAAAAAGGCGATTTTAAAGTTGAAAGAAGCAAAGTGATTAATTCTCCTAAAGAGGTAGTTTTCAACTATGTAAATGATTTGAAAAATTGGAGTGATTTTGGTTCATGGACATTATCTGATCCCGAAACTTCATATACTTATCCAGCAAATACCGTAGGAAGAGGTGGTTCATACTCATGGGAATCAAAAGATGGTGATGGAAAAATAGCTACATTATATGTAAAAGCTAATGACAGTATCGCTCAAAAAATGAATTTTAACGGATCAGATTCTAAAGTTGCATGGAAATTTAAAGATACTATTGGTGGTACAAAGGTGACTTGGAGCACAGAAGGTAAAATGAGCTTTACCATGAAAATTTATGCGGCGCTTAATGGTGGTGTAAATAGAGTGATAGGTAGTCTATATGAAAAAAGCTTGAGCAATTTAGACAAAGCTTTAGATTATGAGGTGAATACGTTTAAAGTAAAAGTTGATGGTGTGGTCCAAAAACCAATGATGTATTACTTGAGTCAAACATTTACATCTGAACTTAGTAAAATCAACAAGAATTTTAATATTGTTATCCCTAAGATAAAAACTTTTTGTGAGCAAAATGGCGTGAACACCGTGGGGAAACCATTTATTATTTATCATACGTATGATTTGCAAACACAGCTAGCAAAAATCTCCATTTGTATGCCTATCGACCATGAGATATTTTTAAGTGCGGGAAGTGATATTCTATCTTCTAAAATAGAAGCTTATGGAGCAGTCAAAGCGACCTTAACTGGAGATAATTCACATAATAAAAAAGCCTACGACCAAGCACTAGCACTGTTTACTAAAAGTAATTTTGTACATAACCCTACGATTTCACACATCGAAGTATATGCCAAAAATAAAAACGAAGTAAAAAATGCCTCTCAATGGGTTACAGAGGTTTATATCCCTATGCCAGCAGCTATTGTTCCAGCTACAGTTAAGTCAATTAATTCTCCAGCCGCTGGTGGATTATATCAGGAACCTGCAACAACTACAACAGCTCCTACCTCAGCAAATACAAATCAGGCAGTGGGTACTGCTACAAACCCAAATACCGTAACTCCTAAAAAGGTTGTTCCTAAAAAACCTAAAAAAGTTATTGATAAAGAAGTAGCTCCAGCGACGCCTAAAAAAGAAGTAGCTCCTAAAGCTGTAACTGAGGACGACGAATTTGAATTTTAATTTATCTCCTAATTAAACCTTTTCAATAAATTCTATTCTAATAATTATAAAAGACAAACTTGCAAGAGGAAGAAGAATTTATTAAGCAATTACTAGACAGCAAAACGCAAAACGTAGCGTTTCAAAAGCTGCTGTCTACCTATCAAAAGCCACTGTATAATCACATTCGTAACATTGTATTGAATCACGATGATACAGATGATGTCTTACAGAATACGTTTGTAAAAATCTTCCAGAATCTAAAGAATTTCAAAGGAGAGAGTAAACTTTTTTCGTGGATGTATCGTATTGCAGCTAACGAAGCAATTAGTTTTTTAAATCAAAAAGCTAAAAAAAGCGGCATTAGCTCACAAATTATACAAGACAAAGCACTTGATAACTTAAGAGCAGATGTTTACTTTGATGGAAACGAAATCCAACTCAAGTTGCAACAAGCTATTGCAACACTCCCAGAAAAACAGCAACTCGTTTTTAAAATGAAATATTTTGAAGAACTCAAGTATGAGGAAATATCTGAAATCTTAGGAACATCTGTTGGAGCTTTGAAAGCTTCTTACCATCATGCGGTAAAAAAAATAGAAAGCTTTTTAACAACAGATTAAACCTTTTATAGATTTTACAGTCAAACTAACGTTATGAAAGAATTTAAACTAGAAGACAATCCAAAAATCACAACCGGTTTTGTGACGCCAGATAACTATTTTGAAGATTTTTCTGCAAAATTCATGCAGAACTTACCTTTAAATGAAACTCCTGAGGTCAAAGTGATTCCGTTGTACAAAAAAAGTAGTACTATCATTAGTTTGATTGCTGCAGTGTTTGTGATCGCTTTAATGTTACCTATATTTAATCAAAGTCCTGCGATAACAACTTCTGCTGAGATTGATCAAGCATCTTTAGAAAATTACTTGAGTTATCAAACAAATGTGAGTCAGTACGACCTTATAAATTCACTGGAAACAGAAGATTTAGAAAATTTAAATGAAACCACTACAACTACCTTAGAACAAGAAACAATTGAAGATTTGCTTGTAGATAATGGTAATTTAGAACATTACATCATGGAATAAAAACCACTTAAAAAAGTGTTTTATATAGATAAATTAAAATATTGAGAAATGAGTTTAAAAAAAATAATACCACTAGTGTTACTTCTTACCTCTTTTAGCTTTTATGCTCAAAGTGGTAGTTCGAAAAGTAAAAAAGAACAAATACAGTCAATGAAAGTTGCTTTCATCACCACTGAACTTAATTTGAGCGCAAAAGAAGCACAGCGTTTCTGGCCTGTTTATAACAGTTTTGATGATAAACAATACGAAATCAGAAACGATAAAATGACGCTTTGCAAAGTACACCTTACTGATGCAGCAATGAGCAAATTATCTGACAAAGAAGCTGCTGCTTTATTAGATAAAATGGAAAACTCAGAGGAAGATTTGTATGCCTTGAGAACAAAATACAGCAAAGACTTAAGAGAAATACTAACTCCTACTAAAATCCTACTTCTAAGAAAAGCAGAAGATGATTTTAATCGAAAATTATTGCACCAATATCGCGATAGAGCAAAGAAAAAATAAAATAAACAAAAAACCCTAAAAGTGATTTTAGGGTTTTTTGTTGCTTCATTAGAGATAAGAAGTTGCTTTTATAGATTATTTCATTGCTTCAAGAGCGGCAATTAATATATCGATATCTTCTTTTGTGTTATAGTGACTAAGTGAAATCCGGATGCTAGGCTTAGATAAATCTTCTTCCGATAGCATTTCTGCTAATACATGAGAAGGCTTGATACTTCCACTTTGACAGGCACTACCTCTAGAGACAGCAATCCCTTTCATGTCTAAATGAAATAAAATCATTGAAGTTTTATCTTTTGAAAAAGGCAATAATACATTGACAATGTTGTAAAAACCGGCTTCCCCTCCATTAATTTTCGAGCCCACAAGTTTTTCGTTTAACTGAGCAATTAAATAGCTTTTTAATTCTTGAATATGATTGCGCTCCTGTTCTAAGTTTTCATAGGAAACAGTCAGTGCTTTTGCCATTCCCACAATTTGGTGCACAGCCTCAGTTCCTGCTCTCAATCCCTTTTCTTGTTCGCCTCCATGCAACATAGGTTGTAATCCAGAGTTCTTTTTTACATAAGCAAAACCAACACCCTTGGGTCCGTGGAATTTGTGCGCACTAGCTATGACAAAATCGACTGCTGTCTTTTGTAAATCCAAACGAGTCTTCCCCATAGATTGCACCGTATCAGAATGAAATAATACACTATGTTCTTTACATATTTGAACCACACGATCGAGGTCTAAAACAGTTCCCGTTTCGTTATTTACGTGCATTAAGCTCACTATAGACTTAATAGGATTAGCTAATTTCTCAACCAGATTAGTATAATCAACACTACCATTTTTTTTAACATTGACATAATCAATTTCGACCCCAAATTCCTTTTCCAATAACATAGCGCTGTGCAAAACGGCATGATGCTCTATCTTAGTAGTTATAATTCTTTTAACCCCTAAATCTTTCACAGCAGAGCGCAAAACCCAGTTGTCTGCTTCTGTACCACCAGAAGTAAATATAATCTCCTGAGCACTCACATTAAGCTCTTTTGCAATCGCTTTGCGAGAAAGTTCAAGCGCACTTTTGGCATTTCGACCAAAACCGTGCGTAGAAGATGGATTACCATAATCCTGAGCCATTACAGCGACCATTGTATCAATGACCTCTGGACGAATGGCAGTAGTTGACGCGTTATCTAAATATACTTTTTTCATTGCTGCAAAGTTATGAAATATCAATTATCTTATCTCGAATAACATTTGCCATTTTTTTAGCTATTTTTGTACCAAATATAAAATACAATGAAAAAAATACTCGGCTTAATGGTCTTCGTACTAGCACTAAATGGTTGTGATGATGGTGATTTAATACAAGAAGATATCGATTTTGAAAGCATTACAACAACTCAAAGTTGCTCTGATAATAATTTAATTTACAAATTAAAAGATCAAGAGGCTTTTATACTTGACATACCTTCTACCACTTTTACTGATGAAGATTCTGATGTGATTACTACTGAACTAAGTATAGATGGCAGTACCAATCGAGTGATCTATAGATTCTATAATGGAACCGTTGCAACAGATAACATTTGCGAAACGATTCCACCCATTTCTCCCAACGTAATTGACCAATGGACCGCTACAAGCGGAACCATCCAAATAGTTAAATCGGCTGCTAAAGCGGTTGATGAAACAACAAATAGCAGTAGAATTACCGCGTACAATCACGCAATTGTTCTTAAAAATGTTACTTTCTCTAAGAGCAAAGGAGGAACACAAGTATACGATACATTCACATTTGGTACGTATCAAACTACAGCGACAACACTTCCTTTCTTGTTTGACGAAACTAAGAATTTGAACCAATGTAATAGTTCAAATGACCTGTACAAATTCACTACTGCAGAGGCAATGATTTTTACAATTGACCCTACTTTATTAATAAATGAAGTGACTACAGCTGGCGCTCCTAGAACTGCTTTAATAGGAACAACTACAAACAAATTAACCTACCGATTGTTTGACGATTTACTTACAAGCGCCTACTTTTGTAACGCAACGACTCCTACAACTCCAACACTAAATCAAGAGTGGTTAGCTAACGCCGGAACGGCAGATGCAAGTGGAACAAAATTGACAGGAATAGTCGAAGTTACAACTACCACAAGCGGACCGAATACTTTCAAGCATACTATCGTTTTAAAGAAGGCCACATTGACTCGCGGAAACTATAATTTCTCATTAGGTGACAGCTATACCTATGGCGTGCTTTTCACGACAAACTAGAAAATAGACTCACATTTATAAATAAGAAATCCTCTTTTGTATTGCTACAAAAGAGGATTTTTTTTGGAGTAAAATAATGTTTACTTCGTACTTTGTTTTATAAAAACTTCGGTGGCACCTTGACCATATTTTTGATAATTGGCTTCTTTAAAATCAATATTATCATATCGACCTAACATGAAATCCAACTCTGCTTTTAGAATCCCTTCGCCAACTCCATGAATAAAAACGATCTTAGGGATACGGTTTTTTATAGCAAATTCAATATGTCTTTTTGCCGTATCAGACTGCAAAGTTAAGATATCATAGTTTGACATTCCGTTTTTGTTTTTAACCAATTTCTCAATATGTAAATCAAACTCTGGAACAATTCCTTCCCCACGATCTTTGCGTTCTTTAACAAAACTACGTGGTTTTGGGATTTCTTTTTCCTTTTTAATTTCATCTATATTAATCCTTCTAATAGAATCCATTAAATTACTGGTATTGTTTATTTTAAGCAATTCGTTGACTTTAAATGTCATCACAAAACCATCCTCTGTTTCGATGGTAACATCGCTACCATTTACTACTTGCACTACTCCATTGATGGCTTCATCAAGTACGGAAACACTATCTCCTTTATTCAACATCTTTATCTTCTTTTTCTTGATTTTTACTTGGTGTTTTTGCACTTAGTTGCATCATTCCTATCATGAAAACAACAATCGCAATTACGGTAATATACACATTTCCGGTGTTGCTTACTTGCTCATAAAAAGCAACTATGATTGCTGCAATCATCAACGGAATTATAAACTTTTTCATATCTTTAACTATCAGATCTCAAAAGTAACAAATTAATAATAGTTCCTTTTATTTCTGAATATCTTTGTCACATCCATTTCAAATTGAATTCGTTTTGCATTATGAACTTTGAACCCTACATGCTTCCTTGCCTTTTTAAAAAACTCACTGGATTTGATTGTTTGGGATGTGGTTTTCAACGTGCATTTTTTTTGCTTCTCAAGGGAAATATTTCAGGAGCATTCACAATGTTTCCACCAATTTTCACTAGTGTTTTATTTTTGATTTCGCTCACAATTGGAGTTTTTACTAAGTCAATTATTCCTCAAAAAGTGATTGTGTTTTTGGCTTTACTAAATGTAATTGTGATGCTCATCTCTTATTATTTCAAATAATTTCATCTTATTTATTTCCTACAAAAATAGCAACAAACCTAACAGCTATTTTCAATTATATTTTATCATTAAAATTTTACTTTTTCGAAAACAACAAACCAGAACGAACAAGTTCGTTTACTTAAAAAAAGAATTCTAATTTTCACTTAATTTCGCTTCCATAAATTTTCTTTTTATTCGAAACAATAAGACTTATTGATGGATAAAAGGTAGCACTTCAGCCCGTACCAAAATCATATTTTTCACCCTTTATTATTTCGAAAAAAACCGAAACTATTTTTCGAAATAAAAGTTGGTTTTAGTAAACATTCGTTAAAAAGTTCCCATCAAGCAAACAGCAACTAGAGATGAAGGCGCAAATCCAAAATAGTTCAATATCTTTGTCAGTATATCAATATTCAAAACAACTTGGCGTGATTATAAATCATCAGGTAGTCTTAGACGCGATTGCTTTTTGCGAAAGCGGAAACAAGACAAATTGAGGTGTTGATACAACTTTACTATTAACAATTCAAATTCATAATCGTGACTAAAGAGCTGATTATTCAAAATATTAGTGCTTTAAAAAAGCATGCAACAATTAACTACGGAATAAAAACAAAAACAGAAGCTTTTACAGAGCAACTTTTTTACACCTTGTTTGACAGTAACGCAGAGCTTGATGAAAGTATCGACGAGCTAGAAAGACGATTTAAAGAAATTTCGATTATTGCTTGTCAAAAGCCAAGAGGTATTTGCGATTCTATCTGGGACAACTTCCTAGAGAAACTTCCGGCTGTTTTACAAATGCTGAACGATGATGCACAGTACATTTTAGAAAATGACCCGGCATCTAACAGCATTGAAGAAGTATATCTCGCCTACCCTGGTTTTTATGCTATTGCTATTTACCGCTTGAGTCACGTACTTTACAATCTCGACCTTTTACTATTTTCTAGATTGATGAGTGAGTATGCACATCGCATTACGGGAACTGATATTCATGCAGGAGCCCAAATCGCTTCACCATTTTTTATTGATCACGCGACTGGGATTGTAATTGGGGAAACTGCCGTAATTGCAAAATTTGTAAAAATTTATCAAGGTGTTACTTTAGGAGCCCTTAGCGTAAGCAAGGATATGAAAAATGCCAAAAGACACCCCACGGTTGAAGAAGGCGTTTGCATCTATGCTAATGCTACAATCCTAGGAGGAACAACAACTATAGGTAAAAACAGTATTGTAGGTGGAAATGCGTGGGTAACCAAATCAATTCCTGCCTTGTCTGTAGTATTGAACACGACAACAACTGAAGTAAAAATTAAAGAGATACGATAATATGAAACCTCAAAACATACTTAACCTCATTGGGAACACACCGTTGGTGGAAAGCGCCAATTTGGTTGCCAATAAAAATGTCAAGCTATTATTAAAATTAGAAGGAAATAATCCTGGCGGAAGCGTAAAAGACAGAGCGGCATATAACATGATTGCTGCTGCACTTGAAAGAGGTGATATTAAAAAAGGTGATAAATTGATCGAAGCCACTAGTGGAAACACTGGAATCGCCCTTGCTATGATTGCACAATTAATGGGAATTGACATTGAACTAGTGCTTCCTGAAGATTCTACCAAGGAACGCACACAAACGATGCGAGCATACGGCGCTACAGTGATTTTAACGCCTGCTAAAGAAGGAATATTAGGTTCGCGTGATTATGCCGATAAAAAGGTTGCAGAAGGCGGATACATCATGTTAAATCAGTTTGCTAATGAAGATAATTGGAAAGCACATTATAAAACCACTGGTCCAGAAATTTGGAATGACACCGAGGGAACAGTAACACATTTTGTCGCAGCAATGGGAACAACCGGGACCATTATGGGAACCTCAACTTATTTAAAAGAGCAAAACAGCAACATCCAAATTGTGGGTGCGCAACCTAGCGACGGCTCACAAATTCCAGGAATTAGAAAATGGCCTCAGGAATATCTCCCAAAGATTTTTGATGCTTCAAAAGTAGATACCACTATCGAAGTGACCGAAGACGAAGCACGAGCAATGACTAAAAGACTGGCCCTAGAAGAAGGTGTATTTGCAGGAATGAGCAGTGGAGGATCTGTTGCCGCGGCTGTTAAAATTGCCGAAACACTAGAATCAGGAGTGATTGTTGCCATTATTTGCGACCGTGGAGACCGTTATTTATCATCTGACTTATTTGACTAAATTGTATAGCCATGAACCAAATTGTAAGAACCACTCCAGACAACATTGATTTTAAAAGATTAATAGAACTACTTGATATTGACATTCAAGAACGAGATGGCGACGAACACGTTTTTTTTGCTCAATTCAACAAAACAGACAGTATTAAAAATGCTGTTGTTGTTTACGTAGACGAAGTTGCTGTAGGATGTGGTGCTTTTAAACTTTATAAAGATGAAATTGCAGAGATAAAAAGGATGTATGTCGATCCACAAATGCGCGGAAAAGGTATCGCTTCAAAAATTTTAATCGAATTAGAAAATTGGGCTCGCGAAGAAGGTTATACAAGTGCTATTCTTGAAACCGGTCACAAATTTCCCGAAGCTGTTGCATTATACCAGAAAAACGGATTTGTAATAACCGAAAATTACGGACAATATATTGGCGTTGCCGATAGTATTTGTTTTCGAAAAGACTTGTAAAAAATAAGGCGTTACTAGATTTTAGTAACGCCTTTCTTTTTTGATCGAATGAACAATTTATTGTAAAGTTGCCGTCGATGATATTTTTGTATTTAGCAATTTTGAAATCGGGCAATTAGTTTCTGCTTTTGTAACTAGTTCCTGAAAGTCAGCATCGCTAATTCCTTTTACCTTTGCTTGTACTGTTAAATGCGAGCTCACAATGCTTCCGTCCTGAAAGTCGATATCGCATTTTGTTTCTATATTATCTATTTCGTGTCCGGCCTCAGTAATGTAAGCGCTCAATTGCATGGTAAAACAGCCTGAGTGTGCTGCTGCAATCAATTCTTCAGGGTTTGTTCCCACTCCTTCTTCGAAACGAGCCCCAAAAGAATATTGTGCGTTATTTAATGTTGTACTTTGTGTTGATATTTTTCCGGCGCCCTCTTTTAGAGAACCTTCCCAAACTGCGGTTGCATTTCTTTTCATAATTTAGTCGTTTTTTAATTTACTCAAATTTAAGATTTTAAAATCTAGATAGTGAAGATACCTCTTTATTTAACTTAAATTTAAAACGAGATACGCATCCCTAAACAAGCAGTATTCAATATTTTAAAGTGACCGACTTATAATTTATATCGAAAGCGCTATGTTTGCTTAGCATTGTATATTTTACAATAGATAAAAAGAATGACAAATGAAAATAGCTAAAATATTTTTAGGGACATTATTAGTACTTGCAGGAATGGGACAAAAAGGACACGCACAAGATTGGGCAAACTTGAATAAATACAAAAGCGAGAACGAACAACTTTTGCAAAAGGAGCTTACTACCAAGTCGGTTGTTTTCATGGGGATTCTATCACCGAGTTTTGGTCAAGAGAATCTCCAGAATATTTTCAGGAGCGGCAATACATCAACCGAGGCATCAGCGGGCAAACGACTTCGCAAATGCTATTGCGATTTAGATCAGATGTGATTGCGCTCAAACCAGCAGTTGTTGTAATTCTAGCGGGTATCAACGACATTGCCGAAAATACAGGCCCCATAGCACTCCCAATGGTTGCAGGAAACATTGCTTCGATGATAGATCTGGCTAAAGCCCATAATATTAAGGTGATTTTATGTTCGATTTTACCAGCAGCTTCATTTAATTGGAATAAAAAAATCGAACCAGCCATGAAAGTAATGGCGTTAAATGATCTCTTAATGAATTACGCTGATGCGAATGCAATTCCTTATGTAGACTATTTTTCTGCATTGGTGGATGATAATAATGGATTGCCTTTGCAATATGCCGAAGATGGCGTTCATCCCAATCGTGCAGGATATAAAATCATGGAACCAATAGTACAACGTGCAATCAACCTTGCTTTTATACTAAAATAAAAAGAGCCCAATCGACTGTGATTGGGCTCCTCTTTAACTACTATATTCTAAAATGCTTATTTTACTACTGTAAAAATGATTTTAGAATCATCAAATACTCTTTGTGTTTGCTTCTTGAAATCCGTTTCCTTAGCGTAAAAAATATTATCTACAAAAGTTTGCGGATTCAAATCAATAAAAGGAAACCAAGTACTTTGAATTTGCACTTGAATTTTATGTCCTTTCTTGAATGTATGCATCACATCTTGTAACTTCACATTTACTACTGTTTTCTGATTAGCTACAAACGGTTCTGGAGTGATAAAACTATTTCTAAAACGACCGCGCATTACTTCACTGCGTACCATCATGTGATAGTTACTCATTTTTAAATAAGGAGCCACCTCATCAGTTTCAGGTTCGTCAGCTGGAAACACATCAATTACTTTAACAATCCAGTCAGAATCTGTTCCTGAAGTCGACACTTGTAATTGTGCTAAAATATCTCCAGCCAGCGTCATGTCGTCTGTTAGCACGGGTGTTTCATAAACTACTACATCTGGACGTCTTGCAGCAAAACGTTGGTCATCTGTCATATATTTACGTGGGGTAATTCCTTTTTGGTTGATATCTTCTGTAAACGGAACCGGTTTTTTGGGATCACTAACAAATTCGATAAAAGCATCGCTTGTACCAGTTTGTGCTGTTAATTTGTTTTCGTTTAAAAACATCGTTTCTTTAGAGGCATTTTTTGGTGGCCAAACGTCGTATGTTTTCCAGTCTTTTGCTCCAGTATCAAATACGTAAGCCTCTGGTAATTTATTCTGCCCTTTTCCATTGTCTTTCAAGAAATGACGGAAAAAGTTAGCTTCAATATTTTTTTGGTAAAAGCTAGAAATGCTGTCTCCAAATTTGATGTTCCCAATTGTAGCCGTTGCTGTATTCCTAGCCCAGTCACCATGACTCCAAGGCCCCATTACAATGGTATTGTAATTTTTACTGCTTTTCTCGATCGCCTGATATGTGTTTAAAGGTCCGTATAAATCCTCAGCATCAAACCAACCTCCTACTATCATCACTGCAGGTTTGATATCTTTTAAGTGTTGTAATATTCCACGTTTTTGCCAAAAATCATCGTAGCTAGAATGGTCTTTTAATTGTTGCCAAAATTCATTGTCTTTACCGTAATATTTATCTAAATTAGACAGTGGTCCTGCGTCTAAGAAAAATTGGTAATCGTCTTTAGTGCCTACATCTGGTAATTTGTACCATGATTTAGTAGTAGGCTCTGCTTTTTGAATTCCGAATAAAGGTGTTGCTTTCCAGTAACTCAATAAATAGGCCCCATTATGATGAAAATCATCAAAAAAGAAATCACTTATGCACGCTTGAGGCGAAACTGCTTTCAAAGCCGGGTGATTGCTTAACAATGAATAGGTAGAATAAAATCCCGGATACGAAATTCCCCATACTCCCACATTTCCGTTATTGTTATCGACGTTTTTTACTAACCAATCAATGGTGTCATAAGTATCTGAAGCTTCATCAACTTGAGATTTCCCTTTTTTATTAGGTATATAAGCGCGCATATTGTCATACAAGCCGTCGCTCATCCAGCGTCCGCGTACGTCTTGGTAAACCACAATGTACCCCTCTTTCATCATGGTTTCACTAGGTCCAATGCTTTTTTTGAATTCATTCTCACCATAGGGAGCGCAGCTGTAAGGCGTGCGTTGCATAATGATAGGGTATTTCTTTGAAGTATCTTTAGGACTATAGATTGCCGTGAATAAGGTATTTCCATCGCGCATTTTAATGCTGACTTCTTTTTTAGTATAGTGCTCCCCTACCGTATTAGGTGTAGTGTCCTGAGCAAAAACTGTAGCTGTAATTGCGAAAAACGCAATAAATAATAGTTTTTTCATGTAAATATTGGCTAATAATAGAAGCGTAAAGATATTTAGAATAATGCGATATTAAAGCATGTCCAAAACGTTTTTTAAAATATCATTAAAAGTGGGTATTGTAGGAATAATTAATTAGTTGTCAATTTGTGGCTGAGGACAATGGAATAACAAAGTTTCAAAATTACTTTAAGAGCAGAAAGTTGTTTCTTTCATAAAAAGTATAATTCCATTTACTAAATAATTAATAAAAAACCTATAGTAACATGGCAAATCTAAAAGACATACTAGTATTAACAACTTCCAATACACAAGGTCTAACTATCGTAAAACATTTAAAACCCGTTTCAGCACATCTTGTGGCAGGAACAAATATATTTAGTGACTTTTTAGGTGGATTAACTGATGTTTTTGGTGGTCGATCAAATTCCTATCAAAAACAATTATCATCACTATATGATGAAGCAATCGAGCTAATAAAATTTAATACGTATGAGATTGGTGGTAATTGCATTATTGGCTTAAGCATTGATATGGATGAGATTTCTGGTAAAGGAAAATCTATGTTTATGTTAACTGCTATTGGAACAGCAGTCATCATTCAAGACGAGGATAAAAAGTTGGAAAATTCTAAAGCGAATGAAAAACTTGAGAATGTAGGAGTTGAAAGGATTAATAATTTGAGAATTAAATTATTAATAATTGATCAGGCAAAAAACAACTCACTTGTCCTTGATGACAAGACTTGGAATTATATTAAATTAAATCAAGTAGAAGAAGTATTTCCATATATTATAGACGCAAATTCTTCTCTCATAAAAAATTATGATACGGCGATGGATGGCTATAAATCATTTAGCGAAAATTTCATAAGTTACTTGAACGCTTTAAGTGAGAACAAACAAATAGAATTGCTATATACTGCTATTGAAAATGAATCAGATCAAAAAGTCACAGAATATCTAGTTAAAGTAGTACAGGAATTGAATCTTTTTAATTTCGAAAGAACTTTAACTCTATTAAATAATACAGCATTAGAAAAAAAGAAAATTGGTTTAAAAATAGCCACTTTCGACAAGTCTTTTTATAATAAAACAGATATTGAAAATCTATATCTTATAAAAGAATTCATCAGCAATAATTTTAAACAGAGAGGTCAAATCACGAGTAAAAAGCAATTATTATCATCCAAAGAAAAGGAGGTTTGGAATTGTGAATGTGGTAATAATTCCGTGGAGATTGGAAAATACTGTGGAGTATGTTTTAACGATATAGTTGGCTTTAAAAAAGGTGAAGTTAGAGCAATTGATGTAGAGGACTTATTAGATCAAAAAATCACATTGATTAATAATTTTTTACGATAAATTTAACTCTATTACCCATCTTGACCTTGTAACAAATTTCCTAAGTTGCCGTCTATTAGTTATAACAAACGCTCTTATGAAAAAATGTTTACTTACTTCTCTTTTTTTGATTTTGATGGTGCCTATAGGACTTGCTCAAAGCCTTCGCGTAAAAATTATTGCTTCGGCGACTGGAGAACCGGTTCCCTATGCGAATATTAGTGTGAACGCCACAGAAAATTTGGTTTCTAATGGTGAAGGTTATTTTTCACTTTCAGAAAACAATAGTCAGGATGCTACGGTAATTCTTGTTTCTTATTTAGGGTTTGTAAATCAGCAGCTAACTGTAGAGCAAATAAAAAAGCAAGATCTAACGATTAAAATGCTTCCTGCAATGTACGAGTTGGAAGATGTGGCTATTTCGAATGAAAAAATTACCGCTGACCAAATTATGGCCACAGTAAAAGCCAATTTGAAAACCAATTATCAAACGAGCGAAACGGCTAACAAAGACAAGATATTTCATCGTACAACGCAATATTTCGATCCTTCAAAAATTGAAGTTGAAATCAATAAATCTACCGGTTTTTCAAAAGTGGCTTTAGAGAAAGTAAACAACGACATACAATCCTATGCTAGAAAATTAATTGCGCATCCACCCGTTTCTTTTACTGATGTGCTTTGCAATTATTACTCGGTGAAAACTAAAAAAAGCGAAAAATTTATTTTTACATCAAAGCTTGATGTATTAAAAGCAACGATTTTAAAAAATGAAGGGCAATCAACTTCTCTCGTAGACTTAGAGAAAAAAGGGAAAGAGTTAATGTTGAAACATCTGGATACAACTAAATTCTACCGTTTTAAAAGCGGACTCATTGGCTCCCGAGACACCATATCTTTTAGTGAGGAATTTAATAGAAAATCAAATAAAGACACGGTAAAAACAAAGCAGTTAGCTCAAGCAAAAAGTGATTTGAATAGAATTATGAGCAAGGCCAATATATTAACCAATAAAAAGCTTGATTTTATACAAAATCCAGAGTGGTACACGTACACATTAGAGGGCACTACATTTACTAATAAAAATGAATACGCCTATGTACTGACTTTTAAACCTAGAAAAAGTAAAGCCAAATTTGTAGGCAAATTATATGTTTCAGATGGTGACTATGCTGTTCTTCGAGCAGAGTATGCTCTCGAGGACGGAGAACGATTAGAAGGGCTTAACTTGAAGTTACTATTCGGAATTAAGTTTAGTGTCAACATTAGCAAGGGGACCATGATGTATACTAAATCCTCTAGTGACGACAAGTATTATCTACAGTATGCATCTACAGAAGAAGGTGGTTATTTTTACGTTAACCGCCCTTTAAAATTAATCGAATTGGCAAAAGGTGAAAAAGATGTACTCGATCTTGATTTTAAAATGGAAACAACTACGAGAACTAAAAATGAATATTTAAATATTTCTCGCACACCTATTGATGCTGCTACAGTAACTGGCTTTAAAGAGAAAGATTTTAAGTACCAAACTATTTCGAAATACGATCCGAAGATTTGGCAAGCATATAACGCAATCGAACCGATGCAAGAAATGAAACAGTTTAAAACAATTAATTAAACTATTGTACTACTTAAAGTTAACCAGCTATGTTAAAAACATTTTTATTTATTCTGACTTATTTATGTTGTTTAATGACCAATATGCACGCTCAAAAGAAGCAGTATTACAGCACAGATGATTATAAACAAATTGACAGTCTTACTTTTACAAAATACAAAGACGACTTTTTCTATTTTAAAGTCGAAAGCGATTCAACAGTTGTAAATCTTAAAGCGCCTAGAATTAAAAAGGGAAAACTAACTGCAGAGCAGTTTGATGCCGTAAAGATAAGTTTAAACACCGACGAACATTATTTTGACACCACCGAATTCCTTGTTATTGAATATTTTCCTGGGCTAGATTCTTGCAATAGTTCAGGCGATAAAACGGCAGTTATAGCGAATTATGAAGCGCATGCGGCAAAGATGGAAAGTAGGGATGATGTGAAGCAGTTTTTTATTTACCAAGAAAAAGAGGGAATTGAGATGTACGGAAATATTAACTGGCAAGCAGATCGTGACCATGTAATACAAAAATCTTTTTTTATGCTACATTTTCCTTGTAGTAGCATGGTTGTGGTCGATCGTTCTGGTAACTATTACTCGCATCGAGGAGAGCACAATCTAAGTGAAGCTTTAACAATAATTAAAAAGAAGAAAAATTTCCAACCGTAATTAGACTTTCCAATTTAAAAACAGTGACATAATGGATTACGCATCACAGCTACAGCAAAATTTAAAAGACTATTTCGAAAAATTAGATTTTGCAGTAACAAACTTCATCGCTAGTAGTGAAAGCCAAGAATTTAAAGCTTGTTCGTTTCTATTAAATAATAAGAAGATTATTTACCGTCAAGCGAAAATTACTCCCACTAAACTAGGCCACTTTGTTACAATCTGGAAAAGAAATCTAGAGGGAATTACAGCTCCATTTGATTGGAATGATAAATTTGACTATTTTATAGTAACTGTTATAAGAGAGGAAAAGACAGGACAATTCATTTTTCCAAAAAATGTACTTAAGGATTGCGGGATTATCAGCTATCTTAATAAGGATGGTAAAAGAGGAATGCGCGTATATGCCCCTACTGAAACAGTAAAAAGCAAACAAGCCATTAAAACCCAGAAATGGCAGCAAAACTATTACATTCCTAGTGAAATAAATACTGAAGAACTGAAAAAAAGGCTACATCAGCTTCTTAATTACGGTCAGTCATCGCTATAATTAATAAATATATATCGGATAATCTCCTTGTGTATTCCTTTAAAAAAAGAGATTAAAAAAAACGTTTTATAACATTGCCGTCTTGAAATTCTAAGCCTTTGTAAAATATTCCTTATTTTAGCTAATAGCTGTTGGTTTTACGATTTTCGAATAGAAAGAAAAAGCAAAGTAAACCGCAGTTTAGTTATTCACCAAAAATAAAATACATTATGAAAAATTTAGATTTTAGTCATCTAAGCGTTGTCTATGTAAATTGTACCTTGAAAAAGTCTCCTGATATCAGCCACACTTCTTCCTTAATAAATGTTTCGAAGGAAATTATGAAAAAGGAAAATGTAAAAGTCGAAGAAATAAGATTAATAGATCACAAGGTGGCAAGCGGCGTTTATCCGGACATGACCGAATATGGTTGGGACGCTGACGAATGGCCTGCTATATACGAGAAAATTATAGCTGCAGATATATTAGTGGTGGGAACTCCAATATGGTTAGGTGAAAAATCATCTGAAGCACAAAAATTAATTGAGCGACTATACGCCATGAGCGGAAAAACAAATGACAAAGGTCAATATGTATTCTACGGAAAAGTAGGTGGTTGTATTATAACGGGTAACGAAGATGGCGTGAAACACTGCGCAATGGGAATTTTGTATTCATTACAACATGTAGGATATTCGATTCCTCCACAAGCTGATGCTGGTTGGATAGGAACCGTGGGACCCGGACCAAGTTATGGAGATACAGAGTGGAAGGGAGAAAAACTAGATAAACCAGTGGGATTTGATAGTGATTTCACCAACAGAAACACTACTTTCATGACCTATAATTTACTACACTTAGCAGCGATGATGAAAGCAAATGGTGGCTACCCTAGTTATGGTAACTCTCGTAAAGATTGGGACAATGGAGAACGATGGGAGTTTGACAATCCAGAATATAGATAATTGAAATACAGAATTTTACACTTTCCCTTAATTTAAATTTAAGTCTTAAAAAACTACATTTAAATTAAGGGTTTTTTATTGTTTTACTTTAAATAATAGACTGAAAACAATAACGTAAAAATAAAAAGCATTCTTTTTAAAAAATATTTTGCTTTTTGAATTTATAAAAGTTTACAAACGCTTATTTTTGCGCCATGGGAAGAAAAAATACAGACAAGGTTGTCTTTCATCAAATAAAAGTCCTTGATGCAGGTGCAAAAGGCGTATCGGTTGCAAAGGCACCGGATGGTAAAGTAGTGTTTATACCAAATGTGGTACCAGGTGATGTGGTAGATGTACAAACATTCAAAAAACGCAAGTCGTTTTATGAAGGGAAAGCAGTACATTTTCATGAATTATCAGAACATCGTGTAGAGCCAGTGTGCCAGCATTTTGGGGTATGTGGTGGTTGCAAATGGCAGAACATGAACTACACACAACAACTTTATTATAAGCAAAATGAAGTTTTAAATCATTTACAACGTATTGGAAAAATAGAACTTCCTGATTTTGAACCAATTTTAGGATCAGAGAAAAAATTCTTTTACAGAAATAAAATGGAGTTTTCGTTCTCTAACAGCCGTTGGTTAACTGAAGCAGAAATTAGCAGTACTGAAGATTTAGGAAATAGGAATGCCTTGGGATTCCATATCCCAAAAATGTGGGATAAGATCCTAGACATTAATAAATGTCACTTACAAGAAGATCCTTCAAACGCCATCAGAAATGAAGTTCGTGATTTTGCTAACAAGCATGGTCTGACTTTCTTTAATCCTAGAGAGCACTCAGGTTTGTTACGTACATTAATGTTGCGTACGGCTTCAACAGGTGAAATCATGGTATTAATCCAATTCTTTGAAGACGATAAAATTAAGAGAGAATTATTATTAGATTATTTATACGATAAATTCCCTGAGATTACGTCATTACAATTTGTTATCAATAGCAAAGCAAATGATACATTATACGATACTGACATTCAGCTATACAAAGGACGTGATTACATATTGGAAGAAATGGAAGGATTGAAATTTAGTATTAATGCTAAATCATTTTACCAGACTAATTCTGATCAAGCATACGAATTATACAAAATAACGCGCGACTTCGCTGGTTTAACTGGAGAAGAAGTGGTTTATGATTTATATACTGGAACAGGTACTATTGCTCAATTTGTTTCTAAAAAAGCAAAAAAAGTAATTGGTGTCGAAAGTGTTCCTGATGCTATCAAAGATGCAAAAGCAAATGCGGTACGCAATGAAATCACAAATTGTGAGTTCTTTGTAGGAGACATGAAAGTGGTTTTCAACGACAGCTTCATTGCACAACACGGACAGCCAGATGTAATTATAACTGATCCACCACGCGACGGAATGCACAAAGACGTAATTGAGCAAATTATGAAAATTGCTCCTTCAAAAGTGGTTTATGTAAGTTGTAACTCAGCTACACAGGCACGTGATTTAGCTTTAATGGATGAGAAATACAAAGTTACACGCGTACGTCCTGTGGATATGTTTCCGCAAACGCATCACGTAGAAAATGTCGTTCTTCTTGAGTTAAGATAGGTAGTAATTAGTAAAAAGTAATTAGCTTCAATTTTGTACTAATTACTTTTTACTGATCACCAATCACAAAAAAAAGTATATGAAAAAATTAATTCTCTTAATATTCGCTATTGCCTTTACTTTTTCCAGTTGCGAGAAAGATGATATTTGTGATGCTAATACTATTACAACTCCTCGATTAGTGATTTCGTTTTACGATATTTCTAATTCCTCTGTGTTAAAAGATGTAACTAATTTATCCATTATTGAGGAAAACGAGACAGAAGCAGTTACTTTCAACTCAAGCACATTAATTAACGGAAGCACGGTTTCGATTCCTTTAAAAACAGATGCTGATGTAACTAAGTATCGATTCATCTTATACTTTGGTAGTACAACAACACCGGTGGCTAACGAGGACCAAATTCAGTTTAATTATACTCGTGAAAATGTGTATGTTTCTAGAGCTTGTGGTTACAAAACCGAATACACATTAGACCCAGCAAATCCATTTATCCTTACTGATGGTGCAGCTGCAGATCAACAATGGATTAAATATGTTGCTGTAAAAAAGAGTACCATTACTAACGAAAATGAGACACACCTTGAAATATATTTTTAGTATTTATTTTGTCCTTTCAGCCTGCATTTTATCTGCACAAGAAACAGGTCCTAAAAAAATAGCTCCAGTAAAACCACAAACTGAGACTGCTCCTGTTATTCCTGCAAATGATTATGAAGAAGTGCGTAAAACAGCTATCAAACCTACGGACACTATTAATGTAGTTCCTAAAATCAATCGTTACGGTTTGCGTGTGGGTGTTGATGTATACAAATTGACTCGCATGCTATATGACAAAGATTATAAAGGAATTGAGTTCACTGGGGATTACCGTCTTTCTAAAAAATACTATGCCGCTGCAGAAATAGGAAACGAAAACAAAACTACTGATGATGATCGCTTAAACTTTACAACAAAGGGAAGTTACGTGAAAGTTGGTTTTGATTATAATGCCTATGAAAACTGGCTTGATATGGAAAATATTATTTCTGTGGGATTGCGTTACGGTTTTAGTTCGTTCAGCCAGCAACTGAATGACTATAAAATCTACAATTCGACGCCTTATTTTGGTGAAGTTCCAGAAATTAGCTCAGGTCAAAAATACAATGGCCTAAGTGCTAGTTGGGTTGAGGTTGTAGCAGGCGTTAAAGCAAAAGTTTTCAATAATGTATTTGTGGGTTTTAGTTTGCGATTGAATACTTTAGTAAGCAATAAAAAACCAGATAACTTTGATAATTTATATATTCCTGGTTTCAACCGCACTTATGATGGAAGTTTTGGTGTTGGTTTCAACTATACTATTTCTTACTTTATCCCTATTTATAAAAAGAAAATTGTTCCGGTGATTGTTCCTAAGAAACCGTTACCTAAAAAATAAAAATGCTAGTAGTTTGATTTTATTTTTCGATCAAAAAAAGCAATTATAAAATTAAAAAGGAGCCAATTATATTAATTATAATTGGCTCCTTTTTTTATTATTAGAATAATACAATGATTGTTATTATCCAATTTCCTTTACCTCTTTAATGAAAATCCATTTCATATATAGCTTTTCGCCATCTTTTGTGCGCAATGCTTTGAACTTTGGTGATAAAATGGTTCCTACTACAAATGCAGTAAATGGAACCCAAAGTCCTGTTAATCCAGTGTACATCTCTACTAAATAGCGCGCAGATATAAACAGAATTGCAAAACATCCCAATTGATATAAAAAAGCTCTTACTTGTAATTTTGTCATGCTGTTTTATTTAAAGTTAAAGGTCTAAAAAAAATTAAAGTTGGTTACTATTTATCAATGATAAATTTGTACCATTCTATTTTCTTTCTTCTTATTCCTCTTCAGTTACTTGAAATTTAGTTCTCTTACTTCCTTCATACATTTCGTATTTCACTAGACGTGCTTCAATACTTGCATTAAAAAGTTTAATTTTTCGAGAAGGACGCAAACCAACAAATTTCAAGGCATCAAGATTACCTGTAATAAACCATGAGTTAGTTCCTGGGTAATTTTTCTTTAAAGTATCTCCTATGTTTTTATAGAATTCTTCCATGTGTATATCTAAACGCTCATCATACGGTGGGTTAAATACCATGTGTAATTTTCCCTGAGTCGTTTTCTCGGTGTCAAAAAAGTTTTGCTCGTCGATAGTAATATACTCCTCAAGGTTGGCATTCTTAATATTGTCCTTCGCTTTTTGAACTGCAGACGGCGCTTTATCATATCCTTTAATCGTATGATGAAACTCACGTACTCTTTTCAATAAACTATCAACAATGTTATCAAACAATTCATTATCCCAATCTTTCCATTTTTCGAATGCAAATTCTTTACGATTAATATTTGCTGGAATATTACATGCGATCATCGCCGCCTCTGCAAGAAAAGTTCCAGAACCACACATAGGGTCAAGAAAATCAGTTTCTCCATCCCAACCAGAAAGTAATAAAACACCTGCAGCAAGCACCTCATTTATAGGAGCAATATTGGTTGCTGTTCTATAGCCACGCTGATGTAAGGAATTTCCAGAAGTATCTAATGCTACAGAAACTTGGTCTCTATCAATATGAATATTAATTCTTAAATCAGGATGTGCTTTATCGATACTAGGACGTTGTCCCGTGCGCTCTCTAAATTGATCTACAATAGCATCCTTACATTTTTGTGAAACAAACTCTGAGTGGTTAAAATTATCTGAGTGTACCGTTGCATCAATCACAAAAGTTTGATTTGCATTGATATATTTAGACCAGTTCACACCAGAAACACCTTTATATAACGCTTGCTCATTATTAGCTCTAAAAGAGTAAATAGGTTTCAAAATTTTTAAAGCCGTACGCAAAGACAAGTTCGCCTTATACATAAATCCTTTATCACCTTTAAAACTAACCATTCTTACGCCCTGCTCTACTTCCTGAGCGCCTAATTTTTGCAATTCGTTTGCTAATATCTCTTCGAAACCAAAAAAGGTTTTGGCCACCATCTTAAAATTATCTTCCATCTTTTTGTATCATTTAAAACAAGCCCCTTCATAAAACTACAAACGCTTGAGATAAAAATTATGTGAATCTGTTTGTATCGCAACTGATTCGTTATTTTTCAGCAAAAATACACTAAATTTGCCGGATAGAATAAATTGAAAAAGAATAAATGTCTGAAGAATTAAAACCTACTGCCTCAAATCAAGATCAACCAGCACAAACTTGGTTTAGCTCTTGGTTTGACACACCGTATTACCACATATTATATAAAGATAGAAATTATAGAGAGGCGCAAGTTTTCATGGATAATCTTACCCATTACTTGAACCTTCCTGAACAAGCAAAAGTATTGGATTTGGCCTGCGGTAAAGGACGTCACTCTATTTACTTGAACCAATTAGGGTTTGATGTTTTGGGAGCTGATCTTTCTGAAAATAGTATTGCCGAAGCAAGCAAGAATACAAACGACACCCTACATTTTGAGGTGCACGACATGCGCGAGCCTTTTGAAAAAAAGTATGATGCAATCTTTAATTTGTTTACTAGTTTTGGTTATTTCGAAAATGAAGAGGATAATTTAACCACTTTAAAAGCAATTAAAGAGAGCTTGTCTGAATATGGTTTTGCTGTCATCGATTTCATGAATGTAACTCAAGTTTTAAACACGCTGGTCCCTGAGGAAACGAAAACTGTAGACGGAATAGACTTTCATCTTAAACGTTATTTAAAAGATGGCCACATTTGCAAAGACATCATTTTTAGCGATAACGGACAAGATTTTCATTACACTGAAAAAGTAAAAGCACTTACTCTGCAAGATTTTGAAACCATGATGGAAGAAGCAGGAATCTACTTGCTAGACATTTTTGGAGATTATAAATTAAAGAAATTCTACAAGAATGAGAGCGAACGCTTAATTATGATTTTTAAGTAATTGCCATAGTGGCTAATCGTTGTTATGGTTAATCAAGGCCATTAATAAACGGTTAGTTTTATAACCCATCACACGATTCAACAGTTATCATGAATTACTTATTACCTTTAATATCAGTGCTATTAGGTTATGTTATTGCTTTGATTTTAAAACCAAAGAACAAGACAAACTTAAAATTATTGCTAGCCTTTAGTGGATCATTCTTACTGTCATTGACAGTAATGCACCTATTGCCAGAGGTATACGAAACACACAATCCAAATATTGGAGCTTTTATCATGGTGGGAATTTTATTCCAAATCATCTTAGAATTCTTCTCTAAAGGAGCTGAGCACGGTCATGTTCACGGCCATCCTAATATGGCGCACATTCCGTGGTTTCTATTTTTAAGCTTGTGCATACATGCTTTTCTTGAAGGCTTTCCGGTAAGCCATCACAATGATTTAGCTATAGGAATTGCAATTCATCATTTGCCTATTGCAATTATTTTAACGACGTTTTTCATGAATGCACAATTGAATAAAAAAGCAATTTTTGCCTTCATGATGACCTTTGCAGCAATGACTCCGCTAGGAACTATTGCGGCTGACTATCTTCCTATATTAAACGATTACCACACTGAACTTACGGCAATTGTAATCGGAATCTTATTTCACATCTCTTCTACAATCATCTTTGAAAGTAGCGAAGGCCACAAGTTTAATATCGCTAAGGTTTCTATGATTATAATGGGAATTCTATTAGCTTTCTTCTTATAAAAAAAAATTTTTGGCGTGTCCCTTTATATGCTTGATAAAAATCAGGCATATAATGGGGCGGGCTATTTGCTACAATCTTTTATTTCTCAAAAAAAATAAAAGGATTTTCACTACTATCCCTCACGCGGTACATGTTAGGCTATAAGAATGTTTTGTTCACGTTTTGTTTCATACGAAATTATAGATACTTTTTCCTACACTGTATATAAAGTACAAGAAAGTTGGCTATATTTGGACGAAGGTAAAATCTGACTCAGGAATATTTCCCACACTCTCTTTAAAATGCAGCATCCTTTGTTTAAATACTTGTATTTAAAATTACAAGACTAAGATTTCCAACGCGCAAATAATTTATAAAATTCAAACCAGTAAGATGAAAACAGGACTTAGAAAATACGTTGAAATTTTTAAAGAGTTAAAAGTAAAACATCCTAATCTAACCGAATATGAAATGCTAACATTAGCTATTCAAATAGAGCGAAATGAAATTTTAGAGAACGGTCTTGCCGTAAGTAGAAATGACCATGAGCCTAGTGGAATCGAAGCAATTGTAAGCGCTTTAAATGATGCTGATAAAAAATCATCTTAAGCATTTCAATTATTAGCACAAAAACTAGCATACTAACCTAACTTAAAAAACCAAATGAAAAGTGAATGGACTACAAATTATGAAGGCAATGAAATTAGAATAACAAACAACTGGTTCTCTGGCGAAAAACTCTTTGTAAATAATGAACTTCAAGACGAGCAACTAAATTTTATCACTCCAAGCAATATGACTGGAAGCTTGATTGATAAAAATGGCAACAAACTACATGTTAAGACCAATATTTCGGGGTTTTTGTCTGTTAGTTGCCGACTATTCATAAACAATAAAAAAATCACATTACAGCAAATAGCTTAGAAAATAAGAGGAACACATTTTTTGTTTCTCTTTTTTTTTGATACTAAATTAGAATTGATAACTATCTCAATAGCCCCGATTGCAGTGGCATCCTCTCGCGTGGCGACAGCCAAAGCGGGAGATATAACGGAAAGCGGGATATAAACTTCTTGTAAACAAAAGTACGTCTTGCTCCAAAACCTAAAAATCACAGAGATTATTATCTTTCAAAATCAAGAATTTTTGAAAGATATAAATATGAGATGTTTTGTCACCAAATTTTCTGTAGCTAGCATAAAATCAAAAGTGTAAAATTAAAAATACTTTTTAAAAAGGTAGTATCTTTGAGTCTTTTCAACTCTGAATTTCAAGAAATAATGACTTTTAATAAAATTACTGAGCAAACTTCTAACTACGAGCATTTGGATAAAATGTCGGTTGACGAGCTTTTAACAAATATCAATAACGAAGACAAAACTGTACCGCATGCTGTTGAAAAAGCACTGCCGCAAATCGCTGCTTTAGTGACTCAAATAGTTAAGAAAATGAAAAATGGTGGACGCCTTTTTTATATTGGAGCAGGAACTTCGGGAAGATTAGGGGTAGTCGATGCCTCTGAGTGTCCACCTACTTTTGGTGTGTCATTTGACACTGTTGTTGGAATTATTGCTGGTGGTGACGAAGCCATTCGTAAAGCAGTAGAAAATGCCGAGGATAACACTACGCAAGCCTGGATTGATTTGCAACAACATACTGTTACTTCAAATGATGTGGTAATAGGTATTGCTGCTTCGGGAACAACTCCTTACGTAATTGGTGGTTTAGAGAAGTGCAATGAAAATGGAATGATCACAGCTAGTATTTCTTGCAATGCAGGAAGTCCTATTTCTACTATAGCGCAATTTCCTATTGACGTAGTTGTTGGTCCTGAATTTGTTACAGGAAGCTCTAGAATGAAGGCTGGGACAGCGCAAAAATTAGTATTGAATATGATATCAACTGCAACTATGATCCAACTTGGAAAGGTAAAAGGAAACAAAATGGTTGACATGCAGTTGAGCAATAGCAAACTAGTAGATCGCGGTGTAAAAATGATTATGAGTGAAATCCCAGTGAGCTATGAAGAAGCTGCTAATTTACTGCAAACTACCGGTAGCGTTAGAAAAGCAGTTGAGCAATATCATTTGAACAATTAAAATTTAAGCTCTCTCCATCTCCTACTTTTCTTTAAATTTTAAATATAAAAAAATTATTATGGCTACAAATAAAGTGCTTTTATCTAAAGGAATAAAATACTTAGCATGGGCATTACCACTATTATTTATTGGTCCTGCTATTATTTACAATGCTTTTATAAATACAGACAACGTTTGGCATTATGCTGTTTTAGCAGTGGGAATTATTGCCTGCATAGCTGCCGTATATTTTATGTTTAAAGGATTGCAAACAATGGTAAAAGGCTTATTCAACGATTAATGGAAGAGTTAATTCATATTCAGAAAACATTTGATAAGGTTAATTTTATCAATAAAAAAGTAAGTAATCGTGAATTTGAAGATTGCATCTTCAAGAACTGTGATTTCTCCAATAGCGATTTTTCTAATAATACATTTATGGACTGCGAATTTATTGACTGCAATCTATCGATGACAAAATTGATAGGGACAAATTTGAAAACAGTCAATTTTATTAATTGTAAGTTAATGGGAATTGAGTTCAACACATGCAACGATTTTTTATTTCAATGTAGTTTTCAGGATTGTGTTTTGGATTACGCTTCATTTACCAACAAAAAAATGGTAAAAACCAACTTCAGTAATTGCTCCATACGAGATGTGAATTTCTCAAATACGATATTATCTAATTCGGCTTTTGATAATTGCAATTTGGATAACGCTTTGTTTCACGAAACGCAGTTAAAAGAAGTAGATTTTACCACAGCGTACAATTATAAAATTGACCCCGAATACAACCCAATGAAAAAGGCAAGGTTCTCTAGAGACGGAATCACTGGTTTACTTGATAAGCATGATATAAAAATTAATTAGCCATGGATGTAGCTCTTTCCTATTTGAGTAGTACTAAGAAGCAATTTGCTTACTATAAATTAGTAGGCGAAAAAGCTATTGATCAATTAGAAGACGAGCAATTATTTATTGTAGCAAATGAAGACACAAATAGTATTGCTACAATTATAAAACATATCGCAGGAAATATGCTTTCTCGATGGACAGACTTTTTAATTACTGACGGAGAGAAAGATTGGCGGAATCGCGACACAGAATTTGCGAATGATTTAAAAACGAAAGATGAAGTCCTTGACATATGGAGCAGCGGGTGGAATTGTTTATTTGCCACTTTAGATTCGCTTGAAGCAGAAAATCTCTCTCAAATTATCTACATTAGAAACGAAGGTCATACTGTCGTAGAAGCTATTAATAGACAATTAGCACACTATCCTTATCACATTGGCCAAATAGTTTTTTATTCAAAATTATTAAAACAGAGCAGTTGGAATAGTTTGACAATTCCTCGCAACAAGTCAGTAAATTATAACAATACAATGTTTGCTGAAGAAAAAAATATTCAGAACTTTACAGATAAAGAAATAAAACGATTAGAATAAACAGTTTATTTTATATTACAACATATTCATGAAAAAATTACTTATCATACCCCTACTCTTCTTAGCCGCATCTTGTTACAATGTAGAACGAAATTGCAAAGATTTTAAAACCGGAAAATTCAAGTTTGAATATGAAGTAGACGGTGTAAAAAAAACCACTTACTTTGAGCGAAATGACAGTATCGAAATCGAGAATTACGATGGCAAAATAGACACTGCTACTGTGAGATGGGTGAACGACTGCGAATATGTTTTAAAGAAGCTTCATCCAAAGAATATGGCAGAAGAAAAATCTATTGATATGAAAATTCTAACCACCTCTGGAAATACATACACATTCGAATTTGGTATGGTGGGTGTTGCTCAGAAACAAAGAGGTACCGTTACAAAAATATCAGATCTGTAAATTTAATTTCTCAAAATTTAAACTATTACACCTATGGAAGTTTTTTTAAACCCCGATGCTTGGATAGCACTGATTACATTAACCTTCCTAGAAATCGTCTTAGGAATAGATAATATTATTTTTATATCAATTGCCACCGGTAAATTACCACCTGAAAGCCGCAAAAAGGCAACCAAAATAGGGTTGTTTTTAGCAATGTTCATGCGTATTGCATTACTGCTTGGAATCTCCTATTTGATTGCAATGAAGGAACCTTGGTTTGTTCTAGATTTTAGTTGGCTTTCTGCGCAAGTCTCTGGACAGAGCATTATATTGCTTCTAGGTGGATTGTTTTTGATCTATAAAAGTACAAACGAAATTAGAGAAAAAGTAGACGATAAAGGCCATGAAGAAAAAGAACTTGGAAATGCAGCCACCAAATCTTTTGGTAATGTAATTTTCCAAATTATATTAATTGACTTGGTTTTTTCGTTTGACAGTATACTTACCGCAGTAGGTATGACAAATGGTGTGGAAGGAGCTTTATACATTATGATAACCGCGGTAGTTATTTCCGTTCTAATAATGATGCAATTTGCTGTTCCCGTTGGGAATTTTGTAAATAAGCACCCTTCAATACAAATTCTTGGACTCTCCTTCTTAATCTTGATAGGATTTATGTTGATTACAGAAAGTGCGCATTTATCTAATGCAGTGATCTTTGGTAGTCATGTCACAGCGGTACCAAAGGGTTATCTATATTTTGCTATTTCATTTTCATTATTAGTTGAAGTGCTAAATATGAAAGCATCAAAAAAAAGATAAGTAATTGATTCAAAAAAATTAAACAAGGTAGGTTAACATATACTTTCAAGCAAGAGAATCCTGATCACAAAAGATCGGGATTTTTTTTTCATGGTAAGCAAGTCCAATACTTGTTTTATCCTTCACTATTTCAACAATTTAACAACGCACTAATTAAACGTTATTGACATAATTCCTTGAGATACAGATAAAAAAAAATAGTAGTAAACAAAAGTTTACTACTATTTTTAATATTTATAATAAGAGTGCTATTTTACTAGCGCTTGTATTAATTAGATTTTAAATCTTTTTCTATCAGTCTCAGTTAAATAGATTTTTCTCAAACGAATAGATTTAGGAGTAACCTCTACATATTCATCTTTTTGAATGTATTCTAAAGCTTCCTCTAGAGAGAAAATGATTGGCGGAATAATTCTCGCTTTTTCATCATTTCCAGATGAACGTACGTTAGACTGTTTTTTAGCCTTAGTTACATTCACACACATATCATCGCTACGTGAGTTTTCACCAATAACTTGACCTTCATAAATTTCAGCGTTAGGTTCAACGAAGAATTTACCACGATCTTGTAACTTATCGATAGAGTAAGGAATTGCTTTACCATTCTCCATAGAGATTAATGAACCGTTGTTACGTCCAGGAATAGCTCCCTTGAAAGGTTCATACCCAATAAAACGGTGTGACATAATCGCTTCACCAGCAGTAGCTGTTAATAATTGATTACGTAATCCAATGATTCCACGAGATGGAATGTTGAATTTAATAATCATACGATCATTTTTACCTTCCATAGAAAGCATTTCACCTTTACGAATAGTTACAAATTCAACTGCTCTTCCAGAAAGATTTTCTGGTAAATCAATTGTTAACTCTTCAATTGGCTCACATTTTTTACCATCAATTTCTTTAATAATAACTTGTGGTTGACCGATTTGTAATTCGTACCCTTCTCTTCTCATTGTTTCAATAAGAACAGATAAGTGAAGTACACCACGACCAAAAACCATAAACTTATCAGCTGAATCAGTTTCACCTAATTTCATTGCTAAGTTTTTCTCTAACTCTTTCGTCAAACGATCTCTAATATGACGTGAAGTTACAAATTTACCCTCTTTACCAAAGAAAGGAGAGTCATTAATTGTAAACAACATACTCATTGTAGGTTCGTCAATTGCAATAGAAGCTAATGCTTCTGGGTTTTCAAAGTCAGCGATAGTATCACCAATTTCAAAACCTTCAACACCAACAATTGCACAAATATCTCCGGCAATTACTTCGGTTACTTTTTTACGTCCAAGACCTTCAAAAGTATGTAATTCTTTAATACGTGATTTTACCACAGTACCATCTCTTTTTACTAGTGAGATTGGCATTGCCTCTTTTAATATACCTCTTTCAAGACGACCGATAGCGATACGACCTGTAAAAGCAGAAAAGTCAAGAGAAGTGATCAACATTTGTGGAGTTCCTTCAGATACTTTTGGAGCTGGTACATTTGCAATAACCATATCTAATAATGCTTCCACATTATCAGTTACATTCTCCCAGTGGTCAGACATCCAGTTATTCTTAGCAGAACCGTAAACTGCTGGAAAATCCAACTGCTCTTCAGTAGCTCCTAATTCAAACATCAAGTCAAAAACTTTTTCGTGAACTTCTTCAGGAGTACAGTTTTCTTTATCAACTTTATTTATAACAACGCATGGTTTTAAACCAAGGTCTAAGGCTTTTTGTAATACGAAACGAGTCTGTGGCATAGGCCCTTCAAATGCATCTACAAGTAAACAAACTCCATCAGCCATATTTAATACACGCTCTACCTCTCCACCGAAATCGGCGTGACCAGGAGTGTCAATAATGTTGATTTTAGTTCCTTTATACTGAACAGAAACATTCTTAGAAGTAATTGTGATACCTCTTTCGCGCTCTAAATCGTTGTTATCAAGGATTAGATCACCTGTGTTTTCGTTGTCACGAAATAACTGACAGTGATACATAATTTTATCAACCAAAGTTGTTTTACCGTGATCGACGTGGGCAATAATTGCAATGTTTCTAATAGATTCCATCTGTGATTTTTAATGAGTGCAAAGGTACACTTTATTTTGATAAAACAAATATTTATCCAATACTTTACATATACTTAACTAATTAGGAACAGATCACACCAAAACAACTATCATTAGAAAATAAAAATTCCGGCTATTTGTATTTAACTTAAATTAATTACATTTGGATAATGAAAAATAAATCGACACAAATAGCACTTATTTACCTGCTGATTGCATTGTTTGCTGCTATAATTTTTCATAAAATGTCTGTTAGTTATTCTAACGTATTTGACCTTCAAGAATATAATTTTATTAAAGATATTTTTCTGATTAGCCTTACTGCAGGAGCTTTAAAATTTATACTTACAAAAAATGATAAACGCAATAGCAGCTATCTTTCTGAACTTCAAAAAACGAACGAGGAAATTAAAGAATCAAATGATCGATATGACATTGTAGCCAAAGCTACTAGTGACATTATACGCGATTGGAATATTCAAAGCGATAAACTACAATGGAGTTTAGGAATAGAGACCATTTTTGGATACAATAAAAGTCAAATAGGCGATTCGTCTGCTTGGTGGTTTGACAATATTCACGCAGAAGATAGCATACTCATGTCGATAAAACTATACTCTTTCCTAGAAGAGAAAACAGATAAATGGCAAGATGAATATCGTTTTAAATGTGCTGATGGCACTTACAAATATGTTTTAGACAAAGGCTTTATAATAAAAGATAAGTTTGGCAAACCTATTCGAATGATTGGAGCTATCCAAGACATTACTAATCAAAAAGAAGAAGAAATTCGATTACGATTGCTAGAGACCGTCATTCTACAAACAAAAGATTCTATCATCATAACCGAAGCTAATTTTAACGGGGACCAACTTCCGAAAATAGTATATGTAAATCCGGCATTTTCACTGATGACGGGTTATCAAGCTTTTGAAATTATTGGGCAATCACCTGATATTTTTAAAGGTTCGAAAACAAATCCCAAAGCAATTGCAGAAATGATAAGCTCCATTCGCAATCAACAAGAAAACATAATCGAAATGATATGTTACAAAAGAAATGGGGATGAATTTTGGCTTCGCTTCACTATGATTCCTATTTTCAATAATGAGCAACAACTTTCACATTGGATCTCTATACAAAAAGATGTCACTGAAATTAAAAAGCAGGAAAGAGAAAAAGAACAATTGATTACAGAACTCACGAAAAAAAATACCGACTTAAAACAGTTCTCGTACATCACTTCTCACAATCTACGCGCACCTCTTTCTAATTTAACTGGACTCTTAAACCTCGTTGAGGACATAAAAATCGATGATGAGGAGTTACAAGACATTTTGAACGGATTAAGTACATCTACTCACTTATTAAATGACACCATCAATGATCTAACTAAAATTATGGTTATCAAAGAAACGCCAAATATTGCAAAAGAGGAGGTATCGATAGCGCAAGTATTTGAAAAAGTATGTACTCAAACAAATGTTTTATTAAACACAATTGATCACAATTTAATTACCGATTTTAAAAAAGAAACCGATTTTAAAATAAATAAGTCTTATATTGAGAGCATATTTACCAATTTATTAACCAATTCAATTAAATACAAATCTGCCAACACACAACTAATCATTGAGATTAGCGCCTCATTAGTTAATCAGTCAACGATGATCATTTTCAAAGACAACGGAATTGGAATAGATTTAGATCGTAATAAAGATAAAGTGTTCGGACTTTATCAAAAATTTCATAATTACCCGGATAGTAAAGGACTCGGTCTTTATTTGGTTAAATCACAAGTCGAAGGGATGGGCGGCACAATTACTATCGAAAGTGAAGTCAATGCAGGAACAAAATTTGTAATGAAATTTCCACATAATTAATACCAATGCTAAATACTATATTGTTTGTAGATGACGATCCTATAACCCTGATGCTTTGTAAAAAAGTCATTAGCAAAGCTGCCTTTTCAGACCAAATTATAACAGCACAAAATGGTGAAGAGGCAATCAATTTATTCCATAACTTACTGGATGATTCAGAAAAAACGGTACCCGAATTAATTTTCTTAGATTTAAATATGCCTATAATGGGCGGTTGGGACTTCTTGGAGGAATTCAGTAAACCAACATTCAAACAATTTCACAATATAAAAGTTATCGTTTTATCATCCACTATAGATCCTGAGGACTTAGAGAAAATAAAAGAATTTCCAATGGTGATGGATTTTTTACCCAAACCAATATCCCTAAGCATGTTAAATAAAGTAGCCGAAGCATTAATTTAGTAGTCTAATAAAAAGTTAAAGCAAAAACAGGTTTAACATCAATTTTTCGTTGAGCTTTTCGACAATTACAAGTCACTTAATAGAATACGCAACTATTTTTTTTTTTTTGTAAATACTATTCAAATTTAATAAACGCATTTATCCAAGATAAGCAAGGTACCTCAAAATATTACAATCTACATCTTTAACTTAAAGCAACACTTGCGACGTATTTAATAACCCTCTCTTAGATATTAAGAGAATATAATCATATTTCATGAGTTCTGTCAACCATTCAAAATTTACCCTTCCTGATTATATTTTGTATTGAGTTGTAAGTAACCAATTCGGCTATTCCAAATAAAACCCGCAGCTAGACCTTTTAAATGATAAATAATTTTGTATAAGAGTATGATAATGTACGCTTAGCAATTATCACTTTTCTTAAAGTATGTAGCTAGCCTCTATCCCCACTTTCATACGTTTTTATATGTCTGACGATAAATGAAATCATTAAAATAATATAGATATATATAGAACAATAACAACCATAAAAAGTATCAGGTCAATTAAATAAAAAAAATGCAAATATGCAGTACAGGATTTTGTAATACAAGACAAAATTAAATCCTAATTTGTTTTATTGTCAATTTATATTAAAAAAAAAGAGAGATTAATTGCGCCTTAGTAAGATTGACGTCAAACCAAACACAAGGTTTTTAAAATTACTATTTAACTGGATAAGTCCACGAAATAACGCACTGAAAAATCTTCTGCAAAAGCGATTCAAATAGGCAATATATTTTGCGTAAAATAAACAGCATTAGAAAGTAGATTGAAAATTGAGACATAGTATAGTTACGCAGATAACAACGCTGCAAATTAGTTCAAATTAGCAGTTTCTGCCGAAACCAAAGTACAATCCTACCAACATTTAACAGATGGTGACACGAAAAATGATTAGCAGGAAGGAAGTGCATTCTTTGTAAACCTATTGAAAGATGGACAAAAAGCCAACAAAAGGTACTATTATTATTGAAATTACATCCTGATTTTGAAAAATAATAGATATTATCATAGAAATTACGAATTAACAAGCAAAGCAATAATATTGGGAATAATGCATCAGGAACAAAACCTGGGGAGGATATAAAAAAAACATAGATATTTGCAGAGCAAAATAATAGTAAATGGATTCTGTCGAACTTTTAAAATTTATGCTTCCTGATTTTCTAGTAGATAACTTTGAAATAGTTTCTGCACTCAATTCTGAGGAACACCTACATCTCTATTTTGAAGAAAAATCAAAATCTCCTAAAGAGTTTGATTCTTTGGAATTAGTGTCCAAAGGATTTTTGGATGAAATCACAATTCAAGATTTCCCACTTAGAGGTAAGTTTGTCTATTTACACATTAAACGTCGTCGTTGGACAAATAAAACCAACGGTGAAATAGTTATCGTCCCGATAGCTATCGGGAGGCAGTTAGTAGCTAAGGGAACACGTATGACGCAAGAGTTTGCGGCTTTTTTAAAAGAAACTAGTAGATAACACCGCTATTAATTGCAACACCATTGGTGGCTTCTTTGGTGTTAACGGTAAAAAACTCCAAAGGCAATATAAAAAACATTTAAGTTCTTTTAGTATTTGGGAACCAAGAGAACACGCCCATAAATGGATTATTTACCCCCAAAACATAGGCACTCATCTCGCCATTGACGAAGTTGCCTTGTCTCAAGGAGAACTTTATACTATTGTTACCAATAAAAAAGCCAGAGGCAAAAAAGGATCATTAGTTGCTATAGTTGCTGGCACTAAGACAGAACAAGTGATAGAACAAGTCAGTAAAATTGACTCTAAAAAAAGACAGGCAGTTATAGAAATCACTCTTGATATGGCTAATTCCATGAAGTTGATAGCTAAAAAATGTTTTCCAAAAGCTATACAAGTAACAGATCGTTTTCATGAACAGAAATTAGCATTAGAAGCTTTACAAGAAATTAGAATCAAGTACCGATGGGAAGCAATGGACAGAGAGAATCACGCCATACTACAAGCTAAATCAGAAAACAGAGTACATACTCCCCAACTTTTAAACAATGGAGATACTGTAAAACAATTATTAGCCAGAAGTCGATATATACTGTATAAATCTAGAGAAAAGTGGACTAATAACCAACAAGAAAGAGCACATCTATAATTTGAATTATACCCTGATGTAAAGAAAGCTTATATTTTATCCCAGCAACTACGAGGTATCTACAACAATGATAAAACTGTAGCGATGTTGAAATTAGCGCATTGGTACAGAAAAGTAGAAGAATCTGGATTTAAGAACTTCAATATTGTTCTCAATACGATAACGGTTAATTACCAATCAATACTAAATTACTTTGATAATCAAAGCACAAATGCTTCAGCTGAATCCTTTAATGCTAAAATTAAAGCTTTTAGAAGTCAATTCAGAGGAGTTAGGAAAATTGATTTTTTCCTGTTTAGATTATCTAATCTTTTTGCCT
>NZ_AUDO01000019.1 GCF_000425505.1 Flavobacterium frigidarium DSM 17623 | reverse complement strand
TCAAATTTCAAACAACAATCCACAAATGACAAGGATTCTTTTTGAATTGATTGCAAAACTTTAAATTTAAAATCGACACTATAACTACGGTTATTCCTAGGTGTTAATCCATCTTTACCATAATGATTATATAGCCTAACCCACTTTTTAACACTCGAAGGATGAACTTTCTTTTTATTAGCTACAGACACACAGCAATTGTGCTGTTTGATAACTAATTCCACACATTCAAGTTTAAATGTGTAATCATACTTGACTTTTCTTTCCATAAAAATGCCCCCAAATAGTGTCTAACTTTTTGGGGGCAATGCAGATTGAGAAGCTTTTTTTGTGCGGATAATAGGACTCGAACCTACACGCCTTGCGGCACCAGATCCTAAGTCTGGCATGTCTACCAATTTCACCATATCCGCGTAATTGTGGGTGCAAAGATAGACATAACTTTGAACTTTCAAAGCTTTTTTTAAAAAAAAATAATAATTCTATTTTTTGTACTTTTGGGTTTATAAAAATTAACAAATCAATGGAAAATATAAAGGCATACGTTCAAGAAAACAAAGACCGTTTTATCAACGAATTAATCGAATTATTAAAGATCCCATCAGTAAGTGCAGACACTGCTTACTCTCAAGATGTTATCGATACCTCTGAAGCTGTAAAAGCTAGCCTTGAAAAAGCAGGATGTGATTTTGTTGAAATTTGCGAGACTGACGGATACCCTATTGTTTATGGAGAAAAAATGATTGATCCGGCCTTGCCTACCATTCTTGTTTACGGACATTATGATGTGCAACCCGCTGACCCAATCGAATTATGGACTTCTCCTCCATTTGAGCCTGTTATAAAAAAGACCGACATTCATCCTGAGGGAGCGATTTTTGCTCGTGGTGCTTGTGATGACAAAGGCCAAATGTACATGCACGTGAAAGCGTTTGAATACATGATTCAAAACGACAACCTACCTTGTAATGTAAAATTCATGATTGAAGGTGAAGAGGAAGTAGGAAGTGTCAATTTAAAAACCTTTGTTGAAAACAACACTGAGAAATTAAAGAATGATGTGATTTTAATCTCTGACACTGGAATGATCTCTAACCAACAGCCGTCTATTACAACAGGACTTCGTGGTTTGAGTTATGTAGAAGTAGAAGTTACCGGACCAAACCGTGATTTACACTCTGGTTTGTATGGTGGTGCCGTAGCAAACCCAATCAACATATTATCAAAAATGATTGCATCGCTTCATGACGAGAACAACCACATTACTATTCCTGGTTTTTATGACAATGTAGAAGAACTATCTCTGGAAGAAAGAGCTGAAATGGCCAAAGCACCTTTCAGCCTAGAAAAATATAAAAACGCCTTAAAACTAAATGATGTTTATGGTGAAAAAGGTTATACAACAAACGAGAGAAACTCTATTCGCCCTACGCTTGACGTAAACGGAATTTGGGGTGGCTACACAGGTGAAGGTGCAAAAACCGTTATCGCAAGCCAGGCATTTGCCAAAATCTCAATGCGTTTAGTACCTAACCAAGAGTGGGAACAAATCACTGAATTATTCACCAAGCACTTTATGAGCATCGCTCCTGCTGGCGTTACTGTAAAAGTAAAACCACATCACGGTGGTCAAGGTTATGTAACTCCTATCGACAGCATAGGTTACCAAGCAGCAAATATGGCGTATACAGAAACTTTTGGAACGCCTGCCATACCGGTGCGTTCTGGTGGAAGTATTCCTATTGTTGCCTTATTCGAAAAAGAATTAAAAAGCAAAACAATCTTAATGGGATTTGGTTTAGACAGTGACGCGATTCACTCACCAAACGAACATTTTGGAGTTTTCAACTACCTTAAAGGAATCGAAACAATCCCGTTGTTCTACAAATATTTTGTGGAGTTAAGTAAGAGGTAATTACTTTCTAATCAAGAGGTAATTTTTTATCAAAATCAAAATCCGTTCAGCAATGAGCGGATTTTTTTTTGATGTTTTGAGATTTTGAGGTGCAAAGCTTCAAAGTTGCAGAGTTGCTAAGATTCAAAGCAAACAAATTAAAAATCCGTGACAATCCGCGTGCCAATTCTCAAACTAAATTCGCAAAGCAGCTGAGTTGCTAAGCATAATCACTTCCGCAAAACGCTACCTTACAAATAATTACAAATTAATTTGTTTTATTAAATTATAACTCTACATTTGTAGAACAGTGTTTTAATATGTAGAAGCGACACAATGAAAAACAGTATTTTTATTCTAATTTGTAGTCTTTGTTTTCTTTCATGTAAAACAAAAGAGCGCAATCAAATGTTACATAAAAAACGAGAAGGCCTTTGGACAGAGCAATATGCTGTAGACAGTGCCAATTACCGATCGATAGGTTATTACAAAAACGACAATCCTATAAAAACATGGAAGCATTATTTAAATGATCGCTTAATAAAAAAAGAGAAATACAAAAAAGAGCATTGTAAAACCAAATTATACCATAAAAATAGAAAGCTACGTGCCAAGGGAATCACAAACCTAGACCAAAGCGATAAATACGATCACTGGTACTATGACAAAACATGGAAATATTATGACAGTAATCGAACATTAAAAACGGTTAGGATTTACAATAAAGGGCAGTTAGTTTCTGAGTTTTGAAGATTCAAAGCTAATGATTTGCAGAGTTTGAAAGCTTCAGAGTTGCAAAGGTTCAAAGGTTTTGAGCTACAAAGTTTCTGAGTTGTAAAGCTTCAAAGTTTTAAAGTAAAAAATCCGTGATGATCCGCTAAATCAGCGTCATCCGCGTGCCAATTCGCAAAGAAGAGCTGTAAAGTGGAAAAGCTTCAAAGCAAACAAAGTAAAAATCCGTGATAATCCGCTAAATCTGTGTCATCCGCGTGCCATTTCGTAAAGTGGCAGAATTGCAAAGCTTCAAAGCAAGCAAAGTATAAATCTGTGGCAATCCGCGGGCTGTACGCAAACCAAACAAAAAAAAAGTATTTAAAAATCCGTGTCATCCGCGTGCCAATTGGCAACACAAGTAACACAAACGAAGTAACAAAACACAAGTCAACAAAACACAAATAAAGAAACACCATGCAACAATTAACTAACGCCGAAGAACAACTAATGGAACATTTATGGAAGCTCGAAAAAGCTTTTATGAAAGATTTATTAGAAGTGTTCCCTGAACCAAAACCAAAAACAACTACTGTGGCTACATTATTAAAACGCATGATCGATAAAGATTTTGTTGCTTATAAAGAGTTTGGTAACTCCAGAGAATATTATCCATTGGTAAAAAAGACCGACTATTTCTCTAAACACGTCAACGGACTCATTAGCAGTTTTTTTAATAATTCGGCTTCACAGTTTGCTTCATTTTTCACTAAGGAAACCAATCTCTCCGCTACAGAATTAGAAGATTTAAGAAAAATAATCGACGGCGAAATCCTAAAAAAGAAAAAATGATACACTTTTTAATCAACTCGACACTTTCGCTAGCGGTGCTTCTGGCAGTGTACCATCTAGTTTTAGAGAAAGAAAAAATACATCAGTTCAATCGGTTTTATTTGTTGTTTTGTCTGGCGTTTTCTTTTGCTATTCCGTTTATTACTTTCGAAATAGTTCAAGAAGCCAGCACTGCATTAGTAAAAAAACCTGTAGTTTTTGCTACCGAAGCTACAATGATGGTTATAGAAGATGACACAAATTACTGGATGATAGCTTTGTGGATTGTTTACGGACTAGTCACAACTGCTTTTGCTTTTCGCTTTTTAAGTAATGTTTATAAACTGATTAACAGAAAAAGAAACAATCCTACGGTAGCATACAAAAAAGCTAGGCTGGTTTTACTGGACGAAAAAATACTACCACATACTTTTTTAAACTACATATTCATTAATAAGGACGCGTATCATTCGAGAAAAATCGAAGCTGAATTGTATGCACACGAACTTATTCATGTCATTCAAAAACACACTTTTGATATTTTAATAATCGAAATAATTCGCGTGTTTTTTTGGTTCAACCCACTATTTCTATTGTACAAAAAAGCAATCCAGCTCAATCATGAATTCCTCGCAGATGAGCAGGTTGTCACCACATACAACAACGTTCCGTTTTACCAGAATTTATTACTATCGGTAGCTAACGCGAACCCAACCTATTACTTGGCCAGTAATCTAAACTATGCAGTAACTAAAAAAAGACTAATTATGATGACGAAAAAAACCTCAGCTCCAAGAGCTATTTTAAAGAAAGGGATTGTGATTCCCGTAGTAACAGCCCTGCTATTTTCATTGTGCACAAAAACTGTAGCACAAGAAACCACAAAACAAACTTCATTAACAGACTATTCAAAGCTGTTTAAAAATTACTACGTCAACACCACTTTTCAAATTGTAGGTCAAGACGGTACGGTAGTCGCTACTAAAAAGTATGCTGATTTAACGGACAAAGAAAAACAGCTTGTTCCTGCTTTAATTACCGAAAACATTAAAAATCCTAGCAAGAAGAAAATGGACGAGATATTAACAAAAGGTGGTCCGGAAACTTTTAAAGTAGATGCATTCAGTAAGAAAACATTAGCTACTGAAAAACTAGCTGGAGAGCCATATAATTCAACTGAAGTAACTGAAAAACCCGAATTCCCTGGAGGAATGGCTGAATTTTACAAATTCGTTGGTAAAAATTACACGATGTCTCCGGAAATGATTAAAGAAAAGGTAAAAGGAAGAGTGTATGTTACTTTTATCATTGAGAAGGACGGTTCTCTAACGGACTATAGAATCATTAGAGAGATAGGGTATGGCACAGGAGAAGAAACGATTCGTGTTTTGAAACTTTCCCCAAAATGGATTCCTGGTAAATTTAACGACGTTGCTGTCAAAACAATGTACAGCCTACCAATTACTATTAGTGCAATATAAAATTAAAAAAATCCGCTTCTTGGAGGAAGAAGCGGATTTAAAACTACAAAACTAAAATTAAGAAACAGCATCGGGTCTGTACCCTAGATACGGCATTGTTTGTTCGTGAAACACAACGCCATGCTCTTCTAATTCTTTTAAAATAGGCAAATACACCTCTCTATTTATTGGCAACTGAACTCCTGGGGTTTTTATTTTTCCGTTTAAAATTTGCAAAGTAGCTATTGCCACAGGCAAGCCTACCGTTTTTGCCATCGCAGTATAGGTTTGATCATCGCCTAGACAAACCATTTTTGAATCAATTTGTTGCTTTACGCCATTTAATTCAAATCCGAATTTGTGGTACATCACAATCATGTCTTTATCGTCTGGTTGCAGGGTCCAACTATCACTCAATATTTTTTCTAATATTTGGGCAGGTGTGGCATTTTTAAGGCCTACAATTTTCGTGTCGTTAAACAAACTAAGTTCTAGCAGTTTGTCCCACATAATATCATCTTGATCAATTTTTAAAATCAAACGCATTTTTATCTCCACTGAGTCCGTAGGATGGTAGGGTAAAAAGGCATTGGTAAACTGACGGTAACTCATGTTCTCTGAGTCTTCCATACTATAGCTATCATCGGTCATGCCTAATTGCACAAACATATTCCAGGCTTTTGAAAAACCTACACGACGAATCGTTCCGCGATACAAAGTCAACACATCATCTAGACCATACACACTTCTATATTTAAGGGAATCCCGGTTAGAATAGCCCTCAAAACGACCGTAACCTTCAACGTCCAAAAACTCTGTGCGTCTAAACAAATTGCAATACGGAATGTACTTGTAACTGCCTTCCTGTATAAACTTGGCTGCCCCACCTTGCCCAGCAAGAACCACATTACGAGGTGCCCAAGTAAATTTATAATTCCACAAATTATTATCTGATTCTGGAGCAACAAGTCCGCCACAGAACGATTCAAATAAGAGCATTTTTCCGCCTTTATCTCTAATTTCGTCAATCACTTTCATCGCACTCATGTGATCGATTCCTGGATCAAGTCCGATTTCGTTCATGAATACCAAATTATTTTCTTTTGCGGCAGCATCTAATTCTTGCATTGCATCACTAATATATGAGGCGGTAACCAAGCTCTTTTTATATACAATGCAGTCACGCGCCACCTCAATATGTAAATGTGCAGGCAACATTGAGATAACAATATCGGCTTTTTCAATTGCCGCTTTGCGTTGACCGTTGTTAAATATATCTAGTGCAATTGCCTGGGCATTAGGATGCTTGTTGGTTTTTTTTTGAGCTAGTTCTAGCGACAAATCGGCGATTACAATTTTTAATTGTTCGCTATCTGATTTTCCAAGTAAATACTGTATCAAAGATGACGCTGATCTCCCCGCACCAATTATTAGAATTTGCCTCATAATTTATATAAATATAACACGAATATACAAAAATGTTACATTTATAACATATTCGAATATAAATTAAAAAAATTTTTAACACAATTATCAGCAAACAATATGATTGAATATTTTTAGATATAGTTAATATGAGATACTTTTGTAAGGAACACAATTATTATGAATAAGAAACTTGTTACTACAGCAGCTATTTTAGGAATTATTGCCATCGTCTTAGGCGCTTTTGGAGCACACGCTTTAAAAAAGCTGCTCTCAGTGGAGGAATTAGCTACTTTTGAAACGGGAGTACGATATCAAATGTACCATGCTTTGTTTTTACTATGTTTGGGTTCGATAATTTCGATCTCAGAAAAAGCAAAAAAAACCATTCATGCCTTAGTAATTTCGGGCGTTGTGCTGTTCTCTGGTTCAATTTACGCGCTAGCCACAAACAACTTAACTTCCTTCGATTTCAAAGTCATTGGTTTTGTCACTCCTATAGGTGGCGCACTATTAATCGCAGCTTGGGCAGTATTATTTTATCAAAATAGTAAGAAAAAGGCATAAAATTGAGAATATCAAATTTTATATAAAATATATTAACTATTTTTGCACTAATAAATTAAACCACTCAATCATAATTTCATGAATAATAACACACCGTTTACGAAATCGATTTCGCTAACCAACTTAGGAATCGAAAACGCAAAGATTCATTACCAATTATCAGCTAGCGAATTACAGGCAAAAACTATCTCATTAGGTCAAGGAGTAGAGAACTCTACTGGAGCCTTAGCCATAAATACTGGAGAATTTACGGGTCGTTCACCACTAGACCGTTTTATCGTAAAAGACAGCATTACTGAAAATCAAGTTTGGTGGGGAAACATCAACATCCCTTTTGAACCAAAAGCTTTTGATGCGTTATATAAAAAAGTTGCTGCTTACTTGAGCAACAAAGAGGTTTATGTAAGAGACTCTTATGTATGTGCAGATCCTAACTACCGTTTAAACGTAAGAGTAGTTACTGAGACACCATGGGCAAATTTATTTTGCTACAACATGTTTTTAAGACCTGAAGAAAGCGAATTAGAAAATTTCACGCCAGAATGGACCGTGATGTGTGTACCAAGCTTTATGGCTGATCCAGCTGTGGATGGGACACGTCAAGCTAATTTTGCAATATTAGACTTTACTAAAAAAGTGGCCTTAATAGGCGGAACAGGATATACAGGGGAAATGAAAAAAGGAATTTTTTCTGCCTTGAACTTTATCTTACCTGTTGATAAAAATACATTACCAATGCACTGTAGTGCTAATGTAGGTGATGATGGAGATACTGCTATTTTCTTTGGTCTTTCGGGAACAGGAAAAACGACGCTATCTGCTGATCCAAAAAGAAAACTTATTGGTGATGACGAACACGGATGGACAAATGAAAATACCGTTTTTAATTTTGAAGGAGGTTGCTATGCTAAAGTAGTCAACCTATCTGAAGAAAATGAGCCGGATATTTTTAGAGCAATTCGTAAAGGAGCCATCTTAGAGAACGTGATTTTCAAAGAAGGAACAAACGAAGTTGATTTTGAAGACGTCTCTATTACACCAAATACGCGTGTAAGTTACCCAATATTTCATATCGATAATATTCAACCCGGGTCGATAGGAAAAAATCCTAAAAATATCTTTTTCTTAACAGCAGATTCTTTTGGAATCTTGCCTCCTATTTCGAGATTAACTCCAGGCCAAGCGGCTTATCACTTTATCTCAGGATATACTGCAAAAGTTGCTGGAACAGAAGCTGGAGTAACTGAACCTCAGCCTAATTTCTCAGCTTGTTTTGGCGCACCATTTATGCCATTACATCCAACAAGGTATGCTGAGATGTTAAGCAAAAAAATCCAAGATGCCGATGTAAAGGTGTGGTTAATCAATACAGGATGGACAGGTGGAGCATACGGTACAGGTAGCCGTATGAAATTAAAATACACTCGTGCGATGATTACTGCAGCATTAAATGGAGAACTTAACGACGTAGAATATAAAAATCACGCCGTTTTTGGGATTGCCATTCCGCAATCGTGTCCAGAAGTACCTAGCGACATTTTAAATCCTAGAAACACCTGGGATGACAAAGATTTATACGATGAAAAAGCTATCGAATTAGGAAAAAAATTCAAGGCTAACTTCAGTAAGTTTGAAGAGTTTGCAAATGCTGAAATATTAGCAGGAGCGCCAAAAGCATAAGTTAATTATAATTCAATTTAAAAGAGAGCTATTCAAATTGCTGAATAGCTCTCTTTGTTTTTATAATACTAGATCGTGTTTCATTTTTTAGCCTTATCGATCCATTGTTGCATGGTATCCCAACTATAGAAATGAAAAGTCATTCCGTTACTCATTGCCACAAACATTCCGTTTTTAAAAGCGCCACCTAAATTCACAGCTGTAGCATCGGCACCATCACATTCTATCGCAGAAGTGGAAATTTCAGCTAAAAGTGGGTAGCTATTTGAATCCCCTTTTGCTCCTTCACGAGGATACACCATGAAAGTATTTGCTTGCTGGTTTGAAACCAAAATATATCCTTCGGTTGCTGATTTTTTATAAATAGCGATACCTTCATTATCACCTTTAAAATCTCCTTTTCCAAACAAAGCTAATTCGCTGTTGTCGTTTTTATCTGGATCAGCCCAATATTTTCTAATTCCGAATTGCTCATCTGAATACAAAATAGTTCCTAGTTCGTTATCAACTGCAATGGCTTCAATCTCTTTTGTACCACTGTAATTTCCAAATTTTCGAACCACTTCACCCACTACGGTTCCTTGACCGCTATCTTGCAACTTATACTGCCACAAATAAGATCCTGATGGTCCTTCCTTCCGACCTATAACCGCAAAAATCGCTTGATCTGTAGCTCTAGTATACAAACTTATTCCCATGGGAGCACGTCGCGTTTCCCCTTCAAAAACGGCTATTCCGCCATTGTCGATAGGTTCAAGGTCAGGCAAACTAAAAACTCTAATGCTGTTTGTTTCTCTTTCGGTGGTAACGGCAACATCTACTTTTTTACCATTTAAGACAAGTCCGTAAGCGATATCTACATTATTGGGCCTTTTTAACGGTATAGATTTTTTGATGATTTTTCCATTCAAATCAAAGGCATATAATCCGCCGTCAGTATCTTTATCTGTACCTATAATAATACTCTTAGTGGCATCAATAGGATTAATCCAAATCGCAGGATCATCAGTATCATGAGGCAATTGCTGTGTAATTACCATTGGTTTCACAGCATCTTTTCTAACAGCTGCTAACTGATTTCCGCATGATGTTGCTATTAAACATAGTGTAGTCAGTAAAAGTATCTTCTTCATTTTATCCTTTTTTTATTCTGCTTTTTTATTCTTGGTTTTATTCTTCTTTTCGAATTGTTGTGCTATATATAACGGCACCATTGGCATCGACTACTTGAGATAGTAAATTATTTTTCGAAAGAGAAAAAGTCATAAATCCAGGTGTAGCCGAAGCAAACAAAGTTCCCTCACGCTCCCCACTAGGTCTGATTTCACAGGCCGCACCAGAAAGAAATTGCGTCGTATAACGTCCCTTAGGTTTTATAATTTGCAAATCATGTTCGTGTCCGCAGAAATAAGCATCAACTTTATACTGATCAAATAAATCTGCAAACTTTTTTTCGAAACTTTTAGTGTCAGCGCTATTTTTTCGTTTTCCGCCACTGTATAATGGATGATGCCCTACTACAATTTTCCATTTTATCGTGGCATCCGTGGTAGCCAGTTCCTTTTCGATCCACTTGCGTTGTGCCGTAGTATCTTGCGCTATTATATTGTCATACATTAGGTTATCTTTTTTATAATAACCGTCGATAAACGGAGAGGTATCCATGTACACAATCAATGCTTTGTTCCCGTCCTCTAAAGGTACTTTTTTAGAATAATAAGTAGAAGGCATATTCCATCGACGACTCAATTTTGAGTAATCAATTTCGGCTTGTATGTTCCCGCGATAATCGTGATTTCCTAACACTACATACCAATCATTTTGCAAACTGTAATCAGTGTAGACATTTTCGAATGAGGCAATCCATGAATAATCCTGTGTACTTTGCACGCCGTTAGGATAAAAATTATCCCCCACAGAAATGACAAAATCAGCACTTATTGTAGTAGCTGCTCTTCCCATTTGTTTCGCAACCTCCTTTTGAAAAAACTGACCGTAGCGACCAAAATCTCCCATCAATAAAAAGTTCAATGATTTCTCTTGGGTTTGTAGCTCAGGAATAAGATCTTTTTTTCTTTCGAAGGTGTTTTTATTTTCATTTTGTTGCGCTGTAGCAAATGTGCTAATGGCACAGAAAACGAAACTGTAAATTATCTTTTTCATATTGATTTTTTAAGGTAAAATGATCGCATCAAGGTACCTTCTTTTTACAACTATTACATTAAACTAAAAATCTAATTTAAGTCCGAGATTAAAACGAGCTTGGTAATATTCTACTTGTTTGGTATTTGCTACCACACCTTGATAATAACGTAACGGCTGGTTAGTTAAATTATTAGCTTCTGCAAAAATGCGAACATGCGGTGTCAATTTGTAAGAAGCATTAGCATCAAGAAAGAATTGCTTGTCATAATAACTATCTTGGTAATCAGTAGCGCCCAATTCATCCAAATAACTAGCTGTATAGTTGGCTGAAATTCGAGCAGAAAAACGTTTGTCTTCCCATGATAGTGATCCATTAAACATATGAGGAGCCGTTCCCGGAAGACTCACATTATCTCTTTCGTTACCATCTTCATCAGTAATTCCTTTTGCTTTCGAGTCAGTGTACGTATAGTTGACATAAATCCCGAAACCTCTCAAAAATTTACTATTGAAAAAATCTAGCTGACGCTGAAAGGCAACTTCAAAACCATACACTTCAACTTTATCCCCATTCCTAGCTTGCACAAAAGACCAGTTTTCTCCTGTTGGAATAGGATTTAATTGACCGCTGAAATCTGCATCAAATTTCTCTGTTGTAAATTTATTATCGCTGTAAGTATAAATAAAATCATTTAATCTTTTATAGAATACACCTCCAGAAATTAACCCAACCGACTTGAAATAATTTTCGGCCATGAAATCATAATTATAAGCGTAAGTTGCCTTTAAGTTTGGATTTCCTGCTGAGATTTCTTTATCCGCTGCTAAATTGTTTAAATAAGGTGCTAATGCGTAATAATTTGGTCTTGCTAAAGCAGTTGTAGCAGCTGTTCTTAATACCAAATTGTCAGTGGCGTTGTATTGCAAAGTAATACTTGGCATCACATTAGTATAGGTGTTTTTAGTGTTGATTTCGCTTTCAAACTCTTCCTCATCTAGGACACGATTTCCTTTATAATTAATGTGAGTAGTCTCAGAGCGCACACCTACAACCATAGATAATTTATCATTGAAGTCTTGATCCCATCGAATGTACGCTGCATAGATATTCTCTTTGGCGTTGTAATTTTGAGTCAAATATTCTGATGGATCCGCTTCCTTGTCAAATAAACTCGCATTATTAAGGTCTAATTCCCCTAAATAAGCTGTAGATGCAAAGGTTCCGGCCACATACTTTTCCCCAGGGTTGAAGCCAACACCGTCGAAATATTGTTGAGGAACATTTGATAATAAATCCAAATCACCATTAGTAGCTTCGTAAAAATAAAAGATATTGTTTCTCGATTTTTCTTTCATTCTTAATCTTAATCCGGTTCTAAGTCGGCCTTTTTCTGAAGGGATAATCGAAAACGGAATTCGGATATTTACTTTTGCACCAAATTCACTTTCACTGGTATCATCTGTATTTTCGCTAACCGAATCAAATGTAAAGTCTTCGATTGATTCATCCGTAGTTGTTAACAATGGAAATCTATGATCAGAGAAATCCTGAATCATCCCCACTCCTTTTTGGCGGTATTCAATATAACGTTCGCCCGGACGGTATTCTCTTGCCTTAGCGTAATTTGTAGACCAATCTAAATCTAAATTTGAATTAATTAAATGCTCCCCTCTTAAAGAGTAGTTTTGAACGCGCTGATCTTCTAGCCTTGTGTTTTTATTTCTACTGTTGTCTACTCCACCTTTACTTTGGCGTTTAACACGACCTTCAAATCCAGTAATCGTTGTCCCATCATAAATAGGATCAATATCATCATAAGTAGTTCTATAGCGATTTTCGCGGTCGTCTCTCCAGTTGTAAATGGCATTTGCAAAAATAGTATTGTTGTCATTGAATTTATAATCCAGCGCTATAGAAGCACTTCTTCTAATTCTTTGCACCAAGTATTCTCTAATTTCTGAAGCTTGTAGGTATTCATTTCCGAATTCATCTTTGGTCCATTCATTTTCAATATTATCAGAACCGTAGTTGACATTGTTGTAAGATCCGCTTAAAACAACTCCTAATTTATTATCAATAAATCGATTACCGTAAACAAAACCTCCCGTATACGTTGCTTTTTCTCTAATAGGTGCATACCCACTCGCTAATGTAGCCGAAATACGCTCCCCGTTAGGAGTCGCACGAGTGACTAAATTCACAGAACCACCAATGGCATCTGCATCCATATCGGGCGTTAATGTTTTATTCACCTCGATTGTTGCAATCATGTCTGAAGGGATTAAATCCATTTGAACATTTCTATTGTCTCCTTCCGCCGACGGTATTCTGTCGCCGTTCAAAGTCACTGAATTAAGCGAAGGTGCCAATCCACGAATGATAATATTTCTAGCTTCTCCTTGGTCGTTTTGCATCGTAACTCCAGGCACACGTTTTAAAGCGTCTCCCACATTGGCATCTGGAAACCTTCCTGCTTGGTCAGATGAAATGATGTTACCAATATTTTTATTTGTTTTTTGTTGGTTCAAAGCTTTTGCCTGACCTTTTAATCGATCACCCACAATTACCTCTTTCAGTTCTGTTCCTGAAGCTTTCAATAAAAAGTTGCTTACTGTATTTCCACCATCTGTTACACTCACATTTGCAGTCCCAAAAGCATATCCTATATAGGTCACTTTTGCTGTATACGAACCAACTTCTACATTTAGAAATTCGTACCGACCATTGAAATCTGAAACAGTGTATTTATTCATTCCTACTAATTGAACCATCGCTCCCGGTAATGGTAAATTATCCTCGGAATCTAAAATCTTTCCTGAAATCACTCCCTTTTGAGCATGACTAACAACTGCAAATAACATGAACATTACTAATAAAAAACACTTTTTCATTTTAAGCTAATTTTGATTTGATGCAAATCTAGAGGTCAAACTTTAATTTAAGCTCCTAAAAAAGTTAACATATCATTATGAAAAAATAGAGGAAAGCAAAATATGATAACTTAAGCATAATCCTATAAATCACGAAATTTACTATCTATTGCGATACAAACTATTTAGCAAAACTATCCGGTTTTAAAGACATTTTATTCATTAATAAAAATAATTAGACTTATGAATTTTAACACTTAAATAAAATATAACCAGGCAATTAGCCATTTACAATTATTTTGGCTTTAAATTTGCTAAGCTATTTCCAATCCGTTCACGAATAGCCATCACAATCAAATCAATCAAAATTATTCCATCATGTTAAAACGATTCTTCATCATCTGTTCTGGGGCAGATCAAGACATTCTAGGGGGATGTTCAAATGGCGAGCAAACAAAATACGTAGGTATTGGTGCCACTGTTTTCTTTACTGCAATTATGGCGCTTATCGCTAGTTCTTATGCTTTATATACCGTTTTTGACAGCCTTTATCCAGCGGTGTTTTTTGGGGCAATTTGGGCACTTCTAATTTTTAACCTCGATCGTTTTATTGTTTCTACTATTCGAAAGAGAGATCGTTTTGGGAGAGAATTTTTGCAAGCAACACCACGTATTTTATTAGCAGTTATTATCGCAATTGTTATTTCGAAACCTCTCGAAATAAAGATTTTTGAAAAAGAGATCAATACTGTGTTGTTGAAAGAGAAAAATGCTATGGCATTACAAAACAAAAAGGAAGTTGCTAATTACTTCAAATCTGATTTAGACAAAAATAAAGTAGAAGTTGATCAATTGAAATTAGAAATAGTCAACAAAGAAAAAGAGGTTAATACTTATTATGATACCTACATCGCGGAAGCGGAAGGAACGGCAGGTACTAAAAAATTAGGCAAAGGACCTGTTTTCAAAGAGAAAATTGCCAAACATGATTTGGCTAAAGCCGAACTTGACAGCTTACAATCAAAAAACTTATCTAAAATTGCACAGCTTGATAAAGCAGCAACAGCATTACAAACAGACTTAGATAAAAAAGTAAATGAAAGCCAACCTATAATAGACGGCTTTGATGGATTGATGGCTCGAATAAATGCCTTAGACAAATTACCATGGTTGCCCTCGTTCTTTATCATGCTTCTTTTTCTAGCTATTGAAACATCTCCCATTATTGCTAAATTATTGTCTCCAAAAGGAGAATATGATTTCAAGATCGAAGATCAAGAGACGGCACTACAGGCAACAATTGAACAGGATAAGTACCAGCGAGAATTGTTAGTAAAAACTTCTGCCGCTATGCATGATAAAATCTATGAAGACCTCGCAAAGGATAAAAGCATTTATGATTTGCAAAGGAAAAATGCAACAGAATTATTGAAACTGCAGTCCAATAATTTCTTAGAAAAACAAAAGCAAACTTTATAAAAACACAAAACCCGACTAGTTAATTGACCGTCGGGTTTTTATATTTTTAAGCTAAATTAACTTTACTTGCTAAGCGATTACATATAGCTTAATATTTCTTTTTTATAATTATCGTACTCGCCTTGCAGAATCAAGCCATTGTCTAACAACTTTTTATAATTCTGAAGTTTTTCAAAAAGCTCTTCTTGAGATAAATTACTTAATAGACGTGCGTTGTTATCTGGTTTTTCTGCTTTTTCGGTCACAGGTTCTGTCGTGAAATTATGTTGAGGAACAGAAATAATCTCCGCGTAATTTGTCACTTCTTCAGCTTCAACTTCTTCAATTACTTCTTCGTCTTGAATTGGTTCTGCTACGATTTCCTCAGTATTAATTATTGCTTGTGTAGCATTGAATTTTAGTAAATCCATTTGCTCTTTTGCGTACGTATACAATTTTCGAGCTTGCGTTTTCGGAATATAATCAATCGTAATGGTTAGTTCGCTTTTTGTCGAAAACGAGAAATCAGAACCCAATATGTTTTCCTTAACGAAAGCCGCAATTACATCCTGCCAATCATAATCTACAAAATCCATCGATAGCCCTAAATTTTTAGGTTTACACAAGATTATTCTTTTATTAGTAACTACGATACTATCTGGGAAAACGGTTAAAGCTGGCTTTTTTTGAACGCCTATATAACCAATCTCTTCATTTTTCATTAATAAATCCTGAAGCTTAATAGTTATTTTCTCTATCGCTTTTGGATCTTGATCTTCATTTAAGAATTTCTTTATTTGGTCTTTCATATTATAAGCTTCTTTATTAGACAGTCATTGCTACAACAACTGTTACTCTACAAAAGTAATACCAATTTAAGATATATCATTACAGAGAGAATTTTATTTAAAGGGGCACAAAAAAAGGCTGTGTTTTAATTACACAACCTTTCACTACACTAGTAATTACTATTTCTATTTTATCTATAATGGATCGCAATGTGACCTATTTGGAATACGATTTTTAACGAGTCTTTAAACGACAGTTTAGAGCCGTCAGCATGAATCCATCTTTTTAAAGGTTGCTCACAAACTATCTTTTTAGTTTCTTCATCACCGTAGATTTTCTTCATTCGCATAAAAATCTCCACGTCAAACAACCACTTTGTAATAAACTTAGTTTGAAACGTATTTTCGATAACATCTTTACTCATTATTTTGGCACCGCACTGCGTATCATTAAATTCCATCCCGATTGTTTTTCGAATAATGAAATTGATAATTTTGCTAATAATTGCACGCGCAGATTCCTTAGTAATATCTGCACCCATACGCGCCATTCTAGAACCACTAACCACTTTAAATTTAGAATTAGAAATTGTTTTTACAAGATCATGAAAGTCTTCAAAATCAGTAGATAAATCAGCGTCTAAAAAACCAATGTAATCAAACTGCTCTTGCTTGGCTAGATGCAGCATTCCCAAACGAACAGCCTCAGCTTTACCTCCATTTTTTTCACAATCATAAATACTTATGTGGTCTTCATGTCCTTTTCTTAGTTCTTCTAAAACCTCTAGTGTTTTATCAGTACTACCATCATTTACAAAGCATAAATGATATCCTAAATTAGAGTTTATAAAAGTCCTAAACTCATCACCTAATAATCGAAGCTCCTCGTTATAGCAAGGTATAACCACCCCGATACAATCATTTTGAATAATCTGATTTTTTTTAGTGTTTGTTGCAACCTTTTCCCCACTACCAATCAAGCGTTTCACACGAGCGCCAATTTCGCTTAAGCTTAAAGGCTTCTTCATGTAATCATCTACACCTAAGTCAAATCCTTTAACAATAATATCTTCATCAGTATTACCAGATAATATCATTACTGGCGTGGTATGTCCTCTCGTCTTTTTAACGTGTCGTGCTATTTCGAGTCCGTTATAGGCTTCCTGTCCCTCAATAATTTCAGAACCAACACTTTTCTCATTGCTATAGGGCATATTAATGTCAGCAATGACTAAGTCAGGGTTACTTTCATCGTATTTTGTAATACCATCAGATATCGAATTTGCAGAGACTACTTCATATCCTAAATCTAAAAGACTTTTCTCTAAAGAGAGAACAACTAATTCTTGATCATCAATTATAAGAATTTTCATAATGGTTTTATTTGGATTTGGTTACTGTAAATATATTAAATATCCACGAACAACCAACAAAATATGAATCCTTACCCTGTATAATTTATCTAATTAACAGTTTAATCATTACTTTTACAAAAACATAACATTCGAGCCTTGGCAAAAGAGAAATCAAATAAATATTTAATTGTAGCATTGCTTATTGGAGTTGTTTTTCATTCCAGTGCGATCTTTTTTACTTTAGAGAGCACTTATGATGCCTTGATACACATGTTTTTTGCCCAGCACTATGCCACAAGCTGGTTCGAGCCGTGGAATTACAGTTGGTACACCGGCTTCACCGTTATGGGATACCCGCCACTTGTTCATCAAGCCATAGGGCTGCTTTCCTTAATTGGCGGTTTAAAATTTGGAATGTTTACCGTAGCCATCATAGGAATTGTACTCTTTATAACGGGTGTGTATCGCTATACTTTGATGATTACGGGTAACCGCACAGTAGCGGGTTATGCTGCAATTGTAGCTGTATTTTCATCGTCTTTTGTCGAAACGCTGCACATTTTTGGTCAATTACCCAGCATTATAGGTGTTTCTGTATTGATGCATTGCATGCCTGAAATATATCTTTGGATAAAAAATGGTAGAATCAGGCATCTTATTACCTCCTTTTCTTTACTAGCAGTAACCATCACCTCACATCATGTGACACCCATCTTTGGAATGATTTTCTTTATTTTCCCTTTGATAGGAACTGTAATTATGGATGTCGCTCGAGAGCAAGTCAACTCTTATAAAGAAATTAAATTCAAGCTGTTCTTAACTACTTTTTTCAAATTATTCAAGCGTATTGTTGCTTTTGGTGCAGGTTCGTTATTCCTTATCATCTTTTGTATCTTTCCTTATTGGGTAAATTCAAAAGCAAACCCTATTACACAGGTTCCTATTCCGCATGGTAGTAGGGATAATTTTATCGAAGTAAACTCATCTGGATTAATGTTTTTTGTGATTCCGTGGGGGATTTTGTTCTTCATCTTACCCTACATCCTTTACCGTTATTACAGCAAGCGGTACATTTGTTTTGGGTTGTCTATTTCCTTATTAATTGTTCTGGGAACTGGAGGAACTACCCCTATCCCATTAAAAGTATTAGGAGAAACGGCATTCAATATTTTAACCCTTGACCGTTTTACTCTATGGGCGTCTATCATGAGTTTACCCATGTTTGGAGAATTTGTTTATCGCTTGATTGAAGGCGACTTGAAAACGGCCATTCAAAACCGATTTGGTAATGTGTACCACCGTATTTTAGGAGCGTTATTTGCAGGATCATTTTTGTTTTTTGCTGGTTTCACTATCACTCTTGGATATTTCAGACCTTTCCAACCTCAAAAAATAAACACTTTACCTCTTGTTAACTTTTTAAATCAGGATCAACATGATCAGTGGCGTTTTCTACCGTTAGGTTTTGGGGATCAAATGGCCACATTATCATCTCAAACAAAAGCCAAAACAGTAGATGGAAACTACCACTCCGCTAGAAGATTGCCAGAACTAACCTCGAGAGCAATCGAACGATTGGAGAATTCGAAGTTTAGAGGAATGGAAGGAATTGGTTCCTTACAGCAATTCTTGACTGTTCCTGAAAAGTACAATTTAAAGTATGTTTTTTCGAATGATAAATTCTACGATCCCATACTCTACTTTTGTGGCTGGCACCGACTATCATTATTAGAAAACGGCATTATGGTATGGGAAAAACTGAATGTAGCCCCCTTACCAAAAGTATTACCTAAAGACGAGGTTCCTTTATATTTGAAACTAATGTGGGGAATAATTCCAGTGCTTACTGTGATACTCGCATTTGTAATAAACATTCAAAGCATCTTTTTTAAAGCATTAAAAATTAAGGATGAAGTTAAACCTGACTTCTTTAAATTTGTTGTTCCCTACAGTAAATTTCCGTTCAAAATTATTGTAATTCTCCATCTCTGGATTGTATTATTATTAGGAGTAATTGGGTACGGAATTTACCAATCGTACCTTTTTAATGCCTCACAAATTAGTCCTACAAATGTGGTTAAAGCCTATTATGATGCACTCGATTTTAAGTATTATGAGAAAGCGCATTCGTTTATTAACCCCGAAAGCCACCTTTCTATTTCGCAGTTCATGCTAGAGACATCGGTTGCTGATGGTATTTTAAATTCTTACGCAAAACTCGATGCTATCGAAATTAAAGTTATTAAAAGCGGGGATAAAAGAGCGACACTAGTAGCCAAAACAAAATGGATTACGCCACTCGAAATTATCAATAAAGATTATTATCACGAGGCAGTAAAACAGAAAGGAAAATGGTATCTGGTGCCTAACAAACAGCCACTTGATATTCCGCCAGATCAATTCTTGGCAAATAACTCGACCGAATATTACAAACAAGGAAGACGAAAAATAACAACCCAGCAAACCTACCACGAGGATGTTTTAAAACAACCTGAACTCGAAATCTTATCGGCAAAACTTATACAATATAAAGGGGAATACATCATCATAGGTGAATTACAAAACATCGATAATTTCCCTGCAGATGTGGTACTCAAATCTACTTTGTACAACCATAATGATAAAGTTTTGGCTACCTTTAATGCTAAGGATGTTATCAAACATAAAATAATGCCTAAGGAGACAACGCCTTTCAAAGTGAATTTTGAAGAAATATCGTGGCTAAATAAGGGCGTGAGTCAACCTACAACTTTCAATCCTAATGAATATACACCAAAGGACATAAGTGAAACACCTGCTAATTTTGACATACAATCTGCCGGGAATGTTGCTATTACTGATTTCTACATACAAGTAGCTTTGTCTGACTTAAAGATTGAGAACAACCATCTTAAAGGAACGCTATTTAATTATGGAATACAAGAAGTGACTGTTCCTGAGCTTTTAATTTCTTACTACACTGATAAAAAAGAGTTATTATACGTGGACCACTACTTTTTAAGAGAAGGCGTGCGCGTGCAAAGAAAACAATATTTTGACTATAAAATGCTAGATTTATCGAGTTGTAAAATCATACTCTCGTCTTTAGAAAATTGCTATGTAAATGGTTTGCCAAACGGAAATCTCGCGAGAACGATTATACCAAACCGGGACAGAGAGGTCGAAAAAGACTTGCTGCAAAAAGTAGATGGGAAAGGTTTTAGCTTTATAAAAATAGAAATGAATAATTACATCGGTAATCCAAAATGATAAAAAAAAGCCTACATATTGTATTCCCCATTCTACTTGTTTTTTTGTTTGCTTTCGCTGCAGCGAAAATAAATAATCAAGCCGATAGTTTTATACTACAAAGTAAGCAACAGCGTTTTATTGCAGGCAAGCCTATCACTTTATCATTTAGTAGTACATCAAAAACAGCAAATCCAAAACTGTTTTTAATACATACTTATGGGAAAACGGTGCTGGATTCACAAAATAACAACGGACAGATTACCTTTAAAATCCCAGCCATGTATTGCTTGAAAACAGGCGTATTATCCTGGTATTTGATTCAAGATGAAACAAAAATTACTAATGGTAGTTTTACCATTTTACCTAACGACAATACTGTCACCAAAATCGAGAACTATCTAGGACCGCCTAGCTTGCTTACGGGCACAGACCATTTTACTATGATGGTTGCAATACCTACCGATAAATTTGACAACCCAAAACAAGATGGAACAGAAGTGTTGATTAAAGATCAGTTTTTAAATGACATTACAGTAACACAAAAAACAACTAAGTCATTTATTGCTTGGAAAAATATTTATTCAAGAACTAAATCAGGTAAGATGCTACTATCTACTGAATGCAACAACACGGATTCTAAAGAATTTGAAACCGAAGTTAAGCCTTCTATAGGTGAAGATTTTACGATTGATTTTTCTCGAAACCACAGCTTTGCTGATGGAAACCAGATTACAAGTCTGACTACATCGATTATCAAAGATCGCTATGGCAACCTTGTAGGAGACGGCACGCTAGTAACTTTTCAGGTTGTAACAAATGAAAACGTCTTACTTAAAACCTATGCATCAACCATTAATGGTGTAGCAATAGGACAGCTTTTACATCCTGATCATCAAGATACTTTCAAGGTTAAAGCGTATATTACAGGTATTGCACAAAGCAAAACTATTAGTATACCTTATTTACCTTTAATTAAAAACTTTAAGTACACATTTACAGAAAAAAACCGAAGAATTACTGTGGGGCCCGTGCGAAGTTTCATGAAACAATTGGTTCCTGATGGTGTAAAGGTCGAACTTAAAATATTCCGAAATGAAGAATTACTTGAAACTAAAATTGTGGAAACAAACAAAGGAATTGCAACTTTTATTTTGCTTGCCCCATTTTATCCTGAAAAGGAGTACCAATTTGAAATAACAACTTTGGGTATTACCCAAAAAACAGATACAAAACAGTATGAAGTTAATTAACAACCGCAATATTTACAAGACGGCCTTTGCGCTGTCCTTTATTTTAATTAGTATTTTCACGATGCTAGGTATTGGGCGCGTTCTTGATTATTTAAATACAGGCGCCAGTAGAACCAGCATGCTGCATCTTGAAACCGAAAGTGAAGATGTTTATTTACCTAAAGTTTCTTGGACTAATTTAGTTAATCCAGCTCGAGAAATGGAGAAAAACACACTTGGAAAACTGGAACGAGATTACCTTTTTTCGTGGTATGTGAAAAATAATGCTTTAGAGCACAACACTTCAAAAGGCATAGCGGATTACTATACTCAAAATACCCGACATAACTTATATCAAACGGTAAATTACAACAAAGCTCACGACATCACCATTGAAAACACTACACTAAAACATTTCCCTGACCTCGAATTCTATAGCGAAGACGGGCAGCTAGTGGTTTTTAAAGATCGAAATGTAATTGAATATCAAAAAATTTATCAGAATAAAAAGTTACTCAGCATTGTTCAAGACACGGCCAGTTATCAAGTAATGATGTTACTAGAAGATGGTTTCTGGAGGGTGCGTCATTTATTAAAAATGGATGCCGAACCTTTTATAAAAGACAGCATACAGCCACATCCCATCTATACTGTATCTAAAAATAAAATTCTAAAAAACAACAAACCTTATACCATCAAGGGGATTAATTACTATCCTAAAAATTCGGCTTGGGATACCTTTGGGGAACGATTTAACAAGGATACTATTGCTCAAGATTTTGACATAATCAAAAAAGCCAACCTCAACACTGTTCGCATTTTCATTCAGTATGGTGATTTTGGTAAAGCTGTCATCCATCCCGAAAAGATGCAAAAGTTAAAAACATTTTTAGATTTGGCTCAAGCCAAAAATTTAGCAGTAATCGTAACATTATTTGATTTTTACAGTGATTATACGTTAGAGAGTTGGACCTTAACACACCGCCACGCTGAGAATATTGTTTCAACTTTTAAAGATCATAAAGCAATACTCGCTTGGGACTTAAAAAACGAACCTAATCTCGACTTTGAAAATAGAGACAAAGGAAATGTACTTGCTTGGTTAGAGCACATGACGACAGTCATTAAAGAGAATGATCCCAATCACTTACTAACGATAGGATGGTCAAATTCTGTGGAAGCCACCAACCTTTCAGACAAAGTAGATTTTATTTCGTATCACTTTTACAACGATATTACTCATGTAGAATATGAAACAAATAAGCTAATGAAAAGTACTCAAAAACCTGTGGTGATTGAAGAGTTTGGAATTCCCTCGTATGGTGGGATTTGGAATTTTTGGGAAAGCAGCATTCAAAAACAAGCTGACTATCATAAGCAGATTCAAACTTACTTCAAGAAAAATGATTACTCATTCATGTCCTGGACGCTTTATGACTTTCCACAAGTTCCTGATCAAGTAGCTGGAAAATGGCCTTGGCAAAAATACCGACAAAAGAAATTCGGGTTCATTGATGAAAAAGGAATCAACAAACCCGCATTTAAGTATATTTCGAACTAAAAAATTATTTTTTTGACTGGATAATTTCCTTGAAAGTGTCCATGTACATTCCTGTAATTTTATCCATAGAAAGTGCGCTGGCAGCTTTATAATTTTGCATAGCGATTGCTTTTCTATTCGAATCATTATTGATGATTTTTTCGATTGCTTGCGCTAAAGATTCGGCGCTTTCAGGATCAAAGAATTCCCCTTTGTAACCTTCCTCTTCGACTAATAAAGCCAAGTCACCTAGATCAGGCATTACAACCGCCTTACCATAGCTACCTGCTTGATGCAAAACTCCTGAACTTCCAGTAGTTGAAGTATAGGGGAACGCAACGACAGTACTGTCACCAAAGATTACAGGAACATCGCTTTCCTCTACATAACCTGTAAATCGAAGTCCTTCTACATGTTTGTACTTTTCTTGAACTGCGGCTAGGTAACCTGGTGTGTTAGGACTATCTGTTCCTGCTATGACTACTTCTATTTTTTCTGTACTACGTTGTCGTATTATGATGGCGGCATCTATAAGAATTTCGACCTTTTTATAAGTACCAAACTTACCAAAAGCCATAATTTGTTTTGGTCCAGGCGCTAGTTCAAAGGAAGGTTCAGGGATGCTATCGAAAGTGCCGTGCGGAATCACTTTTACATTTTTTACCTTATACTTTTTCTCTAATACTTCGACATATTTATTAATAGTTACTGCAACAACATCAGATTTTAAAATGAATTTGGTTAAACTAGTTCCAATAAAATTATAAATTTTTTGAGCCATTTTATTATCTGTAAAACCGGCACTCTCTAAGTCCACTTGTTCTAATATATTATGCAATAAGGAAACCGTGGGTACATTACTTGCACGCAATACTACAGGAATCATCAAACCTAAAGCTGCTGGAACCTTTTTATCACCAAATTTCATGAACTGGAGATTAATTAAAACTGCATCTGGCTTTTCCTCACGAATTGCAGCACTAATAGATATAATATTTGTGAAGCTATTAAACGACCAGCATTCGTTGACTTTTACTTTGTTACTATTTTCAAAGTCAAGTTGTTTTGGCTGCTCTGTTTTGTCGCATAATAAGACAACCTCTGAAACATCGTTTTTTTGAGCAAAATTTTTAACTAAATGGTATCCGTACTCATTTAAGGTAACTTTGCTCGGTGGAAAGGCGGTGATAACAGCAATTTTCATCGTAGTATAGATTTGGTTGGAGATTCAACTAGTCGTTGTTATTAACGCTAGTTACTTTTTATTTTTATAGAAGAAATAACAAAGTTGGAAAAACAATAAAACAATCATAGCGAATATTTGCATGTGCACTACTTGTTCTAACGAATTATGGTAAGCTATGATTAAGCCTATTTGTGTGGAACCTAAGATTGCCGATACAACTACCGGTAAATATTGATCTAAAGACAAATAGTAATAAGCAAAAATATTTGCTACTGCAAAGAGCGAGGTTGCTAAAGCGTACTTCCAGAGAAGAAACGAAATAGAAAGATACTCTTGACCAAACATAATACCAACAACGAACTCTGGAAACAAAGCTGTAAATGTTACAATGAATGTAGACAGTAGCACGATGTAACCAACATACTTCATTAAAATAGGTAGTGTCTCTTGATTGTCTTTTTTCATCTGGATGACTTTAGGCAAGAGTAGCATTACAAACATCCAGGCTACAAAATAAACTACTCGTCCTATCAAGGCTAAGGAAGCATACAAACCAGCATCTTTACTGTCAAAAAAGTGTTTCACTAAAATGATGTCACTGTTGTTGATAATAATTTGTGTAAGTTCATAAAAAGCAGTCAACAAAAAAAAGTTCCTAATTGATTTTGTGTCTATTGTGATCTTGCTTGGTATTGTTAGCCCTTTCAAAATTGTTTTTTGAAAAGGAAGTACGCCAAAAACGAAAGAAAATAAAATTCCCAGCGCCACAATAATAGAGGTAGCAACGTTAGGTAGCAACAGTAATCCCGCTAGCGTCAACAGCAACCTACTCGCCATTTCTGTTTGATAGGTAGTTGCTAATTTATTTAATACATTTTGTCCTTGATATAAACCTCTATTAACACTCATCATAAAGTACAATGGAATACCAAAACCGAAAATATAAAACATTGCAGCCGTCTTAGTATGGAAAGCGGCTTGTAATTCTTGATTAAAAATAATAATAGCAAGTCCAAAGAGCACACCTATAATCGATGCATATTTAGTAATCAGTTTAATAAATACCAGCAAACTACTTTCTTCAAATAAAACTGCGTACTTAGCGGTGACAATCTGGAAGGTCATCCCCACAAAAGAAAGTATTAATAATAATGTAATTAAAATTGCTGCATCAGAAAAAGCTTCTGGCCCTAGCATTCTACCTAATATTAAGTTGTAGAGGTAATTCCCTCCATTAACTAATAAGATGGTTACCATGAAGAGCTGTTCAGGACCTAATTTTCGAGGTATTTTAGCAATTAAATTGGAAACTAAATTCATTCCTTGTATTTATTAATATACGTTACAGTAATATATTGCAATGGTGTGAAGCTTCAAATTGATCATTTACAATCTTATTTTTTTTACCTATTATAAAAAATGATTTGTCGCTCAATAGTATTTTTTCTTGAAGGAGGACAACTCTATTTATTGCATACGTATCGATTGATGTAATTTTTTCTAATGAAAGGACAATACCAGTCTCATTTAAAATTATAGCATTCATATGATTCTCTAAATATACACTGTTTTGGGAATTTAACAATCCTTTAATTTCATAAACACCCGAATTATAATTTATTTTTAAAGCTATAATTTTTTACTTTTTTGGTTCTTTTGTTGCCACAAATGTCGGCTTTATCCTAAAAACGGTTATTATTGTTAGATGAATGACTTAAAAGTGTAGATGAAATATTACTAATTAATCCTTAACTTGCATCATCGAACCCTAGATCACTATTCATGAAATTTTCCCACAAAATTATCCTATCATTTTTTTGTATCATTAGCTTCACAATGCATGCCCAAGACATGAAAAAAGGCTTTTCTCAATTGGAGAAAGGAGATTTTGCAAGTGCAGAAGTTTTTTTCAAGGAAATACTAAAAGAATATCCTGAAAATAAAACAGCGCGACTTTGTTATGCAAGAGCTATTGGATTAAACAATAAAGCTGACCAGGCATTAATCAATTTTATACAATTAAAAAAAGAGTATCCTGGCGACTTAGAAATTGAGCTCAACTATGCTGAGGCTTTGCTTTGGAATAAAAAATATGACGAGGCCAAGGTGTTTTACCAAGAAGTTATAAAAGACAATCCTACAAATTTTGTAGCCCATTTGGGATTTGCTAATACCTTGTCTAATTTAAAAGAGTATCCTGAGGCGTTGATTAATGTTAATAAAGCATTGCAATTATCAGATGCAAATCCAGGAGCTTTAGTTTCAAGAAAATATATTAAATTAGGCTATGCCTACCAATTAGTGAACGAAAAGAAATTTGATGATGCAGCAATTTACTATGATGAGATTCTGGCTGATTTCCCTTTAGACAAAGAGACGTTAATGAACAAAGCAAATATGTATCTTATTACTAAAGAGATTCAAAAAGGAAAAGATGTCTATAATTTACTAAAACCTGACAATCCAGTAATTGCTTTAAATGGTTTATCACTACTCGAGCATATTGATAAAAAGGAAAAAACTGCTTTAAAGCTAGCTACAGAATCTTTAGAAAAATCACAAACTATCACAGATGAAAGTTTAAAGAAGCAAACGCAAGAGCGTTATGTGCAAGCATTGATTTGGAATAAAAAATACAAGGAAGCTGACTCGTATATAGAGAAACTAGAAACTACAAATAGTAATGAAAACTGGGTACTTTCTCTTGCTGCAACATTAGCAATATATAAAAGTAATTTTCCCGAAAGTATTACTAACTACCAACAAATATTAAAAAATGACAGCAAATCATTTGATGGAAATTTAGGGATAGCAAATGCATTTAAAGCATCTGGGGAAATTAGCTTAGCTTATCAAGCGGCGGTTACTACTCTAGAAGTTTTTAACAATCAAAGTGATGCCTTAAATTTTATAAAAAAGTTAAAGGAAGACTACACTCCATATGTAGAACAAAAATTTAGTTACTCCTTTGATAATGGTGACAATACAGCAATGGCATCTCACACCGAAATCAATTTACCATTGTCAACAAAATGGTCTGTAAACAGCACCTATCAATTTAGAAAAACTGATAATAAAGTAACAAGCGCTAATGCAGAAAGTAATGATTTTCTATTAGGCGCCACCTATCAGTTTCACCCAAAGATTAGTTACGCATTTGAAGTGGGTGTAAATTCAGCCAATTCTGTTACTACAAGCTATAACCAGCTTCTAATTCACACCTACTTTAAAATTAAACCTTTAAAACTTCAAGATTTAGAAGTTGGGTATAAAAGAGAGATGCAAAATTTTAACTCTGACTTAATTGATAAAGAGATTGCAACAAACAACTATTACTTTAATTATAATTTAAGTACCAATTTTAATTTTGGATGGTTTACACAATACTTTTTTACAGCTCAAACTGATAATAACAATAGAAATTTATTATTTACTTCATTCTATTATAACTTCATGTCTAATCCCGTTCTAAAAGGTGGACTTAATTATCAATACATAGCATTTAAAGATCGTGTACCTGCAGATTACTTTAGTCCTAAAAAGTTTAATGCAGTAGAGTTATTCCTAGAGTTACTTCGAGATGAAAAGGGTGTGGAAGCTAAATCATGGTTTTACAATGCAAATCTTGCAACAGGTTTTCAATTTATAGAAGATGATAGCAAACAATGGACGTACCGTGTCCAAGGAAAAATAGGTTACAAATTTTCAGATCGATTGTTAAGCAACTTTTATGTAACTAGAAGTAATATTGCATCTACCACAGCATCTGGTTTTACATTTAATGAATTTGGGTTACGTATAAAATGGAATTTAACAAGCCAGCCCCTATTTAAAATCAAGTAAAGAACGCTTCTCTTTAAAGGCATTGCTTAAAAAATATAGTACAAAAAAAAGACTGCTCGTGGTAGCAGTCTTTTTTTTGGATATTAACTAAAAGGACAGTCAATACTAAATTTGTTTTTTGAAAACTTGCGATATTCTTTTACAATCTTATTCCTTGACAGGTATTAAAATGTAAGTGGTTTTTAAATCTTATTTCATTTTGGGACAAAAAAGGTGATTTGATGATGTTTTCAATTCAAAGTTAAGTACAACTGTCTGAACTTTTTTAATGTTTTCGATGAGATCAAATTTGCATTCGACCAGTGGTAATTTTTAGACGTTCAGATAGAATTTTGAGCATATTACTTTTTTAGGTTAAAGTAATTTTAATTAGCTAGCTGCAACTCATTTCTGTCAAATCCTATTAAACTACGTATCTCACTAGTGTTAGGTAAAACTAGTTCTCCATTGTGGTTAACAAAAAATGATTTAATAAGTGCATGGCTTACCATAATAGTATTTTTGCTTTTACTGCTAATGCTTTTTGTTTCTAGCTTATTATTGGGACCAGCCCAATTCGCATTATAACAGTAACCTAAACCGTTAATTCTTACAAAAGTTATATTACTATCATTTATCATAGTCCACCGCTTAGATATTAAATAGTAACCTGTAGCATCATCATCGATCTGATTTACATTTGCACTTCCTGTAATAGTTAAATTGATTTCCATAGCTATCGTTTTAAATACAACTCTAATGTACAATAATTTAGATAAAACAACATATTTAATCGATGAACTACATTATTAACATTAATTCACAAGATTAAACTTACGTTTACAAAACATTTAACCGATTTAATAGCTCTGTTCTATTAGAACGACTGACTGGTACAACGTCTTTAGCTATTAAGACACTATTGTCTTCAATATCTATAATTTTACTAATGTTAATTATAAAGGAGCGATGCACCTTCAAGAAAATGTCTTTGGGTAATTTGTCTTCGATTTTTTTAAGAGTAGAATGAACGATATAATTTTTAATTTCAGTTTTAATATGAATATAATCTCCTTTAGCTTCGATTATATTAACTGAATTAAAATTAATTTTTATTAATCTGCGATCAATATTAACATAAAAATTTTCATCGACGACTTCATCAGTTTCGACTTTCAGTTCCTTATTTAATTGTTTATTTTCAGGTTCTGCTAGTAATGATGATACTTTATGAATGGCTTTAATAAATCGAGATTCGGTAATTGGTTTTACGAGATAATCAACAATACATTCATATTCAAATGCTTCAATAGCAAAGTTCCTATCAGATGTTACAAGTATAACATGTGGAGGGTCTTTTATAGTTTGGATAAAATCAAAGCCCGTGAAGTTAGGCATGTGAATGTCTAGAAAAATAACATCTACCTGATTTTGATTTAAAAACTTGATTGCTTCAATGGCGCTACAAAATTCACCTACGACCTTATAATTAGTAAAATTAGCCACGAATTGCGACATAATAGCCCTAGCCATTTCTTCATCATCTATAATAATGCAATTCATTTAAGGTTGTTTTACAGTTGTACAACAAACTCTTCCATAGCTTTTAATATTAATTCAAAATTATCTTTTAAGGCTACTGAGTTATCATTTAAATTATCTTCATAATCAGAAGCAAGATAATAACTTTTTTCGAGACCTAAAATGGAAACTTTGTGTTTTAATTTATGTACTGCTTGTGCAGCCTGAGTATAATCTGGTAATGCCATTTGTTCTTGATATGTCCCAATTTCTACTGGAAGTTCTCTTTTTAGTATCCCAATAATTTTGATCTTAAATTCTTCATTACCGCCAGATAAATCGTTTATGTAATTTAGATTAGGCTTCTCCATTTGTTTTTGGTATTGTGAAATAAAAGGTTGAACCTACTTTTTCTTGACTTTCAAGCCAAATTCTCCCTTTATAATATTCAATTATTTTTTTTACTATTGACAATCCTATTCCTGAGGAATTTCCTTCGCTGTGTAATTTAGTGAAAACCTCGAATATCTTAGATTGATACGCCTCTGGAATCCCAACTCCGTTGTCTGAAATTTTAAAATTATAGTCTTGATCACTCTCTGAACTAGAAATGGTAATTACAGGATTTTCTTTATCATTATACCTTACAGCATTATCTATTAAATTTTGAAAAAGCTGCTTCAATCTAAAATCATTGCCTAATAACTTGGGTAGTGGATTATCGATCGAAACTGAAACTCGTTCGGAAATATTCATCGTTTTTAAAAGGTCTGCCACTAGTATATTTAGATCAATACTCCGGGTTTCATGCGACTGACTTTCGATAGAGGAATAATTTAAAATCCCATTAATCAGTAAATCCATTTTTTCGACATTAAAAAGTATTTTATGTAGAGACTTCGTATTAGTTCCATTCATCATCTCATGGTTGTCTTGCATGAACCAATTTACTAATGTATCAATAGTCCTCAATGGTGATTTTAAATCATGTGATACCATATGCGCATACTCGCTTAAAGCTACATTTTGCTTCTCTAAGTTCACTAAAAGCTCTTCTCTTTGCTTATTTATTCGAACAATTTCTATTGATTGGTTCTTGATATAATCAGATGAGTCAAAATTTTCTTCTATCAAGGTAAGTTCAGGATCTAAACTCATTGACTCTAAAATTTTCTTCAGGTTTTTATTAACCTCCTTTAAGCTTTCTGCTTCATCACGTAATTTTTGATTAGCATCAAATAATTCATCCGAGCTTATCTTCATTGCGCGTTGTAACATATCAATTTGACTCTCGTAATTTAAGTACGACTCATCAACTGCTTCTAAAAAAACATCTAAATCGTTGAGACCTCCCTTAAGCTTTTTATCTATCTGTCTTTTTAATAATGAATGCATTACTCGCTAATTAAGGTTAGTGTCATTGTTTGATTATGTAATTCACACGAGGTGCTCCCATTAAACGGAGCCATTTCACCGTAAGAGTAAAAGCCTGCTAACGGCACATTATCTCCCACAACTTCTCTTACTTGTTCAATTTCTTCTTCTACTCTTTGATTCATAACTAATTTTCTTCCTATACAACTAACTAATAATGCTAGCTCTGGTCTATTTTTTCTATTAGTCATCGCCAAATCTGCAGCAGTTTGAGCACCTTGAGCAATACCATCCACAGATGCCATCATTAATTGTACTCTTGAATTTACAGGAACATCTCCAGCGAGTATCATTGATTGATCTTCGTCATTTATGTTTAAAATTGTACGTACAACGGGATCTTTCTTTCCATCTGGAGTTACATTCAATGGATATAACAACGATGCTTGAGGGAGTTCATTTGATTTCTCTCCCAAATACTTTTTATACAAATCAAGAGCAGGCTGCCCATCAATTTCATATAAAATATTACCTTCAGATCTAGTGATAATACGCTCGGGACCAAATGGAATCCAACCACCAAAACTTGCATAAGATATTTCTAAACTATCTCCATAAAAACCTATTAAAATAACTTCTCCCTCTTTTGGATTTTCTTTAAACGAAGCTACGGTCTTTTCAAAACGCGCATCATCGCCACACATACCTCCAGTAATGGACAAACTCGCATTAAGATTAATTTCTAATCCATTAATTAACGAACTACCATTTACAAAACTACCTTCTGAAAGTACAAACAAATGTTTTAAATTATCCTTTGGCATTTTTTCATAAAGTGACTTGCCTAATTCAACTGCATTTTTATTAAAATCTAAAATATTTTCTCTCTCAACTTTATACGTAGCATTTTCAAATTCTATTGCTGTTACCGAAATAGAATTGTCATTAACATGACAACATAATATTTCACCTGCCGTAGACCCAAAAACAATATTCTCATACGGGAATTCTGTTCTAATATTCTCAATGATTTCAGATTTCTCTAATAGATAGCGATTACCAAAAACTAAAACTAAAGGATTGTTAAGAATTGCTTTCTGTTGGAAATATTCCCATTGTTTGCCGTCTTTTTTATATGCTTGAATAATTTTCATAGTTATTTTTTAAGTTTAACGTAAAAGGTAGTTCCAATTCCTTCCTCACTCTCTAACCAAATTTCACCTTTATAAAAATCAATTACTTTTTTCACTATGGATAAACCTAATCCTGTAGAATGCTTACTGTTAGTAAACGTTTTGAATGTCTCAAATATTTTAGAATGAATTTCTTTTGCCATTCCTATCCCGTTGTCTTTTATCGAAAAAACAAAACTAGTCTCTAATTCCTCAGCTGCAATTTCTACTAATCCTTCCTTTTTTTCAATATAATTCACGGCGTTACCAATTAAATTTTGAAACAATTGTTGAATTTTAAAACGGTCGGCTTTTATAGTAGGTAATGTATCGACAATCCTTATCGTGATGTGTTGTGGTACGTGAATAATACCGATAATACTACTTATTATCGCATGGGTATCTACACTCTCGTTTCTAGTTTCGTCTTTATCAATTTTAGAATAAGTCAATATTCCTTCGATTAGATGATCCATTTTTTCGACTTTGTGCTCTATTAGAGAGAAATATTTGATGGTTTGTTCGTCAAAACTATTCTCGTTCTCTTCTTTAATCCATGATATTAAAGAATTTATACTGCGCAACGGAGATTTTAAATCGTGCGATACAATTTGAGCATAGTCTTCTAGCTCTTTGTTGGTTTTTGCTAAATCACTTATTAAATTCTCTTTTTGATCTTCAAGATTTTTTTGTGCTGTAATGTCCTCTTCTATAGCAAAGTATTTAATTATAGCACCTTCTTTATCATATAATGCCTGCCCTTGAATTCTAACCCAATATTTTTCTTTGGTTTTAGAGTAATTGACGATCTCGCAATTAAATGGCAATCCTTTTTTTATTTGTTCTCTAAGGTATTTCACTGAATTTAAATCAGAGTCGGCTCCTTGAAGTAAGCGACCAGGTCTGCAACCTATAATTTCCTCCTGAGTATATCCTGACATTCTTAAAAAACTGCCATTTGCCCACTCTATATAGCCTTGGGCATCACATATAATAACCGCATTAATATTTTTCTCGGCAATTAACGATAGTAGATACAACTGCTCTTCTTGGTTTTTTTGACCCGTAATATCTAGATGTATGCCTATTGAGCCTATTACGTTTCCTTGAAGGTCATAATTTGGAGCTCCACTAACCAACCATGATTTTCTTTCTTTATTTTTATTTATAGCAGTAACTTCAAAAGAATCTGTTATTTCATTATTCCTTAAAATTCCTTTTGATTCTATCAATTTTATACTTTCTGGAGACAAAAATTTAATTGCTGCTTTTTCACCTAATAAATCGTTTAATGCAAAGCCACTCATTTCTAAAAAGCTTTGATTTGCCATAGTGATTCGATCGTCTAAATCTACTTCAAGCAAGCCTAAATTCATGTTTGCAATGATGCTTCGGTATTTTTCTTTCTCAATTTCTAGACTTTCGTCGTATCTTTTTTTGAGTGACACATCTTCTAGTATAGCAAAATATTGTGTAGCAACACCTTCATCGTTCACTATGGGTTGTCCTTTAACACGCGACCAAAATGAGTTACCATCTTTTCGAGCGTGATGTAAATCCACCTCAAAGGATTCACTTGCATTGAACGCAGCAATCATCTTTACTATTTCTTCCTTGTCTGTTTTTGATGTTCTACCTACTTCAAGAGGGGTCTTACCTAATATATCTTCTCTATCAAAACCAGTTAAACTAGTGTATGCATCATTACACCAAAAAATAGTTCCATCGAGTTTTGTAAAAACAACTCCGTTTTTATTAGCACTGGCAACATACGACAAGCGATTCAACTCTTCTTGGTCTGATTTAAGTTGGTTTCTTTGTCGATTTATCGTTAGCAGTAATTCTTTTAATTCTTTAGAAGTATTCTCGGCATTATTTAAAACGTGCAGTAAATCGAGTAGAGGATCATTATGAGCAAAATCTTCAAATGTTAAATCTCTATTGATTACCTCATTCATTGATGTGAACCAAGGTGACCCCACAAATAATAGGGTGTCGTCCATGATTTCAAACTGACCTCTAAGTGTTAGATCAGTTTTTGCATATTTTAATAGAATGTGTTGTTTGTCGTTTTTTAATAGCTCTGCAAACGACACCATTTCTAATTGTGGTCTTGTGACAGCAAAACAGTTGCTAAATGATGCATTTCTTTCTAGATCTGGACAAACTTTAGCAAGACTTTTTCCAAAGTTTATTATCTTTAAATCTGAACTTAACTGAAAATAGAATGGAAATATTCTATTAAAACTATCTTCATTAAAATGCATTGCTACTTCAGCCATTTCTTTACCATTTTACTTTAAACACTTCATGTGTACTTCCTTCATTTCTAGACGCTATTAACTCTAGGACAACAGCTGTTTCATAAACATTACCTAAGCCTATTAAAATGCCTCTAACAAAGTCTTGTAGTCCTTCTCTGTGTGAATAGTAATGTAAATTAAGACTTTTTTCAGTAACATCACTTACTTTAAATTCTGGCGGAGTGAGTTTGGGGTAGATTAACATTACCCTATTATGAAAATTGGGTAGGTTTACTAGAAAATCCCGTAAATTATTTCCTCCTGATTCCATTAATCCAGGATACTTCTCCTTTGTAGTTTTCATAACCCACCACTGCCCAAAAGCTATAAGCACTTCGCTTAGCGTCATGTTCATCACTTCTCCTACAGCTGTGGCTATTTTATATGTAACATCATCATCATAAACTTCATTACTTAAAAAGAAATCAATATTTACGCCACTTTTTTTATGAATAATATCCCATTTCTCTTTTCCAAAATTAGTGATAACTAAGTCTTCGATTGATTTATTGACAATTCCGTACATAAGATTTTAATTCGTTATTAATTCATTACAACTCCAATATTCAATTAATTTAGTAATCCTGTCTACATAATCGTCATATTTCAAAGGTTTAATAACATAACCAGCAATACCAATTCGGTAACATTCTAAAACGTCTTTGTGGTTGCTTGAAGTAGATAATATTATTGCAGGGATATATTTTAAATAATCGTCCGCTTTCAAAATTCCTAAAAACTCAATACCGTTGATTTTGGGCATGTTTAAATCTAAAACGATAATATCGGGAACGATTTCCTTAACCTTTAAAATCTCAATCGCTTCTTCGCCATTGTTAGCTTCTACGATTTTATGTTTTAATTTTAAAGTACTTAATACCCTATTGAATTTCATAATTTCTATTTCGTCGTCTTCTATTAAAAGTATATTTAGTGCCTTGCTCATGGTATTTTCTATAAAAAGGTGAAGAATAAATTTACTACTATTTCTTCTAGTGAGAAAGTTTTATTCGTCACGGCTATCATAATAGTAGTTGAATCGACAGTAAGTATCGACGAATGGTTATTCAAGATTCTCGATATTTTTTTGTGTTATTTTAGGTAAACTACGAAACACCAAATCATACGAATGTTCGATAAGTTCTTCCAGCAATTGGTCATTGACCTCCTTGTTAATTACCACAGTATTCCAGTGTTTTTTATTCATATGAAAACCCGCTGTAATAGCATCATATTGCGCCCGTAATTCCTCAGCAAATTCTGGATTGCATTTTAAATTTACTGCAGGCTGACCTTCTTCCCATTTTATTAATGATGACAAAGCAAAGATTTTTCCTCCTACCTTAAAAACTAATGTGTCATTATCAAAAGGAAAATGTTCAGTTACGCCCTGCTTTGACAAACAGTATTCGTGAAATTTTTCTAAATTCATCTTGCTAAAAATTTTGCGTTTTACCCCAGTACACCATTTTTTGAGGTGATATTAATAATTCAAAATAAATTGATTCTTTCAGTAAAGCCAAAATTAAAAGATGTAATCAATTGTTGACTGCACTTCCTCCAAAACCAAAAGCTACTCAACAATCCTCTTTTATTAAAAAAAGTAAAAAAGGAGCATTCACTCTGTTTTTATGTATGGAGACGGTAATTATATTTTATACAATACAGGTTTACTAGGCGAAGCGTCGTTCTCAAACGAGGCTATTTGAATATTTAGCAAATACGCACCATCTTGCACGACATCATCTACAAAAATCATCTCGGTTATTGTTGCGGTTAATCTAGCGTCATTATTTAAGCGATTAACATCAGTAACATTCCAAAAAGCCTTGTGAGCCAGCAGTTTTCCCTCATCTTTTTCTTTATCTACACTAGGCAAATCAATGAGTAAATGATGAATTCCGCTTTCGCGAATGAAACGCGCTGCTGCTTCCTCTAGATAAGGAGGATTAGTGTGGGAATATTTTCTAGATCTCTTACTCGAACTATTTGGTAATGTCCTTATAATTATAGCTTCAGGAGCTTTACCGTTTAAAACCCTTTGTATTTCATCTTTGCTAATAACTGAATCGCCTTCTTTATTTTCTAAATTAACAGAAACCAATTCAGCCCTGAAAAAAAACTGTTTCAAAGCCTGATTAATACTGTAAAAATCTTTTGTAATGTGCCCCAAACACTCTGTGTGTGTACCGTGCCCATGAGGATTAAAAAGAATATTATTAAAATTTGTAGAAGACATGCCCGATGATACTTTGCCGACCCATTCTCCAAATTTCACAGGTTCAATTACAGGTTTATCAATGTACCAGGCAATTGGATTTTCGTCATTATTTGTAATTGGAATCGAAATATCAATAGGTTGAGATAAATCGACTTGAAATATGGTATCGTTGTGATGGATTGTCGTTTTCATTTATGCTGAATTTATTTCAGCATCTCGTCTTGAGACACTTTTATATCATCAAATATAAATCTTTTAATTGTGGTTCAAGCAATTTTACTGGCTTCAACTTATTGTCTTCTTAGCAATTTTTAAAATATTTTCTTTTATAAAGCTATCATAGAAATACTGAACTATTCACAAAAATTCTAATAATCTCATTGCACATCGTCGTAAAAGAAACAGTCGTATTATCTAGATAAAACTAATTAAGCTCTTCGATTATTCAACTATTCTATGGTATATGCAACAACTGCTTTTGTAGATTTGAAATAGGCATTATTTACAAACTAAGTCAGCTAATTTAGCATGAATAAATCGCTTGCTATTCCATCCGTTAAAAACTTTCCTTTTTTTGTAGGTTTCAAAATATCGTTTTCAATTTCAAGTAGCCCGTCTTTTAGGAATTTATCTGCTTGTTTCATTAGATAATCTGAAAATGTTTGGCCAAATTCTAATTGTATTCTACTTATAGAAACGCCCCAAATCGTACGCAATCCCGTCATAATATATTCATTGTAGCGATCAGACTGAGAAAGTGTCTCAATTTCGTTTGGTAATTCGTCAATTGCAATTGCTTTTAAGTACATAGGATTATTGGCAATATTCCAAGAACGAGAAATACCATCATAGCTGTGTGCCGAAGGGCCAATGCCAATATATTTTTTCCCTAACCAATAAGCCGAATTATTTTTCGAAAAATAATTTTCTTTTCCAAAATTAGACAGTTCGTAATGCACAAAACCATTTGCAGTAAGTGTATCTACAAGAATAACAAAATGTTCTTGTGCTACCTCGTCGTTTGGCTCAGCCACTTTTCCAGTTTGAATTAACTTTTTCAAGGCTGTTTTAGGTTCGACCGTCAACGCATAACTAGAAATATGCGGAATTCTGAAGGACAATGCTTTTTCGATATTGAGTTGCCACTTTTCATTTGTCATTCCGGGAACACCATAAATCAAATCAATCGAGATATTATCAAAATATTTTGATACTTCAGACAAACATTTTTGGGCTTCCACGGAATTATGTGCGCGGTTCATCATTTTCAAGTCATCTTCAAAGAAAGACTGTATTCCTATGCTTAGTCGATTTACTTTACTCTTTGATAAGGCTACAATTCGTTCGGTAGAGAGGTCATCAGGATTGGCCTCAAGTGTGATTTCAGGATTCTCGACAACGGAATAATTCTGATATACTTCAGATATTAAAAAGTCAATTTCAGCTGAAGTCAATACACTAGGTGTTCCTCCTCCAAAATAAATAGTCTCGACCTCTTCATTTGCAGATTCACTTCTGCGTAAGCGAATTTCTTTGGCCAAAGCCAAAACCATTTCTTCCTTCTTATTCATCGATGTCGAAAAATGGAAATCGCAGTAATGACAGGCCTGTTTGCAAAAAGGGATATGTATATAGATTCCGCTCATTTTTTAACTCGTTCTTCATTTTGTTTAACAAATGCATCCCAGCCACTGTAGCTTTTAGTACCAATCACCTTACCTGAATTAAAAAAATGACAAACTGCTGCTGCCAATCCATCAGTTGAATCGAGATTTTTAGGCAATTCCTTCAGACCCAACAATTGCTGGAGCATCTTAGCAACCTGTTCTTTACTAGCATTACCATTTCCTGTGATTGCCATTTTTATTTTTTTTGGCTCATATTCAGTTATAGGAATGTCTCTCGACAAACCTGCAGCCATTGCAACACCTTGAGCCCGCCCTAGCTTTAACATAGATTGCACATTTTTTCCAAAAAACGGAGCTTCAATTGCAATTTCATCAGGGTGATGTGTATCAATCAATTCAATTGTTCGTTCAAAAATGCGTTTCAGTTTCATGTAATGGTCATCCATTTTATTCAACTGTAACTCATTCAATTGAATAAATTCCATTTTTTTGTTCACTACCTTGATTAACCCAAAACCCATTATCGTGGTTCCCGGGTCAATTCCTAATATAATGCGTTCGTTTGCCAATTTATTATATTTTTAAATGAAAATCATTCCTAATCTCGAATCATCGAAATTGATAGAAGTAAGTTAAATGCTTGAGTATAATTGTAACTCATAGGATGCGGTTTGCTAAGATAATTCTACAATCATTCCCCTGATAATTTCATTCTTCAAGCATCATTACTATTCGATACAAAACTACGCAATTCATTATAGTTGTGCTGCTATTTTTAAAACGCACTATTGCTTTTATTTTCTTTTAACGAAGCGAGAGTGGCCATAGAATTGCCAAAGCAATGCCTGTAAAAGATTTTGAAACGAACAAAGCAGAAAGTATACAACTTTTTAATTTGCTGTTTTACTTTTATATAATAAGCCAACAACGGTAAGCGCAATCATTCCCGAAAATAAAATACTTACAATTAAACTTCCTATTTCCTGTAATTGTAAACCAAAACTAAATCGCAACGCCAGTATTACTGATGTTATTAAGGTTACTGCCATCCAATATTTCATAGGTTCAGTAGTGGGAGTTGTAGGTAGGACTGGAAGTTTATAAATAAAATGCAATATTATGGCTAAACCCACGATACTGCTTAAATGTTGCATTAGTTTATAGATTGGGATATTTAAAATCGGAGCGTTTAAGAAAGCTACTCGCTGTACAATATAGCCATCCCAATGAGTCATCGAGTCCCAAAAAAGGTGAGAAAGCGCTCCAATTATAAAGGATATACAAACGACTAACATATTATCTTTCAAATAAATAAACCAATTACTATTTTTTAACAACTGTAATCTAGCTTTAAAAAAAGACGGAAGATGATCTATTAAGCTATTTTTAATAATGCCGTGAAATACACACATGACAAAAATACCAAGTGGAAAATCAATTAACAAAATACCTAAAAAACTATGACTGATTTCACTTTGCATTTTCATTCTGAAAAAATATTCAAAATCAGGAGACATAGAGCCAACAACTAACGCAGTTGCAGATATTTTTTCATGTTTAAAAAGCGGTAATATAATTGCAGGATGAGAAAAAGTAAAAGGCATTATTTATTCTACTTTTATTATTACAGGTAAAATAAACTGCGTTTTAACGGGAATTCCACGTTTTATTGCAGGATTAACTTTAGGAAAATCAATCAGTCGAGCATGTAAAATACTGTCGATTTTAATTGTGTCATAAGCAACAGAATCCTTCGGGAATTGAGGTTCGAATTTAAGTTTAGAATTAGGAAAAACAGTAACTAATACTTGAATGGTATCTAACTCAGGATACATAATTGACAAAGTATCAACCATAATCTTCTCTTGAATCAAGGTCGTTAAATATTGAAAAAAACATTGTTGGCGTTCTGTTTTACTATCCATTTTATTGCAATCAACAAAAGAGGGGTACTCATCAACCTCATTCCAGTTGATCGATTTCAACTCCTTTTGCAGCAACTCCTTTTCAGAAGGAACTTGCTTGTCAAAATATTGACAAGAATTGAATAGCATAGCAATAAGTAGTAACTGGTAATATTTCAAAATGTTATTTTAAATTAGATACCATTATATTGTAGCATCATTATTTTTATTTTGGTTGAAGATCGTACTTCATTTAAAGACAAAAGCACAACTCATTATCGAACAATCCATAGAACGCAAACAAACAATTGAAATAAAAAATACTATTTTTATACGTTTTCGAAAATAACCTGTTCTTTTATCAAGAGAAAAACCAATTTACGATTTACTATCTTAATCGGGTATAAAACTACAAAAAATTACGTTATGGACATCTTACTTTTATTCTTAGGATTACTATGTATGTTAATAGGTATAGCAGGAAGCATTTTACCCGTTTTGCCTGGTGCCACCATTAGTTGGTTAGGACTTCTTCTATTACACTTTACTAGTGTTGTCCCGTTTAACTATTATCTCTTGGGTTCCACGCTGTTTATTGTACTTGTTGTAACGGTGCTAGATTACATCATACCATCAAAAGGAACTAAACATTTTGGCGGAAGCAAATATGGTATTTGGGGAACAAATATAGGTTTAGTCGCTGGTTTCCTGCTACCTATTCCACTTGGTTTTCTGTTGGGTGCTTTCATTGGCGGACTAGTTGGCGAACTAGTGTTTAACAAATCTAATATACAAGCTGCTTTAAAAGCGGCAACAGGTTCACTAATTGGTTTCTTGATTTCTATAGTATTTCAATTTGCTGTTTGTCTTTTTTATTTAGGTCTTTTTATTAACTTATTTTGGAAATATAAGGAGCAGCTGCTATAATAAATGAAGCAGCCTTCGATAATATTATACACTATTAAACTAACTACAATTACAAAAAAACATGAATGATCAACACACTCCATTAATCAGTAATGATGCAGTCGTACTAGGTATTTTACTCATAATACTCGGCGTAATATTCATTACTTCGTCTAGCGAAAAAGCTTTTTATAAAAAATTCTACAGCATTGTGCCTTCAGTATTGCTTTGTTATTTTATTCCGGCACTTTTAAATACCTTCGATATCATTTCAGGAGAATCTTCTAATTTATATACCATCGCTTCTCGCTATTTATTACCAGCCAGCTTAGTATTACTAACTTTGAGCATCAATTTTGTTGCTTTAAAAAAGCTAGGTAGTAAAGCTATAATTATGTTTTTGGCGGGAACACTTGGTATAGTGATAGGCGGCCCCCTAGCTTTGTACATCGTAGGTAATTTTTTCCCTGAAGTAGCATTATCAAACGGTGAGGAAGTATGGAAGGGCTTATCAACAATCGCAGGAAGCTGGATTGGAGGAGGTGCAAATCAAACAGCAATGTTAGAGGTTTTTGGCGCAAGTAAGAGCCTCTTTGCACAAATGATTGCAGTAGATGTCTTAGTCGCTAACTTATGGATGGGGTTCTTACTATATGGCGCTCAAAAATCTGAAAAAATAGACAAGTGGTTAAAAGCAGATAGCGCTCCCATAGCTGAACTAGAGAAAAAACTAGAAGAAGAGCAAGCAGGAAAAAGACAATCATTAACTACAAATAATATAATGATAGTCCTTATGGTAGCATTTGGACTAACAGGCTTAGGCCACTTTTTAGCAGATATAATAGCCCCGTTTTTCAAAGTCAACTACCCCGAACTAGAAAAATATTCTTTCACTAATGAATTTTTCTGGTTAGTTATCATTACGACCACGGCAGGAGTATTATTATCCTTTACTAAAGTTCGTAAAATAGAAAGCTTTGGTGCTTCAAAAATTGGAACCGTATTCCTGTACATTCTTGTTGCAACCATAGGAACACACATGAATCTAGGCGCCTTACTTGACAACCCTCTGCTGTTCTTAGTGGGAATAATATGGATAACAACACACATCGTAGTGATGATTATAGTGGCAAAAATTATCAAGGCACCATTTTTTTATGTTGCAGTAGGAAGCCAAGCGAATATTGGAGGAGCTGCATCGGCACCCATTGTTGCAGCCGCCTTTAGTCCGTTTCTAGCGCCAGTAGGCGTATTATTAGCAGTCTTAGGATATGCAGTAGGGACTTATGGTGCCTATGCGTGCGGCCTTTTATTACAACAAGTTTTTCTCCTAATTACACATTAAACTATAAGCCACATTCCAACTTAAATCGTTTAGAAATGAAAATTTTATGGTGTATCCCTGCGGGTCGGGCTATTCGTTCTATCTTTTATAATAGTGCAATTTCCTAAAAAGTCAACTACACATTCATAAAAGGATGCCACTGCTATCCCTTACACAAAGTGATCCCATTTTCGATTATAAACCCTATTCATAAATCAGAATAGGGTTCTTAAATAATTATAACTAGTAGACTAAAACTTTCCTACTAACTGATCGTCCGGCACTGCTTACTACAACAATATATACTTCATTTTTTATTCTCATTGAAAATGGATGGATCATTTTTCCTTCTACTTTTTTGTTGATCAACATTCTTCCTGAAATATCAAAAATCCTAACATCTGTCATGTCATCGATCGAACTTAAATCTACGTTGATATTAATTCCGTCATAGTAAATAAGTGCCGCTAACTTAACTGTTTCTATTGTAGCTGGCGGTGTAACTTCTGGTGTGACGTTTATAGGTGTAAAATGAATTATAAATCTATCGGTCGCGTCCTTAACCGAAGCTTTAAATTCATAAGTTGACTTTATATTTAAATCAGTTATCGTTTTTGTTTTTTTATCTTCTAGTAATAAATAAGGAAAGTTGGCTGCTTTACTATCAACACTAACCGCATAATTCCCATCTATTCCCGCTTTGAAATTTAATGAAACGGTAGGATTTGCAACAACATCAGTTAGGTATCGTACTGATAAGTCCTTATCCGAAACAGTCAAGTATGCTGATGGTGCTGTTGGCGTTCTACTAAACAACTTCATAGCTCCTGACTCATTAGTTTGTGCTCCAAATTGTAATAAAACCTCATCAAATCCAGTACCGTCTTTTGCTTCAATCTTAACTTTTAAACGATTTTCTTTTTCTGCTTGAACTCTCATCCAGTTGTTTGCACCAGTATTTACTCTCACCGCATTCCCCATCGTAATTGAACCTGCTGTACTTGCACGTACAAAAAATCCTTGTGTCGGTGCGATGTATTGCGTAACACTGTTAGTCCCAGTGGTTCCATTAGAATTAAATACACCATAATTATTGGCGGCAGGATTCCAAATATACATATCATAACCGCCTGCAGCAGTAACCAAAGCTGATCGAGTCCAACCTGTAGTTGCCTTCCAGTCAATTGTAGAGGGGTACGGATTCCCTATTAAGTTAAACCCTTTCACTGTCAAATCTGGACTACTATTGGTTAACGGATACGTTATAGTACCATTATTAAGTAAGCCTGCAAATTCTTTGGTAGGGTTGACTGCTTGAGTTGAATACAAATACCCTCTAGCTGTTACAAAATTAGCCGACGGATGTAAGGATGGCCAAGTAGGTGCAGCCGTCGTATTTAACAAGTAAGTCCAACAAGGCGTTGGTTCGTTCCATAAATATAAATCATAGCCCGTACCGTTACCGTAAGTACCTGTTGGTGTCCAATCGGTTCCTGAAATGGTTTGATTAGAAACTGGTGAGGCTATAAAATGCCAGGCTTCTTTAACACCACTAATATATCTTTTTACGGTTGCGGGTACATTATTTGAATTGTGAATTAGCGAGGCATTTCCCGAACTATTTGATTCCAAAATTAAACCTGCTGTACCGCCATTATTGGTAATTGTGCCTGAGACCGTTAATGTGTTGGCTGCATCCACAATTAACTTCTTATTACTATTGATCAATAATGTTCCTGATATTCCTATTTGAGCCGCATTACTAATTGTAACCCCTACTCCGTTGTTAATGGTAAGATTTGTAAAGCTTCCAGCTACTGCATTTTGAGCGGCATCAACATTATATACAACAGTTCCACCCCATTCTTTGCCTGCAGGAATAGGATAAAGACTCTTAACAGCTGGAACAGCAGTAAGTAAAGTTCCTGAATTGTTAATGGTATTGCCAACTGACAATATAAAATTACTCATATCAAGAATACCTGAATTGGTAAAATTACTGCTAGCCGTTAAATCTCTTGCAGTAGTAACGGTACCACCCGTATTAGAAATAGTTAAGCTATTTAGCAATAATGGCGTTGCTAAACCTCCAATACTTTGAGAAGCTGATCCATTCATTTCTAACGTACTACCAGTTGATGCCGTAAAGCTTCCGTTACTGATGAAGTTCCCTCCCACTTGATGTGTAAATGCTCCAGTTGTAAAACTAGCCGTGGGGTCTATGGTAAAATCACCTTTAATCGCTAACGGATTGACAGTAGTTGAAACCGCTGTTCCGCTGATAGTGAAGAATCCATTAATTTTCAAAGCCGCACCACCTGATGTTGGCAACATCGTTTTGGTACCACTATTACTAAAGATTAAATTATGATACCCTCCAGTTCCTGCAAGCGGGTTGATGACCGTTTGATTCATACCATTGTATTCAAAAGTATTTGAGAAGGCAGACACATTGAGTAAGCCATTATTGGTCACTGCATTTGCAACTCTAGTTATAGTTCCTGTTTGAGGTGTAAGTGTACTGTCTGAATTGACAGTTAAATTATTAAAATTAGTAGTGCCTGAAATTGTTGCCGTTGCTCCAGAAAAAGATACAGTAGCTGTACCTGCGGTGAACCCACCATTATTGACCCACGCATTTGTATTTCCGGCAACCGCAATGTCATAGTCACTTACTACAAGAGTAGCCCCAGCAGCAATTTCTAAAGTTTTTGCCGTTGCGGGAGCAATCAATGGTAACACATTACGGTAAGGAGCCAAATCCCCATTATTATCCGATGGTAAATTTGATGGGTTAGGAATCAAAACTGCATCATCTATATTAGGTACTCCACCATTCCAGTTTCCTGGTAAACTCCAATCCCCATCGTAGGAGGCAGAACCATTCCCTGTCCAAGTATGCACCGTTACATTCGAATAACTTAAACTCCATTGTTTCACATCTAAAGATGTTGACGTCGCCAAAAAGTCGATAGCAGGACCTGTTAACTGAAGCCAGTTGTTGGTTGCCTCGTTCCCATTTTGATTTCGCGGAAAGGATTTAACAAAATTATTTACAGCCAAATTTGGATCGTACCCATCCCAATAGACAAGCTGTGTTTCATCTGTTTCTGTTCCGTGTAATTCGCTGTCTAAATAATGTAGTTTCACGATCATTCTGTCGTTTCCGCCAGACTGAGCAAAACTGTAATATCTATTGATTGCACTAGATCTCCATGAAGGAGCTGTACCCAATACAATTTTGCTACTAACCCAAGTAGGTTTTGTACTTCCTGTTACGTTTAAGAAATTGATTGTCGTGTACGGATTACCAAAATCATAGTCTTGTCCGTTATTGAAGACATGTTCTCTGCGTACAATTCCACTTACATCACCCATACCAATAGTTGCTGCAAGTGCGCCCATATTTAAGCTCGTTGTTCCAGTCATGTTTAAAGCACCCCTAACAGCTGTAGGATTTGCTGTAACCAAATTTAAATTGCCTTCTACAGTTAGGTCCATGCTGCTATTTACTCCAGCACTATTATTTATCGAAAGATTCTTAAAAGAGGTCAAACTTGCACCCGAGATCGTTTGTAATGCGGTGCCGTTTAATAAAATAGTTGTTCCTGTTTGAGTCGTAAATGATCCATTATTAACAAAGTTTCCTCCTATTTCATGATCAAATAAACCCATATTAAATAAGGAACCTGAGCCTATTGATAAACTTCCTGCAATATCCAGGACATTATTTGCAGTAATGCTAGCCATACCAGAAGTAGTTACATCTCCTAAAACATTCATAACTTGGTTAGGCATTGTTTTAACATCTGTACCACTTAAACTCAAATTATAATACCCTGGAATCGTTCCATTTGCATAAATTACAGTTTGCGTAGCCCCGTTATAATTGATTGTATTTAAAAATGACGTTGCATCTAGAATTCCATTATTTGATAATGTTCCTCCAATACCAATAGTGCTATTTGCCTGAGGAGTTAAACTAGCTCCAGTATTAATTATTACACTATTAAAATTAGTAGCACCACTAATTTTTAAATCAAGATCAGTAAAAACAACCGTACTCGTACCTGCATTAAATATACCACCAGAATTTTGCCACACGACCTCAGCATTTTCATTGTAGAAATACAATTCTGATGTTGGACCAGCATTTAAGATACCCGCATTTTGAATAATCAATTGATGAGACTCGGCCAATGCAGGTAATATTGGATCATAGGTTGTTGTAGTTGCATTAGGAATGGTCATTCTAGTAAACTTATTAGGATAACTATTTGGACTCCAGTTAAAAGGATTATTCCAATCTGTAGATTGCGAACCATTCCAAGTAATATTTGGATTTTCAGAGGATGACAAAGCGATTTCTGTTTGACCAAAAGCTGATGGCCTTGCACCTACACTAACATTTATTAAGTCAATACTGTTATTAGACTCATCTTTTGAGTTGTATCCATACTCCACTACTGTAGGTGTTGGTAATCCTATTGCTCCAAAAAATACTAATTGTGATTCATCAGCACCATTAAGTTCTGAATCTAAATAATTTAACTGTATGGTAGCGAAGTTGTTATTTGCGCCCACTTGTGCTAAGTCATAAACCCTTTTAACAGCAGTGGTCTTCCATGTTGGCGCAGTACCAATTTTAGTTTTCACACTTACTTGTGATGCCTTTGTACCTGTTGATCCAAAAATCATCAAAGTTTTACTATTCCCAAAAGTATAAGTCTGACCCGTTACAAAGGTATGTGCACGTTTTACAATTCCGGTAACATCTCCTATCCCCGTATTTGTAGCCGTAGCAGCCAATGACAGCGTATTTATTCCCATATCCAAACTACCTAAAATAGCAGTTGGATTATCACTTTGCAAATCTAAAGTTCCGTTAACCGTCACGTCTTTACTAACCGTTACACCAAAAGTATTTAAAACCACCAAGTTATTAAAAGCCGTCGTAACCGCTGTACCAGATATACTTTGAGCAGCAGTCAAACCATTCATTACAAACGTACTCCCTATAGTATTGAGTATCCCACTGTGAGTAAAGTTTCCTCCAACTGTATGCGTATTGGCCCCAGCGTCAAAGGTTGTGTTGGCCCCTAGTGACAAATCCCCTACAATCACCATACTGTTTGGAGTAGTGACACTAACTGTTCCTGCCAAAGTTAAATTTCCTAAAATAGATAGGTTTGTTGAGGGTAATGTTTTTGTACCGCTTCCGCTTAAAATCAAGCTTGAATAACGATTTGTAGCAGCATACGGAATGACGACATTTTGATTAGCGCCATTGTACTCTACCGTGGTTACATTCCCATCCCAAGCCGGACGCCAAACACCATTATTATTCATGGCACCAGCGATACGCATTGTACTTCCGGTTTTCATCAATAAATTGGCATCTGTATCAACAGTTACATTATAAAAGCTAGTTGCTCCAGAAATATCTGCAGTATCACTTTTAAAGAGAATCGTACTTGTATTTGGATTAAAAACTCCTCCTTCATTCACCCATACATCAGCGCCATCTATTAATGTCATTTGAGCATTCGCAACCGCATTCAGGATACTACCGCTTTGTAATTCAATTGCTCTGATGGTTGTTGCGATGGGTACAATAGGATCAAACGTCGTTGTAGCTGCGTCGGGTATAATGATATTCACAAAATCTGACGGAGCTCCATTTGGAGTCCAGTTATTCACGGTAGTCCAGGAGGTACTCACAGATCCGTTCCAAGTTAGGGTTTCGATCTCGTTTGCACTTAATCCAAGCTCCAAAGTACCGAAAGTAGATGGGAAAAATGCCATATTAATATTGGACAATTTCACCCAGTTTTCAGTTGTATTAATGCTAGCACGACCATGTTCAAATAAAGTTCCAGGTGGATTTCGATAAGAGAAATACACCAATTTACTTTCGTCGTTATTATTTAACTCAGAGTCCAAGTAACCTGCCTTGATTGTCGCTGCAGTTGGACTGCTTCCCACAGCTCCTGTTTGAATTAGCGCATACATTCTTTTCACTCCACTTGTTTTCCAAGATGGATTTGCAACAATAGACAATTTCACACTCACGGATGTTGGCAACGTTCCCGTATTTTCAAAGAAAACTACCATGTTTTTACCGTTAAAACTATAGTCCTTATTTGCAGAAAAACTATTTCTTTGAACAATACCCGTTAAATCACCATCACCAATAGTTATAGCGTCTTCGCCCATTGTAATGATTTTTGTTCCTGTGTCAAAAGTTCCTTTTACATCTGATGGATTGGCGCTTAATAAATTTAAAATGCCAGTAATAGTAAGGTCACTATTTGAAGTCACCCCCACTACATTATTGATGGTAAGATTCGGAATCGTATTCGACACAAAGGCTCCACTTGAAATAGTTTGCAGTTCGTCACTTTCAAAAATCACAGTCGACCCTGCAACAGTAGCATCGATTTGTCCACCGTTGGTGAGATACAAATCGCCACGAAGCGTTAAAGCCTTACCGTTTACTACAAATTTGTACGTAGCCGGTCCATTTACTATACTTCCGACTATTCGATCTTGATCCAACACACAGTCTCTAATGGGAGAAACAGCAAAAACAATCGATGCTTCTTCTAGCGGAACCGAACCTGCAGACCAGTTACCAGCAGTATTAAAATCGGTATTTATGTTCCCTACCCAACTGTTGGTATTGAACTCCCAAGCTCCAATATTTGGCGGAATCCCACGAGCAGTTTGCGCATAATCAAGAATTATACCTGTACCTGCTACTCCAACGGTTGAAGAATTTACTTTATAATCGGCAGCTGTTAAACCTCCTGCATTAGAAAAACCTGGAATGCTAATACTACTATTTGCGTCTTGACCACTAACTATTGGTAACGATGTAACATTGCTTCCGTTGTAATTCCCTATCACACCACCCGTACCAGATGCCCAATAGATATTGTAATCTAGCGTTAAATTACTTGCACCGCTATAGTTCAAAAACACTGCATAATGTGCATTTGTGCCAGCTGAAGTGGTTCTAAAATTCGAAAAAATATTATTTCTAAAATCTCGTACTGTACCCCCTGCTGCTTCATAAAAAGCATACGATTTATTTGCAATTCCACTACCTAACGACCCATTGATGTAAACGGTATTAAAGTAAAGACTTGAGCTACTGCCACTTGTTCCACTGCTGTAAATACCGTAAATGGTTGTCGCGGTATTACCGCCTAGTGTGACAATATTATTAGCAAAAGTTGCCGTTCCTTGCCCAATTCGAATACCATAAATACTCGCATTTGCAGCACTAGAACTAACGGATAGATTTCGAATAAAATTTCGATTCACTAAATTCGCCCCTGTACTTCCCGAAAAAGAAATACCCGTAATGTAGCCCGTAAAAGCGGCATTTGTATTTGACAAGTTGTAGATAACCGTTTCTGTTACCGTATTTACTGCCGCCGTTCCAGTCATCTCCACCCCAGAAACCGTGCCCGTAGTGGTACCCAATGCGGTGCTAAACAAATCATGAATACTGTTTTTCACCAAGGTTGCTGTTCCTGCAGTAGTATACACACCCACTGTTCTAGATACTTGCGTACCTGTGTAGGCATTGATCAAATTGACAATCGTATTACTTGTAAGCGTATGATTTCCGGTAGATTGCAAATACACCCCTATCAAATTTTGCCCCACAGATGCTGTTGAAGCTGTCGAAAGCGTTGCGATACTGCTTGATGTACCTGTGCTTCCAATAACATTCTGCGTAATATTGATTGTTCCTGCAACGCCCGATTTTTTGTAAATTCCAGTAAAACTATGTGCAGCCGTTGTACTGCTTCCATAAATTGAAATAGAGCCAATATTATTTTTCGAAATAGACACCGTGTTGTCACTTCCTATATAAATTCCATAGGAATCCGCATTAGTATTTGTTGTCAAAGTAATGGATCCTGTTCCTGTTGCCGAACCAATAACATTACCCGTTGTCGTACCAATATTAACAGTACCTGCATTTACTTCTATTCCGCGCCAAGGAGTTGCACTTGAACTGGTGTAATTGAAATTCTGAATCGAATTTGACTGAATTGAACTTGCTGTAACAGCACCAACATTTAGATAAATTCCTCTAAAACTATGATTGGTATTGGCGTTTACTGTCCACGCACCACCACCGTTTACTGCTGCTTTACCACCAATATAATTACTAGAAATTGTAAAATTATTTCCGTTTACATCATCAATAAGGATAGCAGTGTACACATAAGAGCCCGTTGTAGGGACCATAGTATTCGTTTCATAAAAACTGTTGTTCGAAATAGACCAATCGGATGAGTTTGCAGCCAAATTGATTCCGTTTGAAGAACTATTATTATTGACAAAATCAAAAATAGTATTGTATCGTATGATATTTGAACTGTTTTCCTTGCCTGCAGTACCAAGGGAATAGATTGCATTTATAGGTCGGTTTCCTGCAGAATTGCTTATCGCATTGTATTCTATAACAGTGTTGTCATTACCGTTCCCTGTGGTTGAGGTAGCAAATTCAATCAATCCGTTTATAGCACTACTAGATGATCCGTTGATATTTAGATATTTTAAGGTATTTGATTCGGCTGAATTACTCAAACGAATTGTTGCGGTACCTGCACTATTTGACGTACTTGTGTTGACGATACTCAAACTTTTTGTTGACCCCGTTTGGTTCACACGTCCATCGAGAGTAACATTATCGGCACCGTTCAAACTGATTAAAGGTGCGGCTGCAATAGTTCCAGAAACGTACAAGCCTGTTTTAGTAGGATACATTTTCAAGCTAGTCCAGGCTCCTTGATTAAGTGTCGCTGTAACATCTTCGGTAGTACTACCAATTAGCGTCACTACTACATCTTTGCCTGTTTGATCATAGCTATTAATGGCCGCAAAAGCGCCAGAGACCTTACTATAACTTCCGTTACTTAAAGCATTAGCGTTTGAAACTATGACATTTGGCAATTTTCCATCAAATTCATCAGCCCCTATATCTGGCGCAGATCCCGCCCCATTTGTTTGCACTGCATAACCGCTGTTCCCTGCTCTGATTTGACCTTCAAAATCCGCAGTTATTCCCGAAATATTCACAGCACCACTTTCGATAAAAGTGATATCGTTGTTGCTTATTTTTAGAAAATCAACACTAGATCCTACTGTACTTATAAACTGTGGATTTTCGGATACTGAAAGTTGATCACGAGGAGCAATTGTACCCGCTGTAAATGTACCTGCCTTATAAGCTGTTATATCTTGGGCAGAGTTCGTACCATTAGAATAAATCAAATTAGTTGCACTTGGAACTCCACCGTAAAATAAATTATTATTAGACAACGAACTATAATTATTCAGCCTTAAAGAGGTTCCTGAACTTTGTCTAAAAGCAACCGTCAATCCAGAACCATTGGCTGTAGAAAGATTTACAACAATATTATTTCTTAAATTTAATGTACCCGTACTCGCAGTCGTATTCGCTGCATGAAACACTGCACTAGAACCAAAATTAGTTCCAGTAGATGTCGCATTTAGATAAATACTATTAAAATATACATTAGTTGTCGATCTAACACCGGTATTGGTCATGCTTATTCCTCGCACATTGTCCGTTACGTTTGCAGCTGGGGCAGTTATTGCAGCAATTCGGTTGTTATATATTGTTGCAACTTGATCAGCGGCTGTTCCCGAAACCAATATTCCGTTTACCGTACCAGTTGTAAGACCTGAAGCTGATGACGAAATATCATATATTTTATTTTGATAAATTGTAGTACTAGAACCGCCCGAAACTCCAATTCCGCTGACGCTTCCTGTTGTGATATTATTCGCTTGAAGACCGTAAATGGTGTTTTGATAGATATTTTTTTCAGTTCCGCTAGTGATAGCAATACCGTTTACAATCGTAGCCACAGTTCCTGTAGAAACTAAAGAATAAATGTTATTCGAATAAATTTTGTCATTTCCTGCTCCTGTTGTAATTCCGTAAATCGATCCCGCACTAGTATTGTTTCGAATAGTATTGTTTGTCGTTGCATTGGCGGTACTGGTAATATTAACGTTCATTGCGATCACCGTTCCTGTTCCTGCATTCCAATTTTCAAATGTATTGCCTGAAATTGTTTTGGTAACCAAACCTGTTCCGGCATCGGTATTTACCCAACCCGCGATCGTCGCCGCTCCATTTATCGCGATATTCGAAAAATTATTGTTGTTATTATTTACAACGACATTACTATTGTTTGTGGAGGCGATACTGTTGAACAAGGTAATTGCTCCACTTGCTGCCGTACGTGTAAATGAGGTCGCAATACTGTTACTGTTTACATTTTGGATTCCGTTTGCAGGCATGATCACACTGTTGGAGATAAAAATAATTCCTCCAGTAGTGTTGACATTTAGTGCTGTAAAAGTGTTTCCGCTAATCGTTTGAGACAGAGTAGTAGCCGAATTGATAATATAGGTGTTGGCATTCGTACCCGCAACTGCATACGTAATTCCTCTTATATCATTATTTTGAATGGATAAAGCACAGTTTGCAGAACCAGCTGTGTTACTGATTCCTAATAAAGTAGCTGAATTGGCAACAGAATACGTGATTAAACCACCTGTAGTATTTCCTAATTGGTTGTTTTCAATACTGATTTGAGACAAAACAGCCCCACTATTCGAAATTGCTGTAACTGCCCCAGTCGCTACCGACTTAGTAAAATTTCTAATTTTATTTGCCGTAATCGCTACCGTTGTAGCGATTGCAGTATTTGATATACCACTAAGTACTCCTGTACCTGTATTAGTCGCTGCAATTATAGAATTATTAGTAATTGATACTATTCCAGAAGCTCCACTATTTAAAATTCCATTTAAAACAGATGCCGACGTACCGTAAGATGAAACATTTTGAATCGTATTGCCACTAATCGTGATTCCTCCTGTGGCTAGATTGTAGATTCCGTTCAAAGTACAAACCCCTGTTGTGGTCGTTCCTAAAGTTCCTATGGCAATCGAATTTGCCGTACTCGCACTTCCAATAGTATTGTCTGCCACTGAAAATTGCCCACCTCCAACGGTATTGATACCGTGAAAAGTATACCCAATCCCTAAAGCTCCAGTAGTACTAATGGAACCAATAGTATTATTTTTTATATTCACCGTACTCGTTGAGGTACAATAAATACCTGAAAGATAATTAGCCGTAATACTTGATGTCAATGTGATGGAACCATTTCCTGTAGTCGCACCAATTGTATTTCCGGTTGTAGTACCGATATCTAGCTTTCCTCCTAATACTGATATTCCGCTAAAAATTCCAGGAGCTGCTGTGATAGCTGGAGAAGCAGTATATGATAAATTAATTCCTGCAATTTTATTTCCTTGAACACTAGAAGTAGATAGCGTTCCAACATTCATTTCGATACCAAAAAAACGATTACCTACTGCACCGGCGTAGGTTGTAGTTCCTGTAGCTGTCGCAGTAGCATATCCTATAGTATTGTTTAGTATCGAATAATCAACTCCCGACGCAGTTATAATATTGATACCTCTATGCGTATTTGATGTGGTCGCAGTACGAGTTGCTGTTTGAAAAAACTTATTTCCCGAAATGGTCCAAGCAGAACTATTGGAAGCAATTAAAATTCCGTTTGAAGCCAAAGCAGCATTGTAATAATCCTGAATGGTATTATTGCTGATCGTAATTTCGCTATTGTCAATCAATACGGAACTTCCCGCAGAATAAATCGCATTGGTAGGCAAGTTAGTTCCAACTGCTTTGATCGTATTGCTGACAATCGAATTATTAACATTACCTACCGATGCAGCTGTTGAGAACAGTATCGTAGCAGTGGAAGCTAATGTTGATGCTCCTTCGATAGTACAATTGCGCACTGTATTATTTGTTGCATCATTTATAAAACGGATAGTACTCGTACCTGCCGTACTCGCTGTGCTCGCATTCGAAATGGTTAAAGAATTTCCGCCACTGTTCAAACCGTCAACAACAACGTAATCTGCCCCATTAAAATTAAGTAAGGCGCCTCCTGCTACTGTACCAGAAATTGTTCTAGCTGCTCCTCCACTTGGAGAGATGGTCAGCGTACTAAAATCGGTACAACCATAATTCAATTGATTCAATGCATTTGTTCCAGGCTCTACAATATCGCTAATAATATTGGCTGTCAAGTTAGCAGAAAGTCCTTTGGAATTTAACTCGGCAAACAAACCACCAGTACCCGTTAGTGTTGGATAAGTTCCGCCAGTTCCCACAGTTACAGTCCCGCTTAGTCCCGCCAAAATTGTAAAATTGTTAATGGTACCCCCGATAGGAAAAGCAGCAGATGTCAACGCTACACTTGTAGGCGCAGCCGCGTAGGTACCTGTATTGATACCCACATAAGGCGACGGTGTTACAATGTCTTGGGCAGTGATAAAATACTGAATCACATCATTGGTCGTGGCCCCACCAAAAAGTAAACTATAGTTAATGGAAAAATCAAACGGACTTGCAGTACTTGTTGTTTCAATGTATTTCCAACCATCTGTACTACTTGTATTTGTAGCCGGCAAAACATTGCTATTAGTCAATTTCTTAAAATAAATTCTAGGTCTCGTGCCAGTAGTGACATTTACTCCAGTTGCATCTGAGATAATAGCCGAAATAGTTTTGTTACTCAAACAGCTATTGTTGGTTAAAGCGGTATATGTTATCGAAGGAGCCGAAGCATCAATCGCTACATAATCATTTTCATAGGCACCCATATCTGGCGCTGAGGTACTCGCCCCTGTATACCCTGGATTTCCTTGACGTGTAGTACCTAAATAATCTACTGTATAATCAGCAATATTTACCGCTCCACTTTCTATTTGCGTAGCGATACTGGTGTTTACTTTTAAATAATTCGCATTGGAACCTGCTGTGCTAATAAAATTTAAATTTTCACTTACCGAAACTTGATCACGTGGCGCGATAGTTCCAGCAGTAAAACTTCCGGCCTTGTATTGTGTAAAAGTTTGTGCCGTACTCGTTCCATCACTATAAATTAAATAGGTTGAGCTTGGTGTTCCAGCATAAAACAAATTGTTTTTTGAGGTCGTTGCATAATTGTTTAATGCACTTGCACTACCTAAGCTTCGTCTAAAAGCTACCGTTGTTCCTGTTCCTTTTGGAGTGGAATTATTAATGATAATATTATTTCGAAGATTCAATGTCGCGGTAGTAGCAGTTGTACTTGTTGTATGATAAATACCCGATGAGCCCGAGTTAGTCCCGCTCGAAGCTGCTGCATTTAAATAGACTGTATTGTAATAGACATTGGTCGTCGAAGTCGTACCAGTCGAGATAAAACCCAGTCCACGAATCAAGTCTGTTCCACTAGCTGCACTTACTCTCAAATCTCCTATCACATTATTTGTAACATTAGTTATCAAGGAAGCCGTATTACCCGAAACTTGAATACCATACACCACACCTGTTGAAACCGCAGTACTGGAAGAGGATAAATCATAAATTTTATTTCGGTCTAAATTTACCGCAGATCCTCCGGTAACCCAGATTCCACTGATTGTCCCTGTAGTATTAGCACCTGCAGATAAACTGAAAACTTTATTTTCATATACATTTACAGTTGTCCCACCAGAAATTAAAATTCCACGTACAGATCCGGTTGTTAATGCACTTCCTACTAAATTAGAAATCGTATTTTGATAAATGTTTTTTGTAATTCCGCCAGTACTATTTATACCGGTAATGCTAGTTAATATCCCTCCCGAAGAACTCAAGTTGTTTATAGTGTTTTGATAAATTTTATCACTTCCCACTGCTGTAGTGATCCCAGTCAAAGAACCCGTACCACTTATGTTCTGAATACTATTGCTATAGGTTTTATTCGTTTCACTAACAACATTTACATTCAGCGCTGTTACTGCTCCTGAACCACTTATCCAATTTTCAAATTTATTATTATAAATTGTTTTGTCTACATTACCGGTTCCTGCATCCTGATTTACCCAACCGTTGATAGATGATGTTCCACCTTGGGTAATGTTCGAAAAGTTATTATTATTATTTGTTACTACTACACCCGTATTATTGGTAGTTGCCGTACTTGTAAACAATGTTATTGCTCCGAAACCAGCAGCTGAATTTCGAACAAAACCAGTAACAATACTGTTATTATCAATATTCTGAACACCGTTTGCAGGCATAGTTACATTGTTCGAAATGAATGTAATTGTCCCTGTAGTGTTTACATTAAGATTAGTAAAAGTATTGTTGCTAATGTTTTGTTTTAAGGTAGCTGCAGTATTACTGATATAAGTATTGGCATTTGATGCTGATGCTCCGGTATAATTAACACCTCTTATATCATTATTCTGAATCGAAAGTTCAGAACTCGCAGCACCACCTGTATTATTTATCCCGAATAACGCGACTGTATTTGCTGCCGAATAAGTAATTAATCCACCACTCGCATTTCCTAATTGATTTCCGTTAATATTTATATTCGTCAAAACAGCGCCAACATTTGCTATTGCTGTAAAATAACCTCCAGTAGCAGTTCTTGAATGATTCCTTATAATATTGTTGTTAATACTTAAAGTAGAAACTGCAGCCGAATTATAAATAGGATAATACGTTATGGCAGTGCTTGAATTTGTACCGGTATTGGTTCCCGAGATCACCGCGTTTTCTGTTATATCGACACTATTTGATCCTGCAGTATTTATAATTCCGTAATAAACTGAAGTACTTGTTCCATAAACCGTTGTGTTTTGAATCGTGTTAGTAGTAATCGAAATTAAACCTGACCCACTATTAAATATTCCTCGAAAGGTACACACTGCCCCCAAAGTCCCCGCATCACCAATCGTGATTGAATTTGCTGTCGTTTTACTTCCAATAGTATTATTAGCTATAGAAAAATTTCCACCCACTCCTAAAGTATAGATTCCGTTAAACGTATAACCAATGGTAGTGCCACCATTTGTACTGAAACCTCCTATATTGTTATTACTGATCGCTACAGTTCCTACTGACGAAACATATATTCCGTTTATTAATCCTAAAGAAGTAGTACTAGAAACCTGAATAACATCAGTACCTGTAGTGGCTCCAACAATGTTTCCAGTTGTAGTACCCATGTTTACATTTCCTGCCAGTACTGAGATACCCGAAAAAATACCTGCAGTAGTAGCCGTACCAATAGTTGTCGAAAAATTGATATTACTAACAGTGTTTCCTTGTACATTTGATACTGTCGCTGTTCCCACTGTCATTTCAATCCCTCTGTATAAGGTTGATTGGCCTGCGTAAGTGGTAAGACCTGTTGCAGATGCACTATTATACCCGATGACATTATTATTTACAGTATAATTTATTCCAGAAGCTGTAAGAATATAAATAGCACGGTGCGTTAAACCTGTAGTTGTCGTAGTACGAGTGGCTGTTTGATAAAATTTATTGTTCGAAATTGTCCAAGCCGAACTATTCGAAGCCAAATAAATTCCGTTTGAAGAAGTCGCAGCATTAAAATAATTATAAATCGTACAATTACTTACGACGTTTGTACTGTTGTCTGCACTCACAGAAGATCCTGCAGAATAAATTGCATTAGTAGGAGTAGTTGCCCCATCACGTATGTCGCAATATTCAATCGTATTATTATCGTTCCCCACAGCGTCACCTGACCCAAAAACGATTAGACCACTTGCTGCAGATGAAGTTGTTCCTTGTACATTGCAATATCTGATTGTATTTGAAGTGGCATCATTTATAAATTGAATAACACTACCACTACTGTTTGTATTCGAAAATGACAAACTTGTACTTCCTAGCTGGTTTACTCTACCATCAATAATTACATTGTCTGCCCCATTCAAATTGATTAATTGTCCCGCAACACTTCCTTCTATTTTTAAATTTGGTGCCGTAGGATAAAGTAAAACCGAAGAATACAAAGAAGATCCGTTTTCAGAATTATTCAAAGTAGCCGTAGCTGTTTCAGTTGTATTCCCTCTTATTTTAATGGTAATTACTCCTTGATGTGTCCCATCATTAATTTTATCAAAAGCTTCTTTTACTGTCGAATAGCATCCAAAAATTGTTCCGGTACTTGCAGCAACTTCAACATTACCAGTACTAATTATTGCCGTTACTTGAGTTCGCGTTACTGTGGTACAACTCGTATTTGTAGCATCAACCCAATACGAAGTTGTTGTTGATAATACGGGAGTTGTGAAACTCGTACCCGTTCCCAAAGAACTTCCACCTGTAGCTGCAGCATACCAATTTATGGTCCCTGCCGAAGCAGTCGCACTCAAAACCACACTTCCTATTCCACAACTAGATGCATTTGTAGTTTGTGTAATGGTAGGAATAGGATTCACCGTTAAAGTAGCCGTTGCAGTCGCTCCAATGATATTAGCTTCGTTTGTGAATTTTACTCGATAGCGATTCCCGGTCATGATAGCGGTTACACCCGTGAGCGTAAGCCCTACCGATGTTCCACTTGCTACAGTTCCCGATTGACCCGATAAATCAACATAGGTACTTCCGTTATTAGTACTTACCTGCCATTGGTAACTAACAGTCGTGTTGGCTGTTGTTGCTGGAATAGTGGTCAAAGTAGCTGTTGTTGCCGTGGCTGAAAAAGTTACATTTTGCCCCTCACAGGCTGTTTTATTTACAGGAACCGTGGTCACATTGACACTAATTCCTTGAGTATAGGTACTTTTTCCACCAGAAGTGGTCAATGGAGTGGCATAACTTGCACTTAAAACTTTACCAAAAGCATCTACTTGTGGAGAACCTGTTATCCCGCCATAAGTTCCGTCATTGTTGGTGTCCACTAGCGAGCCGTAGGCTTCATTAGCATCAAAACAGCCATCGTTGTCACTGTCGGTATCTAAATGATTCGGAATTCCATCATTGTCATTGTCACATCCTAACACTATTTTACTGATCTCACTACCAGATAAAACCGAAGGATAATGCACTATATCATCCATCAATCCCCCAAAATAATTTGCTGAAGAAGCACCAAAAGCACCTCCGTTTGAATACCCAATATGTTGTGCATCCGAATGTGCTGCTAAATCACCAAATCCTGTAGCCAAGGTGGTTGAAGCAACTCCATCGAGATACAAAATCACGTTTCCATTGCTATAGGTAAGCGCTACATGATGCCATAAGCCATCACCCGGATACGTGAATGTAGCCGTATTTTTCTGCGTTGCATCGCCACCTTCGCGCACTGCTGCCTCTAATGTTGCACCGTTTAAACGAACAGCAACACCATTAACCGTTCCTCCTTCTTCAAAAATGGTTTGAATACCCGAAAGTGAACTTGGTTTAATCCAAATAGAATACGAAAAATTAGTGATTGCTTGGTTCAAAAAAGTACCATTACTGTACTGCAAATAATTAGAAGTTCCGTTGAAAGATGCCGAATGCGTTCCCTTTTTACTATCTGTGGAAAATGAAACAGAGCTGCCCGATTGTGCATTATAATTATTTCCAGACAAATCAGTAGTCATGTTGTCCAATGACCAATAGCCATCATAACCCGCAGTAGGAGTACAATTGTTTTCAATCGCGTTTAAGATACCATCATTATCTGCATCCAAATCAAAAATATCTCCCACACCATCCCCATCCTTATCGTTTGGAATCGTTACAAAAACATCAATGCTCCCCGTTTGCGAACAAACATTAGACAGTTTTTCGGTAAGTGTATAGGTGTAACTTGTATTCGTTGTTGGATTCACAGCAATAGTAGCCGTATTTGCACCTCCCGGACTCCAAACTATTGTAGGATTCAACGGAACGTCATCATCATAGGTTGGACTACCATAAAGGGCACCGTCCTCAGCACTTACGGTACTTGACAGATCTAAAACCGAATTATCAAAATTGATATATACATCCAAATCGGCATCAACCACGGGTGCATTTAGTACGTGGTCTTTTTCGATAATAACCTCAGATTGCAACAAGGATCGGTTCCACAATTTAAAACCGTCTATCCTTCCATTAAAATAATTATTTGAGCTCGTCGTATTGTTTTGAAAACGAATATTAGAATTGGATCCAATCGCTACAGCGCCAGAATGGGCATTGATACCGTTGCTCGCTTTTGTCCCTTCATTATAAGCACCAATAAGTGTCCCGTTCAAATACCCTTTAAAATGGTAACCATCAGTTGCATTTTGATCAAATACAAAGGCAACATGATACCACTGTCCTGTAACAATATTGGCACTAGGTGCGTTCCAAGGTGTATTACTTTCCCACGGTAAGCAATACACTTTTCCACCTTCAATATACATCGAAAGTCCATTAGTTGCACCACCTTCGTTATACAAAACCTGACGAGTTGTTACATCGTTGGCCTTAAACCATAACATTACTGTGCGGTAATCTGTAGTAGCAAGATTGATTAAACTCGAGTTTGAAATTCCAACATAGTCGGTTGTCCCATTTAATTTAATGGATTTGTTAGCAAAAGTCAACCCAATATTGGTTGTTTGTCCCGCTACAATGGTTGGATTTGATGTGGCCGTAAAAGCTGCTTTTTGGTCAATATAAATTCTTTTCGATACAACACCTTGAGAAGCACCACCGATAAACCCTTCAAATGTTAGGGTACCTCTGTTTCCATATCCCCAGGTGACATTTATCGTTGACGAAGTGGTGCTAGTAGGAGTTCCTCCAACCACTGTCCATTTATACGTATCATAAGCCGTTGCATAGCTATAGGTTACCTCTTCATTTTGACACACAATATTCTGTGTTGGAGCAATTTGCGCCAGCACGTAATATGAGCTTAAAAATAAGGTTAATATGTAAAGTAATTTTGTTTTCAAAATCGTATTTTTTTGAGAATAAAAAATATCATTTTAAAATAAACTTTTGATCATATAAAGTGAGTACTATTTTTTAGGCAAGCTATACCTAACACCCTCTACATACTTCACAATAAAAGCATCTTGGATCCCTTTACTAGTTATTTTAAATTTCATTTTTTTTGCCTCGTTAAATGTTTCAAATTTTCCTGAAACATATCTTATTAGATCACCTTCTATTAATTCATAGTAGACAGGTTGAAACTCTTCAAGACGGCTCGAAGGCACGTAGTTTTTGAAAGTTCCTATTTGTATGCTAAAAAAAGCTTCTTTATTATCGAAAATCCTTCCGAAGGAAATATTTTTTCTGGTCGTAGTCTGCTTTTCTCCTAAAATGGGATTGGCAATATTGCTGAAATCATTTTGCTTTTTATCATTAGATTCAGCATTCAGAATTACCTTCCCATCTTGGTACTCTACTATTGATGTATTGAAAATCCCTCTAAAAACTAAGATGTTTTTTGCAATAACAGCTCTCTCTTTAGTATCAAATAGCCCATAATAATATTGAACAGTACCATCACCCCCATCTTCGTAAAAAACTGTATCCAGATTCTCTAACTTTTTAGGCAGATTATGATCTTTATAGTCGCCAACTTTCACTGTAAAATAAATTTTGTCGCTTTCTACATTTTGCTCAAATGGTGCTACCGTTTTATTACTTAGCGAATTTTCCTCTACTACTTTATCAACAGGTTTCGCTATATTAAAAGTGGAGGATAGACTTTTCTCTCTACTTGTAATATAAAAATCCAATCCTTCTAGGACTGTCCCGTCTTCAGTTATATCGATAGCTATTTCGTGTGACTTAGGACTAGATTGATAATCTAGATTATTCAGTTGTTTTGCATCAGGGAGAACGGTGTACTTCCCTGGTTTTAGTCCTAAATAATTGAAATATCCATCTGACTCGCTTAATACTTCAGCAACTTTTTTACCCACTGAATTAAATATCTGTACTGAGATTCGACCCAACCCTTTTGACTGATTGGCTTTATTCATAAATACCGTACCACCTATTTCGCCCATAACGACAATAGGCACTTCTACTTTCTTGTACTGATTAGGATCTACTAAAATTTGGTAACTATGATTTTTAAATTTCCATGAAATATTTTCCAATTCGGCATCTGAAAATTCTATGTTATATTTTACGAAAGCATTTAAATCAGAAATTCTTATAATAGAATCTTTCTGACTAATAACTGCTTTAGCTCCAGATATTCTCACGTTATTTAGCAAAACTATTTTTTCCCCATCATCACGTTTTCCATTTTGATTAAGATCTAAATAGGGGTATAGCAAAATACCTCCTTTACCTAACGCCGAATTATTCCCCTTATTAACATAACCATTATTGCCTCCAAAAGTCAAACTTCCCTGAGCACCTTGAGCTAAATTCATATTGTTATTTGCATAGGTAGCTGATACATTTGTACGAGCATAAGGCAAATCGTATTTAAGATTGAAAAATAAGTTGTCTGTTGAGAACTGTACATTGCGTTCATAAGAAGCCGAAAAAGACATCTTCGCCAAACGTTTTTCAAGATCTGCTCTAAAACGTATCATATTAGAATCACTCACATTGTATTGAAATGAAGGCCGAATTGTGAATCCATTTCTCAGGCGATGTGCAAAAACAACAGTGGTGCTTATGAATGGATCCTTATCGGTAATCCAGTTAGAAGACAATGAAACATTAGATGAATAATTTTTATAGCGACCAGAAAAAACAGCATTAAACTGATTGAAATTAAAAGTATCGTAGCCATATTGCATAAAATTAAACTGTGTACTCCCTGAGATTTTCGAACTTTTAAATGGTAAAGTCAACTGGACTCTGAGTTCTTCATTAGTTATATTCAAAGTAGCTCTCTGACCTTCCACATAATTAATATAATCAACCTCTAAAAATGTGCTTTGTCCAAAGTAATAATTTAACAACCCGCCATAACTTACACCATTAGCATATTTCATTTTAAGAACCATTTTAGTAAATGGTTGATAGGCCACATTTGCAAATGGAATGGCTGGCTGATCAATTATAGATGATAAATACTCTATTCCTCCACCTACAGTTAGCGATTTAGTTACACCATAATTGAATTCTCCTCTACCAAACTGACTCCCTCTATCATCTTCTAATACACCGCCTGTTACGTTGTACTCCATAACATTTTCAGGCATAAAAGTATATGGAGTATTCATGGTACGCTCTTCTACGCGCTCTTCGCCTAATAACCCATAAAACTTTAATTTTAGTGTAGTATAACCATATATAATTGGGACCTCAAAAATATACAACCCAGAAGCATCAGATGCCGTATAATTTATAAGAACATCGTTTAAATAAAGCTCTACCGTCCAGTTAGGTTCAGTATAATCTCTAATAATATAAGAGCCTTTTGCTTTTCTAATTGTATTAGGTGAATTAGTAATAGTTGCTCCTACTAAAGGCGCACCCAAAAATGAAATACTTTGTGCTGGAACTTTACCAACTTGAGCCTGCTTTATGATTTTACTCTCATTATCGATCCATCGCCAGTTGTAGTAAAGTTGTCTACGATCAAACTTAACTTGATCATAATATGCAAAACCTACTTTAGCTTCACCATATAATAACTCTGTACCTAAACCAAGAGCGTAATTATTGAATGACTTTTGCCCCCCTATTTGGCTCAAATTAACTCCCCAATCAATAGCCAATCCTTTTAATAAGTGATAGTTTCTACCAATAATAGTGTCAGATTTCACTTCATTTTGTGTCTGCAACAACGATACATTTTGTCTTATTTTCTCTAATCTAGTCTTTTTTACTAACGGTAACTCAAAATTTGCATCCATTACAATAGATAAAGAGCGGTAATTGAAAATCATATTAAAACCAAATGCTTCGTTAAGCACTGTTGATTCTACGAATATTGCAGCTGATTCTTTAGTAAATCCATTTGGCGAGCGAATTGTATTTTGGTCAATTGTGATTTGTTTTTCTTCGAAATCAATTACATAAGGTCTATTCTCATTTTCAATGAAACCAGTGAATTTATCATTTGTTCGTACGCACAAAATCCCTAATTTATCAAACAAATCGTTGACATCAATATAAATTCTGTTCCTATCCGTGATAAGAACATCCGCCTCTATCCGCCCATATCCCTTAATAAAAATTTCTACTGGTATTTCGTCAATTGACATTATAGGATCTAGCTTTATAACTTTGTTTATCGGATTCTCTGCAGCATGACCAACTGCAAAAACCATAAAAATAAGCAACAAAAACAGCCTCATGCAGATTTTTTCAGCACGCTGACTGACTTCAGTTTTGAAAATATTTATTTTTATTCCGGCCATTATTGTTGGGTAAAAGTCATAGGAAAACTCCCGACATAAATTCCTGGTACAGCATTAGCCGGTACAATAAGAGTACCTCCTGCTCGAAGTATTGTTGTAAATGTACAGTTTGTATCCACTGCAAATGAACTGCCATTTTTCAATATGTCGCCCAAGCCATCTCTCTTAGCTTCACCAATTACTAGCTCTAATTGACCACCATTACTACCGTTAATATATACAGAGTACACATTGCTCAGTGTAACAGTCCTACCTTGACACAGCTTAATTTCAAATATCGCAGGAGTCACAGAGCTAGTATTAACAGATATAACTCCACCAGTTGTAGTTACATTTCCCTGAAAGTCTACTTTGATGGAACCCGCACTAGTTACATAAAATGTACCAAAGTCGATAGGTTGTGTAGGTACTACTGTAATTTCACGTTGTGGTAATCCCGGCTGTGCATTTGAATTATTTATAAAAAGAAAAAACATTGCCAGTAATAGCAAATGCAAAAATCGGTATTGATTACTTTTTATCTTTATCATTATTCAGTCCGGTTTACTGATCGGCAATGCAAATCACTTATCGCAAGTTTGCTTTACAAATTCAAATCAGCTTCTGCAAGAATTTTTTTGCTCTCATTCTCAGTAAATACAACTTTAAACGAACCTCCTCTAAAATTTACATTACTTAGTGTATTAAGTGTAACTTTCATATTACGTACGGTCCCTGGAAGATATAGTCCAATACCTTTAACAGAACCTACTTCGTACAGCCTGCCATTTGGGGTTATGTAAGTAATTACAAAATCACCATAAGCAGACATATTACCAGTCCTATTTAATTTAAAAGCAAGGAAATTCTCTTGGTCTTTGCTTTTTGAATAAGAAATTTCAGAAATCGATAAATACGTTTTATCCTCTCCTTTACGTATGATACATGCTATAGAAATCCCAAAAATGGCCTCAAGTTTCACAGAAACCAAAGACTCATTAGCTTTAGTTGCCGTACCTAATGCCGTTTTTTCTTGCTCAGCTCTAAAATATAAGTGTGATCGATATTCCCCATCGGCAATATTCTCTGTGTTATACAGCTGTACTTTTAAAATTTGCGATTCATTGGGTCCCAATTTAACAATGCGAGGGTAAAGACGCACATAAGGCGAAGCAAAATGTAAATTTTCCTCTTCCTTCTCTATAGGCAGTAGTTCCCCGTCCTCCTTCATCTTATATTCTATGAACGAAATGTTATACACTGCACTGTCTTTTCCAGTATTAGAAAGTACTAATTTTTCTGTCTTTTTTTTACCATCAAATAAGATTCGTTTAGGGTGTATCACTAGGTTTCCCTGAGCTAACAATGAATGTCCAAATAAGAGGCAAAAAATTAATAAAAAGGCGGTACGCAAAAGTTGCGGAGATAAAGTGAGAACCTTGATTTCTGTATTCATTGCAATTACAATTTACATACTGGTTACATTAAAGCAAGAAAAACCCAAATACACAACACATTGTGGTATTTGGGTTAAAGCTTAACAAAAGGATTTTTAATTATAGTTAACAGTAACCTTCAAGTCAGCTGTATTTGTATATACTCCTGCTAGTTGAGATCCCACTAAATTTAATTTACCACCTACGAAGATATCTTGTGTACCTCCCGTCAGCGTTCCAGCAGCACCTATACTGTTGCCGATATTTGTTACTTGCATTACACTAGTTGTATTAGTGTGTGTCAGAGTAATTGCTGTTGGTATGCTTATAGAATAGGCATAACCAGCCTTACCAGTAACTGTAAATTTAGCAGAAGCAATTGTTCCTGGAGAAGCAGTTGAAAAGGAAGCTCCACCTGTTGCCACTCTTCCACTTGCATAATCTAAAGTAACAGTTCCGTCAGTTCCATTTGTCGAAATATCACCAAAGTTCATATCGACAACTTTTGTAATGGCAATAGGTGTGATAATAGTCGCAGTTGCTGTAGCAGCTCCACTTACTACGGTTTGAGCAAAAGCGCTACTTGCAGAAGCAGCGATAGCTAGGATTGTCAATAGAGTAATTTTTTTCATAATACATTTGAGGTTAAATTATTGTTTGGGAATAATTTTTAAAAATTATCTTAATTTTTACTCAAAGATTACAGATAACATTTTTAAAATAAAAATATAATGCAAAAATCAGCATACTTTATCGACTAACTACAATGAAAAATGATTTATTACAGTTATACCTTACGTTAAATTTTGTGCAATATAAAATTTTTAATAAAAAGTTAACATATTAGAACAAGTTGAGACGATTTCAAAATATTAATAATCGTCTGTAGTTTTCGAGTTTGATAAAGTAATTTAAGATCTATCACTTAACGTTTGATCGTCCCTTCAAGATTTAAACATAGTCGCTTGAATAACAGATTAAATGATAAATAATCACTTTACCGTTAGCTATCCGGAGTAGCATTCTGGTCAAAGGAACATATAGCACTCAATAATTTGCAACTTTTATTAATAAGAAATTAATGGATAATATACATCTTAGATAACTTGTAATTGGAGGTTTCTATGGCGTTAATGGTAAAAACTTCAAAGACGATAAAATAACATCTTAATTTTTAGTGCTCAGAAACCTAGAGAGCATGCACGCCAATGGATTAAATATCCCCAAAACATGGAAACTTATTTAGCTATTGACGAAGTATCCATATCTTAAGCCGACCTATACTTTATTGTCACCAGTAAAAAGGCTAAGGGCAAAAAAGGTTCGTTGGTAAGTGGCAATTGTTAGTGGAACTAAGACAGAACAAGTGATAGAACAAGTCAGTAAAATTGACTCTAAAAAAAGACAGGCAGTTATAGAAATCACTCTTGATATGGCTAATTCCATGAAGTTGATAGCTAAAAAATGTTTTCCAAAAGCTATACAAGTAACAGATCGTTTTCATGAACAGAAATTAGCATTAGAAGCTTTACAAGAAATTAGAATCAAGTACCGATGGGAAGCAATGGACAGAGAGAATCACGCCATACTACAAGCTAAATCAGAAAACAGAGTACATACTCCCCAACTTTTAAACAATGGAGATACTGTAAAACAATTATTAGCCAGAAGTCGATATATACTGTATAAATCTAGAGAAAAGTGGACTAATAACCAACAAGAAAGAGCACATCTATAATTTGAATTATACCCTGATGTAAAGAAAGCTTATATTTTATCCCAGCAACTACGAGGTATCTACAACAATGATAAAACTGTAGCGATGTTGAAATTAGCGCATTGGTACAGAAAAGTAGAAGAATCTGGATTTAAGAACTTCAATATTGTTCTCAATACGATAACGGTTAATTACCAATCAATACTAAATTACTTTGATAATCAAAGCACAAATGCTTCAGCTGAATCCTTTAATGCTAAAATTAAAGCTTTTAGAAGTCAATTCAGAGGAGTTAGGAAAATTGATTTTTTCCTGTTTAGATTATCTAATCTTTTTGCCT
>NZ_KE384394.1:27578-82301 GCF_000425505.1 Flavobacterium frigidarium DSM 17623 | reverse complement strand
AAAAAGAATAATTAGCTCCTAGCATCATGTACCCTGGCATAATCGAAATAACCGATTCTGTAAAGAAACTTTGATTGAACGCTGTAGTTATTAGCTGACTATTTTTTAAGTTTAGCATATTATTACCTTTGAATAACAACTTCAAATTTTTAGCGACTAAATACTGTACGCTTCCATTCAAGAAATAAAGCTGATTGGTATTAAAACTTGAATCTTGATTATCAATAACAAATCCCAAATCCCATTTTAATTTATTGGTGCTTTTGCCACGTAATTTTAAACCAATTTGGTGATTGACCGTTACATTATTAAAAGCAAATAAGCTTTGTTCTAAGCGACGCCTACTAAACTTATAATCGACGGCAACCTGCACATTTGAATTTTTAAAATTAGAATTCACGTTAATTTTACCACTAAAATTATTCGAATTAAATTCATTGCCTACTCCACTATACTCAGAGAACCCCTTGGTCGCTAGATACACAAGGGTGCTTTTAACAGAGAACGGCAATTTCTTAATTTTTAAATCGTAACTCAAAATTCCTCTTAGTGTACTAGAACCAGATACTAAAGTTGCTTGATTCTCAACGTAATCATTTTGATAAATTACATTATTTGAGACCGCTTGATGATCTTTACTATAGTTTAGAGATGAAAACAACACCGAATTCGTCTTTGCGTTGACATTAAAGTAATTTAAAGAGAAACTGTCTTGAGGCAAAATTTTATTATACGCTACTAAACTCTCCTTATTAATTGTTTGAAAATCCTCAATGACATCATTATTTAATAGTTGAGAAAGCAGTGGCAATCGATGATTCAAAGAGTATCCCAAAGTGACTTTACTTAGAAAACCAAGGTTATAGGATACATTCAAATTTGGCTCTACTCTAGAATATGTAGTTTGTTCGCTGTTATAAGTAGTACTAACATTACTAGTACTAACTCCAGCAACAGATTGAATTTTTGGAGTCCACTGCCTCGTCCAACTAAAATTAGCTTGCAGTAATTGCTTCTTTAAATTTACAGATATCATTGCAAATGGTTTTACGTCAATATCATTTTCAAATTGCTCTTTCTGACTGAGAAGATCTAATTTTACACCAAAAAAATCAGACTTTTTAGATAAACTAAATGAGTTATAAAAATCAAAACTATTACCACTTAGCCTACTTCTTTGCTCAAGCGATTGCGTATCAAAGTCAAATAGCACTTCATCCCCACTCAAACCCAATTTTTGATCATTTGCCTTTGTAGCGTGCCTTATTACCCCTTTATACTTAATATCCTTTAAAAAAGTAGTTTGCACTTTAAAAACTTGTGAAAATCTCAAACCTTCACTACTATTTTTATATGTAGTTCGATTTGAGTCGCTGACTAAGTTTTGATTGATCTCATCATCTGTTGGCGTCAAATTAACCACATAAGACAAAAACGTATTAGCCGATTTATTAAATTCCCATTTTACAGCAGTATTGTTCAAAACATACGAACCTTTCTTTTGATCAAAATAGGATAATTTACTATCCTCAACACCTAAATTTGTTTGCGTTTTATAATTCTCTTCGAGTAAGTTTGCAGCGTTAAAAGTATTTGAAAAAGTGATTTTTGACCGAGCTGAAACAAGGCTCGTGTAGTTAAGTCCAATGAACTTATTGTTTTTTTCTTTATAAAACGGTGTAGGATTTAAAAATGAAGGCACTTCGATATCTGTTAATCGACTTGACTCAGCGTCATCATTGCCAGCTACTTTCATTTGGCTGTAATCCTCCAATGAAATAGGCACATTACCAATGGTATTGTAATCTGATATAATAGCCAAATTACCCTTCTTAAAAAATTTAAATGAATTAGTATGAAAACGCATTGCCTTCTTACCACCATAGCCTAGCTCGGCATCAGAAACCCATTTACTTTTATATGAGTCCTTCGTTTTCAAATTTAGCGCCACCCCTTTATCACCTCCAGATGCGATAGCAAAGCCTGAATAATTGGTATACAAATCGATGCCTTCAATCATCTCAGCATTGATATTTTGAGTAGCCATTTGATGCTTGTTGCCAAAAAATTCATTGCCGTCAATCAATACATTATTAATCTTCTCCCCCTTGTAAAATATTTTACCATCCGCGTCAACCTCAAGACCAGGAAGCTTTTTTATAACATCTTCAATTTTATTCTCGGTTCCATCAACTACTGCTTTAAGATTATAAGAAATAGTATCTTCTTTGATGCGCAATATTTTAGGACGTGCCTTAATAACAACATCCTCAAGCTGGTTTAGTTCAGGAAGCATCACAAAAGTTAGATCTACATTTCCCTTAACAGTTACAACCTCCATGATTGGTGCATATCCAAGTTTTTTTATATTAAAAATGTAAGTACCTAACGGCAAATCATTTTCAAAAATACCCTGATTGTTAGTTGTTCCAAAAGCAATTTGATTATTTAATTGATTTATAACTACAATACCTCTAGACACAGCTTCATGCTTATCATCGACTACTTTTATAGTTATCTTACTTTGTGAAAAAATAAAAATTGGAAAAAAAAGAAACAACAAATATTTTAAATTCAAAATACAAATTTTATAAGAAATTTTTAATTGAAGGTTGATTTTTTTCTATTCTTATCGCTTTGCCTATTGACTTTTCGTCTTTATACTCAAGAATTACACCATCTATGAAAGGTATTTTTTCTGGACTAGCTACTTTTTTCAACTCTTTTGTAAAATAGATCGATATCTTACTATTATTATACAGTCCTACTGCCTCCGTACAATTGTAACCTAAAATATTTTTCTTTTTATTAGTAATTTTCCATTTAACTATAGGTAATTTTTCAGTCACTAATTTACCATTGTTCTTCATCGTATAAGTATTATTATAACTATCCTTAATTATTTTTGAATGTTTAGATTTTACAGATGTTGACAGATCTTTTGAAATTGTACCTTCATTATTTAAAACCCCGTCATTAACCACTCCCTTTTGTTCAATTTGTTTGTTTTGAGATTTACTTTCATAGTATACCTTATTGTTTTCGAAACACATGTACGCCAGCATCTTCACGCTTGTTAATTGTTTCAAAACAGCACTTCTGAGGTGTTCTGGCACGCTTGCTAACGACGCTTCAGAAACAATTAATTGATTCTCAAAAGTAACTTTAACTGTCTTTTGACAATAACTTTTAATGCATACTGAGAAAAATATAATAATGTAAAAAACATGTTTCATTGTCATTTATTTTAGGGTTTGATATATTTTGTTTCTGTTGTATGCTTTGCCCCATTTTCATCGGTATATGACTTTGGCTTCAACATTTCCTCTTTTATTTTTTTTAATTCATCTGCCGTTACAAAAAGAATTTTTTTATCTAAATCTTCAAAAATTATTTTTTTATCAAAAAATTCAATTTTGGTAATATAAATCACTTTCCTTTTTTCTTCGACACTTAATATCAAACCAGGAATAGTTGTCATAGTATAAGGACCGTCTAATATTGGAATTTCTTGTGTATACCAGTATCTTATTGTGTCTTTTGAAGGCGAAATACTATAAGCTGATTTACAGCTATAATTATCAATCTTTTTTATTTTATTATCATAAATCAAGTCAATATCAGTAAATGGACTCTCATAATAATAATGCATATCCATGATTTGCAAATCCTCTAAGTTACTTCGTTTAATATGATTCTTCAAAATCCACATTTTAAATGGTTTTATTACAGATCCATTATGGATTGAAGTAGTCGTATTAACCTTTTTAGAAGCAATAAATTCTTCCTTTGAATTTACGCTTTTAAACAATGAAAAATCTCCATTATTTGTAAGCTCAAAATAATTTGGCAAAGAAAGGATTCTTTTAAGCTCTTCCCTTTCATTTTCAGGAACTTGATTAAAAAAAACATCGCTATATAGTATTCTTTGCTCATAGCTGATTTTTACGCTCTTTTGAGCAAAGGAAACACCGGACAAAGTCAAACAGACAAAAACTAAATAAAATTTCATAGATGTTTTTTTTTTTTTAAAATCAGGAGCTGTTAACCGCTCCTGACTACTACTTATAAAATTAACTTATTCTAGACACAAACTTGAATTTCAATTTTATTAAACGTCAAATACATTCCGTCTTCAGTTGCTCCATAATCATTCCACTCGATGACAACAGTTACACATGTATCATCTTCCTGCTTTGTATGTTTGACCTCAGTCTTTGTTTTAAGCTCTGTTTCAACCTTTGTTATAACTTCATTTTTACTTAACTCCTCTTTTTCAGAAGCAAACGAAGTTAAAGAAAAAGCGACTACTAAAGCCGCACTAAAAAATAATTTTTTTATAACATTAAAAATAATTTGGTTATTTCCTTGTTAAACTATTTAACAAGTGGTTTTGGACGTCCGAGAACAAATCAAAAAAAAAAAACAATATAACCTAATATTTATCGTACAAATTGTAAAAATAATATAAGATTAATCCTAATAGCCAATAAACACTGGGGTTTGTAAATACTTTAAAAACAATGATTTATTACAGAATGATATTAAAAACATCCAAATGCTATCAAAAATGATAAGCCATAAATCATTTCGATACAGCAATAATTTGGTTTTCAATAAAAAAATAAAAGACTAAATTTGAGTTTTACAATTTTTATGCTTCAATCCAAGAAAGAAACCGTTTACATCATCCTAGCCGGAATATTCATCACCAATGCTGTTGTAGCCGAGTTGATTGGTGGGAAATTAATTCAAGTTGGTCCCTACCTCATGAGCGTAGGCATCTTACCATGGCCCATCGTATTTGTTACTACTGATTTAATCAATGAATACTTTGGGGAGAAAGGCGTCAAAAAACTATCCCTAATAACCGCTTGCCTTATTGCCTATACCTTTGTAATTATCTATGCAGCGATGCAAATTCCAGCCGTTGCAGGTGACGGACTCGTATCTGACAACCAATTTAACGGTGTTTTTGGTCAAAGTTTGTGGATAATCGTTGGGAGCATTACCGCCTTCATGGTCTCTCAACTAATCGATGTCACTGTTTTTCATTTCCTAAAAAACAAAACGGGTAACAAAATGATCTGGTTACGTAGTACAGGATCAACTGTCATCTCACAATTGTTTGATAGCTTTATCGTTTTAGGAATCGCTTTTTGGATGACGGGTAAAATGACGACAGAGGTTTTTATAGCATCTGCATTTACGGGTTATTTTGTAAAACTTATCATCGCCATCGCCTTGACTCCATTAATTTATTTGGGACATTCTATAATCGAAAAATACTTGCACAATGAATAATTTCACAGACGAAAAGCCTAGATGTGGCTGGTGTTTATCTAGCGATTTGTATAAAGAATATCACGATCAAGAATGGGGAACGCCCGTTTATGATGATGCTACATTATTTGAATTTTTATTACTCGAAACTTTTCAAGCAGGCTTGAGTTGGATTACTATTCTCAATAAAAGAGAAAATTTCCGTGCTGCTTTTGACCAATTCGATTACAAAAAAATAGCTACCTACAGCGACGATAAAATTCTCGAATTATTGCAAGATGCTGGCATAATTCGCAACAAACTCAAAGTATATTCGGCTGTAACCAACGCACAGCATTTCCTTAAAATCCAAGATGAATTTGGTTCTTTCTCCAAATATATTTGGGAATTTACAGATGGGAAACCACTCATCAACACCCCAAAAACGCTAAAAGACGTCCCTGCTACTACCCCACTTTCTGATAAAATTAGCAAAGATTTAAAAAAACGAGGCTTTAAATTTGTCGGTTCTACGGTCATGTATGCTTTTATGCAAGCCACAGGAATTGTCAATGATCACGTCGAAAAATGCTGGAAAAAAAGCTGATTTTCACATGCTATTCTTTACTCAATATTAGATGATTTCACAAAAATTACTATTTGATGATAAAAATTTAACTTGAAAAAAAAATCTTCAAACTAAAAAAACCCTTACATTTGTGGTTCACTTTAGGGGTGTCTACAACTTTGTAGGCTGAGAATTACCCTCTGAACCTGATCTAGTTCATACTAGCGTAGGGAAAAGTACGATGACTTCCATAGTCCCTTTTTTGGGACAACTTCTAGCCATTCCTAAAGTATAACTATACTAAATTCAAAAGGAATGGAACTAAAAATCAACAACGAAAACAAACATTTTGCCAGCAGTAACCTAACTGTTCAGGCACTTCTTGACTTAGAAATTCCCGAAAAACAAAAAGGAATCGCTATAGCCATCAACGACACCGTAATTCCAAAATCCAACTGGAATTCCCATCCCCTAAAAGAAACCGATACTGTTTTAATTATTTCCGCAACCCAAGGAGGCTAATTGGCTGCTCGGGCGGGCTATCTATTGTAGATTAGTAAATAGTAATTAGTGAAGAGTGATTAGTCAAAAGCAAGAGACTATTGGGAAGAAAAGAAAAATTCTAGTACACAAACTAAAAAATCTATAAAAACCCTTTTAATCTGCGTGCAATTCTCGCCCAATAAAAACAGATGGTACAAATAATTAAGTCCGCGTTAATCCGCCTTCCATAAACACACAATCAAACCTTTAAGACATATAAAAAATGACAAACGAAGAAAAAATATCAAGAACCCCATTTCCAAACTCAAAAAAAGTATATATCGATGGTGACATCCACCCGATAAAAGTGGCGATGCGCGAAATCACATTGGCCGATACAAAAATGTCAAATGGCCGCATCGAGAAAAATCCGCCAATTACTATTTACGATACTTCGGGACCGTTCACTGATCCCAATATCGAAATCGACATCCGCAAAGGATTGCCTCGCATTCGCGAACAATGGATTTTAGATCGCAATGACGTAGAAGAGCTAAGCGAGATATCATCTGATTACGGAAAGGAAAGACTACATGACGAAAAGCTGAACCACCTGCGCTTTGAGTATTTACACAAACCGATGCGTGCTAAAAAAGGAGCAAACGTTTCCCAATTGTATTACGCTAAGCAAGGTATCATCACTCCAGAAATGGAATACATCGCCATTAGAGAAAACCAACGTATTGAGCAATTAAACGATCAATCAGCAGCGATGCAGTGTCAACATCAAGGGCATAGCTGGGGAGCAAACACACCTAAAAGCAAAATTACACCAGAATTTGTTCGTTCCGAAGTTGCTCGCGGACGCGCCATCATACCGAACAACATCAACCATCCAGAGAGTGAACCGATGATTGTAGGACGAAATTTCTTAGTAAAAATAAATGCCAACATTGGGAACAGTGCTGTTACCTCAACAATAGAAGAAGAAGTTGAAAAAGCTGTTTGGGCTTGCCGTTGGGGAGCAGATACCATTATGGATCTATCAACCGGAAAAAACATTCATGAAACTAGAGAATGGATCATCCGTAATTCTCCTGTGCCCATTGGAACGGTGCCTATCTACCAAGCTTTGGAAAAAGTGAACGGAATTGCCGAAGATTTAACTTGGGAAGTTTTTCGTGATACTTTAATCGAACAAGCAGAACAAGGGGTTTCTTATTTCACTATTCACGCTGGAGTACTATTGCGTTACATTCACTTAACTGCTGAGCGTGTTACAGGAATTGTCTCTCGTGGTGGTTCTATCATGGCAAAATGGTGTTTGTTTCATCATAAAGAAAACTTTTTATACACGCATTTCGAAGACATTTGCGAAATCATGAAGCAATACGATGTTGCTTTCTCTCTTGGTGATGGCTTGCGTCCAGGTTCTATTGCAGATGCTAATGACGCTGCACAATTTGCCGAATTAGAAACTCTAGGTGAGTTATCTAAAATCGCTTGGAAACACGATGTTCAAGTATTTATTGAAGGTCCTGGTCACGTTCCCATGCACATGATTAAAGAAAATATGGAGAAACAATTAGAACATTGTGACGAAGCTCCGTTTTATACTCTTGGCCCGTTAACGACTGATATTGCGCCAGGTTACGATCACATTACCTCAGCTATTGGAGCGGCGATGATTGGTTGGTATGGTTGTGCGATGTTGTGTTATGTAACGCCAAAAGAACACCTTGGTTTACCCAATAAAAAAGACGTAAAAGATGGTGTGATTACATATAAAATTGCGGCTCACGCTGCTGATTTAGCTAAGGGTCATCCTGGTTCTCAATACCGTGATAATGCCTTAAGTAAAGCTAGATTTGAATTTCGTTGGGAAGATCAATTTAATTTATCATTAGATCCTGATACAGCAAGAGAATTTCACGATGAAACACTGCCTGCTGAAGGTGCCAAAGTTGCACACTTTTGTTCGATGTGCGGACCTAAATTCTGCTCTATGAAAATATCACAAGAAATCCGTGACGTTGCCGAAGCTGAAAAAGGGATGGCAGCAAAATCAGAAGAATTTATCGAACAAGGGAAAGAGATTTATAGTTAGTCCAAAAAGAAAATAGAATAAAGATCCAAGAGTCAAGATTATGATTGTAATCACAAATCCAATTTCGATACTAAATGAAATCAACACCATTCACGCTCTTTTTGAGTGTGGATTGGAGTTGCTTCATGTGCGGAAACCTGATTTTTCAGAGGAAGACATGAAACTGTTTTTATCGAAAATTGAACTCGAATATCGATCGCAATTGGTTTTACACCAGCAGCATCAATTAGCACAGGATTTTGGTATCAATCGCATTCATTTTACTGAAAACGCAAGAGCAACTTTGGATCTGGAATCAACAAATAGTCGAGATGATTTTGCCAAATCGACTTCAACACATACCATGGCTGATTTTAATAAACTAGACCATTGTTTTGAATACGCATTTTTAAGTCCGATACATCAAAGTATTTCTAAACCCAATTACAAATCTGATTTGGATGCTGAAAAAGCAATTGCCGAACGCACCAATTTTAAAACGAAACTAGTCGCTTTAGGTGGAATTTCAGCCCAAAATATCGAAAAAACATTTCAGTTTGGTTTTGATGATGTCGCATTATTAGGAAGTATTTGGAATACTAATCAACCCATACAAAATTTTAAATTATGTCAAAAAATCGCCCGTTTGTATTGAGTATTGCTGGTTTTGATCCTTCTGGAGGTGCAGGAGTTGTGGCTGATTGTAAAACATTCGAACAGCATAAAGTCTATGGGTTGGCTATCAATACGGCAAACACAATCCAGACAGAAAACAATTTCTATGAAATAGAATGGACTTCATTAGAATTCACAACACGTTCCATAGAAAAGCTTTTTAATACCTATAAAATTAAGGCTGTTAAAATTGGGATTGTTCCTTCGCTATTTTATTTAGGAACCATTGTTACACTTATTAAGCAACTGTCTCCTGCAACTCAAATTGTCTGGGATACCGTTGTGAAATCCTCTACTACATTTGATTTTTTAGAAATTAAAAACTATGAGTCTTTACGACTTATTTTAAGCGAAATAGATTTAATCACGCCCAATTACAATGAGATTATAAAACTATCTAAAGAAGAAACAGATCCTGAATCTATAGCCGAAACACTATCAGAACATTGTGCTGTTTTATTGAAAGGTGGTCATAATCCTGGTGAACCTGGAGTTGATTATTTGTATACCAAAGAGCACTTTTTTAGACTTGAACCGCATCACAGCGAAATATATGAAAAACACGGTTCGGGTTGCGTATTATCATCGGCAATTACGGCTAATCTTAGCAAAGAACAAGACGTTTTGAATGCTTGTAAAAATGCCAAAATTTATATCGAAAATTACCTATTGTCAAACCATACCAAACTAGGATATCATTATGTTTAACAAACTACAATACATCTCGCAAGGAAACACGGTCGAGGAACAAACTAGAAATATCCATCAAGCATTAGACGGCGGTTGCAAATGGATTCAGCTTCGTTTTAAGAATAAGTCAGTTGACGCAACTTTTGCTTTGGCGGAAGCCGCAAAAATTTTATGCGAGGAATACCTAGCGAATTTCATCATCAACGATAATGTCTATCTCGCCCAACAAATTGCGGCAGATGGCGTCCACCTGGGATTAACTGATATGTCAATCAAAGAAGCGCGAAGCATTTTAGGAGACACAAAAATCATTGGAGCTACTGCAAACACTTTTGAAGATATTCAAAACCACATACAAAATGGATGCGATTACATAGGATTAGGTCCGTTTCGATTTACAACTACAAAGGAAAATTTGAGTCCGATTTTAGGTCTCGAAGGCTACCAAACGATTTTGAATGAGATGAAGAAAAATGAACTTACAACTCCAGTATATGCGATTGGCGGAATTGGTTTAGATGACATTCCTGCGTTAATGGAAACCGGTATCCATGGTATTGCGGTTTCGGGTTTAATTACACAATCAGAAGATAAGAAAAAGACAATCAAACAACTTAAAAACGACCTTTATGGAACCATCATTGTTTAAAATAGGTGACAAAATATTAGAATCCCGCTTGTTTTTAGGAACGGGAAAATTTGGTTCGAATGTCCAAATGGAAGAAGCCATTCTAGCCTCAGCGAGTGAGTTGGTCACCGTAGCTTTAAAACGCATTGATCTGGAAACAGAAACAGATGCCATTTTAAAACACTTACAGCATTCACACATTAATCTATTGCCCAATACATCTGGAGCTAGAAACGCTAAAGAAGCTGTTTTTGCTGCTCAACTTGCCAGAGAAGCATTAGAAACCAATTGGCTAAAGTTAGAAATCCACCCCGATCCTAAATACTTGATGCCAGATGCCATCGAGACGTTGAGAGCTACAGAGGAGTTAGCCAAGCTTGGTTTTATTGTATTGCCGTACATTCATGCTGATCCTGTTTTGTGCAAGCGACTAGAAGATGCTGGAACAGCGGCCGTGATGCCTTTGGGCTCGCCTATAGGGAGCAATAAAGGACTTAAGACAATCGATTTTCTCGAAATTATTATCGAACAATCCAAAGTCCCCGTAATTATCGACGCCGGGATTGGTGCACCTTCAGATGCTGCAAAAGCTATGGAATTAGGCGCTGATGCTGTTTTAGTGAACACTGCTATTGCAGTCGCAGGAAATCCGAAATTAATGGCGGAAGCTTTTAAGGAAGCAGTTATTGCTGGAAGAAAAGCATACGAAGCCAGGTTAGGACAACAATATAAGCACGCCGTGGCATCGAGTCCGCTGACGTCGTTTTTATACTAATTATCCTCCCCCAACCCCTCCGAAGGAGGGGAGACTTCGTCAATAAAAATTATATTAACTGCTCGATAACCTTGCACGCTTCGCGTTTAAGATGATCAATTCAAGTATAAATTTCACAAGGTAAGAATGCTAGGTAGGCCAAGCTTAGCGAATCTTGTGATAAAAATAGGAGCGTACTTTGCGTTTAAGCTTATGACAACATTCAAATCTACTTTCGAAAAATACAATTGGGACGAAATCCAATCTAAAATTTATGCCAGTACTTCAAAACAAGTGGAGCAAGCATTAGCCAAATCTAAAAGGGATCTAGATGATTTTTTAGCTTTGATTTCGCCTGCAGCGCAACCTTACTTAGAGGAAATGGCACAACTCACACATGAGCTGACAAAAAAACGTTTTGGAAAAACCATACAAATGTATGCTCCTTTGTATGTGAGTAACGAATGCCAAAACATTTGTACTTACTGTGGTTTTAGTCTCGATAATAAAATCAAGCGAAAAACATTAATGGACTTTGAGATTAAATTAGAAGTCGCTGCACTTAAAGAAGCGGGTTTTGATCATGTTTTATTAGTCGCTGGTGAAGCTAACTATACGGTAAATATCAATTACTTTTTGAACGCCATTGATGTGATCAAAGATCAATTCTCAATTATTTCGGTTGAGGTGCAACCTTTGTCCCAAGAAGAATATGAACGTTTGCATAAAGCTGGTGTGTATTCGGTGTTAGTGTATCAAGAAACTTATCATAAGGATGTGTATAAAAAGTATCACACCAAGGGAAAGAAATCCAACTTTGACTTTAGACTAGATACTCCAGACCGCATTGGGAAAGCGGGGATACACAAAATAGGATTGGGAGTTTTATTAGGTCTTGAGGATTGGCGCACAGATAGTTTTTTTAACGCTTTGCATCTGGATTATTTACAAAGAACCTATTGGCAAACAAAGTACTCCGTTTCGTTTCCTAGGCTGCGTCCGGCTGAAGGAACGGTTCCCCCTAATTTTATCATGGATGACCGCGATTTGACGCAGTTGATTTGTGCTTATCGTTTATGGAATGAAGACTTAGAGATTTCGATTTCGACTCGAGAGAATGAAAACTTTAGAAACAACATTATCCCAATTGGAACCACAAGCATGAGCGCAGGTTCTAAAACGAATCCTGGCGGTTATGTAGTTGATCCGCAATCCTTGGAACAGTTTGAAATAAGTGACGAACGCTCTGCTCTAGAAATTGCCACTTTAATTTCGAATAGCGGTTACGAACCCGTTTGGAAAGATTGGGATAAAACTTTTTCCTCCTAACCCCCGAAGGAGGAATTCCTTGATTGCAAAAGATGATTTCGGTACAGTTTAATTAGCTTATAATGCTGCGCCCAAACTGAAAACTCATTTACTTTCCACTTTTCACTATTAAAAAATTACTTTTTTACTAAGTGCTAATCACTAGTTACTAATAACTAATCACTCAAAATAAATGAGCATTATACAAGATTTTTTACGTTACAACCGCCAAGTCATGTTACCCGAAGTTGGAGATGCTGGGCAAGCCAAGATTAAAAAAGCCAAAGTTCTAGTAATTGGTGCGGGAGGTTTGGGTTGTCCTATTCTCCAGTACCTCGCCACAGCGGGTGTTGGCACTATTGGCATCGTTGATTTTGACACCATCGAAATTCACAATCTGCACCGACAGATTTTATATACTGAAGATCAAGTAGGGTTGTCGAAAGCTGAAACTGCCAAAACGACTTTGCATAAATTAAATCCTTTGATTGAAGTGATTGCGATACCTGAAAAGGTCACCAAGGAAAACGCTGTTACTATTTTAAAGGATTACGATGTTATAGTAGATGGTTCTGATAATTTTGCGACTCGCTATCTAGTCAACGATACTTGTGTGAGTCTCGACAAAACATTAATTTATGGAAGTATTTTAGGTTTTGAAGGGCAAGTTGCGGTTTTTAATCATCGAAAAAGTAAAAATCTTAGAGACTTGTTTCCTGAATCGCCCGATCCAAAGGATGTGCCCAATTGTAGCATGAATGGTGTTCTGGGAACCTTGCCAGGAATGATTGGGACTATGATGGCACATGAAACGCTGAAAGTGATATTAGAATTGCCTTGTTTAAGGAATGAGTTGGTTTTGTTCAGTACGTTGAACTGGCAGTTTACTAAGTTGAAGTTTTAGTTTTTATAAATCTTAAAGTGGAACTTGACAGCTCACAATGGAACGCGGATGACGCGGATTTGCAAAAGCAAAAACGCGGATGAAAACGGATTTGATGCTTTGCAACGTTTACTTTGATTGTGTAATTTTTGCACGCAGATTTAAATGGATTTAGTAACTGTTCTTTTTTGCTTTGTGTAAAAGCGAGCTTCTCAGTATTTATTGTTTTCTTGGTGAAAGGAATGTCTTTTGCCCCAGATGGGAGTGGAAAGCCCGGAGGGAAAAAACTATTTTTTCTAGGAATAAAAGAGCAACCACAGGAAGCTCCTTTTATGACTTTAGAAAAAAAGGTTTTGAGGGAGGACTTGCAGCGCACAGCTGGATTGGGCTCTAATTATTATTTTTAAGAATCGAAATGAAATCTTTACGTGCTATTTCGCGGCAACCTAGACTTTCTAGATGTTCGTTGTAGACTTGGCAGTCTAAGAGTTTGTAATTTTCTTTTTGCAAATGACGCACTAAGCTGATAAAAGCGATTTTACTTGCATTAGAGACTTTAGAAAACATGCTTTCGCCACAAAAAATATGACCTAAATCAATGCCGTATAATCCGCCTACGATTTGGCCATCTTGCCAAACCTCAACAGACTTTGCAATTCCTAATTCATGTAAATTGCAATAGGCTTCGATCATGTCATTAGTAATCCAAGTTCCGTTTTGACCATCGCGTTTAATTTGCTGGCAGTTAGAAATTACTTCCCTAAAATTTTGATTGAAAGTGACTGTAAATGTATCTCGATTAAGTACGTTTCGCATGCTTTTTGTCACTACTAATTCGTCTAGAAATAAAACCATACGGGGATCAGGTGACCACCAAGTGATGGGTTCACCATCTTCAAACCATGGAAAAATACCACTTTTATAAGCTAATACTAATCTTTGAGGTGATAAATCACCACCTAGCGCAATAATACCAGAAGAATGCGTTAATGATACTTCAGGAAAAAATAAATCTTGCGATAAATAATGCATGTTTTTGTTATTCTAATTAAATTATAAAGTCCTATTTTTGATCAAAGTGTTACTCAATTAACTACCGCAATGAAAAAAACATTTTTTTTACTTTTACTCATTTTGATGGCTCCGTTTCTGCAAATGTATGGACAAAATGTGGATTCTTTAAAGGTACAGCATAAACTAGGCTATAAGTCTTTTATCGCTCCAGCAGCACTTTTAATCACGGGTGCTTTTTTATTAAACTCAGAAATTAATGGTGATATTCAAACAAAATCAGGTAGAGTTTTTGGAACGACTTTTAGTTCAGGCGCCGATAATATTTTTCCGTTTGTTCCTATTGCTCAAATCTACATGGGGAAATCTTTAGGGTTTGCTCCCAAGACCAATTATAGAAATCAAACGGTGAATATTCTTGTTGCGAATACTGCTTCTGTAATTGTAACTGAAATTGCAAAACGAATTGCAAAACGTGAGCGTCCTGACTTATCGGATAATTTAAGCTTTCCATCAGGGCATTCGGCTGTGGCATTTACAAATGCTACGCTATTGTATTACGAATATAAAGATTCTAATTTTTGGTATGCCAGCAGTGGTTTTTTATTTGCGGGGGCAACAGCGGCTTTTAGACTTGCTAACAATAAACATTATGCCTCAGATGTGCTTGCTGGTGCGGGTATAGGAATGGCATCAGGAATAATCTTTTCGCATGTGAGTCCGCTTAAATCTTTTAGAGTTTCTAAGAAAACAAATACAACGGCTTTTGTATATCCACAGCTAGGAAATCAGATAGGCTTGGGTGCAATTATAAACCCTAATTTTTAATCATAAAAAAAGCCTTGAAATACACTTTCAAGGCTTTTTTTATGATTTACTTATTTATTAAAACGGTAAATCGTCTGCTTCTTCATCATTGATGTTTGTAGCTGGAGCAAATGTTTGTGCAGATGGCATAGGAGGAGTAGCTCCACCTTGAGGCTGATCAGCAGCTAACTTTTCAATTCTCCATCCTTGAATACTATTAAAGTATTTAGTATCGCCTTGTGGGTTCACCCATTCTCTACCTCTTAAATTGATTGAAACCTTAACTGGCTCACCAATACTATAGTTATTCAATAAATCACATTTATCTTGAGTGAACTCAATCATGATATGCTGTGGATACTGCTCTTCTGTAGTAACAACTAGCTCTCTTTTTTTAAATGATGCACTAACTTGTTGCTCTGGATTAACAACTTTAATTTTCCCTGTAACTTCCATCTTCGTTATTTTAATTGTTATATAAGATTATTTTTTTGCTAAAAGCACTTTCCATGCAGAAACAACATCATCGTCATTCAAGTACTTTTTTGCTTCTAAATGTACTTTTTCTAGATCATCAGCGCTTAAAACGGCCTTAACAGAAAAGTTATTTGATACAAAGATACTAACTTCTTCTGGCGTAGGCAAGGCTTCTACATTACCTAATTTTCCTAAATCGTTACCATCAAAAACAGCACTACTTCTAACTTCCTTAGGGATAGCATCTACGCCAATTCCTAAAGTTGCTAGCGGTTTTGGCACTTCAAATAATCCTTGATTTGATCTCGAATACCAGTTTACCCCTAGCCTTGAAACTAAGTCAATCTTATACTGGTCTATAGCTCCGTTTTCATCTAAAATTTTCTCATCGATATGCATCTTCACTACTTCGCACAAGATAAGATTCCCTGCTCCTCCTTCATTTCCTAATGCGATAATTTGGGTTACTTTGCATTCAAATTGTACTGGAGACTCTTTTACTCTAAAAGGTTTTACCAAGTCAGAAGCCACTTGTGTAAGTCCTGATTTTATAAATTCGTCTACGCCAGTCGCATACTCTGTGCTGGCTAAAGAAGTTTGTTGCACTAAGTCATAATTAACGACATTAATAACGACCTCCTTAGTCGCTTCGCAATTCATTAAAGTATGTTTAATTGAATTGTCTCGCACACGTCTCGCTGGTGAAAAAACCAAAATAGGTGGGTTAGCACTAAAGACATTAAAAAAACTAAAAGGCGATAAATTAGGGTTACCGTCACCATCCATTGTACTTGCAAAAGCGATTGGTCGTGGCCCAATAGAGGACTGTAAATAACCTTGCATTTTTGCGGTTGGGATTGTTTTAGGGTCTATTGTAATCATAATATTTTTGGTTTTTCTTTTTTAATAAATAGCGCGTTACAAAAGTAAGCAAATGAAGTAACTTTAATATTGCACAATCACTTTTATCCTTTAAATCGCAATAATACGCCTAAGCGTGGCTTTGTAAATTTAAGTAAAATAATAAGTGATAAAATTCGTTATATTTATAGCTCAAAGACTAAAATTATGCAGTTTTCTGATAGAAGAAATACAAGTAGGTGGATCATTATCGCTACTTCTTTTTTAATAATTACACTGATTTTATGGAACACCTACACTTTTTTCCAAATATTTAAAAACGAAGAACGTTTAAAGATGAACTTGTGGGCAAAAGCTCAAAAAACTTTAATTAATGCTGAGGCTGATGCCGATGTTGAATTGCCCCTTCAAATTTTTAGCAACAACACTTCTATTCCTATTATATTAACGGAGCACGACAGTATTGTAAGCACTGTGAATATTGCTGACGCCATTATTAAAGATGAATTGAAATCAGCCGACTTACTCCTTAATTTACAACGAGAAAATCCTCCTATAGTTATAGAATACGTCCCCGGAAAATTTCAAAAGCTCTATTATGGAAACTCTGAATTACTGAACAAACTCAAATATTATCCTGTTGCACTTGTACTCATTTTAGTGTTGTTCATTGCTTTGATGTATTATTTTTACCGCAGTACAAAAATTGCTACTCAGAATAAGCTTTGGGCTGGAATGGCCAAGGAAACTGCGCATCAAATAGGTACGCCGCTATCGTCATTGATAGGTTGGGTCGAAATATTAAAAGGCGATGAAGTCGACGAATCTATTATTATCGAAATTGAAAAAGATATTGAAAGATTGCAAACAATAACAGATCGTTTTTCGAAAATAGGTTCCAAGCCAATACTCGAAAATCAAGATATTATTGCAACTACACTTGCTTCTTACATCTATTTACAATCGCGCTTTTCAAAACAAATTGAGTTTACGTTTACCGCTCCCAAAAATCCTATTAATGTTCTTTTAAACTCAAGTTTACACAGTTGGACCATTGAAAACTTAGTTAAGAATGCTATTGATGCGATGAAAGGCAAAGGGAAACTAGGTTTACACATAGAACAAGACAACCATTTTGTAAAAATAAACATTATAGACACTGGTAGCGGCATACAAAAAAGTCAGTTCAAGACCATCTTTGAACCTGGATTTACTACTAAAAAAAGAGGCTGGGGATTGGGATTATCGCTTACTAAGAGAATTGTAGAAGAGTACCATGGCGGAAAAATTAAAGTCCTACAATCAGAAATAGGTAAAGGAACGACTATACAAGTTGCCATAAAAAAAACACAGGAATCATCATAAGCAATGACAATTCCTGTGTTTTATTATAAGTTATTAAATTAAAGATTAGCTTGGATGCTCTGCGCTAAGTCTTTAAATTCTTGTTCCGTTAAGGACACTTTATTATGAAAGCGCATTTCGTCCATTTCGTTTAATGGAATCAAGTGTACATGCGCGTGAGGCACTTCAAGTCCTACAACGGCCATACCCACTCGCTTACAAGGAACCGCTTTTTCTAAAGCAATGGCTATCTTTCGAGAAAAATGCATCAACCCTAGATAATGTGCTTCGTCCATTTCAAAAATCTTATCGATCTCAAATTTCGGAATACACAACGTATGTCCTTTTGCATTTGGGTTGACATCTAGAAAAGCCAAATAATTCTCGTCTTCAGCTATTTTATAACATGGGATTTCTCCCTTTACTATTTTTGTGAATATCGAACTCATATTGTTTTTATTAGATCATTAAATCCAGGTTTTACACCTAGATAGGAACGCTTTAAATTAGTCTCTTGTGATTTCGATAATTTCAAATTTCAAGACACCATTAGGAACCGAAATCTCGGCAACATCACCTACTGATTTCCCCAGTAAACCTTTCCCAATAGGAGAAGTCACAGATATTTTACCAGTTTTTAAATCGGCTTCACTTTCTGCTACTAATCGGTAGCTCATTTCCATTCCGTTTGACTGATTTTTGATCTTTACATTAGAAAGCACCAATACTTTTGAAACATCAAGATTTGATTCGTCAATAAGTCTTGCATTAGAGTGAATTTCTTCAAGTTTAGCAATTCTCATTTCTAGCATTCCTTGTGCTTCTTTTGCTGCATCGTACTCTGCATTCTCAGACAAATCCCCTTTGTCTCTTGCCTCTGCTATATCAGCAGATGCCTTAGGGCGCATCACACTTTTTAAGTGATCAAGTTCCTCCCTTAATTTTTTTAAACCTTCTGCGGTGTAATAAGATATTGCGCTCATATTTTTTAAATGTATTATTTTATAATGTTTATTAAGCATATCATGTACTTGTTTGAAGACCTTTCACCTTCTTATTCATTCTAATCAAACTCACGGTACACGGCTTATATAAATAGAAAAAATCCCATCAGGACGGGATTTGTTATTACAAAGATAGTATAATTTTTTTCTTGTATATAATTATATGTTAATCATATGTAATTCAAAGTTAAATAATTTAAATTTGTTTTTTTGGCGCATTTAACAAACTATTATATAATGAAAAATTTCTTTTATTCTCTTTTTATTTTGACAATCTTAAGCGGTTGTACTACAAATGACTTTAACAACTCTAATCCTAATATACCCAACTATTCTTTCACTGTCGATTTAAACTTATCGCTGCCGTCTTACAGTAATTTGACTTTTGCAGGTAATGCCATTTATTATGCTAATGTAGGCGCAAAAGGAATATATGTTTTTAATACCGGTAGTGGCTACAATGCTTTTGACGCCGCATGCCCTAACCAAGCTTTAAATAGTTGTACGACCATGACACTTAACGGGATCAACGTTGTTTGTCCTTGTGATGAAAGTGAATATAGTTTGTTTACCGGTTTAGGAAAATTAGAGTATCCTTTAAAACAATATCGTACAGAATTAAATGGAAATGTATTGCGAGTTTACAACTAGTATTTATAACTTATAAGATATTGATAGCATCCATGCTCTAGGTAAAACGTAAGTTGTGCGCTCGCTTATCACGTAATCTGAAAAAGAAAAATCATTCTTTGTTTTATTATCGAATACATTATTAACAAACATTTCGAACCCAAAAGGACTGTTCTTTTTCTGGTATCGAATAGACGCATTCATAATATCATAAAAATTACTTTGGTCGCGATCATCAGTATTTTTTAAGTTCTCATAATCTATTTTAAAATTCCAAAACTTAAGAAAATCAATTTGAGCACTTGATGTAAAGGCATCTGTTTCATATTTTGAACTTGTTAAGCCCGAAAATTGGCTAAAGCCTTTGTTGTAACCAACACTAAAATCTGGCCACTTTTTATAAGCCGTTTTAAAAACCAATCCCACATTCTGGCTTGTACGATCATTTACTGTGGTTATTGCATTTAATGTTTGTGAGTAGCTAAACCAGTTGAAACGTGTATTTAACTTTAGACTAAAGCGATAGATCCTTTTAGTAAAATAGCCCGTAATACCATAAGTAGTTTCTGGATTATCAGTTAAAATTGGACTGCTAAATTGATTAATTCCGTCGAGCGTGATTTCATTTCTAAAAGCTTTAACCTTTTTTAAATAGTTAGCCGTAGCATTGTAGGTTACACCCTGATACAAATTATACTTTGAATACCTCAACACTGCCGAATGGTATTTTTCATTTTGCAATAGCGCATTCCCTTTATAAACTAAATTATAGTTTTGCAAGTCAAATTGATTTGCAAGCTGACTCACCTCAGGAAAATCGTTCTTTAATTTGTAGGTGAAATTCAAGGTTTCTGATTTGTTGAACTCATAGTCAATATCCCACTGCGGCTGCAGTAAACTTTTAGTCAAGCTGTTCCCTATTGTACTTTGTGTAGTAGATAATTGATACCAATGCAAGTACAACCCTGGCTTGCTAGTAAATTTTCCAACTCTGAATTTGTACTCGACACCTACATAAGCATCATTTAATTGGTATTTTACATTATTATTAAATCCAGCTGAAGCAAAATCATTGATCGTACCATCAGTTAATAATTGCCTGTTTGCTGTTTCTAAATGCGAAGTAGCAAAATTATTTCCCACATTAGTATAGATGTGATTAAAATTATTCAAAATCCAATAATGTTTGAATAAGGCATCAATACTATTCGTTTTTACCTTTTTAATTTGAGTAACAGTATAGGTGTCGTCCTGTTGAAGCGGAATCAATCCTGCCAAAAAAGTTTGATCCGTAAACCAATTGTTTATGGGTTTATTGTTATCATAGGCTTGATTTACTACCAGTGTAGTGGTGTGATGCTCGTTGTAACTTTTATGCCATTCTATGTATTGTTTTATCGAAGTATTATCAGCCTTAGAGATAGTTTCAAACAAACTTGTGTTAAGATTTGTAGTCGAATTTATGGTATTGATTAAATCATTTGTACTCGATTGATACTGGCCGTTGTAGTACCATTTTTCTTTTTTATTAGGCGTATAATCTAACTTTACATTACCAATACCTAACATGGTACGATTATCCCCATCTTGCAATTTATTTTCGAAAGCGATAGCGCTATTTTGTAAATACTCATTAGTACTTTCTGTCTTAGAAGCCGTAAGCACTTTTGAAAAAATTGAAAATCCAGAAACAGCTAATTTTGGAGAAAAATCGTGGCTAATATTAAAAGCTCCAAACTGCGATTTATTTTGTACAACATCCCTATTGTCACCAGCAAAAGAATACAAGTTAGTCAATGATTTCCTGCCCGACAAAAAAGTGCTCATACCACCACCAAAACGCGTTAAATCATCAAATGTAAATGTTCTTTTTCCAATGTTATTCCCATCGGCTATAACACTTACATTTGTTTTGGGAGCATAATAAAACAATGCTGCATGCACTAGATAAAATCCGTTATCGGCAGTTCCTATTTCTGCACCTGCTTCGACATCTCCAAAAACAAATTTCTTTTTACCCTCTTTTAATTTCACGTTCATAGCCAGATCGTCACTATCAGAAACTTGTTTCATAAAGCCCACCTCGTTAAAGTTATCGATAACTTCGATTTTGTCCAAGGCATCTGCCGGAATATTCTCGACTGCAAGTTTTGAACCACCTCCAAAAAAGGACTTTCCTTCTACAAGCATTTTAGTCACTTTTTTTCCTTGTACGGTAACACCACCGTTTTTATCAACTTCTACGCCTGGTAATTTCTCTAATATTTCTTTCATTTTGCGTTCGTTTCCTTTAGCAAAACTTTTCACGTCAAATATCAAAGTATCTTTTTTTATAATTATAGGCTTGAAATCATGTTTAATTACAATCTCATCGAGTTGTTCTCCTGTAGCCTTTAGTTTAAAATCGTGGGTAGTAACAGCTGCATTAGCTTCAAGGATAAATACCTCCTCAATAAAGCTAATATAAGATACGGTAATTTCATACTTGACCTCTTTTTCTAGTTCTAAGCGATAGCGCCCTTTATTATCAGCAATGGCAAACTTAAGGCTTGCTTTTTCCTGAAAAGGTTTTGCGATTACATTAGCAGATTCTAATGGTTTGTTTGTATCGTCAGAAACCACACCTGTAATAGTGCGGGACTGAGAGTAAGAAAAAGTCGTGAAAAATAAAAAAAGTAAAATCCTGAGCATGTAATTAGCGATTTGAAAGTTAAGTTATTGAAAGAGAAATACATTCAATTTACATCCCCATTTGCTCTCTAAGTTTTTTATCATACTCTTCTTTTGAAACCGTTTTACCTTTTGGAGAATATATTGTACGAGACGCGTTACTTACTTTTATATTAGTAGCAAAATAAGTTGTATTTTTATATTGTAATTCTAAAATCAATCCTGGCAAACCATAAAATTGTACTGGTCCGTAGCCATAAGGCAACATTGGGGCAAACCAAGCTACAACATTAGTATAATTTTTTTGACCAGACCTTCTTGAGATATAAGGCTCCTGATAGGTTGCTTTATAACATAAGTAGTCGCCAATCATTTTTGATTCAGTACTAATAATCCATGCTACTTTTGCATTCTTTTTCTCAATTAAAGCTTTATCGCGACCTTGGCTAATCTCAATATTTCTTAAATTATCATAATAAAAATCAGAGGATGCAGTGAAGGCAGCTCGCACAATTCTATTTTCCGTTTCGCTAAAATTTGGATCAGAATTTAAGCTTTCTATATATTTAAAGCTAGATTGGCTTTTATTAAAAATTAATTCAAACTTCTGATTATTGGCATACTCCTTCATTTTCTCTATTCTTTCCTCATACTTACCAGCATTAGGATAGGATAGCTCATTCATTTTTATGATATATTCAGCTTGACCTGATTGAGCATAAAAATAATTTGTAATAAATAACATTGTAACTAAATATATTGCTTTTTTCATCTTTCTATATAATACTACCAAAATATATTGTTTTGGTAGTATTGATTTTAATTGTTTTTTAATGACAAGCACCAATCAATTCATTAAGTAATGTAAGGTCATCTTCTCCACCATCTAGAACTAGTTTGTAAAAATCAATTGCTTTATCCTAACATGGAGTCGCTTTTTCTTGCACTAACACTATTTTATATTCATCCTTTAAAGTTGTTAATTCTTTCACTTCTACGAAATTTGCCATTATGTCTCCACTAAATCCTACCATTGCTAAGGCTGTAAATAATAAATTTTTCTAATTTGATTTAATTTAAATTTATAAATATTTTCAGGTTAATTAAGTTAAATATTAAAAACAATAAAAAATTTCAAGAACCAACGTTGTTTAACTTATTTCTTACATCACAACATAATGAAAACGAGCAATTGCTAACGCAGTCAATTTTAAAATGCTTTTTCCTGCAAAGGTTTTGCTATAACGTTAGCAGATTCTTATGATTTGTTTATATCGTCAGAAACCACAGCTGTAATAGTGCGGGACTGAGAATAAGAAAAGGTTGTAAAATTAAAAAAGTAAAATCCTGAGCATGTAATTAGCGATTTGAAATTGAAATTATTGAAAGAGGAATACAATCGATTTACATCCCCATTTGTGCTTTCAATTTTTTATCAAACTCTTCTTTTGAAACCATTTTACCTTTTGGGAAATCAATACTAATTTCTACATCATCTAACTCAATTTTGTTAGCTAAATAGGTCGTCCTGTTTTCAGTAAGTTGTACTATAAGTCCAGGCAAACCATAAAAATCTTTAGGCCCATAAGAATAAGGTAAACTTGGCGCAAACCAAGCTACAATATTATTAATTTTAATTTTATTGTCTCTACCTAAGTATTCTAGCTGACGTGTGGCTTTGTAACATAAAATACCACTAATAATTTTATTTTCAGAAGTCATCTCCCAATTAACGTCCTTTACAGCTTCTTTAATTAGAGTACCATTAGTTTCAATGATAGCATATCTATTTACAAAATCATAATAATAATTATCATCAGTGGTAAACATAACTGAAGCTAATTTACTTACTGTCACCTCATATTTATCTTCAGCTGCATTTAATTTTTCTGCTTTAAGAAAAGAAGTTTTCCCCTCTTTGAAAGACAGCACATACATACGATCTGCAGCATTCTTACTCATATCCATGTACAGCTTACCCATTTTTTCGCTTTTGAGCACTCTCTCATCTGCACTTATGTGGATGCTATATACTATTTTCCCATCAGTGCTCTGAGAGAACAAGAAAGAATTTGTAAACAAAAAAAACAACATTATTATATTTTTCATACACATAAAATAAATTAAGAAATTATTGAAAGAGAAATACATTCGATTTACATCCCCATTTGTACTCTAAGTTTTTTATCATACTCTTCTTTTGAAACCGTTTTACCTTTTGGAAAAATTATTTTTATATCGTTCTGCTGTAAATCTATTTTTCTTGCCAGATAGGTACTTTTTGTATCCGTCAATTCTAAAATTAATCCTGGTAAACCGTAGTAATTTTTTGGACCAAATCTATAAGGTAAAATTGGCGCAAACCACGCTTCTATAACATCTACTCTAGCATCACCAAATCTTCCAATATAATTTCTTTTATACAAGGCTTTATAACACAAGTAGTCATTAATAGTTTTTGACTCATTAGTTATTTCCCAATTTTTACGAGAATTTGTATCTTTTATTACTACTCCATCATCAGATTCACTATATTGTATATCGTTTTCTTGATCATAATAAATATCAAAAGTTGTTGTGTTAGCAGCTTTCGCTATTTTAATCATAGCCTTCTCATACTTAGTAACACCACTCATATCTTCTACAATTTTAAAACTAGAACCAACTGTAGAAAATAATAATTCGAATTTTTGCTTATTTGCCAATGTTACCATTTTATCCAACATACTTTGAACTTCAGGATTGTCACTATTCACTATTTCATGCACTCTAATAGCATATTCTACTTTACCGGACTGTGCATTAATACTATTAAATGCAAAAAATAGTAATAAAATAATTGATTTTCCCATAGAGTTAATTTTCATACTTATTTTTTAAAGCCTTCTCTCATACTAAATTTACTTTTTAAGAACTTGCCATTGCAACTTCGTTAAAAGCCAACCAAAATTCCAATTGATTAGCTGCACTTAAAATGTTTGTTGCAAAATCTTTGGATTCGTTCGATTTAAGGCCATCTAGATCCATTTCATAATTGAAATTATACGTAACACTGCCGGATGTTTGCGCCAAGGCTACTGTGGTAAATAATAGTAAAAAAAGTATCTCATAGGTTTATATGGATAAATGATTCTGTTTTCGAAAAGATAAATCAAACTTCATAAATTAAAAATATAGAATTTTTCTGATAAAACAAGTAAAAACAGAAAAATTACCTACAAAAAAAACCTGAAAGCCGAAACTTTCAGGTTGTACTGCAGATTTACTCTATTACTTAAAACTTCAACGTTAATCCTAGTAAAAAATTGATTCTTGCTTGGGGATAATAACCAGCTCCTTCGACTGTAGTTACTGCAGGAGGATTAGAATAATCGTCATCATAGGTGTAAAAATACCCGTTAGAAACGTATTTATAATCAAAGACGTTATTTACTAATCCAGTAATTAAAATGGATTTAAAAACCGACTTTGGTTTAAACTCATAAGAAACATTAATATCATTTACGAAGTAGGATTTCAATTTAGAATTATCTGAATCTATATTCCCCATGTACTGCTCTCCTACAAACTTAGAAAGTAAAGACACTTGAAAATTAGTAACTGGTAAAAATGTAATGATATTCCCAGCAATAAAGTTAGGAGAATAGGCAATATTAGTATTCCCCAAATTAGTCAAAACGCCATCACGGTTAAAAAAGAAATCTTTGTTTTTATTATTGCTAATGGTAACATTAGGCCTGATAATTAGGTTGTCTAAAATTGCTACAGTAGCATCAAGTTCTATTCCTATACGGTAACTATCACCACTGTTTTTACGTATTGGTGCTCCTACGTCGTCTAGCGCTCCAGTTAGTATCAATTGGTCTTTGTAGTACATCAAATAGGCGTTTGCATTAAGCTTTACTTTAGCAGAATTATGACGGAATCCCAATTCGATATCATCTAATTTTTCAGGTTTCGGAGTTCCATTTTCGTAATCTGTTCTATTAGGTTCGCGATTTGCTCTTGCATAAGAAGCATACAGTTGATTCTTAGTGTTTATCTCAAAGCTCAATCCTGCTTTAGGATTAAAAAAATTGAAATTATCGTTTACTATTCCCGTCTCGGCACCATTGGCTTTGTAATGTACATTTCGCAATTGTAAATCTCCAAACAAACTTAGTTTATCGGCAATTTGGTAATTTGCTTTCGCAAAAATGTTACCGTCAGTTTTTGTCGCATCATCATTATAATAACGATCTCCTAACTCACTTTGAGATGCATAACGTGCCCAGATTACGTTTCCGTAATGATTTCCTTCATATTTATTGTAACCACCTCCTATGATGAAGTCAATTTTATCTGCTTTATAGTTAGCCGAAAAGGTCAAACCATAAAAATCATTGTCCAACCACTTTTGACGCACTAAATCAGTCGTATTTATAGTTTCTCCACCAATCACAATAGGAGTTAAAGCATAATCTTCAAAATCAGCATCTTCTTTATAATTCTCGTAATACCCTTTTCCCTTTGTGTAATGAAAAGCTAAATTTGTATCCCAACTATTCGATAACTTTTCATTCCAATGTAATTGGTAATGATCTTGCTGGTAGTTATCTGTTTCATTATCATAAAAACGGGTATTTCCAGCTTCATCCGTATAGATACCCGCCGTATTAAATGTTCGATTATTCTCTAAAACATCTAAATCTTCTAAACCATTCCAGGACTGATAGGTTTTCTCTGTCCCTCCAAAAGCCAAGGCTTTTATCAAAGTTGTTTTACCCACATAAGTCCCTTGCAGGAAATACGATTTTAAATCAGAGGAAGCTCTATCAATATACCCATCACTTTTTAAAGCAGAAACTCTTCCCGCTAATTCAAAATGATCGTTTAACAAACCAGTACTAAACTTCACTGTGTGTTTTCGAGTATTAAAACTTCCAAAAGAGTTGGAAATCTCCCCTGTACTTTCTTTTGCATAACTATCTGTAAGCATGTTTAGGCTTGCGCCAAAAGCACCTGAACCATTAGTAGACGTTCCCACTCCTCGTTGCAATTGTAAACTTTCTAGCGAGGACGCAAAATCCGGCATATTTACCCAGAAAGTCCCGTGACTCTCAGAATCGTTATAAGGGATTCCGTTGATAGTTACATTGACGCGAGTTGCATCACTACCACGGACTCTTATTCCGGTATATCCTACTCCGTTTCCAGCGTCTGAAGTAGTAACAACCGACGGCAAATAGTTCATTAAAATAGGGATATCTTGTCCTAAATTGCGGTATTTGATTTCCTTTTTATCTAAATTACTAAAGCTTACAGGTGTTTTTGTAGTAACACGAACAGCCGAAACTAGAACCTCATCCAATTTATTAACTGCAGTGGTATCCTTGACTTGAGCAAAAGAGTGTAAAGAAATTAAAGAAAAAAGAATTGACGTAGAAATCGCCAATTTTCGTTTTTTTGCAATGTTGCGACTTTGCAAAGTTGCTCCTAAAACAGTAGAATTGTAATCAATAATTGTTTTCATTCGTAAATAATAATCACGAATAAAAGGGGGAATTATTCTTGTTGTTAAATTTGTAATTAATTGTTCCTATGCCGAAAAAGCACAACACTTTATTGACATTTTTTCCCTTGACAACATTACTCGTCCAGGTTCGTTGGGTATAATCTCAGCTTTCATTCTATCACTAGAATTAGGCACCCCTTTGAGACATCGCAAATGTAATTCTAATTGTTTAGAAAACAAACAACAATCACCAAATCTCAAATCAGTACTTTTTCTAATCTAAATCTGGTCTTTTTCGACTAATTTTTAACTTGGAGGTAATTTTTTTTGCAGTGATTCTTTTTCTAATTGCCGATTTTGGAATCCTAGTAGCTTTACGTTCTTTAGGTACAAGCAAACCATTTTTTATTATTTGCAAAAAACGCTTGGTTACAATTTCCTTATTTTTGAGTTGGCTTCTATCTTCATCACAATTTAAAATTAAAATGTTATCATTTGTGAGTCGGGAAGACAAATTAGAAATCAATAACGCTTTCTCTATATCATCTAATGCCTCTGATTTATCAAGTGCAAAAGAAAGCACTACCTTTGACGAAACTTTATTTACATTTTGACCGCCAGCACCACTACTTCTTACAGCTTTGTAATTGAATTCGCTCACTATTTTAGGAATATCCATCTTAATCTACTTGAATTTTAAAATTGCTTATTGTTGATGCGCATTTTTCAATAAGTCATTAACTGTCTTCACAGGATTAAATGTTAACAAAGGCACTTGTACAAAAATTGTTAACCAGTGTCCCATCGCCCCATTCCATAAACCAGGTAATTCATAGCTTTTTATAGCGTGACCGCATATTGTTTTATTCACGATAAAACCACTATTATTATTTACAAAATCTAGTAAATTGAATTTTTCTCCTTTGTGATTTTTCATGCTGCATACTAAGTCAACCGGATTGAAATGAGTTGCTGCATTTAAAATTGCAAGTTGCTTTTTGTCTTCAAGATCTATCTGTGAGGTCTCTACAATTTGCAACGAGACTTGGCTGTTTTCATCTTTAACCCAAAAAGGACCACCTCCAGCTTCACCTTCATTTTTTACCATTCCGCAAATGCGAATAGGTCTGTTTAGAATGTCTCTAACTGTTGCAATCTTGCTTTCCGCTTTGAACGAATTAAAATGCTTCGGGAGTTTAATCCCTAATTTTTCTTGTAAAAAGGACTCCATTTCGGTTAAATCTTGATCCTCATTTTCATCTAAAAGCGACAAATAATTAAAAACACTTTTTTGGATTTCGATCAAAATTCCTGCTAAAGCCTTTTTATACAATGCTGTTTCATTGTTATTATGCAAGATTACATTATCAATGTTTTTTATAAAAACAATATCAGCATCTAGAGTATTCAAGTTCTCTATTAAAGCGCCGTGTCCTCCTGGTCTAAAAACTATAGCCCCAGTTTCATCCTTATATATTTCGTTTTCCAAATTAACAGCAATGGTGTCTGTGCTCTTATTTTGATACGAATAACTTACAGCTACGCTACTATTAGTTTCTTTTTCGACTCTATCTCTAATTTTATTGATCGCTTTATCGAAACTTGCTTGATGCTCCTCAGAGACGGTAAAATGCAAGTTTGATTTCCCGTTTGCGCTCGCGTAATACCCACACTCATAAAGATGTTCTTCAATAGGGGAAGCATTATTTGAGAGGTATTTGTGAAACGGTAATATTCCTTTAGGCTTGTTCCCAAAATTGAAATATTCTGGATCCAAAAGCATTTTAATAAAATAGTAATTTTTGAGATCTCGACTTAAAATATTGAAATTAGGATACACTTTTCTAAGCTCATTTTGCACCTTATTAAAAAAAGCAAATTTCTCCATACCAACAATAAAAACAGGTAATTCCACATCTTTTTTCCTGTTGACATAGGCATTTATAGTTTCCTCTTCCACATCAAATTCTGATAGAAAAACAGATAAAAACTTAAACATTCTGCTTGCAGCACCTGACGCAGGAACAAATTTCATTAACTCAAATTTTGATTTTTCCTGATCAAAGAAAGTAGCTTTTTCCTGGTACTCGCTGTCACTTAATTTTAAAATTCCGCTATTAAAAGTTGCTGGAGCTACTAAATCGGCTTTTGCAATTCCGTTTTTAAAAATATCAAGTTGCCTTCTAACATTTTCAATTGGAATACCATGTTCATAAATTTGGACATAATTAGAAGAGGTTAAGCCCAGCTCTTTTGCAATTGTTAAGTCATCTATAATCTTTATTGCATTTTGCAACCTCAAATCTTTGTTCCCAGATAGTGTAATAAAGGGCTTATTATTATCTATTAAACTTTGTTTAAATACTGAAAACACTGACTCTCTACCCGTAGGTCGGTCACGAAGATCATCCTTTTCCCATGGCACATCAATGTCTGTTAAAAAGAACAAATCGTATTTGTGTTTTTGAGCTGCTTTATTCAATAACGGATCGCAGTAATTATAATACACATCTGAAAAAACCTTAGTCACCATTAAATTTGTATCACAAAACAGGTAATTGTGAGCTGTTTTTAATTTTAGATTTTCAAGACGGGTTTGACCATACGCGATAGGCATCATGTCACTAACATCACAAATCTTCTTAGAATTATTCCATTTATCTTGTAAATAATCGCGCGCAAATTCAGGAACCCATTCTGTTTCATAATGAGCTGCTAATTGAATTGCTAATGTTGTTTTACCTGTACTTTCAGGTCCAAACATCGCTATTTTTATAATTTCTGACTTGTTTTGTTTAAGATTTTCCTCCATTCTAAGTAGCCATATATGGCGATAATTGTGAATACTACATATTGAATACTAGTAAAGGTGTAGCCTTTTGCAAAATAAAGTGGCACAGAAAGTACGTCACCTAATATCCAAAAAATCCAATTTTCTATCTTCCTTTTAGCCATAAGCCACATTCCAACAAAAAATATAGCTGTTAAAAGTGTATCTAAATAAGAATACCAACTAGTGAATTTATTAAAATAAAGATACACAAAAACTACAAATACCAAAGTCAAAGCGAAGATAATAACTGCATGCACTTTATTTTTCCTGGTCATAATCGATATGGGAAACTCTTGAACATCGCCATTTTTACGAGTCCAGTGATACCAACCATAGATGCTCATGATAAAATAATAGACATTGATCATAGAATCTCCTAATAAATGCCATTGCCATAACAGGTAGGCAAAAATAGCTGTGCTAATCAAGCCAGTAGGAAACACTAAAATATTATCCTTTTTAGCAAACCACACACTACACAACCCAAAAAACACAGCAATAAGCTCTAAATAAACCTCATGAACTGGGTAGTCATTGTATTGTGCAAAAAAGTAATCTAACATATTATTTTAAATTTTTATTTATCCTATAAAGCAAGCTATTCTTCAGCTGCAATCTTTAATCTCTTACTGTAAAGTACATTATCACACCAATTTCCATAAAAATCATTCGGAAATTGCATTTAAATTACTTCGCTTTAAGATACTACTTGATTAGTCTTATTCTCCAATTGCAATAGACCGTAAAAGTAACCGCTTTTTTTTATTAGCCCACTAGAATTTTACATAGATTAATTGAAGACTTTTTATCGACATGATATATATCATAAGTTAAGAAGAAGTGTGGTTGTAAATTTGCTATAACAAAATCACAGTATTATGACACTATATAACAAAACATTCGCAAATTTCGATAATGGTTTTTTTGGTTACGCAACTATGGGTATTTTAAGTCAAAGTTGTTTAGGTGGGGCAGCTGCAATGACTGTATTGTCTAACGGAACTTCTATCATACAGATGGCTCAACTTGCATTAATTGTATTGGTAAGTATGCTTGCAAATACTTTCATACTTGCACAAATGAACCATAAAGTAATCTTTAATACATTACTTATAAGTTTTATTACAAGTACGCTTTTAATTATAGCAAACTCGTTATAAAATGCTTGTAGATATAAATAGCAGAGCAGACATTGCCTTATTAGTACATACTTTTTACAGTAAAATTAGAGCCGACGAAGAGGTCAATTTTTACTTTAACGAAATGATTACTGACTGGGATGCGCATTTAGAGAAACTAACTAATTTCTGGGAGAAGAATCTCTTTGGAGGTAAAATGTATACTAGTGATCCTTTACAAGCTCATGTGGATGTGGAAAACCATTTTAGCGGACAAATAGGTCCAAACGAATTTGGAATTTGGCTGAACTATTGGGCACAAACCATAGACGAACTATTTGAAGGTGAAAATGCAGCGCTATTAAAACGTAGCGCTAGAAAGATGGGAACTTTTATTTACATGGCAATGTTCAATACTAGAACAAAGTAAAGTTTGCCGTAAATAGATTTTTAAAAATATTTGTGCTGTCGAAGAGCTATTGTAGCCATTTGAGTAGCAACGCTATTCTCGTTTTACCTTTGACTTGATTTCGTTCTTTTTTTCAAAAGCATACACTAGCGTAAAGTCTTCGATTTCTTGGTACACGACATTATATTTTTGACTAGCGCCTTCAAAATTCACTTGTGCAACGGTATCGTTATTTCCTAGATCAAAAGCGTTCACTACAATATGATCTTTAAAACTCAATCCCTTCTCATTTCTAATCTTATAAATTGCTTCCTTGGCTCCCCAGATAACAGTGAGCTTCTTGATATAATTTGTAGCATTGATTTTATTAAGATAACGAGCTTCTTTGTCTACAAATTTATCTGCAATGCGTATTATTTTTTCTCTTTGTAGTTCGATATCAATCCCCACCACCTCGTCACTAATAATAATTGCTGAGAAATTATGAGAATGGGTGATCGAAATATTTTTTACATCCTTTAAGTGTGGTTTACCATCTTCATCATAATATAAATCAAGATCATTAAAACCTGCTTCTTGCAGCAATTTGCGCACACTTAAAAATCCGCGTTGATGCATCTCTGATTTCATAGATGCTAAACGTACCCGATTTTTCATGTTTAAAACTACTTCACTAAATAATTGATCATAAGTTTCTGTAATTTTCCAAACTAAGATTTGGCTACTAGCATTGTGCTGTATAATTGTATGTAAAGGCATCTGGTTTATTCTTGGTTTTTTAGCCCCGATGGAAACGGCATCCTTTTTATCGAGAACATATTTCAAGTGTATAAAAAGCGTTCTTGATAAAAAGATATAGTGTACAGCGGGATTAGCTCCTGAAAATGAAGCTAAACGGTATTATTAATTATTATTTTACTGATTTTTAAAAGATTACAATACTAAACAATTCATAAATATTACTGAATCCTTTTAAAATAATAACTTAATGCGTAAATTCGCAAAAATTACAATTACAAATATACTATAAATGAGTACTACAACTATGCCTTTTGTGGCTTTCAAAGTAAAAGATATCTCTCTAGCTGCCTGGGGAAGAAAAGAAATTGAATTAGCAGAAGCTGAAATGCCAGGTTTAATGGCACTTCGTTCTGAATATAAAGACGAGCAACCTTTGAAAGGTTCGCGTATTGCTGGATGTTTACACATGACAATCCAAACTGCAGTTTTAATCGAGACTTTAATCGCTCTTGGTGCTGAAGTTACTTGGTCATCTTGTAACATTTTCTCTACTCAAGATCAAGCTGCTGCTGCAATTGCTGCTGCTGGAATTCAAGTTTATGCTTGGAAAGGTTTGAACGAAGAGGATTTTGACTGGTGTATCGAGCAAACATTATTCTTTGGTGAAGATAGAAAACCATTGAACATGATTCTTGATGACGGTGGAGATTTAACCAACATGGTTATTGACCGTTACCCACATTTAGTTGCTGGAATTAAAGGATTATCTGAAGAGACTACAACTGGGGTTCACAGATTATACGAAAGAATGAAAGCAGGAACATTACCAATGCCTGCAATCAATGTAAACGATTCAGTTACTAAATCTAAATTTGACAACAAATACGGTTGTAAAGAATCTGCAGTAGATGCAGTTCGTCGTGCAACGGATATTATGCTTGCTGGTAAAAGAGTGGTTGTATGTGGATATGGTGACGTAGGAAAAGGTACTGCTGCTTCTTTTAGAGGCGCTGGATCTATTGTTACAGTTACAGAAATTGACCCAATTTGTGCTTTACAAGCTGCAATGGACGGTTTTGAAGTTAAAAAATTAAACACTGTTGTTGGAAATGCTGATATTATCATAACAACTACAGGAAATAAAGATATCGTTCTTGGAGAGCACTTCGAGCAAATGAAAGATAAAACAATCGTTTGTAACATTGGACATTTTGATAACGAAATTGCAGTTGCATGGTTGAATAATAATCACGGAGCTTCTAAAGTAGAAATCAAACCTCAGGTAGATAAATACACAATCAACGGTAAAGATATTATCTTACTTGCTGAAGGTCGTTTAGTAAACCTTGGTTGTGCTACAGGTCACCCAAGTTTTGTAATGAGTAACTCATTTACAAACCAAACTTTGGCGCAAATCGAATTATGGAAAAACAGTGCTGACTACAAAAACGAAGTTTACATGCTACCTAAGCATTTAGATGAAAAAGTTGCTATGTTACACCTTGCAAAATTAGGAGTAGAATTAGAGACTTTACGTGACGATCAAGCTGCTTATATTGGTGTTGAAGTTGCAGGTCCGTTCAAACCAGAGTACTACAGATACTAAATAATTATAAATTAGCGATTGCTGATTTTAGATTTATAGAAACCCTTACAGCGATGTGAGGGTTTTTTGTTTTTGGGCGAGTCCCTACGGGTCGGGCTATTCGCTGTATCTTTTACAATAGCCCCAAAAGTTTGGGACCATTATAAAAGGATGCCGCTACTACCCCTCTCGCATGAACAATTCTTCATATCGATAACTACATTACAAAAAACCACAAGTGTATTAAAAAAGTGTCGAGCTAGTAAATCAATCTATAATTAAAAAACAGCAACAAGGAGCTAGACTTAGCGAAGCTATTTAAGATTCATCTACAGGCAAATACAAGCTGTCAAAAATGAGGAATAAGCAACTAGCTAAAACATGTAACAACAGCAACCATAAAAGCAGCGGTATTTCGCAATAGCTCTTTTGGCATATATTTTGTAGTATAACAAGTAATAATTTAAACTAAATCAACCAAATGAAAAAAATTATCTTAAGCTTGGCCGTTGTCGCTTTGATGTTTACTACGTCTTGCAAAAATGAAACAACAGAAGGAGCTAAAACAGAAATGACAACAGAAGGATCAGAAAACTTAGCTGAACTCGAAGCTGCATATAACGATGCTGTTGTAAAATTAGAAGAGGCTAAAAAAAGTGGAGATATAGAAGCTGAAAAATTAGCACAAGAAGCAGTTGACCAAGCAAAAGCTTCTTGGGAAGCAGCTGCTAACTCTACTATAGAGGTGAATTCAGATTTGCAAGAAGGTCTTGAAGAAACTAAAAGCGATTTAAAGGAGGCAAAAGAAAATGCAGAGGCACAAATTGACAAATCAGCTTCTGAAGCTAAAGAAGCTATCAATACCGCAAAAAATGACGCCGTAAACAGTGCTAATATAGCAAAAGACAATGCAGTAGAATCAGCTAAAAAAGCGAAAGCAGATGCTGAAGCAGCAGCCGCAAAAGCTAAAGAAGACGTTAAAAAAGGATATAATAATTCTTTAGAAAAAATGAAAGTTAATTAATCAACTTTTTAGATTATAATAAAGCCTTGCTATACGAACAAATTTAGTTCAAAATAGCAAGGTTTTTTCTGTTTTAGATAATTTGTAAAGTTTATCTAATGTTCATACTAGGCCTAGATAATTTCAAAAAAATTAGCCCACAAAAAAACCCAATCTTTTCAGATTGGGTTTTTAAATAAATTGAGAAAATCAATTATGCTTCTACTTCGAATGGAAGGATTGAAACGTATGATTTGTTATCTCTTTTCTTTTGGAACTTAACAACTCCATCTACTCTTGCGTGTAGTGTGTGATCTTTACTGATGTAAACATTTTCACCTGGATTGTGTTTTGAACCTCTTTGTCTTACGATGATGTTCCCTGCAATAGCAGCTTGTCCACCAAAAATCTTAACACCTAAACGTTTTGATTCTGATTCTCTACCATTCTTCGAACTACCGACACCTTTCTTGTGAGCCATGACGTATTAGTTTTAATATTGTTATTATTCTTTAGTATCGTCCTTTTTAGCAACTTTTGCTTTTGGAGCTTTTTTTACTTTAGGAGCTTCTGCTTCTTCTGTAGTTGCTTCAGCTGCTGCTTTTTTCGGAGCTGCTTTTTTAGTAGCACCTGAGGCAGTAATACCTTCAATTACAATTTGAGTAAGATACTGTCTGTGACCGTTTCTCTTTTTGTACCCTTTTCTTCTTTTCTTCTTGAAAACGATAACTTTATCTCCTTTTAAGTGTTGTAACACTTTAGCTTCTACTGAAGCACCTTCTATAGCTGGGGCGCCTAAAGTGATTGATCCATTGTCATCTAATAAAAGAACTTTGTCAAAAGAAATTTTTGAACCTTCTTCACTAGCTAGACGGTGAACGTAAACCTTTAAGTCTTTGCTTACTTTAAATTGTTGCCCTGCTATCTCTACGATTGCATACATATCAAATTGATTTATTGATTTTTAAGGTTGCAAATATACGATTTAATTTTTATCGTGCAATTCCTTAGTTAAAAAAAACATTGATTTAATTAAAAGCCCATAATCAACACTTTATAATAGCGTTTTTGAGCATTCTATGATAATATAGTTAGCAAAAGAAGCTAACTCATTAAAAAAAGGTATTTTTGAGCTACTAATTATTCGTTATGCATTCACAGTGCAATAACAGCACTTTTATTAATCTTTATGAAAAAATCTATAATGATTTTAAGTACCGCCTTAATGCTTGGAGGAGTAGCAGATGCTCAAAATATAAACTTTGAAGAATACGATTTAAACAACGGCATGCATGTTATTTTACATCATGACCCTTCGGCGCCAGTTGTCGTGACCTCAGTAATGTACCATGTGGGTTCAAAAGATGAAGAGCCAACTAAAACTGGTTTTGCACATTTTTTTGAACACTTATTATTTGAAGGAACAGCCAACATAAAAAGAGGAGAATGGTTTAAAATTGTCGCTTCAAATGGCGGTAAAAATAACGCCAACACTTCTGACGACCGCACTTACTACTACGAAATATTTCCTTCGAACAACTTAGAATTAGCTTTATGGATGGAATCAGAACGCTTACTTCATCCTGTCATAAATCAAATTGGCGTAGACACTCAGAGAGGCGTAATCAAAGAAGAAAAAGCTTCTAGATATGACAATCGTGCTTACGGTAAGATAATAAACGAAGTCAAAAAGAATCTTTTTATCAAGCATCCTTACCAATGGTCAACCATTGGCTCAACGGAACAATTAGAAACAGCGACTTTAGAAGATTTTCAGGCTTTTAATAAAAAGTTCTATATCCCTAACAATGCCGTACTAGTGGTAGCTGGAGATTTTGAAAAAGAGAATGCCAAGAAATGGATCGAGAAATACTTTGGAGAAATCCAAAAAGGAGAAAAAGTAGAAAAACAAATTTTTATCGAAACTCCAATTACGGAGACTATTCGAGCCACTTATCAGGATCCAAACATTCAGATCCCGATGGTCATTGCATCTTACAGAACGCCTTCAATGAAAACTAGAGATGCACGTGTGTTAAATTTAATCTCTGCTTATTTAAGCGATGGGAAAAGCTCTAAATTATACAAGAAAATCGTCGATGACAAAAAGATTGCTTTGCAAATTGGCGCAGTAGGCTTTAGCCAAGAGGATTACGGAATGTATATTGTGTACGGTTTGCCAATGGGAACTCACACATCAGAAGATTTACTTACTGAGATTGACGAAGAGATTGTAAAAATTCAAACCGATTTAATATCTGAAAGGGATTTTGAAAAATTGCAAAACCAATTCGAAAATCAATACATCGACATCAATTCTAGCGTGGAAGGAATTGCCGAAAACTTAGCTAAGTACTACCTTTTATATGGTGACATAAATCTTATTAATACAGAAATAGCGACCTATCAATCCATTTCTCGCGAAGAGATCAGATCGATTGCAAAAAAATACTTAAATCCCAACCAGCGTTTGATTCTTGATTACATTCCCGCTAAAGACAACACTAAGAAATAAGCATTTACTTATGTCACAAAAAACATTAATTTTATTCATCTTATTATCCATAACAGGAATCATGCAAGCACAAAAACGCCCGCAACCAAGATCTGGAAAAGCACCGACCGTTAACATCAATAAACCACAGACATTTACTCTTAAAAACGGTTTAAAAGTGATGATTGTTGAAAACCATAAACTCCCAAAAGTAACCTTCAATTTAACTATTGACAACCCACCGTACTACGAAGGAAAAATAAAAGGAGTCGACGATCTTTGCAGCAGCTTAATAGGTAGTGGGAACATGAAAATCACAAAAGACAATTTCAATGATGAAGTCGATTTCCTGGGAGCAAATATCAATTTTAGTTCCCACGGAGCTTATGCAAATGCATTATCTAAATATTCAGGACGCATCTTGCAACTAATGTCCTACGGTGCTTTATACCCTAACTTTACGCAAGAAGAGTTTGACAAGGAAAAGGCAAAAATACTTGAAGCAATACGTTCACAAGAAAAAAATGTTCCAACTATTGCCAATAGAGTTACCGAAGCATTGGCTTTTGGCACCAACCATCCTTCTGGAGAATACATCACAGAAGCTACTGTAAACAATATTACTTTAGAAGACATCAAAGCTAATTATGAAAGATATTTTGCTCCTGATAACGCTTACCTTGTAATTATAGGCGATGTAAAATATAAAAACATTAAACCAATTGTTGAAGAACTTTTTGGAGATTGGAAAAAGAAAAATACCAAATTTGATAGTTACCCCAATCCCCAAAATGTGTCGTCTACCCAAATTAATTTTGTCGACACACCAAACGCTTCTCAAACCGAAATTGCATTGGTAAATACTATCAATTTAAAGATGAGTGACAAAGATTTTTTTCCTGCCGTTCTAGCTACTTATATTTTAGGAGGTGGTTTCAACAGCTATTTAAACATGAATTTGAGAGAAGAAAACGGCTGGACTTATGGAGCAAACGCCCTTATTGGCGCAGGAAAATATCCATCGAAGTTAAAAGCTGCTTCTTCTGTTAGAACATCAGCTACAGATAGCGCTGTTGTAGAAATGATCAAAGAAATTAAAAGAATACGCACAGAGAAAGTGTCTGAAATTTTATTACAAGAAGTAAAAGCAGGTTACATAGGCCGATTTGTAATGCAAGTAGAAAAACCACAATCTGTGGCGCGCTATGCACTAAACATCGAAACAGAGGATTTACCGTTAGATTTTTACGAGAATTATATTAAGACAATCGCCGCAGTCACCACTGACGATGTTTTAAAAGCTGCTCAAAAGTATTTGCTGGTAGACAATATGCGCATCATTATTACTGGTAAAGGATCAGAAACACTCTCAGGACTAGAGCAATTAGACATTCCGATATCCTATTTTGATCATTATGCAAATCCTATAGAAAAACCAAAATACGACTAGTATCAACTCATTTTAAAAAAAGCTGCTTAGATAAAATTCTGAGCAGCCTTTTTTTATTTTTTAGCCGATAAATAAACCCCAATTAATATAATAAACGCCCCGAAGAACTGCACCGATGTCAACATCTCATTATCAAGCAAACCCCAGAAGAAAGCGACAATAGGAATTAAATAAGTTACTGAAGTCGCAAAAACTGGCGACGAAATTTGAATCAGTTTAAAGAACAATATATTCGCTATTCCCGTTCCTACAACTCCCAAAATCATAATATACAATATGGATTCCTGCATAGCCGTCAAGGATTCACTAACTTCAGTAAGCGAAGCAGTATTAAAAAAACCAGTGAAATACAAGATAGTTAAAGAAGGAAGAGACAAAATTAAAAAGTTTCCAGTAGTAATACTTAACGGAGTTAAATCAGACAAGTATCTTTTAATGAGGTTTACATTTATTGCATAACAAATAGAAGCAATTACTACTAGAATAGCATAAAAGTAGTTCTGATTTGGATGATTTACAGCACCATTAAAAACCAACAGTAAACTACCAGCCAGTCCAATTAAAACTCCCCAAACTTGCCTCTTTTGAAAAGCCACACCAAAAAATAGTATCCCTAAAAGCAAAGTACTCAATGGGGTCAAAGAATTTAAAATAGCCGTAACACCACTATCTAATTCAGTTTCGGCAATTGCAAATAAGAATGCTGGCACAAATGTTCCAAATACAGATGTAAGAACAATAAACTTCCATTTATGTCTCGGAATTTTGGACAAACTATTAAATCCAATTATCAATAAAAAGAGGGCTGCAAAAATAATTCTAAGTGATCCAACTTGAATTGCTGTTAGACCTATTAATCCTTTTTTTATTAGAATAAAAGAACTTCCCCATACTAAAGAAAGCACAAATAAATAACCCCATTTTAATTGTTTCGATTCCATAAAATAATTTTGCACCAAAATTGAAATAATTTTATGAATTAGCCGAAGCTTTTTCAAAGTATATTTTGATACAAGAACTATTTTTTGAGATTCAGTCTAATAAAAATTAAATTTAAAATCGCGAAAACAAATAATTACCTTAAAACTATTTCCATTTTAAGGTCTCTACAATCCTTTGCATGTCATTTTTCACGTAACTAGCAGCTGGCATGATCGAATCAAAATTAGGCTTTGCATAAAAGTAAACAGCGCCAGTCATAAAATGCTTCACACTATCAGTAACGTAAAACTGAGAATTGGTTGCCGCGTTTCCATCGACTTGATAAAACATACCGTAAACTTTTTTAGAAGTATTTAAAAAGGGTTGCTCTAAAATGTCGTCTGCTTTAATTACGTGCTCATAAGTAAGTTTTTGAGCATCTTTTAACAACATATTTATATCACCATTTACTGGCTTATAAGTCAGGTAAATAGTTGCTTTCATCTTTGGATAATTGATCGTGAAACCACAATTTTTATCTTTCTCGATTTTAGCCTCTGAATTGACTTCAAACTCAAACGGACAGTCGTCCTCAAAGCGTGCATATCTAGCCTCGTTGTAATCTAAGCGCAAATAACTTGCAGGCTTAGGAACAACATCATTTTTGCAACTAGATAAAAATAGTAAACACGAGAATACTAATACGGTAAAAATGAAACCACTCTTATTTATTACTTTACAGTTAACCATCAATCGTTACTTTTATCTGCTTTATGCGTTTATTATCAACAGCTTCAATTACAAAAAGACAATTTTCAAATGTGATGCGTTGTCCTTTTATTGGGAAATTACCTGATATCTCAAGTATAAACCCTGCTAGTGTTTCAGCTTCTCCTTTTTTCTCTTCAAAGAGATCATCATCAACTTCCACTATTCGATAAAAATCTTTTAAATTTATTTTACCTTCAAAGATATAGTTCTTATCATCTAATTGCGAAAAATTAATATCCTCGTCATCAAATTCATCACTTATATCTCCTACGATTTCTTCAATAACATCTTCTAGCGATACCAGTCCTGAGGTTCCACCGTATTCATCCACAACAATTGCCAAGTGACTTTTCATGTTCTGAAAATCCTTTAGCAAGTTATCTAGCTTTTTATTTTCTGGAACAAAGAATGGCTCTCTAATTAACGTGGTCCAATCAAAATTGATCGTATTAATATGTGGCAGTAAGTCTTTAACAAACAGCACTCCTTCGATTTGATCAACATTGTCTCTATAAACCGGAATTCTAGAGTACCCCTTTTCGATAATCTTAGGATAAATTTCGACAAAAGTCTCTGTAACCTCCAATGCAAAAATATCAATCCTCGGACTCATAACTTGCTTTGTATCTGTGTTACCAAAAGACACAATTCCTTCTAAAATTTTCTGTTCTTCTGATGTTGTATCTTCAGAAGAAGTCAATTCTAAAGCTTGTGATAGTTGATCAACTGAGAAATTGGTTTTTTGCTTCCCTAATTTATTGTGTAAATAAACCGTTAATTGACGCATAGGGATGCTGATTGGCATAAGTAACTTGTCTAAAACAACAATAGGATACAAAACGAACTTAGCAAACTTTACGTTATTTCGACTCGCATATACCTTTGGTAAAATTTCACCAAAAAGCAAAAGCAAGAAAGTAACAACGATAACTTCTAAGGTAAATTTTAAAACAGGAGAAGTAATTCCGTCGAATAAATCCCTACCAATGAAGGAGAATAAAATTACAACACCTATGTTGATAAAGTTGTTAGCTACAAGAAGTGTCGCTAATAGCCTTTTTGGACGATCAAGTAAATCGGCTAAAATTGTTCCTTTTGAATCATTCCCTTGGATAGCCTCGTCAATATCTTTTTGTGACAAAGAAAACAAAGCCACTTCGGCGCCTGATATTAATGCTGAGCACAATAGCAAAACAAATATTCCGAAGAAACCAAACACTAGATTCATATCTAATGTATATGCAAAATTCAAACTGGGATCTGGGTCCAAATTAAAAAAGATTAGTTAAACAATTAAAATGGCAAATCGTTGATTGGCAAGCCATTATTTTGTGGGTCAAAGTTAGTGTTTTTTACGGATTCTGAACCGTCATTTTTCTTGTTGTTTTCGGCATCTTTTTTTGTCGACAAAAAAGTAAACTCAGTCACCTGAATTTCCGAAGTATATTTTGTTGTGCCATCCTCTGCTTGCCACTGCCTTGACCTAATTCTGCCTTCAACATAAATCTTATCTCCCTTTGTCAAATATTTTTCACAAAGCTCAGCAGCTTTATTTTTAACCACTAGATTATGCCACTCTGTAGAAGTGATTTTCTCATTTGTAGTCTTATTAATATAGACCTCATTAGTCGCAAGTTGGAATCTTCCAATGCAATTTCCTCCATCAAAATAATGCATTTTTATATCGTCCCCTAGGTGACCTATTAACATTACTTTATTTAACGTTCCATTCATAATTATTAGTACTCAATTTATATCAAAGATACATTATTATAAAACCTACTTTAATTCCTTTTCGATAAAATTATGAATCACTATTGGAAAAGGAAAACTTCGCAATACTTTATTATCGATACCGTTGTCTACCAGCCCTGCCACAGTGACTTTCCAGAATCTTATATATAGGTGTTGGTGCGACAATTTGTGTACGTTACTTTTATCATCATATTCCATGATGCTAATTACTTTATTGTCGACAACCAGACTCGATTTTAAACTGTTTTCAATATATTCAAATCCTTCCTCCTTTTCAGACTCTATTAAAGGAAACTCATATAAGTTATGCCAAATCCCTTTTGCTGTTCGTTTTTGAACAAGCGTATTGTCATTCTCATCAGCAATTACCAAATAATTAAAATATCGTTTAGTCACTTTTAACTTCTTAGACTTTACTGGCAACTGGTTGATTTTATTTTTCTGCAAAGCAAGACAACTAGTATTAAATACACATATAGTACAATCAGGATTTCTAGGTACACATTGCAATGCACCAAATTCCATTATCGCCTGATTAAAAGTTGCTGGATCATCTTTTGGCATTAACTCAAATGCAAGTGCAGCAAATTCTTTTTTAGCAGAAGCCAAAGCAATATCTGTTTCAACATCAAAATAACGAGATAGAACACGAAACACATTTCCATCAACTACAGGAACCGCTTCATTGTATGAAAAGGAAGCAATTGCAGCGGCAGTATACTCACCCACTCCTTTTAATTCTAATAGCTGTTTATAATTATTAGGAAAGACGCCATTTAATTCAAATGCTACATATTGTGCTGCTTTATGCAAGTTACGAGCTCGCGAATAATAGCCCAAACCTTGCCATAATTTCAAGACTTGTTCTTCATCGGCTTTCGCCAAATCAAAAACAGTAGGAAAAGCAGTCGTAAAAGCGAGAAAATACGGCGTTCCTTGCGCTACTCGAGTCTGTTGTAGCATGATTTCTGAGAGCCAAATATGGTAAGGATTAATTGTATTACGCCATGGTAAATCACGTTTATTCAGTAAATACCACTGAATTAACAAGTTAGAAAAATTCATTATTAAATATTTGTTTACAAAAGTAAAAGTTTATGTGATTAAAATTTAATGAATTAGCTTGAATATTTGTTTTTTAAATTCATATATTTGCACACTCAAAAAAATTATTACAATATAATAAATAAGGAAAGAAAATGACGAAAGCAGATATCGTAGCAAAAATTTCAGAAAAACTAGGTCTTGAGAAGGGTGATGTTCAGGCGACAGTTGAAACTTTTATGAATGAAGTTAAAAACTCATTAGAGACTGGAGACAATGTTTATTTAAGAGGTTTTGGAAGTTTTATCGTAAAAACTAGAGCTGAGAAAACTGGTAGAAATATTTCTAAGAATACCACAATAAAAATTCCTGCACACAACATTCCTGCTTTCAAACCTGCAAAAGTTTTTGTAGAAGGAGTAAAAATAAATAACGAAGCAAAATAATATTAATTAATCATAAAATCAACTCGATATGCCAAGTGGTAAAAAAAGAAAGAGACATAAGGTAGCAACTCACAAACGTAAAAAAAGAGCGAGAGCTAACCGTCACAAGAAGAAAAAGTAGTTTTAAACTACTTTTTTCTTTTTAAAAGTTCATTGAAATCGAAAATTAGTAATCAGTCCGCAGTTATAAGTATGCAGTTTTCTGCTAACTCAAAGTTACTTGCTGCCAGCTAGTTTTCCCCGGGTTCAATACCTGTTAAATTATTGTTTAATCCATCCTTACAATTAGCCAGTCGCCAAAAGCAACAAGCCAAAAAGTACGGATAAAAATTTACAGATGAATAAAGAATTGATCATTAGATCTAGTTCTGATTTCGTAGATTTTGCCTTATTAAAAGATGGAAAACTAATTGAATTACACAAAGAAGAAGAAAAAAGCAACTTTCAAGTAGGTGATATTTTTATCGCCAAAATTAGAAAACCAGTTGCTGGACTTAACGCTGCTTTTGTAAACGTAGGCTTCGAAAAAGATGCCTTTTTACATTATCACGATTTAGGCCCTAATTTATCTTCCCAACTGAAATTCATAAAACTTGTAAGCGCAGGTAAAATAAAAGATTTCTCCCTAAAAAACTTTCAGTTTGATAAAGAGATTGATAAAGACGGTACCATTACTGAGGTAATTAATGCCAATCAATCTATCCTTGTCCAAGTTGTAAAAGAACCAATATCTACAAAAGGACCAAGAATTAGCGCTGAGCTTTCTCTTGCCGGACGTTTTATTGTTCTTGTCCCTTTCTCTGACCGTGTCTCGATTTCTCAAAAAATTGAAGACAAGAAAGAAAAAGACAGACTCAAAAAACTTGTACAATCTATCAAGCCAAAAGGATTTGGTGTTATTGTTCGCACAGTAGCCGAAGGCAAAAACACAGCCGAATTAGAAAAAGATTTGCAGAACCTGCTTAGCAGATGGGATGCAATGTGTAAAAAATTACCAACCGCTCATCACCCGTCAAAAATTTTAGGAGAACTCAACAGAGCATCTTCTATTTTAAGAGACGTATTCAATGATACTTTTACTAGTATACAAATTGATGATGAAGAGTTGTACAATCAAACGAAGGATTATTTGCAAGAAATTGCACCTTCAAAACAATCAATTGTTAAGTATTATCAATCAAATGATACACCTATTTTTGAGAAATACAACATAGAGAGACAAATCAAGACCTCGTTTGGAAAAACGGTATCTATGAGTAAAGGGGCTTACCTTATTATTGAACATACTGAAGCTTTACACGTTATAGACGTAAACAGCGGAAACCGTTCTAATAAAGCAACCAACCAGGAAGATACTGCCATGGAAGTAAACATGATAGCTGCCGCCGAAATCGCTAGACAATTGCGTCTTAGAGATATGGGTGGAATTATTGTGATCGATTTTATCGACATGTCTAATCCCGAAAATCGCAAAATCTTGTTCGACTTCCTTAGAGAAGAAATGAACGATGACAAAGCAAAACACAAGATCTTACCTCCTAGTAAATTTGGATTAGTTCAAATCACACGACAAAGAGTAAGACCTGAAGTAAATATTAAAACTAGAGAAGAAGATCCAAATGATGTAAATGGCGAAATTGAAGCGCCAATATTAGTCATCGACAGAATCAATTCTGATTTAGAAAGAATTTTAAAAACTCACAAAGATGTTGTGCTTAATGTACATCCATTTGTGGGAGCATACCTTACCAAAGGTTTTCCATCATTACGTTCAAAATGGTTTTTTGAACATAAAAAATGGGTGAAAATTATACCACGTGACGCTTACACGTATTTAGAATATCATTTCTTTGACAAAAAAGGAAATGTTATAAAAGACTAAACAAGAAACCGCTTTTCGCAAGATTGGCGGTTTTTTTGTGTCTTGTTCTCACTGTAAAGCAAAAGATTAACCTATTTTGAGGGCTTCATTAAATAAAATTATCAGGAGCTATTTCCAGCTATTCGCTACAATCTTTAATCCCTAAAAGTCGGGATTAAAGGATTTTCACTACTATCCGGGCTAAAAAAATAGAATTATGAAATTACATCATAACTCTATTATATCATCTCATACTACTAACAATAATAGCTTAAGTATTAGATTAACTACCTTTTTAATAGTTTTAATTAACTGTTTTGCAAACGGGCTAACTTACGCTTTCTTTGCAAAAAGAAAACTGTAATTAAAGCACCACATATAGACATTACAACACCCACCAAGTTAGGTGTAGCATAGTTTAAACCTGCAACCAATGGCAACCCTCCTAAAAAAGCTCCTAAGGCATTCCCAACATTAAAAGCAGCTTGTATAGAAGCCGATGCAATCAGCTCAGAACCCACCGCTGTTCTAATCATCAAGATTTGTATCGCTGAACCAATCGAAAAGGAAATACAACCTGTTGTAAACACTAAAATTAAACTTGCATATTGATTTGAAGAAAAGAGATAAACCAACACCAAATCAACCGAAAGCGATAACAAAATAGCTATAATAGAAATCTCAGGAGAAAACCGATCAGTTAACTTTCCTCCTATTAAGTTTCCTATTACCATTCCTAATCCGGCTAAAACCAAAATATAGGATACATTTTCAGCTGAGAATTTAGATACGTTTGTTAACAATGGAGCAATATAACTAATCCAGCAAAACAATCCTCCTGTACCTATGGCAGTAATCAAAATTACCAACCAAGCGTCTAGTTTTTTAAATACTTGCAACTGACTTTTTACTGTTACTTTTGCTCTGGCTTCTAAATTTGGCATCCAAAAATAAAGAGCTGCAATCGTTAATAGTCCAATAAAGGCAATAATAATAAACGTATACCGCCAAGCAAAGTGATGCCCGATGTAGGTTCCAAAAGGCACTCCAGCGAGATTTGCCACTGTTAAACCTGAAAACATAATGGATATAGCTTGTCCTTCTTTTCCTTTTTCTGCTAGTCGAGTTGCCACCACAGCACCCACACCAAAAAAAGCTCCATGCGGCAATCCTGCGAGCAAACGGGAAAGAAATAGAAAATTATAAGAAGGCGCAATAATAGCTAAGGAATTAAAAAGGGTTAACATCACTGCTAGAATCATCAAAATCTTTTTTTGAGGCGCGTTACGAGCCATCATAACAATCAATGGAGCCCCAATTACAACACCTAAAGCATACGCTGATATTAAATATCCAGCCACCGGAATCGAAACTTTTAAATCTGATGCTATATCAGGCAAAAGTCCCATCACTACAAACTCCGTTGTTCCTATTGTCAAACCGCCCAACATGAGCGACAGTAAACTTTTCTTCATTTTTTAATTATAGTTATAAATTGGTATAATCACCATAAAATTTAGCGAATTTTGGTGATTAGTGTTGATATAGATAGCTATCACTTCCTTCTTTCTGCAAAAAAACGTTTCATTAAATCAGCAGCTTCATCAGCTAAGACACCGCGGACAACCGTAGTCTTAGGATGTAGTTGTGTTCCCATTTTTTCATAACCACGATGTTCGTCACGTGCTCCATAAACAATTTTTGAAATTTGACTCCAGTACAAAGCACCTGTGCACATTTGGCAGGGCTCAAGCGTAACATACAAAGTGCAATCTTTTAAATATTTACCGCCTAAATAGTTTGCTGCCGCTGTAATAGATTGCATTTCAGCATGTGCAGTAACGTCGTTTAACAACTCCGTTAAATTATGACTTCGAGCAATAACGATATTATTAACTACAACTATAGCTCCCACAGGGATCTCGCCTTTTTCAAAAGCCATTTCGGCTTCATTCAAAGCCTTCTTCATAAAATACTCGTCTGTAAAAGGATTTATCATAATATGAGGTGCCAACTTACAACTTAAATCCTGCTGCAAATCTCTGTTTTTTTTCTGATTCTTGGTAAAACAACTTTTTTATCGAATGCAAAAATACAATTTCAAATCGTACATTTGCTATATGTCAAACACATTACTTTCGAGCATTTATTATCCGTCGGATTTACGCAAATTAGATGAAGAACAACTTCCTCAAGTTGCTCAAGAACTTCGTGATTTCATTATTGATATTGTATCTGTAAAAGAAGGTCATCTTGGCGCAAGCTTAGGTGTCATAGAGCTTACCGTTGCTTTGCATTATGTATTCAACACACCCGATGATTTACTTATTTGGGATGTGGGTCACCAAGCTTACGGACATAAAATACTTACAGGTCGCAGAGAAAACTTCGATACAAATCGCCAATTGAAAGGAATATCGGGTTTCCCAAAAAAAAGTGAAAGTGAGTATGATGCATTTGGCGTAGGCCACTCTTCTACCTCTATTTCTGCCGCTTTAGGAATGGCAATTGCTTCTAATTTAAAAGGAGAATTTAATAAACAGCACATTGCTGTAATAGGAGACGCTTCAATTGCATCAGGAATGGCTTTTGAAGGATTGAATCACGCTGGGGTTACTGATGCTAATTTATTAGTGATTCTAAATGACAATGCTATAGGGATTGACCCTAGTGTAGGTGCTTTAAAAAATTATTTAACAGCAGTTAAAAACGGAAAAAATCACAAGCAAAACAACATGATCAAATCCTTGAATTTTGATTATTCAGGACCAATCGATGGAAATGATATGTTTGCAGTTGTAAAAGAATTGAAACGTTTACAAAAAATAAAAGGCCCAAAATTTCTGCACATCACTACTATCAAGGGAAAAGGGCTCAAACAAGCAGAAGAGGATCAGGTAAAATACCATGCGCCAGGAAAATTTGATGCTAAGTCTGGAGAAATACATATTAAATCTGAAGAAAATCTTGCTCCAAAATATCAAGACGTCTTTGGCTTGACCGTATTAGACTTGGCCCTTAAAAATGAAAAAATTATAGGTATTACACCTGCAATGCCTTCTGGTAGTTCGCTAAAATTTATGATGGAAGCACTACCTCAACGCGCTTTTGATGTAGGTATAGCAGAGCAGCACGCAGTTACACTAGCAGCAGGTATGGCCACACAAGGAATGATCGTATATTGTAACATTTATTCGACTTTTTTACAACGTGCTTATGACCAAGTAATTCATGATGTCGCTCTCCAAAATCTACCTGTAATATTCTGCTTAGATCGCGCCGGATTAGTGGGTGAAGATGGCGCCACTCATCATGGTGTTTATGACATCGCCTATTTAAGATGCATTCCTAATATGATAATTTACGCTCCTCTAAATGAATTAGAACTTCAAAATATTTTATACACAGCACAATTGGGGTTAGCACAACCTATTGCAATTAGGTATCCTCGCGGACGCGGACAAATTCCCAAATGGCAAAAAGAACATTTTGGTCACTATGAAGAAATTAAAATTGGAAAAGCAAATGAATTAAGATCAGGGTCAAAAATTGCTGTTCTTTCAACTGGTACCATTGGCAACAATGTTACTACAGCTTTATCGAATATAGAAACTAATGATTTGGTTGCACATTACGATTTTCCATTTGTAAAGCCATTAGATAAAAATCAATTGCATAAAATATTTTCTCAATATTCAGAGATAATTACAATTGAGGACGGAACTGTGAAAGGTGGTTTTGGAAGCGCCATCTTAGAATTTGCTGCCGAACACGATTATAAAAAGAACATAACTACTTTAGGGGTGCCAGACGAATTTATCGAACATGGAACAGTTTTTGAGCTGCAACAATATTGCAAAATCGACGTTAAAAATTTGGAAACGATTTTTTCAAGTAAATCAAAATAATTATTTTGCGTCCCCTAACCACCAACCATATGTCTAAATTGCTGTGTTCACTTTGTTTGTTGTTTCTTTTTTCGACAACCGCATTCTCTCAGAAAATTATTACTACTAAAAGAGTTCCAAAACCTACGGTACAAAGAGACACTTTGAGTCACTGGACAAAGAAAAATCAAATTGGATTTGACATTTCAGAAATTGCTTTTTTAAACTGGAATGCTGGAGGAACGAGCTCGATTTCTGGATTAATAAAATCTAAATTTACACGTGTTTACACCAAGGAAAATTACAATTGGACTAATGAGCTTGTAATGCGTTACGGCCTCAACAAGCAAGATGGAATAGAGCTGAGAAAAACAGAGGATGCTTTTCAATACAATACCGCCTTCGGTTATAGAACAGATACCATTTCTAACTGGTATTATACAGCCAAATTAAATTTTAATACACAATTTACAGAAGGTTATTCGTATCCCAACACGAGCACTGCAGTATCTAAATTATTTGCCCCTGCCTATTTATTTGTGGGTATTGGAGCTGAATATGCTACAAAAGAAAAAAATAAATTACTTTACATCTCTCCTTTTACCTCAAAGATGACTTTTGTATTAGACCAGCGTCTAGCAAATTTAGGGTCTTTTGGTGTGGTTAAGGCCACTTATGATAGTGAAGGAAATTTACTAACGCCAGGAGAGAAATCTAAAATTGAACTCGGTTTCTTAATCACTGCATTGTACAAAAAAGAAATCCTTAAAAACATCATTCTAGAGAACCGCATTAGTTTATACTCTGATTACATCAATAGATTTGGAAACGTCGACATTGACAACGATTTACAAATTGAACTTGTCGTTAATGACCACGTAAGAACTAATATAGGGGCTCACATCATTTATGATGATGATATCAAAGCAAAAGAAGAAGTTGAGGGAGTACAAGTTACTGTAGGCCCTAAACTTCAACTTAAACAAGTTCTAGGTGTAGGTATTACCTATGCTTTTTAAACTTACACCCCTTTTTTACCATTTATCGTATTAAACAACTCTAGCGCATTTCCATCAGTTAGTAAAGAAATATAATGGCATATATGAAGTAATCTTTCATACAGATTGTCTTTTTCTATATGATGCTTCTCTGGCAACATTTTTAAAATAAGTGCATCATAGTTTGAGGCTACACCATTATATTTATTGTCATAAGCTGTGATAAATTTATCTAGTAATGTCTGTATGATTTGATACCCTACAATCTCCTTTTCGATTACTTCGCGGCTTTGATAAATGTTATCAACACTAATTTTTATTATATCATCCATTTGTGCTTTGTACTTACTTTTGTCAGTCAAAGCAAAAGGAAACTTCCCTTGTAAAATGGCCTCTTCATTATCTATAAATACTTTTACGGCATCATTGATTAAACTACCTATTGCTAATGCACGCAGGTAACTTATTCGATCCTCTTTAGTTTCAAGTGTTTTATATTTTCGAGTGTCAATACTGTCTTTTACTAATTTAATCAAATATTCAAGAGCAAAATCCTCCGAAACAAGACCTAAATTGATTCCGTCCTCAAAGTCTATAATAGTATAGCAAATATCATCAGCCGCTTCTACAAGGTAAGCTAGTGGATGTCTTTCAAAACCAATATCATTTCCAGATTTATTAGCAATAAGCCCCATATCGTTTGCTGCTTGCTCAAAAAAATGTTTGTCTGTTTGAAAGAAACCGTATTTTTTATCTGCAATATTGCTTGTTGGTTTTTTAGGTAAACTCTCTTTAGGATATTTCATGAAAGCACCTAGAGTAGCGTATGAAATACGGAGGCCACCTTCAATCCCCGGACGACTTGCCGTAAGCACCGAAAAACCATTTGCGTTTCCTTCAAAATCTATTAGATCTTGCCATTGCTTGCTCGATAATTGATCTTTGTATTTTTTTCCGTTTCCAATAGAAAAATATTCTCCTATTGCCTTTTCACCTGAATGCCCAAAAGGTGGGTTACCTATATCATGTGCTAATGAAGCTGCAGCTACAATTGCCCCAAAGTCGTTCATCTGATAACCATGAACTTCTCTTAAATGGGGATATTTTTCAATTATTTTCTTCCCTACTAATCTTCCTAATGAGCGGCCTACTACCGAAACCTCTAAACTATGAGTCAATCTGGTATGTACAAAATCAGTCTTTGACAAAGGAATTACCTGCGTTTTATCTTGCAAACTTCTAAAAGCCGCCGAAAAAATAATTCGATCATAATCAACCTCAAAACCTAATCGCGTGTCGTCTTGCTCTATTCGTAATCGCTTGCTAGTATCGCCTTGTCTTTTTAATGATAGTAGTTGTTCCCAGTTCATGCTGTTTATTGTAGGATTAAAATAATTAAATTATTTTCCAAAGATAGAGAAATCCCATTGAGTTAAAATACCTTTTACTTGTTTAATGCCTCTTTGAAATCCCTACTTAATTGCGGCTGTCTATAAAAGTATTTTATCAAAAATTAAAAAGTCATTTGCAAGTATTAAACAAATAGCGCGTATTTTTACCCACAAATACATCAAAGTACAATGGCTAAAAAGATTACCATACTCGGCGCAGGATTGAGTGGATTATTAACCGCTTATCATCTCCAAAATAAAGGTTTTGATATCGAAATTGTAGAAGCAAGAGACCGCGTGGGTGGGCGCATTCACACCATTAAAGATTCCAACACGCAAATTGAAATGGGTGCTACATGGTTTAATGATGCTCATACCAATTTTCGTGCTTTACTTAGCGAATTTAACCTAGACTACTACGAGCAATTCATGACAGGCACTTCTTTTTTTGAACCCTTTTCTACAGCGCCTCCGCAAGAAATTGACATTCCACAAAATAGTCCTAGCTACCGTGTTACCGGTGGAACAAGCCAACTTATAGATAGCATATTAAATAAATTGATTGGTATTACTACGCATTTAAATGAAGCGGTCACCAATATCAACTTTGAAAATAATTTAACAAAAGTTACTACCACTAACACCATTCTAGAGACTGATTATGTGATTTCAACTTTACCACAAGCGCTATTTACTCATGACATCACGGTTGTTCCTAGCTTACCAATTCAGTTGCAAGATCTTGCCGAAAAAACACATACCTGGATGCAAGACGCTATTAAAGTTGCTTTTGTTTACGACACTGCATTCTGGCGCAACAAGAATATTTCAGGAACATTATTTAGCAATGTTGGCCCTATAACCGAATTCTACGATCAGTCAAATGAAGCACTTACTACATTTGCATTGTGTGGTTTTATAAGCTCCGGCATGGAGATGTACACAAAAGAAGAACGCTTGATCAAATTAAAAACGCAATTAGAGAAAGTTTTTGGTCAGGAAGCACTTCAGTTTACGTCTTATCATGAAACTGTTTGGTCAAAAGAAGAATTTACAAAGAGCGCCAAACAAATAGGATTTATGTACCCGCATCAAAATAATGGCCATCCTTTGTTTAGAAAAAACTATTGCGACAATCGCTTATTATTTGCAGGAACCGAAACCGCTCAACAACACCCTGGTTATATGGAAGGCGCCGTAGTGGCAGCCCAACGTGTTGCTAACGAAATTTTGAAATTAGAAAATAAGCTTTAACACCCTTTTTTATGTTATTTACAGGCCAACTCAATGAATTCATCAGATTAGCAGAAATAGACTCTAGCAATTGTCATTTGCTTAAAGAGAAAATCGCCGATGGATTAAGTGTGATTTGGTCACTCGAACCAATGGATATAAAGGTTGACGGTATTGAACACAACTTCCCTACAAACACCGTTTTGTTCTTAACAGAATATCATAAAGTTGAAATAATAAAAATCAATAGCGCCAGATTAATTCGCTTTAACAGAGCGTTCTACTGTATAGCAGATCACGATAGCGAAGTAGGCTGTAAAGGCATCTTGTTTTTTGGCGCATCACAATTTCCCAAAATTGCCATTCCAGATGCCGAGCTAGAAAAATTAGAAATATTATGGAAGATGTTTGCAATCGAAATGGCTTCTAAGGATGATTTGCAAAATGACATGCTACAAATGATGCTAAAGCGCCTGCTTATTTTATGCACTCGTATCTACAAAGAACAAACAGAACTAACCACATTTGATAAAAAACAATTAGATATTGTTCGCGACTACAACTATCTCGTGGAAACCAATTTTAAGATAAAAAAACAAGTGGCTGACTACGCAGAAATGCTCAACAAAAGCCCTAAAACTTTATCTAATTTATTCAAAAAGTACAACGAGAAATCCCCTTTACAAATCATTCAAGACCGCACTATACTTGAAGCACGTCGCTTGTTGCGCCATTCTGATCAAAGTATAAAGGAAATCGCTTACGAAATAGGTTACGAAGACATCCAGTCCTTCAGTAGGTTTTTTAAAAAATTAGAAGGCGTTTCCCCATCAGAATTCAAGAAAGACGTTGACTGATTTCTAGGAGCTATTCCAGCTATTTGCTCTATCTTTTATGCTGAACCCCAGCATAAAAGGATGCCGCGACTATCTGGGCTAGGGTGTTGAGAGTGGCAAGAAGTATTTACTTAACGATACAATCCGCTTACACAAACAATCATCACCACCATTTGTCACGCTGAAAGCGTCTCACGAAAGTAACTCAGCAAACTAGAGACGCTTTCAGCGTGACAAACTATGAGGAGTTACAAACTCGTTAAAAAAGCGACACTCTATAAACACTCTGTAATTACCCTTCAATAAAACTCA
>NZ_KE384394.1:0-26872 GCF_000425505.1 Flavobacterium frigidarium DSM 17623 | reverse complement strand
AAAGCGTCTCAGTAAAGTGACTCTGCAAACTAGAGATGCTTTCAGCGTGACAAACTATGAGGAGTTACAAACTCGTTAAAAAAGCGACACTCTATAAATACTCTGTAATTACCCTTCAATAAAACTTAATTACGCAAACAATCTCCACCCCTTTTGTCTCGCTCAAAGCGTCTCAATAAAGTAACTCGACAAACATTTTCAACTATCGTTTGTCTCGCTCAAAGCGTCTCAGTAAAGTGACTCTGCAAACTTGAGACGCTTTCAGCGTGACAAACTATGAGGAGTTACAAACTCAAAAAAAGGTATAGTTCATTAACACTCTTTAATTACCCTTCAATAAAATTCAATTACGCAAACAATCTCCACCCCTATTGTCTCGCTGAAAGCGTCTCAGCAAAGTGACTCTGCAAACTTGAGACGCTTTCAGCGTGATTGCTTTGTTCCTCGCAATGACTCTTAAAAGAACAAAACACTATCTCTTAGCCCCGATTGCAGTGGAAATCCTTTTTATTTTTTCTTTAAAAATAAAAAGATTGCAGCGGAAAGCGGGACGGGTCTTCTTGAAAATACTTCACTTTCTGCTCCTAAAACTAGTAAAAAACGCCAAAAGGGAATAATGAACAACTCTGCGGGAAAAGCGACCTAACTTGAAGGCCTTCTTTCGTCGCACCTTTGTACTATCAAAATGAAACAATTTATTATGAGAACAATACACAAACTTATTACAGGATTTAAAAATGCTTTTAACCTGAATGAAACAAAAAAATCACCGCAACTAATTGCAATAACACAAGCTGATTTTTGTCAGAATATGGCAATCACAGATTACTACTGTAACGAAAGCAACTTATTTATATAATTATTAATTCACAAAAAATAAAAAATCATGTCAAATTTCAACGTACCAACAAGAGAAGAAGTATCAGCAAACAATCAAGCAATCTTTGATAACTTAAAAAAAGCAGTGGGTTTTGTGCCTAATATTTATGGAGCAATGGCACACTCTGAACATGCTTTAGGAAGTTATTTACAGTTTTCGGGAGCGGCATCTTCTTTCAATAAAAAACAAAAAGAAGTAATTGACTTAGCAGTGAGTCAATTAAATGAATGTAGATATTGCCAATCAGCACATACTGTAACAAGTAAAATGAATGGTTTTACAGATGACCAAATTATCGAATTAAGAAAAGGTGGCGCAAGCTGGGATTCTAAAATTGACATTTTAGCCAAAACTGCCGTAAACATTGTTGCTACAAAAGGTAAAATAGGTGATGCAGCTCTTGAAGAGTTTTATGCTGCAGGATATACAAAAGCAAATGTTGTCGATTTAATTATGGCTATAGGAATCATTACTGTGACAAACTTATTCCATAATGTAACTGATGTTGCTATCGATTTTCCAGTTGCTCCAGCACTATAATTTTTAAGAACCCTAAAGAACAATTAAGATGATACAACATTTAGATAAAAATAATTTTGATGCTACGATTACTAACAACGATGTCGTACTAGTTGACTTTTTTGCTGACTGGTGCGGACCTTGTAAAGCGCTGCATCCTGCGTTAGAACAATTAGCTACTGACTTTGAAGGCAAAGCAGTCATTTCTAAAATTAATATAGACAAAAACCCAGAACTTGCTGCACAATTTAAAGTGAGAAGTATTCCTGCCTTATTTTACTTTAAAAATGGAGAAATTGTAGGAACTCAAAACGGAGTACAAAGCGCGTCAGTGATGGGTAGTCACTTGAAAAACATTATAAAAAGCTAGGATCATGGGAAAGAAAATAAACATCAAAAACCTACCTACTGGATACCAATCTTTGATAACAAACGGTAGACATGCGATTGTAGGTGACGAACCTACAAATAGCAAAGGGACTGATCTAGGATTCTCACCAGAGGACTTAATCCTATCTAGTATTGCAATGTGCAAAGTAGCAACGGTACGATACATTGCTAGAAAAAATAATTGGACGATAGGCGAAGTCGACGGCGAGTTTGAATTAAATGTAAAGCGTGGCGAAGCTGGGAAACTTACTTCTAACGTTACCGCAAAAATAAAAATTGAAGGTAATCTAACTGCTGAACAAAAAGCAGAATTATTAAAACAAGCCGACGCCTGCTACGTACACCGCATGATTGAAGGTGAATGGAATATTGAAAGTGCTCAAGAACTGATTACCGAAGCTGTCACTGCTTAACATAAAACAGAATTACAACCTTACAAATAGAAATAATTAAAATCAAAAACATGAAAAATTTAAAATCAACATTAGTAGTAGCATTTATTGCTTTATTTTCAAACGGAGTATTTGCACAAGTTGACGCTGTTGACAAATCAGGGTTAGCCATTGGGGGATACGATGTAGTGGCTTATCAAAAAGATCATAAAGCAATACAAGGAACAGCTGATTTTACAGAACAAAACGATAAAATCATGTATCACTTTTCTTCAAAAGAGAATGCAAAAGCTTTTAAAGCAAATCCTAAAAAATACTTACCACAAGTTAACGGTTACTGCGCTTGGGGTGTAGCTGAAAAAGACTCTAAATTTTCAATCAATCCTGAAACTTTTAAAGTTGTAGATAATAAATTATACTTGTTTTTTAACGGCGATTTAAATGGAACAACAGTAAACACATTAGATATTTGGAACAAAGACGAATCTAAATATCTTTCAAAAATTGACAGTAAGTGGGCTGCAATTAAATAATTACAATATAATAGTTAATTACCACTAAAAATTGTCCTGAAAGAGCTTAACGCAATAGCGTTAAGCTCTTTTTTTATATGCTCAAATTACTAAAAAAGATTTTTCTACAAATGCGCTTATTTTAGTACTTTTGGAAAGCATTTATAAAATAGCACAATTTAAAATAATGAAAAAAACATTTAAAATAATCGCATTCATCATGCTGGTTATTATCGTTTTACTGCTTGGTTTTTCATACTTCGCAAGCAAACCTCTTCCTGAAGGAGAGCGCGGATCAAAAGCTGAAACGCTTACTAACAAAATTCAGCTTGAAATTAATCAAAAAGCTTGGGAAACCACCGCAGCTATTGCGTTTACATTCATGGGTGAACACCATTACTTATGGGATAAAACTAACAATAACGTACAGGTAAAATGGGATAGTAAAACAGTCATTTACAACAATCAAACCTTAAAGGGTATTGCTTACGATGGCGATCAACCACTTTCTGGTGACGATAAAACAGCCGCTATAAAAAAAGCAAATGATTTTTTCAACAATGATTCCTTTTGGCTAGTTGCACCATTCAAATTACGCGATTTAGGCACTACTAGAAGCATTGTAAAAATTGGAACTCAAGAGGCGCTATTAGTAACTTATGCCTCTGGAGGCAGTACTCCTGGAGATTCTTATTTATGGTTGTTAGACGCCGATAATTTACCTAGAGCTTGGCAAATGTGGGTTGGTATTATTCCCATTGGCGGTATCGAATCGAGCTGGGAAGACTGGACTACATTCCCTAGCGGACTTAAAATTGCAACCATGCATAGAGGATTGTTTGATCTAAAACTAGAAAATGTAAAAGTGGGACAATCTGTGGAGCAAATCAATGATGGTGAGAACCCATTTATTGCACTGTAATAGCAAACCATTGCAAAATATAAAAGCTGTTTGGAATTTAATTTCAAACAGCTTTTTTTTATAATTAAAAATTTAACGCTGTACTATGTTTTATTTCTCCCATGACAAATATAGTTTGCGTATTCCCTATATTCTCAATTGTCGATAATTTATTCATGACAAAGTCCTGATAACTTGCCATGTCTTTGACTAATATTTTCAGCATAAAATCGTAATCTCCAGCGATATTGTATGATTCGATTATTTCAGGGAGTGCCACAATATCTTTTACAAAATTACTCCCCACGTTACGAGCATGTTCTTTTAAACGAACATTACAAAAAACAATCATTCCCAAGTTCATTTTTTGTTTATCCAGCAAGGCTACATATTTCATGATGTACCCCTCTTTTTCCAATCTTTTAATACGTTCGTAAACAGGTGTAGCTGTTAAAAATAATTTCCCCGCCAAGTCTTTTATATTGATATACGCATCTTCTTGAAGGTGTTTTAATATTTGAATATCGGTTGCATCTAAGTTTTCCATAGTGTTTTTTACTGCAGTTAATATGATTTATAGAACTAAACAATAATTAATACTGCCATTTTATTGTAATGCAGTTCATATTACTTAGTTAAATGATAAAATTAAGTAATTAATACTAAGCTTATACCTTTGTCAAGAAATAAATACTAAAAAACATGAAAACAAACAACTTAGGATTTCCAAGAATAGGTAGCAACAGAGAATTAAAAAAAGCGAGTGAATTGTATTGGTCAGGGAAAATTACTGCAGATGAACTCTTGGCAACCGGAAAAGAGATTCGGCTAGCCAACTGGAAGCTACAATCCCAGGCTGGTATAGATTTGATTCCGTCAAATGACTTTTCATTCTACGATCAAGTTCTTGATTTGTCACTAACATTAGCTGTAATTCCAGAGCAATATACTGCTTTTGCAAAAGAGAATTCGGTTCTCGACTTGTACTTTGCGATGGCGAGAGGCGCACAAAAAGGTGATCAAGATGTTGTAGCTATGGAAATGACGAAGTGGTTTGATACCAACTACCATTATATCGTGCCTGAATTTACTAAAGACCAAGAATTTAGTTTGTTTTCAGAAAAAATTATAGACGAATACAAAGAAGCAAAAGCAGCAGGTTTTGAAACTAAGCCAGTAATTATAGGTCCTGTTTCTTATTTACTTCTAGGAAAGGAAAAGCAAGCAGGTTTTCATAGAATTGAATTGATTGACAAATTACTTCCGGTTTATTTCGAAATTTTAAAAAAATTGCAAGAAGAGCAAGTTGAATACGTTCAGTTTGACGAACCTTTCCTAGCCTTAAATCTTTCTGATGTTGAAAGAGCCGCTTTGGTTTCTGTTTATACTAAGATCAACGAGAAATTCCCAGATATCAAAATCATCCTAGCGAACTACTTTGATTGTTTTGGAGAAAATTTGGCTACAGCCTTATCTCTACCCGTACACACTTTTCACCTTGATCTAGTTCGTTGCTCTTTGCAATTAGATGATATTTTAGAATCTAATTTATTATCTGAAAAGACTTCGCTTTCTCTAGGAGTTATTGACGGAAGAAACATTTGGAAAAATGACTTCAAAAAATCTATTTCCTTGATTCAAAAAGCGGTGGATGCTCTTGGAGCTGATCGTCTTTTTATTGCACCTTCTTGTTCCTTAATTCACTCTCCTTGTGACTTAGATTTAGAGACAAACGAAGCAACTTTGAGTACTGAGATCAAACAATGGTTGGCTTTCGCCAAACAAAAAATAGAAGAAGTCGTTGTGCTACGCAATTTAGTGTCGGGGGAAATTACAGAAAACGATCAAGCCATTTTTGAAGAAAACACACTTGCAAACGACAACCGAAAAAAGGCAACTATAATTCATAATAGAGACGTCAAAAATAGGGTTGCCAGTATTGTTGCCGAAGATTCACAACGACACAATCCATTTTCTGTGAGAAGACAACTCCAAATTGACGCCTTAAAATTACCGCTCTTCCCTACGACAACTATTGGTTCGTTTCCCCAAACGGCTGAAGTACGTAGTTGGAGAGCCAAATTTAAAAAAGGAGAATTATCACAATCAGAGTATGATGATCTCATTCGAAAAGAAACCGAAGAAACCATTCGTTTTCAAGAAGAATCAGGAATTGATGTTCTTGTTCATGGAGAATTTGAACGTAATGATATGGTAGAATATTTTGGGGAGCAATTAGACGGATTTGCTTTTACAAAAAACGGATGGGTTCAAAGTTACGGTAGTCGCTGCGTGAAGCCACCCGTTATTTATGGTGATGTATCAAGACCACAACCTATGACCGTAAAATGGGCAGAGTTTGCACAATCGCTTACTCCTAAATGGGTCAAAGGAATGCTTACTGGTCCAGTAACCATCTTGCAATGGTCGTTTGTACGTAATGATCAACCAAGATCTGTAACTTGTACGCAAATAGCTTTGGCAATTCGTGATGAGGTGGTTGATTTGGAGAAAGCAGGAATTAAAATTATCCAGATCGATGAACCTGCTATTAGAGAAGGATTGCCATTGCGCAAGGAGGAATGGGCTGCTTACCTAGATTGGGCGATTAAAGCATTCCGTATTTCAGCAAGTGGCGTGCGTGACGATACACAAATTCACACCCACATGTGTTACAGCGAATTCAATGATATTATTCAGAATATTGCTGATATGGATGCCGATGTAATCACGATTGAATGTTCCCGTTCACAAATGGAATTACTAGATGCTTTTGCCGATTTTAAATATCCTAATGAAATAGGACCTGGAGTGTATGACATTCATTCTCCTCGTGTTCCTTCAAGTCAAGAAATGGTGCATTTATTAGAGAAAGCTGCAGCGGTAATTCCAGTAGATCAATTGTGGGTGAATCCAGATTGCGGTTTAAAAACGCGCCATTGGGATGAGACTAAAAAGGCTTTAATCGAAATGGTAAATGCCGCCAAACAAATGAGAGTTGCCGTAAGTACCACTTTAGTGTAATAAAACAGAAAAGCCAAGTTTGCATTAAACTTGGCTTTTCTATTATTATATGGTATGAACTTCATTACTTTTTATAAATGCTGTTCGGTCCTTTATAAAATCTTTTTTATTAACAACATAGGTTCTTGATAACGCATCGTGCCAGCCTTTTTGAGCAGATCCCAAATAGGAGATAAATTCAAAAGGGATGAAACGACTAAGTGTTCTATAGAAAACATTACTCACTGTAGGTTTGCTTCCGTCGTATTTCACTACGGTAGTTTTAGTAATCACTTTGGCAATTGTTCTAGCAAAATAGACTTCAGTTAAAAAGTAGTATAAGAAAATCATTAGCATACTGTAAACGATGATTTCGAACAAACTCATTGTCTCCACCCATTCAGACAAGACTATATTGTCAAACATTTCTCCCAATAGCACTAAAGTTGTTCCTGCGCTCAAGATTAAAATGTAGATAAAAAGAGAGTCGACTATAAAGTGTGTGAACCGTTGTGCCTTATTGGCAAATAAATGATTTGAAATTCTATATTGGTCTATGTTCATGATAAGAATGATTTAAGGTATGTTGCTTTTTTAAAATTGTAAAAGCCATACTGTAATGTAATGTATTCTTGACGATAAAGGTGAAGTAATAGTAAAAAAAAGCTGCCATCCCGGGCAGCTTTTTCATTATTAGTTGATACTATTTTCTTTGTGGTAAATACCACTTAAAATTTTATTACTAAAAAGTAACTCTGCCGTTGTATTTTTTATATCGAACCACTTATGATCAGTGATGTTGTTTTTAATGGTAACGTAAGCTTGCATTCTCTTAAAATAATATTTTTGCAAGGTATTCATGGCAATACTGTCGGCGATGAAAAGTCGGTTACACTCAATAAAAAAGGCTAAAATGAATAGTTCGATGTTACTTGCTTGTTTCGAATAAACTATTAAATCGTTTGTGCAAGTAGAGTAAACTAGGTGAATTATATTTTTGGCTATATGTTTTGTATGTTCGATTGCTTTCATAACTGTGTCATTTGATATTACAAATATACTCTGCGTGAAGCTGTTGCGTTTTATAGTATTTTTTGTTAGTGTTATGAAATTGTTGGGAAGCACTTCAGAGGCACTTGCAACTGATATTTCAGTGTTCTACAGATAATAGAGGGTAAATCGTTAACGAGATTTCTAGCCCCGATTGCAGTGGAAATCCTTTTTAATCGCCGGCAGGCGGTTAAAAAGATTGTAGCGGAAAGCGGGAAATAGCTCCTAAAAAATAAAGCAGCTACCAAATAAATGATAGCTGCTTTTGTATTTAAACTTGTGGATTATATTAAGCTCCACACATTTCGCAATCTTCTGGACCAGCATTTTTAGCTAGTTCGATCATCGCTTTGTATTCATCGGCTGTCATTTCTACTGCAGCTGCTACAGGAGCAGGAGCTGGTTTCGATTCTACAATAACCGGTTCTGCTTTTTTATCGTTGTTTAATGTGAACTTAATAGCATCAACTGCAGCTTTTGTTCTCAAGTAGTACATTCCCGTTTTTAATCCTGACTGCCAAGCATAGAAATGCATTGACGTTAATTTAGAATAGTTCGCATTTTGCATGAACAAGTTCAACGATTGCGATTGATCTACAAAATACCCACGTTGACGTGACATATCGATAATATCTTTCATAGACATTTCCCATACTGTTTTGTACAACTCTTTTAAGTCTTGAGGAATATTCAAATCTTGAACTGATCCGTTGTTACGCATCAACTCTTGTTTTAAAGTTTCGTTCCACAATCCTAATTCCACTAAATCATGCAATAGATGTTTGTTTACCACGATAAACTCTCCAGAAAGCACACGACGCGTGTAAATATTAGAAGTATATGGTTCGAATGCTTCATTGTTCCCCAAAATTTGAGAAGTCGAAGCTGTAGGCATAGGCGCAACTAATAATGAGTTACGAACACCGTGCTCCATAACCTCTTTACGTAAAGAAGTCCAGTCCCAACGTCCTGATAATTCTTCGTCTTTCATTCCCCACATGTTGAATTGGAATTCTCCTTTTGACATAGGCGATCCTTCAAATGTTGAATAAGGTCCTTCTACTTTTGCCATTTCCATAGAAGCGGTTACAGCAGCAAAGTACAATGTTTCAAAAATTTCTTGGTTCAGTTTTTTAGCTTCGTCAGATGTAAACGGTAAACGCAACATGATAAAAGCATCTGCTAATCCTTGTACACCAAGACCTACAGGTCTATGACGCTTGTTAGAGTTCTCAGCTTCTTTTACTGGGTAGTAATTTCTGTCGATTACTTTGTTCAAGTTTTTAGTCACACGTTTTGTTACATTAAAAAATGTTTCGTGATCAAATTTACCATCTTCAACAAACATTGGTAAAGAAAGTGAAGCCAAGTTACAAACCGCTACTTCATCAGGAGAAGTGTACTCCATAATCTCGGTACACAAGTTTGACGAACGAATAGTTCCTAAATTCTTTTGGTTTGATTTACGGTTAGCCGCATCTTTATATAACATATACGGAGTTCCTGTCTCGATTTGAGATTCTAGAATTTTCTCCCACAATTCATGTGCTTTAATTGTTTTTCTACCTTTTCCAGCTTTCTCGTAGCTTTCATATAATGCTTCAAACTCTTCACCATAAACATCATACAATCCAGGACATTCATTAGGACACATTAAAGTCCAATTTCCATCCTCTTGAACACGTTTCATGAATAAATCAGAAGTCCACATGGCAAAGAATAAATCTCTTGCACGCATTTCTTCTTTACCAGTATTCTTTTTCAAGTCTAAGAAATCAAAGATATCTGCATGCCAAGTTTCGATATAAATCGCAAAACTACCTTTACGCTTTCCTCCACCTTGATCTACGTAACGTGCTGTATCATTAAAGACACGCAACATAGGGACGATACCATTTGAGGTTCCGTTAGTTCCACGAATGTAAGAACCTGTAGCACGCACATTGTGAATCGCTAATCCAATTCCACCTGCTGATTGGGAGATTTTTGCCGTTTGCTTCAACGTGTCATAAATCCCGTCAATACTATCGTCTTGCATAGATAAAAGGAAACATGATGACATTTGAGGTTTTGGAGTTCCTGCGTTGAATAATGTAGGTGTTGCGTGTGTAAAGAACTTTTTAGACATCAAGTCATAAGTTTCTAAAACGGCATCAAGATCATCTAAGTGAATCCCAACCGATACACGCATTAACATATGTTGAGGTCTTTCGACAATTTTCCCGTTTATCTTTAATAAGTAAGAACGTTCTAATGTTTTAAAACCGAAATAATCGTAATTAAAATCTCTATTATAAATGATATGCGAGTCTAAAAACTCTGCATTATCTTGAATCACTTTGTAAACATCATCAGCCACAAGCGGAGAATATTGTCCGTTTCTTGGGTTTACATAGTTAAACATTTCAGTCATCGTCTCTGAGAACGATTTTGTTGTATTTGAGTGTAAATTTGATATTGCAATTCTCGCTGCTAGTTGTGCATAGTCAGGATGTGCAATAGTCATTGACGCTGCTGTTTCTGCCGCTAGATTATCTAATTCAGATGTAGAAACCCCATCATACAAACCTTCAATTACACGCATAGCCACCTTAACAGCATCTACTAAATCATTTAAACCATAGCATAGCTTTTTAATTCTATCTGTGATTTTGTCAAACATTACTGGCTCTTTGCGACCGTCTCTTTTTACTACGTACATACTTTTGGGTTTTGTTTAAAATAGAAAATCCCTTTCCTATTTTCATTGTTATTTGTAATATATTTATTTTCGAATAATCCCTTTTAAGAATCACTCATCACTTATTTTCACAACTTAAACTTCGATGCAAAAAGAGCATAAGAGTCCTGTCGCTATAAAAGCAAGTGAAATTTTAATTGGCCTTTTTTGAAGCAGTATCGCTTTTGCGAAAGCAAATTAAGTGTGGTATTAATTTTCTTTTTTAATTAAGATGCTAGATTAAAAATCAGCGTCGAAAGAAATTTTTTGAGCATCACCATCCGTGTTCATCACACCAGATTTTTGGTATTCGGCTACTTTCTTTTCAAAGAAGTTTGTTTTTCCTTGAAGCGAAATCATATCCATAAAGTCAAATGGATTTGTAGTATTGTATTCTCTCTCACAACCTAGCTCTACTAATAATCTATCAGCAACAAATTCTAAGTATTGTGTCATTAAAACAGCATTCATCCCAATTAAACTTACAGGAAGAGATTCTGTAATAAATTCTCTCTCGATATTTAATGCATCAACGATAATACTTCTAATTCTCTCTTTAGGCACTTTATTAACCAAGTGGTGGTTGTGTAAGTGTACTGCAAAATCACAGTGAACACCTTCATCACGCGAAATTAATTCGTTAGAAAAAGTCAATCCTGGCATTAACCCACGTTTTTTCAACCAGTAGATTGAACAAAATGCACCCGAGAAGAAAATCCCTTCTACCGCTGCAAAAGCAATTAAACGCTCAGCAAATGAATCAGATTCGATCCATTGTAAAGCCCAGTCTGCTTTTTTCTTGATTGCTGGAAAAACTTCTAATGCATTAAACAACTCATCTTTTTCATCTTCATCTTTTACATACGTATCAATCAATAATGAATAAGTTTCACTGTGGATGTTCTCCATCATGATTTGGAAACCATAAAAGAATTTCGCCTCAGCATATTGCACTTCGTTCACAAAGTTCTCAGCTAGATTTTCGTTTACAATTCCGTCAGAAGCAGCAAAAAAAGCAAGAATATGTTTTACAAAATAACGCTCGTCGTCAGACAATTTGTTATTCCAGTCATTTAAATCTTGTGATAAATCAATTTCTTCAGCTGTCCAAAAACTAGCTTCCATAGACTTATAAAACTCCCATATATCATGGTGCTTAATTGGAAAAATTACGAATCGGTTTTTATTTTCTTGTAAAATTGGTTCTATTTGCGACATTATAGTTGTGTGTTTTTTTATTATAATAGTGCGAAATAAATTCGCATTTGAGTTTTACAAAGATTGTGATTTGTAGTCAAAAATGAAAGCCAAACTTATTCACAATTCCCTTGAGTTCTTAACAACTGCGTAAATACTAGCGTTCTCAGCAGCTTTATAATTAATGGTTTGAAAATCAGAATATTAAAATAAAATTAGATAGAAAAAATAAAGCAAAATAATCTTATAAAATAAAGATATAAAACAGATAATCAATATTAATTTCGATAATTTTTTAAAAATATTTCAGTCTTTTTTTCTGACTATTTATTCTTTTTTTGCGCTTCTAGTTCTACAGCCACTTTATCAAGTTCAGCATACCAGTCTGGACCAAACCTTCTGATCAAAGCTTCTTTCACAAACTTGTAAACAGGAACCTCAAGTTCTTGCCCTAAAGAACAAGCAGGATCACAAATATCCCATCGATCGTAGTTGACAGCAGCAAATTCAGTAAAGTCTTTTACTCGAATAGGGTATAAATGGCAAGAAACTGGTTTTTTCCATTCGATCAACCCTTGATTGTAAGCTTGCTCAATCCCACATAAAGCGGTAGGACCATCAAAAATTACATAAGCACAATCTTTATCATCGATCAGCGGTGTTTCAAGATCTCCATCAGTACCGTTTACCCAAATTCCTTGAGCTTCAATAGCGGCGATTCCTTGTTTTCGCAAGAATGGTTTTACTGTAGGATAAATGTCTTCAAGAATTTTAGTTTCCTCAACACTTAACGGTGCTCCAGCATCACCATCAACACAGCAAGCCCCATGACAAGCAGACAAATTACAAACGAAATCTTTTTCTAATATGTCTTCTGAGACGATGGTTTTTCCTAATTGAAACATGATATTGAACTTGTGATTATAGAGCGCAAAGATAGACAATCAGACTGAAAAGCAGTCGTTAAAAAATCCTTTTTAAATGTTTGATAATACCAAATAACAAAGACATTTTTTCAAAATTGCAACCTATTTAATAAAAGTAATGATACTAAAATCATTTTTGCATAGGGCAAAAAGCGAATCGCCCCGAAAATTTGTATTTGAACCTCATTTTCCTCAAATTTTCACTAAAATGTTTACCTTAGCAAACTAAAATTCATCTATGTTACTCGACCTAAGAGAAATTGTTACGGTAGGAATGGTATTGTTTGCAGTTATTGACATTATAGGATCTATTCCTATTATAATAGACTTACGTACTAAATTTGGACACTTAGAATCAGGAAAAGCCTCTATAACATCAGGAGTTATAATGATCGTCTTTTTATTTGTAGGTGAAGAGATTTTAAAATTAATAGGTATCGATGTGGCTTCATTTGCTGTAGCAGGTGCGTTTGTGTTATTTTTCCTGGCGCTTGAAATGATTTTAGGAATTAGAATCTACAAAGACGAAGAAGCAAGCTCTGCTTCTATAGTACCATTAGCCTTCCCATTGATTGCTGGAGCAGGAACAATGACCACCTTGCTTTCATTAAAATCGCAATTTCATACTATCAATATTATTATCGCTATTGTTCTTAATATCATAGTCGTTTATGCCGTACTAAAATCGTCATCTAAAATCGAGAGAATGCTTGGTGAAAACGGCCTAGGAGTCATTAGAAAGACTTTTGGTGTGATATTACTTGCAATTGCTGTTAAATTGTTTGCAGCGAATGTTAAAGGTTTGTTTGTCTAACATTTTTTTTTATAAATTTACCCCCTAATGTATATTTTGCTTCTAAAATACTAAAGTAACACTATTGGTTACCAACAGTATAAAAATTTACAAGCAGCTTACTGAGGCAGAATAAAAAATACCATATTATGAAAATTTTCACTAGCATTTTAGTGTTTTTAGCTTTGGCACTAATCGTATTCAACATTACATTATTAGACTTTAATCATCCTTTCCAAGGAGATAGTATTGTAGCTTTTATAGGAATAGCAGCCTCTTTTTGTGCAGTTTTAATCCTATTAATCTTTAGAATGTCTAAGGCAATTGAAGAAAAGACAAACGACAGACAGTTGTAAGCATTTCTAATTAAAAAAATTTTGATCTCATGGCATTTTATTTAAAATGCCAAAAGACTTCCTTTATAATGCATTACTGAAAAATAGCAGTATATTGACCATTCGATATAAATTCATCTCATGCTATCATCATTAATAGGCCTCATACGACTCATCGTTTTTGTACTTTTTATTTCTACTTTATCTTTTGCATTTTACATTGCGAGTTTTTTTATGAGCGAAAAAGCAGCGCAAAAAAACGCACTATATCTTCGCGATTTTATTTTAAAGGTTGTTAACAAAATCTTAGGCATCCGTGCAATTATTACCGGAGACCTACCTACAACCTCAGGATTGATAATTGCCAATCACCGCTATTACTTTGACCCCATACTTATTGTAACTCACATGAATGCCTTTCCTGTAGGTAAGAAAGAAGTTGCTTCTTGGCCACTGATTGGGTATTTATGTAAAATATCAGGAGTTATTTTTGTAGAAAGAGAATGCCAAAACAGTCGCGACATGACCTGTCAAAAGATCAAACAAACGATTAACGAAGGACATTCTGTAATTAATTTCCCAGAGGGCACAACCACTACATTACCTACGACAACCACATTTAATTTCGGTTCGTTTAGAACTGCCACACAAATAAAGGCGGCAATAATTCCTGTAGCGATCGATTATAAAATACTTTCTGATGCTTTTGTAGGTGACGATACTTTCATACCGCATTTTCTAAAATGCTTTGGTAAACGAACTACAGAAATAAAAATCACTTACTTCCCTCCTATTTTTTCAGAGGATGCTGATTATTTATTGAAAACCTCTAAAGAGATCATTGACACAGAACTTATCCGTTTTAGAAAAGAGTGGGATAACGAAATAAGATAAGGAATTATTTCTTTTTCAGCAGAGCTTTTATCATAGCATCTTCCTTGAGGACGATATCATAATAATATTTTTCTCCGTAAAGCTGCCTCGCAAATTCGGCATTGAGATACCTTTTAACTATTGCTTTATTACCAATTAACCTAAGATCCAGTCCGTTATTGGATAGAAATTTCTGGAATTTATTGAAATACGCGTCTGAAGCTACCATTTTTACTTTGAAATCGGCAAATTTCATTCCGTTAAATGCTTTTCTATCTTGGTCTAATTGTTCGAAAACAAAATTACCTACAATTCCGGATTGCATTAAATACACCGTATTTTCATTTCCGTGTTCGAGCTCTAGACCCACAAACAAATCGGGAACAATCCCGCCACCGCCGTATACAATTTTACCTTTTGGTGTCTTAAATTTTAAACTGTCGGCTACTTTTATACTGTCTTTATCATAGAGTTCGCCATTTTTAAATCTAGATTCAGATTCTTTAAAATAGGACTCTTCATCACCTCTTGCATATGGCTTTTGAATAGAGCGTCCGGTAGGCGTGTAATATCTTGCGACGGTTAATCGTACAGCCGAACCATCATTAAAATCCATTTCGCGTTGCACTAAACCTTTCCCAAAGGAGCGACGACCTACTATTGTACCGCGATCATTATCTTGAATGGCACCTGCTAAAATCTCACTAGCAGAGGCACTGTTTTCATTTATTAAAACGCTAACTGATCCTTGCTCAAAATCGCCTTTTTTTGTAGCGTATGTTTTTTCAATATTTCCTTTTTTATTTTTTGTGAAGACAATTAATTGCTTGTCTTTCAAGAATTCATCAGCAATAGCAATAGCTTCTTCCATATAACCACCGCCATTATCGCGCAAATCGATTATTAGATTAGTAGACCCTGATTTTTTTAATGACAACAAGCCTTTTTTGAATTCGTTATAAGTGGTTGCAGCAAAACGATTGATTTTTAAATATCCCGTATTTGCATTAAGCATTAAGTAAGCATCGACACTCTTTAAAGGAATTACATCTCGCTTTACTTTTACTTTAATCTTCTTGTTTTCTGATTTTCGATAAATTGTTAGTTCAACCTGAGAGCCCTCGACACCTTTAAGCGACGAGAACAAGCTATCACTAGGCAGCTTTCTACCATACAATTTAGTTTTATCTGCATATAGAATTCGATCACCTGCCTTTAAACCTGCTTTTGCCGAAGGACCATTTTCTACCGGTTTAATTATAGCCACAGAGTCCTTATACATATAAAAATTAACTCCAATCCCTATAAAATCACCCCTCATATTTTCGGCCACTTGAACTTGCTCACTTGGTGGAACATACACAGAGTGAGGATCAAGTTGTCCCATAATGGTGTTTACAGTAACATTTACGATCGAATCTGTATCGACATCATCAACATACTCACTATCAATAAAATCAATTAATTTGTTAAGCTTAGTACGTGAGTTATTTTTTGCTAGAAACTTATCTTCAGTAGACATACCTAGGCTACCGCCAATGACGATTCCTGCAGCCAAAGCAGCACATATATATAAAGGCAAATAAGTATTCTTGATTTTCATTTTATTCTTCTAAATCTGGTATATGATCTACAACTACTCCCGCTTTTAACAAAAATTGAATTCCTGAATCATCACGGTATCCGTTGTGATACACCACCCTTTTAATTCCTGACTGATGAATTAATTTACTGCAGTCTTTACAAGGAGACAAGGTGATATATAAAGTAGCTCCTTCACATGATTGCGTAGATTTGGCTACTTTTAAAATCGCATTTGCTTCGGCATGTAAAACGTCCCAACGAGTCAAACCTTCTTCGTCTTCACAACAATTATCAAATCCCGAAGGAGTACCATTATATCCGTCAGAAATAATCATGCGATCGCGCACAATAATTGCTCCTACTTGCTTGCGCTTGCAATACGATAGTAAACCCCACTCTGTAGCGATCCTTAAATAAGCTTTATCGTATTTATTCAATTTTTCTGTTTCCATTTTATCGTGTCCAAATTTCGTTTTCAATAATCATAGGTACAACTACCCCAATTACAAATGCCGACATTACTAAAGTCCAATCTCTCTTAGAGAATCTAAAAACTGTTTGTGCTATATATGACAATATCAAAATAGCAAAAACAACTGCTATTTGAGCTCCTTCTATTCCTAAAGCAAACTCTGCTAAAGGAAGGATTTTTGACAGTGCTGAACCTCCTAGGATAGATTTAAAATAATTTGAAAAACCCAAACCGTGAATAACCCCAAAAAACAAAGTGGTAAAGAAAACCATACTGACTTTATTATTTTTAGCAGATTTACCTGAGTTGAACAAGTTAAAAATCGCCGTTAGCAAAATTGTAATTGGGATTAATAGTTCAACAATATGCGCTTTCACAGTTACTATTTCGAAAACAGAAAGAACAAGAGCGACTGTGTGCCCTAATGTAAAAAGAGAAACCAAAAGTAATATTCTCTTCCAATCTTTAAATGAATACGGAATAGCTAAAGCCATTAAAAACAACACATGATCGTAGGCATTTATATCTAAAACATGCTTTAATCCTATTTGAAAATAAATCCAAAACTCTGACATAGACTCTTTAATATTAATTGGGTAACGGAATGGTAAACTTACGATTTATTTTGAACAACAAAGATTGCCTCACACAATTCCTAACATAAAATTATATATGATTGCAATGTTTAATAAAGAAAAATTAAAAAGAAAATTAAAAATTTAAAAATTGAATTATCTTTGTGCGATATAAATAAAAAACTAACTATGTCATTTTCAGATTTATTTGATAGCGAATTCAAACAAAGAAACAAAGGTCACTTTTCATCTATTGTTAGATTAGCACTAGCAGACGGAGTTTTTGCACCAGAAGAGCGCGCTTTTTTAGACAAACTAGCGATCAGACTTGAGATTTCTGCTGCAGAATACGAAGAAATTTTAGAGAATCCTACAAAATACCCAATCAACCCTCCTTATTTAAATGCAAAAAGAATTGAGCGTTTATATGATTTAGCGAGAATGGTAAATGTTGATCATCAATTAGGTGATAATCAAGAGTTAATGTTACATAAGCTTTGTTTAGGACTTGGCTTTACAACAGAGAATGTTCACAATGTAGTAACTAGAGCACTTGAATTAGCAGACCAAAAAGCAGATCTAGATGTGTTTACCACTGAGATTGAAATCGCTGAAAAAGCGTAACAAAACAGAATAAAAAAAGCTTCCAATAGTAATATTGGAAGCTTTTTCATTTTAACTTCATTATTTTTTAGTACTTGCTTAATTTTGCTTCAAGCATAAATTCTTCTGCTTTTTCAACCATATTATAGCTACCACAAAAGAAAGGCACTCTTTCATGCAATTCTTTTGGCTCAATTTCCATAATTCTACCAAAACCATCTGTTGCTTTACCTCCAGCTTGCTCGACAATAAAGGCCATTGGATTACATTCATACAACAATCTCAATTTCCCTTTTGGTGCTTTTGAGCTCGTAGGATAGATATAGATTCCACCTTTAATCATATTTCTATGAAGATCAGAAACTAAACTTCCAATGTAGCGTGAAGTATATGGTCTATCTCCCTCTTCAGATTGACAATATTTGATGTAGTTTTTTACTCCCTGTGGAAAATGCGTATAGTTTCCTTCATTGATAGAATATATATGTCCATCTCTTGAAAACTGCATATCAGGATGTGACAAATAGAATGTTCCTATTGCTGGGTTCAACGTAAATCCATTCACTCCATGACCTGTAGTATAAACAATCATAGTAGAAGTTCCATAAATTACATATCCTGCAGCTACTTGGTTTACACCAGGCTGTAAAAAATCTTCTAAAGTAACCGGAGTTCCTATTGGTGTTACTCTTCTATAAACTGAAAAAATAGTCCCTACAGACACATTAACATCTATATTTGAGGATCCATCTAGAGGGTCCATCAATACAACATATTTGTTATTATGACTATTGTCACTTCCTTCTACAGTGATAAATTCATCATTCTCTTCTGAAGCAATTCCGCATACGATCTCACGATTGATAAGCGTTTGAATAAAAACTTCATTAGCATAAACATCCAGTTTTTGCTGGTCTTCACCTTGAATATTCTGCTCTCCTGCAGCTCCTGTGATATCGACTAATCCAGCCTTGTTTACCTTGTAGTTTACTACTTTGGCAGCCAGACGAATAGAGTTGATAATTCGGGATAATTCACCTGACGAATATTGAAAGGCATTTTGGTTTTCGATAATAAATTCGCCTAAAGTCTTGTTGCGTTCTTCCATTAAGAAATCGTTGTAGTTAATTTGAAGTAACAAATATCGGTTTTTTTGTGAAAATGAAATCAATAAAGTTTACTTAGTTTGCTAGTATTGTATATTTGCTAATAAAAGAACTAATTTGAAGCTATAATACTCAAAAATTAAGCTGATAATTTTAAAAAAAAATAAAAATATGGTCATTAGAAAAGGGGAAGTTAAAGATATGAAGGCTGTTTTAGCTCTTATTCAGGAATTAGCCGATTTTGAAAAAGAACCAGATGCTGTGCTTATTTCAGAGGAAGATTTAATCAGAGATGGCTTTGGGTCTGAACCATTATTTTCTGTTTTTGTAGCCGAAGTACCTTCTACTAATAGTGATGCAGTGAATGGAAATGAAATCATCGGTATTGCTTTATATTACTACCGTTACTCTACTTGGAAAGGTAAAACTCTTCATCTTGAGGATCTAGTTGTAAAAAGCGAGCGACGTGGCACGGGAGCAGGTTACGCATTATATTCGGAAATTATAAAACAAGCCAAAAAAGACCAAGTTAGAAGAATCGATTGGAATGTTCTTGATTGGAATACTCCAGCTATTGATTTTTATGAAAAGACCGGTGCAAAGGTTTTGCAAGAATGGCATAGTGTACAAATGGATGAGGCAGGGATAAATGATTTTGTTGCCAATAAATTAAGAGCATAAATTACAAATACTGTATAAATAAGATTATGAGAGTATTCAAATTTGGAGGAGCATCAGTGAAAGATGCAGCAGGAATAAGAAATGTACATGATTTACTTGAACAAGTAGGTTATGAGGATGTTTTATTAGTTGTTTCTGCAATGGGAAAGACAACAAATGCACTAGAGGTCGTAATCAAAGACTATTTTGATAAATCACCGGCATTAAAAGCATCTGTTCAGGAAGTAAAAAAATACCACAATGAGATCATCATGGATCTTTTTGAGGATGAGAAGCAGGAAGTGTTTGGCGCTGTGAACAAATTGTTTGGAGACCTAGAATATTTTTTAGAAAATAATAAATCGCCAAATTATAATTTTGTTTACGATCAAGTAGTGAGTTATGGTGAGTTGATTTCGACTAGCATCCTTGCGCATTACATGAATTTTAAAGCTATTGATACGCAATGGATTGATGTGCGCAACTTTATCAAAACCAATGCAAATTATAGAGATGCTGAAGTTGACTGGGAAGCGACACAAAATAACATTTCAAAAAATATTAAGCGTAAGAAATTAAACATCACACAAGGATTTTTAGGATCTGATGATAATAATTTTACAACTACATTAGGTAGAGAAGGATCTGATTACACTGCCGCTATTTTTGCTTACTGTTTAAATGCAGAGAGTGTTACTATTTGGAAAGATGTACCAGGAGTAATGAATGCAGATCCTCGTTATTTTGAAAATGCCAGTTTGCTGAATCAAATTTCCTACCGTGAAGCGATCGAATTAGCTTTTTATGGTGCGACAGTAATTCACCCAAAGACATTACAACCATTGCAGAAAAAGGAGATTCCTTTATATGTAAAATCGTTTATCAATCCCTTATTAAAAGGAACTAGTGTTTCAAAAGGAACTGCACTAGAACCTTACTTACCTTGTTTTATTGTTAAGCGAAACCAATTACTGATTTCGCTATCATCAATTGATTTCTCTTTTATCATGGAAGAACACATCAGTGAGATTTTCTCTTTATTCCACCAGTATAAATTGAAGGTTAATTTAATCCAAAACTCAGCGATTAGTTTTTCAGTATGTGTCGAAGATAAATTTGACAACTTTAAAGAGATGAATACTATTTTATCTAAGAAGTTTAAAGTCGACTTCACTGAAAATGTTACTTTATATACTATTAGACATTTTAACGATACTGCTGCAGAAACAGTTGAAAACGGTAAAAAAGTAATCTTGAAACAAGTGAGTAAAGAAACCATGCAAATTATTACTAGCGAAAACTAGGTACTCGTAAAATGAATAAAATTGGCTATTAAGAACAAGTTGTTTTTAATAGCCAATTTTATTTTCAACGTATTTCAAAAATTAATATTTTAGTAATCTAAGGAAAATATTACTAAGTGTTTGTATCTGTAACTTACCATATATAAATGATTCAAATTATGGTTGAAGATACAAGGTGCCAAACAATACTAATAGCAGTAGCCGACTCAAACTTAGAAAACGCTATAAAGAGTATTGCACTAATTAAAGCAATGCAAGAGCACAACCTTATTCCTATTATTGCTTCAGAAGGAGGCTCGCTTCAATTTCTTAAAAAAGAATTTCCATACATTAAAACAATAGAGCTACCGAATTACGCCATTAATGTGAACGCTTACCTGCAAGATTTAAACTGGAAATTAACGCGGAAAATTCCAGCTATTGCATTAGCAATCCTGAAAGAAAAAAAAGCCCTTAAAAAGTGGACAATGGAGCACGCTATTGATGGAATAATATCAATTGGTCGATTAGGATTGTATAGTAGTAAAATACCGTCTGTTTACATAACACAACAATTATGTCCCTTCCCAGAAAATGCTAATTCGATTTTGAATACCTTATTTGGTTTCCAAATTAAAAAATTTAGCGAATGCTGGTTGCAGCACAATATACTGGACTCCGGTAAAAAAGAAGCCAATTTAGGCTTTGAAAAATTTGGGATAGAATTTAGGCATATAAATATTGCTAGCCGAATGCATTATAAGGAGGTATCTATAAAAAACAAACTTTTAGTCTTACTGTCTGGCAATGAACCACACAGAACTTTGCTAGAACAGAAGATACAAAACGAACTCGTTAACTTTAAAGGTAAAGTTGTTTTTGTAAAGGGTTTGTTCGAAAAAGAACAGCAAAGAGTAGTTCTAAAAAAAGTAACGTACTATAATTACATGACGACAAAACAACTCGAAACCGTGATTAACGAAAGTGATTTAATATTATGCAGACCCGAAGAATCAGTAGTTGCAGATTTAATTGAATTAAACAAGAAAGCCTTTTTTATAATAGAACCAGAAAACCAACAGCAATTAAAATTAGCGCATGCATTACAAAATAGCAGTATTGCTCCTTTTGCTTTAGAAAATAATTTCAAAATTGAAAATTTAGAATCTATCAAAAATTATAAAGGATTTAGTAGCACAAGTGACACTATTGACTGGAAGTCTTTTTTCAAAATATTTAAAACTATTTAAAACCTCATGTTTTTACAAAAAAAAGCAACCTATTTACAGGTTGCTTTTTTTATACTAAATAGATTTTATTACTCCATAGAAACAATTATAAACTCGCTTCTTCTATTTGCTTGGTGTTCTACTTCTGAACATTGTACTCCATCAGCACATTTATTTACTAATTGAGATTCACCATAGCCTTTTGCTGTTAAACGATTTGAAGAAATACCCTTCTTAATAAGCCATGCTTTAGTCGCTTTAGCTCTTCTGTCAGATAAAGCCTCATTGTAGCTCACCGTTTGTCTGCTATCAGTATGAGATCGAATATCAATTTTCATAGTAGGATTTTCTTGCATAACAATTAAAACCTTCTCTAACTCAAATGCAGCATCTTTACGGATGAATGATTTATCTAAATCAAAGTAAATAATAGGAATCTCTAGCGTTTTAGCTAAGTCTGATCCTACACCCACCTGCTTAACTCGTTTTGATAAAGCCAATGGAAGGTTGCTAGCACCACTTTCATTTGGAATCATAATAGTTGACTCAGCAACTTGGTATTCTTTTTTGTCTGCACGAACATAATATTTTTTATTGCACAAAACGTTAAACGAATACATACCATCTATGTTTGAAAATGTCTCTTCGATAAGTCCAAACTTCTCATCAAATAGCGTCACTTTTGCTTGATCAAGTATTTCATTAGTTTCAACATCAGTTATCAACCCCTTTAAAGATTGCTCACAAAGCAATGGTCTGTCTTCAATAAACTTATAGATATCATCATATCCAACACCCCCAGAACGATTAGAAGTAAAGAAACCTTTACGTGTTTCGTTGTTGATGAAGAAAGAAAAATCATCGCTTTCGCTATTAATTGGAGAGCCTACATTTTGAATATCATCAAAATTCTGATTTTTAAGTGAAGTAACATAAACGTCTAATCCACCCAATCCTGGTCTACCATCAGTTGCAAAATAGAGTTGGTTATCACTAGATACAAACGGAAAAGTTTCTCTTCCTTCTGTATTTATTTTACCACCTAAATTTTCAGGAGTTGCGTAACTTCCATCTGCATTAATTGCTACTTTGTACAAATCAGACTGACCAAAAGTTCCAGGCATGTCTGAAGCGAAATAAAGTGTTTTTTCGTCAATACTCAACGTTGGATGTGCCACACTATAATTATCACTATTGAAAGGCAGCGCAACGATATTTGACCATTTTCCATCGATTAAAGTAGACTTATAAAGTTTCAGTAAAACTACTCTTTGCTCATCTTTTCCTAACTTTCCATCTAGGTAATTATTTCTCGTAAAGTACATCGTCTTTCCATCTTTTGTAAAGATAGGCGTAGACTCATGAAATTTTGAATTAACAGTATTTGCTAATCGCTCAGGAGATGATAGCGTTCCGTCGTCATTTAGATCTGAACTATATAGATTTGTAAAAGTTTGATTTGTCCACCTGAATATCTTCTTTGAAACCCCTCCAGTATCTCTAGCTGAGGCAAAAATTAATTTACCATCATAAATAGCAGCTCCATAATCCGAATAATTTGAATTTATTCCTGCATCCTCAATCGTGAATCTACCTGAATTTGCCTTAATAACAGCTAGATAATCGCGATTATTATTGAATAACTTTCCTCGTTGATCATTGCCAGATTTTTTATTAAATAATTCTAGCATTTTATCAGCCTTCTTATAGTCTTCTATTGATTTTAACGATTGAGAATATCTGTAATAATACTCTGCTTCTTGTTCATTATTCAAATCAAAAAGAGCTTCATACCACTTTGCAGCTTTTTCTAGTTGAGCATTAAAGTAGTAAGCATTTCCTAGTTTTTGGAACATCTTTTCATCCTTATAACCGCGTTCTGCAATTTTCTCATAAGTTGCAATCGCATCGTAATAAGCATAGCTTTCATATTGCTTGTCTGCTCTGGTGATACCTGCGTTTTGAGCATAAGTAACACTTGCTAAAAGCGAAAAGACCGAACTGTATATTATATTTTTAAGTGTCATAAATTGTAGTTTTAAAAGAATCTTGGAGAAACCATTTTGTTGTATCTATTGAACAATTCGTAACGCAAGAAAATCTCGTGTGACCCTGAATTATAATTGGCTAATCGTGTCGTTTCTAAATCGTAGCCATAACCTATAAACCATGAGTCACTAACTTGAAAACCTGCCAAAGCACTTAATGCTGCACTCCATCTATAAGCTACTCCTACAGTAAATTTATTATTAAACATAAAGTTACCTGAAACATCAACTTGTAATGGTGCTCCTGACACAACCTTTGTCATTAATGCTGGTTTGAACTTTACGTTGTATGACAAATCAAATACATGCCCAGCGGTAAGGAAATAGTGAATACGTTCCCTCGCTAAGTAACTGTTTCCGCCTGTATTTGCATACCTATCAAAATGCTTAGTCTCTAACAAATTAGGAGCCGAAACACCTACATAAGTAGCATCAGAATGCCAATAAACCCCAACACCAATATTAGGTGAAAATTTATTATCAATGTTTGTGGCAAAACTGTATTCGTTACTATCGTATAGATTCAATTTATTGAAATCTACATTTAATAGATTGGCAGATCCTTTAATTCCAAATGATAATTTGTAATTCTCAGATGTGCGTATCGAATATGAAAAGTCGACCGCTAAATTATTTTCATCTGAAGGGCCTATTCTATCATTAATCAATGAAATCCCCAATCCAACATTACTGTTATTTATGGGTGTATGCACTGAAAACGCATTAGTCACTGGAGCACCATCTAATCCTACCCACTGTGTCCTATGTAAAGCAAATACACTTAGAGCTTCACGTGAACCAGCATAAGCTGGGTTCACATTAATCGTGTTGTACATATACTGTGTAAACTGAGCGTCTTGCTGTGCATAGATAGCTCCAGATAATAACAGTAAGAATATCATTAGTTGTCTTTTCATCATTTTCTATTTTAAGTCTTATTGTTTTTACTATCTGTTTATGTATAAATATCCTGCTTTCTGCTGAGATGCAGCTGAACCATCGTTGTATCGTAGGATATAGTAGTACGTTCCTTCTGGTAATTCTGCAGATTGATTAACCGTTACTCTTCCTTCTGATCGTCCTCTAAACGCTCTATCACTATTGTTGTATCCGCTTGTTTCAAATACTAATACACCCCATCTGTTGTATATTTCAATTGTGTTCTCAGGGTAACATTCTAATCCTCTAATTCTTAATATTTTATTATCACCACTACCATTAGGGGCTACTGCATTAAAGACTTCAACAACACAACCTACAACTCCTAAGACTGTTTGTTCGTCATTTGCGTCACTACTGCTGTCAGATAAGTCACTTACTATAGTTCCTTCAGGACTTGTGCCCTGAACCATTGCTTGATTGCTTACAGATCCTAAATTAATATCATTTTGGGTTAAAGCGTAAACACCTCTATAAGCTGTCGTGTTAATCTCGCCCACTCCTAAACTAATTATCGGACTTCCTGTTAATACTAATCCTGGCAAGTTATCTGTAATAGTCACATTTGATAACGGTACATTACCCGTATTTGTAATTTGGAAACTGTATGTGATTGTTTCTCCTGCTTGTGCAAAACCGTCTCCGTTGTTATCATCAAACACAGCTGTTTTAATAACTGCGATACTTGGTAACTCTTCAACAATAATAGTTGCTTCGGCTGTAGCACAATTTGATGGATTAATAATATCACAAATAGTATAGTTTATAGTATAAATACCTCCCATAGTATTCGGCTCAATAAATACATTCCCATTAGCCGCAATGCTTAAAGGTCCATTTGTAACTGGTGATAAAGTAACTCTAGATGGATCTAAAATAGTACCGTTTTCTAGGTCATTATCTAAAACATTTATACCTGTGTCTCCACCTGCTACCCCACTAATTGGTCCATGAATATCATCTAGTGCATTTAATACATTAACACCTACGACTACAGAAGCGGTTGTAGTTGCGCAATTAACTGGATTAGCACCAACTTCACAAATGGTATACTCTATTGTATAAGTTCCTGCTGGCGTATTTGGCTCTAAAGTCAATACTCCTTCTGAATCAATACTTAAAGGCCCAGTTGTAACTGGTGTTACATCTGTATTTGCTGCTGTAACTGGTACTCCATTTAATGTATCATTATCTGTAACAGTTCCAACTATAGTAGGATTTGTAACACCTGCAATCTGCAAATCAAAGGCTTCATCACTATTTGCAATGATTGGATTCAACACCACAACTGTAGCAGTGGCTAAATCACAATTTACTGGATTGGCTCCTACTTCGCATAATTGGTATACAATACTGTATGTTCCTGATACCGTATTTGGCGCTAATGTCAATACGCCTTCTGAATCTATACTAAGTGGTCCAGTGGTGATTGGCGTTACATCTGTATTTGCTGCTGTAACTGGTTCTCCATTTAATGTGTCATTGTCTGTAACCGTTCCAACTGTAGTGGCTACTGTTGTACTTGGTGTTTGCGTTGCATACGCGTTATCGTCTTGCGCATCAATTGGATTCAAGACCACAACCGTAGCAGTAGCTAAATCACAATTCGCTGGATTCGCTCCTACCTCGCATAATTGGTATACAATGCTGTATGTTCCTGATACTGTATTTGGAGCTAATGTCAATACTCCTTCTGAATCTATACTAAGTGGTCCAGTGGTGATTGGCGTTATATCTGTATTCGCTGCTGTAACAGCTACGCCATTTAATAAATCATTATCTGTAACCGTTCCAACTGTAGTGGCTACTGTTGTACTTGGTGTTTGCGTTGGATACGCGTTATCGTCCTGCGCATCAATTGGATTCAACACCACAACGGTAGC
>NZ_AUDO01000016.1 GCF_000425505.1 Flavobacterium frigidarium DSM 17623 | reverse complement strand
TTTTTTTAAAATAATCTGAAAATAAATTTTCAACTCATTTCGTTTTGCTTGCCATCATGTAAAGAACTTATTCGCTGTTGCGGGTGCAAAAGTAGGTAGTTTAAACCGATAAACAATACACCAAAACCGCTTTTGTTTACTTTATTTTTAAAACACTGTTTAACTTATTGAAAATGTATTATTTGAGGTTAGACTAAAATGAGCTTTTTTTCGGTTTGTAGGATTAATCGACAGATTAAGAGGCAAAGTCTCTACCTAATCATGTAAATTAAAGATTCAATCGCACTCATTATATAACTTGATCAATCAAACACTTCTTAATCTCGTTTCTAATCTTACAAGGGTTATCAAAATATAATGGAGAAGCACAGTACACTGGTCACCGCCCAACCCTAGCCCTGATAGTAGTGGAAATCCTTTTATAATTATTCGATGGTAATCGAGTAATTATAAAAGATTGCAGCGGATAGCAGGAAATAGCTCCTAAGTGAAATAAACCTTAGATAGCTATACTTAATAATACAGACAGAGCGAGTCAAGACAACCAAACAACTATTTTAAAGATTCAAAATTAAAATCGGTTGCACGATAACCTACCAAATACAACATGAGACATAGCACAACAGTCTTGACCAAAATCAGAAAACACCCTCTCCTATATATAAGGAGTAAAATGAAATGAAAAAACATTCATTAAACAACGAAACATTAACTAGCCTTGATAGCAGTGGAAATCCTACTGACAACCTCGATGACAATCGAGAAGGTCAGTAGATTGTAGCGAATAGCAGGAAATAGCTGCTAAACCTAAAGAAACTATTAACCAAGATAGAGCTCGCTGTATTTAAAATACACTAAAAATCAAGCTAACGGATTATTCCTACTCCGTAAAAAAAAACAAACCTTATATATATTGTGTGTGTTTTTGTAAAGGTTTATATTTGCATTCTTAAATTAACAAACAATGATTAAGATTACTTTACCCGATGGGTCAGTTAGAGAGTACGCAGCAGACGTGACTCCGATGGATGTTGCTAAAAGTATTAGCGAAGGATTTGCTAGAAATGTAATTTCGGCTTCTTTTAATGGTACAACAGTTGAAACGTCAACTCCTTTGACGACGGACGGTAGTCTTGTTTTATATACATGGAATGACGAAGGCGGAAAGAAAGCTTTTTGGCACTCTACTTCGCACGTGATGGCACAAGTTCTTGAAGAAATGTATCCTGGAATCAAATTAACTCTTGGGCCTGCGATAGCTAACGGTTTTTATTATGACGTAGATTTTGAAGAACATAAAATCACTGAAGCTGACTTTAAGAAAATCGAAGACCGCGTTCTTGAAATTTCGAGAGGAAAACATGAATTTAAATTACGTCCTGTAACTAAGGCTGAAGCTTTAGAAATTTATAAGGACAACGTTTACAAAACTGAAATGATAACAAATCTTGAGGACGGAACAATTACGTTTTGCGATCATGATACTTTTACTGACTTGTGCCGAGGTGGTCATATTCCAAATACCGGAATCATCAAAGCAATGAAAGTGATGAGTGTTGCCGGTGCTTACTGGAGAGGAGACGAAAAGAACAAGCAATTAACAAGAGTATATGGAACATCTTTCCCTAAACAGAAGGACTTAACTGAATACTTACTTTTACTTGAAGAAGCTAAACGAAGAGATCACAGAAAACTAGGTAAGGAATTAGAATTGTTTGCATTTTCTCAAAAAGTAGGTCAAGGTTTACCATTATGGCTACCAAAAGGAGCTGCATTAAGAGAACGCTTAGAACAATTCTTGAAAAAAGCGCAAAAGAAAGCTGGTTATGAACAAGTAGTTACGCCACACATTGGACAGAAAGAATTATATGTTACTTCTGGACATTATGCTAAATACGGGGCAGACAGTTTTCAACCGATAAGCACACCTCATGAAGGTGAAGAGTTTTTACTGAAACCAATGAATTGCCCGCACCACTGTGAAATCTATAACGTAAGACCGTGGTCATATAAAGACTTACCAAAACGTTACGCTGAATTTGGTACTGTTTATAGATACGAACAAAGTGGAGAGTTGCATGGTTTGACTCGTGTACGTGGTTTTACTCAAGATGATGCACATATTTTTTGCACACCAGAACAACTAGACGAAGAATTTAAAAAAGTCATTGATTTAGTACTTTATGTTTTTGGTTCGTTAGGATTTGAAAATTTTACAGCTCAAATTTCACTAAGAGACAAAGAAAATAGAGAAAAATATATAGGGACAGATGAAAACTGGGAGAAAGCAGAGAACGCAATTATCAATGCCGCTGCAGACAAAGGTCTAAACACTGTAATAGAATACGGCGAAGCAGCTTTTTACGGTCCAAAATTGGATTTCATGGTAAAAGATGCCTTAGGAAGACAATGGCAGTTAGGAACGATTCAAGTGGACTACAATTTACCAGAACGTTTTGATTTAACTTACAAAGGATCTGATAATGAATTGCACAGACCAGTGATGATTCACAGAGCACCATTTGGTTCTATGGAGCGTTTTATAGCCATACTTTTAGAACACACTGCAGGAAATTTCCCACTGTGGTTAATGCCTGAGCAAGCTATAATCTTGTCTTTAAGCGAGAAATATGAAATTTATGCTAAAAAAGTTTTAGATTTGCTAGAAAATCACGAAATTCGCGCATTAATAGACAACCGAAACGAAACAATTGGTAAGAAAATCAGGGATGCAGAAATGCAAAAAATCCCATTCATGCTTATTGTAGGAGAAGAAGAAGAGAAAAACGGGACTATTTCAATACGTCGTCATGGACAAGAAGGCAAAGGTAATATTACTATTTCAATAGAAGAATTTGCCGCTATTGTTGACGCAGAGATTAAAAAAACATTAAAAGTATTTACAGTTTAACTTAAATTATAAAGTCATAGCAATAAGAAGCAACAGAGGTTACCAACCTCGCGTAGAAAAAAAGGATGCCCACAGAATTAATAATCATATTCGTGGTATACAAGAGGTACGTCTTGTAGGTGAAAACATTGAGCCTGGAGTTTTTAAACTTTCAGAAGCACTACGTTTAGCGGATCAATTTGAACTAGATTTAGTTGAAATTTCACCAAATGCTGAGCCGCCAGTATGCAAAATCATGGATTACAAGAAATTTGTTTACGAGCAAAAGAAACGTGATAAGGTTTTAAAGGCGAAATCTACACAAGTAACTGTGAAAGAAATTCGTTTTGGTCCTCAAACAGATGAGCATGATTATGAATTTAAAAGAAAGAACGCTGAAAAATTCTTGAAAGAAGGTGCTAAGTTAAAAGCTTTTGTATTCTTTAAAGGTCGTTCTATTATTTATAAAGATCAAGGTCAAATCTTATTATTAAGATTAGCTACAGACTTAGAAGAATTTGGTAAAGTTGAAGCGATGCCAGTTCTTGAAGGAAAGAGAATGATTATGTTCATTGCTCCTAAGAAAAAGAAATAGTTAATAGTCAAACGGCAAACGGCAATAGTGTAGAACTATTGGCTAATGGCTAATGGCTAATTACTCAAAATAAGTAAGTAAGAATAAATTAAAACACTAGGAAAAAATGCCTAAAATGAAAACCAAATCTAGCGCCAAGAAACGTTTTAAAGTTACTGGTTCTGGAAAGATTAAAAGAAAGCATGCTTTTAAAAGTCACATCTTGACTAAAAAATCTAAAAAACGTAAATTAGCTTTGACACACTCAGCGTTAGTTCACAAAACAGATATGAAAAGTATCAAACAACAATTAAGAATTATCTAGGAAGCCATTAGTAAAAAGCCACTAGCTATTAGTTTTAAAACTTTTGCCTATTGCCTTTTAACTTTTGCCTAAATAATCTTTAGGTTAAAACAATTTAAAAATAACCTTGGAGTATGGCCATTAAGTGCTTTTGATTCAATTCAAGCCGCCTGCTACAAAAACACATAAAAATTATGCCAAGATCGGTAAATTCAGTTGCTAAAAGAGCAAGAAGAAAAAAAATAATGAAGCAAGCCAAAGGTTTCTTTGGTAGACGTAAAAACGTTTGGACAGTTGCTAAGAATGCGGTAGAGAAAGCAATGTGCTACGCTTACCGTGACAGAAAAGTGAATAAAAGAAATTTCCGTGCTTTATGGATTCAACGTATCAACGCTGGAGCTAGATTAGAAGGAATGTCTTATTCTCAATTCATGGGTAAAGTGAAAAAGAACAATATCGAATTGAACCGTAAAGTTCTTGCAGATTTGGCTATGAACCACCCAGAAGCTTTCAAAGCAATACTTAATAAAGTAAAATAAACGTTTTATCAACTCAATTTAAGATTACTTACTTACATAGAAAACCTTAATCGAAAGATTAAGGTTTTTTTTATGCCTAAACATCAACTAGAGCAAACGAACTGAGTCTCAAAAAATTTCCCCACATCAAACTTTGAAATGGAGATAATTATCTCTTACAATAGCCTCACACATGTGCACTAGTTTACAATATAAATAAACATAACTAAATTCTACATAGCAATTCTTGCATTAATCTCCAGTTTAAACCGTCGATTAAATTGCTATTAATATGATTTGATTGATTACATAAAATCCTAGTGGAAACTGCCTTTAATTCATTCCTGATGACACTTAAAACACGTTGAGAAGCAAGTTAGCCCTAGGGCATATTAATTTTCTACTCTAACTCATAATATTACTTGCCATTTTTTGAGATTATTTAAAACGACTTATAAAAATTAGTACAGAAAAAAAATATTAATAGACCAATCAACTAAAATGACCTTATAACTACTTTACTCTCGTTTTTAGCTTATATCTGGTGAAATCAAAGCAGAACATTGTCTTATATCATTGATGAAGCTCATGGTTCAAATAGAGCACAAAAGATTAACAAAAAAAAAACAGTCTAGGCTTTACCCTCAAAATTTGTATAAAAAAAAAGGACTGTCTAAATAGACAGTCCTTTAATAATTTTATTTAACAAGGTATTATGAAATCACCTCTTCATGTTCTTTTTCAACACGGTTTTTATCTTCTTTTGAGATCGTATCCACTAAAACTGGAGTAGCGATAAATAAAGATGAATATGTTCCCACAACGATACCAACTAACATTGCAAAGATAAATCCTCTAATAGATTCTCCTCCAAATATGAACATGATTAATAAAACCACGATCATTGTCAATGACGTATTAATTGTTCTAGACATAGTAGTGTTAATCGATTGGTTAACGATATCAGCGAAATTTCCTTTAGTCTTACCTGCCAAAAATTCACGAACTCTATCAAATACAATTACAGTATCATTCATCGAATATCCAATAACTGTTAAGATTGCAGCGATAAAGTGCTGGTCAATCTCCATTCCGAAAGGCATGAATTTATAGCATAGAGAATAAATTCCTAATACAAAGATAACATCATGCGCAACAGCAGCGATAGCACCCAAACTATATTGCCATTTTCTAAAACTAATCATCAAGTACAAGAATACTAATAACATGGCACCAAGTACAGCCCAGTAAGCATTAGTCTTGATATCCTGTGCAACTGACGGACCAACTTTTGAAGCTTGAACAATACCAATTGTTTTACCATCATAAGCATTAACGAATTTATCGTATGTTAATCCTGCTGCATAATGATGTTTTAAAGTTTCAAATAACAACTTATTAACCTCTCCATCAGCTTCTACACCATGTTCTTTAACTTTGTACTTTGTTGTGATTTTTAACTGATTATTATCACCAAAAATTTTTACTTCAGCACTTCCGTCAAAAACGTTAGCTAACTCAGCTTTTACAACATCTGTTTCAATTGGTTTATCAAAACGAATTTGGAAAGTTCTTCCTCCTACGAAATCTACACCTTCATCTAAACCATTTGTTGACAATGAAATGATACTTACAACAATTACAATACTTGAAAATAAATATGTCCATTTTTTCATTCCTAAGAAATTGAAATGAAAGTTGTTGAATATTTTCTTAGAAAAATTAGTTACAAACGTTAAGTCATTTTTAGTTTTCAAATTTCTATCTAAGAAAATTCTAGCGATAAAAATCGAAGTAAACAATGAAGTAGCAATACCTATTAGCAAAGTTGTTGCAAAACCTTTAATTGGTCCTGAACCAAATATAAATAATACCGCACCTGTCAATACATGCGTTACGTTAGCGTCAGTAATAGATGACATTGCACCTCTCCAGCTATAAGAAGTCTTAATAGCTTCTTCTAATGTTTTACCAGCACGTAATTCTTCTTTTGCTCTTTCATATATAATGATATTCGCATCTACTGCAGTACCCATTGTTAAAACAATACCAGCAATACCAGGTAATGTTAATACAGCACCTAAACTTGCTAATATTCCGAAAAGGAAAAGTAAGTTAACCGCTAATGCTATGTTAGAATACCAACCAGCTTTACCGTAATAAACCATCATCCATAGTGATACAATAAGTAAACCTACAATCGCAGAATTTGTACCATTATCAATAGCTTCTTGACCCAATGATGGTCCAACAACTTCTGACTGTACGATATCTGCAGCAGCAGGTAATTTACCAGCTCTTAATACGTTAGCTAAATCCTTAGTTTCTGTAATATCAAAGGCGCCAGAAATCTCAGATCTACCACCAGCGATAGGTCCGCTTGATACACCTGGAGCAGAGTAAACGATATTATCAAGAACAATTGCGATATTACTTTTTTGAGTATATGCTTTCCCTGTTAATTCTTCCCAAGCTTTCGCACCTTGTCCGTTCATTTGCATAGAAACAGATGGTTTTCCTGATTGATCAAATGAATCTTTTGCATCAGTCACAACTCCACCACCCATAGCAGCTACATTGTCTCTATTTCCTTTTAAAGCGTATAATTCTACAACTTCAATTTCTTTGTCTTGAGCATTTGTGATAGTTGTCGATTTACCCCAAACAAATTTAACATAACGCTGTTCTGCAGGAAGTAAAATTTTAATATCAGCTCTTTTTAAATAACCGTTTACAGTTGCTGTATCCTTAGGTAAAAACATTCCTAAAACCGGACCACCACCTTGAGCAACAATCTTGTCAAATAAAGGGTTATTCCCTTTTTGAACAGCTGCCGTATCTTTAACATCACTCAATAATGCGCTTAATGAGTCTTTTACAACTGTATTAGTTTGAACTTTATTAATTTCAGTCTTTTTCAAAGCCTCGTTAGCAGCAACTAAAAAGTTACCAACTTCGTCGATTTTATACGTTTCCCAAAACTCTAATTGAGCTGTACTTTGCAATAGTTTTTTAATTCTGTCCACATCTTTAGCCCCTGGAAGCTCAACAAGAATTTTTCCAGACTCTCCTAATTTTTGAATATTAGGCTGCGTCACACCAAATTTGTCAATACGTTTTCTAAGTACTCCAAAAGCACTTTCTACAGATTCATCAACTTTTCTCTTAATGATTTTTTGTACTTGAGAATCAGTCATTTGATAATCAACACCATCTTCACCTTGTAAACTTCTGTTAGCGAAAATCTCTGGCGAAGCTAATTTTACAGATCCTTTTGAGTTTGCTTCAAAAGCTTCGAAGAATGCATCAATATACGTTTGATTTCCTCTTTGATTTGCAGTTGCATCAGCTAATGATTTATTAAAAACTGGATTTTTAGAATTATTAGATAATCCTTTCAAGATATCTTTTACAGATATTTGAAGTGTAACGTTGATTCCACCTTCTAAGTCAAGACCCTTGTTAATTTGCTTGTCACTAACTTCATTAAATGTGAAGTCTGTAAATCCAAGATCAAAAACTTTTTCTTTACCAATAGAATCTAAATATTTAGCTTCTTTATCAGGATTCCCACCTGCAAATGCTTTCGCATCGTTTTTAACTTTGCTTGCGACAAATGTGAATGATAGTTGGTAAATACTTACCAATGCAAATAGAATTGCGAAAAATTTAATGAGTCCTTTATTCTGCATTATTACTAAAAATTAATTATTTTATATTTATTTATTGTTGTTTTTAACTCACTAGAAAATAAGTTGTAATCGTAAAATTCCTCAATAAAAACAGCTGAAATTAATCCCCTATTTTTTATAAACCGAGCAAATATATAATTAAGGTTAAGATTAACCAATTTATTTATTAATTAATCTCAAAAAAAAGACTGCAATTGTGCAGTCTTCTTTGTTCAATAACACTTATACTAAGCTAAAATCGATTTTAAAGCGTCATTCATATTCCTAACAGCATCTGCACTCTTAGCAAACAATCCTTTTTCAGACTCGTTTAACTCAATTTCAACGATTTCCTCTACACCGTTTTTACCAATAATACAAGGAACGCCAATACATATATCGTTTTGACCATATTCCCCTTCTACCATTACAGAGCAAGCAATCATCTTCTTTTGATCGTTTAAAATACTATCTACTAAAAATGCAACTGAAGCTCCAGGTGCATACCATGCAGATGTACCTAATAAACCTGTTAAAGTCGCTCCACCTACCATAGTATTTGCTGCAACTTTTTCTAAAGCCTCTTGCGATAAAAACTGTGAAACTGGAATACCATTATAAGAAGCTAATCTCGTTAATGGAATCATCGTTGTATCACCATGCCCTCCTATTACCATCGCAGCAATATCATTAGCGGGTTTATCTAAAGCCATTGATAAATATGTTCTAAAGCGAGAGCTATCTAAAGCTCCACCCATACCAATAATTCTGTTTTTAGGTAAACCAGTTGCTTTTAACGCTAAGTAAGTCATCGTATCCATAGGATTTGAAACAACAACTATGATAGCTTCTGGCGAATGTTGTAAAACGCTCTCTGCAACAGATTTTACAATCCCGGCATTAATCCCGATTAACTCTTCTCTAGTCATACCAGGTTTTCTGGGAATTCCTGATGTAATTACTACAACATCACTATTAGCAGTTTTAGAATAATCATTAGTAACTCCTGAAACCTTTGTATTAAATCCCGTATTTGTAGCACACTGCATTATATCAAGTGCTTTTCCTTCAGCAAAACCTTCTTTTATATCTAATAAAACTACTTCACTAGCAATACCTCGGTACGATATAACATCTGCGCAAGTGGCTCCAACATTTCCTGCTCCTACAATAGTAACTTTCATATTTTTGAGTTTATGTGGTTATTTTATTTATTGGTTAGTTCCAAATTAAAAAAACAATTAATCTAGACTACAATTAATTTTTAAGCATCGATATTTGCATACACTGCATTTTTCTCGATAAATTCTCTACGTGGTGGTACTTCATCACCCATCAACATGGAGAAAACTCTATCTGCTTCTGCTAAGCTATCAATAGTTACTTGGCGCAAAGTTCTAAATCCAGGATCCATTGTAGTTTCCCACAATTGTTCAGCATTCATCTCTCCAAGACCTTTATAACGTTGAATAGCCGCGCTTCCTCCCATTCTCTCATTGGCTTGGTCGCGTTGCACGTCATTCCAAGCATACTCTTTCTTTTGTCCTTTTTTAACTAAATATAAAGGTGGAGCTGCAATATAAACGTGTCCTTCTTCAATTAATTCTTTCATAAAACGGAAGAAGAATGTTAAGATCAAAGTAGAAATGTGACTACCATCGACATCGGCATCACACATAATAATTACTTTATGGTAACGTAATTTCGAAATATTCAATGCTTTGCTATCTTCTTCAGTACCTACAGTAACTCCAAGAGCTGTAAATATATTACGAATCTCTTCATTTTCGAAAACCTTGTGATGCATTGCTTTTTCGACATTCAAAATCTTACCACGTAAAGGCAAGATTGCTTGAAAAGCACGGTCACGACCTTGTTTAGCCGTTCCCCCTGCCGAATCTCCCTCGACAAGATACACTTCACATTTTGCAGGATCTTGCTCTGAACAGTCAGAAAGTTTTCCTGGTAGTCCACCACCACCCATTACGGTTTTGCGCTGCACCATTTCACGCGCTTTTTTAGCTGCATGACGTGCTTGAGCTGCAAGAATTACTTTTTGAACAATGATACGTGCATCATTTGGATTTTCTTCCAAATATGCTTCAATCATATCACCTACTGCTTGACTTACAGGCGAAACTACTTCTCTATTTCCAAGTTTCGTTTTCGTTTGCCCTTCAAATTGTGGCTCTGCAACTTTTACAGATATAATTGCTGTCAATCCTTCACGGAAATCATCCCCTGAGATATCAAACTTCAATTTATCTAACATTCCAGACGAATCTGCATATTTCTTTAATGAACGTGTAAGTCCAGTTCTAAAACCTTGCAAGTGTGTTCCTCCTTCATGTGTATTAATATTATTCACATAAGAAAAAATATTCTCTGTATAACTTGTGTTGTAAATCAACGCCACCTCAACAGGAATTTCTCCTTTGTCATTATCCATAGAGATTACATGACCAATGATTGGTTCACGGTTCCCATCTAAATAACGAATGTATTCTTTAAGACCTTCTGTAGAATGAAAAACTTCACCAACAAAATTCCCATCTTTATCTTTTTCTCTCTTATCAGTAAAAGTGATCGAAATTCCTTTATTCAAGAAAGACAATTCACGCATACGTGCTGATAACGTATCATAAGAATATTCAATAGTTTGCGTAAAAATACTTGGGTCAGGATAAAAAGTTACGATGGTACCTCTTTTTGTCGTTTCGCCAATTTGTTTTACTGGATATAACGCCTTTCCTTTTTCATATTCTTGTTCGTAAATCTTTCCATCACTACTATGAACTGTAGCTCTTAAATGATTAGAAAGTGCGTTTACTACAGAAACCCCAACACCGTGAAGTCCTCCAGAAACTTTATACGAATCTTTGTCAAATTTACCTCCAGCACCAATTTTAGTCATTACAACCTCCAGAGCCGAAACTCCTTCTTTTTTATGAATACCTACTGGAATACCACGACCATTATCTTCAACCGAAATGGAACCATCCTCGTTTATATCAACTATAATAGTGTCACAGTGACCCCCCATAGCTTCATCGATAGAGTTATCGACAACTTCATAAACTAAATGGTGCAAACCTCTTACACCTACATCTCCAATATACATCGATGGTCGCATTCTTACATGCTCCATTCCTTCTAATGCTTGAATACTATCCGCTGAATAATTGCTCTTATTGATTTCTTCGCTCATATAATTTATTCTAAAATGTAATTTTGTCTAACACGCAAATATATAAAAATGTAAACTATTGTACCGTTAAATTCCCTATTTAAGCGGTTAAGTTATCAACATATTACCCACAATAACTGATAAAAAACTGAGAAAATAACTATATCGACACATATTTTTTCTAATTATTTAAGTAGCTTAAACTTCTTAAACAAAAACTTCATCACAACTTAACAGTTCTCAACTATTTTTTTATTCGAAAAATTAAATTTATTCAGTTAAAAAGTAACGCATTTGCACCTCTCTATTTAAAAAATAAATAGCCCTAAAAAAGAAAACGCTATTTCTACAATTTGTAAAAATAGCGTTTGCTATGAAAATTTTCAATCTACTTTTAAACATGTACTTAGGCACTTTTTCGAACAGAAATTACAACTGTTTTTGAAGTAGGCTGATTGCTAATCCTGGCCACACTTTTCAACGGCACTAATACATTTGCCTCCGGAAAATAAGTCGCTGTACATCCTCTAGGTATGCTGTACGGAATCACAATAAACTTTTCGGCTAGGCGCTCTTGTCCTTCAAAATGACTTATCAAGTCAACCAAATCATTCTTCTTTAATCCCGCTTCATCAACATCTTGTTGGTTCATAAACACTACCCTTCTCTCATTCAAAATCCCGCGGTAGCGATCATTTAAACCGTAAATGGTTGTATTGTATTGATCATGTGTGCGTATTGACATCATCATATAGTGCCCTTTATCTAGCACTATATCACTTAATTCATTTATTGTAAAATTAGCTTTTCCTGTATGTGTTGGTGTAAAATCGTTGTCTCTAGCATTATTAGGTAGATAAAATCCACCAGGAACTCTAACACGCTCATTATACTTATCAAAACCAGGTATTGTTGCTTCAACAGCGTCTCTAATTAAGTCATAATTCCCAGCCAAAGTATCCCAATCTACTTTTGTATTTTTCAAAGTAGCCTTGGCAATACCAGCAACAATAGCGGTTTCACTTTTCAAATATTCTGACAGTGGAGTCAAGTGCCCAACTGATTGTGCGATTACGCCCATAGAATTCTCAGTAGTGACAAATTGTTCGCCGCTCGCCTGCTTATCAATTTCTGTGCGCCCCAAGCAAGGTAAAATTAAAGCTTCTTTACCGTGTACTAAATGACTTCTGTTTATTTTTGTCGAAATATGAACAGTCAAATCGCAATTTCTTAATGCTTCAGCTGTAAACTCTGTATCTGGAGTTGCCGAGTTAAAGTTCCCTCCCATTCCTAAAAAGAAGCGCGCTTCTTTTTTATGCATAGCATCTATTGCTTTAACAACATCATAACCATGTTTTCTAGGTGACTTAAAGTCGAAATAAGCATCCAAACCGGCTAAGAACTCTTCTGGCATCTTCTCCCAAATTCCCATTGTACGGTCACCTTGCACATTTGAATGTCCACGGACGGGACAGGTACCCGCACCAACTTTACCAATACTTCCTTTCAATAAAAGTAGATTAACAACTTCACGAATATTGTCAACCCCATTTTTATGTTGGGTTAAACCCATGGCCCAACAAACAATAATTTTTTCATTATTGGCGATCATTTCAGCAGCCTCATTGATTTCATCAAATTGCAATCCTGTTTGCGCTACTAATTCATATAAATTATATGTTCGCAAATCAGCGATAAGTGTTTCATATCCTGAGGTTTGTTCTACTATAAATTTATGATCGAAAACTTTTCCCGGGTTTGCTTGCTCTTTCTGAAGTAATAATAACAATATCGCTTTTAATAAAGCTACATCACCATTGATTTTTACTTGTAGAAAAAGATCAGACAAGTCAGTTCCGTTACCCAACCATTTCAATGGATTTTGAGGTTCGATAAAATTCTTTAAACCAACTTCTGGCAGTGGATTTACACTTATAATCTTCCCTCCATTCGCTTTAGTCTCTCCTAAAGCTGTTAACATTCTAGGATGGTTTGTTCCCGGATTTTGGCCCATAACAATTACCAAATCAGCATGTTTAAAATCGTCTAATATTACAGATCCCTTACCTATCCCCACTGTTTCTGATAAAGCAGACCCACTTGATTCATGGCACATATTAGAGCAATCTGGCAAATTATTTGTCCCGTATTGACGAGCAAACAATTGGTATAAATAAGCGGCTTCATTACTGGTACGTCCTGAAGTATAAAAAACAGCTTCGTCAGGAGAGTCTAATCCATTCAATGTTTTACCTATTAGATTAAAGGCATTATCCCAGCTAATCTCTTCATAATGAGTAGCACCTTCCTTTAAATACATTGGATTGGTAATACGCCCCTTTTTACCTAATTCGTAATCAGAAAGCGTTCCTAAATCAGCCACATTATTTAGTGCAAAAAACATAGGAGAAACTCGCATTTTGGTCGCTTCTTCCGCAACTGCTTTTGCTCCATTCTCGCAGTATTCTGCTAGAAAAGATCGTTTTTCATCAGGATCTGGCCACGCACATCCAGGGCAATCAAATCCATCTTTTTGATTCAATTTGGCTAAAAGCCCTACTCCTTTTACAATTCCAACCTCATCAGCAATATGTATCAACGCAGATTTAATTGCTTTGAAACCCACAGCCGAATGCGGTATTTGAGTTTCCTCTATACCCGTGAATTTTTCTGGTGGTTGCGCTATTGTTTTCTTTATCATAATATCGTTATATTTTAAAGTAAAAAAAGTGTACCTCTTTTACTATTATGGATTTGAATAAATTGTGGCTTTGCTGTCTCTAGAGAATCCTATCAAACAAATACCGAATTCCTTTGCATAATCTACCGCCAATGACGAACATGCAGACACAGCAACGATAGTTCCTATTTTAGCAAAAAAAGCTTTAGTTATAATTTCATAAGACACCCTGCCGCTTACAAGTAAAAAAGCAGCATCTTTTATTTTTTGATTCTGAATTAAATCGCCTACACACTTATCTACAGCATTATGTCTACCAATATCTTCCCTAATAGTCAACATGTCGTAGTTTGTATTGAATATTGCAGCAGCATGCGATCCTCCAGTTAAACTAAATGTCTTTTGGTTTTCCCGCATCTCAATAAAAAGTTCTGGAAGCTTATTCAAGTTGATGGATTGTTGTTTCTCTAATTTGGTTTTAGGACTATCAAAGTCTTCTAACTGTTGTTTTCCGCAAATGCCACATGATGAAACTGAAAGTAACGATCTTTTATTTAGATAACCCACTCCTATTAAATCTTCCGGAATAGTAACTTCTACCTTAGTAAACGCATTCTCAGTGTTAGAAATCACTTCCATCTCAAGATTATTTAAACTTCGGTAAATATCCTCCACATAAAGTAATCCCCTGATCAGATCAAAATCATTTCCCGGTGTACGCATAACCACAGTAAATGGCGTTTCATTAATGCTAATTTCGAGTGGTGCCTCAACTACAAGGTGATCATTTATGACCTCTTTAGTATCAGCATTTTTCTTTATCCCTTCGTATGTAACGGTTTGCATTTATTGTTATTTTATACTTGTAAAGTTAGCTAAAAAAGAAAAAGTGGGCATTTAAGCAATTGCTAAATAAAGCATAAAAGTATTTTTATCGAATAGTTTAAAGATACACATAAGATAGTCGTTTACTAGAGGAAAATAATACTTACAATAAATATATCCACAGTAATTTTACTATATAGTTTTTACACTAAACTAGAAAAGCAAGATACTTACAACTAGGTTAGTATCTTGCTTTTAAATTATAATAGTAATTTGGTTATACCGCTGCCTTCGCTCTAGAGATTGCTGTGTCGGCTTTTAAATGTGCATCGTTTGCTCTTCCACTTGGATCTAAATTGTCTTGCCATTTCGGAATCCATTTTCTCACTGTTTGAGCAGCACTCAACTGCGGATAAAATTTTTGAAAGATCGAACGATATAAATACGCCTCCTTTGTAGTTGGTGAATTATAGGGGAACTCAGTTCCTGCACCCTCTAGTTGCTCATCGGTAACTTGAGTTGCGCAGTAAGAAATTAGTTCATCAATCCAATTGTATCCCACGCCATCTGAAAATTGTTCTTTTTGTCTCCACAAAATCTCGTCTGGTAAATAAGGATCTTCAGGTGTATCAAATGCTTTTCTCAAAATATACTTTTCTTTCCCTTCATGATTTTTAGGTTGCTTTTCTTCAGGTTTTATTCGAACAGCCACATTTAAAAATTCTTGATCTAAAAATGGAACTCTTGCCTCTAAACCATGAGACATTGTTGACTTGTCTGCACGTAGTAAATCAGCTGTAAAAAGTTTTTGAACTCGCTCTATGGTTTCTTTCTGAAATTCTTCAGCTGTTGGAGCATTTCTAAAATATAAATACCCTCCAAATATTTCATCTGCACCTTCCCCTGACAGCACTACTTTGACACCAAGGTCTGTAATCGCTCTCGATAAAAAATACATAGGCACACTTGCTCTCACTGAAGTCACATCGTAAGTTTCTATTTGCCAAATCAATTTTTCTAATATAGCAATACCCTCTTGAACCGTAAAAAACACTTCATGATGTTCTGCTCCTAGGAATGTAGCCACCTGTCTTGCAGCAACGACATCTGGAGCATTAGCATCTAAACCTATAGAAAAAGAATGCAATTTTTTGCCATGCTCTTTTAATAAACGAGAAGCAATCGACGAAGTCAAAGAAGAATCTAAACCTCCTGAAAGCAACACTCCGATAGGAACATCAGACATTAATCTTTTTCTTGTCGCATCTGTCAGAGCAGCTCTAATTAATTCGTAATCTAATTGTTGATCTGCTTTTGCATAATACTCATATTCTGGTCTGTAATATTTTACAAATCCCGTTTTAGCCGTATAATAATGTCCTGGAGGAAAGGTAGAGAAAGTCTTGCATTGGTCTGCAATTGCCTTCATCTCTGACGCAAAATAAATCCTACCTCTTTCATCTAATCCATAATACAAGGGTTTGACTCCTAGCGGATCTCTCGCCGCCATGTAATCATCGCCATCGATTACTACAAAGGCAAAATCACCATCCAATTTATTGCAAAAATCATAACCAAACTCCTCATACAAATGCACGATTACTTCAGAATCTGATTTGGTTTTAAAAGTATGTTCCTTTAATAAGCCTTTGCGCAATACCTCATGATTGTAGATTTCGCCATTATGAACCATATATGCTGACTTACTTCCCTTGATAGGTTGCTTTCCTGAGTGCAAATCTATAATCGAAAGTCGCTCATGACTTAAAAAATGTCCTTTGTCTGTAATATGTAAATCGTTTTCATCTGGACCACGATGTGCCATCCTTGTTGATAGCTCCCTAACTAACTGTTCTTCTTTTCCTTTTCCTATAATTGCTAATATCCCGCACATAATTTTACTTTTATCTTAATCCTATCCCTACAATTAAACAAATATGCGATATCACACACATTGTTAAAATAAAAACGACACATCTTATTATATATTAAAGTAAAAATCTAGTTTCACGTTTTAATTTGAAACTAGACTCTCTATTTTAAACTACAATTTTAAACTTACTAATACTATATTGATTGTTACTATTACTTCACTTTAGCACCTTTGATATATGTACTCACTGGTTTGATATCTAACAAATCACTCTCTCTAACTTTCATGATATCTTTATCAAAAATTACAAAGTCAGCTCTTTTACCTACTTCCAAACTTCCTTTTTCCTTTTCTTCGAAATTAGAGTATGCTGCCCAAATTGTCATTCCGCGTAAAGTTTCCTCTCTGCTCAATGCATTCTCTTTCTGAAAACCTCCATTTGGGTAACCATTGCCGTCCTTACGAGCTACTGCTGCATGAAAAGTCAACATTGGGTTTACTTGTTCTACCGGAAAATCAGTTCCTAACGCAATAGTCCCCGCTTTATCAAGTAGTTTTTTATAAGCATAGGCGTTTTTTAAACGCTCCTTCCCTATTCTTTTTCCTGCCCAGTACATATCAGATGTTACGTGTGTAGGTTGAACAGAAGGTATGATTCCCGACTTGAAGTAATCAAAATCCTGCTCTCTCATGATTTGAGCGTGCTCGATTTTCCATCTACGATCTTTTTTACCAGTTAGGACTTCTTTGTAGATTTTTAACAAAACAGTATTAGCAGAATCCCCAATAGCATGAGAATTTAATTGAAAATTAGAATTTGCAATTTGCTGTGCTATGGATCTCAATTTTTCTGGTGTCGAAAGCAAAGCTCCAAATTGCTGTGGCATATCTGAATATTCTTTATGCAAACATGCACCACGCGAACCTAAAGCTCCATCACCATACAGTTTAAAAGAACGAACATTTAAATTATCCGATTTATAAATTCCCTTTTTGAGGTAAAGATCAATATTCTTTTGACTTGCAGAAACCATTGCATAAATATTCAATCGCAATGCTTTGGTCTTTTGAAGACTATCCATTAGCTGAATAATACTTGGATCTAAGCCAGCATCATTTACAGTGGTAAGACCATAATCAAACATGATTTTTTCAGCATCTAGCAAAGCAGCAATTTGCGTTTTTCTAGATGGCTTTGGAATGATATCAAAAACCAAATTCATTGGATTATCCACTAAAATCCCTGTAGGCTGTCCATCTTTGATTTCGATTTGACCACCTGAAACTGGCGTGTCCTTCGTTATTCCTGCCATGTTTAGTACCTTACTATTTACAATGATAGCATGACCATCTATTCGATGCAGTACGACAGGAGTATCAGGAAAATATTTATCAAGAATTTCTTTACTTGGATATTCTTTTATCTTCCAGTCATTTTGGTCCCAACCATTTCCTACTATAAAATTAGTTTTCTTTTCCTTTTGAAATTTCTGAATTCTTTTTACCACATCTTCCATACTCGTGGTACCTCTAAGATCAACCTGCTGCAAGGTAAGTCCGTATTCATAATAGTGGCAATGTGCATCAATCAGTCCAGGATAGATAAATTTACCCTGTGCGTGCACTGTTTTTTCTGATTTATAATTATCAGTAATTGAACTGTTAGAACCTATGGCAATTATCTTCCCATCAGTAATTGCAATGGCAGAAGCTTTATCAAAATTTTCATCTACTTGATAAATCGTTGCATCAGTAATGATTAAATCTACAGTCGTTTTATTCTTTTTTAAACATGATGTTACTAGTAGTAACCCAAAAAATAATATACAGCGTTTCATAATACTTGGTTTGATAGGCTAATATAGGTAAAGAACTGCAATATAAAAATAGCTGTGCTTTATAAATTGAGAGTTACAAAAAAAGCGCCAACAAAATTGTGGCGCTTTTTATAAACAGTATCAAAAAGACTATGCTTTTACGTAGGCATCATCGTGAACACTAGCCACTGCTCTACCAGATGGGTCGTTCATGTTTTTAAAAGCCTCATCCCATTCTAACGCTATTTGTGTACTGCAAGCAACACTTGCTTCCTGAGGCACACATAACGCTGCAGCATCACTCGGGAAGTGCTCTGCAAAAATAGAACGATAATAATATTCTTCTTTTGAAGTAGGAGTTTGTAAAGGAAACTTGTACTTAGCATTAGCTAATTGTTCATCAGAAACTTCCTCAGCTACTACTTCTTTTAATTTATCAATCCACCCATATCCTACTCCATCACTAAATTGCTCTTTTTGTCTCCAAGCAACACTTGGTGGCAACATATCTTCAAATGCTTTACGAACAACCCATTTTTCCATAGGGTGTTCTTTGTTGATCATTTTATCTTGTGGGTTGATGCGCATGGCAACATCCATAAATTCTTTATCTAAGAATGGTACACGTCCTTCAATTCCCCATGCAGCTAAACTTTTGTTTGCTCTTAAACAATCATACATGTGTAACTTACTCAATTTACGTACGTTTTCTTCATGAAATTCTTGAGCATTTGGTGCTTTATGAAAGTACAAATATCCTCCAAATAACTCATCTGCACCTTCACCAGACAATACCATTTTGATTCCCATTGACTTAATAACTCTAGCCATTAGCCACATAGGAGTCGATGCTCTAATTGTAGTCACATCATAAGTCTCTAAGTTATAAATAACATCTTTTACAGCATCTAAACCTTCTTGAATAGTGAATTTAATTTCGTGGTGAATAGTTCCAATATGATCTGCTACGATTTGCGCTGCAGCTAAATCTGGCGAACCTTCTAAACCTACAGAGAAGGAATGCAATTGCGGATACCATGCATCTGCAGTGTCTCCAGATTCAATTCTTTTTTGCGCATATTTTTTGGCCACAGCCGAAGTAATCGAAGAATCTAAACCTCCAGAAAGTAAAACTCCGTAAGGCACATCACTCATTAACTGCCTGTGAACCGCTGCTTCTAGAGCAACTTTAATATCCTCAATATGCGTTTCGTTATCCTTCACGTTTTCGTATTCTGTCCAATCTCTTTTGTACCACTGCACAAATTCACCATCTTTACTAGTCATATAATGTCCAGGAGGAAATAATTGAATTTTAGTGCAATATCCTTCTAAGGCTTTCAACTCAGAGGCCACGTAGAAAGTTCCGTGCTGATCCCAACCAATATACAAAGGAATAATTCCCATGTGATCGCGAGCAATAAAATATTCATCTTTTTCAACATCGTAGATCGCAAAACCAAAGATTCCGTTCATTTCGTCTACAAAGTGTGGTCCTTTTTCTTGGTATAAAGCCAAGATAACTTCACAGTCACTCTCTGTTTGAAACTGATATTTACCTTCAAATTGCTTGCGTAATTCTCTGTGGTTGTAGATTTCTCCATTTGCAGCCAATACAAATTTACCGTCTTTGCTAAATAATGGTTGTTTTCCAGAAGCAGGATCTACAATTGCCAAACGCTCATGAGACATAATTGCTTTGTCATTACTATAGATTCCGCTCCAGTCTGGTCCACGGTGACGGATAATTTTAGACATTTCTAATACTTGCGGTCTTAAAGCTTCCGCTTTTTGTTTTAGATCAAAGGCACATACTATTCCACACATAACGATATATTTTTAACTGTTTATTTAATTTGATAAAGCAAAGATGCAATAACACTTACAATCCAAAAACACAAAAGCTAATTCCAGTTACACTTTATAACTAGAATTAGCTTTTTAATGAAATACAGTAATAAAAACAATTCGCTTTTTCCTAAAAAGTTGAAAAAAGTAATATTATGACTTGTAATTTGTAAGCAAATATTACTGAATCTCTTCTATAGTGTAGGTTGTCGAGTTTATATTAAAAGTAAAGCCAACGCTATTCCCCATTAGTTTGCTACCTAAAGGTGACTGTGGAGAGAGTGCGATAACATTCACACCATCGATACTGATTTTGGGCAACGCTAGAGAAAGATATAAAAAAATTCCATTTGCTTTGACTAGACTACCTCGAATGATTTTTTCTGAAACTGTGTTAGGATCCATTTTATCTAAAACCGCACTTTGTTCTAAAACCTCTTTCAACTTAGTATTTAATTTTTCCTGCTCAAGATGCATCATCGATAACGCAGTTTCGTGTTTATCGCCAGCAGAACCTTTTGCGTCATTTTTAGAATCTTCTGTTAAGGCAGTAATCATATCTCTAAAAACATCCACGCGGTCTTGAACGAGCAACTTATAGTGACTGTATATTTTATTTTTGAATGTCATATTTATCTAAATTAAAAAAGTGATGCTAATTCCATCAAGATAATTTTATCCCATGGAAGGACCCAAAGTTAGCCTTTTATCATAGCTAGATACGAGAATATTTTCTAAAATTTAACAACTGTTGTGATAATTTTAAAGTCACAATTGATAATTTTAGCTCAAATTAATTTAAAACCTATTTATGAAAAAATCTACACTTGTTGCCGCAATGGCTTTTAGTATGACTACATTACTGTCAGTTAGCGCTACAGCTCAAAAATTTCCAGACTTAGATAAGAGCCCTATGGATGTTGCATCATATCCTAATGATTATAAGGATGCAGCAAAATTAGCTAAGGTTACTTACAGCCGCCCGGAATTAAAAGGACGTAGCTTGGAAGAACTAGCACCAGCAGGAAAAGTATGGAGAACTGGAGCAAACGAGGCTGCAGAAGTTACACTTTACAAAGACATGAAGTTAGGTGAAACAAAAGTAAAAGCAGGAACTTATACTATGTATGCTATTCCTGAAAAAGATTCTTACACCATTATATTAAGCACAGACCTTAATGTATGGGGCTCTTACTTTTATAAAGAAGCAAATGATGTTGCTCGTTTGAAAGTTCCTGCAACTCAAGCGGCAGACTCATTAGAAAATTTCTCTATGGTTTTCACAAAAGCCGACAATGGTATCGTACTTAACTTAGGTTGGGATAAAACAAGAGTTGCTGTTCCATTTACAGAGTAATTCTTTTTCGAACCAATAAAAAAAATGGCTTCCTAGAATTAGGAAGCCATTTTTTTATGCAATCGTTTTGGCTTAAAGCCAAATTAAAAATCAAATTTATAATTTGCTCCTACCATAATCTGGAAGCTTTGAACCTCATAATTCAACCATTTTTGATATGCTTGACTTCCTATGTTATTAGCTCTCACAAAAGCTGTTAAGCGATCGTTGTACTTGTAACCCACATGTGCATTTGCATCAAAGTAACTTTCTAACGTAACAGGTGTATTGTTAACAGTAAAACGTGTATTCGATTGAAGATCTTTACGTTCCCCTACATAAAAAACAGTTGCTCCAGCGTACCATTTTGGCGTTATTGTGAAGTCAACGTTTGCATTAAGCTGAATCTCTGGCAAATTCCAAGCTTCTTGCTGGATGTCATTTGTGTAACTATTAAATGTACCTCCAATTCCCACACTTACATTTTCTGAGAAAGCCGCTTTTAAATCTCCTGTCAAACTCAAAGTTCTCATGTCATCATAAACAACTTGAAATGAATTCCCAAAACCGTACTCACTGTTGCTTGCGTTCTCGCTATAATCGTTGCTTTTAAACAACGCTTTGTTTCTTTCGTTTTTATAAGATCCTTTTACATTATAACTCACATTATTAGTAAGTCTCCCTTTTAAACCTGCAAAAACATCATATTGTTTGTCTGTAGGTCTGATTCCTAAAGTAGGAGATAAAAAAGTGTTTTGATTTGCAAAATCACTATATGAATTTTGCTGTAAACCACCTTCTGCTCCAGCATAGAAAATCATTAAATCACCAACTACTTTGTAAGACGCATTGATTTGTGGATACACAAAAAATTGATTATCACTATTTTCCTTATCCATACTATAGTATAATCCTGCACCAATATTTAAAGTCCAATCATCTTGCTGAACAACAAAACTTGGTTCAACTCCAACATTTGTATAACCATATTTTAAATCAGTAAGATTGTTGTTAGTATAATTATTATCGAAACTTCCGCCTACATAATCAACAATAAAATTGGTTTTGATAAACTGATCAAAAACATCAAATTGTACAGTTGGTTTCACGTAAAACCTATTCTCTACAGAGCCAAACGAATCTGAAAAGTGATTGAATTTTACCGAAGCTTTACTCAAAACTCCTTCAGTAAATGCTATTTTTCCTCCAGCAGAAAAATTATTATACGTATGCTGTGGATCAATTGAATTGATTAGATTAGAACGATCATTATCCGAAAGGCTATTTCCAAATTCACTTGGTAAACCGTACCAGTTATAGATTTGGTTTTGATATCCTAAATCTACGTTCCAAGACATGTCTTTATAATTCGAACCGTAAGTTAAATCAATACTTGTATCGTAGAATTTATCATCTAGTGCTACACCAGATATTCCTCCTTGAGAAGACAAATGACGAAACATTCCTCCTACATAATCATTATCACCTAATTCCTGATTAACAAAAAGCTCTCCGTTTATGTTACCGTAACTTCCAAAACCTAGCGTTGCGTAATTATTGAACAGTCGTGCTTTTTTTGTGCGCTCTACTCCTTCTGCCTTCCCTTTTGATGGCGTGAATGTAGAGGCTACCGGAAACGAAAATATAGTGTATTTCACATTTTCCTTTTTTGCATTTCCCTCATCATCTAGAACCGGTGTCTCAGGCACTTTAAATGCATCTGAAATTGTAGCAGTGTAAGGTTTCACAACATTCACTACTTCAGACCCTATGCTTTCCTCCTTTTTTTGAGCAATCGTAAATTGAAAAGCCATTAATAGCCCACCTAGGATAATCTTATTTTGAAAATTAAAATTCATGTTTGTTTATTTTATTATAATAAATGCTTTAGGGATTTTTGTCTCCTACCTCGCATTTTACATTAACTGATTGTATTGCTATTTTTTTTTATTACACTTCCCATTCGCCCTGAGCGACATATTTTGTAACGCCTCCAATGTTGATATCATAGACTTCGTTTTCTAATCGACCATCAAAATGAATTTGAGAACTTCGATTAATAAACTCTCCTTGATTGTTGATTAGCACAATTGAATTATTATGATACTTTAATAAGTAAGCCTGTAAACAAGTACTCGCACTTCCTGTAGCAGCATCCTCAATTACTTGATCATTCTCAATACAAAACATACGACTCGTTAATTGCTCCTCTTCGATACAAAAGAAATATAAAGCTTTATGCGCTGTTTTACAATTGTCTTCGAGCCACTTGACTGTATTTTCTTTATCGATTTTAAGCGAACTTAAAACAGATTTATTTTTTACGGGAACAATAACAAAGGCACTTCCTGTTGTTACTTCTTGTATTTTAAATCGTTCATCAAAATCACTTATTGACAACGTACTAAATTTGGCAAACTCCTCTTTTTTCAAAACATCAAAAAATTCAGGTTGTGCTGCCTTCAGCCATATCAAATCCTTTTCTTGCTTCACTTTAATTCCTCCAATAGGAACTTGCAATTCAAGCGTGTTAGCATTCTTTTCAAAAACTTTATTTAATAAAACCCATGACGTACCTATAATAGGATGACCTGCAAATTTCATTTCATGTGCTGGAGTAAAAATTTTTATTGCTGCAGCATTTTTTTTCTCATCAATCGATGTGACAAAGGTGCTCTCAGCAAAATTGATCTCGGTAGCAATTTGTTGCATTTCTGTTGTCGTTAATGCCTCAGCATTCATAAAAACAGCCAACTGATTTCCAGCATATTTTGTATTTGTAAATACGTCGACAATATAAAACGGAATAGTCATTTCTAAATTATTTTAATGCAGCTTCTCGTGCTTTTTAAACTATTAAAGTCATTAACGCCCGATAGATGAATTTGTTTTTGCTTCTTCTGTTTTTATCATAGATAATTCTTTTTGAGCTTCGGCAACAACATCTTGAAAATCACTAAAATTTTTAATAACGTTATCTAATATATAGGTCGCTTGAAAACTATCTTTTAATCCGTAGAAGTTTTTAGCCATTACTACCAATCCTTTTGCACCATAATATCTATAACTAGAATAACTTTTAGCTAATTTTTGCACTACGGTATTCGAAAGTTCAAATTTTCCGTCCTTGTTTTTAAAGTATGCGTCATAGTACAATGCCTCTGCCGCTAGCTCCCCTTTTGCAATGGTAAGCACTTTTGCATATCCAGCTCTCGCTTTTGCTTCGTCACCAGTTTTAATTGCAGATCTAGCGATAATGATTTGCGCATCGCTCTTAACATTATCATCAATCTTAGCACTGCTTAAAACTTTGTCAGCATAAATAACTGAGTTAGAATAATCTTTATTATCGTAGTACAATTTCATTAAATTAGACTGCGCAAAAACCTTATTTTGAGCAAAATTAGCTTCATTTTCTAAACGAGCTAATACTGGAATCGCAGATGATTTATCGTTACCATCTAGTAAAATTTGAGACAAACGTGCTAATGACTGCTCTGTAAACTCACTTCTAGGTTCGTTAATTACAAACTGATAATTAGGAACTGCTTTACTTTTTTGTCCTTCTGAATAGTAAGCTTGAGCCAAATAGAAATTAGCTTTTAGCGAATTAATCCCTTTTGGAAAACTCGAAATATAAGCTGTAAACCCAGTAATCGCTTGCTTGAAGTTATTTTGTTCGAATTGTTTCACTGCTGACTCATATGTATCATTATCTAGATCAGCATCTGTAACAGCAACAAAGTCTAATGTGCGAACCCAACTTGCATATTCATCAACACGACCACCGTCAACATAAATCAACCTTGCAGAAGACACTGCTTCAAGCGCTTCTGGTGTTTTTGGATACGACGCAGCAACCTTTTTAAATTTGGTTAAAGCCAAATCATTTTTATCTGAGTTGTAATATACTAAACCTTGTCGTAAAAGTGATTTTGCCGTATACGTTCCGTTTTTACTTTCAGCAATTAAACTATCAAATGTTTTTAAAGCTAAGTCTTGCTTATTACTGGCCACATATGTATTTGCCAATTCGTACATGGCATCGTCACGATAATTAGACTTAGGGTACAATTGCAAATAGTTATTTAACTCTGTGATTTTAGTGTCATTTCGAGATACAAAACCGTAGCAAAGTGCTTTTTGATAGTAAGCATAGTCAGCATCAACACCTTTTGCATCGATTACTTTATTGTATGCTTCCATTGCTGGCCAGTACTTTGAAGTAACAAAATAACTATCTGCTAAACGCAAATAAGCATCGTTTCTTCTGTCAGTATCTAGTTTACCGCCGTCAATTTGTTTTTGGAAGTAAGCCGCAGCTTGATCGTAATCTTTTAATTTAAAATAGGTGTAAGCAATATTGTAATTACTGTTTTTATATTCTGGTGTGCTTGTCGCATTAGGTGCCACTAGAAATTGTTTATAGCTTACTAAAGCACTTTTGAAATCTTGTAAAACATACTCTGTTTCTCCCTTCCAGAAAAGTGCTCTTGCAGTAAAATTGGCATCCATAGCACCTTCAAGTGAACTATTGAACATTTTCCCAGCTTCGGTGTAATTTCTATTAGTGTACAATTCTAAACCTCTGTAAAAAGTAACTTTTTGGTAGGCCAATTTATTTTCCGGACCTTTATTTTTCTCCAATAGCACCAAAGCCTCTTTATAATTTTTTGACGAAATGTATGAGTCAATCAATAACCTTTCAATATCAGGACGGCTAGCATTATTAGGATATTTTTTAACAAACCCTAATAATATTTCAGGAACTGTTTGGTATGAATTTCCTATTTCGTAACTCAATTTGGCATAATTTAAACTCGCATCTTCTTGAATCGAAGCATCAAAAGTCATTTCAGAAGCATTTTTAAATGCGTTTAAAGCTTGCTGCTTTTTATCTACATTTAAGTAACTCTCTCCTAAATGATAATAGGCATTTTGTGCTACATAATCATTACCGTTAATGATTTTATTAAACTGAGAAATAGCATTCCCGTAATCTTTTTGTTTATAGTAAGCATATCCTAACTGGTAGAAATCTGTATTGTTCCATTTCCCCTGCTTTCCTTTATATTGTGATAAATAAGGTATGGCTTTATCGTATTGTTTCAAGTTAAAATAGCTTTCTCCAATAATTTTATTAAGCTCTGACTTTTCAACAGGATTTGATTTTGCCATTGCTTTCTGACCTAAATCAATCGCTTTTTGAAAACTACCTAATTTGAAATTCATATCAGCTTGATAATATGATAATTTCTCCTTGTATTTTTCTTCACTTGAAACTTCGTCAAAATAGCGCGTTGCTTCTTTATAGTCGTCTCCTTCATAAGCCATAAATCCTAAATAATATTTGGCTTGTGAACCAAACTCTTTAGAATTAACCACCTTATTAAAGTATGTTGTTGCTTCTTTTTTCTCTTTCGAATTAAAAAAAGCATACCCTTTTTGGAAATTAAATTGATCTCTATCAGCAGCACTTAGTTGGTTTTCATCTACTCGATTAAACCACTCTAATGATTTTACATAATCACCTTGCTCAAAATAATAATGAGCTACTTCGATATACGCTTGATTGCTTCTTGCACTTGTAGGGTAGTCTTGAACGAACTTTTCCATCAATACATCAGCGTTTGCTTGCCCAATTCTAATGGCACAATTTGCCTCATAATAAGCACAGTCAGATTTTACTTCCTCATTATCAGTATCCTCTTTTACCTTATCAAATAAGATTTGTGCAGATGCGTATTGCTGTTCTTTAAACAAGTAAACCGCTCTATCAAAGTCTTTTAACTCGTGTGTATATATTATTGATTTTTGCGCTGACATAGAGAATGAACCAGCTAAAAATAGGGAATAGTAGAACCAAGAAAATTTATGCATTTTGTTTTTGATTTTTTTAATATTCAAATGTATTATAAACTATTCTTTATAACGAAATTCTTTTGGTTTTTATTATGAAAAATATTGAACTATTATTTTTTATTTTATTCTAAATTTTCGAATCCAATATTCACAATCACTATTGCTTAATTCTCAATAAGAAACTATTATTTTAATGATGAAATTTATTTTGAATACAAGCGTTAACTTATTACTTTTACAACTTAAACAAACGCAAATTATGTCTCAACCAGTACTGTCTTTAAAAAGCGCAACCATATATCAAGAAGATAGAGTAATTTTATCTAACATTAATTTGGAAGTCAACCACGGTGAGTTTTTATACATCATTGGAAAAACAGGATCTGGAAAAAGTAGTTTAATGAAAACGCTTTATGCAGACATGCCACTAATTGAGGGAGAAGGTCACATTGTAGAATTTGACTTAGGTACTTTAAAAGAAAACGACATTCCGTTCTTGAGAAGAAAGATAGGAATCGTATTTCAAGATTTTAAATTATTACCAGACCGTTCTATTAAAGACAACATGTTGTTTGTACTAAAAGCAACAGGATGGACCGATAAGAACGAAATGGACCGCAAGATTGATGAAGTTCTTGATAAAGTAGGTATGAAAGTGTATGCTTCAAAAATGCCTCATCAAATTTCTGGTGGAGAACAACAACGTGTCGCTATTGCACGAGCGCTGCTTAACGATCCTGAGTTAATCTTAGCTGATGAACCTACAGGGAATTTAGATCCACAAACTAGCGCTGAAGTTATCGAAGTTTTAAGAAACATCAACGCAAACGGAAAAACCATTATTATGGCTACTCACGATTATGCTTTGTTAATGAAATACCCTTCTAAAACATTGAAATGTGAGGATACTAAAATTTTTGAAGTAGTTCAAAGAACCGTTTAATCCTTAATTAAAAACACAATTCTTAGGCTTTTGCCAAAACAATACAGCGTTAAAAATCACCTATTCTTTCAACAAGAAATATGATTTTTAACGCTTTTTTTTTCGAAAAAAAACTATGCTTTATGATCTAATGTTGGTAAATACCATTTCCATTTTACCGCCATTAAACGAACTGAAATAATTACAATTGAAGTGATTAAATACATAATATCACTCTCTAAATTAAAGCTGCGTAAACCGAAGAAAACCAATCCACCAAGAATACAAATGGTAGCATAAATCTCTTTCCTAAAGATTACGGGAATTTCATTACATAAAATATCTCTTGTAACACCACCAAAACAAGCTGTCATTGTTCCTAAAGCAATACATATAACGGGATGCAGACCTACATTAATTCCTTTTTCAAGACCTATTAAAGTAAAAACTCCTAAACCAATGGTATCAAATAGAAACAAGGACGTACGCAGTTGATCGAATCTTTTTCTAAAAAGTAATGCTAGCACAAAACCTATAGAAATCATAAAGACATATTCTAGATCTACCATCCAGCCCACAGGAGTTCTACCTATTAATATATCGCGCAAGGTCCCACCTCCTACAGCAGTTACAAAAGCAATGATGTAAACCCCAAATGGGTCCATTCTTTTACTCATAGCCGTTAACGCTCCTGACATTGCAAACGCCAATGTACCAATGATATCTAATAAATGAAACATGATTTTTTAATTATAGGTAGAGTCGTGCTACGTACTGCAGTAGCAAGTGCGCAAAACTATAAAAAATACTTCTTTTAATAGGTTGTTATAGGTATTTATTAACGATTCCGTCCCTAAAACTCAAATATTGTAGCCCCAAATTTAAAAAACTGAATTTTCTCTATGTATCTTTGCCTCTTCTAGTATTAACTAAATTTTAGAGTCCCTTGAAACAAATTTCATCCGTTCAAAATCCTTTTATTAAATCCCTTGTATTACTGCAGGAGAAAGCTAAAAATCGCAAGCAAACCGGTACATTTTTAATCGAGGGGCAGCGCGAAATTACTCTGGCCTTAAAAGGAGGATATATTTTAGAAACTGTTTTATTTTACCCTGAAATTTGCACAGAAAGCGAAGCTACAAAAATTGCACCCAATACCGCTTTGATCGAAATCAACAAAGAGGTTTTCCAGAAATTAGCTTATAGAGATACTACAGAAGGAATTTTGGCTGTAGCCAAAACAAAATCAATGCAACTAAATGATTTAAAACTTTCTAAAAACCCATTGATATTAATTGCCGAAGCTCCTGAAAAACCAGGTAACATAGGTGCACTATTGCGTACAGCAGATGCTGCTAATTTAGACGCAGTAATTATTGCTAATCCAAAAAGTGATTTATACAACCCTAATATTGTTCGTTCAAGTGTGGGCTGTCTTTTCACAAACCAAATCGCCTCCGGAACAACCGAAGAAATTATCGCATTTTTAAAAGAGCAAGACATTAATTTTTACTGTGCAACGCTGCAAAATTCGACTTCTTATCACACACAAAATTACACTACTCCTACCGCGCTTGTTGTAGGTACCGAAGCCACTGGTTTAACTCAAGAATGGCGCGATGCCGCTACTCAAAATATCATTATCCCAATGCAAGGTGAAATAGACAGCATGAACGTCTCTGTTGCTGCTGCCATTTTAATATTCGAAGCAAAAAGACAAAGAGGATTCTAAAAACTCATTTACAATAATTCAATTATCTATACTACCATCATATGAAAAATAAAATATTTGTTGCCATAACCTTATTCACTGTAAGTTTCACATTTGCACAAATTACAGCTCCAGAGGTTGATAAATTAGTCAATAGAACATTGACAGCTTTTAATGTACCCGGAATAGCAGTGGCGATTATAAAAGATGGAAAAGTCGTTCTTGCAGAAGGATATGGAGTAAAATCTATTGACACAAAAGAAAAAGTAGATGCTAATACTTTATTTGGGATTGCTTCAAATAGTAAAGCTTTTACAAGTGCAGCACTCGCTATGCTGGTAGATGAGGGCAAAATAAAGTGGGACGACAAAGTAGTAAAATACCTTCCTGATTTCAAAATGTACAATGATTATGTGACACAAGAATTCACGATTCGTGATTTGTTAACACACAGAAGTGGCTTGGGATTAGGAGCAGGAGATTTAATGATTTGGCCTGACGGAAGTGACTTTACGGCACAAGATATTATTGTGAACCTACAATATTTAAAACCAGTTTCGGCTTTTAGAACAAAGTATGATTATGACAACTTACTTTACATTGTTGCAGGAGAAGTGATTCATGTTGTAAGCGGACAAAGCTGGGGAGATTTTATTGAACAACGCATCATGCAACCACTACAAATGAATAATAGCGCAGCTTCATTTGTACGACTTAAAGATTCATCAAATATAATTGCGCCACACGTGCCTATCGACGGAAAATTAAAAGTAATTAAAAGATATCAAAACCAACTTTTTGATGCCGCAGCCGGAATTTATTCTAGTGTTAATGACTTGAGTAAATGGGCCATCATGCAAATGAACAATGGAAAATACGGCACAGACAACAAACAATTATTTTCAGAAAAGCAACATGATGAGATGTGGCAATTACAAACTATCATTCCTACAAAAACACGAGCACCTTATAACACCCATTTTAATGGTTACGGTTTGGGATGGTTTTTAAGTGATGTTAAAGGATACAAACAAGTAACACATACTGGAGGACTAGAAGGCATCGTTACACAAACAACTTATATTCCTGAATTGCAGCTAGGAATTATCGTTTTGACAAACCAACAATCTGGAGCTGCATTTAATGCAATTACAAACACTATTAAAGACAGTTATCTAGGAATCACTTCTGATGATTACGTGACAACTTATAGCGACCAAATGAAAGCGCATGCTGCGTCTGCTGACAAAGTTACCGAAGACGTTTGGGCAACTGTTGCCAAAAATAAAAAAGAGAAAATAAAAGTCGATTATAAAGCTATTTTAGGAACATACAGAGATAATTGGTTTGGAGAAGTGGTAATTTCTGAGAAAAAAGGGCGTGTTTTCTTTACTTCAAAACGCTCTTCACAATTGAAAGGAGAAGTTTTCTTTTATAAAAAAGGAAATTATGTCGTGAAGTGGGACAATGCTTATTTTCATGCTGACGCCCACCTTTTATTCGAAACAAATGACGCTGAAATAGTTAGCGGATTAAAAATGAACGCCATCTCTGAACTGACTGATTTTAGTTATGATTTTCAAGATTTAGAGTTTAAAAAAGTGGCATTATAATAGTGGTATAAAAGTGCTGTTTGCATTACTGAATTCGAGTAATTTAGAGCTTGCATATATGCAAACTTATCGTTATTTTTAGAAAATGAACCCTGCTGCTATGACAGAAATAGATATAGAAAAAGAGAATAAAGCAATTGCGCAAGAATATAAAGAATTGCTTCGAATTAGTTATCAAACGCTTTCAACGGATGATAAAAAACTAATTCGGAAAGCTTTTGATGTTGCAGTAGATGCACATAAAGAACAACGTAGAAAATCAGGGGAAGCTTATATTTTTCATCCCATAGCTGTAGCAAAAATTGTTGCCTCAGAAATTGGTTTGGGAGCTACCTCTATTGCGGCTGCTTTGATGCATGATGTTGTTGAGGACACCCCAACAACCGTTAAGGATATCGAGCGCATGTTTAATCCTAAAGTTGCCCAACTAGTAGAAGGACTTACAAAAATATCTTTGGTGCAAAAAGATATGAACGTTTCTATGCAAGCAGAGAACTTTAGAAAAATGCTACTGACTCTTAATGATGATGTGCGTGTGATTTTAATCAAGATTGCTGACCGCTTGCACAATATGCAAACCATGGAATCTATGGTAGATTACAAGCAGGTTAAAATCGCATCAGAAACTTTGTATATCTATGCACCTCTTGCACATAGATTGGGCTTGTATAATATTAAAAATAAGTTAGAGGATTTAGGTTTAAAATATACCGAACCCGCTGTTTACAATGACATTGTTAGTAAAATTAGAGAAACTAAGGAGCAGCAAGACGCTTATATCAAAGACATTTCTGATATTATAAAAACATCTTTAGATATTGAAAATATCGATTATGTGATTAAAGGAAGACCTAAGTCAATCTACTCTATTCGCAGAAAAATGAAAGCTCAAAATGTGAGCTTTGACGAAGTATATGATAAATTTGCATTACGAATCGTATATAAATCCCCTCCTAACGAGGAGAAATTTATTGCTTGGAAAATATATTCGATAGTTACCGACCATTATAGACCCAGCCCTAGCCGTTTGAGAGATTGGATTTCGTCACCAAAATCTACTGGTTATGAAGCGTTACACATCACTGTAATGGGACCAAAAGGACGTTGGGTAGAAATTCAAGTACGAAGCGAACGTATGGACGAAATAGCCGAGAAAGGGTATGCTGCACATTACAAATATAAAAATGGAGCTACTGAGGAAAGTGGTCTTGATGTGTGGTTGAACTTACTGAAAGAGGCACTGGAAAACTCAGAGACTAGCGCAGTTGATTTTGTGGAAGATTTCAAAATGAATTTATATTCGAAAGAAATTTACATTTTTACACCTAAAGGAGACATTAAATCACTGCCAAAAGGTGCCACTTCACTAGACTTTGCATTTAGTATTCACTCAGAAATTGGGATTAAAACTCGAGGAACACGCGTTAACGGAAAATTAGTTCCACTGAATTACGAACTAAAAAGTGGTGATCAAGTCGAAATCATTACATCACCAAATCAAAAACCAACCATCAACTGGTTAGATTACGTTACAACTTCAAGAGCCAAAAATAAAATACGCAATGTCTTAAACGAAAATACTAAGAAGATTGCAGAGGAAGGAAAAGAAATCCTTACCCGTAAATTAAAGCACCTTAAAATTACCGTCAACGAATCGGTGGTGAATGAATTGGTTAATTTCTTTCAGTTAAAAACGAGTTTGGATTTATTCTATCGTGTGGGTGTAGGTTCTATTGAGAATCAGCAATTGAAAGATTATGCTGCTCAAAAAAGCAATACTTTAATCAACTTTTTCAAAAATAAAATGAAACGCAGCGGTCAAACTGCTGAAGTAGATATTCACAGACCTGTTTTAAGCAATAACTTTGACATGCTTGTTTTTGGGAAAGACGAAGACAAATTAGATTACAAACTATCTACTTGTTGCAACCCGATACCAGGAGATCAAGTTTTTGGTTTTGTAACCATCAACGACGGGATTAAAGTACATAAAAAAGATTGCCCTAATGCCATAGCCATGCAATCAAATTATGCGTACCGCATCATGCAAGCTAAATGGGTAGATTCATCACAGCAAGAGTTCAAAGCTATTTTGAACATTACTGGAATGGACACTCTAGGATTGACTAATCAATTAACAAAAGTCATTTCAAACAACATGCACGTTAATATTCAAAGTATTTCTTTGAGTGGTGACGCAGGTTTATTTAAAGGACAAGTGATTGTAGTGGTACAAAATATTACTATTCTCAAAAAATTAATTGAAAATATCAAGAAAATTGATGGAGTTGACAAAGTGACACGAGTTTATAAAAAATAATTTAAGTAAATAAATGGAGTGCTTATTGCTATAGATATGCAGTAGGAATAATACACAAGCGCTGTATTACATTTGTATTTGTTTAAAAACTCACAAATTTATCTTGTTATACCTATTTAAACTTGAAAACTATTAAAATAAAAATTTATCTTTGCCAGATATGACACTCATTTCCACAGATAACAACAAAAACCAAGAGATTGTAAAAAATGTTTTTACAATGTATCTTGAAAATAAAGGCCATAGAAAGACTCCTGAGCGCTATTCTATCCTTCAGGAAATTTACGAAAGTGAAGAACATTTTGATATAGAGAATCTTTATATTAAAATGAAAAACAAAAACTATCGTGTAAGTAGAGCCACGCTTTATAATACGATAGAATTACTTTTAGATTGCGGTTTAGTTCGAAAACACCAGTTTGGTCAAAACCAAGCGCACTATGAGAAATCATATTTTGACAAACAGCACGATCACATTATCATGACTGATACTGGTGAAGTAATTGAATTTTGTGACCCTCGCATTCAAACGATAAAAAAGACTATCGAAGAGATTTTTGATGTAGAAATCACAAATCACTCGCTGTATTTTTATGGTGTAAAAAAAGGTGCAAAACCTGAATTGCCAACAGAAGAATAAACATTTGCAATAGTATAATTTTGCAATAACACAATAATAAGTAACTATTTTGACAGCAATGTAAACTGTCGCAACAACAACAAATAATAATTTAGAATGGCTGTAGATTTATTACTAGGATTACAATGGGGAGATGAGGGAAAAGGAAAAATAGTTGATGTACTTACATCAAATTATGACATTATCGCTCGTTTTCAAGGAGGACCAAATGCAGGACATACATTAGAATTTGACGGAATCAAACACGTTCTTAGAACAATTCCTTCAGGTATTTTTCATAAAACTGCTGTAAATGTAATTGGTAACGGAGTCGTAATTGATCCTGTAGTTTTTCAAAAAGAGATCGAAGGTCTTGAAAAATTCAATTTAGACATTAAAAGTAAATTAATCATTTCAAGAAAAGCACATTTAATCTTACCTACTCACCGTTTATTAGACGCTGCATCTGAAGCGTCAAAAGGGAAAGCTAAGATTGGTTCTACTCTTAAAGGTATTGGTCCAACATACATGGACAAAACTGGAAGAAACGGAATTCGTGTGGGAGACATTGAATTAGAAGATTTTAAAGAAAGATATAGAGCACTTGCTGACAAGCACGAAGCAATGATTGCATTTCACGATGTAAACATTCAATATAACCTAGCTGAACTTGAAAGAGAATTTTTTGAATCTATCGAAGAACTTAAAAAATTAGATTTCATTGATAGTGAAGAATACATGCACCAAGCTCAAAAAGCAGGTAAATCTATTCTATGTGAAGGAGCTCAAGGATCATTATTAGATGTAGATTTTGGAACATATCCATTTGTTACTTCGTCTAACACTACTGCTGCTGGAGCTTGTACTGGTTTAGGTATAGCACCAAACAAAATCAAAGAAGTATACGGAATTTTCAAAGCTTACGTTACACGTGTAGGCAGCGGACCTTTTCCAACAGAACTTTTTGATGAAGATGGAACAACAATGGCACGCGTAGGTAACGAATTTGGTTCTGTAACAGGAAGACAAAGACGTTGCGGTTGGTTAGACCTTGTTGCTCTTAAATATGCTATTCAAGTGAACGGTGTAACACAATTAATGATGATGAAAGGGGATGTTCTTTCAGGTTTTGAAACTTTAAAAGTGTGTACTGAGTATACGTATAAAGGACAAAATATTGCTCATTTCCCATACAACATCGAACCAGAAAATGTAACTCCTGTTTATCAAGAGTTCAAAGGTTGGAAAGCTGATTTAACTGGAATGACGACTTACGAGGAGCTACCAGCAGAATTAAAAGCGTATATCGAATTCATTGAAAAGGAAGTTGAAGTGCCTATTAAGATTGTATCTGTAGGACCTGATAGGAAACAAACTATCCTTAAATAATATTCACTAACGCTCTGAGATATCAGGGCGTTTTTTATTTTACAAAACAAATTTAAAATTATGCACATCCCTGAAATAAAAATTCAAGACACTCAAATACTTTCTGATAACTGGTATATCTTGAACAAAGTCACATTCGACTTTAAAAAAAATGACAACAGCTGGATCACTCAAAAAAGAGAAGTCTATGACCGTGGAAATGGAGCTGCCATCTTACTTTATAATAAAGAAAAGAAAACCGTTATTTTAACGCGTCAGTTTAGAATGCCAACATATTTAAACGGTAATAAAACGGGGTTACTAATCGAAGTTTGCGCTGGTTTGTTAGACCAAGATAATCCTGAGCAATGCATTATTAGAGAAACCGAAGAAGAAACTGGTTACCGATTGACAACTGTCAGTAAAGTTATGGAAACGTATATGTCGCCTGGAGCAGTAACTGAGATTCTATACCTTTTTACAGGTGAATACAATGAAAGCATGCAAGTGAGCGAAGGCGGAGGACTAGAAGAGGAACAAGAAAATATAGAAGTTCTTGAAATGACTTTTGATGAAGCCTATGCGATGATTGCTTCAGGCGAAATTAAGGATGCCAAAACAATTATTCTATTACAGCACGCTAAAATTCAAGGCTTGATATAATTTAGTATTTACCGCGCTGCCACATCAGGCTATACATTGCAAGTACGCAGCCTGCTTTATAAAAACATAATCCCTAAGACGAGCTTCCGTTGGTCGCTGTTTAGGGATTTGTTTTTTGAAATAAAGCAATCTTTACGTGCTTTCCATTGCTATCCTGGGCAGAAAAAAAATTGTTCTCCCCTATATAATTTTGATACCATAACAAATGGTAGTGCTTGCCGAGATACTAGCAAAAGCCAATAAATATTATGAATCTACAATTAGTTAAATGAACAAAATCACAACCTATTTAGCAGGAAACTTAAAAAACCTCTTTCTTATTGATAGTTTAGGAGCTTTATTGACGACGGTTTTTCTAATTGTACTGTTGCAAATCCCTGAACATTATATTGGAATGCCAAAAAATGTCTTGACCTATCTATCCATACTATCAATGTGCTTTTGTATTTATTCCGCTAGTTGCTATTTATTTTTAAAAAATAATAAGACTGCTTTTATCAAAATTATTGGCGTAGCAAACATACTTTATAACGCACTTATAATAGGATTGCTGATCATAAATTACAACTCACTAACAATATTTGGAACAACGTATTTTTTAATAGAAGCAATAATTATTTGCTCCATAAGTTATGTCGAACTTAGTACAGCAAAAAAATTAAGCAATTAGATTAGTTAGCATGCAAAGAATTAAAACATAAGAATACTTGTGCCCAATTATTTATAAATAGTCTTATTCGCAGTCTGTTTATCATTTATAATTGTGCTGCGAATCTAATCTATCTACTACAACAAACTTTCTAGATTTTGCTCAGAATCAAATCGCACAGCGCCATTGTTAAAATATTTTCAGCACCGTTGGTTTCAATTGTATTTGTATTAGCTTGAAGGTTTTTAAAATGAGCCAACTCGCCTACAAAACCTCTCAAATACAAATCCCTGACACTCCCCGACATTGGAGTCAACGAAGCAGTATGTATTTCGTCTGACTCTGTTAATGAGGCAAAAGATTTCCCGGTTTGCTTATTTGAGCGATGTATGATTACCTTATTTATTTCTTCAACTTGTACAAATCCATCATCAAAAGTTACTGTAAGATTTTCACTTTCTCTAGACCACGCAGACATACTAGACAAATTAAAACTTCCTACTACCCCACTCTCAGCTTTAACAGCCACTACCAGATTAACTGAAGCTCCTATAGAGTTATTCATTACTTCTACATCATCGATATCACCAAATAAATAGATAGCCAAATCAAGAACATGGATAGCAGCCAATTTTACAAAAGCTTCTTCATCGGAGCAAAAAGGAGTGCCGTCGACACAAAAGTTTAAGTAGAAACTTCGTACTTCACCTAGTTCTTTTGTATCAATTAATTCTTTTACTTTAAGGTAACTAGGCGCAAAACGCTTCATAAAACCCACCATCACTTTAACATTATTTGCTATCGCTGCTTTGTTTATTAATGTTGCTTGAGCCGCATTCCAACCCAAAGGTTTTTCTACAAAAACATTTTTACCAAGTTCTAAACAGCCTGATGCTATTTCATATTGATCTTTTGGTTGAGCCACAATAACTACACTATCTACAGTTTCCTGCTGGAGCATTAATTTATAATCTCCATAGGCTTTTCCGTTACTACCTAAACGAGTCAATGCCGCTTGCGCGCTATCGCTATTTCTAGTGGCTAACGCGGTAATGTTAATACCTGCTTCGATTACTGCTGGAAAAATATTAGTTGTAGCTTGGAATCCTGCGCCTATAAAGGCAATATTATTTCTTTTCATGATTATTTTATTAGATGTAAAATGCACAGTTTAAATAAAAGACACTATTGAAATCTATTACTCTGTTTGCATTATCGAGCCAACAAATATCAACATTTATTTTAGGGTATTGAATCATTATTAAAAAACAATCACTCTAAAGGATTCTAATTAAAATATTCTTAGGCAATACAAACGTACTAATTAGCCCTGATGGAAATGGAAATCCCGAACGCTTGCGTCGTAGAAAGTAAGCGTGAGGATTGCAATGTACAGCAGGACGACTCGTTCTTAATAAGCAAAAATGTTCTGCTCCAAATAAGAAAATTATCAGTATTCATTTTAAATCATCATAATTTTTTTAGTGATTTATTATAATTATATAAATCCTGTAAAAAATTACATAACTAACTAAAAAGTAAAATATTAGATATTTGTGACAGTAACAAAAACAACAAACATCATGAAATCACAATATGCAAAAGTAGGAAAATCGTATGCTAAAAACGCGGGATCTGTAAGCAATCAAGAAGCTGAAGAAAAAACTGAAAGAAACAGCAAACAAGTATTAATTAATGATCTTTTTCTATACAATAATTTTATTTATGGAAAAACTAACTGATAAAGTAGCCGGAATGGGTGCTGTAGTATCTCAAGATGCTACCACATTTAGAGTTTGGGCTCCTAATGCTGACACTGTCTTTGTAGCAGGAACATTCAACGAATGGAACAAGACCACTCACGAACTTGAAAAAGAAGAAAACGGATATTGGTCTATAGCAATTGCAGAAGCAAAAGCTGGTGACGAATACAAATATATCATCCACAACGGCGAACTTATCTTGGATCGCAATGATCCTTATGCTAGAGAAATGACCAATAGTAATGGGAATTCTGTAGTAACAAATTTAGATTTTGAATGGGAGGATCAGGATTTTAAAATGAAATCTTGGAACGCGCTTGTAATCTATGAATTACATGTAGGAACATTTAATCGAAAAAAAGATGATGAAGTAGGAACTTTCCAATCTATTATTGACAAAATACCCTACTTACAATCTATTGGCGTGAATTGCGTCGAACTTTTACCAATAGCGGAATTTGCTGGTGGTATCTCTTGGGGATACAATCCCTCTTATCCTTTTGCAATTGAAAGAGATTATGGAGGAGCTGCTGAATTTGCAAAAATGGTGAACGAATTCCATAAAGCTGATATCGCTGTAATTCTAGATGTGGTTTACAATCACTTTGGACCTTCGGATATGGACTTGTGGCAATTTGATGGCTGGTCTGATAATGATAAAGGCGGTATTTATTTTTATAATGACCATCGTTCTAGTACACCATGGGGTGATACCCGACCTGATTATGGAAGAGAGGAAGTGCGTCAATATATAAGAGACAACGCATTAATGTGGATCGAAGAGTATCACTGTGATGGTTTGCGAATGGATGCGACATCGTATATTAGATATGAAGGTGGCGGACTAGGAGATGACACTGAAATTCCTGAAGGAAATATTTTAATGCGAGATATTAACGCTGAAATTCAATCAAAATATCCCGGTAAATTGACGATTGCCGAAGACTTGAAAGGACATACTTTAGTCACTGAAAGTGTTGAAAATGGCGGAATAGGTTACGGATCACAATGGGATATGAATTTTGTTCATCCTGTGAGAAAGGCGTTGATTGAACAAGGAGATGAATACCGTGATTTACAAGCATTAATTGATGCTATTTTATTTCAATATAATAATGACGTTTTTCAGCGTGTGATTTATACAGAGTCTCATGATGAAGTAGCCAATGGAAAAGCACGTGTGCCTGAGGAAATAGAACCAGGTCGCGCAGATAGTTTTTTTGGAAAAAAAAGAGCATTACTCGGAATCGCAATTACACTTACTTCGCCAGGAATTCCAATGCTTTTTCAGGGCCAAGAATTTATTGAAGATGAATATTTCAAAGACGACGAAGCCTTAGACTGGAACCAATTAAAAAAGCATACCGGAATCACCAGAATGGTAAGCGATTTAATTAAATTACGAACAGCCGATTCACAACTAAGTGATGGATTAAGAGGACAGTATACTAAAATCGTCCACTGTAATGATACTGATAAAGTGCTTGCTTATGCAAGATCAACATCTGAAGATTTTTCAAATTCGACAATTGTATTATTGAACTTATCTAACAATTCATTTACAGATTACTCATTCGGACTCCCATTTGCAAATCAATACCATTTAGCCTTTAACAGCGACTGGTCAGGATATGATCAAGATTTCACTGACATGGATGTTGATCCTATTGCAGTTGAAGCCATTCCTTATGATGACGAAACGCACAAAGGAATCACAAATTTACCTGCATACGCGACACTAGTTTTTTTACCTTTAAACGAGTAGTAGCTTTAGATATAAAAAGGCGCAGTATAAAAAATTTTATACTGCGCCTTTTTTACTTTTAAATAAAATCAGAGTGTATCTTGACACTTCTTAATTAATCTTGAGGAACACTTATAAACACTAAATATTTAATTGAGGCAATGTAAAATTTTCACTTGCTAGATCTCTTATTAAAATTAAATCTTTTTTCTTAATCTTATCTACTAATTTTGTTTTTCGATAGCAATTACCATTACTTAAATCTAATTTCAGTCCACTCTGAAGTTCATGTGCATGAGGATTGGATGGAAATGGATCCAAATCGTTCATATGTATAAGCCATATCAAACCTTTTGATTTTATTTTGGTCTTTGTATTAAATAACAATCCCTCTACTAGTATGTCTCTACCACTTTCAATCTTATTGTATATCGTTCGAAAGTCGAATGTCATTAAAAGCTTTTTAGCTTCTTGATATGTTATTTCTAAATCCCAAAAATCAAGTTGATTTTCCCAATTAAGTTGATTTTCCAAACAAAGATAAAGAGCGTCAAAAATATCGATTCGAGAAATAGCTCTTCCATTGATAACTGAAAAATGCTCTGATAAATTATTTAAAATTAAATCTAAATTATTAATTTTCTTAAACGTGATATTTACTTCTTCACTATTATTCATAAATCATATTCTTAAAAGAACTTACAGAATTAGATATTTGTAATGACCTATTTGTTTGGTTGCGGCGTCATTCTTAGATAAGATTTAATACCTGTAAATCCTTTTGGGAATTTTGAAGGAATGTCTTCGTCTTTTATCGACGGAGAAATCACTACATCTTCACCATCTTTCCAGTTTGCTGGAGTAGCCACGCTATAATTTGCCGTTAACTGTAAACTATCAATCACGCGTAGTAATTCATCAAAATTCCTACCTGTAGATGCCGGATAAGTCAAAATAAGCTTGACTTTTTTATCAGGTGAAATAATAAACACTGAACGTACAGTAAAAGTATCGTCAGCGTTGGGATGAATCATATCATAAAGGTTAGCCACTTCTTTAGATTCATCAGCAATAATTGGGTACTGTAAAGTCACGTTTTGTGTCTCTTCAATATCTTTAATCCACTTGTGGTGAGACTCAACTCCATCCACACTTAATGCGATTACCTTTGTATTTCGTTTTTGAAACTCAGGATAGTAGTTTGCTACCGTTCCTAATTCAGTTGTACATACTGGTGTGAAATCTGATGGATGTGAAAATAAAACACCCCAAGAATCTCCTAACCAATCGTAAAATTTTATATGTCCTAATGTTGTCTCTGCTTCAAAATTTGGAGCTGTATCTCCCAGTCTTAATGTTGCCATAATTGTGCTTTTTAATTCTTATTAAAGTTACTTAAAAAAAAGCGAATCGATAATGATACAAGTCATAAATAAAACCAAAAACAGCCTCTAATCGAAATTGAATTAATGCACAATAAAGTACCAAAATATTAAAGTGATAAAAGAAGCAGGAATTCCAAAACCAATCATCATACTACTCAATCGTGGTTTTAAACCGTGATCAGAAGCCAAGATACAGGCTGTGATCATAGGTGCCATAGCCGCTTCTAAAATAGCTACTTCGATAATTTGAGATTTTTGATTCAAGATCAAGACATAAATAATATAGATAATGGCTGGAGTTAAAATCAACTTGTATAATAAACCTAGTCCTAGAAATTTCCAGTGTTGGCTTCTAGTTTCGAACCTTAATTGCAGTCCTACAGAAATTAGCGCTAGCGGTGTTACGCCACTACCTAGAAACTGCAATCCTTCTTGAAAATTCAATACAAAATCGTAATCAGCTACATTCATGATGCATGCCAGTGCAAAGGTTAAAAACGGCGGAAAGAGCAGAATCTTTTTGGCTATTTGGCCGCCACTTTGATCTCCTTTCGAATATAATGTAGCTACGAGAATCCCTAATGTTGATAACACTACGAACGATCCAGGTTGGTCCACCAAAATGGCCGTCTTCATTCCCTCATCTCCATACAAAGCTTGGATTATTGGATATCCTAAAAAAGAGGTATTTCCTAATCCAGCAGTAATTATCAAACAACCAGTTAACTTTTTTGACCAACCATACTTTTTTCCGAGAAATCGAAATAATAAAAATGACCCTGCAAAAGCAATCCAAGCCACACTTATAGGATAGAGTAATTTATTATCCCAATGAATTTTAGGAATATAATACAACGCCAATGCAGGCAAGCAAAAATAAATCACTATCTTATTTAGCTTTTTATATACTTTAGTCACCGGAAATCCCTTGACACGTTGCAGTATTAAACCAACGGCGAGGTATAAAAATATGAGGAGAATATTGTTCATAATATGTTATTGTAACAAAAATACTGTTTCTACGCTTATCTCTATTATTAAAAATTGGGTTAACAAAAATAATTTTAGTATTTCACCCTCTTCTACGCTTAACAAAGTTGATGCTGTTTTTCTATGCTATTTGCACAGGTTTGCAGTCTTTTTAAAGTTGGTTTTTGAAACTGTTTTGGTTTTGATTACTTTTACTTTTCAAAACGACTACTTTGGACGATAAAAACAATCTTAACTCTGCCTTAAGCGAAAAAGCTGGAATTTCTGCCCCTGAAATAATCAGTGCTACTGTAGTACAAAATATTCAAAAATTTAGGAAGGTTCAACCATCTGCTGCCAATTTAGTTAGAGGAATATTATCTGGAAATATAAGTGATTTGAGTAGGGCAATCACCTTAGTAGAGAGCACTAATCCAGAGCATTTAGCGAAAGCAAACGAGGTTATAAATGCATGCTTATTGCATGCAAATAAATCGGTAAGAATAGGAATTACCGGTGTTCCTGGAGTAGGGAAAAGTACTTTTATCGAATCGTTTGGAAGCCACTTAACTAACTTAGGAAAAAAAGTTGCCGTACTCGCTGTCGATCCCAGTAGCACCATTTCACATGGAAGCATTTTAGGAGATAAAACCCGTATGGAGGAACTAGTAAAAGATCCAGATGCTTACATTAGGCCATCGGCTTCAGGAGATACATTGGGCGGCGTTGCTAGAAAAACACGTGAAACAATCACCTTGTGTGAAGCATGTGGGTTTGATACCATTATCATTGAGACCGTAGGTGTGGGACAAAGTGAGACCGCAGTACACAGTATGGTCGACTTTTTTTTACTACTAAAAATTGCTGGTGCAGGCGACGAACTGCAAGGTATCAAACGGGGCATTATGGAAATGGCCGATGCTATAGTCATAAACAAAGCCGACGGTGATAACATTAGAAAAGCTAAACTAGCGAAAACAGAATTCAATAGAGCTTTACATTTATTTCCTGCTAAAAAATCAGGCTGGACAGCAACCACGGCAACTTGTAGCGCTGTTACCGGAGACGGTATCCCAGAGGTTTGGGAGACGATCTCTAAGTTTCTCCAACTCACAAATGACAACAATTACTTTAATAATAAACGAGCAGAACAAAATGAATACTGGTTGCTTGAAACAATAAACGAACGCTTAAAATTGAATTTTTATAATAATGTCGAAATTCAAGCATTACTGGAATCAACTAAAAAAGCGGTGCAGAAAGATAAAATATCACCTTTTGCAGCCGCTCAAATATTATTAGAAAAATACTTTAAATAAGTTTATTCTTTCTCGTAAAGTTCCATTTCTCTATCGTAGAAAGCATTTGCTGCTTCGATCAAACTTTCCATTTCAGTGTTTAATTCAGCTTCATCAAGGTCTTCTGCTTCTTCAATAAATTCTACTTCATCATCTTTTAGATTAATGATAAATCTAGGATAATCAAGGTGGATGATGAAAATATCATCCGGGAAATCAGTATTATCTCCAAGTAAAAATTTAGGTAATTCCATTTTGTATTATTTATAAATTGATGTCTTCTAATTTTATTTTGTTCGAAAGCGCCGTAAAAACAAAGAACCGAATAAACTTTTAAAAAATCTACTTCTGCATTCGAATAATTGTCTTTGTAAGCCGCTATCGATACACTGCATAATTTTTAAATCACAAACTCATCTGCTAAAGGTTGTGGCGCGGGATTTTCGATAATTAATCTTTTTGTTAATTTATTGAATCGAATGTATAAAAATATAGCCGCGGTAGTTAGTCCTGCAAGCAAACCAATCCAAATTCCTGCAGCTCCTAATGTAGTGTAAATCCCAAGATATACTGATGTAGGAAAACCTACTACCCAATAGGCAATAAAGGTAATGTACATAGGCAGTTTTACATCTTGTAAACCACGTAACGCCCCTAAGAAAACGACTTGAATTCCGTCTGAAATTTGGAACACGGCGGCAACAATTAATAACTGTGCAGCAATCGCGACAACCTCAGTATTTGCAGCTAAATCATTTACATTATCCATATCGATGAATAACGCAGGCAACTGTTTGTGAAATAATATAAAGATGAGTGCAAACAAAGTCTCTAATAAAATAGCAACAAGAAAGATCGAAATAGCTACCACTCTAAGCTGTTTATAATCACCAAGACCTTTTTGGTTCCCCACTCTAATCGTTGCCGCAACACTTAATCCCATGGCAAACATGAAAGTAAATGAGGCCAAACTCAGCGCGATTTGATTGGCCGCTTGATTTGTAATTCCTAATCTTCCTGACAACCATACAGCAGCAGTAAACAATCCCACTTCAAAAAACATTTGCATCGCCGATGGTGCTCCTAGGTTAATGATTTTTAAATTTACTTCCTTCTTAATTTTTTTAATTGAAAACCCTTCAAAGAAAGGATGGAATTTCACCATGTTTTTCATTTGGAAGTGCATGTAGCCTAGCATAACAAAACGAGATACAATTGTCCCTATAGCAGCACCTACAATTCCTAATTCTGGAAAAATCCATATTCCGTAAATAAAAAGATAATTTAAAAATACGTTTACTACATTCCCAAGAATCGTTGCCCACATCGAAATTTTAGTCTCGCTCATTCCATCAGCAAATTGCTTGTACCCTTGAAATATAATTAAAGGGATTAATGAAAAAGCGACAATATCTAAGTAAGGTTTGGCTAGGTCAACGACATTTTCAGGTTGCCCCATGAAACTTATGATAGGTTTTGATAAGAAAATAACCGTAAACAATAGCACTCCTAGAATCGTACACAAATAAAGTCCATGATGAAAAGCACTACGCCCCTCAGCTACACTTTTTCTACCATCAGCTTGCGCCGCCAGTGGAGTAATCGCAGTTGAAAAGCCGATACCTAATGACATAGCAATAAACACAAAGCTATTTCCTAAAGAAACTGCAGCAAGTTCTGTAGGTCCCAACTTACCTACCATAATATTATCTACAATCCCTACAATTGTATGTCCTAACATTCCTAATATAATAGGATATGCGAGACGCAAATTATACGAAAATTCCTTTGTATATGTTTCTAAATTCAATTTATCATTTTTTTAAGGCACAAATATAAATAGAAGCTTTTGATTACACTATTTTATAGTAAGCAACCTAGCGTTATTATTATGAAGAGAATAAATATTACATAACAAATGCCCATAATAGTATAACATTCTACAGGAGGTCACGTTCTAAATTTGCCACTGTCACCTAAACGAAAAATGAGCTGTGGTGGCAACCAATTAAAATAACAAAAATTAATTTACATGAAAACTACAACAAAAATTAAAACTCTATTAGTATTAGCTATTTCAGCATTTTTCTCTAATGCATCTTCTGCACAAGATACCGCTGCATCAAACTATGATCAAGGATTCCGTTTAGGAATTGGAGCTAACGTAGGTTACGCTGTTAATGATCCTTATAAATTAGCTGTAGGTGGAGATGTGAGATTACAATATGATTTGTCTCAAAAATACTCTTTAACATTAACTACAGGATACACAAACTTATTTGTGAGCAAAGGTGATGCATTTCCTGGTGAAACAGAAGGTAAAGATTTAGGATTTATTCCTGCAAAAGCGGGTTTCAAAGCTTTCGTTTTAGGTGATTCATTCTATGTAATGGGTGAAGCTGGAGCTGCATTTGCAGTGTCTAATGGATACCATCAAACATCATTATTACTTTCTCCAAGTATTGGGTATGCAACTAAATACGTTGATGTATCAGTTCACTACGAGCACTACAATGATTTCAGAAAAATGAATAATGGTTTAGCTGATGGAAGAGGTGTTGGGCAAGTAGGAGTTCGTTTAGCTTACGGATTCAAACTATAAAAATATATTCTAGGTAATTGATTTTATCTACTATTTAAATGGCAGTATTAGGAGCAATCCTAGTACTGCTTTTTTATTGTAATAAATTTAGTCAATTTTCAATCAATCGGTTTATTCAATTAGCAAAAAGCAGCATCATAGCACATTGAAATACAAGTTATTATATCATAACATATTATAATAATCCCATAAAATATTCGCTTGTAATCTTCTTAATTTTACGCGTAGCAATTATAAGTTACCACAATTTACACTTCTATTTATTATCAAATATAAGGGCTTGTAAATGATTTTTTTTTCGAAAATATATCTTCTGACAATTAGATTAAATTCAAAAATTACAATCAAGTGGGTACTCCGCACGCAATCTTAGCTTTTTAATTTCAAGCAATGGAAAAAATTATCAAAATTGGATGTTCTAGTTATTATAATAAAAAATGGGTTTCTGTTTTTTATCCAGAAGAACTCCCTTCAAAAGAATGGTTCAATCACTACAGCCAGCATTTCGATAGTTTCGAAATCAATGCCACATTTTATAAATTTCCAACGGCAAAAATTATGGAAAACTGGTACAATAGAAGTCCGAGTAATTTCATTTACTCTGTCAAAGTACCGAAAGAAATCACCCATCTTAAAAAACTAAAAGATTGTGAGGAACGCATAAGCGAATTCTACACTCTTTGTAAGGAAGGTTTAAAAGAGAAACTGGGTTGTATTTTATTTCAGTTCCCTCCTAGTTACACCTTCACGCCTGAAAATTTATATAGCGTACTTAGAAACTTGAATGCCACTTTTGATAATGTGGTAGAATTTCGTCATGAAAGTTGGTGGAATGACGAAGTGATTCACAAACTTACGAGTAGAAACATCTCGTTTTGTAGTGTAAGTCATCCTAGTTTACCACAACATATTGTGACGCAATCACCTATTCAATATCTACGACTACACGGAAACAAGCAATTATTTTATTCGAAATATACTGAGAAAGAGATTGACTTTATAAAGTACCAATTAGAACTACACGAAAACAAGAAAAAGGCTTTCATCTATTTTAATAATACTGCAAGTGAAGCAGGAATTATTAATGCACAAATGATGAAAGATCTCGTACATAAAAAAGCAACTAGTTAAGTGGAGACACTATAGTAAAAAACAACAATTAAACAAACTATCATGAAAGACAAAGCAAACAAACCACAAGAACCTTCTAATGCCAAATTAGAGGATTTAAAAAGAAACACCACCGAGTCTACTGATCAATTAATGAACACTGATCAAGGGCTGTTGATCAACGATGACACTAACTCACTTAAAGCGGGAAGCCGCGGTCCATCACTTTTAGAAGATTTTATTTTAAGAGAAAAAATTACTCATTTTGATCATGAGCGCATCCCTGAAAGAATTGTTCATGCAAGAGGTTCGGCGGCGCATGGTTACTTTGAAGTATATGAATCTATGGAGAAGTATACAAAAGCAGGCTTTTTACAGGATCCAAAGATCAAAACGCCAGTCTTTACCCGTTTCTCTACAGTAGCAGGATCGAGAGGTTCGACTGATTTAGCAAGAGACGTTCGTGGCTTCTCTGTGAAGTTTTATACTAAAGAAGGAAATTACGACCTTGTGGGAAACAACATGCCTGTTTTCTTTATCCAAGATGCAATTAAATTCCCTGATTTAATTCACGCAGTAAAACCAGAACCGCACAACGAAATTCCGCAAGCTGCGTCAGCACACGATACTTTTTGGGATTTTATTTCTTTGATGCCAGAGTCTATGCACCATGTAATGTGGGCCATGTCTGACCGTGCTATTCCTAGAAGTTTACGTATGATGGAAGGTTTTGGTGTCCATACCTTCCGTTTCATCAATGCACAAAACGAATCTCATTTTGTAAAGTTTCATTGGAAACCAAAATTAGGAATTCACGGTGTATTATGGGATGAAGCTCAAAAAATATCGGGTAAAAACTCTGATTTTCACCGTCAAGATTTATGGGAAGCTATTGAAAATGGAAATTTCCCGGAGTGGGAATTGGGTGTGCAATTAATTCCTGAAGCTGACGAACACAAATTTGATTTTGATTTACTAGATCCTACAAAATTAGTTCCTGAAGAATTAGTACCTGTGATGAAAATTGGTCGCATGGTTTTAAATAGAAATCCAGACAACTTTTTTGCCGAAACAGAACAAGTAGCTTTTCACCCAGGACATATTGTTCCTGGAATCGATTTTACAAATGACCCACTTTTACAAGGACGTTTGTTCTCCTACACGGATACACAGCTTTCAAGATTAGGTAGTCCTAATTTTCACGAAATACCAATTAATAGATCGATAAACGAAGTTCATAACAACCAGCGCGACGGCCATATGCGTCAGCAAATTAATCCAGGTCGTACTAGTTACCATCCTAATTCATTAGGTGGTGGTTGTCCTTTTCAAGCAAAAGCTGATCAAGGTGGATTTGAAAGTTTTAACGAAAGAATTGACGCGCACAAAGTGAGAGAAAGAAGTAAAAGTTTTTCTGACCACTTTAGTCAAGCAACACTTTTCTTTAATAGTATGACTGCTGTAGAACAGAATCATATTATCAAAGCATTCCGTTTTGAATTAGGAAAAGTAGACACCGAAGAAATTCGTGTGCGTATGCTAGGTTTCTTGTCTATTGTTGACGAGACCTTGGCTAAGAAAGTTGCTGAAGGTTTGGGAATGGAAGTACCAAAATCTCCACAAAAACCTTTAAACCATGGTGTTTCTGCAGATCCAAATCCAGATCAAGAAACGGTAATTAAAAAACCAAGTGTGGCTAGTTCTGATGCTTTAAGCATGTTGAAAAGTAAAGAAAACAACGATACCATCGAAACGAGACAAGTGGCATTCATTTGTACTGATGGTGTGAACGAAGAAGCACTAAACAGTATGAAAAAAGCATTGGAAGATAAAGGTGCTATGGCAAAAATTATTGCACCTCATCTAGGAACAATTAAAACAGACAAGGGAACCGAAATCCCTGTTGATCAAAGTTTGCTAATCGCAGCTTCGGTATTGTTTGACAGTGTTTATATTCCGGCAAATGCCCAGTTTGATTTTAAAGACAATACACCAGATGTGATTGAGTTTATCAATGAATCGTACAAACATTGTAAAGTGATTGGTTTTGGCGAAAACATAAAAGACTTTATCAAGGAAACTATGATTCCATTAGATGATAAAAAAAATAAAGACAACGGAATTATCATCAGTAAAAATGATAATAGCAATGCTCAAGAATATATTTCTGCATTGGCACAACACCGTTTTTGGGAACGTGAACCAAAAGCATAATTATAAAACCAAAAAGGCTCTGAATCACTTCAGAGCCTTTTTTTTTTGGGAAATAAATTACTTAATATCAGTAAGTGTTTTCATGAAAGCAATCAACTGCTTTTTTTCTAAATCACTTAAATTTAGCTTGTCTGTGGGTAGCGTTTGATTTTCTAAATTGAATCCGAGACCTGCTCCTCCACCTTCTTCATAAAAATCAATCACTTCTTCTAATGTTTGATAAACGCCGTTGTGCATGTATGGCGCCGTTAAAGTGATGTTTCTAATTGTTGGCGTTTTAAAGGAGTTTTTATGCATTGGAGCATTCGAAATTAAAAATTTTCCTAAGTCGCCATCTAGTTTGCCGCTTTTATCAGGAACTCCTAGTACTTCACTTTCAGATCTATCAAAATGTGGTGGAGCAGTTCCGTTTGTCAAAGGAATAAAATGACAGCTGGCACATTTAGCTTTACCTGCAAAAAGATTAAAACCTGCCTTTTCATCTGCCGTAAAAGTAGTTTCGGCACGCATGTATCTATCAAACTTAGCGTCGTAATTACTTAACGAACGAATATATGATCCCAATGCATTTTTTATCTCAAAGGCGCTTATTTGTTTCTTTGGAAATGCACTTTTAAATTTGGCTACATAAACTTTATTTTTCTTAATTTCCAGCGCTGCCGCATCCATATCGCCGTGCATTTCTTCTTCATTTGTAATCACGGCTACCGCTTGATCTTCTAGATAATTGACACGAGAATCACCAAAAAATGTTCTTTGAAAAGCAATGTTACTCAATGTAGGCGTGTTTCTTTTTACATACGCTTTTCCGTTAAACGAGGTTGCTTTTTCTAATCCATCGGTAAAGGCTTTGTCTTCATGATGACAGGAAGCACACGATCTACTATTATCACCGGATAAAATAGGATCGTTAAACAACATTTTACCTAAGGCAATTTTCTCAGGAGTTGTTTTATAATCTAGAAATCCTGAAAAAGCTTCAGCATCAAAAGCATTTTTTTCGAATAAGGTAGCGGCATTTGTCTTTAAACCACGTACCTCATCAAAAACAGGAATATTTAATGTTAATTGCGCTTGATACAACCCGCGACTCAAAGGATTCCCCACATTCAAAATAAAAGCTGCACGATCAAAATGATCAAAGTTGGTGTTACTCTTCGCACTTTTAATTCCGTTTTCAATTAACTTTGATAGTTTCTTTCCTTCTTCGCTTTCATTATCATAAACAGTATAATAACGCTGAATGGTCTGCAAAGCGGGGATAACTTCTGGGATGGAATTGTTAGCCACTGGCGAATCAAACCCAGTAATTCCTAAAGTAATAATTCTAAAAACCTCTAATCGCATGGCATCAAAAACATGGGAATCAGTCAAGGTGTTTGTCTTGGCTATAGAGGCAATACGTTTTAAATTTGCTGTTAGAATTCCTATTTGTTTTAAAAGTTCTTCTTTTGACTGCGTTTCATAAGTAGGAAACAATAGCTCTTCTATCACCTGAAAACCTTCCGGAGCAATCACTTTGCCATCGTTTTCTTCAAATTCCGGAATTGCAGGTCCGTTTACTGCTTTAGTCACTGATGGAAAATAATATTCGCTAAGCAATTCAATTGTTTTATACTGCTCGTGCGCTTTGAGAAATTGTTGTTGTAATTGTAACTGACTTTGATTAGACGAGATTCCTTTTTGCAATAGCGAAACCTCTTTTAGGACCAACTCAATATCTGCTTTAAAAAGCGCATTGATTTGGACTGATTTTTCCTCTTTTTGACAAGAGAACATAACAAACAATAAAAATAAAGGAAAGTATTTTTTCATAATATGTACTACAACTAGCGGTTTTTATATAAACCAAAAGCCCCGGTTTCAATCAAGAAACCGTAGGCCTTATTTTTTAATATAAGATTGATTATCTAGCTAATCCTTTGATCAAAACAATTTGACTTGCTTGATTTTCATTAGGACGACCTGATCCTCCATCTACTCCCTTGTACTTATCTCCTGTCCAGGTGTGTGGTTGTACACTTAATAAAAAAGTATCATCAATTCCTAATTGCTCTGATACATCTATTAAAGCACCGTATTCCCATTCTCCAAAACCTGATGTTCCACCCACATTGTATTTTGCAGCATCAGCAGCAGTACGACGGTGATCTAATTCAAATACTACTTTCAACTGTTTTGTAGCAATGTTGTATTGATAAATGTAACCATCATGTGTTTCATCACCATAACCGTTAGCATCTTCTTGTACATATACATAGTTTTTAGTCACACATATATTATCAGGATTCTGGAATTTACCTGCAATTCCTGTACGATCATCTCCGTCTAATAAAACTTGTAATGTTCCTTTAAGTGGATCATTTGCATTTAAGTTTAATTTGTACACTCTACCGTATTTTGTTCTAGAAGCATCAGCATTTGTTCCTGATGTATTTTGACCTGTTACGTTAAAGTAGATTTCGCGATCAGCATCTTTGCCCCCTTTGCGGTAATCTAAATCCTCTACACGACCAAATTTAATCGCTTTCAAAGTATTTACCGAAGCATTGATTTGAGCTCCTGTTAAAGTGGTATGGTTTAAGATTTTAACAAATGAAACTTCGTAGTTTTGATTAGCAACCATGTCTTTCTCTCTCTGGTTGTCATCGTTTCTTTTCATCATATATAGCGATCCATTAGCAAGGTCACCTACTTTGTCAGCAACATACATAAATAATTGACCTCCATAAGTTCCAGAGTCATCATCCCCAATAACAATAACTGTTTTACCCGCAAACGCAGTGGCTTTTAATGGCAACGCATTCTCAGCACTTAAACGTCCTAAACCTGGCAATTCTCTAGAAACACCATTAGTTCCTGCATCTGCATAAGGATCTAATCCATGCGTGCGTGATTCTTGACCAGATTCACCACATGTTAAATACAACGGTCCAAAACCGTGTTCAGCAGGTGTTGCCATTGTAGCACCACACAACCTCCACGTTCCTCCATTTGAGTTCAACAAATATTCTCCTTTTACAGGTTTGAATGTTTTATCTAGTGTAATTCTTGATACCGAGAAATTATCTTCATTATTCACTAAGAAAGTAAACGTACCATCGGCATTTTTCAATAATCCAGATCCATCTGCTGATCCTCCAAATACAAAATTAGGACTTGCTGGTAAAACATCATCAGAGCTTATCAAAGAGAATAATTCTAAATTTTCAAATCCTGCTTTCTTTTTTAATAAAACTGGAGTGGTAGATTGTTCAGCTAATACTACTTCAGTTTTTGCTGTTGCGTCTTCATTGTTACACGAAATCAACGTTGATAAAAATAACAACGGAAGAATAATTTTTTTCATTTGGTTTGTTTTTGAGTTCGATGCAAAGAAACATACCCAACTTTAACAAGACACAAACAACAGATTATTAAAATGTAAATAAAATAGCGCAAAACAATCTAATTTAAATAATTTCTTAACCTTGTATTATTCTTCTTTCGCTAATTGCTCTTTATATTCTTCAATATTCTTTTTTACTTTCTCATCTAGTTCTGGCTCCTGAATATCAGTGTATTGTTTCATCTCTTGCCATATAATTTCTGCCACAATATAACGCGCCATATCCTTATCATCTGAAGGGATTATGTACCAAGGCGCATTTTCAGTAGCCGTGCTGTTAATTGCTTCTTCATAATATTTCATATAATCATCCCAGCGTTCTCTCTCTTTCAAATCTCCTACAGAAAATTTCCAGTTATGATCCTCTTTCTCAAGTCTTCTTAAGAGACGTTTGCGTTGTTCATTTTTACTCAAATGAAAATAAAATTTCATCACAATTGTACCGTTTTGAGTAATGTGCTTCTCAAAATTATTGATTTGTTCCATACGGTTGTCCCAAAACTGTGGCTTGATATCGTCTACACTTTCTATTCCAGGCAAATTTTCGTTTAAGATATATTCGGGATGCACACGAGTCACTAATACATTTTCGTAGTGCGTTCGATTAAAAATTGCAAACTTCCCTTTCTCTGGCAAAGCAAGATAATGTCTCCATAAATAATCATGCTCTAGCTCAGTAGAATTTGGAGTCTTAAAACTACTCACCACCACACCACGCGGATTAAACTCTTTAAAAACTTCACGTATCAAACTATCCTTACCCGAGGTATCCATTCCTTGCAAACAAATCAAAACTCCATAACGATTGTGCGCATACATTACATCTTGCAATTCGCTCAATTTTTCACGCACGCCGTCTAATTTATCTTCTTTAGCATCATCACTTGCATCTACATCTAATTCTGTGGGTATATCAGCTAATTTAATAGGTGCAACAACCTTAAAATTCTTTGGATCTATTGATTTCATAGTATATAAATTATTAATTAAAGTAAATATAGTATTTTTGTGTAGCAATTTCCAGCTTTACATTGCAATAGATTTTTGTTAAAATGCAATTTTATTTGTGACTGCAGGAGCTTCTTTTAGTCGCTCTGCATTCCCTATAAAAAAAGCATTTCACTGCAATCTATTTTCATTTCAATCTGGGCTAAGCTCCCTGCATTCAACATCTTCTTCCATGAAAAAATTCACACTCGAGTTAGTATTTCACATTATAGGTATTGGCTCTGCTTCAGGTTTATTTTATCAAAATGATCTTTTATACCTTATAGGTGATAACAGCAGCTATCTATATGAGTACAATGTAAAAAATAGCAATCTTGCAAAATATCCTTTGCTACAAAACCCTGCTGATAATATTGAAAAAATCAGCAAGCCTGATTTTGAATCCATAACGCATTACCAAGATAGTTTATACATTTTTGGATCAGGGTCTACTAGTAATCGCAACCGCATGATTGAATTTAGCCTCCTCAAAAAAGAAAAAATTCAAACAAATAACATGGTCGATATTTATGCCATCATGCAAAGCTTTGCCAGTATCAAGGAAACCTACTTTAATCTTGAGGGAGCTAGTTACGATGGTGAATTTTGGTACTTTTTTAATAGAGGTACTAATGATTCTAATAAAAATACTGTGCTCACCTTAAAAGCAAAAAAACTAGATCAAGAGTTTGCTTTGATGTCTAACGATTACAAACTACCCAAATTAAAAGGTGTTCGCACTTCATTCACAGATGGATTAATTGTGGGTGACAAACTGTATTTTCTTGCCGCTGCCGAAAACACTAAATCAACCTACGAAGATGGTGAAATTTTAGGAAGCATCATTGGTCGCATCGATATTGAATCTATGAAAATTGATTTCACTAAGACTATTTCGACAACAAATAAGTTTGAAGGATTGACAGTCTACAAGCAAGACGGCAAACAAATCACGTTTTTACTATGCGAGGACAAGGATAATAACGAAAATGAAAGTGATATTTTCAAGCTAACGCTGGACTTAAAATAAAATATTTTAAAAAAAACAGCATAGGCTCCCAACCTTTTTATCTTTTTTGCTCTCTTTACTATTAAAGACTTTATTGTGGTAAACGAAAATCTAATAATAGCTTGCAAGAAAATGCACCGCGACTCGCAGCGCCAAGTGTATGAAGATATGGCACCTAAACTTTACCGTACCTGCAAACGGTATTTAAAAAAGGAAGAAGAAATTGAAGAAGTGCTTGCCGATGCATTCTATACTATTTTCACAAAGCTCGATCAACTTAAAGAATTAGGAGCTTTTGAAGCTTGGGCTAGAAAAATCACCGTAAACCACTGCCTAGCAAACATAAAAAAGAACACTAATTTCAATATGTATCTTGATGATATCGCATCAATTTCACAACCATTTACTGATGAAGTAACCAATCTTGAAGAGGAAGACCTGCTTAATTTACTAAACCACATTCCAGAGGGATGCAAAACTATTTTTAACCTCTTTGTTATAGAAGGTTATGGCCATAAGGAAATAGCCTTGATGCTTAACATTTCTGAAGGCACTTCAAAATCACAACTGAATGCCGCTAAAACAAAGTTGAAGGATTTAGTAAATAATTTGTATTACCAAAAACTGAAATAGTCATGGACAATCAAGATAAAATATTCGATAAAATAAAAAATGCTTCTCAAAAAGCAGAGACCATGGATTTTCCTGGAATGGAGAAAGTATGGGCGAGAGTAGACGAGAAACTCGATAAAAAAGCGCTAAAAACAAAGAACAAACTTTGGAAAAAAATAGCAATTGCGGCATCTGTATTATTGTTGCTATCTGTAGCATATCAATTTACTCAACCAACAAACGAACTAAAAACTACAAAGAACAATGTTGTCGTTATAGATAGCGTCATAAAAAAGACACCGCATCCTAAAGTACCTGTGGTTACTAACGCCACGATTGATACCGTAAAAATAAATAGCGTACTTAAGAGTACACGTATTGTTTCAAATCAAGTAGTAAATCCTCAAAAAAGTGAGGCCATTGTAATGGAAGAAATTACTGCTCCTGAAGTGGTTGAGCAAATTGAAGATAAAAAATCATACAATAAAGAAACTCTTAAAAAATCTGCAAGTCAGTTTCGCTCCGGAGCCATATATGATGCCAGATCTGTTAGCCACGCAACTGCAAAAAATAATAGCACATTGCAAACAGAGTTGGTACAGTCACAAGCTGCTGCATCCCCCTTAGTAGTTATTGATGGGCAAGCATTATCTAGTAAAAAAAGTAGAAACTTGGGTAGTTCAGGAGCAGAAATAGCTTCGAATTTAAAAAAGGATAATATCGAATCAATACTGGTTTTAAAAGAACCTTTGTATATTATCAATGATGTTGAATACAGTGAGGAGGACTTATTTGGTGCTAATCCTACAAGTCCGTACGCACCGTTGAACAAGCAGGAAATTCAAACAATTAATATTCTTCAAAACGATGAAGCCATAGCTAAATATGGTGACAAAGGAAAAAAAGGAGTTGTCATTATTACCACTAAAAATCGAAAACCAGTAGGTAAATAACTCCTAAAAAACAGTACTAACATTTTAAATATTACGATCATGAAAAGCCAAAAACTTATTTCATTAGCCATTGCTATGCTTTTTTCTATCCTAAGTTTTGGACAAGAAAAAACAATTACAGGAGTTGTAACCGATGGAACTGCGCCTCTAGCAGCTGTTCGCATCCTAGTAAAAAATACTAAGAAAGAAACACAAACAAATTTTGACGGGAAGTATTCTATCCTTGCTAAAAAAGGCGACCAACTCGTCTTTAGCTATATTGGAATGGAAACGAAAATAGTTAGAGTTGGCACCTCAAATACGATCAATATAGTACTAAATAGTCAATCAGCGACCTTAAATGAAATAGTAGTCGTAGGATACGCGGCTAAAGAGCAAAAAGCAACTACAGCTTCTATTTCAAAAATGCACAGTCCCAATGCAAATTATATTGGTTCAAACACAAGAGCATTACAAGGCACAGTGGCTGGAATCTCGATTAGTCCATCAAATAACTATGCAAACACTACTATTCGAGGCATTGCTTCAATTTCTAACAATGAGCCGTTATATATCTTAGACGGGGTGCCTGTAAGCAAAGAAGTCATAGATCAATTAGACTCTAAAACGATTAATAATGTTACAGTAAAAAAAGGAAGCACAGCAACTGCTCTTTATGGAGCAAAAGCTAGCGGTGGCGTCATCATTATGATCACTAATAACAGTGTACAGCAAACTCTTTCTAAAAAAGAATTTGATGAAAAACTAGCACTATTAAATGTAAGGCAACAACAACCAATAACTGTTGATAACGAAGATTATGAGAGCTTTATCGAAAATCAATTTGAAACGCCTAAAACAGCACCGTTGTCTACATTTTCTATAGATGTTGACAATGCTTCTTACACTAATATTAGACGTTTTATAAACAATGGTCAAACCGTTCCTAAAGATGCCGTGCGTATTGAGGAAATGATGAACTTTTTTAAATACAACTATCCACAGCCCAAGGACGGTAATCCATTTTCTATTAATACAGAATACAGTGATTGTCCTTGGAATGCAAAACACCAATTATTAAAAATTGGTTTGCAAGGAAAAATCATTCCTACCGAGGATTTACCCGCATCAAATATGGTTTTTTTAATAGATGTATCAGGTTCGATGGGACAAAGCAATAAATTGCCGTTACTAAAACAGTCCATGAAAATATTAGTGAACGAACTAAGAAAAGATGATAAAGTGGCGATTGTTGTTTACGCTGGAGCAGCTGGTTTAGTGTTGCCCCCTACTTCTGGTGATGACAAAGCCACTATCATAAACGCATTAGAAAACTTAAATGCTGGGGGAAGCACCGCTGGTGGAGCTGGGATAGAATTAGCCTATAAAATTGCACATGAAAACTTTATAAAAGACGGAAACAACAGGGTGATTCTAGCCACTGATGGAGATTTTAACGTGGGAAGTGCTGCTAATACTGATATGCAAACCTTAATTGAAGAGAAAAGAAAAACTGGAGTATTTTTGACTTGCCTAGGTTACGGAATGGGAAATTACAAAGACAGTAAAATGGAAATACTTGCTAACAAAGGGAATGGAAACTATGCTTACATTGACAATATGCAGGAAGCCAACCGCTTTTTAAGCAAAGAATTTAAAGGTTCGATGTTTGCTATCGCTAAAGATGTCAAAATCCAAATAGAGTTTAATACAAAGCACGTGCAATCTTACCGATTAATAGGTTATGAAAACAGAAAATTACGTCCCGAAGATTTTAAAAATGATGCTATTGATGCAGGAGAATTAGGTAGTGGTCATACTGTAACAGCTCTGTACGAAATAATTCCGACTGGAGTCGAAAGTGACTTTAGCCAACCTGAATTAAAATATACAGCAGTAAAAAATGATACTAGTGTCTACAGTGATGAATTGGCAACGATAAAATTTAGATATAAAAAACCTGATGGTGACAAAAGTATTGAACTTGTTCAGGTTATTGCAAATAAATCCACTGCGATTTCAAAAGCATCTGATGATTTAAAGTTTAGTGCAGCAGTGGCTTGGTTCGGCTTGAAATTGAGGGATTCTAAATTGATTTCGAATAAATCTTCCAAAGATATTATAACACTTGCCAAACAAGGATTATCAAATGATCCAGAAGGCTATAAAGCTGAATTTATCAGATTAGTAGAAGCCGTCAAGTAGAAAAGTCACTTTTACTACTTAAGCTATTTCGTTTTTAAGCATAAAAAAGCTCCTTTTCTCAAAGGAGCTTTTTTATGTAAATTATTTTGATTGACTCACAAATGACATTCTATTTTTTTGTTCTTTCATGATGTTTTCCATAAATGGATTTACCACTTTATCAATTTCCTCTTCAGAGATTGCTAAAGCTTTTGGTGATTTAACTACTTGCAACCATGGTTTTTTACCATCAAAATCATAAGTTCCAAAAACTACTACCGGTGTTCCTTTTACTTTTACAGTTTCCTTATCTGCTAATTCCCATTGATCTGCAAATTCGTATAAATATTTTGCATCACGTTCTTGTAATCTCAAACAAGAGTGAGAGGCTGGATATCCTGGTAGGCTGTACTGGTGAAAACCAACTCCCAATTTATTTTCGATATTAAAGTTCCACTTTAAATCCCACTCATCATTGAAAGTACTTGTAGTCTCCTCAGCTTTCCAGTTGGTAAAAAACAAACCTGTTGGAGTTGGATCTTTTTTTCTACCCATATTCGTTGGTCCCGTGTGCATCAAATGTCCGTTTGCGTATGCTGCAAATGTTTGCGTTGGATACGAAAAGAAAATTATTTTTTTAACCTCTTTTAAACTTGCTACTTCTAGTGGAAATGGCAAGTAGTAAGCCAAATCTCCTGCAGCATCATCGGCAACTACAATTGAATCTAAACTTTTTAAATTAGCAGCATCAGTTCTGTTAAGAGCATATGCTACGCGCAATTGCAAACTATCTTTTTGGATTTTTTGTAACCAATCGCTAGTTTTCACCATACGATACGATACTACTTTTGGTTCTACTCTCTCAGGAGCTGCAACCTCTTCTGTTGTTGTTTCATCAGGCACGATGACTTTGTCGGTTTCTTTAGCCTCTTTACATGAGGTAACTAAAGCGACTAATAAAATATTTAAAATAAGAATTGACTTTTTCATAATGGGTGTTTTTCTATACTGTAAAAGTCATTCATTTTTTGATACTAGAGCTTACACGATTATCCTTAAAAGTTATTTTATTTAAAGGTTTTAATTAGGCACTTCTATATTTGATAAATATAAATTGAATCAAAATACCAATTAATCATTTTCTAAAACTAAAGTCAATTTTAAACAATTATACTGGCAATAACTGTCGTATTATTTATTATTAATTTCACTTTTGTATGACACATAAAAAATTCTAAAACATTAACTTTGCTATGAACAATTCAAATTAAAAACAACATGAACGACTTAAAAAATAAAAACGCATTAATAACAGGAGCCGGAAAAGGTATTGGAAAAGCCATTGCATTAGCGTTAGCTAAAGAAGGTGTCAACGTTGTTCTAGTGTCAAGAACAGCTGATGATATTGAAAAACTAGCTACTAAGATTAGATCATTGCGCGTGAAAGCACTAGCAATTACTGCAGACGTATCTGACATTACTTCAATTGACCAAGCTGTTGCAAAAGCATTAGAAGAATTTGGCTCTATCGACATTTTAATTAATAATGCTGGTATAGCTGCTTTTGGAAAATTCTTGGAATTAGAACCAACAGAGTGGGAACGCATCATCAAGGTGAACTTAATGGGAACTTATTATGCAACTCGTGCTGTATTGCCTAATATGATCGAAAGACAAACTGGTGATATCATCAACATTTCGTCTACAGCAGGACAGAGAGGAAACGCGTTGACAAGTGCTTATAGTGCTTCTAAATTTGCTGTATTAGGTTTAACTGAATCATTGATGCAAGAAGTTAGAAAACACAACATACGTGTGACTGCTTTAACACCAAGTACTGTTGCTACTGAGATGGCAAAGGATTTAAAATTAACTGATGGAAATCCTGACAATGTAATGCAGGCTGAAGATGTTGCCGAGCTAGTTATTGCGCAGTTAAAACTAAACCGTCGCGTGTTTATTAAAGAATCTGGAATTTGGTCTACAAATCCATAATACTGCATTTTCTTAGGTCTGCAAAGACAACCAAAATAAAAACCATTAAGAGACGAAGTCCGTTAAGCTTAAAGCTTAATTATCTTGATCTTTTAATGGTTTAAATATTTTATTGCTAATCGCAATAAATAGTAACTGATTGAAAACTACATAGGGATATTAGAACTGAAATATTATTTTTCTTCTAATACTGTCTCTTCAACTTCTTCAATTTGAATTTCTTTTTTTGCTTTTGCTGCAGCACGAGCCGCTTTTTCTGCTTTTGCTACTTCCTTTTCAGCTTTTCTTTGCGCTTTCTCAGCAGACGCTTGTGCTTTCTCAGCAGATGCCTTTGCTTTCTGAGCTGATTCAGCTGCTTTCTCTGATTTGGCTGCTAATTTAGCTGCATTCTTCTCTGCTTTTATAAGTGCTTTTGCAGCACGCGCTTCCTTAGCTTTCTTGCGTTTTTCTGCTTTGAGTTCTTTCTTAATAGTAGCGGCTTCCGCTTTGGTAGGCTCTACTTCTGCTTTATCGCTCTTTAATAATTGGCTCTCTTTTTTCGGACTTTCTTGAGCAACTGCCGTTGAGCTATAAGCCATTGATAAAAATAAGACAGCAATACAAGTCGATAATAAATTTTTCATAATTGTTTTTCTTTATTTAATTAATAATAGCCAATATCATACCACATTATCCACCCTCACCTGCTAATAGATTAAATGGTGAGGATTTAAATCATTGGATAAATGAAATAGGACATTAAAAAAAGCCTCACAACCTGTGAGACCTTAGTTATTTAAATTTTGTTTATAGCTGAAAGCTTAAACTAAGGTGGCTATAAATTCTAATCTCACACTTCCATCTTCATCAATTTTAGTCAAATTAATAGGATGTAAAGTATTTACTAATTCTGGATTCCAAGGAGTTTTTACTTTTACATAATTCTCTGTAAAGCCATGAATGTATCCCTCTTTATTTTCGCTTTCGAATAAAACTGTTCTGTTTGTACCTAACTGACTTTCATAAAAAGCACGACGCTTTTTTACAGATAAACTACGCATCATCTTACTACGTTTAGCACGTACATTTGCTGGCACAACTCCACCCATATTTGCGGCTTCGGTATTGTCTCTTTCAGAGTATGTGAATACATGTAAATAAGAAATATCCATATCATTTAAGAAGTGGTAAGTCTCTAGAAAATGCTCGTCTGTTTCACCAGGAAAACCTACAATAACATCGACACCTATACAAGCGTGTGGCATTACTTCTTTAATTTTATTGACACGTTCCGTGTACACTTCACGTTGGTAGCGGCGTTTCATTAATTTTAAAATGTCATTACTCCCAGATTGCAATGGGATGTGAAAATGCGGAACAAAAGTTCTACTTTTCGAAACAAATTCTATAGTCTCATTCTTAAGTAAATTAGGTTCTATTGACGAAATTCTTAATCGTTCAATTCCCTCTACTTTATCTAACGCTTGTACTAATTCAAGAAAAGTATGCTCGTGCTTTTTGTTTCCAAATTCCCCCTTACCATAATCACCTATATTGACACCCGTAAGTACAATTTCTTTGATATCTTGCTTTGAGATTTCGTAAGCATTTTTCAAAACATTTTCTAATTCGTCACTTCTAGAAATTCCTCTGGCTAATGGAATCGTACAATACGTACATTTATAATCGCAACCATCTTGCACTTTCAAGAAAGCACGGGTGCGATCACCTATAGAATACGAACCAACATAGAAATCGGCATCTGCAATCTCGCATGAATGCACTTCACCCATGTCGTTTTTACTTAGATCATTGATATAATCTGTAATTTTGAATTTCTCAGTAGCTCCAAGAACCAAATCCACACCATCAACTGCTGCTAATTCTTCAGGCTTTAATTGTGCATAGCAACCTACTGCTGCGACAAAAGCTTGGTTATTTAATTTCATTGCTTTTTTAACCACTTGCTTGAACTGCTTATCAGCATTTTCAGTTACTGAACAGGTATTAATAACATACATATCAGCAACTTCTTCAAAGTCAACACGGTCAAAACCTTCGTCTTGAAAATTTCGGGCAATAGTAGATGTCTCTGAAAAATTCAGTTTGCATCCAAGCGTATAAAAGGCAACTTTTTTTCTGTTTTCCATAGGGATAAACTACGTTTTAAGTAGTAACTTATTATATTTACATCTTTGTAAAAAGAGTTTGCAAATTTACGTACAATATTCTTTATAATGAAATCAATAAGCAGCTATCTATCAGTAATTTGTATTGTATTAACATTTGTTTCTTGTGGAAAAGACCGCGAGCAAATAGATGATAAGCTGGTTTTTAGATACAATGAAAGTTCGAATATTACGTCCCTTGACCCTGCTTTTTCAAAAGTACAATCTAATATTTGGGCCTGTAATCATCTCTACAACGGCTTAGTACAACTTGACGACAGTTTACATATAAAACCCGATATAGCAAAATCTTGGACTATCAGTCAAGATGCGATGACCTATACTTTTACTCTTCGAAAAGATGTCTATTTTCAAAAACACTCCCTGTTGGGAACAGACAGTACACGTGCGGTAAATGCTTCCGATTTTGAATACAGCTTACAGAGACTTAAGGATGAAAAAGTAGCGTCTCCAGGAGGCTGGGTATTACAAAATGTGGCCAATTTTAAAGCAACGACTGACAGTACATTCGAAATTAAATTAGCAAAACCATTTCCTGCATTTTTAGGTTTAATGACTATGAAATATGCCTCAGTGGTCCCTAAAGAAGTTGTCGAACACTATGGCACTGATTTTAGGTCACACCCTGTAGGTACAGGCCCTTTCCAATTTAAATTATGGGAAGAAAATGTAAAACTAGTGCTCAGAAAAAACCCGCTATATTTTGAAAAAGACAGCGAAGGAAATCGATTGCCTCACCTGGAAGCGGTAGCCATCACTTTTTTACCAGACAAACAAAGTGGTTTTTTACAATTCATACAAGGCAAACTTGATTTCACGTCAGGACTAGACCCATCATATAAAGATGAAATACTGACACAAGTTGGCGATTTGCAACCTAAATATAAAGAGGATGTAAATTTAATTACTGGACCTTATTTAAATACAGAGTATTTAGGTTTTAGAATGGACGGATCAAATAAAGCTGTTTTAGACAAGCGCATTCGACAAGCTATGAACTACGGTTTTGACCGCCAAAAAATGATTACATATTTACGTAATAACATGGGAACTGCTGCTGTAAACGGAATGATTCCCATGGGCCTACCAAGTTTTAGTAATGCTACTGGATATTCATACAATGTTCAAAAAGCAAAAGACTTAATAGCTGAATATAAAAAAGCAACTGGGGATAAAAAGCCCGTAATTCAATTGAGTACAAATGCATCCTATGTAGATATTGGGGAATTTTTACAACGCGAATGGCAAAAAATAGGCTTAGATGTGCAAGTTGATATCAGTCCGCCTTCTACTTTAAGACAATCGATAGCGACAGGAAAAGTAGCGTTCTTTAGAGCAAGTTGGATCGCAGATTATCCAGATGCAGAAAATTACCTTTCATTATTTTACAGTAAAAATTTCTCTCCTGGCGGACCCAATTACACCCACTTTAAAAATGATGAATTTGATCGCTTGTATGAATTAGCTTTTAAGGAAACTAACAACGAAAAGAGATACTTATTATATCAAAAAATGGATGCAATTATCATTAATGAAGCACCCGTGATTCCTTTATTTTATGATAAAGTAGCTCGTTTTACTCGTAAAAATATTTCGGGTTTGGGTATGAATCCGCTCAACCTACTGCAATTAAAAAACGTAGTTAAAAATTAAATAAAAACGCTCCTTATTTTCAAGCTATCTTGACTAAATAAAGAGCGTTTTTTTTAGATCACTTCTTGATTCAATATGAATCGCTGAATTACCTCAGCAACTCCATGATCGTTATTTGAAGCCACAATAATATCTCCTCTATCTCTCAATTCGGGCGTTACATTACCTACCCATACACCCAAACCAGCATATTCAATCATGGTAAGATCATTTCCTGCATTACCTACTGCGATAATCTCACTTTGTAATACACCTAGTTTTTCTGCTAATATTTTTATACTTGCTGCTTTGTCAATTCCGTGTTGTGCTACTTCAAGAAAGAAGGGTTTAGACATGCTGACACTTAAATGTGGCATTGCTTCTTTTAAATCTTTTTCGACAGTTTTTAAGTACGAAGGCTCTTCTAATAAAATACATTTTACCGCAGGAGCTTGCACCGCCTCTTCAAAACTCACAACTTTATTGTGAGGAAGTCCAGTAATATTTAACTCGATATCAATATATTCAGAGTCAGTCTCGCTTACCACAGCCCCATCAATATAAGTTATAATAGCCGTTTTGCTTTTTACGCTGTACTCATAAAGTTCGTGAATTTGATCCTTCGTCAACATCTGTTCAAAGATGATTTCGTTAGTCTTTAAATCAGTTATTACAGCTCCATTATATGAAATGATAAACGAATTATCTAATTCCAATTCCTGTGCATAGCGGGTCATTGCGGGCGTAGGTCTTCCAGATGCTAAGATGATGTGAACACCTATTTCTTTTGCTTTAAAAAGCATTTCCTTGTTCTCGTTAGATATAGTGTGATCGTCATTAAGCAACGTATCATCCATGTCTAGAACTAGCATTTTGTACTTCATTTTATGCTTATTTTATATATGTAGAAAAACCCTGATTCATCATGTGTGATGTCAGGGTTTTTAATTTTTTAATGCTTTATATTCATTAGATACTTAGTCTAAATTCTTCTATGATTGGGTGCACTTTACCATAATCTGTCTCTTGAACAAACAATTCTACCGCTGAACCTGAACTTCCAAAACCAGCCAAACGTGCTGATTGAATATTGTCTTTCATTAAGACATCTATATTAATTGCTTCAATTTTTTCTTTTAAGGCTAAAGCCAAAATTTCACTTCCAGAAAATACTTTCATTAATCCCATGGCGTTCTTATTTATCGTTATATATATTTTAAAATCTAAACCTAGTACTTAATCCTCTTTAACCTCTTCAACATCTCCTGATTCAGCTGCTTTGTCCTCATCTTCTTCGTCCTCATCTTCTTCAAAATCCTCGTCGTCATAATCAAATTCGAATGGCTCATCAAGCATTTTATCTGCAAGTGATTCTACACGCTCAGTTAAATCAGTCGCAAAAATAATACGTTGTGTTTTTACAATACTGTTTGAAATACGCATAATTCTTGTTTCATGACGCAATTTTAAAATCGGGTCTGCATCATCAACAATAAACATTTTTAATCGATTAACATTGTAGCCTGCCGTCGTAAACATTTCGCTTAACTTTCCTGGTGTACCTACTAGCACATCAATTCCTCCAGAGATGAAGTTTTTATCGTATTCCATATCTCCTTTTTCATGAACACCAAACACTGTTAAGTCAGTATGCTTACCATACTTTTCAAACATAGCGATCATTTCAAGAACTTTATCTTTATCTTGAACAACGATTAAAGCTCTAGGAGATTGCTCCCCTTCTTTCACTAATTGCTGAATAACGTTTATTACAATTGTAGTTGTTTTTCCGCTACCTACTGGCGCTAATATCAAACAATCAGCACCACTTTTTATTGTCGAAAAAGTGTCTTGCTGTAAAACATTTGCTTCAGTTAGACCGTTGTTGATTAACGATTCCTTTAAACCTTCGTTTAATTTTTTTAATTTCATTTCTATTTGATTCAAAGATACAAACTTGAAGCCTTTGAGTGCACTACTCCCTATTTTCAAGATTTTAACTCATTATGTTTATTTTATTTTGATGCAAATAATTTCACATCACTCTCTGATATTTCGCTTCCGCCAAGGATAATTAAACGCTCGACAACGTTGCGCAATTCTCTAATATTTCCTGTCCAGTCGTATTCTTGCAATAATTTAACGGCATCTTTTGTAAACTTCTTCACTGAAGTCCCCTGCTCAGATGCAATCTTGTTTGTGAAATGCGTAATCAATAACGGGATATCATCGCGTCTCTCATTTAATGAAGGCACTTTGATTAAAATCACTGCTAATCTATGATATAAATCTTCACGGAAACGGCCTTCTGCAATTTCTACTTTTAAATCTTTATTTGTAGCCGCTACAACTCGTACATCTACTTTGATGTCTTTGTCTGCTCCAACCCTAGTGATCATATTTTCTTGCAAGGCACGTAATACTTTGGCTTGAGCCGATAAACTCATATCTCCAATTTCATCTAAGAAGATAGTTCCTTTATCTGCAGCTTCAAACTTCCCTGCACGGTCTTTCACTGCCGATGTAAAAGCCCCTTTTACATGACCAAATAATTCACTTTCTATCAACTCACTTGGTATCGCAGCACAATTTACTTCGATTAACGGAAAATTAGCGCGCTCACTCTTTTCATGCAATTGATGCGCTACAAGCTCTTTTCCCGTTCCGTTGGGTCCAGTGATTAAAACTCTTGCTTCCGTTTCAGCAACTTTATCAATCATCACTTTGATGAGATTAATTGCGTCACTTTCACCTATCATTTCGTAGTTTTTACTTACCTTTTTCTTAAGTATTTTATTCTCTACGACTAATTGTTTTTTATCTAAGGCGTTTCTAACCGTATTTAATAAACGGTTTAAATCTGGCGGTTTTGAGATATAATCAAAAGCCCCCATTCGCATGGTATTTATTGCTGTTTCCATATCGCCATGACCAGAGATCATTACCATAGGAATTTCAGGTTTTATCTTTTTTACTGCTTCTAAGAGTTCGACACCATCCATTTTAGGCATTTTGATGTCGCATAGAACCAAATCATAATCGTTATTTTTTATTTTTTCGAAACCTACTATACCATCTTCAGCATCTTCAACTTCATAAGTGTCATTTTCTTCAGATAGGATTTTACCTAGCACTCTTCGGATTGCTGCTTCGTCTTCTATGATTAGTATTTTTGGCATGTTTCTCTAAATTAATTGGTTATGATTATGAGCTATTTATTTTATCATCGAAAGGAGAATGAATGCAAAAAAATCCCATTTTCTCCTAACTAGCCCTGATGGAAGCGGCATCCTCGAAGTCCCGATTTTCAGGGACGTAGAGATACAGCGTACAGCAGGTACTATATCAACTGACAAAAATCAAGCCATTCGCTCCCACTCTTTGGATGTTCAAGTTGCATTTTCTTTTTATCTAAAGTACGGTTTTGCTATTTATCCAGTGTATTTCAACCAACGATAAAGCTCTTTCCAACTTGGTTTTTTACCGTACATTAAAATACCTACGCGGTAAATTTTTGCCGCAAACCATACTACCGCAAAAAATGTTGCAAATAACAAAGTCACTGATATCGCGATTTGCCACAAAGGTACGCCAAATGGAATACGCATTAACATTACAATAGGAGAAGTAAGCGGAATCATTGAGAAAACTACTGCTATTGTTCCGTGTGGATCGTTAATTACACTAAAAAAGCCCACATACACGCTTAACATAAGTGGCATGATGATAGGAATTAAAAATTGTTGCGAATCTGTTTGATTGTCGACTGCTGCACCAATGGCTGCGTAGAACGAACTGTATAAAAAGTAACCTCCTATAAAATACACTACAAATCCTATTAGAATAGTCGCTATAGGTAAGTTCCATAACTCAGTGATGTATAATTGTGCCGTATTAGTGATTTGCATTTGAGCTTCGCTCATTAATTCCGGTGGCATTTTTGTAGCTGAACCCACATTTACGCCAAAGAACATTGAAGCAGCAAACATAATAGACAAACCAATTACAGCCCAGATAAAAAATTGTAAAATACCCGCTAGAGAAGTTCCTATAATTTTACCAATCATTAACTGAAAAGGTTTCACTGATGAAATAATGATTTCGATAATACGGTTTGTTTTCTCTTCGATTACACTTCGCATCACCATGTTTCCATAAATAATGATGAACATCATAATCAAGTAACCAAATCCGCCACCAATTGCAATTTTTATTTCGTTTACACCTTTAACGCTTTGTTCTCCAGAGGCTTTTGCAAGACTAATATTTACTTTTGATTGCGCATTTTGAATGGCTAGGGTATCTAAATTAGCTTTGTATAAGTTAATTTTAGTAATCTTATTTGCAACTGTTTTTTGAATTTGCTCGATAAATACAATGCTAGGACTGCTGTTTGATACAAACTGAATTTTAGTCTCTAAATCACTTATTTCACTAGATTGCGGAATAATTAAAAGCCCCTCGTAACGCTCCTTTGTAATACTATCTTTTAAAGCATTCACAGCGGTGGTCGAAAGGTCAATGTATTTATAGGCGTCGTCGTCCTTGTTTTTTGTAGTAAATTCTTTTACAAACAATCCTGACTCGTCATGAATTGCAATCTCCTTTGTATCTGCTTTCATAGAACTTAAATAAGCTATAAAAGCAATGATAGCGACAAACAATAACGGACTCAAAAAAGTCATTACTATGAAGGATTTATTGCGGACTTTAGCAACAAATTCTCTTTTTATAATTAATGATATAATACTCATTTACTAATGTGTTTTTAAATAATTAAGATCAAAACTATTGGCTAACTGCCTGTATAAAAATATCATTAACTGTTGGGATTTTCTCTACAAAGTGAGTTACTTGCCCTTGCTGCGTTAAAATATTCAATAGCTCGTTTGGTGTCGCATTACCTATTTGAACTGCTAATTTGAGTTCGTTATTTAAAGACTTAAAATTAGCTGGGCTCACCGTAAATTTTTGAGTAAGCGCGTACATTAGCTGCTCGACATTAGAAGATAAAATTCCCACTTCAAAACTATTGGTCTTGTATTCTCTTTTCACTGTATCTAATTTTCCTTCGATGAGTTTATTAGATTTGTGAATCAAAGCAATATGATCACAAAGTTCCTCGACGCTTTCCATACGATGGGTAGAAAATATAATTGTAGCTCCTTCATCTCTAAGCGCTAGGATTTCGTCCTTAATGATATTTGCATTTACAGGGTCAAAGCCAGAAAAAGGTTCGTCAAAAATTAGTAATTTAGGTTTGTGCAGAACGCAAACCACAAATTGAATTTTTTGAGCCATTCCTTTAGATAGTTCTTGGATTTTTTTATTCCACCAACCTTGAATTCCCAAACGATCAAACCAGTAGTTCAACTGCTTTGTAGCTTCTGATTTACTCAATCCTTTCATTTGTGCTAAGTACAAGCACTGCTCCCCCACTTTCATACTCGTGTAGAGTCCGCGCTCCTCCGGAAGGTAGCCTATATACTGCACGTGTTTGGGTTGCAATTTTTCTCCATCGAGAATGATTTCGCCGCTATCAGGCAAAGTGATTTGGTTTATTATTCGAATAAGCGATGTTTTTCCGGCACCATTAGGACCTAGTAAACCATATATACTGCCTTTGGGCACAGTCAAAGAGACTTCGTTAAGCGCCACGTAATCACCGTACTGCTTAATTACTTTATTAACTTCAAGTAAGTTACTCATGTAAATTTTGAATTTATTTTCACAGCATGACTATATAAGACTGTGACTGTGTAAAAGTAAATAATTAGTATCGAAATCTTTAGCATTGCAGCATAAAAAAACCCACCCTTATTTACACAAGGATGGGAAATATAATATAATTAGAAAACCGCTTTAACAATAATCTTATTATTAGTTCATTTATTTAAGAAAACATGTCTTTTACTTTTTCAAAGAATGATTTGTCTGATTTCTCTGGGTGAGGAATGAAATTATCATCTTCTAAGTTTTTCTCAAAAAATTGTTTTTGTTCTTTATTTAAAGTTTTAGGAGTCCACACATTTACATGTACAAGCAAATCACCACTTCCGTATCCATTAATACTTGGAATTCCCTTTCCTTTTAATCTTAAGATCTTACCTGACTGAATTCCTTCTTCAAGTTTGATTCTTACTTTACCGTTGATTGCTTCGATATCCTTAGATACTCCTAAAACAGCCTCAGCAAAGCCAATATATAAATCGTAGTGCAAGTTTTCTGCTTCACGTTTTAAAAACTCATGCTCTAGCTCTTCAATAGCAACAATTAAATCACCTGGAACACTATTTCCTGGCGCATCATTTCCTTTATTAGAAACTTTTAATTGCATACCATCTACAACTCCTGCAGGAATTTTGATTGATACTGTTTCATCTTCTAGAATCATTCCTTGAGCATCTGCCTCAGAAGGTTTTTTATCTAAAATTTGACCAGAACCACCACAAGTAGGGCAAGTCGATGCTGATTGCATTCTACCTAAGATAGTATTTGTAACACGCATTACCTGTCCTTGACCATGACAAGTACCGCAAGTTTTATAAGAAACACCTGGCGCTTGAATTTTACGTTTTACTTTAACCTTCTTTTCTACACCGTTAGCAATTTCTTCTAATGTCAATTTTACTTTGATACGAAGGTTGCTACCTTTAGTTCTACGTTGACCTCCGCCACCGCCACCAAAGCCGCCACCGCCGCCAAAAGCACTTCCAAAGATGTCTCCAAATTGGCTGAAGATATCATCCATGTTCATGCCGCCTTGACCACCGCCACCAAATCCTCCTGAACCATCAAAAGCTTGGTGACCATATTGATCGTACTTTGCTTTTTTACCTGGATCACTTAAAACTTCGTATGCTTCAGCTGCAACCTTAAACTTTTCCTCTGCCTCTTTGTCTCCAGGGTTTTTGTCAGGATGATACTCTAATGCTTTTTTTCTGTAGGCTTTCTTAATGGCTGCAGCATCTGCACCCTTAGAAATACCTAATATCTCGTAAAAATCTTGTTTCATTTTAATTTTTATTTTTTCGAATACTAACCTTGCGCTAGCCTTCCTTTTTTAGATATACTATTAAAGACAATGATGTTATCTTCAAGTGCTTTCTCTATTGACCGATTACTACTTTAGGAAAACGGATAATTTTGTCTCCTAATTTGTATCCTTTTTCAAGAACGTCAACGATCTTTCCTTTCATCTTATCAGAAGGAGCTGGAATTTGTGTAATTGCTTCAGCAAAATCAGCATCAAATGCATCTCCTGCTTTTACATCTACAACTTCTAGTCCTTTTGTTACTAAAGTGCTTTTTAATTTCTCGTGAATTAATTCAACACCTTTTGTCATAACCTCATCTTCTGACTTAGAGATTTCAGTCATCGCTCTGTCAAAATCATCAAGTACTGGCAACATCGCTAATAAAACTTCTTGATTTGCCGTTTTAAACAATTCGATACGCTCTTTTGTAGTACGTCTTTTGTAATTTTCAAACTCAGCAAACAATCTCAAAAACTTATCTTTTTCTTGTGTTAAGTCTCTCGTTAATTGCTCCTCAACAGATAATTCTTCGGTCACAACTTGCTCTTCGTTAGCGTTGTTCTCAATCGTTGCATCATCTATTTTTTGATCGATTTCTGTATTTTCAGCTGCCATATTACTAGTATTTTTAAATATATTCTTAAACTTCATTTTTGCACTTTTCTTTGGATGGCAAAAGTACTGCCAAAACTTAAAAAATGTCATATTGTCACTTTTCATTATAAACTAAAAAAAGGTCTTAAGTCATCATTTTGATGAAATAATGGCTCTTATTTTAAAATTTAATATATTTTTAAGACAATTACCACTATTTTTTGATATGTTTGTTTCTGATACGAAGATAAGCCGAGCCAGCCTCGTCTGACATAAAAGGTATTTTTCGATTCATTATATTATTAATTCGTGCTTACCCTATACTAAAAAAAGCTTTGTTGTTACAACAAAGCTTTTTTTATACTTATTTTTTTCTGCTCTACTATAAAAGTGCCGCTTTTAATTCCTCAAAATTAACTTGCACTTGTTCACCAGTACTAAGATTTTTTAAAGCATAATTATTTGCTTCCATTTCTTTCTCGCCTGCAATCACAGCAAAAGGAATATTTCTTCTGTCTGCATGTTGGAATTGTTTCGCCATTTTGGCACTATCAGGATACAACTCAACTTTAACTCCAGCTGCACGCAAATCTTTAATTGCTTGCATAGCATACAATGCTTCTTTATGTCCGTAATTGATAAATAACGCTTTTGTTGAAACCGTTACGGTCTCTGGAAAAAGATTCAACTCTTCTACAACAAGATAAATTCTATCAAGTCCAAAAGAGATTCCAACACCACTCATATTTTTTAACCCAAAAATACCTGTAAGGTCGTCGTATCTCCCTCCACCACCTATAGAACCCATTGCCACAGTTTTTGGCGCAGCCACCTCAAAGATTGCTCCGGTATAATAATTTAGTCCTCTTGCTAAAGTAACATCCAGGTCTAAGATTGCAGTAGCCAAATTTAATTTTGCCACATTATCACAAATAAAGCGCAGTTCAGCAACACCTTTCATTCCTTCCTTAGAAGAAGCCAGCAATTGAGATAACTGCTCAATCTTTTCAGATATTGTTCCTGTAAATTGAAACAAAGGTTGCACTTTTTCAATAGCATCTGCAGTTATTCCTTTTTCGATCATTTCCTTCTTTACACCGTCTTCTCCTATTTTATCTAGCTTATCTAATGCAACTGTAAAGTCGATTAATTTATCCGACGCTCCAATTACCTCAGCAATTCCAGATAATATTTTTCTATTGTTGATTTTGATTGTGACCCCGTTTAATCCTAGAGTAGTAAATACACTGTCGTATAACTGAACTAATTCTACTTCTTGCCATAATGAAGTTGATCCTACAACATCGGCATCACATTGAAAAAATTCTCTAAATCTTCCTTTCTGCGGACGATCTGCTCTCCATACTGGTTGAATTTGGTATCTCTTAAACGGAAATTCAATATCATTTTGATGCTGTACCACATAACGAGCAAAGGGCACCGTTAAGTCATAACGCAATGCTTTCTCTGAAATGCTTGCAGTCAATTTAGTACTATCTTTGCTTTCTAAATGTGTTGCATTGGCTTTAGCCAAATAATCACCTGAATTTAATATCTTAAAAATCAGACGATCCCCTTCTTCACCATATTTCCCCATCAACGTATCTGAATTTTCAAATGATGGTGTTTCTATAGGTTGGAAACCAAATTTCTCAAAATTACTTCTGATGATCTGCATGATATATTGACGCTTTGCCACCTCTGTGGGTGAAAAATCTCTCGTTCCTTTAGGTATACTTGGTTTTGATGCCATTATTTTATTTTTAAAATTTACAACGATAGAAAAGTAGCTTAGCACATACGAAAAGCTGCCGCTTCTAAATTCGGTTGCAAATATCCTATTTTTAAAATAAAAAAATTTAGAAATTGCCTATAATCTCAAATTCCTTCTTTTTATCTTCATTTAACGAAACTTTATTCAAAAATGCTCTTAAGCCCGTCGTTAGTGGTAGTTGATTTTGATTATCCCAAAAGTTAGCCGAATAAGGAAACTTAGCCTTGAATATATCTCTATCAATAGGAAAATTAGATTCGACTTTTTCATGAGTTATTGCATTGATTATAAAATAGTCCATGGCAAAATCAACATAAACTGGTTTTGTTTCTTTTTTATTTCTCAAAACTTCTAGCTGCGTATTGAGTTTTGAACTTTTTAAATAATATTTATTTAAAATTTCATCTTTACCGTAAATTGCAAATCGCTCATAACTAGTAGTTTTATAACGCATACTCGATAATGTAAATTTCACATAAGGTATTAAATCAGGATGGTCATAAACCGATATAAAATGCTCCACGATCGCATAGTCATTTTTGTTGATGATAAAATAACCTTTGACCGTTTGCCCCCAAGCATTTTTTTCTTTTCCTTCAAATACTATTTTCCGAAAATCAGCATCATTATAAATTACCTCCTTAAAATTTGTTTTGTCTCTAACAGGGATTGGTGGACTAAAAAACTGATTAAAGTCTGGTAACGTAAAATCGATCGTGTTCTTTTTTTCGAACATGCTTGTCTTTCTCATGTTTAGGACTTCAATATCATAAGGATTTTTTGAGCTATCATTTTTACCTCTCTTACCTTGAATATCTTGCAGAATAGTAATGCTATCCTCACTTTTTAAAACGCTTCTTAAAAAGAAATTAGCTGTGTACTCCTTGATAAAATTGTCGCTCATTTTATCATATACTTTTTTCATAAAAGGTTCAACATTCGAAACAAGCACTTCATCTAACACAAAAGCTTTAGATTCCATAAAAATAGTATCCTTTTTTGCTACAGCATCAAAAGTGCTTTTTATAGAGTTGTAACCTAATAAATTGAAATTAATTTCATCTTTACTAGAATTAAAAATAAAAAAACCTTCATGGTTTGTTGAAGAGTTATCAACTTCATTAGAAATACTAACATTTTCTAAAGGTAGTTTTGTCTCCACATCAACAATTAATTTACTAACTTTTAAAATCTGTGAGCTTCCTACACTACTAATAAAAAGAACGCAACATAGCGCAAAAAAAGTATTTTTCATTTTTAATATTTGTAAATTAAATTTCTAGCAATCAAACAAATATGCGATTTTAAAACAGTAAATTTCTTATTTTCAAAATAAATAATACTTCTTCTAAAACAATCTTGTAACAAAAATTGTATTTTCGTGTCAAACAAGTATGATGCTAAATTTATTTAAGGAAAACGTACGAATTGCGGTGGGTTCAATACGAACTCAAATGCTAAGAACCATTCTTACCGTAATTATTATTGCTATAGGTATTACTGCCCTTGTAGGGATTCTAACTGTTGTATCAGCGTTAGAGAACACAATCTCTTCTGACTTTGCCTCTATGGGTGCCAATACTTTTAACATCAAGCAGTATGAGAATGTTACGCGACGACGTGGTGGAGACGAGCGTGAAGTGATTAATCCAATTATCTCCTATCCTGAAGCAGTTGCTTTTAAAAACAAATACAAATACCCCTTTACAGATACTTCGATCTCTTTTACAGCAACAAGTTCTGCAGAGGTAAAATATGAGGCAAATAAAACCGATCCAGAAATTTCTGTCTTAGGTGTTGACGAATTTTTCTTGACTAATTCTGGACTCGAAACTGACTTAGGCCGTAATTTTACCAACTTTGATATTAGCAATAACACCTATTCTTGCATTGTAGGATCTGATTTTAGTAAAGGACTTTTTAAAGATATCAATCCTATTGATAAAATAATCTCTATACGTGGTGCCCGATTTAAAGTAATAGGAATGTTAGAGGAAAAGGGTTCCACTTTTGGCAACAGTCAAGATTTACGTGTCTTAATTCCCATTCAAGTTGCCCGATCTTTGTTTACAGCTCCAAATATAAATTACACGATGAGTGTTATGGTAGCCAAAAAAGAATTTCTAGATCAAGCAATTGATAATGCAAATAGCACCATGCGTCGCGTTAGAAAATTAAGTCCAATAAAAGACAATAATTTTGGAGTCGTTCGCTCTGATGATTTAATCAATCGAATATTAAGTATTACACAATATCTAGGTGTAGCTTCTTGGTTTATTGGGATCATCACCATCTTAGGATCTTCAATCGCTTTAATGAATATCATGTTTGTTTCTGTGACTGATAGAACAAGGGAAATAGGAGTTAGAAAAGCCTTGGGAGCCAAACGCACAACAATTGCCTATCAATTTTTTATTGAAACTCTAATTATTGGTCAGTTAGGCGGAATTGTGGGGATTATTTTTGGTGTACTAATTGGGTTCGGGATTGCAACTGCCATGGATTTTGTTTTCGTCATTCCTTGGATGGCTATTATTGCAGCATTCATCACCAGTTTCATAGTTGCTATTATTTCGGGTTTGTACCCTGCGTTAAAAGCCTCAAAGCTAGATCCTGTAGAGTCGCTTCGCTACGAATAATTAATTTGACTTTTGGCTCTTTGTCATTCGGTCATTTGCATAGATATCCTTGCGAAGCTGCGTGTTTTTAAAGTCAAAATTCTCAAGTAAAGCAACCGTTTCTTTTCCTAAATACTGATTGATTTCGTAATATAAATATCCTGATTCAGCCAAATGTTTTTGAGCCAACGCGGCTATTTTTCGATAAAAAACCAAAGCATTATCATCAGCAACGAAAAGCGCCAGATGGGGTTCGTATGCTAAAACATTCTTTTTAATTTCCTCTTTTTCTAAGTTTCGAATGTATGGTGGATTTGAAACGATGATATCAAATTCCTCATTTAAATCAGTAGTTTTTAAAATATCTGCCAGTAGGAAAGTCACATTTACATTATTCTTCTCAGCATTTATTTTGGCTGTAGCCAAAGCCTTTTCGGATACATCGATGGCAAATACTTGAGCGTTCTTTATATTCTTTGCTAAGGAAATTGCAATGCAACCACTACCTGTCCCTATATCAAGAATTTTTATAAGTTGTGTACTAGTATTATTTTTACAATCCGCTACAATCCATTCGACCAATTCTTCTGTTTCAGATCTCGGAATCAATACATTTTCATTGACCACGAACTCCATTCCGTAAAAATGTGCACTTCCCAGAAGATGTTGCACTGGAACTTCTAATTTTAATTGTTCTAGCAAACTATTATAGTCTTCGATTTCAACTTTGGAAAAAGCTAGCTCTGGCTGAAGCGCCAAATCAATTCGTCGTAAATTATTTTTATCTTCTAATATTAAGTAAAAAAAACTTTCAGCTTCGTCTGCACCATGAATTGGCGTAAGCTCTTGAATAAAATTATCTCGATATTGCTTAATTGTCATACTATTCAAATTTCTTAACTAGTGAAAGGCTTTCTTGTTATTATAATTTTTTCAACATCCAGATTGGACATGAAGTGTGTCCTGTGCTCCCCATAGGTTGGTCGATATATTCAAATCCTGATCTTTTGTAAAGTTTTTGAGCGCCATGCATAAAAGGCATTGTTTCTAGATAGCAGTTTAAATAAGCAAACTCCTTTGCTGTTTGTAAACACTTATCCATCATTTTTGCTCCTAAACCCAATCCACGAGTTGATGGTGAAAAGTACATTTTTTGCAGCTCACATAACGTTTCCGCTTCATTCTCTAACTGCGCTATTCCTGCGCAACCTACAATTTTGCCTTCCAATTCGAGAACAAAATAAGCCGCTCGAGCTTTGCTATATTCTTCAAACATTAGATCTAGATAAGGATCTTCATAAGCAGTACCTACTTTTGGAATTTCCATCTCATCAAATACCGCACGTATTAAAGCCGCAACAGCTGGATTGTCTTTTTTCTCAATCTTTCTTATGACAAAGTCTTCCATTTTTTATAAAGCTAAACTATTAGAGCGCAAAAATAGAAATACTTTATGGCAATTCATCGTGCTTTCAAAACTAAAGTTAATCCTTCGGCTTCAGCCTAAAAATAATTACTTTTGCAATGTGAATATACATGAAAAATACATCCAGCGTTGCATAACCCTAGCCAAGAATGGCTTAGGAACTACATACCCAAACCCAATGGTAGGGAGTGTGATTGTTTATGACAACAAAATTATAGGTGAAGGTTGGCACAAAATGTCTGGCGAAGGTCACGCAGAAGTAAATGCTATCAATTCAGTAAAAGACAAATCGTTACTTAAAAAGGCAACAATCTACGTTAGCTTAGAACCTTGTAGCCATTTTGGTCGCACGCCTCCTTGCTGCGAACTAATTATAAAACACGAAATTCCTTATGTTGTTGTAGGGACTGTTGATCCCAACATTCAAGTTGCAGGAAACGGAATTAAGCGTTTAGTAGCGGCTGGAGCCAAAGTAACTGTAGGTGTTTTAGAAAAAGAATGTATCTCACTCAACAAGCGCTTTTTTACCTTTCATTTAAAAAAGCGTCCTTATATAATTTTAAAATGGGCAGAAAGTTTAGATGGTTTTATAGCTCCTGAAACTAAAGACGAGCAAAAACCGGTTTGGATCACCAATTCGTATTCTAGACAATTAGTCCATAAATGGCGAAGTGAAGAACAAGCAATTCTTGTAGGAACAAAAACGGTTCTAGATGACAATCCTAAATTAGATGTTAGAGATTGGTCAGGGTCAAATCCTGTGCGAGTGGTTATAGATCTTAATAATCGAATTCCACAATCCCTTCATGTGCATGATGGAAAAGTCAAAACGATCTTTATTACAGCTACAACACAAAAAAATACTGAAATGGTTGTTTATGAAAAAGTAAATCTCAATGAAGATTTACCGAATCAAATTGCTACAATTTTGTACCGTCATCAATTGCAATCTGTAATTATCGAAGGTGGTCAAAAAACCATCCAAACATTTATTGATGCTAATTTGTGGGATGAAGCGAGAGTTTTTAAAGGTAATGTAGTTTTTACAGCTGGAACAGTTGCGCCAACAATTCAAGGCAAAGAATTTAAAAAGCATACTATCTTAAATGATGAATACTTAAAAATAGACAATCATGATTGATGCTATAATATTTGACTTTGGAGATGTTTTTATTAATCTAAATAGAAAACTCACCACCGATAGTTTCAAAAAACTGGGATTGGAAAGTTGGAATGATAATTTAGAAAATTTGAATTTTCAATTTGAAGTGGGCGCAATATCAGAGACTGCTTTTCTCGAAGGAATTCAAAAAGAAATCCCTAATACCTCAATTGAAAACGTTAAAAATGCTTGGAATACCATTTTGGCTGATTTCCCGAGATACAGATTAGACTTCGTAAAAAAGCTATCACAGGACTACCGCCTGTTCTTGCTAAGCAACACTGATGCAATACACATCTCTAATTTCGAAAAGAACATAGGAAAAACGTATTACGAAGAGTTTTATGCTTGTTTCGAAAAAATATATTTTTCGTTTGAATTAGGTTTACGCAAACCAGATCCTGCAATTTACACACACGTTTTAAAGGAACAAAAGCTTAAATCAGAGTCTACATTATTTATAGATGACAAGAAAGAAAATACCGATGCTGCGGCAGCGTTAGGAATTAACGTATGGGAACTGCAAGTGGGCCAAGAAGACGTTATTGATCTTTTTACTAAAAATTTAATCTAAAAGTAGATTTGGAAATAAAAGACACTTACAATACCATTGCATCCGCTTCAGAAGAAATATTGTTCAAGGAAAAGAACAGTAAATTCTTTGGCTATGCCTTCCCTATAACCTCTGAAGAAGAATTAAAACCTATTCTTGACGTTTTAAGAAAGAAACACCCTCATGCAGGTCACTTTTGCTACGCCTATCAAATAGGCACTGATGCAATAAGCTATCGCGCAAATGATGATGGCGAACCTAGTAACAGTGCTGGCATGCCTATTTATGGCCAATTACAATCCTTTGACGTGACAAATACGGTGGTTGTAATCGCTAGATTGTTCGGCGGGACTAAATTGGGCGTAGGTGGATTAATATCAGCTTATAAAACAACTGCACAAATTACCTTAGAAAGTTGCGAGATTATCGAAAAAACAATTGATGTTCATTATATCATTTCGTTTGACTATAAAAACATGAATAAAGTGATGCGAGTAATCAAAGAAAAAAACTTAGATATTGTCGATCAAGGAATGGAAATGAACGAAGAAAGCGGACTACCAATTGGTATAATAGAGATAAAAATAAGAAAAAAAAATGCCGAACAAATAGCCGACATTTTCAATTCTCTATACGAAATTGACATCCAAATTAAAGAATAATCAATTCCTTTGCACCAAACTTTTATAAATGTAAAAGTTTCTCTTTTACATACTCAGGAGGAGCGGTTGGTCTACCCGTTTTCATATCCACAAAAACCAAAATTGAGTTGGCAATTGTTAATAACTCCGATTGCTCATTGTAAATCTCATAGTCAAATTCTATCTTGACTGAACTTTGACTTTTTAGAATCGTTTTTATTGTCAACAAATCATCATAACGGGCTGGTTTTTTATAATTCATATTTAAAGAAACCACTGGAAGCATAATTCCGTTTTCTTCCATCCATTTATACGAAACCCCCAGGTTTCTAAGCCATTCCACGCGTCCCATCTCAAAATACTGCGCATAATTACCATGATAAACAACCCCCATTTGGTCCGTTTCTGAATACCTAACTCGTACTTTTAATTCGTGTTCTTTCATAATTATTTGGATATATTTTTATTATTATTTTCGACCTCTTTTACCTTACTTACAACATTATTAGTTCAAATTCAACCACTAATTATTTTTTTTTATAGAATTTTGTTCACATATTTGTTACCCCGAAAAAAAAGGATATTTCGTCCGCAATTTTCAATAATACAACGCTTACTTAATAAAATAATTTAACAGAATTTATGAACAAAACTGCTCAATCAGTATGGGAAAACTGTCTGTCTTTTATAAAAGACAACATTCAAGACCAAGCCTACAAAACATGGTTTGAGCCTATCAAGTCAGTTGAACTTACCGATAATGCATTGTATATTCAAGTTCCAAGTAAATTTTTTTATGAGTGGTTAGAAGAGCACTATGTTAAACTTCTAAAAGTGGCACTTACAAAAGAGCTTGGTAAAAACGCAAAGTTACTTTATAAAATTAAGATGGAGAACACTTATGGTAACAAACAACCGTTCACTGAACAGTTGCCGAGTGCCAATAGAGCTCCTATGAAACCACAAAATGTTGATGCTCCTTTTAAAAATTTAGATCCCGAATTAAAGAATCCATTTGTGATTCCGGGAATTAGAAATTTAAAAATTGAATCACAATTAAATCCTAACTACAGCTTTGATAATTTTCTTGAAGGAGATTCTAATAGATTAGCTCGTTCAGCAGGGATGGCAGTTGCTAACAAACCTGGTGGAACATCATTCAACCCCTTACTTATCTTTGGTGGTGTAGGTTTAGGAAAAACACACTTAGCTCATGCTATAGGTGTTGAAATTAAAGACAAATACCCTGAAAAAACTGTGCTGTATATTTCAGCCGAAATTTTCACACAACAATATATTGACTCTGTTAAGAAAAACAATAGAAATGACTTTATTCACTTCTACCAACTTATCGATGTCTTAATAATTGACGACGTTCAGTTCCTATCTGGTAAGTCAGGTACACAAGATGTGTTTTTTCACATTTTTAACTACTTACATCAAAACGGAAAACAAGTAATCTTAACCTCAGATAAAGCGCCTGTTGATATGCAAGATATCGAACAACGTTTATTATCTCGATTTAAATGGGGATTATCTGCAGAGTTACATCAACCAGATTATGAAACTAGAATTTCGATCTTAAAAAATATTTTATATCGTGATGGTGTTGAAATACCTGAAGATATTATCGAATATGTAGCGAGTAACATTAAGTCAAATGTACGTGAACTTGAAGGGGCAATCATTTCGTTAATTGCACAATCTTCTTTCAATAAAAAAGAAGTAACAATTGATCTAGCAAAAAGTGTTGTTGAGAAATTTGTTAAAAATGTAAAACGCGAAATCTCTATTGATTACATCCAGAAAATTGTTTCAGATTATTTTCAGTTAGATTTGGAAATATTACAGTCTAAAACAAGAAAAAGGCACGTAGTTCAAGCAAGACAATTGGCGATGTTTTTTGCAAAAAAATATACTAAAGCTTCACTTGCAAATATTGGCTCACAAATTGGTGATCGTGATCATGCTACCGTGCTACACGCTTGTAAAACTGTAGACAACTTGGTCGCTACAGACAAACAATTTAAAAAGTTTGTAGACGATATCCAGAAAAAATTAACGCTTTAAGATAAATCATGCCCACTAAGATTTTGATGGTTTGTTTAGGTAATATTTGTAGGTCACCATTGGCCGAAGGAATACTTGCATCTAAACTTCCTGCAAATTCCTTCACTGTAGATTCTGCAGGAACAGGCTCATGGCACGTTGATCAATCTCCTGACAAGCGTTCAATTGCTGTTGCAAAAAAATACAATTTAGATATTTCGAAACAAAAAGGCAGACAATTTAAAAAAGCTGATTTTACTACTTTTGATTATATCTATGTAATGGACAAATCAAATTACAACGATGTAATTGCTCTCGCTGAAAACCCAGAACAAAGAGAAAAAGTTAGATTGATTTTAAATGAGTTGCACCCTGAACAAAACCTAGATGTTCCTGATCCTTATTTCGGAATTGAAAATGGTTTTGAAAACGTGTACACGATGCTTGATGACGCATGCGAAATTATTGCTGAAAAATTAACTAATAAGTAATTTAAGTCGTTCTCCACTCCTTTTATTTTTAAAAAGATTCCTTTATTATATTTCCATTTTAATGCCGTTCTTTGTGCTATCTATTTAGTTCAAATAATAAATTTATAATCATGAAATCACCAACTCTTTTAGGAAAATTGTATCTAATTCCAACCACAATGGGCGAATGCGACCCTATGGATGTTTTACCTCAAACCGTAAAAAGAACCATTGATTTCATAGATCATTATATCGTTGAAAATGAGAAAACAGCTCGTAAATCTATAAAGGAAGTTCATCCAGAAAAAAAACAATCTGAGCTTATATTATTCACTTTAAATAAACGCACAGAAGTTAAAGAACACCTTGAATTTATTCAACCATTGTTAGAAGGCAAAAACGTAGGTTTAATGAGTGAGGCCGGTTGTCCTGGTGTTGCTGATCCTGGCGCTGTAATTGTAAAATTAGCACATTACAAAGGCATTCAAGTAGTTCCGTTAGTTGGACCATCATCTATATTACTAGCAATGATGGCTTCAGGAATGAACGGACAAAGCTTTACTTTTCACGGTTATTTACCTATCGAAAAAGACGAAAAGAAAGCGAGTTTCAAAAGTTTAGAGCGCATCTCTTTTGAAAAAAATCAATCTCAAATTTTTATTGAGACACCATATCGCAATAATAAACTATTAGAGGATTTAATACAGACTTTAAATCCTGAAACACATTTGTGCATTGCCACAGATATCACCTTACCTACAGAATACATAAAGACCAAGAAAATTGCTGCTTGGAAAAAAGAAACCATCGATTTACACAAACGACCTACCATTTTCATTATTCACAAAATATAATTTTAAAACTACATTTAGAATATTTTATTATCTTTATTTTATTAACTAAACTAAAATCCACTAAGATGAAAATAAACAATAGGGATCTTAAGGTATTTGTATTAGGAATGGTTGCATTGTTCACTATTCAAACAGTTTACGACTGGAAACAAGTTAAACAGGATATCACAAGAGGGTGGAATGATGGATATAATGCAGGCATTAAATAATCTAAAATAATTTAGAATTCGTTCACAAGCTAAATCTTTAAATCTCATTATAAAAGGCTATTTTTATAATGAGATTTAAAGATTTTTTTTATGAGCAAACTCCCCAATGTTACGACCAGTATATTTACTATAATGTCGAAAATGGCCGCAGAATACAATGCTATTAACTTATCGCAAGGATTCCCAAATTTTCCGGTAGACGAAAAACTAACGAACATTGTTAAGAAGATTGCTACTGAAAATATTCATCAATACTTACCTATGGCGGGTTACCCTCCCCTTCTTGATAAAATAGCCGCTTTAACCCAAAAATCATACGGTAGAACACTCACAACTGAGACAGAAATTCTAGTAACAGCAGGTGCTACTCAAGGAATATTTACAGCAATACAAGCATTGGTGAACAGTAATGACGAGGTTATTATATTAGATCCTAGCTATGACTGTTACGTTGCCCCAGTGCTTTTATGCAATGCAACACCAATTCGCGTTCCGTTAAATGATGACTATACTATAAATTGGGAGTCCGTAGAAAGTGCTTGTTCGAATAAAACAAAGATGATTATTATCAATAATCCACACAACCCTACAGGTAGCACACTGCATCAAGATGATTTTAATTCATTAGTAAAAATAATGGATGCATTCCCAGATATAATTTTGCTATCTGACGAGGTTTACGAATACATTACTTTCGAACAAAAGCATTTATCTGCAAATTCACAACCTAAATTAGCAAACCGCGCTGTAGTTGTCTCTTCATTTGGCAAATCCTTACATATTACAGGTTGGAAAATTGGCTACCTTATTGCTCCAGAACATTTAATGATCGAAATTAAAAAAGTGCATCAGTATTTAGTTTTCAGCGTGAATAGTATTTGTCAAGTTGCCATAAGCCAATATCTAGATGTAGTCTCAATCGAAAACATTCGTGAAAGCTATCAACACAAAAGAGACTTATTTAGATCTTTATTAAAATCGAGTCGTTTTGAACTATCGCCCTGTGAAGGCACCTATTTTCAAGTAGCGTCTTACGCAAAAATCAGCGATCAGAGCGATATTGAATTTTGCAAGCAATTAGTAACCAAATATGGAGTTGCGGCCATACCTATATCATCATTTTACGAAAATGGACGAGACTTAAAACTCATTAGATTTTGTTTTGCAAAAGATAACGAAACACTTATAGCAGCTGCAGAAAAATTATGCCAAGTATAGTTCCTAATTATTTTAGCATGACCGCCTAATAACAATTTCGCTATATTTACTATAAAAACTATAGACCATGAATTATACAGCAAAAATGTTACGTGATGATGCACTTATTGATAAGGTAATAGTTGTCACAGGTGGCGGTAGCGGACTAGGAAAAGCAATGACAAAATATTTTCTAGAGCTTGGCGCAAAAGTTGCCATCACATCAAGAGATCTCGACAAATTACAAAAAACTGCAACGGAATTATCTCATGAAACTGGAGGGACATGTTTAGCTGTTCCATGCGACGTACGCCACTATGACCAAGTCGAGAACATGTTGCAAGAAGTTTTAAAAGCTTTTGGCAAAGTAGATGTATTGCTAAATAATGCAGCTGGAAATTTTATATCTCCCACTGAACGCTTATCAGCAAATGCATTTGACACGGTGATTGATATTGTATTAAAAGGGACTAAAAACTGTACGCTCGCTTTTGGAAAACATTGGATTGACAGTAAACAATCCTCTTCTACAGTCTTAAACATTGTGACTACTTATGCTTGGACAGGATCAGCATATGTTGTTCCTAGTGCCACTGCAAAAGCTGGAGTACTTGCCATGACAAGAAGCCTTGCTGTGGAATGGGCAAAATACGGCATTCGAACAAATGCGATTGCTCCGGGACCCTTCCCTACAAAAGGTACTTGGGATAGATTGCTCCCTGGTGACTTAGCCCAAAAGTTTGACATGGCAAAAAAAGTTCCCTTGCAGCGAGTGGGAGATCATCAAGAACTAGCCAATTTAGCCGCGTACTTAGTTTCTGACTTTTCTGCTTATGTAAATGGAGAAGTGATTGTAATTGATGGTGGAGAATGGCTTCAAGGTGCTGGACAATTTAATATGCTCGAAGCAATTCCCGAGGAAATTTGGGATCAATTAGAAGCAATGATAAAAGCTAAAAAATCAAAATAATATTATAAAATAGTTGAGCGCATCTATTATACCGCTGCGCTAATTTGGCATTCGATAAAAAATAATGTAACAGCAGCTTTAAGCCTTTTAATACCATCATCTGTTTTAAAAGAACAATAATTTAGCAATGAAAACCGTTAAAATTATACCATTGTTCACAATAATCAAATAATCACAATTCTAATTTAGCAATTCCTTATTTTACATCGATAATTTGCTATTTTTGCAGCCGAATAAATATAACTCAATTATTATATGCTAATTATAGGAATCGCCGGAGGAACAGGGAGTGGGAAAACAACTGTAGTTCATCAAATTATGAATGAATTACCAGAAGCAGAAGTAGGTATTATTTCTCAAGATTCTTATTACAAAGAAAACCATAATTTAAGTTTTGATGAGCGTGCTTTGATAAATTTTGATCATCCACGTGCTATCGATTTTGAACTTTTAGTCTCTCATTTAAAGGAATTAAAAGCCGAAAAAACAATTCAACAACCTGTTTATTCGTTTGTAACACATAATAGAACAGAGGATACCATTACCACTCATCCTAGAAAAGTGATGATTGTAGAAGGAATTTTAATTCTTGCAAATCCCGAATTAAGAGATTTATTTGACGTGAAAATTTATGTTCACGCTGACTCTGACGAACGGTTAATTCGCCGTTTAAAAAGAGATATTGCTGATCGTGGTCGTGATATGGACGAAGTTTTAAATAGATACCAAAACACCTTAAAACCTATGCACCAGCAATTTATCGAACCTACAAAAGCTTTTGCTGACATCATTATTCCAAACGACAAATACAACACTGTAGCAATTGATGTCGTTCGTGCAGTAATTAATCAAAGAATTCTATAAATTTATTGTAAATTTATCACTGTATATTTTAATTATTAAGAGCTATTTCCTGCTGTACACTATATCTTAGTCGCCAAACACTGGCAACTAAGGATGCCGTTGCCATCAGGGCTAAAAACCAATCGAATGATCAATCCCTATAAAAATAGTACCTGGTTTAAATGTGTCAGTAACAAATACATTTGGGTACTACTTTTTTTTATAGTCTGGATGGTATTTCTAGACAATTACTCCTATTTTGACCACCGCTTTCTCGATGATCAAATTGGAGAACTGGAAGATAACAAAGAATACTACCAAGAAGAGATTAATAAGGATGAAGAGCAAATTAAACAGCTTAAAAATCCTGCACAAATCGAAAAATATGCTCGCGAAAAATATTATATGAAAAAGGAAAATGAGGATATTTACCTCATCGAATTTGAAAGCGATAGTATTGATGATAGCATAAAATAAAACTTAGAATTTCTTAAATAAAAATAAATGGCTACTAATTATTTTGAAGACTTTGATGCTGTATCTTCCAAACAATGGAAACAAAAAATACAGTTTGAATTAAAAGGTGGCGATTACAACGACACTCTTATCTGGAATTCTCCTGAAGATATAAAGGTAAAACCATTTTATCATAAAGACGATTTTTCAAAAATAGGAGTAGTGGGTACAAAAGCCTCTGCATTTAAAATTGTTCAAAATATTTTTGTTTTTGATATAGAAAAATCAATCGAGCGTGCCCTTGACACCTTAAGTCGTGGTGCAGAAAGTCTTCGATTTACCATTGATAAAGAAACAACCGCCATAGAAACGGTTTTAAACAAGTTACCATTAAACGATATTACTGTTTATTTTGACATGCGTTTTCTATCAATCGATTTCGTAACCAGATTAGAAGCTATTTCCAGCAAATTTAATACCCAATTTCATTATAACTTAGACCCCATTGGTCAACTAGCAAAAGACGGAAATTGGTACAAGACAAATGATAAAACTAATTTTGATACGCTGAACACTATTGTGTCGGCTGTGTCAAAAAACACTGTGGTAAGCATTGATGCGTCTTTATATCAAAATGCAGGTGCAAATATGGTGCAGCAAATTGCCTACGCTGTAGCTCACGCAAACGAATATTTCAATAGATTGCCTATTCTTAACCAGCAGCTCATTATTAATGTTGCCGTGGGAACCAATTATTTTTTTGAAATTGCAAAACTTCGAGCCATACGCTTATTATATCAAGCTGTTGCAAAAGAATACAACCACAATCTAGACTGTCACATTTTTGCCGTACCCACAAAACGCAATAAAACATTATACGATTATAATGTCAATATGTTGAGAACAACCACAGAATGTATGTCAGCAATAATAGGAGGTGCAGACGCAATTGCTAATTTGCCATATGACTCTCTGTACCATAAAGACAATGAATTTGGTGACCGCATTGCAAGAAATCAACTTCTGATTTTAAAAAAAGAAAGCTACTTCGATAAAGTAGACAATCCAGCTGATGGTTCGTACTACATTGATACATTAACAAATCAGTTAGCTGAAAAAGCCTTACTCCTTTTCAAAAATATTGAAGAAAACGGCGGTTTTTTAAAGCAGCTTAATGAAGGCATCATTAAAAGAAAAATACAAGAAAGCGCAGATAAAGAGCAAGAATTGTTTGACTCTGGCAAAGAAGTATTGCTAGGAACGAACAAATATCCTAACAAAATGGATAGAATGAAAGATGATCTAGAGTTATTTCCTTTTGTAAAAGTCAATCCTAGAAAAACGCTGATTACTCCTATTATCGAGAAAAGATTAGCAGAGAAAGCAGAACAAGAGAGATTGGCAACTGAGTAACCTCAACCACTTACCTCCTATTATTTAACAGTGAAAATTTTAGCGCATCCATGAAAAGAAACGACCTTAAAAATATTCAGCTCGACTATTCACAAACTGAAAATAAAAATACTTCTACTAACAAGGAAGGCTTTTTTACGGCAGAAAATATTGAATTAAAGGAAGCCTACTCCCAAGAAGATGTCGCTGCACTTACTCATCTAGATTTTGGTGCTGGTTTTGCTCCTAATTTACGCGGACCATACACAACGATGTATGTGCGTAGACCATGGACAATACGACAATATGCTGGATTTTCTACCGCTGAAGAGAGCAATGCTTTTTACAGACGTAATTTGGCTGCAGGACAAAAAGGATTGTCTATTGCTTTTGATTTACCCACGCATAGAGGATATGACTCTGATCATGAACGTGTAGTAGGAGATGTAGGTAAAGCGGGAGTTGCTATAGATTCCGTAGAAGATATGAAAGTTCTTTTTGACCAAATCCCTTTAGATCAAATGTCGGTTTCAATGACTATGAATGGTGCTGTTTTACCTATTATGGCTTTTTACATTGTTGCAGCCGAAGAGCAAGGTGTAGCAGCAAAATTGCTTTCAGGAACGATACAAAATGACATTTTAAAAGAGTTCATGGTGCGTAACACTTATATTTACCCACCTACTCCTTCGATGAAAATAATAGCTGATATCTTTGAATATACCAGCAAGAAAATGCCAAAATTCAATTCGATATCCATCTCAGGTTATCACATGCAAGAAGCAGGTGCCACTGCTGATATTGAATTAGCCTACACATTAGCAGATGGATTAGAGTATATTAAAACTGGCTTGGCTACAGGAATGAAAATCGATGAGTTTGCTCCTCGTCTTTCTTTCTTTTGGGCGATAGGTATGAACCACTTTATGGAAATTGCTAAAATGCGTGCAGGTAGAATGATTTGGGCCAAATTAGTAAAACAATTCAATCCTGAGGACGAAAAATCACTTGCCCTACGTACTCATTGCCAAACAAGCGGCTGGAGTTTAACAGAGCAAGATCCTTTTAATAATGTGGCACGCACATGTATTGAAGCGACTGCAGCGGTTTTTGGCGGGACACAATCACTTCATACAAATGCCTTAGATGAAGCAATTGCTTTGCCAACAGACTTTTCAGCGAGAATAGCGCGCAACACGCAAATTTTCCTGCAAGAGGAAACTAAGGTTACAAAAACTGTAGATCCTTGGGCAGGGAGTTATTATGTAGAATCATTGACAGACCAAATTGCACAAAGCGCTTGGAAATTAATAGAGGAAGTAGAAGAGCTGGGCGGAATGACTAAAGCCATAGAAGCCGGAATTCCAAAATTAAGAATTGAAGAAGCTGCAGCAAGAAAACAAGCAAGAATAGATAGCGGTCAAGATATCATTGTAGGTGTAAACAAATACCGTTTAGAAAAAGAAGATCCATTGCAAATTTTAGATGTTGATAATCAAATGGTGCGCAAGCAGCAACTGGAGCAGCTTGATAAAATTAAAGCAAATAGAAATACAGAAAAAGTTAAAGAGTCATTAGAAAAATTAATCGCTTGTGCTAAAACTGGTGAAGGCAATTTATTAGAACTAGCTGTTGAGGCGGCGCGTCACAGAACTACTTTAGGCGAAATTAGTGATGCATTAGAAACTGTGTTCGGAAGATATAAAGCACAAATTAAATCATTTAGTGGTGTGTATAGTAAAGAAATCAAAGATGACAAGAGTTTTGAGCAAGCTAAAAAACTAGCGGACAGTTTTGCAAAACAAGAAGGAAGACGTCCTAGAATTATGATTGCTAAAATGGGTCAAGATGGTCATGATCGAGGTGCAAAGGTTGTAGCAACGGGATATGCTGATGTAGGTTTTGATGTAGATATAGGTCCGTTATTTCAAACACCTGCAGAAGCAGCTAAGCAAGCTGTAGAGAATGATGTTCATATATTAGGTGTCTCTTCATTAGCAGCGGGACATAAAACATTAGTACCGCAAGTAATCGAGGAATTAAAAAAATACGGAAGAGAAGATATTATGGTTGTTGTAGGTGGAGTAATTCCCGCTCAAGATTATCAATACTTATTTGATGCAGGCGCTGTAGCGGTCTTTGGACCCGGTACAAAAATTAGTGAAGCTGCAATAAAGATTCTAGAAATTCTAATTGACTAACTCATTTATAATCAATGCAAAAAAAAGCGGTTCAACTAAGTTTAGACTGCACCCAAAAGTTTAGACAAATTTATAATTAATTTTGATAATAGTGAGCTCGATATTGTATCGGGCTCATTTTGTTTAAATTTGATTTAATTCTGTCGTTATTATAATATAATATGTACTCTTTAATCTCTTTTTTTAATTGATTTATAGAGTTGTACTTTTTAAGATAAAACAACTCCGATTTTAGTATTCCAAAGAAGTTTTCAATGATTGCATTATCTAGACAATTGCCCTTTCTTGACATACTTTGTTTAATTCCTTTTTCCTTTAAGAGTTGCTGATATTGTCGCATTTGA
>NZ_AUDO01000015.1 GCF_000425505.1 Flavobacterium frigidarium DSM 17623 | reverse complement strand
CAAGGATTCTTTTTGAATTGATTGCAAAACTTTAAATTTAAAATCGACACTATAACTACGGTTATTCCTAGGTGTTAATCCATCTTTACCATAATGATTATATAGCCTAACCCACTTTTTAACACTCGAAGGATGAACTCTCTTTTTATTAGCTACAGATGCACAGCAATTGTGCTGTTTGATAACTAATTCCACACATTCAAGTTTAAATGTGTAATCATACTTGACTTTTCTTTCCATAAAAATGCCCCCAAATAGTGTCTAACTTTTTGGGGGCAATGCAGTTGAACCGCTTTTTTTTATTTTAAACTAACCACTGCATTTATATTTGCCGTGATAAAGGAAGTATCATACCCTCCAAAAGCTTTCATATAACTCCGTATAGAGGTTCCATAAGCGTCTTTAATATACTCCTTACCGTTGTTCTTGAAATATTTTTTAACAGATCCTGCGCCACCTAAATGGGCCGCAGCTAAAATACCTGATTCAGTAACAAGAATTCCGTTGACAACTGTTCCTTCATATCTAGCAATCACATCTTGTAATATTGCTTTGTTTTTTGACAGCAAAGCTACAAATGCACGTTCTTGAATTTTAGGACTCCTTAAAAAAAGAAGACTGTCTCTAACTCCTACAGATTTTAAGGTTTCAATACCAAATTGGTATTTCCCCAAATAACCAAGAGAGTTAATCTTTTTGTATTTCCCTTGAGACTCTTTAAAACCTAAAGCCTCTTTAAAACCGATGAATAAATTCCCTGTAAAAGGGACGTTCATATTGGTATAACTTTCCTCTTCTAGAGACGGATATAAATATTTTTTTCCATCTATATTTTTTACTAGAAACCACTTATTCTTGTCTAATTTAAGAGGTTTAAAACCCGCACTTAAAAAGGCTACAATAATTGCTAAACTCGCATAAAAATACCACTTCTTTACCATAAATTGTTTTTCTTCAAAACGCTGTCCCGTTATGAAATTTCTGCGGGCAAAGATACAACATTTTTTATAATACTGAATATCAAGTTGTTAATCTTGTCTAAAAAGCAAAATTTGAGACTTTAATTCCCTCATTACCCGAGTATTCTAGACTGCTAACGCAAATAATATTATTTCAAATACGTCTCCTTTTTCGAATAAAAAAAGTACTAAATAGCCTCAATTTTGTCTTGAAATGAACTTTTCCAGACAAAAAAGCTTCTATAAAAACGTTGCTCTAGGAGTAAAAAACGTAAGATAAGTTGGAGTATAGAAGTATTTATCGAATGTACTAAAATTAAATAATTTTGCTATTTTGACAGTAGATGCATGAATGATGGAGACCAAAAATTATATACATTTTATTATGCAAAATTCTTTCAACTAAACAGCGAAATAGAAAGCAGTTTCATAATCATAAAATAAGGCGTTAAAAAATATCTTTCCGATATCATTTAACGCCTTATAAATTTATTTTATTCCTCGAAGAATTACCTTTTCACTCCCTGACTGTTGATCCAGTCAGCATACTTCTTAGCATTTTTATTATGCTCTGGCAAAGTTGCAGCAAATTCATGGTAGCCAAATCGCTCTACGCTAGCACAAAAGTAGATATAATCGTTTTTCTCTGGGCTCAGCACCGCTTCTAGCGCTGTAATATCAGGCATGGCAATAGGCCCTGGAGGCAAACCTATATTGACATAGGTATTATATGGCGAAGGCATTGTTAAGTCATTGTAGAAAACACGCTTAATGATTTGATTGAAATCATTATCCCTTTTCTTTATCGCATAAATCACCGTTGGATCTGCTTGTAGAGGCATTCCTATTCTCAAACGATTTAAATAGACGCCAGCAATACGTGGACGCTCGTCTTTTTTTACAGATTCTTTATGAACTATCGATGCAAGAATTGTTGCTTCAATAGGAGACAAGCCTTGCTTTTCAGCTTTGGCTAATCGTTCCGCATTCCAAAAGTTACGGTACTCCTTAATCATTTTGTCTCTAAACTTTATTGCAGAAGTATTCCAATAAAACTCATATGTATTTGGGATAAACATAACGAACACATTATCCTCATTGAAACCATTTTCTTTTAAAAATATTGAATCTTTAAATGTTGTCAATAACGAAGTACTGTCTGCTTCTATTTGTGAGCCTACCCTACCCGCAAGATTTTCAACTCTCTCTTGATTGTTGAATGCCAGACTCACTGGAACATTTGCGCGTAAACTTTGTACTAGTTCGTAGCTATTCATACCTTTTGTAAACAAGAATCTTCCTGACTTTACAGTTTCTGGATAATTTCGCTTATCAGCCACTAAAGTAAAACGATCCATATCCTCAACGTATTGCGAAATGATTTTCTCTGCTTCACTGTAGGTAGCATCCGTAGGAATGTGAACATATATTTCTTTCTCACTAAACTTCGTGTTTGCAGAAAATATTTGTCTCATTAAAATGAAACCATATATTATTAATGCAGATACCACTACAATCGAAACGATTGATATAATTTTCTTTAAAGTCAAAATTTATAATTTAAAATTGTTTGTTTATCAATTGGTACATTTTCTCGTCACTGTAAGTGCCGTTCGTTAAAATCCAATCCTTTTTAGTTCCAATGCATTCGAAACCAAATTTAGTAAAAAGCGCTATACTCGCTACATTATTACTGTCAATATTTGCATAAAGTTGGTGCAAATTTAAATGGTAAAAACTATACTTTATAAGCAAACCCAGAGCTTCAGAACCAATATTCTTACCTCTACTACTTTTTTCATATACTACGATCCCAATACCTGCCTTGTTATTTCTTGGATCAAATTCAAATAAATCGATTAGTCCAAGCGCAGGAAAATCTTGATCTTGGCAAATCGCTAAGCGCAATTGCTTTGCTTCATAAATGTCTTGATGCGCATTTTCTAGATACTGCTTCACTAAGAACCGACTGTATGGTGTTTGAGTATTGCTTACATTCCAGATAGACTCGTCATTTTCTATGGCATAGATAAATTCCAAATCATTTGGTTCAAGCGCTCGTAAATATATAGTATCTCCTTTTAAGGTTATCATGACGTTTTGGGGGTTGTTTGTGAATTTGAATCTAGATTATACTGTGATTGTTCCTTCAAAAACAAACTCAGCAGGTCCCTTCAAAAAAACATTCGAATACAAATTATCTTTTTTATCGAAAGAAACAGCTAGTTCCCCGCCTTCAACATTGATGTTGATGGCAGTTGCACTTGTCAAACCGTTGTCATGCATGGCAATTGCTACAGCTGTAGCTCCAGTTCCACAAGCTAGAGTCTCATCTTCGACCCCTCTTTCATAGGTACGCAGGGCAAAAGTATTTTCATTAATCTTGCTTACAAAATTGATATTGCTACCTTCTTTACCATACAATGAACCATATCGTAAAGTTGCACCTTGCTCCTTTACATTGTAGTTTTTAAGATCATCAACCAATTGAACATGGTGAGGCGATCCTGTGTTTAAAAAACTATATTTCTTTTCTTTTTTAATGCTAGTAACGTCGATCATTTGCAAAGCAACTGTGCCATCATTTTCAATAGTTGCGTGATGCAAACCATCAATTGCATTAAAACTAGTATGATTATCGATTACAGCCATTTTTTTGGCGAAAGCCACTAAACATCTCCCTCCATTTCCACACATGGTACTTTGATTTCCATCTGAATTAAAATAGACCATTTTGAAATCAGAATTCTCATCATTCTCTAATAGAATAAGCCCGTCTCCACCCACACCAAAACGACGGTCACATAGTTGCGAAATTAGAGCTATATTTTCTTTTGGAAAATTTTGTAAACGATTGTCTATCATTACAAAGTCATTTCCTGTACCTTGATATTTGTAAAATTTGAGTTGCATTTTTGAAAGTATTATGAAGCGTAAAAGTACGATTATTAATGAAATGTTAATCGATGTTAAATACAGTTAAACAATATTTTAACAGTCGAAATAAGTTTTAAATTTACATTACAAATAACGTAAAACGAATTATATTATGAAACAATTTTCCAAGCTGTTCTTAGTTTCATTATTAAGTGGAGCTGTTACATTAGGAGCCTACAAATTATTATTTGACGACAATGGCTATTTTGCAAACCGCCAAGGTCCATTGACTACTGCCTCGAGTGACTCCTACACTAAAAGAGTTGGTTTATCGTCTGAACTTTTAGATTTTACTGAAGCCGCAGAAAACACTGTGCATACTGTAGTCCATGTGAAAAACGTTTCTTACAAAACCATTTCTAATCCAATGTTAGAATATTTTTATGGTTACAAAGGAGGCCAATCTCAGGAACAAGTGGGAACAGGATCAGGCGTAATTATATCAGCAGATGGTTATATTGTTACCAATAATCATGTGGTTAAAGATGCTTCTGAAATTGAAATAACGTTGAATAATAAAAAATCGTATAAAGCCAAGCTAATTGGAACTGATTCTAAAATGGACATCGCGCTATTAAAAATTGACGCCGATGAAAAGCTTCCTTATTCGAGTTTTGGAAATAGTGATTCAGTAAAGGTTGGTGAATGGGTCCTTGCAGTAGGAAACCCATACAACTTGACCTCTACTGTTACAGCAGGTATTGTTTCAGCAAAGGCTAGAAATTTAGGAACAAACGGCATTCAGTCATTTATACAAACAGATGCCGCGGTAAATCCTGGTAATAGTGGTGGTGCCTTAGTAAATACAAGAGGAGATTTAATTGGAATCAATACTATGATATCGTCTATGACAGGTTCTTATGTAGGGTATTCATTTGCAGTCCCTTCTAACATTGCTCGAAAAATCATAGAGGATATTATGGAGTATGGTAATGTACAACGTGGAATACTAGGTGTAGAAGGTGGGGAACTAAATGCAATGGCCTCAAAAGAATTAGGTGTAGCACAAACAGAAGGATTTTACATTAATAAGGTGACTAAAAATTCTGGTGCTGAGAAATCAGGTTTGAAAAAAGGAGATGTCATTGTGAAATTAGACAATCAAAACATAGCCACTTTTGCTGATCTTTCAGGGTACATTAATACCAAGAGACCAAATGATAAAATTGCAGTAACGATCAATAGAGATGGAACTTTAAAAACTATTCCAGTTTCATTGAGTAAAAATGAATTTTTTACTACTGAATTTAAAGGAATTGAACTCGAAAATATTGATGCTGCTGATAAAAAGAAATTTAAGATTACGTATGGAGTTAAAATTCGAGCCATTACAAATGAAAATTTAATGCAGTACGATCAAGAGCTGCGAGGGAATATCATTTTGAGTATTGATAATGTAAAAGCAAGAGATATCGAAACAGTTTCTAAGCTTTTAAACGATAAGGAAGAAAGTAAAAGTATGCGATTAGAGATGATTAATAAAAATGGAGAGTTAATAAGAATTATTATTTAATAGTGTACAATCACAAATTGAAAAGCCAACTTAAAATTTAAGTTGGCTTTTTTTATTTGAAAATAAATACTAAAATAGTTTACGAAATCGATTGAAATGGGTATTTTTGCGCCAAATTCAAAAAATAACTACTCAACTTTTACAAATTTTCATTCATGAAAAACACCGCTTTGTACCAAAAAGAAGTTTCCTTTCAAGTCGACAGACGTCGCGCCGGAGTCGAATTAATTAAAATTATTAGTGATCTATGGTATGACAAATCCATAGAGCTAGTTTTATTTAAGAATCAATTATTAGACAAGAATGTAAGTGACATTATTAACTTACATCAATATGCTGGTGAATTTGTGGGCAAACCAATGACAATTTTTGATTCGGTTGAAATTGCAAAAGTCGTTGGAGAATTAGATTTACCACCTTCTAAATTAGATTTAGGTAAGCTTACTTACGAATACCTATTAGAAGATGAAAAATATCCAGACGCAAGACACTTTGTTTTAGACAAGTTAAAAGCAGCAAAATCATCTAAGGAAATTAAGTCAAAAGATGTAGTGCTTTATGGTTTTGGTCGAATAGGGCGTTTGCTTGCGAGAGAATTGATGTCTAAAACTGGAAAAGGAAATCAATTGCGATTAAGAGCGATTGTAACCAGAGATAAAAATGATGCTTCTACTCTAGAAAAAAGAGCTTCGTTACTCCGTTATGATTCTGTTCATGGAGATTTTCAAGGATCAGTAATTGCAGACCCAGAGAATAATGCATTAATTATCAACGGAACAACAGTTCATATCATCACTGCAAATGCTCCTGAAGATATTGACTACACAATATATGATATTGACCATGCTTTAATCATTGACAATACAGGTGCTTTTACAACTGAAGAAGCTTTGAGCAGACATTTAACTTCAAAAGGAGCACAAAAAGTATTGCTTACAGCTCCTGGAAAAGGGGTTCCTAATATTGTGCATGGTGTAAATCAAAATGAATACGACGTTGATGCAATTAAAATTTTCTCGGCAGCTTCATGTACTACAAACGCGATAACACCTATCTTAAAAGCTGTTGAAGATACTTTAGGAGTGGTAAAAGGGCATTTAGAAACCATACATTCCTACACTAATGACCAAAATTTAGTAGATAATATGCACAAAAAATACCGTCGTGGTAGAGCTGCAGCACTAAATATGGTGATTACAGAAACTGGAGCGGGTACGGCTGTTGCAAAAGCATTGCCCTCATTAGCGGGAAAATTGACATCTAACGCAATACGTGTACCTGTACCAAATGGATCACTAGTTGTTTTGAATTTAGAAGTGGAGAAAGAAACTTCTGTCGAAGAAATTAACGCGATCATGAAACGATATGCACTTGAAGGAGAACTTGTAGAACAAATCAAGTACTCTACAAATAATGAATTAGTTTCTTCAGATATTGTGGGAACATCAGCACCTTCTATTTATGATAGTAATGCCACGATCGTTTCAAATGACGGAAAAAATATAGTTCTTTACATTTGGTACGACAATGAATATGGATACAGTCATCAAGTAATTAGATTGGCAAAATATATTGCTAAGGTAAGACGTTTTACTTACTACTAGCAAATAGCTTACGGGTTGGCAGTGGTTACTATATTTTTAGTTTTTAGTTTTTAGTTCAAGTTTTAGATTAGAGTTTATAACCGCCAACCTGTATTTAACAAAAAATCCGTTTCAAATTGAAACGGATTTTTTTTTGATACTATGTGTATGTAATTAATTATTTTATTTTTTAATATTCGACTTTGTTAAATAGTATACTGGAATTCCTAGTAACATAATTAATACACCCCATCCACTCGTACTTGTTTTTGTATACAGTAAAGCTAGACAAATAGCACTAGCAACAATTATGTAAATAGCAGGTAAAATAGGATATCCAAAAGCTTTATAAGAGCGCTCTGCATCAGGCATTTTTCTACGTAAGATAAAAATCCCTAAGATTGTCAATATGTAGAATATCAATACGATTATAACTACAAAGTCTAAAAGGTCTCCGTATTTACCCGTTAAACACAACGCTGATGCCCAAATACATTGTGCCCAAATTGACCACGCTGGAACTTTAGCCTCATTTAATTTAGCAGCTTTTTTAAAGAAAACACCATCTTGTGCCATGGTATAATATACTCTAGCACCCGCCATTATTAGACCATTATTACAAGCGAAGGTCGAGATCATAATCATCACAGCAATGATTAGCGTTCCTATGGACCCGAAAATATATTGAGATGCAACAACCGCAACACGGTCAGATTCAGCGGTGGCTATTTCTTGCAAAGGCACGACCGATAGGTACATTATATTTGCTAATGTGTAAATGACACTCACGATAAAAGTTCCAAGAAAAAGACTCAAACCAACATTTCTTTTTGGGTTCTTTATCTCAGCAGCAATAAAAGTCACACCTTCCCAAGCAACACTTGAAAACATTGACCCAACTAATGCCGCTGATATACCTGAAATTAAGGCGGCTCCACTTATAGGCAACCAGGTACCAGTACTAGTATCGAGAGCTTGAGAAGACCAGGCATTAGCCCAATTAGCATCCCACACTTCGGCCTTAGCAGCAAAAAAACCGAAAATTATCAAACCAGCAAGTGATAAAATTTTAATGACAGTTAATACTGTTTGTAATGTTTTTGAATTTTTTACTCCTCTACTGTTTAAGTAACTTAAAAAAACAATGGTTACTATCGAAACAATTTGTGCCGCATTTAATTGAAATGATCCAATCTCATATAAAATATTTTTATCGCTAAAGGCAGGAACTAAATAAGCAGCAAACTTAGAAAATGCTACTCCTACTGCTGCAATGGTTCCTGTTTGAATGACAGCAAAAAAACTCCAACCGTATAAAAAACCTACTAATCTACCATATGCTTCTTTAATATATACATATTGCCCTCCGGCTTTGGGGAACAAAGCACTTAATTCACCATAGCTAACAGCTGCAATAACTGTAATAGTACCAGTAAGAACCCACATGGCAATTAGCCATCCAGCAGATCCTAGTTGCCTAACCATATCTGAGCTTACTATAAATATTCCTGAACCTATCATCGAGCCTACAACGAGCATTGTGCCGTCGAGAAGACCTAGTTCTCTTTTAAAATCATCTTTGGTTTCTTCCTGCATGGTGGTAGTTAAATTTTGGTTGGTGTTAAAGATAAACTTTTTTATTAAGTCCCATTATATAAAAATTATAGGCCTTGCTATGGTAAAGTGTGACGAGCTACATTGACAACAGCACCTCAACTTCGGTCGAATGATGGCGCAGTACATCTAATAAATAGCAAATTGGTTTAAGTCAAAACAATAAAAAAGCAGCTTTTCGAAAAATTTATTAATAAAAAATATTTTACAACATACTAAAAATCAAATTATTAAAAATAAATTATGATTTGTTTGTATTTATTTTAAGTTTTTATAAAACCATAAATAAGAGTTTGTCGTAAATCCTCATAACAGTAAAACTAACAATATAATATTATGATTAAAAAACAATTACTCTTCATTTTAGCTGTAACAACATTTGGATATGTTAACACAGCTCAAGCTCAAAGTCCTATTAGTGGATTCATGCAAGGAAAAGGGAAAGGAAACGTATCTATTTCTTTCAGTTCAGAAAAATATGACGAAGTATATTTCATTCCAGAAAAGGTAGACGGTGTTCCGGTTTTTAACGAAACTAAAATAACGAGTACTTCACTTTATGCAACTTATGGTATTAGTGACCAAGTTGATGTAGTTGTTGTCCTTCCTTATGTGAAAGCTAAAGGTAACGCAACGCAAGAAGTATTAACAAATTTAGATCTAGAAAACGAAAGAAAAGGTCTTCAAGATGTATCGGTTTACGTAAAATACAGCCCTTTCAATTTTAATTTTGGTGAATCTTCTCTTCGTTTAATAGGTGCAATTGGATTAAAGACACCTTTAAGTGACTACAAAGTGGAAGAAGGATTTCAATCAATTATCGCCATTGGTAATAGAAGCACAACAGTAAGTACAACTGGAGTAGCAATGTTCAAAATGAACTCGGGAGCTTTTGCTTCTGGACAAATTGCAGGAAATTTTGCTTCGAATGATGTTCCTAATTCAGTTACAACAGAATTAAAATTAGGTTATGCAGCAAAATCATTTTATGGAGATGCTTACGTAGCAAATCAAAAATCTACAGGTGGTGTTGATATATTTGGAGAAGGATTTGCAGGATTTTTTCCAATTACAAAAGTGAACTACACAAAAATTGGTGTAAACTTATACGCACCTATCTATAAAGAGTTGGGAGTTTCTGTAGGAGCAAGCACATTAGTAGCAGGAAGAAATATTGGTAAATCATCAGGATACTACGGTGGATTAGTTTACAAATTTTAATAAATAAAACAAACAAAATGAAAAATTTAAATATAAAAAGTGCTGTTTTAGCATTGACACTTTTAACAACAATCGTTTCTTGTGATACAGATTACGAAGATGAAACACCAAGTATTGCAGGTATTGCTGTAGCAAACCCTAACTTCAGTACACTAGAAGGAGCTGCAGTTCAAGGCGGATTAGTTGGAGTTTTAAGTAATAGCAACCCAAATGACCCATCAGGACACTACACTGTTTTTGCACCTACAAACGATGCTTTTGCTAGACTAGGATTAGTGGATGCTGGAACTCTAGGTGGATTACAAAATACATTTTTAACTAACACTTTGTTGTACCACACTTCTAATGGAGATTTAGTTGGAACTAGCATTAAAAACGGAGGGACTTCTGCCTCTGCCTTAGGTGTAAACAGACGCTTTATTAGTAGAGGTGCTGATTTATACATCAACGGTTCTAAAATTATTTTAACTGATGTAAACGCTAGTAACGGTACCGTTCACGCTATCGATAAAGTGATGATTGCAACAGGTGTTAATATCGTGGAATCAGCTTTATTATTAAAAGATGCTAAAGTTTTCAAGGCACCAGAACTTACTTTCCTTGTTCAAGCAGTAATTTCTTCTGGATTAGCACCAGTATTATCTGATGCAAATAATAATTTCACAATTTATGCACCTACAGATGCCGCTTTTAAAGCTGCTGGATTTGCAACTCTTGAAGATGTAAAAAATACTCCAGCTGCAACATTGCAAGCAGTATTATTAAATCATGCTATTCCAGGTGGAAAATTCACATCTGAGCAAACTGCCACAACTGCTGTAACTGCAGGAGGAGGAACCCTAACTTATAGCCCTTTTTTAAACGGTGTATTTACAGTTAAAAGTAACGGAATACCGACAGCTGCTACTATGGTAATCCCAGACATACAGTGTAGTAACGGAATTGTTCACGTAATTGACAAAGTTTTAATACCATAATAATTGTTGTTTGTTTTTTTAATTAAGGCCTCACAAATTAGTGGGGCCTTTTTTATTGTACCTATATAAGTGTTTTTAGTTTGGTCACTAGATTTACAAAAGTCTCCAAACTATTTGGCTATAGTTCTCATTTTTTCTAACTTTAATTTATAAGACCGATTTATAAGTCAATTTAAATAATATTTCTAAAAGTTATATCATGGAAAATTTTACAGACACTCCTACAAAAAGCAACTATACTCGTTTCTACTTGATGTTAATTTGTTCGTTTATTGCTATGTATTGTACAATGTATTTGAATACCTATAGTATAGACCATGTCTATTTTTCGCTAACTCGATTTTATATGTCCTGTTTAGGAATTTCAACAATGGCAGTGATTATGCTTTTATTCATGCTGAAAATGTATACTGATAAAAAGAAAAATATAGGAATTATGCTGGGAAGCACATTGTTGTTTCTATCTGCTTTGTTTTTAGTTCGAACACAAAAACCAATTGTGGGTGATTTGCTTTGGTTGCGCGCCATGATTCCCCATCATTCGATTGCAATATTAACAAGTGAACGCGCTGCAATCGAAGATCCCGAAGTCAAAGCATTAGCAGAAGATATCATTAGAGCCCAAAAGAAAGAAATCGAAGAAATGAAAACTATGATTGACCGACTTGAAAACGAGAAATAAAAAAAAGCTGCATTCAAATAGAATGCAGCTTTTTTTATGATTTAAAACTAGTGTTATTTAGTTTTCATAGGTGGTAAATTGAAAGCTACTGACTCGTGCTCGAATCCATTTCTATGTGAACCATCGCAAAAAGGTTTATTAGCAGACAAGCCACATCTACATAATCCTAATGTTGTTCTACCTTCTAGTCCATAAACAGTACCATCTGCAGCAACAATTTCAAATTCCCCATCGATCTTTATTGATCCATTATTATTGATAACTAATTTTGTCTTTCCCATTTTTAAGCTTTATATTATTTTGCTCAAAGGTCATAAATTATCCTTCTTAGATTAGCATTAATTTCTCAAATTCCGTCATATATAAGCTAATTTACATTAAATCTAATTTGGAATAAAATCAAATTAAATACTCATACCAAAATGATGGAGCTTCTTAAAAATTTAGCAAAACTATAAGCTATGCATACTTAAAGAATCGAAATTTAGAAGTAATTTAGTTATCTCAATTACAACTTATCGCTTACTATAAATAACTAATAAAGTATACTGTAAAATGAATACACTTAAAATAGGATGGATCGGCCTGGGGAACATGGGAAATCCAATGGTCAAAAATTTATTACATGCAAACTTTGAAGTGACTGTATATAATCGCACTAAAGACAAAGAAAGCGACTTAATAGCTGCCGGAGCAAAATCTGCTAGTAGCCCTGCGGCATTATTAGCGTCTTGTAACATCGTAATTACTATGTTATCAAATGATGAGGCAGTTTTAGCTGTATTCAATGATAATAATGGCTTAGCTACTGCTGATACTGCAGGAAAAACAATCATTAATATGAGTACTGTTTCACCTGAAACTTCTAGAAAATTAGCCTCAATATGTGCGAGCAAGAAATTAAATTTCATTGATGCTCCAGTATCTGGAAGTGTGAAGCCGGCACAAGACGGAACCTTAGTCATCTTAGTAGGTGCAACTGAAACTGACTTCAATTATGCTAAACCTGTCTTTGATGTCTTGGGTAAAATCGCAATAAATGTTGGCCTTCCTGGAGTTGGAAGCTCCGCTAAGTTAGCAATCAATTATCTATTAGGATTGAATTTACAAGGATTAGCAGAAACAGTATTATTCGCAGAGAAAAACGGTGTTAGTAAGGAAGACATGCTCAATATTATTAATCAAGGTGCTTGTGCAAATGGAATAACTGCAATAAAAGCTCCTGCCATTTTAAATGGTTCCTACCCTGCTGCCTTTGCACTCAAACACCTTGTTAAGGATTTACGCTTAGCAAAAGAAGCTGGACTAAATGCTCCATTAATACAACCGCTATACGACAGTTTCAAAAAAGCACAAGAAGAAGGTCTAGGTGATCAAGACGTGATGGCAATTATTACTAGTTTAAATAATAACTAATTAACACATACAACATGGGATTATTTTCAGCAATATTAGGTAATGCAGGTTCAGTAAGCCAAGATCAATTGCTAAAACAATATGGTCAATTATTAATCGAAGGCGAAGAAATAGAATTAGGATTTAAGCTTATACGCGATACCTTTATATTTACGACAAAACGATTAATCCTCGTAGACAAGCAAGGCTTAACAGCTAGCAAAACAGAATACAAGTCAGTATCCTATAAAAGTATCACTAGATTTAGTATAGAAACTGCAGGAACCTTTGACTTAGATGCCGAATTAAAGATTTGGGTTTCTAGTGAATTGCAGCCTAGTATTCGAAAACAATTTAACAAATCAGTGAATGTGTACGAAGTGCAAAAAGTGCTTGCCCACCATGTATTATAAAAATTTTTAGAGGATTCTCTTTCGAAATTTTCTCATTCTTAAAACCACCACTAAATATTGGTGGTTTTTTATTTTCAAAACAACTATTTCAATAATAACTGCTGACTTAAATTTATGGATAATGCATAAACTTTAATAAAAATCTCATAACAGTACCATTCGATAAATGCCCCATCTTTGTATAATAAATAGAGGAGAACTCAAATTAAATTGCGGGCAAGATGGATGATATAAAAACAATTGGATTATTAAATAATCTAATCATCGTGAATAATGATCGAATAGAAGGGTATGAGATGGCCATTGAAGAAACCGAAGAAAATGATTTGAAATTACTTTTTTCACAATTTATTCAAACTAGTGTGAAATGCAAATCAGAATTGCTTTCTGAAGTGCGAAGATTAGAGGCAGAAGCCTTTATAAGCGATCGAAGAAAAGCTTCGTTTTTTACCGCTTGGACAGAAGTCAAATCAGCATTGAATTCAAAGAATAGAAAAGTAATTTTAGATGCTTGCGAAGAGGGCGAAAACGTAGTCAAGAAAAATTATGAAGATACTATTAGAGATCATGGCACCGATTTATCGATAAATGAATTGGCGATGCTTAAAAATCAATATATGGATTTAAAAAACGACCATGACCGTGTGGAAGCCATGGGTCAATCAGTAGTGATGTAGAAATATAGTAAATAATTAAAGAGCAAAAAAAAATGCCCCGAAGAGCATTTTATGTTATTTGAATTAAAGAACACGATTAAATTGCGTTACTTTTTTACTGTAATATTTCTCTTTGACAGAAGATATAATTACACCTTCACTTACAGAAGCGTGTATGAATTTAATATCTCCATCAGCAGTATCAACAATCATCCCAACGTGATTAATTCGGTTTCTACGGCTAGTTTTAAAAAAGATAAGATCTCCTTTTTTAGCTTCTTCACTGTTAATGACAGTTCCGTACTGAGATTGTTCGATAGATGTTCGAGGAAGTTGAATATCAAAATTACTAAAGGTATTGCACATTAATGCTGAGCAATCAATTCCATTTTTTGTAGTACCACCATAACGGTAGCGTATTCCTAGATTCTCTGAAGCTGCGGTAACTAAGTTATCTAGGAACTCTTCGTCTCTAGTACTTAAATTATGTTTCTTATCTGTGTTCTCTTTACTCTCAATATCTGCAATTGCTTCAGTTATTGGAGCTGTTTCAACTTGTTTAGTGCTTGTAATTGTTAATTTATATCCTACAGGTAATCCTGATTTAATTTTAGGATTTTGCTGAACTAATTCTTTAGCAGTAATACCGTATTCCTTAGAAATACCGTAAATTGTTTCTCTAGCTTGCACTTCACGAACAACGGTATATTCTGGCACAGCTTCTTCTAGCTTTTCTACTTTTAAAACTGGAGTTATTGGCTTTTTTATTTCTTTCTCTTTTACTTCGTCTACTAAAGCAATAGCTTTGGTCGGCGTTTCTTTTTTGACAACTTCAGCAGTTGTTGGACTTGTAAAATTGTTATTGGCTTTTACTGGAATTATAATCTTCTGACCAATTTTCAGCCCTTCGGATTCTAAAGCAGGGTTCGCTTTATCAAGATCAGCAACTGTCAATCCGTATTCTCTTGCAATAGCATATTTAGTTTCTGTTGCTTGGATTTCTCTGATGATAGTTCCATCAGCATTTTCAGATACTTTAGCAGCTATTTTTTCGACAGGAATTAATTGTGGTTTACTTTCAGATTCAGTTTTAGTTGCAGTTGCAACAACAGCGGTACTAGTAGCGGGAACATTAATTTGCTGTCCGTTTTTTAGACCTATAGCTTTTAAGCCTGGATTAAGTTCGTATAAATTATTAACTGTAATTCCGTGCTTTTTAGCAATGCTGTAAAGGGTTTCTCTTGGATATGCTTTATAACTTTTAGTTACGACAGCACTTTTAATTGGATCTAATTTAGATTCAGCGCCATTAGGTATGAGTAAAGTAGCTTTCAATTTTATGCCTTTACGTGAATCTGGATTTAATGCGTAAATTTCACTAGCTTTTACGTGATATTGCTGTGCAATTTTAGAGATTGTCTCTCCTTTTGCTACGGTGTGTTCTGTATATTTTTGTTGAGAAAATCCACTAAATCCACCTATTAAAAAGAGTCCTAAAATCCAACCAGAATACTTCATAAACGTTTTTTTTGATTCAATAATAATTTTAATACTACTGTTTATTGCAGTCTTAAGCACCACAATTTATTTACAGTTTTTTAATCCAACGCTAAAATAGCGATAAAAGTATTTTAAAAGCGAATTTAAATCATAAATTGAAAAATAAAAAATTCTAAAGTTGCTTTTATAGCGACTTTAACATAGTTTAGAGCATAAAAAAAACGTCAAGCTTTCGCTTGACGTTTTAGTAACTTGTATTGATAATTTAATTATGCTTCTGCAGCAATTAAGTTTAATGCTGAACCAGCAACATACCAACCAATTTGACCTGCATTGTAAGTATGGTTAGCTAAGATTAAATCTTTGCTTCCATCAGCATGTGCAAATTCTAATGTAAGTGGTTTACCTGGAGCAAAATCAACTAAATCGATGATGCTGATAGTATCATCCTCTTGAATTTTATCATAGTCAGCTTCATCAGCAAATGTCAATCCTAACAATCCTTGTTTTTTAAGATTTGTTTCGTGAATACGAGCAAAAGATTTTACTAAAACTGCTTTCACACCTAAGAAACGAGGTTCCATAGCAGCATGCTCGCGAGAAGATCCTTCACCATAGTTGTGATCACCTACAACGATAGATGGAATTCCAGCAGCTTTGTATGCACGTGCTACAGCAGGAACTGCATCATACGTTCCAGTTAATTGATTTTTTACCGAATTTGTATTTTGAGTAAATGCATTTACTGCCCCTATCAACATGTTGTTAGAAATATTATCTAAATGTCCACGGAAACGCAACCATGGTCCAGCCATAGAAATGTGGTCAGTAGTACATTTTCCGAAAGCTTTGATTAACAATTTAGCTCCAGTAATATTTTTACCATCCCATGCATCAAAAGGCGCTAATAATTGTAATCTATCAGATGTTTCACTCACTGCAATTTTAACAGATGATCCATCAGCAGCTGGTGCTTGAAATCCGTTATCATCAACATCAAATCCTCTCTTTGGTAATTCATCACCATATGGAGCAGTCAACATTACTTCTTCTCCTTTATCATTCAATAAAGTATCAGTAAGTGGGTTAAAATCTAATCTTCCTGCAATTGCTAATGCAGCAACCATCTCTGGTGAAGTAACAAAAGCATGTGTATTTGGGTTACCATCTGCTCTTTTAGAGAAGTTACGGTTGAAAGAATGTACAATTGTATTTTTCTCTCCTTTATCAGCACCTGCTCTATCCCATTGACCAATACATGGTCCACAAGCGTTAGTAAATACCTTAGTTCCCATTTTTTCGAAAGTAGCAATTATTCCATCTCTTTCGATTGTATATCTAATTTGCTCAGAACCTGGATTAATTCCAAATTCAGCTTTAGGTGTAATTCCGTGTTCAACAGCTTGATTAACGATAGATGCTGCACGAGCCATATCTTCGTAAGAAGAGTTAGTACAAGAACCGATTAGTCCCCATTCTACTTTTAGAGGCCATTCATTAGTAGCAGCTTCAACTTTCATTTGAGAAACTGGTGTACCTCTGTCTGGAGTAAAAGGTCCGTTAATATGTGGCTCTAATTCTGATAAGTTAATCTCTATAACTTGGTCAAAATATTGTTCTGGATTTGCATAAACTTCTGGGTCTCCAGTTAAGTAACTAGCTACTTCATCAGCTGCGTCTACAACATCTTGACGTCCTGTTGCAGATAAATATCTACGCATTGAATCATCATAACCAAATGTTGAAGTTGTTGCTCCAATTTCTGCTCCCATGTTACATATTGTACCTTTACCAGTACAAGACATATTTGTAGCTCCTTCACCAAAGTATTCAACAATAGCACCTGTTCCACCTTTTACAGTTAAGATATCAGCTACTTTTAAAATAACATCTTTTGGGGCAGTCCAACCAGATAATTTTCCAGTTAGTTTCACTCCAATTAATTTAGGAAACTTTAATTCCCATGACATTCCTGACATTACATCTACAGCATCAGCTCCACCTACTCCAATTGCTAGCATACCTAAACCACCTGCATTTACAGTGTGAGAATCGGTACCAATCATCATTCCACCAGGGAATGCGTAGTTTTCTAAAACGATTTGGTGAATAATTCCTGATCCTGGTTTCCAGAATCCAATTCCGTATTTATTAGAAACAGAAGAAAGGAAGTCAAAAACTTCACTTGACTGTTGTTTTGCAACTGCTAAATCTTTTTCAGCACCTACTTTAGCTAGAATTAAGTGATCACAGTGTACTGTCGTTGGTACAGCAACCGTTTTCTTTCCTGCATGCATGAATTGTAACAAAGCCATTTGAGCTGTTGCGTCTTGACATGCTACTCTATCTGGAGCAAAATCTACATAATCAACACCTCTTGAGTAAGCTTGCTGCGCTTTACCTTCCCAAAGGTGGTTGTACAAGATTTTCTCAGTCAAAGTTAAAGGACGTCCAACAACTTCACGTGCCGCATCAACACGAGTAGTCATGTTTGCATACACTTTTTTAATCATATCAATATCAAAAGCCATAGTATATAGGTGTTTTTTATTTATTTGTACTGCAAATTTAAGGATTATTGGCGAGATTTAAAAAAAATTTAATGGAACTAGCCTTTTGAAAAATTATTATTGCAAAATATAAGCTTACATTAAATTAAATTGACAAAAGAGCATATTTTTAACTTAATACTGCATAATTAGTAATTTATGATGTAAATATTGCAGATTCGAGAATTGCCGCTCCATCTAAAACTCATCTGATAAGTGAATTTAAAATAGCCCTCAAAAATGATCTCTTTAATGCGAAAAGGGGCTATCTTTTCTAAGATAGCCCCTTTAAAAAATTTAGTATTTACTATGTGTGTTTAGTACTTAAAGCTTTTACTCCAACTAATCCAAAAGATCCATCGTAACTCATTCCTTTAACTGATTGTAAATAGTTACCAACTTTAAAGTAATTAGCTTCTGTAGAAGTATTCATCTTTTGACTAAAAACTAGTTTAGTCCCATTATATAGATAAACTGTACTACCCGTGTACTTAATAGAAAATCTATATTCTGTACCTAATGAATACCCATCATAAGTTTTACTACCTCCAAGAACTTTTTCTGTAATATAACCGCTAATTTTTAACTTAACAGCACCCGATTTTTGATTTGCTGTTCCTAAGAATTGAACTCTAATAATATCATCTACTTCAACACCTTTAGCATTTTTCTCTGGACCGTGAACTTGTCCAAAACATAATACTCCTGTTTTGCCATCCTCACCTTTAGGTAATTGATTTACCTTAACTGTCCAAGTCATAGTATGTGTACCTACAGAACCATCCCATTTAGCTTCTTTACCACTAATCAATTCTCTCAACTCCACACGTGGGTTACTAGAAGAAGATGACGTATTTAAACCTCTCCAAGTTTTAAAATAGGTCCACGTTCCATCTGTATAAAAATAATCTGAATTTGTGTACGTATTAAATGAAGCACCAGAATCTCTAATATCGTCCCAGTACTTACTTTTTGAAGGACTCCCTGTGTGTGAATTAATTTTCCAAGTAGATGTTGTTATCCCTAAAACTGTAGCAGGATATATAGTAGTTTTACTTGTGTTAGCATCAGCAACAGTAGTTTCAGTTACTGCGCTCGCTGCAACAGCAGATTCTTCAACATCGTCTTTATCACATGATAAAAGAGATAGCATTGTAAGTCCTAAGAAAAGAGCCTTTCCTTTCTTAAAATTTAAGTCACTTAGACCTGGAGTAGTTCGGTTTGTTTTCATAAAATAGATTTTAAAATAAATTGGTTTGTTAGATTGGTTCACCAATATCATTTTCAAATATATATATTAAAGTGATATAAAATACATATATCTTAAAAATAATTGAATTATTAAAAATCATTTACAAACAATTAGTTAAAAAACTAACACAAAATAAATCTACATATGCTACTACGTAAAATAGTTTAAAGTTATGACCTATTTTGCGTTTCATTGAAAAACTACTATAAAAAAAAAGCTTCAAGCAGATACTTGAAGCTAAAAATTTTAATATTATAACTATCTACAATAAATTACTTATGATATATTCTTCTGTTAATCCTTCGGCCTCCGCTTTATAATTTTTAATAATTCGATGTCTCAAAATTCCAACCGCTACTGCTTTTACATCTTCTATATCTGGAGAAAATTTACCTTTAAAAGCTGCGTGCGCTTTTGCTGCTAAGATTAAGTTTTGTGATGCGCGAGGACCAGCACCCCAATCTAAATAATTTTTAACAAAATCAGTAGCTGAGCTATTGGCAGGTCTCGTTTTACCTACCACTGTAACGGCATACTCTATAACATTATCGGCAATAGGAATACGACGAATTAATTGTTGGAAACCTATTATTTCTTCTGATGTAAAAAGAGCATTTACATTTTCCTTACTATCAGTTGTCGTTCTCTTCACTATTGCAACCTCTTCTTCATAACTTGGATACTCTAGTTTAATAGCAAACATAAATCGATCTAATTGTGCTTCAGGAAGTGGATATGTTCCCTCTTGCTCAATGGGATTTTGCGTAGCTAATACAAAGTACGGCAAATCCAACCCATATCTTTCTCCTGCAATGGTTACTGAACGTTCTTGCATTGCTTCCAATAAAGCTGCTTGCGTTTTAGGAGGTGTTCTATTAATTTCATCTGCCAAAATTATATTTGAAAACACCGGACCTTTAATGAATTTAAACTTCCTGTTTTCATCAAGAATTTCACTACCTAAAATATCTGAAGGCATTAAATCTGGAGTAAACTGAATGCGTTTAAAATCTAAGCCCAATGCTTTTGCCAAGGTGTTTACTAGTAATGTTTTTGCTAATCCAGGCACTCCTACTAGTAATGCATGTCCTCCACTAAAAATACAAATCAAGATTTGATCAATGACTTCATCTTGACCAACAATTATTTTTGCGATTTCATTTTTTAATTGGATACGTTTTTGAACCAAAATATGTATTGCTGCTACATCAGACATTTTCGAATGTATTTAAATTAAAAAAGAGTTAGCTTATGATATCATAAAACTAACTCTTTTTTATTAACTATTAAAAATATTATTTCTTCAACCAGTTATTTGTGAAATCACAGTCTCTATATTCACCTAAGACTTTAATATAGGTTTCTTTAATTTTTTCATTAAACCATTTCCCTATTACTTTGATTTGCTTTTCTTTTAAAGCTAATTCTTTAATTTTGATGTAATCTGTGGCATAATCAGCAAGATGCTCATTAATTCTATTAGTTACTGTAATTAATTTGTAGCTCTTTTTATCATTCTCCTCAGTATCTAATATTGGCTGAGAAATTTCATCGTCCTTTAAGTTAGATACTTGACTGTATAAACTAGGATCCATTTTTGTCAATTCAAAACGAGTATCTTGCGTCTTTGGATTAATTAAAACCCCACCATTAGCTTTAGTCTCTTTTTGATCAGATTCTGTTCTTGCTGCATCAGCAAAACTAATCTCTTTGTTTACAATTTTATTTCGAATAGTAGTGATCTTCTCCTTAGCCACTTCTATTGCATCTGCAGATACTGATGGCGTCAATAAAATATGTCTCAATTCTACCTCTTGTCCTTTAATTTTGTCAATCATAATAATATGAAATCCAAATTCAGTTTCGAATGGATCTGATATTTCACCCTCTTGTAAACTAAAAGCGACCTCTTTAAACTCCTTAACAAAAGGTGTTTTTCTATTCATTTTATAATAACCACCATTTTTTGCCGATCCTGGATCTTTAGAATACAAAATTGCTTTGGTAGCAAAACTAGAACCTTCTTCGATCTCACGTTTAAACATTTTCAAGCGATCGATCACTTTTTGTTTCTCAACATCAGAAATTTTAGGTGTAATAACAATTTGTGCTACTTCCATTTCTGCACCAAATTGCGGTAATTCATCTTTAGGAATCGATTTAAAGAAATTACGAACTTCTTCAGGCGTAATTTCTACTTCCTCAACGATTTTTTTTGTCATCTCAGAACTCAACTTTTGCTCTTTCAAAATGTCAAAAAAATAACTTTTAAATTCCTCTTCTGAATCTTTTTTGTAGTATGCAACTACTTTATCTATAGATCCAATTTGTCCAACCATATAATTGATACGCTCATCCATCATTCCCTTAACTTCAGCATCTGTAACCTTGATACTATCTTGAATTGCTTGATGCGCATACAACTTGTCTTCCATCAATTTTCCTAACATTTGACATCTCGTGATGTCTTTGATAGAACCACCTTGTCCTGAAATTTCCAAATATGATTTATCAATATCTGAATCTAAAATAATATAATCTCCAACTGTAGCAATAATACCATCAATTTTTTGTCTTCCGCCAGATTGTACTTTTTTAACTGGAGCGACAACGCTATCCTTAATTATCTCTTGTGCTTTCATCAACGTTGTTGAAAGTAAAAAAAGCACAAAGGCAATAGTAATGTTAACAGACTTCATTTGTATTGTTTTTAATAGCATTATGTAATTTATATTTTAATTTATATTGTATTCTTATTATACTACTTTATCAAAAGCATTTATTTGAGTCCAAATATACACCATTAGAATTAACAAATGAAAATGAACTTACCGTGACCGTTCTATAATTAAGGCGAACAAAAATAACAATTCGATTATATATTACAACTTATAGATATACTATTAACAAAATATTATATAGATATGAGTTAATATCTTGATAACAGAAGCGTTATCATAATAATTTTACATCTCACATAAACCAATTATATCGAGAATAAAATAATGTTGAAACAGACATATAGCTAAAAATATATTAAAAGTTGTTTTATGAAGAAAGATTAAGTAAATACTTGCTGAGCCTTAAAAAGTGCACATGAAAATAAATTCACATCATCGTGTGTTTTAAAAATCGGCATCCTTTTTACAATAAAATCTGTTCTTTTTTTTATTCAAAAAGAGCAACAACAGTGCTAATCATTATATGTAGCCGCAATTTTAGACAGCTTGAATTTAAAAGAAAGTCTCATTTTTTTTAAATGGCATTTATAAATAGTACTTTTGCAAACTATTTACAATAATATGAGCTTTTTAAAAGAAATACAACGTCGTAGAACGTTCGGAATTATATCGCATCCAGATGCTGGTAAAACTACATTGACTGAAAAATTGCTACTTTTTGGAGGAGCGATTCAAGAGGCCGGTGCCGTGAAAAATAATAAGATAAAAAAAGGAGCTACAAGTGACTTTATGGAGATTGAGCGTCAGAGAGGGATTTCTGTTTCAACCTCTGTCCTTGCCTTTAACTATCAAGATAAAAAAATCAATATCCTTGATACTCCTGGTCACAAGGATTTTGCCGAAGACACCTTTAGAACTTTAACTGCTGTAGACAGTGTTATTGTTGTAATTGACGTTGCCAAAGGAGTTGAGGAGCAAACAGAGAAATTAGTATCTGTTTGTAGAATGAGAAAAATTCCTATTATTGTATTTATCAATAAAATGGACCGTGAAGGTAAAGATGCTTTCGATCTAATGGACGAAGTAGAACAAAAACTTGGTTTAACGGTCACTCCTTTAAGTTTTCCAATAGGAATGGGTTACGATTTCCAAGGTATTTATAACTTATGGGAACAAAACATCAACTTGTTTAGCGGCGATAATCGTAAAAATATAGAAGAAACAATTGCTTTCTCTGATGTTCAAAATCCAGAATTAGAGAAAATAATAGGACAAAAACCAGCCGATACCTTACGCGAAGAATTAGAATTAATTGATGAAGTATATCCAAAATTTGATCGTCAAGATTATCTAGATGGCAAACTGCAGCCAGTATTTTTTGGTTCTGCCTTAAACAATTTTGGTGTTAGAGAATTATTAGACTGTTTTGTGGCTATTGCACCCTCGCCTCGTCCTAAAGAGTCAGAAACTAGACTTGTGGATCCTACAGAGGAAAAAATGTCAGGTTTTGTATTTAAGATTCACGCTAATATGGATCCTAAACACAGAGATAGGTTAGCATTTATCAAAATCGTATCTGGTACTTTTGAGCGTAACAAACCTTACTACCATGTTCGTTTAAAGAAAAATTTAAAATTTTCTAGTCCAAATGCCTTCTTTGCAGAAAAAAAGGAAATCGTAGATATTTCATATCCTGGAGATATTGTTGGTCTTCATGACACTGGTAACTTCAAAATTGGAGATACATTGACTGAAGGCGAAATTATGAGTTTCAAAGGTATTCCTAGTTTCTCACCTGAACACTTTAGATACATTAATAATGCTGATCCTCTAAAAGCGAAACAACTTGATAAAGGTGTTGATCAATTAATGGATGAAGGTGTTGCGCAGTTGTTTACTCTAGAAATGAACAACCGTAAAATAATTGGTACTGTAGGTGCACTTCAATATGAAGTAATTCAATATCGTTTAGAGCATGAATATGGCGCTAAGTGTACTTATGAAAACTTCCCAGTACACAAAGCTTGTTGGGTTAAACCAAACGATCCTAAAAACGAAGAGTTCAAAGAATTTAAACGTATTAAACAGAAGTTTTTAGCAAAAGATAAATACGGACAATTAGTTTTCCTAGCCGATTCTGATTTCACAATTCAGATGACGCAAAATAAATATCCTTCGGTTAAATTATTCTTCACTTCAGAGTTCGAATAGTAGCTAAACACAAATAGATTTTAAAAAAGTCGGACTAGTTATAAACTACTCCGACTTTTTTATTGGCTTTTATTATGACTACACCAATTCATCAGTTTAGCTTATTTACAAAATAGCAACTTTTATAGCGCTTTACATAATTATTGTAGTATCAAAAAAAAAAAAAAAACGCTGATCAATAATGATCAGCGTTACAATATAACAAATACTAAAACTATTATTATGATATAGCAGTTTCGTAATTCACTGCTTTTTTTAAGAAAGCTTTAATTAAAACTCTGTTTGGTGCAATTCCAGAAGTAATAATTTGCTTTTTTGTATTGATTCCTTCAGTAGAAATTGTAGAGTTAGGATTTTGTTTAGACCCCATAAACCATAATACAAATTCCATATTAGCATTTGCTTTAGAGTTCTCTGCTTTAATTTCTGTATTGATAGTGCCTTCGTTAACCGAAGAAGCTATTTCTGAACCCACTGCATTTTGACTATAACCTGAAAAACTGAACAATAAAGTACAAACAAATACTGATAAGATAGTGATTGTATTTCTTGATTTGTTTTGTGTAGAAGTAGTGTTCATGAGGGCTTTTTTTATCTAGTTGATTAGCTTACAGTGCTAATTCTTATACAAAGATACCACCACTATAGCCCTACATAAAATATTTACGATGAACAGCTAGAAAACTCGTTAATTAACGAAGCCTTTGCAAGATATAGATGTTTTATGCACTTAAACCGACCACGTTTTTCATTTACCCCTTTAGAAAAGCAGTTTGCTGACAATTAAGCAAAAAAAAGGCCCCATATAAATGGAGCCTTTTTGGATATTACATTATGCTTGTCCCGCAGGACCAAAGTTAAGCGGAATTGGAGGTTGTTCAGTTTCTTTGATTTCGCCATGAGCGGTTTCAAAACGGTGAATGTTCTCTGCTAACGCTTTTACTAATCTTTTAGCATGTTGTGGTGTCAAGACAATTCTTGATTTCACTTTGGCCTTAGGAATACCTGGCATGATACTTACAAAATCAAGTACAAATTCAGATGAAGAATGATTTATTATAGCTAAGTTGGAATAAATTCCTTCAGCTGTTTTTTCATCTAATTCGATATTGATCTGGTCTTGTTGTTCTTTCATGATTTAAGTAGTAAGGATTAGCAACTAAATTATAGCAAAAAGTGATTAGCCATAAGACTAATCACTAATTACTATGGACTTATTACTAAAGTTAGTAAATATATTCTTCTTTATTAGCCATCATGTCATTGTAATCCTCTTTCGAACCTACAATTGCATTATCATATTCTCTCATACCAGTTCCTGCAGGAATTCTATGTCCTACAATAACATTTTCTTTCAATCCTTCTAAGTAATCGATTTTACCTGCTACTGCAGCTTCGTTCAATACTTTAGTTGTTTCTTGGAAAGAAGCAGCAGAGATGAATGATTTAGTTTGTAAAGATGCTCTTGTGATACCTTGTAATACTGGAGTACCAGTTGCAGTGATTACATCACGAGCCACAACGATATTTTGATCGTTACGTTTCAATAATGAATTTTCATCACGCAATTCACGAGGTGTTACGATTTGCCCCTCTTTCAAGTTAGCAGAATCCCCCGCATCTTCAACAACTTTCATACCGTAAAGTTTATCATTTTGAAAGATAAAGTCTTTAGTATGAATCAGTTGATCCTCTAAGAATAATGTATCTCCTGGATCTTGAACTCTAACTTTACGCATCATCTGACGTATTACTACCTCAAAGTGCTTGTCGTTAATTTTCACCCCTTGAAGACGGTAAACCTCTTGAATTTCATTAACCAAGTACTGTTGTACAGCTGCTGGCCCTTTAATTCTCAAGATATCTTCTGGAGTAATTGCTCCATCAGATAAAGGAACACCCGCTCTTACAAAGTCATTTTCTTGAACAAGAATTTGACTTGATAATTTAACTAGGTATTTCTTAATCTCACCAAACTTAGATTCGATAATAATCTCACGGTTACCTCTTTTAATTTTACCAAAAGAAACTACTCCATCAATTTCAGAAACCACTGCTGGATTCGAAGGATTACGCGCTTCTAAAAGCTCTGTAATTCTAGGTAAACCTCCAGTAATATCTCCTGATTTAGAAGAGCGACGTGGGATTTTAACTAAGACTTTACCAGCCTTAATCTTCTCACCGTTTTCAACCATTAAGTGGGCTCCAACAGGTAAGTTATAAGAACGAATCAATTCGTCATCTTTACCGTAAACCAATAAAGTTGGAATTAATTTTTTATTTCTAGCTTCAGAAATTACTTTTTCTTGGAAACCAGTTTGTTCATCAATTTCAACCATGAATGATTGACCTTGCTCTAAATCTTCGTAAGCGATTTTACCAGTGAATTCTGAAACAATAACTCCATTATATGGATCCCATTTACAGATAATATCACCTTTACCAACAGATTGACCATCTTTCACAAAAATACTAGATCCGTAAGGAATATTATGTGTGTTTAATAGAATACCAGTTTTCTCATCGATTAATTTTAATTCAGTAGAACGTGAAACTACAATATCTACTGCGTTACCATCATTGTCTTCACCTTTAACAGTTTTAAGATCTTCGATCTCTAATTTACCATTAAATTTAGTTACAATGCTAGATTCTTCAGATATACCACCCGCAACCCCTCCAACGTGGAAAGTACGTAATGTTAATTGTGTACCTGGTTCTCCAATAGATTGTGCTGCAATTACACCAACTGCTTCACCTCTTTGTGTCATCTTACCAGTAGCTAAGTTACGACCGTAACATTTAGCACAAATTCCTTTAACAGCCTCACAAGTCAATGGTGAACGAACTTCAACTCCTTCAATTGGAGAAGCTTCGATACGTTTCATTATTGCCTCAGTAACTTGTTGTCCAGATTCGATAAGAACTTCATTAGTTAAAGGATTAATTACGTCTTGTAAAACAACACGTCCTAAGATTCTTTCTCCTAATGATTCAACAATTTCTTCATTCTTTTTCAATGCTGATACTTCAACACCTCTTAATGTTCCACAATCTTCGATGTTAACAATAACATCTTGAGAAACGTCATGCAATCTTCTAGTTAAATATCCTGCATCCGCCGTTTTCAAGGCAGTATCCGCAAGACCTTTACGCGCACCGTGAGTAGAAATGAAATACTCAAGAATTGAAAGACCTTCCTTAAAGTTAGAAAGAATTGGATTCTCGATAATCTCTCCACCACCAGCAGTCGACTTTTTAGGCTTAGCCATCAATCCACGCATACCAGTTAACTGACGAATTTGTTCCTTAGAACCCCTCGCCCCAGAGTCAAGCATCATGTACACCGAGTTGAAACCTTGTTGGTCTTCTCTAATGTTTTTCATTGCTAACTCAGTCAATTGCGCATTTGCAGATGTCCATACATCAATAACTTGGTTGTAACGTTCGTTATTTGTAATAAGACCCATGTTATAATTTGCAGAGATACCTTCAACTTGCTCTCTAGCATCTGCAATTAATTGTGGTTTTTGATCTGGAATTCTAATATCACCTAATGAGAAAGATAGTCCCCCTCTGAAGGCAAATTTATACCCCATGTCTTTCATATTATCCAAGAAGGCTGCCGTTTCAGGAACACTTGTTGAATTCAAAACGTGACCGATAATATCTCTAAGATTTTTCTTAGTCAATACATCATTGATATATCCAGCTGCTTCAGGTACTACTTCATTAAATAATACACGTCCGGCAGTAGTTTCAATAATTTTGTACACTAATTCTCCAGCATCATTAAAATCTTTTGCTCTAATTTTCACACGAGCATTCAATTCTAACCTTCCTTCATTTAATGCAATATTTGTTTCCTCTGCAGAATAGAAAACTAGATCTTGACCTAAAATTTTCTTTTCAGGAGTAGACAATCTCTCTTTGGTCATATAATATAGACCCAAGACCATATCCTGAGATGGTACCGTAATTGGAGCACCATTTGCAGGGTTTAAGATATTGTGCGAAGCCAACATTAATAATTGTGCCTCAAGAATAGCTTCTGGTCCTAATGGCAAGTGAACTGCCATTTGATCCCCATCAAAATCCGCATTAAATGCCGTACAAACTAAAGGGTGCAATTGGATTGCTTTACCTTCAATTAATTTTGGTTGGAATGCTTGAATACCAAGTCTGTGCAAAGTAGGGGCTCTATTCAATAATATAGGGTGACCTTTAATTACGTTTTCAAGGATATCCCAAACTACAGGCTCTTTCTTGTCTATTATTTTCTTAGCTGACTTTACAGTTTTTACAATTCCTCTTTCTATCAATTTACGGATAACAAAAGGCTTGTATAATTCGGCTGCCATATCTTTAGGGATACCACATTCGAACAATTTCAATTCAGGTCCAACAACAATTACCGAACGAGCAGAATAATCCACACGCTTTCCAAGTAAGTTTTGACGGAAACGTCCTTGCTTACCTTTAAGGGAATCAGATAATGATTTTAATGGTCTGTTTGATTCTGTTTTAACAGCAGATGCTTTACGAGTATTATCAAATAATGAATCTACAGATTCTTGCAACATACGTTTCTCGTTTCTCAAGATAACTTCTGGAGCTTTGATCTCCATTAATCTTTTCAAACGGTTGTTACGAATGATTACACGACGGTATAAATCATTTAAATCTGAAGTTGCAAAACGACCTCCATCAAGTGGTACAAGCGGACGTAATTCTGGTGGAATAACTGGAACCACTTTCATAATCATCCACTCAGGACGATTTTCACGGTTTAAGTTAGACTCACGGAAAGACTCAACAACTTGTAATCTTTTTAATGCTTCAGTTTTACGTTGTTTAGACGTTTCGTTATTAGCTGAATGACGCAATTGATAAGATAATTCATCAAGGTCAATACGTGCTAACAAGTCCATAATACACTCTGCTCCCATTTTGGCAACAAATTTATTAGGATCAAAATCATCTAAATATTGATTATCAGCTGGAAGTGTATCCAAGATATTCAAATATTCTTCTTCAGTTAAGAAATCTAATCTTTGAACAGATTCACCTTCAGCATTTTTAGCAATACCTGCTTGAATTACCACGTATCTCTCGTAGTATATGATCATATCTAATTTCTTAGATGGAAGACCTAAAATATAACCAATTTTATTAGGAAGAGAACGGAAATACCAAATATGAGCAATTGGCACAACAAGATTGATGTGACCTACTCTATCTCTACGTACTTTTTTCTCAGTAACTTCAACACCACAACGGTCACAGATAATTCCTTTGTAACGAATTCTTTTGTACTTTCCACAAGCACATTCAAAATCCTTAACAGGTCCAAATATTCTTTCACAAAAAAGACCGTCACGCTCTGGTTTGTGAGTACGGTAATTAATTGTCTCTGGTTTTAAAACCTCACCTCTAGACTCTTTCAAGATAGATTCTGGAGAAGCTAAACCAATTGATATTTTGTTAAACCTTTTTACAGGATTCTTATCTTTATTATTATTATTTCTATTATTCATCATAGTTTTTACTATTGATTTATTAGCAATTGAAAATTGATTCTCGTTCTAGTCTAAGGGTAAAATCCTTAAATTTTCAAAATCTCTTGAGATTTGTAAACTTTTGAACTTTCATACTTTCGACTCAACATTACCGCGGCTTACTTCTCTAAACTCCAAATTGTAATTTGAAGTGCTAATTAAAAACACACTGTCTTTAAAAAATCGGAACGATTTACGGGTATAAATCTTAAAAACTTTATTTATCATAAACAGCTTCAGTCTCAGTAAACAACATAAGCTGAATACTGAGACTGTCACTGATAACTTTTTTATTCTTCTAACCTAATATCTAATCCAAGACCTTTCAATTCGTGCATTAATACATTGAATGATTCAGGTAATCCTGGTTCTGGCATAGATTCACCTTTTACGATAGCTTCGTAAGTTTTAGCTCTACCAATAACATCATCAGATTTAACTGTTAAGATTTCGCGAAGTGTACTAGAAGCTCCATAAGCCTCAAGTGCCCAAACCTCCATCTCTCCAAAACGCTGACCTCCAAATTGAGCTTTACCTCCAAGTGGTTGTTGTGTAATCAACGAGTATGGTCCGATAGAACGTGCGTGCATCTTGTCATCAACCATGTGTCCTAATTTTAACATATAGATCACACCTACAGTTGCTGCTTGATGAAAACGTTCTCCAGTACCACCATCATAAAGATGTGTATGTCCAAAACGTGGTACTCCAGCTTCATCAGTCAATTCATTTATTTGGTCAAGAGAAGCACCATCAAAAATTGGAGTAGCAAATTTTCTACCCAAGTTCATTCCAGCCCATCCTAATACCGTCTCATAAATTTGACCAATGTTCATACGTGAAGGTACCCCAAGTGGATTCAACACAATATCAACTGGTGTTCCGTCTTCAAGGAAAGGCATATCTTCATGACGAACAATACGAGCAACAATACCTTTGTTACCGTGACGTCCAGCCATTTTATCCCCTACTTTCAACTTACGTTTCTTAGCGATATAAACTTTTGCTAATTTCAAAATTCCTGCTGGTAATTCATCACCTACAGTAATCGTGAACTTCTCTCTACGTAAAGAACCTTGCAAGTCATTCAACTTAATTTTATAGTTATGAATTAATTCATTCACCATTTTATTAGTCGCATCGTCTGCTACCCATTGTCCTTTGCTTAAGTGAGCAAAATCTTCAACAGCATAAAGCATTTTTTGAGTGTATTTTTTACCTTTTGGTAAAACTTCCTCACCCAAATCATTCATTACACCTTGAGATGTTTTTCCGTTAACGATTAAGAAAAGTTTCTCTACTAATTTGTCTTTTAATTCAACAAATTTAGTTTCGAATTCCATTTCTAAAGCACCCAAAGCATCTTTGTCTTGCGTACGTTTACGTTTATCTTTTACCGCTCTCGCGAATAATTTTTTATCAAGAACTACACCATGTAAAGATGGAGACGCTTTCAATGAAGCATCTTTTACATCACCTGCTTTATCCCCAAAGATTGCACGAAGCAATTTCTCTTCTGGAGTAGGATCTGATTCTCCTTTTGGTGTTATTTTTCCGATAAGAATATCACCAGGTTTAACCTCGGCACCAATTCTAATCATACCGTTTTCATCTAAGTCTTTTGTAGCCTCTTCAGAAACGTTAGGAATATCATTTGTAAGTTCCTCGTTACCTAATTTTGTATCTCTAACTTCAAGTGAATAATCATCCACGTGAATAGAAGTAAAAATATCATCACGAACAACCTTCTCAGAAATTACGATTGCATCCTCAAAGTTATATCCTTTCCATGGCATAAAAGCCACTTTCAAGTTACGACCTAAAGCAAGTTCACCGTTTTGAGTTGCGTACCCTTCAGATAAAACTTGACCAAGAATAACTCTATCCCCTTTTCTTACGATAGGTTTAAGGTTAATACTTGTTCCTTGATTCGTTTTTCTAAATTTAATTAAGTTGTATGTTTTCTCATCAGTATCAAAACTAACCATTCTTTCTTCTTCAGAACGATCGTACTTGATAGTAATAATATTTGCATCTACGTATTCAACAGTTCCGTCTCCTTCAGCATTTATCAATACTCTAGAGTCAGAAGCTACTTGACGCTCTAATCCAGTTCCAACGATAGGTGCTTCAGGACGAATTAATGGTACGGCCTGACGCATCATGTTAGATCCCATCAAGGCTCTATTCGCATCATCATGTTCCAAGAAAGGAATTAATGAAGCAGAAATTGAAGCAATTTGATTAGGTGCAACATCTGTATAATCAACTTTTACAGGATCAATAACTGGGAAATCACCTTCTTGACGTGCAATTACGTTTTCAGCGATGATTTTACCTGAATTGTCCATTTCGATATTCGCCTGAGCGATTAACATACCTTCTTCTTCTTCTGCACTTAAGTAAATAGGAGTTGATTCTAAATCAACAACACCTTCAGTTACTTTACGGTAAGGAGTTTCAATGAATCCCATTCCGTTTACCTTAGCATAAACTCCAAGAGATGAAATCAAACCAATGTTTGGTCCCTCTGGTGTTTCAATAGGACATAAACGTCCGTAATGCGTATAGTGAACGTCACGAACCTCAAATCCAGCTCTTTCTCTTGAAAGACCTCCTGGTCCTAGCGCAGATAATCTTCTCTTGTGCGTAATCTCAGCTAATGGATTCGTTTGATCCATAAATTGAGACAACTGATTAGTACCAAAGAAAGAGTTAATAACAGATGATAATGTCTTAGCATTAATCAAATCTATTGGTGTAAACACCTCGTTATCTCTAACATTCATACGCTCTCTAATAGTCCTAGCCATACGAGCTAGACCAACACCGAATTGTTGAGACAATTGTTCCCCAACTGTTCTAACACGACGGTTTGATAAGTGGTCAATATCATCAATATCTGCTTTCGCGTTAATTAACTCAATTAAATACTTAACGATAGTTATGATATCTTCTTTGGTAAGCACTTGCTTTTCCATTGGGATATCTAACTGTAACTTTTTATTCATTCTATAACGACCTACTTCACCTAAGTTGTAACGTTGGTCAGAGAAGAATAATTTATCAATAATACCACGAGCAGTTTCTTCATCAGGCGGTTCTGCGTTACGCAATTGTCTGTAGATATGCTCAACAGCTTCTTTTTCAGAGTTTGTTGGATCTTTTTGTAACGTATTATGAATGATTGCATAATCAGCTTGATTAGCATCTTCTTTATGTAACAAAATAGATTTTACGTTAGAATCAATGATTTCTTCTACATTATCTTTATCGATAATTGTATCACGATCAAGGATTATCTCGTTACGTTCGATAGAAACTACTTCACCAGTATCTTCATCTACGAAATCTTCATGCCATGTATTTAATACACGAGCAGCTAATTTTCTACCGATATATTTTTTTAGTCCTGTTTTAGAAACTTTAATTTCTTCAGCAAGGTCAAAGATTTCAAGGATATCCTTATCTCTTTCGAATCCAATAGCACGGAATAAAGTTGTAACAGGTAATTTTTTCTTTCTGTCGATGTAAGCATACATTACGCTATTAATATCTGTAGAAAATTCAATCCAAGAACCCTTGAAAGGAATTACTCTAGCAGAGTATAATTTTGTTCCGTTAGCGTGAAAAGACTGACCAAAGAAAACCCCTGGAGATCTGTGCAACTGAGAAACAACTACACGTTCAGCTCCATTTATAACAAATGTTCCGCTTGGCGTCATGTAGGGAATTGTACCAAGATATACATCTTGAACAATCGTTTCAAAGTCTTCATGCTCTGGATCTGTACAATAAAGTTTTAATCTAGCTTTTAAAGGCACACTGTGTGTTAAACCTCTTTCGATACACTCTTGGATTGTGTAACGTGGTGGATCTACGAAATAGTCTAAAAATTCCAATACAAAATTATTTCTTGTATCTGTAATTGGAAAATTCTCCATGAAGGTATTATAAAGTCCTTCATTGCCTCTTTCATCAGATTTAGTTTCTAATTGAAAAAAATCTTGAAAAGATTTAACCTGAACATCTAGAAAATCTGGATAGTTCGGGATATTTTTTGTAGAGGCAAAATTCAATCTTTCAGTCTGATTTGTAATCATCAATGGACAAAATTTTGATTATAAAAGTAATTTTTTTGCAAGGTTTATTTCGCCCTTACTAAATTTCACAACCATTACATCTTTAAAAATCAATTTAGGATAACTACTTTCTTATTATCTGTTAATTTTTTTTCCTCGTAATGGGGTAAAATATAAACACAAAAGCTATAAAATTCTAGACTTTTGTTATACGAAAAATGGTTTAGGTCTTTGAGTGGTAAAACTCAAGACCTAAACCTTATTCTTTAAACTAAGTTAAACTATTTAAGTTCAACTACAGCTCCAGCTTCTTCTAATGATTTTTTAAGACCTTCAGCCTCTTCTTTAGAAACACCTTCTTTAACATTAGATGGTGCGCTATCAACTACATCTTTAGCTTCTTTCAAACCTAAACCTGTAAGTTCTTTTACCATTTTCACAACTGCTAATTTAGAAGCACCAGCTTCTTTTAATACAACTGTAAATTCAGTTTGAGCTTCTTCAGCAGCTTCTCCACCACCTGCAGAAACTACTACAGCTGCAGCAGCTGGTTCGATTCCGTACTCATCTTTTAATATTGTTGCTAATTCATTAACTTCTTTAACAGTTAAGTTAACTAATTGTTCTGCGAATTGTTTCAAATCTGCCATTTTTTCTATCGTTTAAAATGATTTGTAAAATATATTTTGTTTATTGTGCGCGTTGTAAGTAATAACATTTGAGATAAACTCGGCTGTTATTTTGCTTCCTCAGTTTCAGCTTGCTCTTCTCCAGCAAATTTGTTTTGAAGTGCAGCGATGATTCTTTGAGCAGGTGATTGAAGTAATCCAATAAGCTCTCCAAGAAGTTCTTCTTTAGATTTAATTGTAGACAACATATCTAATTGATCGTCTCCAATGTAAATTTCAGAATTCACATAAGCTCCTTTTAAAATTGGCATAGCCGATTTTTTACGGAAATCTTTAATGATTTTTCCAGGTGCATTCGCAACATCAGCAATGAAAATTGCACTGTTTCCAGTTAAAACTTCTGGTAACTCACCATATTCATTTTCAGAAACCTCCATTGCTTTCGCAAGTAAAGTATTCTTAACAACTTCTAATTTAATCCCAGCTTTAAAACAAGCTCTTCTCAATTTTGATGTTGTATCTGCATTCAGTCCAGAAATATCTGCTACGTAAACAATATTTGTACCAGCTAACTGTGCAGTTAAATTTTCAATCGCGATTGATTTTTCTTCTCTAGTCATACTAAAAATTATTAACTACCAATTATACTGCTTTTGGGTCTAATGCAATAGCAGGACTCATTGTACTTGTAAGGTAGATACTTTTAATGTATACTCCTTTAGCAGCAGTTGGTTTAAGTTTGATTAATGTTTGAATAATTTCGTGTGCATTGTCAAAAATTTGTTCAGCTCCAAAAGAAACTTTACCAATTCCTGCATGTACAATACCAGTTTTATCAACTTTGAAATCGATTTTACCAGCTTTAACCTCTTGAACAGCTTTAGCAACATCCATAGTTACTGTACCTGTCTTAGGGTTAGGCATTAAACCTCTAGGTCCTAAAATACGACCTAATGGACCTAATTTACCCATAACACTTGGCATAGTGATGATTACATCAACATCTGTCCAACCGTCTTTAATTTTTTGTAAATATTCGTCAAGACCTACATAGTCTGCCCCAGCTTCTTTAGCTTCCGCCTCTTTATCTGGAGTTACTAATGCTAATACTTTAACATCTTTACCTGTTCCGTGAGGTAATGTAACAACACCTCTCACCATTTGATTCGCTTTTCTTGGATCTACACCCAAACGTACTGCGATATCAACAGACTCATCAAATTTTGCAGAAGAAACTTCTTTAATTAATGCCGCAGCATCTTTTAGAGAATATAGTTTGTTCTTTTCAATTTTTGAAGCAGCCTCTTTTTGCTTTTTTGTCAATTTTGCCATTGTCTTTCTCTTAATTAAAAAGGAGCGTCTCCTGATACAGTTATACCCATAGATCTAGCTGTTCCAGCAACCATACTCATTGCAGACTCCATAGTGAATGCATTTAAGTCAGGCATTTTGTCTTCAGCAATAGCTCTAATTTGTTCCCAAGTAACACTAGCTACTTTTTTACGATTAGGCTCACCAGAACCAGATTTAAGCTTCGCAGCTTCCAATAGCTGAACGGCCGCAGGAGGAGTTTTAATAACAAAATCAAATGATTTGTCTTTATACACAGTAATTTGTACTGGGCATATTTTGCCAGGTTTATCTTGTGTTCTAGCATTGAACTGCTTACAGAACTCCATGATATTAACCCCAGCAGCTCCTAAAGCAGGTCCAACCGGTGGCGACGGATTCGCAGCACCTCCCTTAACTTGTAGTTTAACTACTTTACTAATTTCTTTAGCCATTTTTTTAAAAATTTTATATTACAATCATTGGAAGCGATTGCAATAGATATTATAGGTAATGTAACAAAAATTATACTTTTTCAACTTGCATAAAACTTAACTCTAACGGTGTTTTTCTTCCGAAAATCTTAACCATTACTTCTAGTTTACGCTTTTCATCATTAATTTTTTCAACCGTACCGTTAAAACCATTAAAAGGTCCATCAATCACCTTAATCGTTTCACCTAAGTTGAAAGGAATAGCATGAGTATCTGTATTAACAGCCAACTCATCAACTTTACCTAACATTCTATTTACTTCCGAAAGTCTAAGAGGAACAGGCTCACCACCCTTAGTCTCACCTAAAAAACCAATAACACTAGTTATCGATTTAATAATATGGGGGATCTCACCAACCAAGTTAGCTTCAATCATCACATAACCCGGAAAGTAAACTTTCTCTTTAACTAATTTTTTACCATCCTTTACAGAAACTACTTTTTCAGTAGGAACTAAGACCTGAGAAACATAATCTTCCATTTCCAAACGAGAAATTTCAGTTTCTATGTAAGCTTTCACTTTATTCTCTTGTCCACTAACTGCACGAACAACATACCACTTTTTTACATTATTATCTGTCATCACAAAAATTAAGCTTTTATCCAATTAAAAAATCCAGCTAATGCTTTTGCAAAAAACTCATCTACTCCCCAAGTTGCCAAGGAGAATAATACTGAAAAAATAGCAACAATAATCGTTAGACGCTGTACCTCAGCCCAAACAGGCCAAGTAACATTTGACTTTAACTCCTCAAATGATTCTGTTATATAATTAACTATGTTTGCCATTTTGATATATTTTTTTGCACGGGCGGAGGGATTCGAACCCCCATCAACGGTTTTGGAGACCGCTATTCTACCCTTGAACTACGCCCGTAGAATTAACCAGCAACAACATAAGAAGTTGCTGGTTATATAATTTAATTTGAATTATGCTACAATCTCAGTTACCTGACCCGCACCTACAGTTCTACCACCTTCACGGATAGCAAAACGTAATCCAACATTCATTGCGATTGGGCTTAACAAAGCAACATTGATTGTTAAGTTATCTCCTGGCATTACCATCTCTACACCTTCTGGTAAAGTAATAACTCCTGTTACATCAGTTGTACGTACGTAGAACTGTGGACGGTAGTTGTTATGGAATGGAGTATGACGTCCACCTTCTTCTTTTTTCAAGATATAAACCTCAGCTTTGAAAGTGTTGTGTGGTTTTACTGAACCTGGCTTAATAATAACCATACCTCTTTTGATATCAGCTTTATCAATACCTCTTAACAATAAACCTACGTTATCTCCAGCTTCACCTCTATCAAGGATTTTACGGAACATCTCAACACCTGTAATAGTAGAAGTTAATTTTTCAGCTCCCATACCAATGATTTCAACTGGATCTCCTGTATTAGCAATACCTGTTTCGATACGACCTGTAGCAACAGTTCCACGACCAGTAATTGTAAATGAATCCTCAACTGGCATCAAGAAAGGCTTTTCAGTATCACGTACTGGCTCTTCAATCCACGCATCAACTGCAGCCATTAATTCAAGAATTTTTGGCACCCATGCAGCGTCATTATTCAATCCACCTAAAGCAGAACCTTGAATAACTGGACAGTTGTCACCATCATATTCATAGAAAGACAATAAGTCTCTAATTTCCATTTCAACAAGTTCCAATAATTCCTCATCATCAACCATATCCACTTTATTCATGAATACAACCATTCTAGGAATACCTACTTGACGACCTAATAGGATGTGCTCACGTGTTTGTGGCATTGGTCCATCAGTTGCAGCAACTACAAGGATAGCACCATCCATTTGAGCAGCACCAGTAACCATGTTCTTTACGTAATCCGCGTGACCTGGACAGTCAACGTGAGCGTAGTGACGATTAGCTGTTTCATACTCTACGTGAGATGTATTAATTGTAATACCTCTTTCTTTTTCTTCAGGAGCATTATCAATTTGATCAAATGATTTTGCTTGACAGTAACCTGCATCAGATAACACTTTAGTTATTGCAGCAGTTAATGTAGTTTTTCCGTGATCTACGTGTCCGATCGTACCTATATTTAAGTGTGGTTTCGAACGGTTAAAGGTTTCTTTTGCCATTTTACTTCGTTTTTAATCTTTTATTAATATTTATTAGTGTTCAAAATATATTTTCTTGAGCCAATGTCGGGAATTGAACCCGAGACCTCTTCCTTACCAAGGAAGCACTCTACCCCTGAGCTACACCGGCAGAGTTCTTTTATTAGACTCAAAAATCTTCTATTTCGTGGGGAGAGCAGGATTCGAACCTGCGAAGTTTACACAGCAGATTTACAGTCTGCCCTCGTTGGCCGCTTGAGTATCTCCCCTCACTTTTTATCTTTTAAATACTGCAATTAGCCTAATGCAATATCATCACTATTTAGAGCCGGCGGAGGGACTCGAACCCACGACCTGCTGATTACAAATCAGCTGCTCTAGCCAACTGAGCTACGCTGGCAGTATTGATAAAAAGTCCGCTATTTCTAACGGACTGCAAATGTAGAAATTTTATCCATGAATCAAAACATTTTTTTAAAAAAATTTCAATTTAAATATGTAACCTGACCTTTTCTTTCCTTTTTAGTAACATACGCTCTAAAGATTCAGAAGAAAGCTCTACCGCCTCTTCAAAAGTTTTACACTGTTTCTTCACCACAAAATCATCACCCGGAACATTTAATTTAATCTCGACAAGCTTATTTTCTTTATCACTTGTATTTTCCACTTTCAAATACACATCTGAACAAACTACCTTATCATAGTATTTCTCTAATCTATCAACTCTTGTTTGAACAAAATTTACCAATTTAGCATCAACCGCAAAGTTGACAGCATGAACACTTACTTTCATAATCAATATATTTAATAGTTACACTTCTTGAAATTTAATTATTTATTCCTGGGATGCGCTTCCTTATACACTTTCTTTAACTGTAATAAACTACTATGTGTATAAATTTGAGTTGATGCTAAGCTCGCATGACCCAATAACTCTTTAACCGAATTTAGATCAGCCCCATTGTTTAATAAGTGAGTCGCAAACGTATGTCTCAAAACATGAGGACTTGTTTTCACTTTTTCTGATGCAGTACTAAAGTATGAATTTATTAAGCGATAGACAAAGGATTCACTCAACTTTAAACCTTTTCTAGATAAAAAAAAATATTCGTCATTTTTCACTTCACTAAGTTCGCGACGCAAAACTTCATACTTTTTCACCTGAGCGATTACAACTGGTAAGATAGGAACCAATCTTTCTTTATTGCGCTTCCCTAACACCTTAACCACACCTAAAGAACAATTAACATCGTTCCACTTTAACGAAATCAACTCTGCCCTTCGTATTCCCGTAGTATAAAGAAAATCTAAGATTAGCTTGTTTCGAATGACTTCAAAATCATCTACTCCTATTTCGACACTTAGAACAGCATCTAGTTCCTTTTCAGAAAAAGGTATTTGGATTTTTTTAGCTGTTTTTAAAACCTTGTGCTTTAAAAATGGAGAAACATCAATCAGCTTGCATCTCATTGAAAACTTATAGAAAGCTTTTAATGACGCTAACTTTCTATTAACCGAAGCATTTGACAAACCCGAATCAACTAATACTACAATCCAAGATCGAATCTCACCATAGCTTGTTTTTATGAAATTATCAGAATCAAAAGTCAAACGGTAATATAATTCAAAATCCACAACATCCTTGAAATAAGCATTGCAAGTTAACTGAGAATATTTCTTCTCCTTGTGTAGATAATCATAAAAAGAATCAATTATAGGACTCATAGCAATAAAAAAAACCGTTAGCATCAAAGTTAAAAAACTTTAATAACTAACGGTAATTATCATGTAAAAAGAGTTACTTAGTTTTCTAAGTTGTCTTTCATGTTTTGAATGTAAGCTGCTTTTTGAACTTTAATTCTATTTTTTACAGAAGGTTTAATAAAAGCAGTACGTGCTCTTAACTGACGAACAGTTCCTGTTTTATCAAATTTTCTTTTATAGCGCTTTAATGCTCTATCGATATTTTCTCCGTCTTTAATTGGTATAATTAACATAATTTTGACACCCCCTTTCGTTAAGCCTGCAAAAGTAAACATTATTTCGACTTAAAGACTATAAAAAGCTAATTATTTTGGGTGTGCCGGCAAAAACACAACTAGATATCACCATTAATTTCGTTTGCCGTCAGGCTATTCGCTACAATCTTTTATTCCGTTACACTCCTTAAAAGGATTTCCACTGCTATCCTTCACACAAAAAAAAAGAGCCAATAATCAAATTGACTCTTTATATAGTTTAACTAATATCAAGAACTACTCAACAGCAGGAGTGTAATTTTTATTATCAATGATCATTTTCGATAAAATCTCTTTTAAAATCTCTGACGTACCGCCACCAATAGGTCCTAAACGGCTATCTCTTAATAAACGTGCCAAAGGATATTCTTCCATATACCCATACCCTCCAAGCATTTGCAAACAGCTATAAATAGTTTCGTCTGCAACCTTAGTAGATTTTAATTTAGCCATAGTAGCTTCTTTAACCACATATTCTTTTTTGTCCAATCTTGCTACCGCAGCATAATTAAACACTTTACAGTGCTCCACATCGGTTGCGTGCTCAACAAGCGTATGCCTCAAAGCTTGAAACTTATCAATTGTCTTTCCAAATGCTTCACGTTGAGACATGTATTCTATTGTATAATCAATAGCATATTCCGCACGTGCATGCGCATTGATTGCCATAATTAAGCGTTCTAAAGCAAAGTGCTGCATAATGTATGGAAAGCCTTTTCCTTCTTCACCCATTAAATTAGCAGCAGAGATTTCAACATTGTCAAATGCAATTTCAGCAGTATCAGAAGCTCTCCATCCTAATTTATCCAACTTAGTCGCCGAAACACCTAATGTATCCGTATCAACTAAAAATATACTTATTCCTTTATTACCCAACTCAGGACTGGTCTTAGCAGCTACAATATAATAGTCAGCATAAACACCATTTGTGATAAAAGTTTTTGAACCGTTAATAACATATTTATCCCCTTGCTTAATAGCAGTAGTTCTCATTCCTGCAACATCGCTACCTCCAAATGGTTCTGTAATACATAGTGCTCCTATTTTATCACCTAAAATACTTGGCGCTAAATAATCCTGTTTAATGCGCTCATCTCCTTCAGCATTTAAATGAGTCATAGCTAAATAAGAATGCGCCCACATAGCCGCAGCAAAACCTGATGACTTAATTTTTTGCAGTTCTTCTAAAAATATAACTGTGTAGAATAAATCCAAATTTAATCCCCCGTATGCTTCAGGATAATTAATCCCAAAAAAACCCATCTCACCAAACTTCTTCCAAATAAAGCGTTCGATAGATCCTGTTTTCTCCCATTTTTCAATATGCGGAACCACCTCTTTTTGCAAAAATTCTTGCAAACTCTTCCTAAATAATTGGTGTTCCTCTGTGAAATAAATTGATTCCATATAAATGTTTTTTTAAACAATCTGAGTTCATCGAAATAAAAAGCAGCAGCTCCTCATATCATTATAGTTAATTTCTTGGTTAATTAATTCATTTCCAATTAGAAGGTTTACTATGCAAATTTAGATAATGAAAATTTACTAACCGCACACTAAACCATACCTTCTAATTACAAACATCTAATTAAAGTCCAAATATAAGGCAATTATTTTTGCTTTATCAACAGGAAATCCCTTAATTTCTAATAAATCCTCAATCTTTTTAAATTCACCATTCATACTGCGATAAATAACTATACTCCTAGATAATTTATAATTAAAGTAAGGAAACTTGCTAATTTCCTTTATTGAAGCGTTATTGATATCTAGCTTATTTACTACGATGCGTTCACCAATTTCAAAACGCTCTCTAACACCCTGAACAGCATCATCAGACAAACCCCAAACTTCACCTATTTGATCCATCGAGACAAAAGCTCCTACCTTTGAACGATAATTTAAAATTCTTTTCGAATATGCCTCTCCTACTCCGTATACTTTTATCAATTGCTCTGCAGTAGCTGCGTTTATATCTTGTTTTACGAGAGCCATCTTAACGCGTTTGCGATCACTATAATTAATGTACGGAGTATTTGATTTTTTGTTTTTAACCCATTCGGGAAATTTAAAATACGACACCATTGTACTTAATAACGAGTCCGAAACTTTCGTGAGCGCCTGAAACTCTTCTGCTGAATTCACAAATTTATTCTTTTCTCGATATGCATGCAAACGATCTATTTCCTCAACCGACATTCCTAAAGTATAACCTTTATAATCAGAAATGAAATTTGGATTGAAAGGATACCGTTTATAAACTGTCGCTTCCTTGCTTCTTTTCAAAGAATCGATATCTACTTGTAATGACAACCATTGTAGCCTCTCATGACTATCTACATTTTCAATATTAAAATCCACAAAAAACACAACTCCCTGCATACAAAAGATAACTGTTAGCAACAATAGAAGCGCCTTACGTTGTTCTTTGTGATAATTAAAGAATTTGTAAAACCGTTGAAAATTCATAAGCATTCAATTTTATATCAGATTGATTATAACACATTTATTAACAACATTATACACTCATAACATTGTGAAATTGAGTGTAACAAGATACAAAAACATAATTAACAACAACGTATCTAAATACCCAATAAACAAACATATTCGCAAAGTAGACTATCAGAATTTTCTATATTCTAAGTTATGTGCGATGAAGACTAGCAATTTTATTTAAAAGTTATCTTATAATATTATTTTTATATTTTATAAAAAACAATACATTTGGGCACTAATAACAATAAACCTAAAAATATATGTCAATTTGGAAAACAAAGCCACTTTCGGTTTTATTAAATGAAGCTTCTGACGATGAGAAAGGTCTAAAGAGGACGTTATCAGCACGCTCATTAGTCGCACTTGGTGTAGGAGCAATCATTGGTGCTGGATTATTCTCATTAACAGGTATTGCTGCCGCAGATAATGCTGGCCCAGCAGTAACATTATCTTTCATATTAGCAGCCGTAGGTTGTGCTTTTGCAGGATTATGTTACGCTGAATTTGCTTCTATGATTCCTGTTGCAGGTAGTGCCTACACTTACTCTTACGCTACCATGGGAGAATTCGTAGCATGGATTATAGGATGGGATTTGGTACTTGAATATGCCCTTGGAGCAGCCACAGTAGCAGTTAGTTGGTCACAATATGTCGATAAATTCTTAGCCAATTACGGCCTCCATATTCCGCAAGAAATACTTCATGGACCCTGGGACACTAGCCCCGGGTACATCAATTTACCAGCGATACTAATCATTTTTGCACTTTCCTTATTGTTGATTAGAGGTACAAAAGAATCTGCTTTACTAAACAACATTTTAGTTATATTAAAAGTGACCGTTGTTATTGTATTTATAGCTTTAGGTTGGGGATTTATAGATGGAGCTAACCACACACCATTTATTCCTGTAAATGAAGGTGAAGCACTTTTAAGCTCTGGTAAAATGACATTTTTAAACTTCTTTAGTAGTGACTACTTTGGTCATTATGGATGGAGCGGTATTTTAAGAGGTGCAGGAGTTGTATTTTTCGCATTTATTGGTTTTGACGCTGTTTCTACAGCTGCGCAAGAAGCTAAAGATCCTCAAAAAGGAATGCCTATAGGTATTTTAGGGTCATTAATTATATGTACAATTCTTTACGTTCTTTTTGCTTTTGTATTAACAGGTTTAGAGAACTACTTAAATTTTAAAGGCGATGCAAGTCCAGTGACTACAGCATTTGCTAAGACAGGATATACTTTCTTAAATTCTGCTTTGACAATTGCTATTATAGCAGGATATACCTCAGTAATGTTAGTAATGTTAATGGGACAAAGTAGAGTATTCTACAGCATGAGCGTTGATGGTTTATTACCTAAATTTTTCAGTACATTACATGCAAAAAACAGAACACCTTATAAAACAAACTTACTATTCATGGTTTTTGTTAGTGTCTTTGCTGGTTTTGTTCCAGTGTCTGATTTAGGTCACATGGTAAGTATAGGTACCTTATTTGCTTTTGCTCTTGTGTGTATTGGAGTTATTGTAATGAGAAAAACCAATCCAGATGCCGAAAGAGGTTTTAGAGTTCCATTTGTACCAGTATTCCCTATCATAGGAGTGGTCATTTGTTTGATATTAATGGCTGGATTACCTATTGTAAGCTGGGAGAGACTTGCAATTTGGATGATTATTGGTGTGGTGATTTATTTCTTATACGGAAAGAAAAACAGTATATTAAATAACCCAAATAAAAAGTAACATTCCAAACTAATTGTAAAAAAGGGATTATAAAGTACCAACTTTATAATCCCTTTTTTTTATCTATTTTTAAATACTACAAGTCAAATACTGAACTTCGTTTTGCACGTATAAGATCTTTCAATTTAAGCCAAAAGGCAATTGTCAAATACACTCCAAACCATAAGCCAGCAGTAACAAATGAGATATAAATAAAAAACAATCTAACACTCGTTACACGCATTCCCAATTTATCGGCTAAGCGTGAAGAAACATGAAAACCATACTTTTCAAAAAAATATTTTATCTTAATTACATTTCTAATTTTCTCCGCCATAAGGACTATCTTCTAATGTTCAAATGCAAAAATAAGCTTTTATTATAAAAAAACATTATCATGTCACTCTAGCTTTTTTTAGTAGCTCCATCCCTATTCCACATTCCAAACATTTCCCCTTATTACAGTATTCGTTCTTTAACTGTAACAAAGACTGCGAATCAAAGGCACTTTTTGAATCTAGCCCAAAATAGCTAAATTTTTGAATAATTGTATTCTTTTCGGGTGCTAGTTGCTCCATTAAAGTGACAAGCTTATCTGTATCACTAAAACCCATAGTTTTGCTATAAGCAAATTGCAACGGAATAATTGTATTGATAATTACTAAATCTACAAATCCCTTTGCTATTTTTTTATGTTTAAAATCACTTTCATTATCAAACGTATAATGTGTTTTCCAATAAGCAGAAACGGCTACCTTGAATACATCATATAAATCCTTTGCAGAAAATGTATTAATTATTTTCGAAAATAAATTTTGTTGAGTAGCATATAAAGACGCTAGTTGGGCTAACCGAATTGTAGGGAAGTTGTCCGGCCGGTGCTTGAAGAATTGCAGAGGCTCGACTATTGTGGTCTCAAGCTGGTATTTATTCAATAAATAAAAATATCTAAATTTAAGATCCTTAAAATACAAATCCTCTTTTTGGACTTCAAGAAGGTGAGCAGTACCAAAGAACAATGCTTCTAAATTTTCAATCTCGCTGGATTCTTTCCTTATTATTTGAATAGGTATTTGTTGTGCAATTTTAAAGAAAGTAGCCCCATTTGTATTTAAACCAAAATTCTTAGCAAGCAAGCAAAACAACACTGCTTCCCAATCATTATTTGTTTGAATCAGTAAATCATTTATAAAAGTAGATTTTCGTTCTAAGCGCTCAAAAAACAACCGCTCTTGCCAATTTTTAATAGTAAAATCATCAATCGTGCTCAAATCATTTTCGCAGTTAATCCAAGACTGAGGCGTCATTAAGGATTGATAACTTGTAAGTGTCTCGTGAGTAACATAATGTTTTAATTCTAAAACAGGTATCTCGGAATTATCTTTTCTAAAGATTTCTGTATCGTGGTTCCAAACCACATGCAATATCACGTTGTCGTAGTTAGCGTCGCGCTCGTGATTATGAACATACCAATCAGAAGAGTTGATGTGTATTTCGACATTACCAGCCCACTTTTGATTTCCTATTATGATCTGCGCATTAAAAAAGTCTGGACCAGCCAGTTCTAAATATTGACCAACATTAGAAATTAAGATTTCCTCATTCTTTACAGTCCGCAAATTCAATGTGTCAAATTTTTTGAATTTCCAAAGGTGATGTAAAAAAGCTTCTTTCATAATACAAGTTGGTTAAACCACTAATATAATGAAAATAAATGCTTTAACAAATCGAAATTTATTTCAATAGGTATAATTGAGCACAAGCTCTTGCATCAGAAAGTGCCTCATGATGATTTAAAGCAATATTCATTTCGCGACAGCAATCACTTAATTTGGTAGGTTTTAAACCTTTTGCTTTATATATTTTGACAGTACACTCCCACTTAGCTGCAATATTCAAACAACTATAATCTAAGTTATATAGCGCCATTGATTTACTTAAAACATTTCGATCGAAGCTTTCATTATGAGCTACGACTACTTTACCTTGAAGCCTTCTTTGGATTTCGGGAAATACCTGAGAGAATGTTTTTGCGTTTGCGGTATCCCTAGGGTGTATACCATGTACTTGAATGGTATAAGGCGAGTACAAATTATTTGGCGGCTTAATTAAAGTAACATATTCATCTGTAATTACGCCGTTTTCGACAGTAACTATTCCCACTGAACAAGGGTGATGTCCTATGGCAGTTTCGAAATCTATAGCAGTAAAAGTCATTTATATTTTTTTATTTATATCGTAAAATCTTAAGCATAAAAAACCACGAATTTTATTCTAAATATAGATCTTGAATAAAAACTCGTGGCCCAATAAATTATTTGATATGATTTATTTTATAGAACCAATAATATCATACTTAGTAATAATATGATGTTTACCATTTCCTAGATCAACCAGCACTGCTTGGTTTTCCTTACTGAATAATTTAGAAACCTCTTCAATCGTAGTTCCTAGTTGTACAATAGGATATGCTTTCCCCATCACTTCTCGTATTGGTCTTTCGGCAGTATTTTTATCAGAAACATAGCTTTGAAATAAATCAGACTCGTCTAACGAACCCACAAAACCTGTAATATCCATTACTGGTATTTGAGAAATCTTATATTTACGCATTCGCTCGATTGCATGAGAGACTAACTCTTCTGTTCTTGCCACTATTAACTGCTTGTCAATATGATCTTTGATTACATCTTCTGCCTTTGTAATTGTTTCGTCTAAGAAACCTCTTTCACGCATCCAGTCATCATTAAACATCTTCCCTACGTAGCGACTTCCTGAATCATGAAACAACACAACAACGACATCTTCTGGCTTGAAATGATCTTTTAATTGCAAAAGTCCTTTGATGGCTGCACCAGCTGAATTACCAACAAATATACCTTCTTCTAAAGCTATTTTTCTGGTATAAACCGCCGCGTCCTTATCCGTCACTTTTGTAAAACCATCTATTATAGAAAAGTTTACATTTTCTGGCAAAATATCTTCCCCAATACCCTCTGTGATATATGAATAAATTTCGTTTTCATCAAAAACACCCGTTTCGTGATACTTTTTAAAAACAGAACCATAGGTGTCGATTCCCCATATTTTAATATTTGGATTTTTTTCTTTGAGATATTTACCAACTCCTGAAATTGTACCTCCAGTTCCCACACCAGCAATAAAGTGTGTGATTTTCCCTTCTGTTTGCTCCCAAATCTCTGGACCAGTTTGCTCGTAGTGAGCTATTGCATTTGATGGATTGTCATATTGATTTACATACCAAGAGTTAGGAGTTTCCGTTGCTAATCTTTTAGAAACTGAGTAGTAAGAGCGTGGATCTGTAGGCTCTACATCCGTAGGGCAAACAACAACTTTTGCTCCTACAGCTCTAAGAATATCCATTTTCTCTTTTGATTGTTTATCAGAGATAACACAGATAAGTTTGTAACCACGTACAATCGCAACAAGTGCTAATCCCATTCCTGTATTACCAGAAGTCCCCTCAATAATAGTTCCTCCGGGTTGCAAGCGACCATCGGCTTCAGCATCATCAATCATCTTGATAGCCATACGATCTTTTACAGAATTACCTGGATTGAAAGTCTCCACTTTTGCCAAAACCAAAGCATCAACATCTTTAGTTACTCTATTTAATTTAACTAATGGAGTATCTCCTATAGTCCCTAATATATTTTCTGCGTACTGCATTTAGTTTTACTTTTTAGATTGTAATTTAATAATAAATACTTTTGCAAAGATAGTATTTTGAATTAAATAACCACAAGCAATCCTAGCTGCATTCAAATCATGGAATAAATTATTCTAGATTTTCACGCATAAAAACAAAGAATAAATAACGGATTATAGATATTACAGAGCAATCTTTATATTTAAATCAATGAGGTCCTAATTGAAAAAGTTCCAGATTAAACCAAAACGCAACATAAAATCTCTATAAGGATTATTAGGAGAAGCGTAAAAATTGTTACCCGTAAGTGAAGAGTTAAAATGTTCTGCTTTAAAATAAATACGAGTGCGTTGAATTTTTGCATTGATAAAAAAATCTAAATTGGGATAATTCCCGATCTCTTTTTTGTCTTGCACAAAAAACTCTCCTACAACCGGATTATATTCATTTGCATAGTATTTAGAGAAATAATTTAATGTAATTCCCGTTTGCAAGAACAATGCTTTTTTAAATAAAAAGTCAGTAAAGTAAATTGTGTTTCGAGTTACAATTTTTGGAACATTTAAAATATTATCATCCTGACTCGCATTTTGGTACAAAATTGTGTTGTCTAAAGCAAACTTCCCATACTTGAATTCGCGACCTAACTTAAGAGAAACGTAGTTGATTGTTTTATCATATTGCTGTGGAGACACGATTTGTTGCGCATCGTCTAAAGCAACATCATTAAAATAAAGATGATCATTTAAGGTAGAGAATTTAGCAGAAGCAGTTAACCACGGTGTTATAGCCTCAGCAGATATTTCATTTACTTTCTCGTTCTTAAAATCATTCGACCAGTTGTAAGCCACATAACTACTTTGATATAAATTGTAATTATCGTTGGGCAATTTATTTAAATTTTGGTATTCAAAGTTAAATTGAAAATCATCATTTAAATCGTATTTCATTTTCGCATCTAAATTCGATAATGATTGGTTAGTTATCGATCTTGAGTATAAAAATTTACCAGTCCATTTATTCTTTTGGTAATCATATTGCCCACCTGCGCTATTGATATTACGAGATAGTGAAGCTGGAATCGTACCATCAGTTCTAATTAATATTTGGTTGTAATAAAAATTACTTTGGTAATCATCCACAAAAAATTGAAATTTACCTAAAGTGAGATTCTCATAAGTTAAACCTACTTTGTTGTACATTTTATTATAATGTGTTTGATCATTGATACCACTATCTTTATATGAATCTCCAAATCTTATAATCGAAGTCGTACCAACAGTAGAGGTAACGGTTGGTTGGTTGAATTCAAAAAATTTATTCTCATAATTAAATTGATGGTTTACATATAAATTATTTGCACCTTTTTTAGAGTTAACTCTAAAATAGTGATCGGCAAACAATCTTCTACCTTTTAAAAATGATTGTGCATCTGAGAAATAAACTTGTAAACGCTCACGATTATCATAATCAGAGTTTTCACCTTCGAAATCAGTAATTGTAGTGATTCCACCATTTTCTTCATTCAAGATATCCTGATATGTATAATGCGCATTTAAAACATAGCGTTCATCCTTGGCACTATAACTTGAAGTAAACCTAAAATTCCCTGTACTTGTCAGTTGGTTAATATAATTCCCCTCTGATCTTAAACCTTTGTAGGCTATCGAAAAATTTAATCTAGGATTGATATTTAAGGTAAAGAAAGCATCTAGGTTTTGTCCTTTTTGCATTACTGACCTAAAATATAATTCGGTTACAGGAGTTGCGACAGAACTGTATTTAATATCGTTAGCCTCAAGAAAGTTAAAGTGCTTAGCTTTAAAACCCATCTCTGGATAAGGGCTGTATTTATCAAGTCCGTATTGTAAGGTATTATATGTTTGACCTTCATTCGGGAATGCTAGTAACCCAAAATTATCTTTATGTAAATAGTTAAATGAATACTCTCTTTGAATCGTCAAAGATGTATCTAGATATGTGGTATCCCTATCAATATTGATAAAACGATATTGATCAATGTTGGCTATTTTTTCTGGTTTGATAGAGTCGGACGAACGTTCATTACTATCTGCCTTAACATTTGTTTTACCAATGCTATTTATATTATTTAAAGTACGTTGGCCAAGTAAGCTTGCTGGCAATATCAATAAAATTACAAAAAGTAAGCTCCTCATGAGATGAAATATATGATTGGATAAAATACAATTAAAATCCAAAGGTAAATTAAAAAAGCAATAGAAAACAAAAAACCCGCTCGAAAGCGGGTTTAATTGATCAGTTAATCAAAACTTAATTGATTAATGGATTATTCAAAATCTCATTTTGTGGAATCTCAAATGTTAACTTATCGTCATTGTATTGAAAACTATCACCTGCAAAATACAAGTGATTAGATCCTCTTGTTACAGTTGCTTTGTTTCTTTTCATTGCTAAGTAAGTTTTACCTTCACCCCAGAATTCAATTCTTGTTTGTAAGTAAATCTCTTTTTGCAAAGCAACTCCCGCTAAAGCGTCTAGGTAAGCACCATCAACTCCTCTAATTGTAAGTAAAGTTTTAAGCATTGTTCTAGCATCTTGATCACTACCTAACATTGCTTTAGCTTCAGCATTTAAAAGATACATTTCTTCAATTCTCATGTATACATAATCTGTAGTAACTGTTCTTTGTCCTCCAATAACTCTGGCTGGATCAAAGAATTTAAAAGAAGGTCTACCGATAGAAGTAAATTGACCTTTTCTAATATCAGTATCTTTTATTTGATCTTGAAGTTTTTTATCCATTGTTTTTGGATCTCCAGCCCAAGCATAACTATATGTATAACGGTCAACCTGTCCCCACCACGATACTAAATCTAAATCGTTAGCAACAGTTAAATCAACTCCCCACATCCAACTAGCTGTAGCAACATTATTAAATCCTGAATCACTATTAAGCAATTTACCATCAGCATCTACTTTGCCCACTAGTTGTGATGCTGTAGTCAAAGGAAATTCATTCTTAGCAATAATTTTATTAGTTACTTCCATAACTTTTTGGTAATTACGTTGTGCACCATAAACATAAGCTAGAAGTCCTTGAGCTACAGATTGATTTAAACTACTTTTATTGTCTCTTTTAAAAGTTGCTAGCAATGTTTCTGCTTCAGTTAAATCTTTAATCATTAAAGCATATACATCAGCGGCAGAACTCTTAGGCTGATTTGGAACCTTTGTATCAGTATAGATTGGTAAAATCAACTCATCAGCTATGTATTCTTTTTGATACAGCTGTGTTAAGTAGAAATATGCATAGGCACGTAATGCTTTTGCTTGTCCAATTATGTGCTTAGCTTCATCAGTTTCTGGTGTAGCATCATTTCCACCAAAAGCTTCAATAATTTGATTACTAGAAAGTACAATTCTATAGTAATACCTCCAAGGTTTGTAATTATTAAGGTCAGTAAAATTGGTAGTTGTTTGGTAATTTACAATATTAGTATACCAACCATAGTTCAACCCTGCTAACACCATATCAGATGCAAGCATATCAGTATAGATATCATAACCTTTTTGTCCGAAATCATCATGACTTGTAGTACCACCAGAACCAGCAGTATACATAGTAGTGTAAATACCTGAGAGCAATGCATTCACAGCTTCTGGTTTAATCTCAGCAATCTCTGATAATTGATCAGAAGAGACAAGCTCTGTAGGCTCTGCTACTAAATAATCTTCACTACACGCAGTAAAGACTAATACAGCTGAGAATGTTAAAATTAATTTTATATTTTTTTTCATTTTTCTTTATTTTAAAATTAAAACTTAGCCTTCAATCCTAATGAGATAGTAGACATTGGAGAATAACTATAAGTACTAGAAGCTCCTGATAAAGATGAAGAAGGGTTAAATCCATCTCTTTGAGAGAATAATAATAAGTTATCTCCTGAAACATAAACATCTAGAGAATACATGTTTAATGATTTCAAAAAGTCATCTGGCATAGAGAATCCTACTCTAACGTTATTTAAAGACAAATAATCAGCTTTAGTAATGAATCTAGATGACACACCATTTCCACTTATATCTTCATTATTAGATAAACGAGGAACATTAGTGATGTCACCAGGCTGTTGCCATCTGTTTCTAATATCTTCACTCCAGTTGTTTGATCCAATTAAATCACTGTGCATTAATTGAGCATAAGCACCGTCATAAGAATAACCACCTAAGCTATATAAAAACTGAGTGCTTAAACTAAATGCTTTGTATTTTGTGCTTAAAGTGAAAGCTCCTCTAACTGCAGGAATAGCTGACTTACCAATGAATTTTGTAGCGGCATCAGCATAATTATTAGTAGTAGTTTCCACGATTCCAGAAACATTATTAGGATTTTGCACTCCATAATCATACAATGACTTAATAAATGCTTCTCCTGTATCTTGAGCACCGTTACCATTAGCATCATAGTAATAAGCGTTCCACTGTGGCGCTCCCGTTTGCACGTCAACTCCTGCCCATTCTCTTACATAAAAGTCATACAAAGATTTTCCTGCAGCTCTTCCGTAATTACCGCTTATGTCAATAATTTTTTGTTCTCCTGTAGCAGGATCAATTGGCATTTTCAACAATTCATTTTTAGGCAACTCCCCATTTACAGAGAAATCAATTGAATAGTCATCACCTTTTAAAACGTGTGCAGTAACATCAAATTCTAAACCACGGTTTAATAATTGGCCATCATTCACCTGTATTAATGCATAACCTAAAGATGGACCTACTCTTCTATCAAAAATTAAGTCTTTTGTGTTTTTAGAATAATAATCTACAGCAACATCTAAATATTTACCTAAACCAAATTCAACTCCAGCCTGAAACTGATTTGATTTTTCCCATGTTAAATCTGGATTACCTTTGTAGTAATCTCCAAGAGAAGCTTGATCATTTAAATTATTGATACTGTATGTATCTTTACCAGGATAATATGATAAGTTACCATTTGCATCTTGAACACCTTGCTCTCCTGTGATACCATAACTAGTTTTTACTTTTAAGAAACTAAATAATTTTTGATTCTCCATGAATGATTCGTTAGAGATAATCCACGACGCTCCTACTGAACCAAAAGTTCCCCATTTATTATTAACAAATTTAGAACTACCATCTCTTCTTACTGTTCCAGATAGGAAGTAAGTGTCTTTGTAATCATAGTTAATTTGTCCAAAGTAACTTTCCAATGAACTCTTGTCAACATAAGAATTAGAACTTTGTTGAACAATAGCATTATTTAATTCTAAACCATTAGGATCAAACAGATTCGTTCTATACGCACTTAAATAATTATTAGTCAACTTATTATTTTCGTGAGCAGCTAAAACTTCTAATGAACTTTCTCCGAATCTAGTTTTGTAACGTAATAAATTCAATACATTATAGTTTAAAAACTCTGTTTTAGATTTGAAGATTGAACCACCTTGAGACGCTGAGCTACCATAAAATGCATCTCCTTTATTGTCTCTTGAAGAGTTGTAATATTGTGCTCCAATTCTGTTTTCGAAAGTTAAAGATTTAGCAAATTTAATATCGAATGAAACATTCATATTAAGTTCGTGTCTACCTGTTTTGTCAATTTCTCTTGTAGCATCAGAAATCGCATTTGTTAATCCACCAAAACGTCTACCGTTTTCACCGTAATCATATTTGTTACCACCGTATATTGGATCTTGTATAATTGATCCATCTGTATTTCTTTCAAACAATGGGTAGATAGAAGGCATATTATCTGCAAACCAAAACACACTTCCTGAATCTGAAGACTGTCCGTTATTATTTGATTTAGAGTAAGAGTACCCAAAATTAATTCCACCTTTTAACCAATCTTTCACTTCATGGTTTACACTTAGACGTGTAGATAAACGTTCAAAGTCAGAGTTGATTGAATATCCTTTATCTTTCAAATACCCAAATGAACTAAAATAGTTCGTTTTTCCTTCACCTCCACCTAATGTTAAATTAGTTTCAGATCTAATAGAAGCTTGGAAAGCATAATCTTCCCAATTTTCTGGTGTATATTTTTTAGTAACATCTGCTCTAACGGTGCGCGTAACTGGGTCAATTAGTTCCCCACCATTACTTACATTCCATGAGTTATATTGTTGTCCACCTAAACCATTCTCCAAGAATAAATTTGTATTTGCATATCCAATTGGGTCAGCATTACCATTTATCACACCTTGATTATACAAAGATTCCCAACCTAGTGCAATGTACTCATCTGCAGATTTTATAGTTTTATATCTTGGCAATAACGCAACGTTATTTCCAAGTTTAGTCTCTACTTGAATGTAAGACCCACCAGCTCTACCTTTTTTAGTAGTAATAAGAATTACACCATTTGCACCTCTAGAACCATAAATAGCTGTAGCAGAAGCATCTTTTAACACTGTAGTAGATTCTATATCTGAAAAGTTGATTGAACTTAAGTTTCCTAAGAACGGAACTCCATCAACAACGTATAGAGGATCAGAATTAGCGTTAACTGAACCAATACCACGAATTTTTACTGTAGCGTTTGATCCTGGTTGTCCAGAAGTATTTACAACTCTTACCCCAGCAACCTCACCAGCTAAAGCTTGCGTAATATTAGTAACGTTTTTACGTTCTAATACTTCAGCCTTAATTTGTTTGAAGGTACCTGTAAAAGCTTTATCTGTAGTAGAACTATATCCTACAACAACAACTTCGTCTAAAGACACTCCACTTTCCATCGTCATGTTAATAGAACTTGATGATCCAACCTTAGCCGATGATTCTTTTAGTCCAATAAATGAAAACACTAGTACATCACCAGTATTTGCCTTTATAGAATACTTACCATCAAAGTCAGTTTGCACCCCTTTTATAGTTCCTTTGACAATTACATTAACACCCGGTAGTGGACCTGTATTATCTGTTACAATTCCTGAAATTGTTTTCTCTTGTGCAAAAGAAAACTGAATACTTAACACTGTTAAAAGTGTCAAAATCCATTTGAATTTTAATCTCATATTTTATGAATTTGAATTAGTTGGCACAAACATCATAAATATATCTTAAAAATAAAATTTTAAAATCATAAAATTTATGAATTTCCACCTCTATTTTAACAAATTCGTCGTTTTTAACGTTATTTAAAACTTAAAACGGTCATTACGCAGTAAATATTCAATGTTTTTATTTTAAATAACTTTAATATAACATTAAGATAACACTTTTAAAAATACAATTAGTTGCTGATTGAGTATTCATGTTTTGGAATAAGTAGTTGTATGTCTTTAGGTATATTTATAGCTAGGTTGTACCTGTAAACCCTCACCTATATTCTGAAGAGAAAATTAGCATTACTTAATTTTGGATCTTTTCCATGTCACCACTATTATAACAAGACTACCTTAAAAAAACCTAAGGAATAATTCTAACAAAATAATTAGACATTATTTGCTTTTAAAATTATTAGAGAAATGCAAGACACGATAAGTCTCACTATAATTCCAAGACTACAAAACGCAAAAAGAGGCTGCCTTTATAAGACAGCCTCTTCTTTATTTAAAACTAATTACTCTAATGTACTGAGAACTGTTTAAGCTCTAATTTTAGTATTAAAACCAGTTAATTTTGATCAGCATTTGTGAGAAATGGATTTGCGTCAAGTTCTTGCTGAGGAATTTTCCATATCCAATTATTATTAACAGAAGGTTTTGCTTGCATAAATCCATCACCGTACAATACTAAAGAAGCACCAGATTTGGATTGATCGATACCCTCGTCCCATCTAATTTGATCATGGAAACTGAATCCTTCTCCCCACAACTCAACTCTTCTTTGCCATTTGATATGGTCCATAAGAGCTGTTTTGGTAGTGTAGATACTTGAGTTATATGCCGTGTCTCTTGATTTACCAAAAGCTTGTAAAACTAATTGAGCACCAGCGATATCATTCATCATAGCTTTAGCTTCAGCTTCAATCAAGTACATTTCAGCAGAACGCATGTAGATTACATCATCAGGATCAATAGAACCAGGATTTTTTTGCTTGAACTTAACGTTCATATAAGGATGTGTATTGTGTCCACTTGTCGCTCCATATTTAGCAATAATTGCAGCTTTTGCAGCGTCGAAAGATGCTTTATCACTGTAATTTGGATCCGTTGTAAAACTTCCACCTTGACCATTAGATGCAGCTCCATTTGTATTAGGCGCTTTAGGCAACCATTCTTTATTTCTAAAATCTGTAGCAGGAATTGCGTCATATAATTCTTTGCTAATAAGTTTAGGATTACTTCTATTTTGACTACCATTAAAAGCAAAAGCGACATAGTAAAAGTAAGATGAAAAGAAAGCAGATTCAGCATCAATTACACGTCCTCCCCAGATAACTTCCGGCAAATCATAAGTATTGAATCCTGAGTCCCACTGAGTTTCATTTAACAATGGAAAACCAGTTCTAGCAAGTGCTGCATTAGCAGCCGCCACAGACCAATTTCCTCTTGACAACGCGATACGTGCTTTAATACCGTAAGCTGCATTTATTGAAATGTTAGATTTATTATCAGGGCTACTTGCATTTTTAAGATAAGCTATTGACTGGTCAATGTCTTTTTCCATTTGAGTATAAACTTCTTGCACTGTTCCTCTTGCAGCCCCCACATAAGGAGTACCAGCAGTAAGCAATAATGGAACTCCCGGATCTGTTGCAGGATTTCCTACAAGATATCCTTTAGAAAAAGTAGTAACTAATCTTAAATAAGACCAAGCACGGTAAGCATAAGCTTGTCCTAAAACATTATTAAGTTGCGGAGTTACAGGAAAACTAGACTCATCAACTTTACTTATTATAGCATTTGAACTCTGTATAAAGTGATATCTTTGGAACCAAAAATTAAAGTTGGTCCCAGAGGTTGGTAGCGTATGACTGTTCCATTTTAGATCAGCAGTCATCCATCCATTCCCAGGAGACGAATGAATTATATTTCCACCAACTGCATCTAAAGCAGGTATAAAATGACTTTCACCTGATCTACTGCTTGTAGCACCAGTCAAAGTAGACTGAGCATACATTTGTCTGTGCAACCCATTTAACACAAGAGCCATGTTTTCTGGAGTAGACAATGCTGCATCTTCTGCTATAGAATCGGTCGGCACCGTATCAAGATATGTATCCGTACAACTTACAATCGTCAACATTGACAATGCAAGTAGTAATTTATATTTTTTCTGTATCATTTGTTTATTTTTTATTTAATAATTCTACTTTAAAAAGTTGCATTAACACCAAAAGATATTACTCTATTTGGATTATAATCAGTACCATCTGGCGTACCAGCAAGATTATACTGTGGATCCAAACCAGTTCTCTTAGCTGCTATGAACATGTTCTCTCCTGAAACGAAAAATTTCAGCTTATCCATTCCAATTTTATCAGACACCGCTTTAGTCAAACTATATGAAAATGTTACGTTTCTAAGAGCTATGTAATCTGAATCTGTAAGCCATCTAGAAGATAAAGTAGGAGATAAATTTGTATTACCATTTTGCAATCTAGGAACATCTGTTATATCCCCTGGATTTTTCCAAGCATTAAGAGCATCAGGATGCAAAGCAGCTCCATAATCTCCTTCATGCATTAAATTTGCATATCCATAATCTAAAGTTTTACCACCTAATTGATAAGTAAATAAGAAACTAAGATCCATATTTTTAAATTTGAAGCTATTAGAAATAGAACCAATTAAATCAGGTAGAGAACTTTCTCCTACATAACCTTTTCCTGCTGTGTTCCAACTGTTTGAAGTTTTTTGTGTTCCATCCTCGTTTAATACAGGTACACCTACAACACCGTCAATTTCCTCATACATATTATATAAAGCATCCCCATTAGTTGGGTCAACTCCTGCAAAATCATAAAGAAAATAATCAAACCTAGAACGTCCCACTTCCCAACGTTTAGAACCAGTAACAAACGGGCTAGGAAGATTCGTAACTTCGTTTTTAAGTGTAGAAGCTTGTAAACCTAAGTCCCAAGAAAAATCTTTAGCTCTTATTACACCTAAGTTTAGACCAAGTTCAAAACCTTGATTGTACATGTCTCCAATATTATTAGGCGCTTCAATTTGACCTTCTGATGCAGGAATAGGCACATTGTACAATAAATCAGAAGTTTGTTTTTTGTAAAATTCAAATGATCCAGATACGCGATTGTTAAATAATCCGAATTCTAATGCAACATCCCAACTAGTAGATTTTTCCCACTTAAGATCTGCATTACCAGTTGTATTCCAGTAAAGGCCAGGAGCACCAGCATTAGGATAGATACCATATAACGGCTGAGAAATATAGTAATTTCTTGAACCATTACTTAATAGATTATCATTTCCTACTTCTCCGTAAGACCCTCTTAATTTTAAATCATTTACAAATGAAACATCTTTAAGGAAATCCTCTTTGTTAATTCTCCAAGATCCACCTACAGAATAAAATGTACCCCATTTATTATTTGTAAATACAGATGAACCATCCCTTCTAACACTTCCACTCAAATAATACTTATTACTCAAATCGTAGTTAAGTCTTGCAAAAAAACCTTCTAGTCTATAATCAGTGCTACTACCACTTGCTGCTGAGATTACAGAAAAGTTATCTAACTCATAAATTCCAGTAACTGTTTGATTCGTTTTAAATGCTCTATTGTTATTGAATTTTCTATTAAAACTTTCATGTCCTAATATCACATCAAAATTATGATTAGCTATAGATTTTTTATAAGAAAAAACTTGACTGAAATTTTCTACGTTTCTTGTGAAACGACTGTCATCTAATCTACCATTAGATCCAGCACCATCTCCTACAAAAGCATTTTCATAACTTTTAGTAACACCTGATTGAGTATCTTGACCGTATACAAGAGCTAAACCTAAACCTTCAACAATCGTTAAATCGGCATTAAACCTGTAACCAATATTATTTCTTTTAGTTGAATTTACATTTAAGATAGCCTCTTCAATAGCATTACGCCCCACATTTGTTGGTCTAGATTGAATTCCAAGATCAGATATACTTTCCCCTCTGTCCCATCTTACATTACCGGCTTCGTCATAAATATATTGACCTGTTACAGGATCTAATAAGTAAGGTGAATAAATCGACCCCATATCTTTGGCAAAAGAAAATACATTTGCAACGCTAGCTCCTCTGGAAGCTGGACCACTACTTACCTCATCTGTAAAACTTAAATTACCACCTAAAGACAACCATTCTTTTGGTTTAAAAGTACCACTCAATCGACCTGTCGTTCTTTTGTAATCACTTTCAATTACATATCCTTTTTCCTCTAAATCCGAAACAGATAAAAATACCGTGTGATTATCACCACCGCCAGAAACATTGATCGAATGATTTTGTCTCGTACCTGTTCTTTCTAATGCATCGTACCAGTTTAGGTCTTTAGCAATTACTTTCGCATTTGGATTTAATACACCATTTGCATCTACTATTTGATCATTAGGAACATTAAAAGGATTTCTCCCCAAACGATTGAAGATATTTGCAGCAGCAGTAGCTCCTGCATTAGCACCAGTTAAAGTATTTTTATATGCTTGAAACATCAACTCATAATACTGCCCAGGATTAACTGCATCATACTCATCAATACCTTTAGTTATAACACCAAATTGACTAGTAGCATTTACAGTAATACCACGACCTTTTTTACCCTTTTTAGTTGTAATAATTACAACTCCATTTGCTGCACGCGAACCGTAAAGAGAAGTTGAAGCTGCATCTTTAAGTACCGTCAATGAAGCGATATCATCTTGATTGATAGTGTTTAAACCTCCTTGAAAATCTACTCCATCTAAAATGATTAATGGATCTGAACTACCATTCAATGTACCTACACCTCTAATTACTATACCTGGTGAAGATCCTGGCTGACCTGAAGCAGAAGTAAACTGAACTCCTGTCACATTACCTTCAATGGCTGCTATAGGAGACGTTAAAGCTCTCAACTCAAGCTTCTCAGCACTTACCACACTAGCAGCACCTGTGAAGGCTTCTTTAGTAGTTGTTCCATAAGCAACAACTATAACCTCATCAAGGTCCTGAGATGAAGATGTCATCTTTACATTAATTGAATTTGAAGCTCCTATTGTAACAGAAGAATCATTCATGCCTAAATAAGAAAATACTAAAGTCTCACCCGACTTTGCTTTAATTGCATACTTACCGTCAAAATCTGTTTGAGCAGATCTTTTGGTCCCTTTGATGATCACATTGACTCCGGGAATTGGACCCGTAGCGTCCGAAACCACCCCTGAAATAGTTTTCTCCTGAGCGAACGAAAACTGTACAGACATTGCTAATAATAGCATGAAAATCCATTTAAATTTTAGTTTCATTTTTTTGTATTTTGAATTAGTTGTTACAAACATCTTAAAATTATCTTAAAAACGAAACAAAAAATTCATAAAATTCAGCTATTTGATGCGAATTTTTAGCGCTTTTTGCAAAATAGTCGCCATTATCCTTCAAAACATTGTCATATGTTGTGAAAATTCGTACTTTTGCAATAAATTAATTTTAATTTTAACTTAAATTAACAATGCTACAAAACAGCTTTTCTGAGTATAATTTAGAGGCCGGCGCTGACGAGGCTGGTAGAGGCTGTTTAGCGGGTCCAGTAACTGCCGCGGCAGTAATTTTGCCAACAAGATTTGTTAGTAATATCTTAACAGATAGCAAAAAACTTTCAGAGAAAGCTCGGGACCTATTAAGACCCATTGTTGAGGAAAATGCAGTCGCATTCTCAGTGACACATCTTGAGCCAAATGAAATTGACGAAATCAATATTTTAAACGCGTCTATAAAAGGAATGCAGGAATGTGTCTTGAAATTAAAACCAGCTCCTCAATATGTAATCATTGATGGTAATAGTGCGTTCATCCAAAAGAAGTGGAGAGAAAATAAAAATGGTAAAATTTTTACTACTAGAGAAAAAGAAACACTTACTGCAATTCCTAATCTTGCTATAGTAAAAGGTGATTCAAAATATTTGAATATTGCAGCTGCCTCAATTTTAGCAAAAACATATCGCGATGAATACATGAATCGCATTCACGAGGAATACCCTATGTACAATTGGAAAAAAAACAAAGGCTACCCCACTAAAGAACATCGGGCAGCAATTGCAAAATACGGTGTCACTAAGTACCACCGCTTGTCATTTAAGTTATTACCTGATCAATTAAAATTAGATCTAGAACAATAAATACAAAACCCCTAAAAGTAATTTACTTTTAGGGGTTTTGTATTATCAAGAGTTTTATAACTACAAACTGTAATTTAAATTAACGCTCCATCTGTAATTGGCCTCTATTTTACCATTTGATAAATGTTGATTAATTGGCAACATGGCATTTACGCCAAGCGAGAATCTATCTTTCCCTAATTCGAAACCAAATTTACTAAACAATATGTCTCCCGCAGTGTTCAATACATTTTCGCCGTATTGCTTATTGGTTTCATAAACCTCCCCCGCGATTCCAACCTGCGGTACAAACTGAAGAGAATTGAAATCCAAAAGATAAAATAAAGTGGATCCATAGTTCAATTGATTCCCGAATTGGTACTTTTTATCATTTTCGGTTTTAATAGTATAATTAAGCATCGTATTTAAACCAAGGCTTTTTCTTTTAATAACATATTCGGTTAATAGTAAGTAGTCCCAACTTCCGGTTCCTAATTGAAAACTTTGATTTACCGTTCCTGCATTGTTCGCTTCCTTGAATTGTCCTGTAGGCAGCTTCACTCCCCCACCTAATTGCACATCATGCACAAAAACTGCACTGTCTTTCTGAGTTTTGAAAACAGAATAAGTAGCCATCACTGTAATATCCCCCAGACCATTTATATTTTCGCTTCCCGTACTTAGCTCGCGATTATGAAAATGATACGGAATTAATGCAGTTACTTGAATCTTATCTGTCACTGGAATTTTTGCCCATACTTGCGTAGTATTGAAATTTTCATCAACCCATGGTGAGTTGTTAAATATGCCGTCTTTACTTGAATAACTTTGATAAAAGTATCTCACTCCCACAAAATTTGAATTTAGCATCGAACTAAAACCCATACTTCCTCCACTTGCCGAACACCCACAAGCATCGCAATCGAAATCTAAGGCTGCTTCAAACTGCAACTTCTGAAAAGTAAAGCTTGAAATACTATCTTTAATAGGCGCCGCAATTGAAAATTGAATGGAACAAAAGCTGACTAAAAATATAATTATTGTATTTTTCATTGTTTTAATATTCTGAGAATCGTTTATCGGTGAGATATTGATTATCGGTTAGTGTTTTTAAGAAGGCGATTAACTGCAGTTTCTCTTTAGCAGAAATTGCAATTCCAATCTTTCCGTCTTTTTGTAAAATGGGATCTAATGTCAGTGAGGCATTGACTCCTGATGAATAGTGATCTAAAACGGCTTCTAAGGTTCCAAATCTTCCATCGTGCATATAAGGCGCTGATTTTTCTACATTGCGTAAACTTGGCACTTTAAACTTGTAGTAATCTTGAACTTGTTCAGTTACGCGATAGCGACCCACATCATTTATTAAGGGGTTAATCGCCAAACCGTTATTCCTGAAAGAATCATCTGTTTGCAAATCGGTCGCGTGACATGAGGCACACTTTGTTTGAAATAAGGCATAACCCGCGCTTTCATCTATTGTCAATTCTCCACCAGCTTCATTGCGCCTATAGTGATCAAATTTAGAGTTTGACGAGGTCAACATTACCATAAATTGCGAAAGTGCTTTGAGCATATTCTCGATAGAAACAGCTCCATCAGTAAACGAAGCTTTAAATAAGTTTTGATATTCTTTATCTGCTTTCATCATGGCAAGAATAGCAGTCAAATCACCATTCATTTCGATTTCGCTTGTCAATGGAATTATGGGTTGCAAGTCTAAATGGTTAGCAGCACCATCATACATAAATATAGACTGATAAGCTAGATTTTGAATCGAAGGAGCGTTTCTCGTTCCTAATGCATTATCAACACCATGGCTTACTGTATGTCCGTGATGCGTGAACGCGTCGGCTTGAATGTGGCAAAACCCACAAGAGACTAAACCGTCTGATGCCAACCGCCCATCGTAAAACAATTTTTTCCCAAGTTCGAATCCTTTCTCTGTGGGTGGATTTGCAGCTATATCGTACTGTAGATTAGGGAAGTTTGAAGGAACAGCAAAATCCAAAGGCAAGTTTACATACTCTTCTCCCTCATTAGAACAACTTAGTAATAGCGGAATTAAAAGCCAAAGAAAATAGTTGATTTTCATGGTTGTAAATTTTAAAAGAACCACAAGAGGTGTCGTCTAGCCCCGGTTGCAGCGGCATCCTTTTTTTAATTTCAAAAAAAGATACAGCGGAAGACGGGACTAATGTGCTTGATAAACCAACTCTTGTGCTCCTAAAAATGAAATTAATCGTTATGTACGTGGTCTACAGTAAACATTGTAGCAATATTTGCTGTGATCAACGATAGATTAGCTCCTGCCATGATGTTTGCTCCGGTTCCGTTAGGATTGTTATCAGATAGTTTGATAACGTTTGTACTGTTTAAAATTTTAGATAAGTCGGCTTTAATGTGAACCTGAGGCGTAATCGTCTCTCTCACTAATGCTTTGCTATTTAAATCAAGCGAAACGGTAGTGTAATTATAATCTGTTCCCGTTTGACCAGTGTGTACTTTAAATGGGACTGCAGTTGTGTATTGGGCTGAAGTAAAGGTCCCTTCAAGAGCTAAGAATTTATATCCTGCTGACCATCCCCACATCATTCCAGCCGCATCTGCTGTGGCTAGAAAATCACCTTGACCAGTAGCTCCTGCTTCGTATTGTGCTTTATCTACTCCTATCCCAAAAGTTACTTTTGTATAATTTGCCGCAGGAATGTCTTTTAGATTCAGTACATGGGTAGCTGCGTCTGATTCATCTACAATAAAATAGCTACTGCTTTTTGGGTAGGTGAAAATTGAACCATCTTCGGCAGTTAAAACTATGTTACTAACAATGTATTTTATCGAACTTATCTTAAGGACTTCGCTGCTAGCAGTAGTATTTGCTTGCGTGTCTAATATTAAATCGTTTCCTGAGAATGAATTATCAAATTCTAACCCTAAATTTCCTGTTCCTACAATAACCTCATCGTCATTTGAACATGCTGTAAATGTTGCGCTCAAAGCTAAAACAGCTACGGCTTTGTATACTAAATTTTTCATCTTTTAAGTTTAATTTTCTTTCTATAATATTTTAAAACAGGTCACATCACTACTGATCCTTTAGGCTTTCGCCAAAGAACATAGTAATACAACAATTTGCTCGTATGTAATTATGAAAGGAAAATTGGGGGATGAAAAATAGTGTAACCATCTAAATGAGAATATAGATTAGTGTACGCAATAGTTTCGTTATTTGAAGCTTTAAAATCAAACCCAATAAAATGATAAGAGGCAACTTCGGCGACAAGGATATCTACTAATTGATTTGAGTTTTGTTTTTTATTAGAAGTAAGTGGTTTATCGTCGTCAGCTGCTTTTGCAAGCTCCTTCATTAAATGACACTTTCCGTTACAATGCATTTCAGGTTTGGCTTTATTGATACAAAGTACTTCGGTGATGTAGTCGTAATTAATAGCATAGTCTATAACCGGAAAGATTGGCTTTAGAAACAAGACTAATAGAATGATGACTGCAATTTTTTTCACAGTGCAAATATAATATTCAAAATGAAATTACGCAGTATAAAAATGATGCTATTATTAAAATTTTGTTAAGCATTAAACCTTTGAGATACAAAGCTGTCTTATACTTATAACTTTAAAACAAAGAAAATGAAAAAATTATTTATAGCTGCATTATTAGCGGTTAGTATAGCAAACTTTGCTCAGGACAAAAAGGACATGCCAAAAAGAGAGAAAATGGAAAAATTCACTCCAGCGCAGCAAAATGAATTGATGTTGAAAAAAATGACATTAGAGTTAGATTTAACGTCAAAACAACAAGATCAAATGAAAAGCATCATCGCAGAAAAAACAGCCAAAAAAGAAGCCATGATGAAAGAGCGTGAAATGAAAAAAGACGCTAAAACAAAACCTACTCGTGACGAACGTTTTGCAATGAAATCTAAAATGCTTGACGAGCAAATTGCAATGAAAAATAAAATGAAATCAATTTTAAATGCAGAGCAGTTTACAAAATGGGAAACTATGAAAGCCAAACATCACAAACGTGGCGGTAAAAGAATGCATAAAAAAGGAACTGAAGTTGCCTCTCACAAAATGGATGACAAAAGAAAAACTCAGAAATAAAAAAAAACTTCCGGTGAAAGCCGGAAGTTTTTTCGTTTAAAAGGTTTTACTCACTTTATCAATTGCGTTAATTGTAAAGTCTAAATCCTCATATGTCAACGCATCTGTTATAAACCAAGTCTCATAAGCAGAAGGCGCAATATAAATTCCCTCTTGTAACAAACCGTGGAAGAATTTCTTAAAAGTTTCGTTATCTCCCTTTGCAGCTGACTTAAAATCTACTACAGCAGCTTCATCAAAATGAACAGAGATCATCGAACCTATTCTATTTATGGTATGCACCACATTGTTCGCTTTTAATACTTTTTCGATACCTGCATGCAAGTAGGCTGTTTTTGCTTCTAGTCTTTCAAAAATCGCTTTGTCATTATGTAATGTTTGCAACATTGCTAAACCTGCCGCCATCGCCAATGGATTTCCAGACAAAGTACCTGCTTGATAAATCGGCCCTAGAGGTGCTAGATAATTCATGATTTCGTTACGCGCTGCAAATGCACCTACGGGTAAACCACCACCAATTACTTTTCCAAAACAAACGATATCTGCTTTAACACTAAATAACTCTTGAACACCACCTGCCGCTAGTCTAAATCCAGTCATCACCTCATCAAAGATCAATTGGATGCCGTTTTCTGTACAAAGCGCACGCAAACCTTCAAGAAAACCTTTTACTGGAGGAATGCATCCCATATTTCCTGCAACTGGTTCTACAATAATGGCAGCGATCTCGCCTTGGTTTGCAGCTATTATGCTTTTTACATTTTCTAAATCATTGTAAGTAGCCAGCAACGTATCTTTTGCTGTTCCTTCTGTAACTCCTGGGCTGTTAGGCGAACCAAAAGTTACCGCACCACTTCCTGCTTGAATTAAAAACGAGTCAGAGTGACCGTGGTAACATCCTGCAAATTTTATAATCTTATCTCTCTTTGTAAAACCACGAGCTAGACGCACCGCACTCATACAAGCTTCTGTACCTGAATTTACAAAACGTATTTTATCAATATTTGGAACCATCTCCACAGCAAGAGCTGCAATTTGAGTCTCTAGTTCTGTTGGCATACCAAAAGAGGTTCCCAACTTTGCTTTTTCGATTACCGCCTGAACGACTGGTTCAAAGGCATGTCCTAAAATCATAGGTCCCCATGAATTGATATAGTCAATCAAGCGATTGCCATCTGCATCATACAAATAGGCACCGCTAGCACGTTCTACAAAAATAGGCGTTCCTCCCACTGCTTTAAAAGCTCTTACAGGCGAATTTACACCTCCAGGAATTACTTTTTCTGCTTCAGCAAATAGCTGACTACTTCTTTTATATAACATTGTAATTATTGTTTTTTTAATAATTTCTTTTTTCGAATTGTATTAATTCACAATCAGTCTCTGACCTATCGAAATGATATTTTCAGAAAGATTATTTTTGAGCTTTAAATCAGCAAGTAATAGATTGTATTTTTTTGAGATCGAATATAAGGTATCTCCTTTTTGAACTTCGTGATAGGTATTGTTTGGGTTGTATACAATAGCAGTACTTACTGTTCTAATAATCGAATTATTGTCTAACGGGATGTATTTATTCCCTAGAACCATCGCATCGTATTGCCCTAAATCGTAGCGCTCAATATACGAGATTAGCTTATCTGGATAACGGGGATCTGTAGCATAACCTGCTTTTCTTAAGCCTTTGGCCCAAGCCTTATAATCGTCTTTATCTAAGGTAAACAATCCTGAATACCTGCTTCTACCGGTTAAAAATGTCGCATGATCCTTGAACGATTCTTCTGCAGCAGTGTATTTTCTAAAGCATTCTTGACTGGCATCATCATCGTGTTTCACACTATCGCCAGTCCATCCTGCATGACATTTAATTCCAAAATGATTGTTTGCAGTTTGTGCCAAGTCGCCTCTCCCTGCACCCGACTCTAAGATTCCTTGTGCTAAAATAATACTGGCCGGAATGCCGTATGCTTTCATATTACTCATCGCAATATTTCTAAAACGCAGGATGTAATCTCCTATCACATCGTTAGACACTATAGTTCTTGAAGTAGACTCAATAACCTCAGTACTCGTATTTGATCGTGTTGTTGTATTACTTTTGGCACTTACAACGGGCTTATAAACCTTGGTGCTTTTACTTTTAACCGTTGCTTTCTTAGTAGTTGAAACTGTAGATTTAGACGTCTTTATGGGCGTTTTTGTCGCATTGCAACTTACAAGAGTAATCACTACTAAAACAAGTAATATTTTTTTAAACATAGCCATTTATTAAAGGTAATTGCTTTTTTTTCAATAAGGTATTCATACCGCGGATTCCTTGTAATCCTCCTGTATGAATCAACAAAATTTTTGACTGCGGTGGAAAATAATTGTTCGTAATCAAGTCGATAACGCCAAAAAACATTTTTCCAGTATAAATTGGGTCTAAAAGAACGCTAGTATCTTCAAAAAACTGATTTATAAAGACAATTAATTCTGCCGTAACTTTCCCATAACCACCAAAATGATAATCAGTTAGTAGTTCCCAATTTTTATTTTCGACAAAAATACGAATTTCATCTTGTAAAAAGTCTCCTTTTAAAGCAGGAAACCCTAAAACTTTTTGATGTGGCAAGGAGCTGTTAATAATTCCAGAAATTGTCCCCGCTGTTCCCACCGCACAACAAACATAATCAAACGCGGCATCATCTGGAGTTAAAATCTCCTCGCAGCCTTTTATTGCTAGCGCATTTGTACCACCTTCCGGAATGATAAAACAGTCATCAAAGCGATTTTGTAATTGCTCTAAGTAGACTTCTTCGTTTTTACTGCGGTACACTTCTCTAGAAACAAATTCGAATTGCATGCCGCATTCTTGGGCAAATTTTAATGTGGGATTTTCTAAAATTTTATCTGCTAATTCATCTCCTCTTATCACCCCAATGCTTCTCATACCCGCTTCTTTAGCAGCATATGCGACAGCGGCAATATGATTAGAATACGCACCACCAAAGGTAAGTAACCCACTCTTATTCTGATTTTTAGCTTCGAGTAAATTGTACTTTAATTTCCTAAATTTATTCCCTGACACAAAGGGGTGCAGCAAATCCTCCCTTTTAACAGTGAGTGTGATCGAATGCGGTAAATTTAAAGTGAGATGCTGATTCAAGTTTTTTTTCAAAGGTAAAAACTTATGTATAAAAACCCGGCCATTTGTAGAGGATAATATAGATGTTGCCTAGTTCTTTTTTTCGAAAAGAAAGTAGCAAGAAACCTCCTGAACCAAGACAAACTCAGTCTAGAAAATGAATTTAGCAAAGGAAAACAACTTTCGATTAGTAAGATACTGCAAGTTTTTTTCATTCGAATAGGCTTCTCTTTCAAAGCTGATGTTGCGATAGGCGGTATTGAAATTTTTATATTCGAATAAACGAAAGACAAACTCCAAACCATAAAGTATAAAAAAAGGCAGTATTAGCAGCTCTAGTTGCTGCCTTAAATGAATGCGCTCGTGATTTATCAAAACTACATTTTCACGATCTTCTTTGTACCTGATAAATACAAACGGAAAAATGGTAAGTCCGCGATACCCTCTAGGAATAAGAAATTTTGTAACTATTAATAACATCTTCAGAAATATAATTGTGACTAAAAGTAGTAAAAATTATGTGGGAATCTAAAAAGACAATCGTTTTAAAAATCCTAAATTTGCAGTAGTGAAATGATTTTTATCGAAAGCCAGGTTCACGATTACCACAAAATTAAATAAGAGATTAAAAATGCTTGAATCAGAAAGTCCAAATAAATTAGTTGAAGGAGAAGATTTCTATTACACTCCCGAAGGATACAAATGCTTTACTGAGAAGCACCATTTAAAAAGAGGGTACTGCTGTAAAAGCGGCTGTCGCCACTGCCCGTATGGATTTGATAAAAAAACAGGAACCATCAAAAAGTAAATTTCAAGTCTCTTTATCGAAGTTACACCTATAGAGAACTGTTCCTACATTTTATGGCCACCTTAAAAAAATGACACTTTAAAACAGTAATTAAAAGCAAGTTAACACTAAAACCAAAAGGATTAAATACCTCCAATTCAACATTATTTTGGTACGATTCTTGATTAATATATTAGAGAATCAAATCACTTAATATCAGTGCTTTTACAGCGGTTAAACCCCATTTTCTAAAGTACCCATTAATAAAACACATCATTATGAAATCATTAAAAATAATCCCCGTTTTACTCCTCTTAGTGTTATCAGCCTGCAGCGCCGTGCGTGTGAATGCCGATTATGACAGAGGAACCGATTTTACACAGTATAAAACCTATGCTTTTCATAAAAGCGGTATCGACAAAGTCGAAATATCTGAGTTTGATAAAAAAAGAATCCTTCGTGCTATTGATACGCAATTGAGCAGCATGGGAATGACAAAAAGCGAAACTCCAGATTTACTAGTTAACATTTTCACTAAAGAGCGAGAAAAAGTTGAAGTAAGTCAGTTCAATGCTGGTTGGGGTTACGGATGGGGATTTGGTTGGAATCCTTACCTTTGGGGCGGTCAAAATTTTGTAAGCTCTTCTACTGAAGGAACCTTATACATCGATTTAATCGACGCCAAGAAAAAAGAACTAATCTGGGAAGGAAAAGGTGTTGGAAACTTAACCGAAAACAGAACTGATAAAGAACAACGCATTAACGAATTTGTCGCAAAAATATTAGCGCAATTTCCACCGCAGGAATAAAAAACAAGCCCTTTTTATATTAAATGGCCTACCTTTGTGTAGGCCATTTTTATTTGCTATTATGACAGTATTACAAGACATTTCGACATTTGAAGACATCAAACTTCTCGTAGATACTTTTTACGACAAGGTGCAAAAAGACGATTTTATCGGTCCTATATTCAACGAAAAAATTGGCCACCGCTGGCCAGAGCATCTGGAAAAAATGTATCGCTTTTGGCAGACTGTTTTATTAGAGGTGCACTCCTACTCTGGCAGCCCGTTTCCTCCGCACAAACACCTACCTATTGACAAAGAACATTTTGATCGCTGGATGCAACTTTTTATCGAAACCAACGATACTTTGTTTCAAGGCCCAATCGCCGAAGAAGCAAAATTGCGCGCTAAAAACATGGCCGAAATGTTTAATTATAAAATCAATTACTTTAGAGATCAAGGTCAAAAAGGCGATTTACTAAATTTAAAATAATATTCCATGCGCAAATTTATCCTTGCATTAATTCCCTTAGCATTAGTTTCTTGTTCTTCGATTAAAACTGCCGTAAACAACAATTCCAATCCCAGACTTAACTATATCAATACCATTGAAGTCCCTTTTAACCAAGAGTTTAAAAACACCGTTGTAGGTGGGTTATCGAGTATTGATTACGATCAAAAAAACGATCTATATTACTTAATTTGCGACGATCGAGCAGTTTATAATGATGCTCGTTTTTATACTGCAAAAATTAGAATTCAAGCAGACAGCTTAAGCAGTATTGATTTTCAAAATGTTGTGTCGTTACAAAATCAAAAGGGAGAAAAATACAGCAACTGGGAGAAGTACCCGGATAGCTCCATCGACCCCGAAGAGATGCGCTACAACGCCAAAACAAAATCAGTGGTTTGGAGTAGCGAAGGCGCACGAGTAGTTGCAAAAGATTTTGCTGTTATTCAAAATCCATCTTTGCAAACGGCATCGCTTACCGGAAAATTTGTCAATGAATTCCACTTACCCGCAAACCTCAACATGCAAAAAGAGGAAAAAGGGCCACGCAGCAATGGCGTTCTAGAGGGAATCACTTATAACAGCGATTTTAGTAAAGTGTACACCAACGTTGAAGAACCACTTTATGAAGACGACAACCAAGCGACTACTGCAAAGGGTGGAATGGTTCGAATATTTGAATTTGACACCAAAACCAGAAACAATACCGCACAATACGGCTATTTACTAGACCCCATTGCAATCGAACCCAATCCAAGCACTAGTTTTGCAGTAAACGGAATTTCGTCGATTCAATATTATGGCGAAAACAAACTGTTGGTTGTAGAGCGTTCGTACTCTGTAGGAAAACAAGCCTGCACAATCAAAGTTTATCTATGTGATTTTACTGCCGCTACAAATGTGAAAGACGTTGCTTCACTACAAAATGAAGGCGTTACGTTAGCCACTAAAAAACTAGTTTTAAACATGGATAATCTTGGGATCTTTACTGATAATATCGAAGGAATAACCTTTGGACCCAAATTAGCCAATGGCAAGCAGTCTATCCTTTTCGTCTCAGACAACAACTTCTCCGACAAACAGAAAACTCAAATTTTACTTTTCGAAATAGAGTAATTTATAAGCATTTATTATACCTAGATCCGCAGCAGTTTGTTGCGGATTTTTTTTGGTCATTTTTCGAAGTGGTTTGTGGGTTACTTCCTTTTCTGAGCAAATCACCTTTAGAATTTAATTAAAAATAATTCTGTTTTATAGGATTTATATTGCGAATTAATATACTTTTATGATTATTAATACTACATGACAAAATTTCGTCAATACAGCCAGTATTGGGTGGATTTGTGAAGGTTTATTTCGTGTGTATGGTAGTTGGCGGTAATTTACCCATATCACGGTAAATTGATAGATTAGATGATTTCAGTGAAAATAGAATTCAAAAGAGTATTAAAATCTTAAATGCTTAAATTTCGAAAAAATAAATTGGTTGTAAATTACATTAACCATGGCAATGAAAAGAAATAGAAAAATTGGCTCTTTTAAAGAAGAACTTCTTGTAAAATCGCGAGAATCAATGCTGAGTGCAGTCCAAATATTCAATAATCCAAATATTCACTTCAAATCTGAAAATTTTATCATTTTAGCAAATATATCATGGATGTATTTACTTCATGCTCATTATCGAGATAAGAAAATTGAGTATAGATATTTTAAGCAAACAGGACAAAGGAAAAAATTTGATAAAACGAAAAAAGGTGCGTTTAAATTTTGGGAATTGGAACGTTGTCTAGACGATAATAATTGCCCTATAGATAACATTACAAAAGCCAATCTAAAATTTTTAATTGGGTTAAGACATGAAATTGAACACCAGATGACTACAAAAATAGATGAATATCTGAGTGCCCGATTTCAAGCTTGCTGTTTAAATTATAATGCCTTTATTAAACAATTATTTGGCGATTCTTATGGTATAGATAAACATTTGTCCTTTTCATTACAATTTTCAACTATTAAAGAAGAACATGCAAATCAACTTAGAAAGTTTACTGACTTGCCTTCAAATATTGCATCTTACATAAATGACTTTGATGATGAATTGAGTGACGATGATTACAACAACATAAGATATTCATATAGAGTATTATATGTACCTAAAGCTGTAAACAGAAAAGGCCAAGCAGATAAAGTTATTGAATTTATACCTGCGAATTCGCCTGAAGCGGAAGGATTAAATAAAGAATATGTTTTAGTTAAGGAGAGAGAAAAGAAAAAACATTTACCAGGAGAAATATATGAATTTATGCAAGCAAATGGATATCCTAGATTTACAGCTTATCAGCATACATTATTGTGGAAAGAAAGAGATGCTAAAAATCCAGTATTAGGTTATGGCACACAAGTCGCAAAAACTTGGTATTGGTATGATAATTGGCTAAATGAAGTAAAAGAATATTGTAAAGAAAGTGGAAATTTCTACAAATAAACTACCGCCAACCGCCATTTAGCAAGATTGTGGTTTTAGTAGAATTACCGTTTTTAAAGAACTTTTACGTTAAGCAGAAAGTAATCGTTTTCATAACTCCACAACTTAGCTAAGTGGCAAACCGTTATACGACAGCTAAAAACAAAACTTACCAAAAACAATTAAAAATTACAATTAAATGAAAAAAAATATATTTTTAGTAATCTTATTGACACTTAATATTAGTTTGTTTGCGCAAGCTCAAATTGAAAAAAAACAAAATGATTTACGTCAAGTAAATGAAAATTATATTAAAACATATAGAATTTTCCCAACCCAAAATACATGGCATTTTATAAAATTGAACACTCAAACTGGACAAATGTGGCAAGTTGAACTTAGTCAAAAAAGATCTAATCAATTAGAAACTCCTATAAATAGTTTATCGTTAGTAGAAAAACAAGATGAAGTAGATAATAGGTTTACACTATATTCTACTAATATTAGTTGGAATTTTTTTCTTCTAGATCAAATAAATGGTAGAGTATGGCAACTAAATTGGTCAACTAAATCTGGTAAAAGTGAAATTATATCTATCCAGTAATTAATTTATAATTACGAGATAGAATAGCCGATCGCACAACAGCAGTTTGCAAAAATGGCGAAACATGTAGTAAATTCAGGTTTATCTTTCGCAAGAAATTTTATCTTAACCAAAAGATCTTGGTCAAGAAGTTCGCCACTTCTGCAAGCCGTAAAACGTTGTGAAATTTTAAAAAAACTAAATGGCAAAAATATATTTATTCGGTCAAAAATTAGAATCAGACAAAAATGTAAGCCTTTATTATGAACTTACTTACAGGTTAAAAGCACTAGGTCACGAAATTTTCGACGAAGAAACAGATTATGGCAAGGAACAAGAATATTCTTTTAAAAAAGCTATTACTTCATCTGATATTATTATACCGATAATTACATCATATTCGACCAAATCAAAATCTTTTTTAAACGAACTAGTTCAGTTAAGAAATTATACAGTTCATAGAGATGACAAATTACTATTACCTATTGTTGCTGGAAAAATAGATACTTTAGATTTCCCCGAAAGTCTTTTTAGAATAAATTTCATAATTATCGAAAATAAGCTTGAAGAGAAACAAATTGAAATTGCCGTAAAAAAAATAAATGACTCAATAAATTCTTTTTTAGGAAAAAAAATCGCTTTCGATGAAAAAGCACTGGAAATAAAAGAAAAAATTGAAAAAACAGCACCAACATATATTGCGGAAACAATTAATGAATTAAACAAGCGCGAAAAATATCAAAAATATTCAGCTCAATTTTGGTATGTTTTAGGGTTTATAGCTTTAATTAGTGGTATTGGAGTAGCGTTTTGGTTTTCAAATATTACTTTGAGTGTCTTTAATGAAAAAGAAAATTGGAGCTTAACCACTTTCTATGCGTTAAAGAGCATTTTTATAATAATTTTATTAATCACATCATCAAAATACTCGTTTACACTAGCCAAATCTTATATGAGCGAGTCATTGAAAATAGCAGATAGAATACATGCTATTTCATTTGGGAAATTTTATCTACAAGTATTTAACGATAGAATTAATCCAGAAGATATAAAAGAAATATTTAGAGATTGGAATATAAATAATCACGTTAATAATTTTTCAAATCAATCTGCTTCAGATTACGATCCGAAAATTTTTGAAAAAGTAATTGAAATTATAGACAAAGTTAGAAATAATAATAAAATATAGAATACTTCGCATAAGATTCATTTTGAGCTAGCTGGAATTTAGTGATATTACCGTTTTTAACCCTTAATTTTCAATCTCAATACCAGGTGTTGATTGGGATAGAGCCAGAAACTGTGCAAGCTTTGCATTAGGCATAGGCGGTATAAGATCACTATAAACAAATGCTCTGGCTCTAGAAGCTGCTGAAACAATGATAGGGGCTCTAAAGTTGATTGGTAAACGATATCAAGGATATATTGGTATTGCATTAATGATGTATGATTTTACAAGCTGTGTTACTAAACCAACCAAATACCATGAACCTATTTATGTACAACCAGAGTAAATTGAATAACCGTCTATCTGAAATTGTAAATGTTCTATTTATAATTGGCTACATCCTAGATTTTATTGAGAGAAAAATAAACTTACAAGTATCAATCAAGTATATATCGATAATACCTTTTATAGTAAACGTCATCATACTTTTTTATTTATTATTTTATAAACTGAAGGTTAAAAAAATAGAGGAAAATTGTGATGTGAAAATATCATCAGTCATATTTAGGTTAGTACTGAATTTATTATTTTTATTACTGATATTATTTATTTGATAATTTATGGAAATAACTATGATCCTTTGTAGCTCAATAATTCGTACAAAAAAGCATAAAACTTTAATCTAAACTATTGTAAAATAAAAGCAGTTCTATCTTTACCAACAATGCTTTTATAGTTAATGGAATTTTTAAAAAATGACTTAAAAAAAAATTAGGAAAAGTAATTCTTCTACAAATAAAGTAAGTAGAAGTGTGTGGTAGCGTGGAGAAGATTGTGCAACTTACTGTACTATATATACAGATGATACATTAGGAGATTCAAATTTTACTTTCCGAAATAGGGTAATTTACAAATCTTTATTATAACTAAATCCGCAGCAGTTTGTTACGGATTTTTTTTGTTGATTTTTTTAGGTGGTGTATAGATTACTTCCTTTCATGAGCAAATTCCCTTTCAAAATTTTAATAAAAAATAATTCTGTTTTATAGGATTTATATTTCGAATTAATATACTTTTATGATTATTAATACTACAGGACAAAACTTCGTCAATACAGCCAATATTGGGTGAGTTTGCGAAGGTTTGTTTCGTGTGTATGATAGTTAGGTGCAAGTTTTGACCACGAAACCATAAACTAAGATGAAACTATATTTATCATTAAAAACTGCTTTCTTGATTTTAATATCGATACAAACTTGTGCTCAAATTAAAGCACCAGTTAAATTGGATAAAAACGAAAAGTATTGCGCAGATTCTCAGCAAAAAGGGAATTTTTTTCGAGTGGCTGCAGTCGTTTTTAATGAAGAACAAACACAGACAACTGGAGAGGAAACAAATATCCGAATTTACTTTCCCGAGAATTTTTATGTTGAAGGAGTAAATGGAAATAAGTATGCTAAAGGTTACTTGGAAAATAATACTTTGAACAATATTGAAGTTAACAGAATTGACTCAACAATTGATTTTGTTCAAGAATATTTTCTCATTAATGACAAATGGATTTCTGGACAAGAAAACGGAAAATCAGATTGCGGAAATAGTTATTTCAAAAAGGAATTAAAAGCAAAAAGGAAAATTGAATTCCAATTGTCAATTAGTGATTTGGTTTATGGAAACATAAAAGTTCCATTTAAAATTGTGATGACAATAAACGGAAAAAAGGTAGAATCAAATGTAATAGAGGTTAATCTTTTTGAAAGTCAAATTAAAAACTTAATAAAATAAACCTGCACCTAACAGCCGTTTCTCGCAATTTCGAATTTTGTGGTAAGTTAACGTTTGCGTTTCGCAAGAATTTTTAGCTTTAACAGAAAATAATTCTTTCCGAAGTTCGCAACTGACGAGAAGCGGCAGAACGTTGTATGCAAGCTAAACGCAGAGTCAAGAATCTAACGCAATTTTATAACAAAAAATGTATAAAATTGTAGTATGAAAACAGCTTACAAAAGACTCAATCGTGATCATAGAATTGAGATTGAAAAACTCATTGCTTTAGGCAGAAATAATAAGCAAATTGCCACTGCTCTATCCGTTCATCCTAGCACCATTACTAGGGAACTAAGAAGGGTTAAAAATGAGCCTTATAATAACATAAAAGCAGAAGTGAATTACGTTCATAATCTTATGGATAAAAGGTTAGGGAAATCTAAAATTAACAGTAATCCAAAGCTTAAAAATTTTGTACATTCACGCTTAGAATTACACTGGTCTCCTAAGCAAATTTCGGACGCTCTAAAACAATTTTACCCATTCGATTCAACAATGCAAATTTCACACGAAAGTATCTATTATCACATCTATATTCAACCAAAAAAAGAGGTAGAAAAACTACTAATATCACAACTTAGGCAGAAGAGAAAATATCGTGGAAACACACGTAGAGGCGTTGATAAAAGAACGACTATAAAAGACCCAATTCGTATTGATGTAAGACCTTCTGAAGTGCTTACTCGAGAGATACCAGGACACTGGGAAGGTGACTTAGTGCTAGGAAAAAGCAGAGAAAGTGCCATTGGAACACTTGTAGAAAGAACCACTCGCTTTCTAATAATTGTTCACCTAAAAAAGAAAGACTCAACTGCTGTTAGAAAGGCTTTTGAAAGAGAATTTAGAAAGCTTCCTACTAACTTGAAACTTTCTCTTACTTATGACAATGGAACCGAAATGGCACAACACAAAACATTTACTAAAAACAGCAAAGTTAAAGTGTATTTTGCTCATCCATATAGTCCTTGGGAAAGACCTACAAATGAAAATACAAATGGACTAATTAGAGACTATTTTCCTAAAGGAACAGACTTTAATTTAGTGACTAAAAAACAACTCAAAGAAGTCCAAAATCAAATCAATGAAAGGCCACGACAAACACTTGAATATGAATCGCCTTTGAATACAATTAGCAGATTGTATATGAATCAAAATTTTATTTAATACGTAGGTAAATTCAAAATAAATCGTAGCTTTATTTTTTGAATTTAGAAAGCCTAAACACAATCAAAATTGCTTTCTGAATTAGAAAAATAAGGCAAAAATAAAACCCAATGAAATTGCGCTAGAAACTTGAATCCGCCAAAAATAACTGTATGAAAAAAATCCTATTTATTATTTCAATTATATTTTTTCAGTGTTCAATTTTTGCGCAAGATTATATTAAATCTGATTCGTTAAAAATTGACGGAAAACTCTATAAAATGAAACATTTGAGTTTTGGAAATTCAAGTGGATTAAAATTATTCAAAGTAATGACTTGTGAAGCTTTAAATTCAAAGAAAATAGAACAAGAAATAATTAATTGTCATAGAAACCATAAACTTGAATTCACAGAATTTTACGTAATTTCTATACCAACTTATGAAAAAGTATCGGTAGAAAAAGAAACTAATATTTTGACGAGTTTTTTAGATGTGATTGATGTTGAAAGAATGAGTTTAAAACTCTCAACTGCTTTAATTATATCAAAATTCAAAATTGATAATTTTACTCACGAATATTTTTTAGATCAAGCAAAAAATGATTTAAGCGTTTTTAAATATTATAAATTGAACACAAAAGCTACAGATGTTTGTACCTTTTTAAGAAAATAAAAGCCAGCATACAACAGCCATTTTGAACTAGCTGGAATTTAGTGGAATTATCGTTCCGTAGTAACTTTAGTAACGCCGAAAATTGAGTGGTTATAAAATTCCATCCATCTAAAAGAGAGCAAAGCCTTATGTGTTTGTTTGTACAATCAAGACGACAAAATAAATTCTAATAAAATATGATGAGTGGCGAAGTTGAAGGAGAAATAAATCTATTCATTTCTCAAAATGAAGATTAAAGAGATTGCGCTACTAAAAACTGGAAAGGGCTGCTAATTCACGAAAATCTAAAAGATCTAGAATCGATTGCAATTCTTTTATTAAAAATAGCATAGCTAAGTCAAGAAATAGTAGAAGACAAGTTTTTACTAAATTGTACCTTAAAACAACTTTATTTATAGTCCAATATCGACTTATATAGAAGTTCGAACGATGTTATAACTGGAAAAACTGAGGTAGAGACAAGAGAAGAATTCTATAAAGAAATATTCCTAAAATACTTGAACAGTATATGAACGAAATTACAATTCCATATCACTTGGTTTTACCCACAATTATTTGTTTGATCGGGTTACTAGCAATTACAGTTAACCGTAGAAAACTGTTATCGAAGAACAAATTACTATGGATAAGCATAATTACATTTTTAATTATATATCTATTTATTGTTGGGACTTCATCTTATTACGCAATTTATTATCAGTGGGATCTGAATCGGTACGACCTCGACAAAAACGGTGTCTTTAATGCTGCCGAAATAACAGATGCTCAACAAATTGCAATGAGTAAGTTAATAACAGATACAGGAAGAAATTTTTCATTTATAACTGGTTTTATATTCGCTTTAATAATTTCGATAATCGTTTACATATTTGGACGAATAAGATTGAGAATAAAAAACAATAAAAAAAATCGCAGCTAACTACAACTTTGAGCCACTTAGAACTATCGTTTCGCACCAATTAGTAATGCATTTGAAAATGAAGTTTCCAGAAATTCCCTCGCTCCTACAGCAGCCAATTTACAATAAATAGTATAATGGAAAAGAAGGAAAACCAAAACCATACCTTTTTATTTAATCGCAAAACTGGGTTTTAAAAACTAGAAACTAGCTAATGTGACAAAATTTTACAACTTATAAACATGGACGAAAATATTAAACTTAAAGTAGCAACTACTGCAGATATAGCTGGCATAATAAAACTACAGTCTGAAAATCAATTATCTCAAGGTGGAACATTATCAAGTGAATTGAACCACAGTCAAATTGTAGAGATGATGAAAGATATGCCGCAAATAGTGGCTTATTTATATAGTGAAATTATAGGTTTTATTTTGACAACTTCCCAAGCTGTGCACAGCAATCGGGATGTACCCATTGTAAACGCAATGTTTGCATCGTACTCTGGAATTAATACTGACTCGTACATTTATGGCCCTGTTTGCGTTAATGAAAAACAAAGAGGAAAAGGTGTTGCTCAGCAAATGTTTAAAGAACTTTTACATCAAGAACCTCATAGAGAGGGAATTCTATTTATTAAAAGCGATAACGCATCTTCCTTACGAGCGCATGAAAAAATGGGGATTAAAAAAGTGGGCAATTTCAACTTTAATAATGCGGAATTTGCTGTTTGTGCCTATTTGTTTTCATCGAATGAAGATTAAAAGAAATAAGATAAAACAAACATTTCCAAAAGTTTGTAAATTCTAAAGAGTGATTGTTTTTGTCTTATTTTCATTTGGCTAGACAGACTTTACTATGCAACACACCAACGATTATAAGTGCAAATAGTATTCACAAACACCCTCTGCTGTGGAGAATAAGGTCTTGTGATAATTAGGCAAAATCATATTAAAAAAGTCTTACGTTAAATCTCAACTCCCCTAGCCGCGATTGCAATGGAAAGCTTTTTATACAAGCCGTTTTTTGATTTTTCTAGTTTATAAAAAGCGACCGCAGGAAGCTCTTTTAGAAACTTTAGAAAAACAAACGGCTAAATAAAAACTTGTAGTGAAAAGCGGGAAATGGCTTCTATAATGCGTACTTTTGTGTTTTAAACTACAACGTTTTAGATATGAATGCAACAATAGAAAGTAATCCCTTATTAGACCGATTACCAAAACATTTAAAGCAATTTATTAAAGCTCAAGATTACAACGATTATTCACCTATCAATCAGGCAGTTTGGCGCTATGTGATGCGTAAAAATGTGGCGTATCTTTCGCAGGTTGCTCACAATTCTTATTTAGATGGCTTGAAAAAAACCGGTATTGAGATCGATAACATTCCAAGCATGTATGGTATGAACCGCATTTTGACCGAAATTGGTTGGGCTGCAGTTGCTGTAGATGGCTTTATTCCGCCTAATGCATTCATGGAATTTCAAGCGTACAACGTTCTAGTAATTGCATCAGACATTAGACAACTCGAACATATAGAATACACTCCTGCTCCAGATATTATACACGAAGGAGCTGGACACGCACCTATTATCGCTAATCCCGAGTATGCAGAATATTTACGCCGTTTTGGTGAAATAGGCTGTAAAGCAATTTCGTCAAGCAAGGATTACGAAATGTACGAAGCCATCCGACTACTATCAATTGTAAAAGAAGCCGAAGGGACTCCACAAGCTACAATTGATGCTGCCGAGAAAGCGGTAGAGGACTTGCAGAATAATATGGGCGAACTTTCTGAAATGGCTCAAATACGCAATTTACACTGGTGGACTGTAGAATATGGCTTGATAGGAACTGTTGAAAATCCTAAAATTTATGGTGCTGGACTACTTTCATCTATAGGAGAAAGTGCGCATTGCATGACGCAAGAAGTTAAAAAAATACCTTATGATATATCAGCAGCATATCAAAGTTTTGATATTACCAAACTGCAACCACAATTGTACGTAACACCTACCTTTGCATACTTGAATTTGGTTTTAGAAGAATTTGCTAATAAAATGGCGTTGCGCACCGGTGGTTTATCTGGAATTGAGAAACTGATTAATTCGGCTGCTCTTGGAACGATTGAACTAAGCACTGGCTTGCAAATATCGGGGGTTTTTACCAATGTGATTGCGCACGAAGGCAAACCAATTTACATACAATCTACCGGAAAGACGGCACTCGCTTCCCGCGAAAAAGAATTAGTTGGTCATGGAACTTTGACGCATCCTGATGGTTTTGGAAGTCCGATTGGGAAACTAAAAGGCATCAACTTAGCTATTGAAGATATGAGTCCGAAAGACTTACTCGCTTACAACATACTAGAATCTAAAACAGTAAAATTAGAATTTGAAGGAGGAGTTGTTGTTGAGGGCGAGATTGTAACGGGTTCTAGAAACTTACAAGGTGAGATCATCTTGATTCGTTTTAGAAATTGCACCGTTACGCATGGAGAAACAATCTTGTTCCAACCGGAGTGGGGTGTTTATGATATGGCTGTGGGTAAAAAAGTAGTTTCGGCTTTTTCTGGCCCTGCCGATGTGAATAGTTTTGACTTAATCACACACATGCCTTCTAGCACAACAATTAAAGCGCAACAGAGCACAGAACGCGATGATCTTGAGGTTTTGTATCAATCTGTTCGAATGATTAGAGAAACTAAGGATTCAACGTCTTCATTAGTGGTGATTTTTGGTGACTTACAACACAATCATCCAAAAGACTGGTTGCTATCTGTAGAAATTGCAGAGTTGTTGCAAGAACGCAATGACATGTTCTTAATGGAAGAGGTTATTGCTTATCTCGAAACTCAAAAACAAAGACGACCAGAAGTAGCGCATTTAATTTGTGGTGGACTGGATTTGATTTTCGAACAAGCCAACGCATAATCAGAATTATAGATTCACAAATTGATATGAATCAACACTTTACAAAAACCGCAGATTCGCAAAGTATTTTAGCGCACTTGCGGTTTTTTGCTGAAACAATTTAAAGCGGTAAGTGAGAGTTACTCGCCATTTTGCTCAAAAAAATTAACCGCAAATTTGCTAATTTTTTTAGCGCACTTGCAGTATTATTTTATAGCGATACAAAGCACAATTGAACTCTTTTTAATTTGTGAATTTGCGGTAAAATTTAAAAGCTTTTACTGCTGTCAAAAAATTAACCGCAAATTCGCTAATTATCTTAGCGCACTTGCTCTATTATTTTAATCCAATATAGAGCAGGATTGAACTACTTTTAATTTGTGAATTCGCGGTAAAATTTAAAAGCTTTACTGCTGTCAAAAAATTAATCGCAGATTCACTAATTATTTTAGCAGACTTGCGTTTTTATTTTAATCCAATATAGAACAAAATTGAGCTACTTTTAATTTGTGAGTTTGCGGTAAATAAAAACGGTAAATAAAAAATTAAAGCTTTATCTGTTGATTCAAAGCTTCATTATTTTCAATAACTTTTCCATCGTATTTTAAGGTCCAGCCTAAATTACTTGTGGTGATTAACAATTGCGACAATTCGCTTATTAATCGGTTTTGTGCATTTGATTTTAAAGTAGATTTTTCGATCTTTTTAGCTAGATTCGCTTTCACCGATTTGTTGATTTTGTTGTAGTCATCTGCTGTAAAAGGATTCAGCTTACTTTGTTCTACATCATAGAATTTAATATCTGGATTGATCTTTATTTCCTCTTTAGGAATATAAACTATCGAGATGATTTTACTTGGTTCGTCAATCTCATATTTCATCTTATGCAAGTCGTAAGCCACAGAAACATCTGCGTTAACTATTACTAGTGCTTTCTTGTCAAAATGGACCATCCCCATTAAATACTTCTCTTGGTTTTTGTACGTGATCACTTCTGAGAAATGCCCTTCGGTAACGATTAGCTTTCCTACGTTCAGGATTTGTTGCTGGATTAAACCTGCACTATCTATTGTAGTTGTATCATCAGATTTTTTAAAATCACAAAATTTGAACAGCAATAATACCGTTCCAATTAATCCTATAAATATGAAGAATCTCTTTAACATAATTAAAATTTCATAAATGAATATTGCGAAACCACCTTAGCTATTTTAGCTCTCAAATTGGCTTCGAATTTTTGGTGACTCTCAGATGTTGGATTGAAAGATCGGTGTTGTAATGATTTTTGAATGGTACTAACTGCTTCCATAGTTTCAAAAGCTGACGAAGCGATATGAGCCTCTTTAAAGTAATCCCAAATATAATTTACCGCTAACGCTGATGGATGTAACATATCTTCATTATAGAAGCGATAATCGCGCAATTCGTCCATCATAATCTCGTAACTAGGAAAGTAATTTACAGCTGACTGCTCAAAATCTAAACTCGCATGCAAGGCACTTATTAAATGCGCTTTACTTAATTGGTTTTCGACAAAACCATCTTTGATATGGCGAACTGGCGATACCGTAAAGATAAAAGTTGCCTTTGGATTTATGGATTGAACCAATGTAACAGTTGCCGCAATGCTTTCCTGAATTTTAGCTATAGAAAGTAACTCTTTATTAAATTGTTTTTGAGGTACTTTATGGCAATTAGCCACTACGGCATCACTTTCTATAAGGCGATAGACCCACGAAGTTCCATAAGTAATAATAATGTGTGAAGCCTCTTGCAGATGTTGTTTTAAATCTTTTACAATGCTATTTAGATTTTCTAATAACTCTTGTTGATTTGCCGTACTTAAATCAGAATGTGCGTCGTAACAATGCCAGCGTTCGTTATGAAAAAAAATATCTTCTGCTTTAAAAAGCTTGCCTAAAACAGCGTAGCGAACGAGCTTTTCTATGGCTACTGGATGAAATAAAATCCCAAACGGATTGCAACTATTTCGAAACTTGAAATAATCGAATTTCTCCGCCATATTTACTGCAAAGCAAGAACCCAAAGACACCACCTTTGCATCGTAATCAATTGCATGACCACATTTAAGAATGGGTATTTGGGTTCTAAATTGCATGTCTTTATTCATTATAAAAATAAGCGGTTTTTAAAGCGCCTGATTTTCCTTTTTGTGGTCTCACATCTGAGGTGATTTGCTCTGTAGGAAGCTTTCCTTTAGCATCATACGTGTAGCTATACATATATAAATTTGCAGCAGAAATCTCTTGCTCTCCTTCTTTTTTACTATTTGTCACCGCAATAATTGTTACATTATTTGCCGAGGCTACTTCTTTGTAATCTAATAAATTTACAAATCCTTTTGCTGTCGCTAAGGGGTTTACTTTATCGTCGTACTCATAATCTACCGTTTCTTTTTCTACAGTTGTACCCTCGTTAGAAACCGTTGTATGCTCTTCCTTAGCAAGATTGCCTTTTTCATAAATTAATAGTCCGGTAAACAAGACTTTTTGATTATTATCAGCGTCAATATCATACTGCTCAAAAGTAATAGAATCTTTACTTTTATAAGTATACTTGACTCCATTAGAATCTGTCTTTACTTCAACTAGCTTACCATTATCGTACAAATAAGTAGTTACGACAGTTGCTTTAGTTTCCTTATTTAAAACAGATTTCTTTGTGATTAATTCGTTCGTATATGTAAAAGTTGTTACAGTAGCTACGGCATCTATTGTTTTAATAAGGTCGCCCTCATAAGTGTAAACCGTAGCAGCTTCTTTGCCGTCCTCAGTAGTTTCTACAACTTTTTTAACCAAGCTAGCTGCAGATTTATTCTCTCCAGAGCAGGCAAAAATTAAACTAATGAACACGATAAATAAACTTATAACCCCTTTACTTTTCTTCATCTTTATTTTTAAATATTATGCTTTATATACTAATACTGCAACAATCATGCAACTTTACGTTTGCAAACTTAGTCGAGACACGACTATGATGTTAACGCTATACGTTCGATTATTAGTCCAAAAAATCTTTGGCTTTAGCCAGAGCTTCCGCGATTCCTTCTACTTTTTTACCTCCTGCGGTTGCAAAAAATGGTTGCCCACCTCCACCACCTTGGATGAATTTACCTAATTCACGAACGACAAGTCCTGCGTTTAGATTTTTGTCAGCAACTAATTCTTTCGAAATGTAACAGCTCAACATTGGTTTTCCTTCTTCGGCTGTAGCCAAAACCAAAAACATGTTGGTTCCTAATGTTCCTAATTCGTAAGCCAAATCTTTAGCCCCTTCCGGATTTAAGTCTACTTGTTTTGCTAAAAATTGTACGCCGTTGATTTCTTGGATTTCTTTAGCCAAGTCACCTTTCATATTTTTTGCTTTGTCTTTCAACAAACCTTCTAATTGCTTTTTCAGTTTTGCGTTATCGTCTTGCAAAGCCACAACTGCCTTTAAAGTATCTTGTGGATTTTTTAAAGATAATTTAATTTCGCTTAACAACTCTTCTTGATTAGCAAAATGCTTTTTAACTGCATCAGATGTGATTGCTTCAATACGACGAATTCCTGCCGCAACTGCGCCTTCCGATACAATCTTGAAAGACCAGATTTCAGCGGTATTGTTAACGTGAATTCCTCCACAAAGTTCCATGCTGTCACCAAATTTAATCGCACGAACTGAATCTCCATATTTCTCACCAAATAAAGCCATAGCGCCTTCAGCTACCGCTTGCGCGAAAGGTATGTCTCTGCGTTCGATTAACGGCAATTGCTCTTGAATTCTTGCATTGACAAAATCCTCAACTTGCTTTAATTCTTCATCTGTTACTTTAGCAAAATGCGAAAAGTCAAATCGCAAATTGTTTGGCGTTACTAATGATCCTTTTTGTTCTACATGCGTTCCTAAAACGGTACGCAATGCCAAATGCATTAAATGCGTTGCCGAGTGATTCTTAGCAGATGCTGCTCTCAAATCAGTATTAACCTTAGCTACAAAACTAGCATTTACATTTTCAGGTAACTGTTTTGCTAGTAACAATATTAAGTTATTCTCTTTTTTAGTATCTATAATTTGGATCGTCTCATTTGCCGAAACCAACGTTCCTTTATCTCCTACTTGCCCTCCTCCTTCTGGATAAAAAGGACTGTTATCAACAACGATTTGGTATAAAACACCGTCTTTTTTAGAATCCACTTTTCGAATGCGACTGATTTTCACATCTGCTTCTGTTTGATCGTATCCTACAAATTTTTCTACGTTTCCAGGAATCAATACAGACCAGTCTTCAGTTGAAACTTCAGAGGCAGCGCGAGAACGTGCTTTTTGTTCTTGCATTGCTACATCAAATCCTGCTTCGTCAAGAGAAAATCCTCTTTCTCTCAAAATCAAAGCTGTTAAATCCTTTGGAAAACCAAAAGTATCGTACAATTCAAATGCTTTTGCTCCTGCTACTTCCTTACCGCTTGTTTCGCTAATAACGTTTTCAAGCAATTGCAACCCTTGATCTAATGTTCGAAGAAAAGAAGCCTCTTCTTCACGAATAACATTAGTTACTAAATTTTGTTGCGATTTGATTTCAGGGAAAAACTCACCCATTTGATCAGATAGAACCGCTACTAGTTTGTAAATAAAAGGTTCTTTAGTATCTAAGAATGTGAATCCGTAACGGATGGCACGACGCAAAATACGACGAATCACATAACCTGCACCTGTATTAGACGGCAATTGACCATCGGCAATAGCAAAAGCTACCGCACGTACGTGATCAACAATCACACGTATAGCGATGTTGATTTTATTTTGCTCTTCACCTTCAGCTCCGCTCAGAACAATATCGTTAGTAGTATATTTTAAGCCCGTAATCTCTTCAACCTTATTGATAAGTGGTGCAAAAACATCTGTATCGTAGTTTGAAGTCACATTTTGAACTGCCATACACAAACGCTCAAATCCCATTCCGGTGTCTACGTGTTGCGCTGGTAATTTTTCAAGTGAGCCGTCTGCTTTACGGTTGAACTCCATGAATACGTTGTTCCAAATCTCAACAACTTGCGGGTGATCTTCGTTTACTAAACTGCGTCCTGAAACGGCAGCTCTTTCTGCATCTGTACGTAAATCGATATGAATTTCAGAGCAAGGTCCGCAGGGTCCTTGATCTCCCATTTCCCAAAAGTTGTCTTTTTTATTCCCAAGAATAATACGGTCTTCTGGTACAAATTGTTTCCAAATATCAAATGCTTCTTGGTCAAAAGGCACATTCTCTGCCTCGTTTCCTTCAAAAACAGAAACATACAAACGATCCTTATCTAATTTTAAAACCTCTGTTAAAAATTCCCAAGCAAATGGTAATGCTTCCTTCTTGAAGTAATCACCAAAAGACCAGTTCCCTAACATTTCAAACATGGTGTGGTGGTACGTATCAAAACCTACATCCTCAAGATCATTGTGCTTTCCTGAAACACGAAGACATTTTTGCGTATCTACAATTCTATTACTTTTTGGCGTGGCATTCCCTAAAAAATACTCTTTAAACTGAGCCATTCCTGAGTTGTTAAACATCAAGGTAGGATCGTCTTTAAGAACAATAGGTGCAGATGGAACGATTAAGTGCCCTTTACTTTGAAAAAAATCTAGAAATTGTTTACGTACGTCTTGTGATTTCATTATTTATTTTAGTTTAAAGTTTGAGGTTTAAAGTTAATTAGACCCGAAACCATCTCATTTTACTATTATATTTCTTGCCCCAGATAGAAGTGAAAAGCTTTGAAGTTTTGAAATCTATTTTTTTCTTGAGGTAGTAGAGCGACTAAAGGAAGCTCCTACTAGCGCAGTAGAAAAAATGATTTCAAGACGAGAACTTGAAACGAATAGCTGGAATAGGCACATTATTTATTTTATTCCTAAAAAAGGGCGTCCCCAAATGAAACATTTATTAAATTTGTTGTCCTAACCTTTTTATAAGGTGCAAAAATAGGGTATTTTAAAGTATGGCGAAAGTAAAATATTATTACGATTCTGAAAATCTAGCATATCGAAAAATCAAGGTTAAAAAAAGGAAGAAATTTGGTTACATCGTCTTGTTTCTAGTTGCTTCAGCCTTATTTGGTTTTTTGAGTTTTGTGGTTTTACTTAACAGTCCTTATTTTAAAACGCCAAAGGACTTAATTCAAGAGCGAGAGATTGGGAATTTGAAATTGAATTATGCCGTTTTAAATAAAAAAATGGATCAATTTGATGCTGTTTTGAGTGCGATTGAAGATCGTGACAATAATTTGTACCGAACGTATTTTAATACAGCAGCAATTACAGAAGAAGATCGAAAATCAGGCTTTGGAAAATTAGATAGCTATGCCGCTCTAGAGGGATACAATAATTCGCAGTTAGTTTTAAATACAACCAAACGTGTGGATGATTTATCAAAAGAGCTGGCGATACAATCCAAATCTCTAGACTACATTTTAAAATTAGCCAAAGAGAAAAACAAACTATTGGCAGCTATTCCTGCCATTCAGCCAGTTAAGAACGAAAACTTAAAACGCATGGCTTCTGGTTTTGGATACCGAACCGATCCTTTTACAAAAGCACGTAAAATGCATGAGGGCATGGATTTTACAGCTAATACAGGGTCACCTATTTACGCTACAGGAGATGGCGTTGTAGCTCGCGCTGACAATACCGCATCAGGTTATGGTAATCACGTAGTAATTAGGCATGGTTATGGATACGAAACATTGTATGCGCACATGAGCAAGTACAACTGTCGTGCTGGTCAAAGAGTAAAAAGAGGTGACATAATAGGTTATGTAGGAAGTACAGGAAGATCTGAAGGTCCGCATTGCCATTACGAAGTGCATAAGGATGGCAAAGTGGTCAATCCTTTGAATTTTTATTATGGAAACATTTCTGCTGTAGAATATGTAGCGATTGCACAAATTGCCAATCAAGAAAATCAGTCTCTGGATTAATTTATAGCTAAGTGTACGGGGGCTAGTTTGCAGGGTTTAGTAGGCAGTCTCGGTTTGCAGTTTTCAGGTGTTGCTTGCGGGGTTTAGTTGGCAGTCTCAGTTTGCAGTTTTCAGGTGTTGCTTGTGGTATGTAGTTTGCGGTCTTAGTTTGCAGTCACGGTTTGCAGTTTTCAGGTGTTGCTTGCGGAGTTTAGTTGGCAGTCTCAGTTTGCAGTTTTCAGATGTTGCTTGCGAGGTATAGTTGGCAGTCTCGGTTAGCAGTTTTCAGATGTTACTTGCGGGATATAGTTGGCAGTCTCGGTTTGCAGTTTTCAGATGTTGTTTGCGAGAAGTAGTTGGCAGTTTCAGGTTGCAGTTTTCAGATGTTGTTTGCGAGTATTTCTTGGCAAAATTCATCTTTGAATATTAATGAATGCCAAAGTTTAAAAGAAGATAAAGCTGGTTTTTGAAATCAGTTTTCAATATAAATTATAATAAATAATATGCACATAGAGCTTTCTAAAGATAAAAGGTATTACAGTATAGGAGAGATTGCGAAGGCTTTTAATGTGAATGCATCGTTAATTCGGTTTTGGGATAGTGAGTTTGATATTTTGAAACCAAAAAAAAATGCCAAGGGTAATCGAATGTTTACTCCAGAAGATGTTACTAATCTCCAATTAATTTACCACCTTGTAAAAGAAAGAGGTTTTACACTTGAGGGTGCAAAGACACACTTGAAAGAAGGCCAAAAACAAACCTTAGATAAGTTTGAAATTATAAGAAAATTAGAAACTATTAGAACACAGTTAACCAACATTAAAAACGAACTATAAAATTTTAAAAATTACAAACAATCAAATAACAAATCAATTAAAAAAAAGCAAACATGAAAAAGTTTTTACCATGGATTATTTTAGCCGTAGTTGTCATAGGAATGTACAGCTGGGTGAAAGGAATTAATAATACAGCTGTAGAGTTAAATCAAAACGTAGAGCAATCTTGGGGAGATGTACAAACGGCTTACCAAAGACGTAATGACTTAATAGGAAATTTAGTTAATACCGTGAAAGGTGCCGCTGAATTTGAAAAAAGCACTTTAACTGCAGTAATTGAAGCACGTGCAAAAGCAACTCAGGTTACTATTGATCCTACAAATATTACTCCTGAGCAACTGGCACAATTTAATCAAGCACAAAGCGGTGTAAGTAGTTCTTTATCTCGTTTACTAGTTTCGGTAGAGCGTTATCCTGAACTAAAGGCAAATCAGAATTTCTTGAAATTACAAGATGAACTAGCGAGTACTGAAAATCAAATCTTGACAGCTAGAACTCGTTTTAACGAATCTGTTAGACCATACAATACACATATTAAAACTTTCCCTAACAGCATGTTTGCCGGAATGTTTGGTTTTCAAGAAAAAGCGTATTTCAACTCAGTTGAAGGTGCTGACAAACCTGTAGAAGTACAATTCTAAACAATTAGAGTAAAATATTTTACTTACAAACCATTAAGAAATTTAGATTATTAAGAAATAATGAATCTTGTTTCTTAATGGTTTGTTCTTTTAACAACATACTAATCACATAAATAGCAACTCATGTCTAAAGTAGAAGATTTTTTAACGCAAGAAGAAGAGCTAGAAATTGTTGAAGCGATACGTGTAGCCGAAAAAAACACCTCTGGAGAAATCAGGGTACATCTAGAAAAAACAACCGAGCTAGATCCTTACGATCGTGCACTAGGAGTTTTTAACGAATTAAAAATGGATGAAACACAATTGAAAAATGGTGTTTTAATTTACCTGGCTGTAGCCGACAAAACATTTGTTATTTGCGGAGACCAAGGAATCAATGATATCGTTGCTAATGATTTTTGGGACAGCACAAAAGACATTATGGTGGCACACTTTAAGAACGGCAACTTTAAGCAAGGTTTAATAGATGGGATTTTGAGAGCTGGTGAAGAGTTGAAAAAACATTTTCCGTGGTCTGAAGATGATACGAATGAATTATCAAACGAAATATCTAAAGGATAATATGATTTTACAAAAAAAGAATACAACGTATTTTTTGCAATTACTAATTTGTCTATTTATCACAAATTTGGGGTTTGCACAATTTACAATACCTAAAAAACCAGACTTCCAAACGAGTGTTTACGATTATGCTAAAGTTCTTAGTGCGTCAGAGAAAACACAGTTAGAGGAAAAACTTATTAAGTATGCTGATACTACTACAACCCAAATAGTTATTGTAACTATCGAAAGTTTAAAAGGAGAAGACATAGGTATCCTTACTCCAAAATGGGGACACGAATGGGGAATTGGTGGTACACAGAAGGATGATAATGGTGTATTTATATTATTAGCAAAAGCGGAAAGAAAGATTTGGATCTCAGCAGGATACGGACTTGAAGATCGCTTAACAGCTGGAATTGGAGGAGAAATAACTAGAAATATCATTATTCCAGAATTTAGAGCTGGAAGTTATTACAATGGCTTAGACAAAGGTACAGATGCGCTTTTTGACGTGTTTAAAGGAAAATATAAAGGTCAGAGAAAAGTAACTCAAGAAAAAGACTTTCCTTTTCTTCCCCTCATCATTATTATCGTAATTATCATTGCCCTAGCATCAAGAAATAAAGGTGGCGGTGGAAACTCAGGTAATCGTAGTGGCGGTCCAAGTTTATTAGATGTTATCATTTTAAGTAGTCTTGGCCGTGGCGGCGGAGGTGGCGGTTTCGGCGGAGGTTCATCAGGTGGTGGATTTGGCGGAGGAGGTGGCTTCGGTGGTGGTTTCGGCGGAGGTGGATTCTCTGGTGGAGGATCTGGCGGAGGCTGGTAAACACAATAAAACTTAAAAAAAGCTGCTGTATAGCAGCTTTTTTTGTGGATAATAATTAGCATTATTATGGTAAAACAACTTCACATAATAAGATAACCATTTGGTAAATAGACTCAAATTTAAACTTAACAATATTATTTTATCTTTGAAGAAACAAAAAATAACCAATTATGAAAAATTTGAAGTTAACCCCTTTAACTCTCATCCTGTTCCTATTTTGTAATGCAATAGGACACGCTCAATTTAGCGGATGGAAACAAAAGGTCTTAGAAGCAGGTGCTGCACTGGGTTCGCAAAAACTTGGACTCACCGAAGTTCTTAAAAAACCGGCCGCAATTACTACTTCATTTGAAGATGTCGATCGAACTGGTTCCAAATTTCCAGATGAGATCACTGTAAAAAACATACAACCTTTGTATTTACTACCCAAAGCAAGTACCGGTGGTTTTGTTTTATGCGAAGGCTTTTATGAAATGACCACTAAAAGTTATTGTTTGAAAGCAGGAACTTACGCACCGTCAAAAGGAGACGGATACATGTATGCTCCCATTTTAGGCCCTCAAAAAGACATTGTAATTGCTATACTTAAAAGTGCAGAAAAGCACCCTGAAATACAGCAAAATGACATTCAAGTTTTATTATGGACGATAATTGCAAGAGCTCGTTTTGCCGATTATAGCGGACAAGTGAAAGCAACTGCAGTTACACTATTAACGCCTATACAACTCACGCAACTCGAAGGTGGAATGCTAGGCGTTTTACCTAAAAGCTTGATGGAAAAAGCCAAATCTAAATTACCAGCAACGGTTCAAGATGCGTTTGAAGCCGAAAATAATATTAGAAAAATGGTTGCTTCAGGTAATTCAAGTTTTGCCGAGATGGAAAAGTATGCTATCATAGCAGGAATGGCAGCAGCGCGCACGGATGTTCCTAGCGGAACTTGGACATTACACCCAGATGGGTATTATATTCGTTACGACCCTTTTGGTTATTCGAGAACAAAAGTTCAAATTTATGTTCCTAAAGAATTGATTGCAAGAGAAACAACAATTATCTACGATGCAACAGATGATATTGCTTGTCCTGCAAATACGGGTTCGCAACGTTTAGCACAAACAAACGAACCTATCAATCCAAAATATGATATTGTCTTGAAAACTTCTTGCCAATAGCATCCTATATAAACTAAAAAAATCCCGACTCGCTAGACTGCACCCAAAAGTTTAGACAAATTTATAATTAATTTTGATAATAGTGAGCTCGATATTGTATCGGGCTCATTTTGTTTAAATTTGATTTAATTCTGTCGTTATTGTAATATAATATGTACTCTTTAATCTCTTTTTTTAATTGATTTATAGAGTTGTACTTTTTAAGATAAAACAACTCCGATTTTAGTATTCCAAAGAAGTTTTCAATGATTGCATTATCTAGACAATTGCCCTTTCTTGACATACTTTGTTTAATTCCTTTTTCCTTTAAGAGTTGCTGATATTGTCGCATTTGATATTGCCATCCCTGGTCTGAGTGTAATGTTATATTGGTATTAT
>NZ_AUDO01000014.1 GCF_000425505.1 Flavobacterium frigidarium DSM 17623 | reverse complement strand
ATAATACCAATATAACATTACACTCAGACCAGGGATGGCAATATCAAATGCGACAATATCAGCAACTCTTAAAGGAAAAAGGAATTAAACAAAGTATGTCAAGAAAGGGCAATTGTCTAGATAATGCAATCATTGAAAACTTCTTTGGAATACTAAAATCGGAGTTGTTTTATCTTAAAAAGTACAACTCTATAAATCAATTAAAAAAAGAGATTAAAGAGTACATATTATATTATAATAACGACAGAATTAAATCAAATTTAAACAAAATGAGCCCGATACAATATCGAGCTCACTATTATCAAAATTAATTATAAATTTGTCTAAACTTTTGGGTGCAGTCTAGAATGAGGGTTTTTTTTATGCCTTTTTTACTTATATTTGTTTTTCAAAAATCAAAATTTTATGTACGAATTTATTCAAAAATTACATTCGGGTTGGGCTTACTTAGCTCTGTTGTTGTTAGTTGTTGCTGTGTTGAATGCACTGTATGGTTTAATTTCTAAAAAGGAATTTAATGCGACTGATAGAAAAATCGCTTTATTTGCTTTAATAGGTACACAGACGCAGTTGTTAATTGGATTAGTTATTTACTTCGTTTCTCCTTTAGGGTTTGCATCTTTAGGTAATATGAGTGATAAGGCTATTCGTCTAACTTCTATGGAGCATCCTTTGATTAATATTATTGCAATAGTGTTGATTACTGTAGGATGGTCAAAACACAAAAATTTACTTAACAGTGAGTCTAAGTTTAAAACTTTTACAATATTTTACACTTTAGGATTAATCTTAATTTTAAGTAGAATACCTTGGAAATTGTGGTTGTAAAACTGCCAAAAAGCCCTTTTTATAGGGCTTTTTTTATCTAGGTATGGTTTTTGTAAAAGTAGAACTGAAATAAAAAATGATATGAGAAAATTAATTACGCCTTTTTTACTAATAGCAATTATTAGTATAGCAACGAGCCAAAGCTCTATTGCTGATAAAATAAAGGTTTCATTACAAAAAACTGCAAGTCAAAAAGATACTTTAAAGAAAAATAAGGTTGCAGTTCTAACTCAAAAAGACATAGTTAAAGATACTCTTGCTGAGAAATATGGAAAGCTTGCTGCTTATAAAACCAATGCTCATGCATCTTATTACGCAGATAAATTTCACGGAAGAAGAACGGCTAGTGGTGCTGCCTTTGATATGAATGAATATACCGCTGCACATAAAAAATTTCCTTTTGGAACCATGTTAAAAGTAACTAATCAAGTAAATGGGAAGTGGGTCATCGTAGAGGTTAATGACCGTGGACCTTTTGTTAGGTCGAGAGAAATAGATCTATCTAAAAAAGCATTTATGGAAATCGCCAAAAATAAAGGTATTGGTGTAATGACTGTTACCATAGAAGTTTTTAATAAATAAAAGCATTAGTTATCTTGATTCCCATTTAGTAAATGGATGTAAGTTAAGATAGGCGTTGTAGTAGCGATGATCGTTAGTCACTTCTACTCCTAACCAGCTTGGTTTTTGAAATTCTTCTTCTTCAAATTTTAGTTCTACTTCAGCCAAGATTAACCCTGAATTCGCACCGAAGAATTCATCAATTTCAAAGGTGTGATCACCTACTTTTACTTCATATCGAACTTTATCGATTATGCCGCTTTCGCATAACATCAATAAGCTTTCTGCTTCGCTAGTTGAAATTTCTTTTTCCCATTCAAATCGTGACAGTCCTGTTTCGTTGGACGCTCCTTTTATAGTCAAGTAGGCCTGATCTCCTTTTGTGCGAACTCTTACAGTTCTTTCAGGGACAGAGCTTAAATAACCTTGTTTAATCGTTTTATTCGAAAAAGAGTCTGACTTGAAGGCGTCTGAAGTTACTAGAAATTTGCGTTCGATTTCAATCATGAGTTTGTTTTGTTCTGTGGATATAATCCGAAATGAAGGTCAAATGTATCAAATTTATTTAACATCAAATGCGTTTCGTTTTCATCAAAATCGCTATAAATTTGTAAAATGGAAACCACAACTTTAATTAGAAAAATTATACATGTCGACATGGATGCTTTTTATGCTTCAGTTGAACAAATGGATAATCCTGATTTAATAGGAAAGCCCATTGCTGTGGGTGGTTCAGAAAATCGAGGTGTGGTAGCTGCTGCAAGTTATGAAGCTAGGAAGTACGGAGTGCGTAGTGCGATTAGTGGTGTGGTGGCTAAGCGAAATTGCCCTGACTTAATTTTTGTCAAGCCTAGGTTTGAACGCTATAAAGAAATATCGATTAAAATTCACAAAATATTTAAGGACTATACTGATTTAGTTGAGCCGCTATCGCTTGATGAGGCCTATCTCGATGTAACCGTTAATAAAAAAGGAATTACTAGTGCAAGTGTTTTAGCGGAGGAAATAAGGTCCCGCATATATACCGAAGTTGGTTTAACGGCTTCGGCGGGTATTTCTGTTAATAAATTTGTGGCGAAGATTGCTAGTGATTTCAATAAACCAAATGGTCAAAAAACAGTAAATCCAGATGAAGTAATTTCTTTTTTAGAGGTGCTGCCTATTCGGAAATTTTATGGGGTGGGTAAGGTAACTACTGAGAAAATGTACCAGTTAGGAATATTTACAGGACTAGAGCTCAAAAGTAAATCAGTAGAATTTTTAGTGAAGCATTTTGGGAAATCGGGAAGTTTCTATTACAACGTGGTTAGAGGAATTCACAATAGCGAGGTAAAGTCCAATCGCATATCTAAATCGGTTGCTGCTGAACATACTTTTGATACGAACCTTTCGTCAGAGATATTTATGTTGGAGCAGTTGGAAAATATTGCAGATACTTTAGAACGCAGATTGAAGAAAAACAATGTGTCTGGTAAAACAATTACACTCAAAATTAAATACAGCGATTTCACGCAGCAAACACGTAGCAAGACGCTGCCGTATTTTATTGCTGATAAGGGGTTAATCATAGAATCAGTGAAGGAATTATTGTATCAAGAGCGCATGAAAGACTCGGTGAGATTACTTGGAATTTCTATGAGTAATTTAAATACTGAAGTCAAAAAATCCATAGTAGTACAGCTTTCATTTCCGTTTTAATATTAAATTTTAGGTTGAACAAAAGTTAAATGCTGATTTTGTGGTATTTGTCTTTAATTTTAAATTTATATTTGACTAAAATTTATGTAAGATGAAAAGTTTCTTAGAGTATGATAGAGGGGTAGCTAAGTTTAATCAAGAACTTAGATTAATAACGAGTCCCATCACTTCATGGGATTTTTATGGTGATATAATTAATGATTTTCGAATGATTAATTCAGATGCTAAAAAAATAAATGAGCTTGGTACGCGGTCTAAGTGGTTAAATGATAATTGGGATCTTAGAAATATTCTTAAAGACGAAGTAATTGTAGTGACAGACGCGAGCCTTAAAATTGTATTTGCATCGCAGAATATCGCTAAAATGAATGGATATACACCCGACGAAGTGGTTGGTTATAGTCCTAGAATGTTTCAAGGCGAAAAAACCTGTGCTATTGTTTCAAATGAAATTCGTGAGGCCATCTTGAACAAAGTATCATTTGAGAAAAAAGTAATCAACTACAAGAAAAATGGTGATTTGTATTACTGCCTAATTAAAGGTATTCCAATTTTTAATAAGAGTGGAGATTTGTCGCATTTTATAGCCTTTGAACAAGCGGCGTAAGTATGCTTCTATATAAAATGAAAGCCCTTAAAACTAGTTGTATAGTTTTAAGGGCTTTTTTAATTTTGCTGAAGTTGAAATTAATCCTTACTTGAAAGTTTTGATAACAATCTTAGGAATTCGATATACAACCAAACTAAAGTTACCATTAGTCCCATGGCCCCAAACCACTCCATGTATTTAGGCATTTTTTGTTGTGCGCCTTTATCTATTCGATCAAAATCCAAAAATAGATTTAATGCGGCTATGATAATTACAAATATACTAATACCAATACTCATCAACGAGTTGTCATAATGTACAGGCTGAAAACTAGTAAACATAGAAAACAACCATGAAATTAAGTAATAGGTTGCTATTGCTAGTGTCGCTGCTACTACGATGGATTTAAATTGCTCTGTAACTTTAACTATTTTAAAACGGTATAGCGCCAAACACACACCAAAAGTTACAAATGTTGCACCTACGGCTTGGATTACTATTCCAGGATAACGCACTTCAAATATAGCAGAAATTCCACCAATAAATAACCCTTCAAATAATGCATAACCAGGAGCTAAATATCCGGAGTATTGTGGTTTAAAAGCAGCTGCTACTACCAAAATTAATCCTATGATTGCTCCTGCTATAGCTGGTACAATTGGGTTTGTCCCGTTGAACGCCATCCACCATACTACCATTGCAGATGCTATTAACAATAAAAATAAGATGAACGTTTTATTAATTGTTCCAGCTACTGTCATTTCTTGGTTATAATCAATAATGGTAGCGTTATGAACTTGATCACTTCTACGAGCTGATGTAGCCGAGAAAGATTTATTGTTCAAAAACGGATTCTTTGATTTGAGATTCATAATAAATGATTGATTTAATTTATTCAAAGATAATTCAAATTTTAAGACAAAAAAAACCGCCTAATCAAATTGATCTAGGCGGTTCTTATTTTGTCTAAAAGATATTATTCTATTTCAGAAACTCTCAAGGTATTTACCATTCCTTTTTCTTTGATAGGCATTGCAGCTAAATTAATTAGGAAATCTCCTTTAGTTACATATCCTTTTTGTCTTGCGATTTCGTTAACATCAGTAACGGTATCATCTGTGCTTACCGTTTTGTCATAATAGTATGATTTAACTCCCCAAAGCAGGCTTAGTTGCGTTACAATTCTTTTATTAGAAGTGAATACTAAAATGTGTGCAGAAGGTCTCCATGCTGAAATTTGGAATGCAGTGTATCCACTATTTGTCAATGTACAAATTGCTTTTGCTTTAATAGCATCAGCCATAATTGCAGCGTGACGACAGATTGTTTTAGTGATAAAACGTTTTGTTTTTATTTGTGGTGTATTTTGTGGCACTTGAATAAGTGGAGAATCTTCTACCGCTTGAATGATTTGCGTCATTTTTTGGATTACTTGAACAGGATAGTTTCCTGCAGCAGTTTCTCCAGATAGCATCACTGCATCTGCTCCATCCATAACAGAGTTAGCAACGTCATTTACTTCTGCTCTTGTAGGAGTTAAGCTAGTGATCATTGTTTCCATCATTTGAGTTGCAACAATAACAGGAATACGTGCCATTTTTGCTTTACGAATAAGATCTTTTTGAACCAAAGGTACTTCATGAGCAGGAAGTTCAACTCCTAGATCTCCACGAGCAACCATTAAAGCGTCGCAATAAGCAACAATCTTGTCCATGTTTTCTAATGCTTCTGGCATTTCGATTTTAGCAATGATTGGAATTTTAACGTCTGAATGTTCGTTTATTAGGTCTTGTAAATCTTTAAGATCTTGCGGTGTTTTTACAAATGAAAGTGCAATCCAGTCAACTCCTTGTCCTATTGCAAAAATTGCATCAGCGATATCTTTTTCAGTAAGTGCAGGTAATGAAATTTTTGTGTTTGGTAAATTAACTCCTTTTTTAGATTTTAATTCTCCTCCTTGAATAACTCGAGCAACCACTTCTGACTCTTTATCTGTAGAGACAATTTCGAAAATAAGTTTTCCGTCGTCTAATAAAATTCTTTCGCCAGGATTTACATCATTAGGAAAGTTTTTATATTTCATGAACACTTTTTGTGCAGTACCAATAATATCTTCGGCAGTAGTAAATGTGATAAGCTCACCGTCATTTACGATTACCCCTTCTTCCATAACTCCTACACGAAGTTTAGGTCCTTGTAAATCGGCTAAAATTGCAGTTGTGTATCCAAATTCATCATTTAAAGTTCTGATGATATTGATTTTTTCTTTTACACCTTCGTAATCTGCGTGCGAAAAGTTAATTCTAAATACATTGACACCTGCGTCAATCATATCTTTTATAATCTCTCTTGTGCTACATGCAGGTCCCAGTGTGGCTACAATTTTGGTTTTTTTGTTTGGAATCATTTTTTTTAAAAAATTAAATTGTTTTTTGATTTTATTAGATTTGTATCTACAGTATACACTGCCGAGATACTATCTATGGTGTTTAACGTGGTCTTGATTTGGGACACATCTATTGTGTCGTCAATGTTTTCTATTTTTAAAAAATAATCAGCTTTTTTAAATTCTGGAAGTAAGAAAACTTTAGTTGAAATCTCCATTGAAATTGCAGCAAATAAATCTTGTGACGGATTCGTCTTCTGCTGAAGAACTTCATTTTTATTTTGAATTAAATTCCAAGAAACAGCATTCTCAAAATCATAATAATAAAAGCGCGCAAAATTTGTCTCGCCTTCTTTTATATTTATTTGAACTTCCTCAGTACTTTTTGATAAGTTAATAGGTAGTTTTTGATTAATAAAATAAGCCAAACGATAATCTTCTAATGAAGTATGTATTGCGACTAGAAAATAATCTACTTCGTCGAATTCGCCAAGATCCAGTTTGTGAATAGCCATATTCATTGAAAATAATATCGTAAAGATACTATTTCTATCGAAGTTTAAGAGTAGAAAATGTAATGATTTCGTTAATTTATGAACGAAAACGTTGTAGTTTTGATGAATTTGATATTATTTCTTGTCCATTTTTTCTTGAAGTGCAAAATAAGCACGTTGTGATGCTTTCTCCTCTGCCTTCTTTTTTGAAGTTGCACGAGCTTTTGCAATTACTTTGTCGTCGATGCTCAATCGAACACCAAAGAGACGTTGACCGTCAATAGCATTGTCTTCAAAAATGTCGTAATTAAAAATTTTCTTTTCTTTTTGACACCATTCGATAACTAAACTTTTATAGCTAATTACCTTTCCTTCTAGTCTCGAAATATCTACATAAGGTACAATTACTCTCTTCTGAATAAACTGTTCACAATAGGCATAACCGCGATCTTGGTAAATTGCACCAATCAAAGATTCAAAGATGTTACCATGAATGTTTTCGCCAAAATGATGAACGGGAACTTTACTTTCGATAAATTGAATTAGATTTAAATCTTTCCCTAATTCATTAAGGTGTTCTCTGCTTACAATTTTAGAACGCATTTTTGTCAAATAGCCTTCGTCACCATGTGGTGCTTCAGTAAAAAGGTAGGCTGCAATAACTGAACTCAACATGGCGTCACCTAGAAATTCTAAGCGTTCATAATTGATAGGGTTTCCTTCATTGCTCAAGCGGTTCAATGAACGATGTGTAAATGCCTTTTTATAATTATCTAGATTTTGTGGGGCAAAACCTAAGATTTTTTCGACAGCATTAAAAAAAATCCCGTCTTCAAGAGAACGGGATTTTGAAAATATTTTTTTAAATATACTCATAATGGTTTATTACAAGTCTAATTTTTTAACTAATACACACGCATTGTGTCCACCAAAACCAAAAGTGTTACTCATTACAACATTCATTTCTCTTTTTTGAGCTTTATTAAAAGTAAAGTTCAATTTTGAGTCTATGTTTTCATCATCAGTAAAGTGGTTAATTGTAGGCGGTACAATACCGTATTTCATTGAAAGTATCGAAGAAATTGTTTCAACAGCACCGGCAGCACCTAATAAGTGACCGGTCATTGATTTTGTTGAGTTCAAATTCATGCTATAAGCATGTTCACCAAATACGTGTTCAATAGCTTTAGATTCAGCTAAATCTCCTAATGGAGTAGAGGTACCGTGCATGTTCAATCCGTCAACATCTGTTGGTTTTAAACCAGCATCTCTCAAACAGTTCAACATTACATTTTTTGCACCTAAACCTTCTGGATGTGGAGCAGTGATATGATGTGCATCTGCAGACATACCTCCACCGCCAATTTCGCAGTAAATTTTTGCGCCACGAGCAACAGCGTGTTCGTATTCTTCAAGAATTAATGCTCCAGCACCTTCACCAAGAACAAAACCATCACGGTCTTTATCCATAGGTCTTGAAGCTGTTGTAGGATCATCATTTCTTGTAGATAAAGCGTGCATGGCATTAAATCCACCCATACCTGCGATAGTTACTGCAGCTTCAGAACCTCCAGTTACCATTACGTCAGCATGACCTAAACGAATATAATTGAAAGCATCAATAATTGCATTTGTAGATGAGGCACATGCAGAAACAGTTGCAAAGTTAGGACCTCTAAATCCGTATTTGATTGAGATATGGCCACAAGCGATATCAGAAATCATTTTTGGAATAAAGAAAGGGTTGAATTTTGGTGTACCATCACCAGCAGAAAAGTTTAACATTTCGATTTGAAAAGTTTCTAAACCACCAATTCCTGAACCCCAGATAACTCCAGCTCTATCTTTATCTAATTTTTCAAAATTAAATCCAGCATCGTTTACAGCTTCTTCTGATGATACCATTGCATACTGTGCATAACGGTCCATTTTTCTTGCTTCTTTTCTGTCTAAGAAATCTTCAACATTGAAATTTTTCAATTCACATGCGAATTTAGTCTTGAATTTTGAAGCGTCAAAATAGGTTATAGGCGCAGCGCCACTAACGCCATTAATAAGGCCATTCCAGTATTCTTGAACATTATTTCCTATAGGAGTAAGAGCACCTAAACCTGTCACTACAACTCGTTTTAATACCATAACTGTATGTTTTATTATCTTTAAACAATAATACCCACGCTATCTTCACTGTATTGTTTAAAGAGCTGTGGGCATTAAGTTGTAAATATTCCTTTTGATTGAATTGTACATCCAATCTGAATTTTCTTCTTTTAAAAATAAATAATAACACCCATACACCGTGAAGGTATACGGGTGCTTCATTTATTATTTTTTAGCTTCCTCGATGTAAGAGATTGCTTGACCTACAGTAGCGATGTTCTCTGCTTGATCGTCTGGAATTTGAATGTCAAATTCTTTTTCGAATTCCATAATAAGCTCAACAGTGTCTAATGAGTCAGCTCCTAAATCATTAGTGAAGCTTGCTTCTGTTACAACTTCGTTTTCGTCAACACCTAATTTGTCTACGATAATCGCTTTTACTCTTGATGCAATGTCTGACATAATCTTTAATTTTAGAATTTAATTTGTTGGCAAAAATAAAAAACTTTATTTTAAAACAACGCATAAGTTGATAAATGTATTAACTAAATTTAAAAAAAATATTTTAACAAAGGCTTCTTATTGTTCTATTTTTTGGTTTTTTATTCTTTTTTTTGCGTAAAATTAAAAACTGTCAATCATGAAAAAAATTCTAATTTTTGCTTCTGGAGCGGGCAGTAATGCTGAAAACATTATAAAGCACTTCAATAATAGCAGTGTTGCTAAGGTTGTAGCTGTGTTTACTAACAATGCTAAAGCTGGAGTAATTGCCAAAGCTGAGAATCTAGGAATTACTTCACATATTTTTAATAAAACTGAATTAATTGAAAGTAATGTATTACATAAAATTAATGAAATACAACCTGACCTTATAATTTTAGCAGGTTTTCTGTTGCAGTTTCCAAAGGCTATAATTGTACAGTACCCCAATTCTATAATAAATATACACCCAGCATTACTTCCTAAATATGGAGGGAAAGGCATGTACGGCATGCATGTTCATGGGGCTGTAGTCGCTAATAGAGAGGTAGAAACTGGTATCACTATTCATTATGTGAACGAAAACTACGATGAAGGAGCTCAAATTTTCCAAAAGAAAGTTACTGTCTTAGGTACTGATACAACAGAGGTAGTTGCTGAGAAGATACATTCATTAGAACAGAAATATTTCCCCATAGTTATTGAAGATCTTTTAAAGTAATTCTCATCGAATTAGCAGCTAATACAAAAATTAAAAATGAACTACGAAGTACATATATATACTGATGGCGCCGCCAAAGGAAATCCCGGTCGCGGTGGATACGGAGTGGTCATGGAAACAGTTAAAGATGGTAAAACCTACCGTAAGGAATTTTTTGAAGGTTTTCGTTTAACTACAAATAATCGTATGGAATTGTTAGCGGTAATTGTAGGCCTTGAAAAATTAAAAAAACCCAATGCGAAAGTGCTTGTTGTCTCAGATTCTAAATATGTTGTAGATTCAGTTGTGAAGAAATGGGTTTTTGGTTGGGAAAAAAAGAAATTTGTTGATCGAAAAAACGCCGACCTATGGAAGCGGTTATTAATTATTTATCGAAAACATCAAGTAGATTTTAAATGGATAAAAGGACACAATAATCATCCGCAAAATGAACGTTGTGACGAACTTGCAGTTATGGGGGCGATGCAAAAAGAGGTTTCAATCGATGTCGTCTATGAAAAGGAAGAAGGTAAATTATTATGAAAACTTTGCGAGTTTGAATCTTTGCAACTATCAAAGTTATAAACTATCTTTGCGCCTTAATTTGAAACTCATATAAATGAATAAATTATTGATTGTTGGAACAGTTGCTTTCGACGCAATTGAAACTCCTTTCGGAAAAACAGATAAAATTTTAGGTGGAGCAGGAACATATATCGGTTTGTCGGCTTCTTTTTTTAACTTACAATCTGCAATCGTTTCGGTAGTAGGAGACGATTTTCCACAAGAATATTTAGATTTATTGACAGAGAGAAATATTGATATTTCTGGTCTTGAAGTAGTAAAAGGTGGTAGAACTTTTTTCTGGAGTGGTCGTTACCATAACGATTTAAATTCGAGAGATACGCTAGATACTCAATTGAACGTTTTGGCTGATTTTCAACCAAAAGTTCCTGAGAATTATAAAGATGCAGATGTGGTTATGTTAGGAAACTTACACCCATTAGTACAAAGTAGTGTTATTGATCAAATGACTACTAAACCAAAATTAATTGTATTAGATACAATGAACTTCTGGATGGACTGCGCACTACCTGAATTATTAGATGTAATGAAACGTGTAGATGTGATTACAATTAATGATGAGGAAGCAAGACAACTTTCAGGAGAATATTCTCTTGTTAAGGCTGCAGCCAAAATTCAAACTATGGGACCTAAATATGTAGTTATTAAAAAAGGAGAGCACGGTGCTTTACTTTTTCAAGATCAACAAATATTCTTTGCGCCAGCATTACCATTAGAAGAAGTTTTTGACCCAACAGGAGCAGGAGATACTTTTGCAGGTGGATTTGCAGGATTTATTACGCAAAGTGAAAACATCTCATTTGAGAATATGAAAAACGCTATTATTTATGGCTCTAATCTCGCCTCTTTCTGTGTTGAGAAATTTGGTACAGAACGCATGGTTGCTTTAGATAAAGAAGATGTTGTGTCACGCTTGGAGCAATTTAAGTCTCTAACACAATTTGATATAGAAATATAATGTCTTAAAGCCTCGGAAACGGGGCTTTTTTTGCTTTTTACTTTGTGGTAATATATAGGTACAATTATTGTTTGTATTTCCATCCTACAAAGTGCAATAAAATTAAACAACACAACAAACAACAACACGATGAGCGATGCTTTAAAACACGAGTGTGGTATAGCCTTAGTTAGACTACTTAAACCGCTTGAATATTACAAAGAGAAATACGGTACTGCTTTTTACGGAATACAAAAAATGTATCTCCTTATGGAAAAGCAACACAACCGTGGACAAGATGGTGCTGGTTTTGCCAGTATTAAATTAGATGTTGAGCCTGGGGAGCGTTACATAAGCCGTGTACGATCTAATCACGCACAGCCTATTCAAGATGTTTTTGCGCAAATAAATGATCGTATCAACGATGAGATGGCTGCACATCCAGAATATGCAGATAATGTTGAGCTTCAAAAAGCAAAAATTCCATACATAGGTGAACTGTTTTTAGGCCACGTTCGTTATGGAACTTTTGGTAAAAATAGTATCGAAAGTGTACATCCATTTTTACGTCAAAATAACTGGATGCACCGTAATTTAATTCTTGCCGGAAACTTTAATATGACTAATGTTAAGGAGTTGTTTAATAACTTGATTGAGTTAGGACAACACCCAAAAGAAATGGCAGATACGGTTACTGTAATGGAAAAAATAGGTCATTTTCTTGATGACGAAGTAACTGATTTATACCAAGAGTGTAAAAATAACGGTTTGTCAAAAAGAGAAGCTTCTCCTATAATCGCAGAGAAACTAGATGTAGCAAAAATTTTGACGAGAGCGGCAAAAAATCTTGATGGTGGGTATGCTATGGCTGGATTGTTAGGTCATGGTGATGCATTTGTTTTTAGAGATCCAGCAGGAATTCGTCCAGCATATTTTTACCAAGATGATGAAGTCGTAGTTGTAGCTTCAGAAAGGCCAGTAATTCAAACTGTGTTTAATGTTCCTTTTGAATCAGTGCAAGAAATTGAGCCGGGAAATGCTTTAATCATTAAAAAGAATGGTACAGTTTCTATGCAGGAGATTTTGACTCCTACAGTGAAAAAAGCTTGTTCGTTTGAACGAATCTACTTTTCTAGAGGGAGTGATGCAGAGATTTATCAAGAGAGAAAAACCCTAGGTAGATTAATTTTACCAGCAGTTCTTGACTCGATTGATCAAGATACTGATAACACCGTTTTCTCTTATATTCCTAACACAGCTGAGACTTCATTTTACGGAATGGTAGAGGCAGCTCAGGATTTTTTAAATCAGAGAAAAAATAATTATATATTAAAAAATAGAGACACGCTTACAGCAGAAAGTTTGCAAGAATTATTAGCTGTAAAAATACGTACTGAAAAAGTAGCTATTAAAGATGCTAAACTAAGAACATTTATTACTGAGGATAGTAGTCGTGATGATTTAGTAGCACACGTTTATGATGTTACGTACGGTGTGATCAAACCTACAGATAATTTAGTGATTATCGATGATAGTATTGTTAGAGGGACTACTTTAAAAATGAGTATCATTAAAATGATGGATCGTTTAAATCCTAAACGTATTGTTGTAGTTTCGTCGGCACCACAAATTAGATTTCCTGATTGTTATGGAATCGATATGGCAAAGATGGAAGGTTTAGTTGCTTTTAGAGCTGCATTAGCACTTTTAAAAGAAAGAAACTTATACCATATAGTTGACGAAGTATACGCTAAATGTAAGGCTCAAGAGGAATTTGTTGATGCAGATGTAGTCAATTATGTCACCGAGATTTATGCGCCGTTTGAACCTCAAGAAGTTTCAGATAAGATAGCAGAGATGTTAAGTTCTCCTGAAATTAAAGCCGAAGTAAAAATAATTTTTCAAACAGTTGAAGATTTACATATCGCATGTCCTAAAAACTTAGGAGATTGGTATTTTACAGGAGATTACCCTACAGCTGGAGGTAATAGAGTTGTGAACCGTGCATTCATGAATTTTTATGAAGGAAAAGATGCTCGCGCTTACTAATAAGTGTTAAAAATGTACTTTAATCGGTTTTATATGCTGTTTATCTAAATTTTTTGTAAAAATTGAAGTAGTACTATAGATTTACAGAACCATAAAATTAGTAGGTTAAATTTATGGTAGATTTGGGGCAAAAAAGGTGGAAGCAATTCCGCCTTTTTTATTGATTAAAGTCAATTAATTGGCTGAAATAAAGACGATTGAACTTATTAGTTTACTCGTCTTTTTTTTTGTGCAATATTATTTTTTGTTTTCGAAAATAAAACCGAAGGTATTGAATAAAAAAAGAGACAAACAACTATAAAGCTGTTTATCTCCTTTTAAATTTTTTGTCTAAAAAAGACTATTTCTCAGAAGCAAATCTTCTTGAAACCTCAGTCCAGTTAATTACATTGAAGAAAGCTTCGATATAATCTGGTCTTCTGTTTTGGTAGTTTAAGTAATAAGCGTGTTCCCAAACGTCCATTCCTAAGATTGGAGTTCCACCGCAACCAACACCTGGCATTAATGGATTGTCTTGATTTGGAGTTCCGCATACTTCAAGTTTTCCGCCTTTATGCACACATAACCAAGCCCATCCAGAACCAAATTGTGTTGCTCCAGCTTTACTGAATTTTGCTTTGAATTCATCAAAACTTCCAAAATCACTTTCGATAGCAGCAAGTAAATCACCTGTTGGTAATCCGCCACCATCAGGAGACATTACTGTCCAAAAAAGGTTATGGTTGTAAAAACCACCACCATTGTTACGAACAGCACCGTTTTTTAAATCAAGGTTGATTAGGATGTTTTCTATAGTTTTACCTTCCATGTCTGTTCCAGCAACAGCAGCATTTAGGTTTGTAGTATAAGCGTTATGATGCTTTGAGTGATGAATTTCCATCGTGCGTGCATCAATATTTGGTTCTAATGCGTCATACGCATAAGGTAACTGAGGTAATTCAAAAGCCATAATATATTTGTTTTAATATTTATAAAAATTTATTCAAATTTAAACATTTAACTTTGGAAACGGAAATTCTATTTTGTTATAATTTCATTAAATAAATCGATAGTTGCTAAAATTCGAATACTTTTTAGAATAAATTCTTCTTTTTGAGCTGATTTTTAGAAAATTATAAAAGTCTGCTACTATAGTAATTAAGAGTCTGTCATGGCCATACACACGATACTAATACTAGCTCCGGGAATTTTCAATAAGGCTTTTGAGCAAGCCTCAAGAGTTGCACCTGTGGTAATAACATCGTCGATTAATAAAAAATGTTTGTTGTGATCTTGCTCACTATAATTAACATCAAATGTACTTTGAATCCCCTCTGTTCTGCCTAATAAATTCTTTTTTGATTGCGTTTTCGAGTATACTTTTCGAATAAGCAAAGTGTCATTATATGGTAAGGACAATTGTTGAGATAATGCTAAGGCAAATTCTGTTACTTGGTTGTAGCCTCTTTCTCTTAATTTTCTTTTATGTAAGGGAACCGGAATAATACAGTCAACAGTTGATAAGTCACTAATCTTTGCCAAATCTTCTGCGTACCAATTTCCCAAGAGCGTACCCACTTCTTCATGGCCGCGATATTTTAAATTATGAATCATTTCCTGAACGATTCCTTTTTTATGAAAATAAACAAAGCACGACACATGTCGTACCGCAACACGACCATAGAATTTTTTAAAAGCTTCGTTTTCTTGATTCAAATAATGATTTGTTAGCGGAATATCATGTCGGCATATGGTGCAAATTATAGTTTCATTAGCAGTCAAATTGTTGTTGCATCCGCTACATGTTTTTGGAAAGAAGAGGTTAATTAGGCTTTTAAACATGTTATTTGTGATTTTATTTATAAAAATATGAAAATCAATGGGTCAATCTTGTATGATTTTCTTTTTTTTAAATTCTCTTTTTATATTTTTGCAATATGGCAAAACAAGAAGATATTTTTAAGAATGTAGTTTCGCACGCAAAAGAGTACGGTTTTATTTTTCCGTCAAGCGAAATTTACGATGGTTTGAGTGCAGTATACGATTATGCACAAAACGGGGTAGAGTTAAAAAAGAACATACGTGAATATTGGTGGAAATCAATGGTTCAAATGAATGACAATATTGTAGGACTTGATGCATCTATTTTAATGCACCCTACAACTTGGAAAGCATCTGGCCACGTTGACGCATTTAATGATCCCTTAATTGATAATAAAGATTCTAAGAGAAGATATAGAGCCGATGTTTTAATTGAAGATTATGCTGAAAAGCTGAATATAAAAGCAATTAAAGAGGTCGAAAAAGCCAAAGTTCGTTTTGGTGATGCTTTTAATGAAGCAGAGTTTGTCTCTACAAACGCTAGAGTTGTAGAATACAAAGCACGCGAGAGAGAAATTCTAGAGCGTTTAGGACGTTCATTAGGAAATGAAGATCTTGAAGACGTAAAAGCTTTAATTGAAGAATTAGAGATTGCATGTCCTGAAACTGGCTCACGTAACTGGACAGAAGTGCGTCAATTTAACTTGATGTTTGGAACAAAATTAGGTGCTTCTGCAGATACTGCAATGGATTTATATTTGCGTCCAGAAACGGCTCAAGGTATTTTTGTGAATTTCTTGAATGTACAAAAATCAGGAAGAATGAAAGTGCCATTTGGTATTGCTCAAACTGGTAAAGCATTTAGAAATGAGATTGTAGCGAGACAATTTATTTTCCGTATGCGTGAATTCGAACAAATGGAAATGCAATTTTTTGTACGTCCGGGTGATGAGATGAAGCACTACGAATTTTGGAAAGAAACTAGATTAAAGTGGCACTTGTCTTTAGGTTTAGGAAAAGAAAATTACCGTTTTCATGATCATGAGAAACTAGCTCATTATGCTAATGCTGCCGCAGATATCGAATTTAACTTCCCTTTTGGATTCAAAGAGTTAGAAGGAATTCACTCTCGTACCGACTTTGATTTAAAAGCACACGAACAATTCTCAGGGAGAAAACTACAATATTTTGACGCTGAATTAAATAAGAATTACGTTCCTTATGTTGTAGAAACTTCAGTGGGATTAGATAGAATGTTCTTAGCAGTTTTTGCAACCTCGTTAAAAGAGGAAACATTAGAAGATGGTTCTACAAGAACAGTATTAAAATTGCCTTCAGTTTTAGCTCCTACAAAAGCAGCTGTCTTACCTTTAGTTAAAAAAGATGGATTGCCAGAAATTGCACATAAAATCATTGATGAGTTGAAATGGGATTTCCAAGTAACATATGATGAAAAGGATGCAGTAGGTCGTCGTTATAGAAGACAAGATGCATTAGGTACTCCTTTTTGTATTACTGTAGACCATCAAACCGCCGAAGATCAAACAGTGACTATTCGTCATAGAGATACAATGAAACAAGATCGTGTTGCAATAACTGATTTAAAATCAATTATTGAGAATGAAGTTTCGATGAAAAATTGGTTAATGAAGATGTAATATTTCATATCATTACCTACAAGTAGAAAGGCTTTCCTATCAAGGAGGGCCTTTTTTTTATTCTAGCATAGAAAGCTTCTGCAGCAGTTTTAAAACCGAAACGTATTTAATCCCGTATATTTGCATTTCAACGAGTTAATTTAACATCTAAAGCTAGTGTGAGCTAAAATGGTTAACTTTAATAGGATTGGTTTTGGTTTTTAATTCGAACAAACAATGCTTAGAAATCTTAGTTAAAATATATTTTAAAGGGACGTAAATGAGTTATTCATATGTAATTATTGACGACGATAAACAAAGCAATTTGGAAACTCAAGCTATGGCTGGCAGTTTTCCAGAATTGACTTTTATAGCATCGGCAAATAATTACAAGAAAGGTTTAAATATCATTCTCGAAAACAAACCTGATATTGTCTTTTTAGAAATAGACCCCACTAATATAAAAAGTAAATTATCTCTTTTATTAATTAATGAATTGCATCGCTGTTTAAAAGTGGTTCCGAAAATTGTGGTTGTCACCAAAAAGAAAAAGTTAGCCTTTGAAGCGATCAAATATGCGGTAACAGACTATATTTTAAAACCAGTTTCTAAGGGAGATTTTATTCAAATGCTATTAAAGCTTAATAACGACAGAGACAACTTTTCCTCCTTAAAAGACGAGAATAGCTCAAAGACGGTTCTAATTCATAACCATACCGCAACTGCTCAACAAGGTTTAGTGCTATGTATCAAGTCATACGGTGATTACCGTTACATAGACACTCGAGATATCGCTTACCTCAAAGCAGACAACAATTCTACAGATATACATTTAAAAACAGGGGAAATGATCACCGCTTTTAAAACATTAAAACATTTTGAATCAGCTTTGTATTATCCTTTTATTCGAATTCACAATAGTTACATCGTAAATAGTTGTTACATCTCCAGAATTCATACAGGGAATTCAGTTTGTCACATCAAAAATACTCTTACAAAAATTCCTTTCTCTAAAACGTATAAATCTAATATTGATTTGATTATTAGCAAAATTTCAAGTGATAATTACCTCGAAATCTAAAATTACTACGATTACCATAATTTGACGGTTGTTCACTAGTAAACAGCCGTAGTCTACCATATACGCCTAATTTTCAATCGTTAATCGGGGATGTCGTTATAATTTTACATCAAGAAACAGCAAATAAAGCAGTTTAAAAAAGTAAAATTTTACAACAATATAAAACCCTTAATTATGAAAAAATTAGTTTCAACAATCGCATTATTTTCTTTAGTAGTAACAATGAGTTCTTTCACAACTCCAGGAAACGGTAATAGCACAATAATTGGTGGTAGTTCAACAGGAGGAAATGTAAAAGTTGATGATATTATAGGTGGTAGTTCAACAGGAGGGAACGTTAAAGTTGATGATATTATAGGCGGTAGTTCAACAGGAGGAAATGTAAAAGTTGATGATATTATAGGTGGTAGTTCAACAGGAGGAAATGTGAAAGTTGATGATATTATAGGTGGTAGTTCAACAGGAGGAAATGTGAAATTAGACTAAATACCCTATTTATAAAAGATGTTTTAAAGGCTGTCATTTTGGACAGCCTTTTTTATTTCTTATCATTTAAAATATTTTAGTATTTTTGGGGAAACCTCGCCCCATTGAAAAAAGATTGTCGTTTTTATTTAACTCTTATTACTTTAATTATTTGTTTCAGTTGTTCAAATAAGGATAATTTTGAGAGTCAAACTACTATACATGATAGTTTGAAAACCTATTTTTCCTCAGCAAATGATTTTAATTTGCCTAAAAAAGAAAGACTAGCCTATACTAAAAAAGCCCTCAGTATTGTTAGTGACCAAGAAAATGATTCCATTGGTAGGGTAAACCTATTTAAAGTTGCCAATCGCTTTTACAATATTGGTGAATTTAATGACTATAGTCATACTGTTAGAGTGATTTTGCAACAATCCGCAAAAGTTATGGATACAACTAGTATGGCTAAAGCATACAATTATTTAGGGGACTATTATGATTCTCAATCAAAAATAGATAGCGCCTTCCAGTTTTATTATAAGGCTGAAAAATTATATAATGAGAAAGGTGATAAAAGTAATTTAGGAAGGACATTAATAAGTAAGTCTAGTTTGTTATTTAGATCTGGGGATTTTTTAGCTTCAGAGCAGTCAGTAATTAAAGCGTTGAGAGCTGTAAACGATGAGAAAAGTGCTGGAAATATCAGATTTGAAGCAAACAATATTTTGAGTTTGATCCATCATGAACTTGGAGACTATGAAACCGCTATATTATATAATAAAAAGGCATTAGCCATTACCGAATCGGAAGTTTTACACGAGGAGTTTCAATCTAAAGCTACTATCTATAATAACTTAGGTTTTTTATATTTAACTATAAAAAACTATCCTGCAGGTAAAGATTATTTTGAAAAAGGTTTGGCACAAGAAAATTTAAAAATTCAAAAGCCAGCGCTGTATGCAATGTTAGTCGATAATTTTGCGTATTCTAAATTTTTACTAAAAGATGATAAAGACGTTTTAGATCTATTCTATAAGTCTTTAAAAATGAGGGAAGATTTAGATTTAAAATCAGGTATTTTTGTAAATAAAGTTCATCTCGCTGAATACTTTGCGGCTAAAAAAGATAGTGCTAAAGCTGTTAAGTATTTAAAGGAGGCTCTTGCATTGGCTAGAAGTACAAAAGTTTCCAGGGATATCTTGGCTGCGTTAAAAGAGCTAGCTATCGTAGAACCTGAAAATGCTACAGCTTACAATACAGAATATATTCATTTAAACGAAGAGCTTCAAAAAGCAGAGCGTAAAATGGGCGATAAATTTACTCGTATAGAATACGAAACAGATCAACTTAAAAATGAATATTCAGATTTAGAAACTCAAAATAGAAATCTAGTATATTTATTTATTTTCATACTCTTTGTAGCCTTCCTTTTTTACATTATTCAAGCTCAAAAAACTAAAAACAAAGAGCTGGAATACAAACACCAACAGCAAATTTCAAATGAGGAGATCTATAATTTAATGATTTCTCAGCAAAGTACTATCGAAATCAATAGAGTAGAAGAAAAGAAACGCGTGGCTCAAGAGTTGCACGATGGTGTGTTGGGTAGAATTTTTGGTGTGCGTATGAACTTAGATAGTTTGAATGGCTTTAATGACGATATGGCTGTCCAGCAACGAAATAGTTATCTATCAGAATTAAAAAATATAGAACAAGATATTAGAGAAATTTCACATGATTTAAGTAAAGAGAAATCCGAATTAATTAATAACTTCGTAGCAATTATTGAAAATTTATTCGAAGAGCAAAGAAAAACCTACCGCACTATACTTACAACAACCATAGATTCTGCGATAAAATGGGAGACAGTGGCCAACTCAGTAAAAATCAATTTTTATCGCATTGTACAAGAATCTTTGCAAAATATTAATAAGTATGCTTTTGCTGATGCTATTAATATTAAATTTATAAAGGAAAATGACCATATCGTTTTAACGATTAGCGATGACGGAGTAGGATTTGATACTAAAGCAAAAAGTAAAGGAATAGGTCTACAAAATATTTACTCTAGAACCAAAGACTGTAACGGAAAGATCGTTATTGAGTCTAATAGAAAACAAGGTACAATTATAATTATCACAGCTCCAATCGAAAAAATATAAACACCTACAAAACAACAATGACAAGTAACCCTGCGACTAATGCCAGCATTAAGAACAATATTTTAATTGTAGATGATCACCCTTTTATTATTCAAGGGTATAAAAATGCGATTACTAGATATCAACCTAATAATTTTGAATTCATAATTGATGAAGCAAAAGACTGTGAGTCTGCTTATCACTTAATAACTAACCCGGATACACCAAGTTTTGACATTGCATTTTTAGATATTAGCATGCCTACTTATGAGGAAAAACAACTTTATTCTGGCGAGGATTTAGCAAGACTTTTATTAGAAGTAATGCCCAATTGTAAGATTATTTTATTAACGATGTTTACAGAGTTTTTGAAAATTCAAACAATAATTAACGGCATTAATCCTTATGGTCTAGTTATTAAAAATGATTTAACTTTTGATGAATTGCTTTTTGCTTTTGACAAAGTAATTAATGGTGAGCGCTACTATAGCCAATCGGTTATAAAAATGTTAGAGTCACAGGATAATGGTATCGAAATAGATTTATTTGATAAACAAATACTTTTTCATTTGTCAAAGGCTACGAAGTCTAAAGACATGACGCAGTATATTCCTATTTCCTTAAACGCTATAGAGGCGCGTAAATTAAATTTAAAGAAAGTATTAGGACTGCCTGAAGGAACGGATATTGAACTAGTAAGGGAAGCAAGAAATAAAGGCTTACTTTTTTAAGCAAAGTTTATTTATAAAAAAGGGCATCATTTTAAATAATGATGCCCTTTTAAGTTTATTCGCTTAATGCGTTCCAACCTCTAGCTTTAAGAGGTATGCGCGTATTAGCTCTAGTAACCAAATGTATTCCTTCACTTTCTTGAACCATATGTCCAATAATTGAAAAATTAGGATTTGCCTTAATTTTTTCGAAATCTTCCATTGCGATAGTGAATAATAATTCATAATCTTCTCCACCATTAATCGCTACTGTAGTACTATCAATATTGAATTCTTCACAAACGCTTATTAATTGAGGATCTAGCGGTAATTTGTCTTCGTATAAATTACAACCTACACTTGATTGCTTGCATAAATGCATAATTTCTGATGAAAGTCCGTCAGAGATATCAATCATAGATGTTGGCTTAATTTCAAGCGCATGTAATAATGTTCGAACATCCTTACGAGCTTCAGGTTTTAATTGACGCTCAATTAAATAAGTATACGCATCTAAGTCTGGTTGCGAATTTGGATTCACATTAAAAACTTGTTTTTCTCTTTCTAGCACTTGTAAGCCCATATAAGCTGCGCCTATATCACCTGTAACTACTAATAAATCAGAGCTTTTTGCTCCATTTCTATATACAATTTCCTCTTCGTCTGCTTCTCCAATAGCGGTAATACTAATGATTAACCCTTTTTGTGATGAGGTTGTATCACCACCTATTACATCCACTTTATATTCAGCGGCTGCGTGAGCAATTCCTTCGAATAATTCATCTAAAGCTTCTAATGGGAAGCGATTAGAGACGGCAACAGACACGGTGATTTGAGTAGCTTTTGCATTCATTGCACAGATGTCAGAAATATTCACCACCACAGCTTTGTATCCAAGATGTTTTAAAGGCATGTAAGCCAAATCAAAGTGAACTCCTTCTATCAATAAATCAGTAGAAACAACTACTTTCTTTTCTTTAAAATCCAAAACAGCTGCATCATCTCCAATACCTTTTAATGTAGAACTTTGAGTTACTTCGAAGTTTTTAGTAAGGTGATCTATCAGTCCAAATTCTCCTAATTGTGCAATACTAGTGCGTTGTGGGTTTTTATCTTCAATCATTATTTTTAATTTAAAAAGCAAAGGTACAAAGATAATTAGATAGTGATTTTTCAAGGAGCATGTATTTGATTTTTTGTAAGAATATTTTCGATTTAGTGTTAATATTATTGTAACAAATGAAGCGACTTTACAACTAACCTATAAACCATTTAAACTTTTTAGAATGAATCTTAAAATAACTAATCTTAGTAAGACGTATAAAAACGGTGTAAAAGCACTTGATAACTTGAATTTAGAAATAGGCACAGGAATGTTTGGTCTTCTTGGACCTAACGGTGCTGGTAAGTCATCATTGATGCGAACTATTGCTACTTTGCAAAAACCAGATTCAGGTTCGATTGAATTTGACGGTGCCGATATTTTACAAGATCAGATGTCATTAAGAAAAGTTTTGGGATACTTACCACAGGAATTCGGAGTGTATCCCAATATGTCTGCTGAAAGTTTATTAGATTATTTTGCTCAATTAAAAGGAATTTCGAGTAAAAAAGAAAGACAAGAGATCATCAAACAAGTCCTAGAGGTGACTAATTTGTATGAAGTTAGAATGAAATTTGTAAACGGCTATTCTGGAGGAATGAAGCAACGTTTTGGAATCGCCCAACTACTGTTGAATAACCCAAAATTAATTATAGTTGACGAACCTACTTCTGGTTTAGATCCAGCAGAAAGGCACCGTTTTTTGAATGTATTACGCGAGATAGGAACAAACCATACTGTTATCTTTTCGACGCACATTGTTGATGATGTGAAAGAACTTTGTAATGAGGTGGCTATTTTAAATGGAGGAAAAATTCTAACTAAAGGTACACCTACAGCAGTTATAGCAGCACTTCAGGGAACAATATGGACTAAGGTTATTGACAGGGAAAGCCTAGAGGAAAACGAGAAAAAATTCAATGTGATTTCGTCTAATTATAATCAAGACAATACATTAAATATTAGAGTGCAAAGTACAGAGCAGCCTGATGAAGCTTTTGTTATGGCTGCACCACAATTAGAAGATGTATATTTTGTAGCACTTAAAAAAGATACGGTATTATGTTAGGAACTATTTTTACATTTGAAGTAAAAAGGTGGCTTACAAATCCGTCTTTTTACATTTATGCAGGTCTGTTTTTTATTTTCTCATTATTAATGATGGGTGGCGCTTTAGGGATCTTTGATGGTCTCACTGTGACCGCTTCATCAAATACATTTGTCAACTCGCCTATAGCACTGAACGGTTTAATAAACGGCTTATCGACATTTACCTATTTCTTAGTGCCTACAATTATTGGTGCCTCTATCTACAAGGATTTTAAGTACAATATGCACACTATTCTCTTTTCGTATCCTTTTACAAAAATGGATTATCTATTAGGGAAATTTTTAAGTTCGCTTTTTATAGTAATTTTAATCGTAGCCACTATTGGTGTCGCTACCTATCTAGCTAGTTTTTTACCAGGTATAAATCAAGATTTATTAGGCTCTTATAGTATTGTAGCTTACTTGCAGATTTATTGCATTTTCGTCATTCCGAATTTATTTTTTTACGGAGTTATCGTTTTTGCTATCGTTACTATTTCTAGAAATATTTCAGTGGGCTTTATAGCTGTAATTGTATTACTATTTATAGATGGTGTTATTGGTGGCTATACGAGAGATGCTGATAACCGTTATCTAGCAGGAATTCTAGATCCTTCAGGTAGTGAAGCTTTATCTTACTATACACAATATTGGACCGCTTCAGAGAAAAACGCAAATCTACTACCTTTTGAGAGCGTGATGATTTACAATAGATTGTTATGGTTAGGAGTAGCAGTAGTTATATTTATTTTGTTATACCGTTACTTTTCATTTACTCAAACGGCGCTGACCTTCGGGAAAAGTAAAAATGTAGAGCGAGTTACTAAAAATAATTTTGGGGGTATTACTAGAATAAAACTTCCAAATACTACTTTTGATTATTCGACTAAGAACAATTTGAAAACAGCTTGGAATCTTTCGAATATTGATTTTGTTTTCATCGTAAAAAATTGGGTGTTTATAAGTATTGTAATTGTAGGACTGCTATTTATATTGCTAACTTCATTAACATCTGGTGTTATTTTTGGAACAAGTACCTATCCTACAACTTGGCAAATGCTAGAAATTCCGGGAAGCACTTTTGGATTGTTTATTAATCTGCTCACCTTCTTGTTTGCAGGTATTCTAACACATCATGGCGCAACAACTAGAATGAACCATTTAGTCGATGTTACGCCTACACCTAACTGGGTATTTTTAGTCTCTAAGTTTTTGGCGGTAGTCAAAATGCAAATCGTTTTACTTGCAGTAATTCTAATTGCTGGTGTTGCTATTCAAACATACCATGGTTATTTTAATTTTGAAATAGGCCATTATTTATACGAGCTGTACTTTATAAAGTTGATTAATTTTATAATATGGGCTTTCTTAGCCTTTTTTATACAAACACTTTTTAAGAATTACTTATTAGGATTTTTTGTTTTGCTTGTGCTGTCAATTGGATTAGCATATCTACCGGCTATCGGGGTTGAACAAGCTGTATTTAGGTTCAATAGTGATAGCGGCTTTCAGTATTCTGATATGAATGGTTATGGAAGTAGCTTACCGCTTTATTTCCTTTATAAAGGATATTGGTTTATGCTTGGGCTGGCTTTATTTGGCCTTACATTATTATTTTGGACAAGAGGAATGGGACAAAAAGCTTCGGCTAGACTGAAAGACGCCAAAGATCGTTTTAACGGAAAAAAAGCACTTTTAATTCGTTTATCATTGATAGGATTTCTAGGATTAGGTGCCACTTTTTACTATCAAAATAATATTCTACATGAGTATGAGTCTAATTTAGATAATGAGAAAGCACAAGCAAACTGGGAAAAGAAATACAAGAAATATCAAAATTTTATACAACCACGCATCACAGCGATTAATGTTGATATCGCTTTATATCCTGAAAAAAGAGATTTTGTAGCAAGCGGAACGTATATTTTAAAGAACAAAAGCAAGCAGGCTATTGACTCTATATTAATAAACTACAATGATTTCAAAACAGAAGTCAAATTTGCTGTTGCATCCAAGTTAGTCTCAAAGGACAGTGTCTTTAATTTTGACATCTACAAACTAGATAAACCGTTAGCTGTAGGGGATTCGATTGTGATGAATTTCGAAATAAAAAATGAACCAAATAGTATTTTTAGATCCAACTCACCAGTTATAGGCAATGGGACCTTTATCAATAATAGTATATTTCCATCGATAGGTTATAGCGATAAAAGTGAACTGACAGATGATGATGTGAGAAAAACCTATGGCTTAAAGCCAAAGGAACGTATGGCCAATCCTACTGATTCTATTGCGAGAATGAATACGTACATTAGTAATGATGCAGACTGGGTGCAATTTGAAACTACAATAAGTACAGCAGGAGACCAAATTGCAATTGCTCCAGGATATTTGCAGAAACAATGGAAAAAAGACGGAAGAAATTACTTTCATTATAAAATGGATCAAAAAATGCTAAATTTCTATGCTTACAATTCAGCTAATTATGTATTCAAAAAAGACCAATGGAAAAATGTCGCTATCGAAATCTATTATCAAGAGGGACACGAGTATAATTTAGATCGAATGATTTCGGCTGTCAAAAAATCATTAGATTATTATACAACTAATTTTAGTCCGTACCAGCACAAACAAGTTCGTATCATCGAATACCCTAAAACACTGGGACAGTTTGCACAATCATATGCGAATACAATTCCATTTTCTGAAGGAATAGGTTTTATAGCAGCTGTAGATGATGAAGATCAAGATGCGGTAGATTACCCGTTCTCGGTAACTTCTCATGAGATTGCACATCAATGGTGGGCACACCAAGTGATAGGTGCTAATGTACAGGGAGCTACAATGTTATCTGAAAGTCTATCAGAATATAGTTCGCTCAAAGTTTTGGAGCACCAATATGGTAAATCGCAAATGCGCAAATTTCTTAAAGATGCTCTTGACAAATATCTGCAAGGAAGAACAAGAGAACGTAAAAAAGAACAGCCTTTAATGTACAATGAATCACAACAATACATACATTATAATAAAGGATCGCTTGTTTTTTATGCATTGAGTGATTTCATTGGTGAGAAAAAATTGAATGGGGTTTTAAAAGCATATTTGCAAAAGGTAGCATTTCAAGATGCGCCCTATACCAATAGTATTGAGCTAGTGACTATGTTAAAAGAAGCGACTCCAGATTCTTTAAAATATACGATTAAAGATATGTTTGAAACCATCACTTTGTATGACAATAACATTAGTAACGTTACTAGTAAAAAATTAAAAAATGGGAAGTACCAAGTAGATATTCAATTCAATGTGGCTAAATATCGTTCAGACGATCAAGGAGCTAGAATTTTTAAAGATTCTAATGGGAAGACCATAACATACAAGAAAAAGGGTGACGAAATAGGTCTTAGTTCATTGCCTATAAATGATTTTATCGAAATTGGAATCTTTAAGCAGGATGAGGTTAAAGATAAAAAGATTGAAAAACAACTGCATCTTAAAAAGTACAGAATCAGTAAGATTGATAATAAACTTTCGATCATTGTTGACGAAAAACCCACAGAGGTTGGCGTGGATCCATTTAATAAATTGATTGACACCAATTCTGATGATAATCGTAGAAAACTTTAATTTGTTTTAATTTGAAAAGGCGAAGGGATTACTCTTCGCTTTTTTTATTTTTAAATGATATTGTTATTTTGAATTAATTTGATTTAAGCTTAAATTTATAACATGAAACAATATAAAATTACAACGGTAACGGTTAATCCAGCCTTAGATAAAAGTACGCATTTGCGAGGTCTGGTTCCAGAACAAAAAATTAGATGTGATGCGCCAAGATACGACGCAGGTGGTGGCGGAATCAATGTTTCTAAAGCAATCGCGCGTTTAAACGGAGAATCGTTAGCATTATTTACTGCTGGTGGACCAACGGGTGAAATGATTAAAGAACTGCTTATTAAAGAGGGTATAAAAGTCGATCCAATCACGGTGCAAAACTGGACACGCGAAAGTTTTGTAGCTGTAGATGATAATACCAACTCTCAATATCGATTTGGTTTTCCAGGTGCCGCTTTAAGCGAACCAGAAAAAGAAATGATACTCGAAAAAGTAAAAGCGATAGCAACAGATTTTCTAGTGCTAAGTGGCAGTTTGAACGAAGGTTTGCCTACTGATTTCTACAAGCAAATTGCTGAAATTGCGAAGGAGTCCAATATAAAAGTAATTGTAGATACTTCAGGAGAGTCGTTACAAAAAGTCCTTGAAACAAATGTCTATCTAATCAAACCAAATGTAGGGGAGTTAGCCAAACTAGTAGGAGTCGATCGTCTCGAAATGGAAGAGGTGAACGACGCAGCAAAGAAAATCATTGCACAAGGAAGTGCAGAAATTATTGTTGTTTCGTTAGGGCCACAAGGCGCTGCGTTAATTACTAAGGATTCATATGATTATGTTCCCGCTCCTAACGTGGCTAAAAAAAGCACTGTGGGTGCCGGAGATAGTATGGTAGGTGGAATGGTGTGGGCGCTTTCGCAAAATAAAAGCTTGCAGGAAGTATTGCGTTGGGGAGTAGCCTGCGGATCTGCAGCAACGATGAATGAGGGAACGCAATTGTTCAAAATTGAAGATGCAAACCGATTGTTTGAATGGTTGAAATCAAAGTAAGCACTATTCAAAATTACTATTTCAAATTCCAAAAAAATCAAGAAAAAACCCTGACAAAATTCACATTGTCAGGGTTTTCAGTATTGTAGTTCCCCTTCAGGGGTTAGGACATATTAGTCATTCAATTTCAATACAGCCATAAACGCTTCTTGCGGAATCTCTACGTTACCAACAAGTCTCATACGTTTTTTACCTTTCTTTTGTTTCTCAAGTAACTTACGCTTTCTAGAGATATCTCCACCGTAACATTTGGCCGTAACATCTTTACGTAAGGCTTTGATCGTTTCACGCGAAATCACTTTCACACCGATCGCAGCTTGTACCGGAATATCAAATTGTTGACGCGGAATTAATTCTTTCAACTTTTCACACATTTTTTTACCAATAGAATAAGCATTGTCAACGTGCATCAATGATGATAAAGCATCAACAATAGTCGCATTCAATAAAATATCTACTTTCACTAAGTTTGAAGTACGCATCCCAATAGGTGTGTAATCAAATGATGCATATCCTTTTGAAACTGTTTTCAAACGATCGTAAAAGTCAAATACAATTTCTGCAAGAGGCATATCAAAAGTTAACTCAACTCTTTCAGTAGTCAAGTAGGTTTGATTGGTAATCAAGCCACGTTTTTCAATACATAAACTCATTACGTTACCTACGTAATCTGCTTTTGTAATGATAGTCGCTTTTATAAAAGGCTCCTCTACATGGTCTAAACGAGAAGGCTCTGGCAAGTCAGATGGATTATTTACCACAAGAACTGTATCAGGATCCTTCTTAGTAAACGCGTGGTAAGAAACGTTAGGAACCGTAGTAATCACGGTCATATTAAACTCACGTTCTAGACGCTCTTGGATAATCTCCATGTGCAACATTCCTAAAAATCCACAACGAAAACCAAACCCTAAGGCTGCTGAACTTTCTGGTAAAAAAACTAACGATGCATCGTTCAATTGTAGTTTTTCCATAGAGTTTCTTAACTCTTCGTAATCTTCAGTATCTACAGGGTAGATTCCAGCAAAAACCATTGGTTTTACATCTTCAAAACCTGTAATTACATTTGTCGTCGGCGTTTTAGCATCAGTCAGTGTATCACCCACTTTTACTTCTTTCGCTTCCTTAATTCCCGAAATTAAATAACCAACATCTCCAGCCGAAATCACTTGTTTCGGAACTTGGTTTAGTTTCAAGGTACCAATTTCATCAGCAAAATATTCATTACCAGTGGCCATGAATTTAATTTTTTGCCCTTTTTTGATTTCTCCATTTACCACTCTAAAAATAACTTCAATACCTCTAAAAGGGTTGTAGTGAGAGTCAAATATCAGTGCTTGTAATGGTTCGTCTTTATTTCCTGATGGTGGTGGAATTTTTTCGATAATAGCAGCCAAAATATTTTCGACACCAAAACCTGTTTTCCCTGAAGCATGAATAATATCTTCTAGTTTACACCCTAATAAATCAATAATATCATCACTAACCTCTTCGGGATTAGCAGATGGTAAATCTACTTTGTTCAAAACTGGAATAATTTCCAAGTCATTTTCTAAAGCTAGATATAAATTCGAAATCGTTTGTGCTTGAATACTTTGAGCAGCATCTACAATCAATAATGCACCTTCGCAGGCAGCAATTGATCTCGAAACTTCATATGAAAAATCTACGTGTCCTGGAGTATCAATTAAGTTAAGGATGTATTCCTCACCTTGATAGGTATATTCCATCTGGATTGCGTGACTTTTAATGGTAATACCACGCTCACGCTCTAGGTCCATATTGTCTAGTAACTGTGCCTTTTCTTGACGTGCTGTAACAGTTTGTGTAGCACCTAATAAACGGTCTGCAAGTGTACTCTTACCGTGATCAATATGTGCAATAATGCAAAAATTCCTTATTTTTTTCATCTTCGTAAATCAGTCAATTAGTATCAAAATACATTTGATATTTGAATGTGCAAATATAGGGCAAAGTTTTAAACATTTTACTTACTATTTTAAAAGATAAATAGAAAGCTTAAACAAATCTTAAATGTTTGATTATTTGGGGAATAATACGTTTTTATCACTAAATTTGTATCCCTTAAATTTTAAAAATTTGAATTACGAACGAGTAAAAGAAAAATTGGAAATCCTTGCAGATGCTGCTAAATACGATGTTTCTTGTTCATCAAGCGGAGGTAACAGAAAGAACGCATCAAAAGGATTAGGCGATTCATCAGCAACGGGTATTTGCCACACTTACACTGAGGACGGGCGTTGCGTGTCTTTATTAAAAATATTATTAACTAATTTCTGTATTTATGATTGTGCTTACTGCGTAACTCGCATAAGTAACGACATACAGCGCGCTGCATTTACTGTAGACGAGGTTGTCGATTTAACCATGAGTTTTTATAGAAGAAATTATATAGAAGGATTATTCTTAAGTTCTGGAATATTTAAAAATGCCGATTATACTATGGAACGATTGGTGCGTGTGGCAAAAAAATTGCGTTTAGAACATAATTTTAACGGCTACATTCATTTAAAGAGTATTCCTGACGCGAGTGACGAACTCATGCGTGAAGCAGGCTTGTATGCAGATCGATTAAGTATGAATTTGGAGATTCCAACAGAGTCAGGATTGAAATTACTTGCGCCAGACAAAAGTCACCAGCAAATGATTAAACCAATGGATTTTGTTAAAAACGAAATTCTAATTTACAAAGACGAGAAGAAAATCATTAAGTCAACACCTAAGTTTGCACCTGCAGGACAAAGTACGCAAGTAATTGTGGGAGCGACTCCAGAAACCGACTTGCAAATTATAAAAGTAGCAGATCACTTTTATAAAAATTTTAATTTAAAGCGTGTGTATTATTCGGGTTACGTACCTGTTTCAAATGATGCTCGTTTGCCAGCTTTGGGTTCGCAAGTTCCTTTAGTACGTGAAAATAGATTGTATCAAGCTGATTGGTTAATGCGTTTTTACGGCTTTAAAGCCAATGAAATTCTAGAGCAAAACAATCCGTTTTTAGACTTAGAGGTAGATCCAAAAATGAGTTGGGCATTGCGAAATGTCGATAAGTTTCCGGTAATGATACAAACAGCGCCTTTAGAAATGATTTTGAGAGTGCCTGGAATTGGAGTAAAATCGGCGTATAAAATTATCCAAGCTAGACGCTTTAAAAATCTAACGTTAGAACATATTAAAAAAATAGGGGTATCGACTAATAGAGCCAAATATTTTATCACTGTTGCAAATGCAAATAGAAGTTTGGATTTTCTAGATGCAGTGAATTTAAAAGATATAATTCTAAAAGATACTAGGAGCAAATTCGAAAATCCTTTTAGCAATCAATTATCACTTTTAAATGACGATTCTTTCTTACGATAATACACTAGAGGGTTTTTTTACTGCTGTTTTCGAAATTTTCGAATACAAATATCAAGATGTTTCAATCATTGGTGCTGATAAAGCCCAAAATGTTCTTTTTGCCGAAGTCATTACTGTAATTACAAACGATGAAAAGTCAGATCGAGTATTGGCGCGTTTAGAAAAGCAGTTGGGCAAAGAAGGGGTGAGACAAATTTTGTACGCGTTTTTATCTGAGACAGAAGATGCTGAAAATATTTTATTTAGAGCAATTAAATACGCTGTTGATAATTCGGGCAAAAATGTATTTGCTGATTTCTCCAATCCTGATGTTCTCAAGATTTCTAAATTAGTAAAAAGCGTAGGGAGAGAGAAGCATCGAATGGAAGCTTTTATTCGATTCGAATTGTTGAAAGACGGCATCTATTTTGCTAAAATTTATCCTGACTTTAATGTGTTAACTTTGGTTGTTCGACACTTTAAAAACAGATACCAAGATCAAAAATGGTTGATATATGACTTTAAAAGAGGGTACGGAGTGTACTACGATTTAGAAAATACAGAGATAGTGACTTTAGATGCTGATGTCGAAAAAAAGCTCCAAGATGAAGACGGTATTTACGACGACAAAGAAATTAATTACCAAAAATTATGGGTCGAATATTTCGATCACACCAATATAAAAGAAAGAAAAAATATGAAGTTGCATGTGCAGCATGTGCCTAAACGATACTGGAAATATTTAACTGAGAAAAAAATATTTTAGGCAATCCTTTAGAAAACCGTATTTTTGCAAAAAATTAAACGAAGATGATTAAGATTGGCAACATAGAATTACCTGATTTCCCTTTACTACTTGCACCTATGGAAGATGTGAGCGACCCGCCTTTTCGTAGGTTGTGTAAAATGCATGGTGCCGATATGATGTACTCTGAGTTTATTTCTTCAGAAGGTTTGATTCGTGACGCCATAAAAAGCCGCATGAAATTAGATATTTTTGATTACGAACGCCCTGTGGGAATCCAAATATTTGGAGGTGATGAAGAAGCAATGGCACTTTCGTCTAAGATTGTATCCACTGTAAATCCGGATATTATTGATATTAACTTTGGTTGCCCTGTAAAAAAAGTAGTTTGTAAAGGTGCTGGAGCCGGAGTCTTAAAAGATGTTGATTTAATGATTCGCTTAACACAAGCTGTGATCGATAGTACGCATTTACCAGTTACGGTAAAAACGCGTTTGGGTTGGGATGATAGTTCAATTAATATCGATGAGGTGGCTGAGCGTCTACAAGACATTGGTGTTGCTGCATTAAGCATACACGCTAGAACTCGTGCCCAAATGTACAAAGGCCATTCTGACTGGTCGCATATTGCTAGAGTAAAAAATAACCCTAGAATTACGATGCCTATTTTTGGAAATGGAGATATTGATAGTCCCGAAAAAGCCTTGCAATATAAGAATGAATACGGTATCGACGGTATTATGATTGGTCGTGCTGCGATAGGTTATCCTTGGATTTTTAACGAAATCAAACATTTCTTTGAAACGGGGGAACATTTGGCTAAGCCTACAGTAATAGATCGTGTAGAAGCGGTTCGCAATCACTTAACTTGGGCAATGGAATGGAAAGGAGAACGTTTAGGAATTGTAGAAACCCGCCCGCATTATACCAATTATTTCAAAGGGATTCACTCGTTCAAGCCATTCAAACAAAAACTAGTTACTGAAGATAATCCTTTAGAGTTGTTTGCTATTTTAAACGAAATAGAACAAGCTTATGCTGGTTATGAAGTAGTATAAACAATTTATAAATAAGATTTAAAAAGAAATTCCACTAATTATCACAGTTCAAATTGTGAAAATTAGTGGAATTTCTTTTTTTAGAATACCTGAAATTTTACTCTAATAATTTTTTGCTCACGCGACTACTTGCAATTAACGAGGCTATAAATCCTAAAATGACAATTGTTCCCATTACAATTAAGACATTTTCGATAGAGAAAATCACAGGATAAGCTAGTGTGGGCGTAATCATAACCAACTGATAATGTTGTTGAATTAAGACAATGATTATTCCTAAAACCAAACCAATAATTCCCCCAAAAACACTTAGTAAAGTACCTTGCAGTAAAAATATCTTTCTCAAATCTTTGATTTCGACTCCAAGATTAAAAAGCGTTTTAAGATTGCCTTTTTTGTCAAGAATCATCATAATTAGCGCACCAATTAAATTAAAAAGCGCAACTACAATCACAAGCGTAAATATTAAGTACACCGCAATATTTTCGGTATTCAACATTTTATACAAAGACTCATTGAGTTGTGCTCTGTTTTTAATGGTGATTTTATTATTAAATATACTGTTTAGCTCTGCTATAATCAAATTTTCATTGGCACCCGCTTTTTCTTTTATTTCGATTCCCGAAATTTGATTGGGCTTAAACTCTAATAATTCTTGCGCCAAACCCAAGTCGGCAAAAACATATTTTGAGTCTAAATCTGGACTTATTGCGTAAATACCAATAGGATATACTTGACTTTTATTAAAAGCCTGTTCGGCACTTTCAATCGTTCCTTTTCCAGGTTTAGGCACCCATACTTCCAGTTGATTATTAAAGTCTAATAACCCCATAGAAAATTTTTGAGCGATACCATAGCCCATCACGACTTGATAGGTATTTGGTGCTAACCACTGTCCGTTATAAAGTGTTTTTTTAATATCATTGACAGCGTTAAAATTAGTGTCAACGCCTTTTAGATAAGTCACTTCTTGCTTGTCATTAAAAACAAACAAGACACGTTCTTCTATTATTTTTGAGTAGGAGGCGAGCCCGTCAATCTTCTTGATTTCGGCCTCTTGCTCGGGCGAAATAAAAAATGATTTGCCCAGAGTGCTACTTATTTTTATGTCGGGATCAATGTCATTTGTAAACGAAAGGCTGAAAACTTTCAGTCCGCTAAAAACAGATAAAACCACAAACAAAGCCATGGCGCCCACAATGATACCCATACTCGCAATGCGATTAATGATATTTATAGCATTGTTTTTACTGTTACTAAGAATGTAACGTTTGGCTATGTAAAGAGGAAAATTCAAATTATATCAACTTGCGTTTTTCTAAAAGGTCTCTGTTTTCAATAGGATTGTCTCTATTTGACAAAGCGTTGTTGATTTTTTCGATATAATCTAAAGAGTCATCAATAAAGAAAACCAAGTTGGGTACTTTTCTCAATTGCAAACGCACTCTTTGTGATAAATCATGCTTAATTGTTTTAGCATTCGACTTCACAGCCTCCAAAATTTCACCAGCTTTTTCTTGAGGAAATACACTTAAATACACCGTTGCCACAGACAAATCTGTAGTCACACTAACTTTAGATACCGAAATAATTAAATTAGATACGCCATTTTTTCTCACTTCACCTTGCAGAATGTCAACCAAATCTTTTTGGATAACCCCACCTATTTTTTTCTGTCTATTTGTTTCCATAGTGCAAAAATACTACTTTTAAACATTAAACAAACATTTTTTAAAAGCAACCTATTCCTAAAGCTAATTTTTAGAAGCTTTTTCCTGCTGTACACTATATCTTTCCTGCCGAACTCCGGCAGGAAAGGATGCCGTTTCCATCAGGGCTAGGGAGTTTTACAACCTACAATATATTGCAATAAGAGCAACATTTGAAGCTATAATGAAAAGCGTTTTTGTACAAAAAAAAAGCTTTTCAGACACAAAACCACCATGGAAAACAACAGCATTTCAGAACACAATATAAATCCCGCTTCAGCTCCCTTCCCTTCGGGTAGTCCCGAAAAGTCGGGAGGGGTGGGGAGACCTTCCTTCTCAATATATGATGCTTCCGCAGGATCCGGAAAAACCTATGCCTTGGTCAAAGAATACTTGAAAATTATTCTCACTGCGCATAAAAATGATGCCTATCGAAATATTCTGGCCATTACGTTTACCAATAAAGCGGTACACGAAATGAAAAGCCGAATCGTAGGAAGTTTGTCTGAATTTGCCAAAGACGAACCTTCTCAAAAAGCAGCCGACTTGATGCAGGATCTTTCTGGAGACACTAGTCTTTCGATTATCCAAATTAAGACCAAATCGCAGCAAATCATCAAGCATATCATTCACAATTATGCCGCCTTTGATATTTCGACTATCGATAAATTTACGCATAAAGTAATACGTGCTTTTGCCCATGATCTTGGTTTGCCCATGACTTTTGAAGTGACATTAGACACCGAAAATTTATTGGTGGAAGCGGTTGATGCTATTATTTCTCAAGCAGGTGAAGATGAAACGCTGACTAAATTACTAATCGATTTCACGATGGAAAAAACCGATGATGATAAATCTTGGGACATTTCACGTGAAATTCTGGATACAGGCCGATTGGTTTTGAACGAAAACCACCGTTCTGAGATTACGCATTTCCATGATAAATCTATTGCCGATTTTGTTGCAATAAAAAGTAAATTAGTAGAAAGCTGTAAAGTTTTAGAAAAAGATAACGCCGAATTTGCGCAAGCAGCATTAACGCTAATTGAGAATAACGGCATTGATCTAAAGTCGTTTTCAAGAGGAACGTTTCCAAATCACTTAATTAGCATTCGAGACGGAAAATTCAATCCAAAAAATAAAACCTTTCACGAGTCTGATGATATCGCTATCAACAAAACAGCAAAGGACCGCGCGCTAATAGAAAATCTAATTCCGGAGTTAATTCAAATTCTGGCTACAATCTATAAAAATTTCGAAAAAAGAGATTTCTACAAAGCTTTCCTAAAAAATATTACGCCACTTTCCTTATTGAATACGGTAAGTAACGAGCTGGCTAAGATTCAAGAAGAACAAAATGTCCTTTCCATAACGGAATTCAACGCAATCATTCACCGTGAAATTCAGAATCAACCTGCTCCTTTTATATATGAACGATTAGGAGAGCGTTACCGCCATTTTTTTATTGATGAATTTCAAGATACGTCGGAGATGCAATGGCAAAATTTAATTCCCTTGATTGACAACGCACTTTCGGGTCAGGATGATTTTGGCGAAAAAGGAACGCTGATGATTGTGGGCGATCCCAAACAATCTATTTACCGCTGGCGTGGCGGAAAAGCGGAGCAGTTTATTGAGTTGAGTAAGGACAACAATCCGTTTAATAATCCAGATAAAAAACTGGAACATTTAGATAAAAATTACCGAAGCTATTCGCAAGTTATTGATTTTAATAACGAATTTTTTAAACTGGTTTCTGAAGAATTTGAGCATCCGGATTATAAAGATTTGTATGAAAATCACAGCCATCAAAAAACAAATAACAAAACCGGAGGCTATGTGAATATTTCTTTTATTCCAAAAGTAGAATCGGCCGATGAAGATGAGGAAGCGCTAGATAAAACAGAATTATTTGTTTTGGCGACTTTAAATAAGATTCAAAAAGTCCTTCGAGAAGGTTTTGAATATAAGGATATTGTGATTTTAACTCGCAAACGTGGACAAGGAGTTGCAATTGCCAATTATTTGACTGAACAAAACATTCCGCTTTTGTCATCAGAAACATTGATGATTCAAAATGCTACCGAAGTAAGATTGATTATTCATCTTTTAAAATACTTAAAAAACAATGCCGACTTAGAGGCTAAAGCCTATTTTCTGCATTATATCGGGGAAAACATTCAAGATAAATTAGAAGTTCATGATTTCATAGCGCAAGGGATGGAGCATAAAAACGAAGTGGATTTTGAGAGTTGGTTGACGAGTTTTGATATATCGCTTTCTTTTCAAAACATTCGAAAAAAATCATTGTATGAAGCGGTTGAAATCGTAATAGCAAAATTTTTATCGCCAAAGCTCGCCAAAGGCGGCGGAGCGTATGTGCAATACTTCCTCGACATTGTTCTAGAACGTGACGTTCGTAACCAAGCCGGAATTGCTGATTTCTTGAATTTCTGGGATAAAAACGCAGAGAAATTTAGTATTCCTTCACCAGAAGGAAATAATGCGGTGCGTATCATGACCATTCACAAATCAAAGGGATTAGAATTTCCAGTAGTGATTATGCCATTTGCAGAAGAAGATTATGGAAGGAAACCAAAAGATAAATTATGGTTAGAAGCAACTGAAATGGATTTTGGTTTACCTAAGGTTTTAATAGATAATAGTGCGGCTGTAGAGGGTTTTAGTGCAGAGGCAAAAATGGTTTACGACCAGAAGAAACAAGAAGAACTACTAGATAATATCAATGTTCTATATGTAGCCCTTACACGTGCTGAAGAACAGCTATATGTAATTTCGAATATGAACTTGTCTAGCAAGGGAGAAGTAAAGACAAATAATATGTCGGCTTTCTTTATTAATTATTTAGAAAGTAAAGACGGTTTCGATCCAGAGAAATTTGAGTATGAATTTGGAAATCCTATAAAACTGTCATCAGCGTCAAAACATGTGGATACTTCAAAAAAGATAGAAGTTGTTGCCGAAACGTTAAATCCTAAGAATATTAAAATTGCGCAACGAGAAGCTTTAATGTGGGGGACGCACCAACAAGAATCTATTGAGTATGGAAATTTAGTGCACGAAATTCTATCATTTGTAAAAACAAAAGAAGATGTAACGTTGGCCGTCGAAAAAGCGATAGAAAATGGATTAATAAACTTTGGTCAAAAAGAACTAGTTCATCAAACAATTTTAGATATTATTAATCATCCTGAATTAGAAATTTGTTTTTTGGCAGGAAACGCTGTGTTAAACGAACAAACGATTATTCAAAAAGAAGGAAATACGATTAAGCCGGATAGAATGGTAATAAATCAGTTGAAAGAAGTGTATTTATTAGATTATAAAACAGGAGCGCACAATGCTAAATATCAAAAGCAACTGGAGAATTACCAATACGCAATTGAACTAATGGGTTATAAAGTCGTAAAAAAAGCACTGATTTACATCGGAAAAGAAATCGAAGTGGTAAATTTGTAGCTGATAAATGAATAATTCGTAAAATTTGATGAGTAATTTAGGCGGGTAAGGAATGCATTTCTTTACTAATTCAAATTCAGATTTTCGAATAATAAATAAAATTGTAAACAAAATACACCATAAATTATGTACGGAAAAATAAAAGAACATTTGCAAAACGAATTGCAAACGATAGAAGATAACGGAATCTTTAAGAAAGAAAGAATTATTACTTCCCCACAAGATGCCGAGATTACTATTTCGACAGGAGAAAAGGTTTTGAATTTTTGTGCAAACAACTATTTAGGATTGTCATCACATCCAGAAGTGATTCAAGCAGCCAAAGATGCAATGGACACACACGGTTTCGGAATGTCATCTGTGCGTTTTATTTGTGGAACACAAGATATTCACAAAACATTAGAAAGAAAAATTTCGGAATTCTACGGAACTGAAGATACGATCCTTTACGCAGCAGCTTTTGATGCAAACGGAGGAGTATTCGAACCATTATTAGGCGAAGGAGATGCAATAATTTCTGATAGTTTGAACCATGCTTCTATTATTGATGGGGTGCGTTTGTGTAAAGCGTCTCGTTACCGTTATGAAAATAGCAACATGGAAGATTTAGAGCAGCAATTGATTAAAGCCAATGAAGCTGGAAGTCGTTTTAAGATTATAGTAACTGACGGTGTCTTCTCTATGGATGGTGTTGTGGCACCACTAGACAAAATTTGTGATCTTGCTGATAAGTACGATGCAATGGTAATGGTAGATGAATGCCATGCTGCAGGTTTCATAGGAGCAACTGGTAAAGGGACGCTTGAGGCAAAAGGAGTAATGGGTAGAGTAGATATTATTACTGGAACATTAGGAAAAGCTTTAGGTGGAGCCATGGGAGGGTACACTACAGCCAAAAAAGAAATTATCGAATTATTGCGTCAACGTTCAAGACCTTATTTGTTTTCAAACTCATTAGCACCTGCAATTGTAGGAGCATCTATTAAAGTTTTTGAGCTATTAGAAAAGGATACTACATTAAGAGATCAATTAGAATGGAATACAAACTATTTTAAAGCAGGAATGAAGAAGGCGGGCTTTGATATTGTTGATGGAGATTCGGCAATTGTTCCGGTTATGTTGTACGATGCCAAATTATCTCAGACAATGGCAGACGAATTGTTAAAGAAAGGGATCTATGTAATAGGATTTTTCTTCCCAGTTGTACCAAAAGATAAGGCTAGAATTAGAGTTCAGCTATCGGCTGCGCATACAAAAGAACAGCTAGATAAGGCTATTGCTGCGTTTATTGAAGTAGGTCATTCTCTGAATGTTGTGTAATTATCATCTCGATTTATATAATTGCCACTTTTGGGTTATAAAAGTGGTTTTTTTTAACATTTGATTTTGTGGTTAATAATTATCGGGTTACTTTTGTTTGTAATTAACTAAAATTGTAATTAAAAAAAATAAGTATGAAACATCTTAACAAAATTTTAGTTGCTGCTATGATGGTTATGGGATTAAGTTCTCAAGCTCAAGACAGTAACAATCCATGGGCTATCTCTTTTGGAGTTAACGCTGTAGACACTAGAACTAGTGCTGGTGGAGGTGATGGTTGGTTTGACCGTCATTTTTCTCAACCATTTGAAACAAAAGACAATTGGAACGTTCTTCCTTCAGTATCTTACATTAGTGTATCGAGATACTTAGGAGATAATTTCTCTTTCGGATTACAAGGATCTGTTAATAAAATTGACAAGTATGTTAAATTTGATCCAACGGCTCCAGGTCACGATTCACGTGGTTATGTAAACAGCAATCCTGGTGACTTAATGTACTACGGTATTGATGCTACATTAAGATACAGCTTCATGAATGTAATTGGATCAAAAGTAATTGACCCATCTTTACATGTTGGTGGAGGGTATACTTTCTTTGGAGACAGTAGCTACGGAACTATTAATCCAGGTGCTGGATTAACTTTCTGGTTTACTGAAAATGTAGGTTTAGCTCTTGAGAGCTCTTACAAAAAATCTTTCGGAGATAGAGAAGATGCTTCTGGAACTCCAGATGCTCCATCTCACTTTCAACACACTGCTGGTCTTATCTTCAAATTTGGTGGAAAAGATACAGATGGTGATGGAATCTATGACAAAGATGATGAATGTCCAGAAATTGCTGGTTTAAAAGAATTCAACGGATGTCCTGATACAGACGGTGATGGTATTGCTGATAAAGATGATGCATGTCCAGATGTTGCAGGTCCAAAAGAATTTAACGGATGTCCTGATACAGATGGAGACGGAATTGTTGATAAAGATGATGCTTGTCCAGATGTTGCTGGTTTAGCAGCTTTAAACGGTTGTCCTGATGCTGACGGAGATGGAATCGCTGATAAAGATGACAAATGTCCAAACGTTGCAGGTCCTAAAGATAACGGTGGATGTCCTTGGCCAGATACTGACGGAGACGGAGTATTAGACAAAGATGATAAATGTCCTACTGTAAAAGGAACTGTTGCTAATGGTGGTTGTCCTGAGGTTTCTGCTGAAGTAATCAAACAATTGAATGACTACGGTAAAACAATCTTATTTGATTCAGGAAAATCTTCTTTCAAATCTCAATCTTACCCAGTATTACAATCAATCAATGATATCTTGAAAGAATATCCTAACTCTAACTTTATGATCGAAGGTCATACTGATAGCGATGGAAGTAATGCGTTAAACCAAACTTTATCTGAAAATAGAGCTGCTGCAGTAAGAAACTACTTAGTAGAAAAAGGAATTAACACAGACAGATTAAGATCTACTGGTTTTGGTGAAACTAAACCAATTGCATCTAACAGAACATCTAAAGGAAAAGCTGAAAACAGAAGAGTTGAAGTTTCTTTAATTAAGGAATAATTTATTCTAAATATTTACAAGAAACGCTCCGATTTGTCGGAGCGTTTTTTTTATGGAATCGCAGACAATTCTTTATTGAAAATAAACGTCATTAATTGTAACAGAAGAGCAAGCCAAACGTCATTCAAAAGCGTTAACCCTCTCTATTTACAAACAAGCTGAAAATTTTCTACTGATAGCTTTTAATGCCATTCAATGCTAGTATTTTATTTGTAATAACTTTTATTTTGATAGAATTATATGTCAATAAGTTATGCAATAGGTACGGCAAAATGCATTAAAGTTTTTAAAGGAGATAGCGCTATTAAATAGAGTTTATGACAATAAATTTTTGTTTTTGTGGTTTACTATAATCGTACTGCATTTGTGCGGAATTAACTAAAATAATAATTAAAAATAAGTATGAAAAATCTTAACAAATTTTTACTTGGGGGTATGATGGTTATGGGATTAAGTTCTCAAGCCCAAGACAGCAATAATCCATGGGCAATCTCATTTGGAGCTAATGCTGTAGACACTAGAACTAGTGCAAAAGGAAATGATGGTTCTTTAAATGACATTTTTGCTCAGCCATTTGATGTAAAAAGTAATTGGAATATGATTCCTACAGTATCTTACATCAGTGTATCAAGGTTCTTAGGAGATAATATCTCTGTAGGATTGCAAGGTTCTGTTAATAAAATTGACAGGTATGTTAGATTTGATCCTACAGCTCCAGGAAGTGATTTGCACGGTAACACAAATACTAATCCTGGTGACTTAATGTACTACGGGATTGACGCTTCATTAAGATATAGCTTCATGAATTTAATTGGTTCAAAAGTAATCGACCCATCGTTACACATTGGTGGAGGATACACTTTCTTTGGAGATAGCAGTTTTGGTACTGTAAATCCAGGTGCTGGATTAACTTTCTGGTTTACTGATAAGTTAGGTTTGGCTCTTGAAACCTCTTATAAGAAATCTTACGGAGATAGAGAAGATGTTGCTGGAGCTCCAGATGCACCATCTCACTTCCAACATACTGCAGGTATTATCTTCAAATTTGGAGGAAAAGATACTGATGGTGATGGAATTTATGACAAAGACGATGAATGTCCAGAAATTGCTGGTTTAAAAGAATTCAACGGTTGTCCTGATACTGACGGTGATGGTATTGCTGATAAAGATGATGCATGTCCAAATATTGCAGGTCCAAAAGAATTAAATGGATGTCCTGATACAGATGGAGACGGAATCGCTGATAAAGATGATGCTTGTCCAAATGTTGCTGGTTTAGCAGCTTTAAACGGTTGTCCTGATGCTGACGGAGATGGTGTTGCTGATAAAGATGACAAATGTCCAAACGTTGCAGGTCCTAAAGAAAATGCTGGATGTCCTTGGCCAGATACTGACGGAGACGGAGTATTAGACAAAGACGATAAATGTCCTACTGTAAAAGGAACTGTTGCAAATGGTGGATGTCCTGAGGTTTCTGCTGAAGTGATCAAACAATTGAATGACTACGGTAAAACAATCTTATTTGATTCAGGAAAATCTTCTTTCAAAACTCAAACGTATCCAGTTTTAGAGTCTATCAATTCAATCTTGAAAGAGTATCCTAACTCTAACTTCATGGTAGAAGGTCATACTGATAGTGATGGAAGTAATGCGTTAAACCAAACTTTATCTGAAAATAGAGCTGCTGCAGTTAGAAACTATTTAGTAGAAAAAGGTATTAACGGAGACAGATTGAAATCTACTGGTTACGGTGAAACTAAACCAATTTCTTCTAACAAAACAGCTAAAGGAAAAGCTGAAAACAGAAGAGTAGAAGTATCTTTGATTAAATAGTAATTTCTTCAAAATATTTATAGGAAACGCCCCGATTTATCGGGGCGTTTTTTTATTTTTATAGGATGATAAACAATTCTTTCCTAGATAAAATTGCCGCTGTTTTAATTGATGATTACGCCCAAGATTTAACAGATACCATTGTCGTTTTACCCAATAAACGCGCAAAAATATTTTTGATTGATGCCTTAAAAAAGCAAGTAAATACAAATATTCTTTCACCAGAAATTATTAGCATAGAGGATTTTATTCAAGACATTTCGCAGATTAGAACGGTTGATCCTATTGAGCTATTATTTGAATTTTACGAAGTGTATCTCTCTATTACAGATAAAGCACAACAACAAACATTTGAGCAGTTTGCCAACTGGGCAAAGATGCTATTACAAGACTTCAACGAGATTGATCGTTACTTACTTGACCCTACACATGTGCTTTCGTACTTAAAAGATATTGAAGACATTAAAAAATGGGGAATTGAGGTCGAACAAAAAACTACTTTACTAGAAAAGTACATCGACTTTTGGAAATTGTTACCTAGTTATTACCAAGCATTTTATGCGCATCTATTAAAAAAGGGAATTGGTTACCAAGGATTGATTTACCGACAAGCGGTGGAAAATTTACTGCCATACACAAAAACAATTCAGAATAAGAAATACCTCTTTGCGGGATTCAATGCATTAAATGCAAGTGAAGAAAAAATCATTCAGCACTTGATTGCAGTTGATCAAGCTAAAATATTTTGGGATGCTGATCAAACATTTTTAAACGATCCATACCACGATGCAGGTCTGTTTTTGAGGAGGTTTAAATCTAACTGGAAACATTATAAGTCAAATCCATTTGAATGGATTGTCGATGAATTTTCTCAAACTAAAAACATCCAAGTAATTGGTACGCCTAAAACAATAGGACAGGCAAAAATTGCAGGGACGATTATAGAAAAAATTCTTGACGAAAACCCAATGGCCTCACTTGATAAGGTTGCGATTGTGCTTGGAGAGGAGAATGTTCTAGTGCCACTTTTATATTCACTGCCAGCCTCGGTGGGTGCTTTAAATATAACAATGGGCTACTCGAGTAAAAATAATCCAGCGCAAATATTGATTGCCAAATTATTTAAAATGCATACCAATGCCTTGTCTCGTAATGCTAAAAGCTATGTTTTGTATTATAAAGATGTATTGGATATTTTAACGCATCCCCTAGTGGAACCCTATGCTCAAACTTCAGCATTGGTTAAAATAATCAATCAAAATAATTATACATTTATTACACATCAAAAGGTAATGGAATTGAATCCTGAACCTACTGATTTGTTTTTACTATTATTTAAAAAATGGGAGCAAGGTTCGATAGCTGTCTTAGAAACAATTTCGGAATTGCTTTTAACAATCAAAAATAATTTAAGCAACGATAACGAAGAAGAGAAAATAACCAAAGCCTTTGTTTTTGCTATTTTCAAAGTAATTAATAAACTAATTAATTATTATTCTCAGCACAGTCACATTGATAAAATCGACACATTACATGCGATTTATAAGCAAGTAATTGATCTTGCTGAGGTTTCATTTGAAGGGGAACCTTTAAATGGTTTGCAAATCATGGGAGTGCTAGAAAGTCGTGTATTGGATTTTGATACGGTAATTGTGACCTCGATGAATGAAGGGAAATTCCCTGCGGGTAAATCTCAAAATTCCTTTATTCCTTATGATGTCAAAAGAGAATTGGGACTGCCTACATTTAAAGAAAAGGATGCCATTTACACCTACCACTTTTACCATTTACTGCAACGTGCTAAGAATGTTTACTTGCTTTACAATACAGAAAGTGACGGACTAGATGCTGGTGAAAAAAGCCGTTTTATCACACAGTTGGAAGTAGAAAAGCAAGCCAATCATAATTTAACGCATGAAATTTATAATGCCGTTCTCCCTGAAAAGGCCTATAAGCCAATGGTCATAGAAAAATCAGAGGCGGTGATGGACCGACTCAAGGAAATTGCAGCGGTAGGGTTTTCTCCCTCGGCATTGACGAGTTATATACGCAACCCAATTCAGTTTTATTTCCAGAAGATTTTACGCATCAGGGAAGTAGATGAGGTAGAAGAGAATATAGCTTTAAATACTTTAGGAACTATTATTCACGAAACTTTAAAAGTATTGTACGATCCATTTGTTGGCAAATTTATATCAGAGGCTGATATCGTAAATTGTTTCAAATTGATAGATGCTGAGGTGCTCACGCAGTTTAAAGCAGTTTATAAGGAGGGCGAAATTAAGAAAGGTCGAAATCTACTCGCGTTTGAAGTAGCAAAACGAAATGTGCACAACTTTTTAAAAGTAGAGTTAGAGGGTATTAAAGCAGGTGATGCTATTAAAATTATTGCTTTAGAAAAAACCTATGAGCGAGTGCTTACCGATCCAAGTTTGCCTTTTCCAGTACTTATAAAAGGAAATGTAGACAGAATCGAAGAACGCAATGGAAACATTAGAATCATTGATTACAAAACAGGTAAAGTGGAGAAAGCAAGTGTGACACTTAAAACGTGGCGCGGATTAACTGAAGATATTAAAAACGACAAAATCATTCAGGTGTTGGCTTACGCTTTCATGTACGAGACTTTGGCAGAATCAAAGCCTATTGAAGCTGGAATTATTTCGTTTAAAAATTTAAAATCGGGATTTTTACCTTTCAATTTTAAGGAAGACAGAGATAGCGAAATGATTATCGACGAGATTATTATGGCCAATTATAAAGTCCAAATTGTCACTTTACTACAAGAGATTTTAGATAAAAACATTCCATTTCAAGAGAAAGTAGTGTAGCACATTAATTTGCAAATTTTTAGCTTGTTGTATGTAAGAAATTGTTTTCTTTACATAAAATAAGAACAATCAAGAAAGCAGCTAACATATTCATTTTCTTCAAGAGTACGCTAATAATCAATTTGGCTGTATGCATTATGCCGGTACTTTTTCTTGGGATTTTTGCTTTTAAATATACTTTCTTGACGATAGGATTTGCCGTTAGTCTGCTGGTAAAAGAACTAAACTCAAAAAACGAATATCTTTTCTATTATAATAATGCCATTACAAAAACCGAACTCTGGTTGTATGCATGGTGTTTTAATTTTGTGACTTTAATTATATTCAGTTTTTTGTCTAACCTTATTCTGAAATTATTTTGAAAAAACATTTTTTAGAGGTCGACAGTGTTCAAAAACAGTATGACAATAGAGTCATCCTTTCTGATGTGTATTTAAAATGTGAAACAGGCGAGATTATAGGATTGCTAGGTCGTAACGGATCTGGTAAATCGACTTTACTAAAAATTATTTTCGGAATCGAGAAATGCGACTTCAAATTTGTTCGCATAGATCATGTGGTAAAAGTCAAAACCAGCGATTTGTTTCGGGACATTAGTTACCTCTCACAAGAAAATTTTATTCCACGACACTTAACTGTTGCGAAAGCAATCCAACTATCGATTGAAAAAAGTGCTGTCGAAAAATTTTATCAAGACGATTTTATCCACAATATAAAAGATAAAAAAATCAGTCATCTCTCTGGTGGCGAGCTGCGCTATCTCGAGATCAAATTGGTTTTATGTAACGAATCCAAATTTATTCTTCTTGACGAACCCTATAACGGACTCTCGCCAATAATGGTCGAAAAAGTGAATGCTTTGCTGTTACAAAATGCCAGTAAAAAAGGAATTATTATCACAGATCACAACTATGAAAATGTGATTGCATTAGCCACCAAATTAATAATAATAAAAGACCAAAAAGCACATCATATTACCAGCAAAGAGGAACTCATTGAAAAAGGCTATTTGAGTGAGAATGCTTTTAAACCTTCTTGAAAAATTGTAACAAAACCTCAGTAAGTTCTACTTGGTTTTCAATGTGAGACATGTGTCCATCAGGAAAAGTAATTAATTTTACCTCAGTATCTTGTACTTGCATTTTTGTTTCCTCATAATTTAAAACAGGATCTTTCTCCCCTAATATCATCATTTTTGGATACGGAGTCAAGTGCAATAAAACTTCTCGATCTGCCCTAATCTTCATTCCTTCAAGAGAAGCAACGATTGCCTGAAGTGGCGTTTTTAAAGCTTCGTTTTTTACAGTCTCGATTTCGCTTTGCAAACGCTCTCGATTAGATTCACTAAATAAATTAGCGATAGCCAAACTCACAAAAGTAGTATAACTCTGTTTTACCGCCTTAATTGCCCGATCTCGATTCAATTTGCGCTCGTCACTATCGGCTCTTGCAGTCGAATTTAAAAGCACCATTCCCTTCACTGTATCAGGGTACAATTCAGCAAAAGCTAAGGCAACATAACCACCCATAGAATGGCCTAAAAAAATAGCTTTCCTAATGCGCAATTCAGTTAAAACAGCTTGAACAGCATCGGCATTGTCTTCCATGCTGTGCACATATCCCAGACATTCTGTTGCCCCATGCCCCAATAAATCGATGGTAATCACCCGATTTTTTTTAGAAAACGGTGCAATGTATTGTTCCCACATTTTTTGATTTTCTAGAAAACCATGTAGCAAGACAATTGCCGTTCCTTTACCGGTGTCTGTGTAAGCGATGTTTGTGTTTTTGTACTGCGTATTTTTCAAATCTAAATTTTAGACTGCAAAAGTAAGTTTATTTATTTTTTTAAGAGCACCGCCACTGTGCATATTTCATGATTCCTCCCGCTTTTCGCTATATCTTTTATCTCTCCCGATAGCTATCGGGAGAGATAAAAGGATGCCGCTACAATCGGGGCTACCTAGTTGGTTCTAATTTTTTGAGAATGTTATTGTCTTGTTGATAACAAACTAGTTAAAGCACCTTCTTAAAAGCTAGATTGTAATAAAATTCAGTAAATTTGAGGAAAGCAATTTATAAAAATGAACAGACTTGTTATTATAGGAAACGGATTTGATTTAGCTCATGGATTACCAACTTCATACAAAGATTTTATAGATGATTATTGGAATTCAGTTTCTACAAAACTGATGATAGATTTTTCGTATGAAGATTTGTTTTGCAAATTTGAAATGATAGCATTAAAATCAAAGTTTTCTAGTAAAGAGCTTTCGAAGGATGATATTAAAGATTTCAAATCAATTAAAGAATTATTTAAAAAATTCAGACATAATAATAAACATAGTTTTAAAAATAATTTTTTTCAAAACACATGTAATATTTCGTCATCTAGTAATTGGGTAGATTTGGAAAACTTGTATTATGATTATTTAAAATTAATATCTAGAGATAATACAACTAAAGTAGAAAAGAACAGGAAAATTTTAAAGTTAAATGAAGAATTTAAGCAAGTAAAAGATTTATTGGAGAAGTATTTATTAGAAAAAGTAGTTAACACCTATAAATTAGATTTTACAAAAAATGATGATGTAGAATGGTCAAAATTTCAAAATATCTTAAAGCCTATCTCTGTGCTGAGTGGCGAGCGCAATATTTTTAAAGAGTTTAGTGATAATGAAGATGTATATGAAATAAAAGAATATTTTGCAAAAGAAAGGAAAGAGCAGTTAATCAGTAATATACATATATTAAATTTTAATTACACTCCTATTCCTGACATATATAATAAGCTTAATGAATATGATGATAGTGTTAATAGTTCAGTAAATTTCATTCATGGTTTTCTAGGCAACAATACAGATAATAAAGTGAATTTTGGTTTTGGGGATGAAATGGACGAAGATTATAAATTAATTGAAAACCTTAATAGTAATGAATTTCTTCGAAATTTTAAATCTTTTCAATATTTGCAAAACTCTAACTACAATAATTTATTGAGATTTGTTGATAGCGGTAAATTTCAGGTTTTGATCATGGGACACTCTTGTGGATTATCTGATAGAACTTTGTTAAATACTGTTTTTGAACACAATAATTGTCGGTCAATTAAAGTGTTTTTTCATCAAGTAAAAGATGGGAATGATTTAGTAATAAAGGATAATTATACAGAGGTAGTTCAAAATATTTCTAGACATTTCAATAAGAAGAAATTAATGAGAGAGAAAATTGTAAATAAATCGCTATGTCAACCTATGCCGCAAATAAAACTTCCTCTAAAATAAAAAACGATTTCCATCACTGAAAGTCGTTCTTTATATTTTGCAAAATCCTAAAGACCTTGCAGTATAATTAATTATTAAAAACGATTATCGCCATCTAATAAATTTCCTAATCCGCCAAGGATACTTCCTTCGCCGCGACCGTCTCCACCTGCTTTTGGTGCTGATGCGATAATTCTATCTGCTAAACGGCTGAAAGGTAATGACTGAATGTAAACAGTTCCGGGACCGCGCAATGTAGCGTAGAACAGTCCTTCACCTCCAAAAATGGAGTTTTTGATTCCACCTATGAATTCGATATCATAATCAACATCTTTTGTGAAACCGATGATACAGCCAGTATCTACTTTTAAAATTTCTCCTGCTTTCAATTCTTTTTTGGCCATGGTTCCTCCGGAGTGTACAAAGGCCATTCCGTCACCTTCAATTTTTTGCATGATGAAACCTTCACCACCAAAAAGACCGCGGCCTATTTTTTTAGAAAATTCGATTCCAACAGAAACTCCTTTTGCGGCACATAAGAACGAACTCTTTTGACAGATGAACTTTCCTTGAAACTCGGTTAAGTCGATAGGAAGGATTTTCCCTGGGTAAGGAGATGCAAATGATACTTTTCCTTTTCCGTGATGCTGGTTGATAAAGGCGGTCATGAACATGCTTTCGCCTGTTAAAACTCTTTTACCGGCGCTAAGTAATTTATCAAAGATTCCTGATTGTTGTCTTGATCCATCACCAAAGATGGTTTGCATTTGGATATTATTGTCCATCATCATGAAGCTTCCTGCTTCAGCGATAACAATTTCTTGTGGATCTAATTCGATTTCGACGTATTGCATTTCTTCGCCAAAAATTTCATAATCTATTTCGTGTGCTGTCATAATTTTGATTGTATTTGATTTTTAAAAGATGATTTTGTTTGTCGTTAAACCATTATCAATAGAAATTCACTCTTTTTAAATAATGCTTTATCGTCTAATAAGTATATGACGTAAATTGTCTTGTAAAGTTACATGTTGTGACGATTTTAGGAATATTATTTTGGAAGAATTAACGTTCTTTTAATGCGCAAGGGATGGCAGCGGCTAGCCCACAGTCCCGTTTTTCAGGGACGAGGACTAATAGCGTACAGCCCGACCCTGCCGGAGTTTACGGAGGCGGGATGCGCCCAAAGATTTTTTTTATCGTTTAGATGTTATTTAATTTGAATTATGGGCATAAAAAAACAGCCTAGAATATTCTAGACTGTTCACTTTAAACCTTAAACTTGAAACTTTTTACAAGTTCATCAAACTCTCAATTTCGTCAACTTCAATAGGAATGTTGCGCATTAAGTTGAACGGTTCACCATTTTCTTGAATTACGACATCATCTTCGAGACGAATCCCAAAACCTTCAGCAGGAATATAAATTCCAGGCTCTACGGTAAAAACCATATTAGCTTGCATTGGCTCAGTCAATAGTCCGTAATCATGTGTGTCTAATCCCATGTGGTGTGAAGTTCCGTGCATGAAATATTTTTTATAAGCGGGCCATTCTGGATTTTCATTTTGCACATCGGCTTTGTCAAGAAGACCCAAGCCTAGCAATTCAGATGTCATTAATTTCCCTACTTCGATATGATATTGCTTCCACAAAGTTCCTGGAACAAGCATTTTTGTAGCCTCATTTTTTACTTTCAAAACCGCGTTGTAAACCGCTTTTTGTCTATCAGAGAATTTCCCTGAAACCGGAATCGTACGCGTCATATCACTAGAATAGTTTCCGTATTCAGCTCCTACATCTAGCAAGATCAAATCACCTGCTTTACATTGTTGGTTGTTTTCGATATAATGCAATACGTTTGCATTGTTTCCCGAAGCGATAATTGGCGTATAAGCAAAACCTTTAGAGCGATTGCGAATGAACTCATGAATAAATTCGGCTTCGATTTCGTATTCTGCAACATTTGGTTTTACAAAGGAAAGGATTCTTCTAAAACCTTTTTCGGTGATGTCACACGCTTTTTGAATTAAGTCAATCTCTTCGCTCTCTTTTATAGAACGAATGCGTTGTAGGATAGGATTACTTTTTGCAACGGCATGCGCAGGATATTTCTCTTTCCATTTTTTTACAAAACGAGCCTCACGAGTTTCTGTTTCAACAGCAGCGCGATAATGTTCGTTTGTATTGATGTACATGGTATCAGCATAGGTCATCATTTCGTTTAATACCTTATCAAAATCTTGCAACCAGTGTACATTCTTGATTCCTGATACCTCTAGAGCGCGTTCTTTAGTTAGTTTTTCTCCTTCCCAAACAGCAATATGGTCATTTGTTTCTTTTAAAAAAAGAATTTCCCTTTGGTTCTCATAAGGTGCGTCTGGAAATAGTAGTAAGATGCTCTCTTCCTGATCAACTCCCGATAGGTAAAAAATATCTCGGTGTTGCTCAAACGGCATTGTACTATCGGCACTTATAGGATATATATCATTTGAATTAAAAACGGCAACACTTTTTGGCTTCATCTGAGCCGTAAATTTTGCACGGTTTTTTATAAATAAGTCACGGTCAATTTGATGGTATTTCATAACGTTTCTTGTTTTTACTTTTAATTACTCAAAAATACTAAGTTTAAATTGTTTCTCATTATGAATTCGCTAATTTATCTTTGTAGCTAGTACAATATGGTGACTATGTCTCAATTACAGTAAAGTGTTGGGTTTTGAAAAATGAAAAATAGCTATGACAATAATTTCAAATTTTACCGTTAGTATATAAGCATGGCCTTGACCAAAACTTGAGCCGAGATTGCCTAAAAAATGCCTGAAATAAATAAACAAAAATGTTAAAATTTGTGTTTTTATTATTTTTATTCGAATGCAAATTTAAAATTATTGTTTCGCTGGTGAAATAGGGGGTATAAAAAGCTATTATTGGGGCTGATTTTAAAAGATAATTAAGTCTTTTTTGATAGTTGTTTAACTAACTTACCGTCTTATAATGGGTTAGCGCTTATGATTTAAGAGATTATTAAATTGGTTGTTAAAACACTTTAAACTCATTATAAATAACAACGAAAAGGTTGTAGTTCAAGAGTATTTGCTTTATTTTTGTAATATTTTTTAAAACAAATTATTCAAATCTTATGGCAAAATCTGCATTATTGAAGTCGTCAATAGCTAAAAAAGTTGCTATGGCGCTTTCAGGACTTTTTCTGATGTTGTTTCTAGCACAGCACTTTTTCATTAATATGACTTCGGTATTTAGTTCCGACGTATTTAATTCGATTTCTCATTTCATGGGAAATAATCCCTTAGTACAATTTGTGATTCAGCCTATTTTAATAGTAGGAGTGATTTTTCACTTTATTATGGGGTTTGTTTTAGAAATTCAAAATAGAAGCGCAAGACCTATTGCTTATGCAAAAAATAACGGTGCTGCAAATTCTTCATGGGCATCTCGTAATATGATTTATTCAGGAGCTGTGATCCTTGCATTTTTAGGATTACACTTTTACGATTTTTGGTTTCCTGAAATGGTTTACAAGTATGTTGCTTTTAATCCACTTGATGAAACTAGATATTTTCATGAATTAGCTGAAAAGTTTGAAAGCCCTGTGCGTACTGCTTTGTACTGTATTTCTTTTGTATTGTTAGCACTACACTTGAAACACGGATTTAGTTCTTCTTTTCAATCGGTTGGTTTCAATAATAAATATTCTAGAGGGTTAAGAACTTTTGGATTAGCGTTTGCGTTCATCGTTCCTTTTGGATTTATTTTTATTGCATTATTTCATCATTTCAATCATTAATATTAAATTATAATGGCATTAGACTCAAAAATTCCAAATGGTCCAATTTCGGATAAATGGACAGATTATAAAGATCATATTAATTTAGTGAATCCTGCAAACAAACGTAACTTAGATGTTATCATTGTTGGTACAGGATTAGCTGGAGGTTCAGCTGCTGCCACATTAGCAGAATTAGGATATAACGTAAAAGCTTTTTGTTTTCAAGATTCACCACGTCGTGCGCACTCAATCGCTGCACAAGGAGGAATCAACGCTGCAAAAAATTATCAAGGAGATGGAGATTCTGTTTTTAGATTATTTTACGATACTGTAAAAGGTGGTGATTACCGCGCTCGTGAAGCTAACGTACACCGTCTTGCAGAAGTTTCAACAAATATTATTGACCAGTGTGTTGCTCAAGGGGTACCATTGGCACGTGAATATGGAGGTTTATTAGATAACCGTTCTTTTGGTGGTGCATTAGTATCGAGAACGTTTTATGCTAGAGGGCAAACAGGACAACAATTGTTACTAGGTGCTTACTCTGCAATGAACCGTCAAATAGGTCGTGGAAAAATAAAAATGCACAACCGTCACGAGATGCTAGACTTAGTAATCGTAAACGGTAAAGCAAGAGGAATTATCGCTCGTAACTTGATTACAGGTGAAATCGAAAGACACTCTGCTCACGCGGTAGTTATTGCTTCTGGTGGATATGGTAACGTTTTCTTCTTGTCTACAAATGCAATGGGATCTAATGCTACTGCAGCATGGAAAATCCATAAAAAAGGAGCATATTTTGCAAATCCTTGTTACACACAAATTCACCCAACATGTATTCCAGTTTCTGGAGACCACCAATCAAAGTTAACTTTGATGTCAGAGTCTTTACGTAATGACGGACGTATTTGGGTTCCTGCAAAATTAGAAGATGCTATTGCTATTCGCGAAGGAAAGAAAAAAGCTATTGATTTATCTGAAGCTGAAAGAGATTACTACTTAGAAAGAAGATACCCTGCTTTTGGTAACTTAGTTCCTAGAGATGTTGCTTCTCGTGCTGCAAAAGAAAGATGTGATGCCGGTTATGGAGTAAATAAAACAGGTGAAGCAGTTTACTTGGATTTTGCTGCAGCGATACAACGTTACGGTAAAGAGCAAGCTTTCTTAAAAGGTATTGATGTTAGCGATACTGCAGCAGTTACTAAATTAGGAACTGAGGTTGTAAAAAATAAATACGGGAACTTGTTCCAAATGTATTATAAAATTGTAGATGAGGATCCTTATACTTCACCTATGATGATTTATCCAGCGGTTCACTACACAATGGGTGGAACATGGGTTGATTATAACTTAATGACTACGATTCCTGGTTGTTTCTCAATTGGAGAATCAAATTTCTCTGATCACGGTGCAAATAGATTAGGAGCTTCTGCCTTAATGCAAGGTTTAGCAGATGGTTATTTTGTATTGCCATATACAATAGGAGATTACTTATCACCAGATATTAAAATGGGTCCTATCTCGACAGATTCTCCAGAATTTGCTGCTGCAGAAAAAGGAGTTAAAGACCAAATCGATAGATTCATGAATAACAATGGAACACATTCTGTTGACTATTTCCACAGGAAATTAGGAAAAATCATGTGGGACAAAGTTGGAATGGCTCGTAATGCTCAAGGATTAAACGAGGCAATTAATGAAATCGCTGCTTTGCGTGAAGAGTTTTATAAAGATGTAAAAATTCCTGGAACAGATAAAGGATTCAACCAAGAGCTAGAAAAAGCAACTCGTGTAGCTGACTTTTTAGAATTAGGTGAATTGTTTGCTAAAGATGCTTTACACCGTAACGAATCTTGTGGAGGTCACTTTAGAGAGGAATACCAAACTGAAGATGGTGAAGCAAAACGTGACGATGAAAACTTCGCTTATGTTGCTGCTTGGGAGTACAAAGGAAAACCTAGTGACGCTGTTTTACATAAAGAAGAGTTGGTATTTGATGCCGTTAAACTAGTTCAAAGAAATTACAAGTAAAAGTATAGAGTAAGAAGCCACTAGCCAATAGTAAGAGATCATGAGCGATATAAAAGCGTATAAAGATTTATTGATTTGGCAAAAGGCATTTTACTTGTAAAAGTTGTTTACAATAATGTTGAAGGTTTTCCCAAAGATGAAGTCTTTGGTTTAACTAATCAAATAAAAAGATCAGCTGTTTCTATTCCTTCTAATATAACAGAGGGCTGGGGTAGAGGTTCAACTTTAAGTTATATTCATTTTTTGAAAATTGCTAGAGGTTCTTTGTTTGAGTTAGAAACACAATTAATTATTGCAAATGAGTTGAATTTTTTAAGAGATTTAAAATTTAACGAGCTAACACAAATTATTACTGAAGAAAGTAAAATGTTAAACGCCTTCATAAAGTCATTGAGTAAGTAGTTAAGCTTCTGCCTTTTGACTTTTGGCTAATAAACTAAAATACAATGAAACTTACATTAAAAATATGGCGTCAAAAAAACGCCCAAGATAAAGGAGCAATGGTTGATTATCAAATCGACGGAATTGAGCCAGACATGTCTTTCCTTGAAATGCTTGACGTTTTCAATGAAGATTTAATGAGCAAAGGTGGTGAGCCAGTTGCATTTGACCACGATTGTCGCGAAGGAATTTGCGGAATGTGTTCATTATACATCAACGGTGAAGCACACGGACCAGATAGAGGAGTAACAACTTGTCAATTACACATGCGTATGTTTAAGGATGGCGACACGATCACAATCGAGCCTTTCCGTGCAGCTGCGTTCCCAGTAGTAAAAGATTTAGTTGTAAACCGTAGCGCATTTGATAGAATTCAACATGCAGGAGGATTTATATCTGTAAATACTTCTGGTAATACCATCGATGCCAATTCTATTCCTATTACTAAAAAAGATGCTGACGAAGCATTTGATGCTGCAACTTGTATTGGTTGTGGTGCTTGTGTGGCGAGTTGCAAAAACTCATCAGCAATGTTATTCGTTGCTGCAAAAGTTTCTCAATATGCATTATTACCACAAGGTAGAATCGAAGCAACTGACCGTGTATTAAATATGGTACACCAAATGGATGCTGAAGGTTTTGGTAACTGTAGTAATACTGGAGCATGTGAAGTTGAATGTCCTAAAGGAATTTCCTTAGAAAACATCGCTCGTATGAACAGAGAATACTTATCAGCAAGTGCTCAAGGATAGCATAAATATAATGTCATAAAGTTTATGCTTTATGGTAATGATCAAAAAACGCATTCATTTATTTGGATGCGTTTTTTGTTTTTGGGGGTGCCCTCCGCAAAAGCTTCGGTCGGGCTATTCGTTACAAGTCCTCGCACCTCCTCTGTCGGGCTGTGGGCTTTCCTCTGCTATCCCTCACCCAAACTAGTCAGTAGAGATTAGCCATTAGCCAAAAGTGACTTATTTTCTGTGAATAAGTGTTAATAAATAGTGTTTAGTTTTTATAGGTAATTATCGCTGAATAAAAGTTAGTTCTCCTAGATTGTCTTTACTAATTAGCTGGTAGCGCAAAGAACATGCGAAATTTTTATTAATAATAGCTGCTTGATGTTTTCATACAGACTTTATGTTTTAGGAGGATTTTTGGCTGTAATTTACAAGTCAAGCATTCGATCAGTATGGCAATTTTTAGTAATTTTATAAAATGAAAGTAGCTATAATCCAATCCGTATTAGTTTGGGAAAACCCACAAGCAAACAGAGAAAATTTCGAAGAAAAAATAAACTCAATTAAGGGAGAGATCAACCTAATTGTTCTTCCTGAGATGTTCACTTCAGGTTTTACGATGAATCCTGCTGCCGTAGCCGAAACCATGACTGGAGAAACAGTAGGGTGGATGCAGACTTTGGCGAAAGCCAACAAAGCTGCAATAACCGGTAGTTTTGTGATTGAAGAAGGAGGAGTGTTTTATAACCGACTATTATTTGTATTTCCATCCGGAGAAGTACAATTCTATGACAAGAGACATTTATTCACTTTAGCTGGTGAGGAAAAACAATACGCTAAAGGAGGCGAAAAGTTAATTGTAGAATACCAGGGATGGCGCATTGCACCTCTGGTATGTTACGATTTGCGTTTTCCTGTTTTTTCGAGAAATGCCGAAGATTATGATTTACTTATTTATGTAGCGAACTGGCCTAGCAAACGTATTCATGCTTGGAATAGTCTCCTTGTCGCTAGAGCAATAGAAAATATGAGTTACACCATTGGGGTAAATAGAATAGGTGTTGATGGTAATAATCACGAGTATAACGGACAATCACAAATAATTGATGCACTTGGTCAAACTATTCTTGCAGCTGCTAACAGCGAAGGTGTTTTTATCACTACTCTACATAAAAACACACAAGTAGAAACAAGAGATCGGTTCCGCTTTTTAAGTGATAGAGATTATTTTTCTATCAAAGATTAAAAAGAGGATTTCTTTTTATTACCAACTTTTTCTTTTGGTGGTGGAGTGTAAGGTAAACTGACATCAAAAGTTTCTTCCCAATCAAAATTGGCATGAATGTTTATCTCTTTCGAGGAATATATAACCTCTTCAGAGTAGCGCTTTTGTAAGTAGCTACCGGTATCGTAAATGCCATTTTTATTATCGTCGTAGATTAGTCTCAATGTCAATACGGTAGGTTCGACCAAGTTAAAATCTACGGTGGTTTTTTCCTCTGAATATTCTGAAGCAATCACATCGCCCTTACTATTTGTTAACTGTACAATTACAGGAAAACGTTTTACATTTTGCAGTTGTATTCTTAAGTTAGCATAATCTGCAGCCGTTTTAGTTGTCAAGTTATAATTTAAACTATCATTAGGTTGCTCAAAAAAGTCTATTAAAGCTCCTGGTAAAAATGAAACGCTATATTGCTCTGAAACCTCTTTTTTGAAATCTAAATAAAATTTTTGGTTGAAATCATCATATTCTGTAGTGAAGTCAACGGCGGTAGAATCCTTAGAAAGAATCTGGATTTTAGATTTATCAAATTTTACAAGTGGCGTAGAGGCTTCTAGTGTAAAGCGATCTCTAAAATTTAAGACTCCATTTTGAAGCGCTTTGATGTCTAAACTATCCTTTTTTTGATCTTTTACTCTTATTATATACTCTTCTTTGTAGTTGTCTCGCATAACATTAACAGCTAACGTATCTGCTTTTAAGGGTTTGTACCATACTTGCAACGAATCTTTTTCGGGCATTTGTGTAACGATAGAAGGAACTACTAGTTTATTGCTAGTAATAGTAACCTTAGGAGGATTAGCTTTAAAGCTTTGTTTCCCATTGTACCCTAATAATAATTTGTTTCCAGAAGACTGGGTTGGTTTGAATGTTTTAAGATCTAAGGTTTCTTTGAACAAGTCAACAGTGTATGCAGTGTCATTCGGAACCGTAATAACTTGTTTCAAAAATCCTATCTTGTCTTCTTTAGGATTAAATTTATTATTGCTATTTTGATCCTTCATTGCGACTAATAAGTATTTACCCGCTTTTAGATTTTCTAACTTAAAAGTTTTTAAACTGTCTAATGTATTAGTGATATAACGTGGTGATTTATTGTAAACAATAGAGTCATTAAACGTTTCATCCATATCATATAACATCACAGATATAAAAGCATCTGCTTCTTTTTCGTAGGCATCTCTCACCTTACCACTTAACGATAGCGAGTCAATATAATCTCCTGTTGAAAAAACATATTTAAATTGGTTCAAGGCGTTTCCCTCATTGTTATCAGCAATACTTTGACCAAAGTTAAAGCTGTATGTTGTATTGGGTTTTAATGTGTCTTTTAATTTAATTGTCAAGAACTTAGTTGCGGTTGTAGGTAAAATTAACGGTTCACGCTCCATAGGAGGAGAGATGATCAGCTGCTTGCTTAAATTGGTAAGTTTGATGTATTCGTCAAAAACCAATTTAATTTCGTCTCCCTTGAATTGCGTGTTGAAATTTTCGGGGAAACTGATTCTTAAGGTAGGGGCAAGCGTGTCTTTTAAACCACCTGTAATGGTACCTCTTTTGGCACAATTGGTTAATGACAGCGCTAAAAGTATGCAGATAAGTATTGCGGAATTCTTGAACATAAAATCTTTGAATTTATAACTACAAAATAACAATTATATTTTCTGTAATCGAAATTTTTATACATTAATTAGGACACATCCTTCTTGTATGAATTTGCTGTAAAAAACCTCGTTTAAAAATGAGGCGAAGAGCACGACAAAAGTTTTCAAAATGGTACATTTGCTACTTATTAAAATTTTTTAGTTGAGAAACTTCTGGCTCTATATTGTTTTTATTTTGATTATTGCATCATGTGATCGCAAGGAGCACGCTGCTGTGTCTTTTTACTACTGGAAAACTAACTTTGATTTATCTAGTTTAGAACAAGAAGCGTTAAGTGAAAATAAAGTTAGCAAACTATATATTCGCTATTTTGATTTGGATGTAAATCCTTCAACAAAAGAAGTTTTTCCTGTAAGTCCGATACATTTTAAAGTTAAACCTACCGTTGCATCTATTGTTCCAGTTGTCTTTATTCAAAATAAAGTGATGCTGGAAGAAGGATTTGATAGCAAAGCTTTGGCTAAAAAAACAATGGATTTTATTGCCTTGATTAATAAAAAAAATAACCTTGAATGTTCTGAAATTCAAATTGATTGCGATTGGACTTTAACTAGTAAAAATAACTATTTACAATTTATCGAAGATTTCAAGCGTATGTCTAAAAAGCAAATATCAGTCACAATACGATTGCATCAAGTAAAGTATTTTGAGAAAACAAAAATCCCAAATGCTGATAGGGCAGTATTGATGTATTACAACATGGGTACCATTGCGGTAGAATCTTTCAACTCGATTTACAATCGAGAGACAGCTAGCAAATATGTTAAGAGTTTGAAAAAATATCCTATGGCATTAAATTTTGCGTTACCTATATATTCATGGGGAATTCACATAAGCGAGGGCAGAGTGATTGGTTTGCGAAATAAATTAAATACGGCTGATTTAGTTTCGGATATAAATTACAAGCAAATCAATGAATTCTCTTTTGAGGTTTTAAAATCTCATTATAAAAAGAGTGTTTTTTATAAAAAGGGAGATGTGGTTAAAATCGAAGCAATAAGTACTTCAAACTTAGAGGAAATGGCCGAGGATTTGAGCGAGAATTCGGAACATATAGCAAAAGAGATTATTTTTTACGACTTAGACGAAATCAATATTAGAAATTATGATAAAAACATTTTCAAGAAAATTACTGCTTATTTTTAGTGGTGTACTTTTACTTTCCTATGGTGTAATTCAAGCTTGTGGCGGCGGTGACTGGCTTGATGATTGGTATTATAGCTACAATTCTAATTTTACGCCAGAAGCATTTGTAGAGGAGTCATATTCGCCACTGTTTTTATCGGGTGAAATTTTCTACGGAATTGGCTTTGATGACAGGCACAATTCAAGATTCAATGACGAAATCACTAGCGACTGGGAAAATTATTTAAAAGAAGCAATGCCTAAAGAAACGGTAAAATTCTTTTTAATAGAAGAAAGTGCGCAAGATATTATCGCATTAGATAATTATTATACTACTCAAAAATCAAATGAGGTTGTTGCAAAATGGGCTACAACTGTAGCATTAGGTAATGAGAGGGTCAAGCGCTTTATCACTTTTTTAGCCTTGGCTAAGAAAACAGAAACAGCCTCATTAAGAAAATCCTATTGGGAATATGATTCTTCAGATCAAAAAGTTTATACCGATTGGAAAGTAATACGTTCTCTTGAAAAACAGTATGCGACAACTACCGATGATTTTATGAAAAATAGGTATTGGTTTCAGTTGATGAAAGCATATTTCTACAGTGACAACAAGCAAAAAGCAATTGATTTTTTTAATCAAACTGCCCAAAAGGTGGAGAAAAACACTTTGTATTATCGTGCTTTTGGATATTGTGCAGGAGTAAATTATTCGAGGGGAAATTATGCTGTGTCTAATTATATGTATAGTGTGCTATTTGATAATTGTCCGACAATGAGGGTGGTGGCAACTTATAGTTTTCGTCCAAATAACGAAACTGACTGGAATGGCGCTTTGGCTTTAGCCAAAAATAATAAAGAAAAAGCAGCTTTATGGGCCATTCATGGGTACTACAAAGACGAGCAAAATGCAGTATCGGAAATATTTAAATTAGATCCAGGAAGCGAACATTTGAATTATTTATTGACACGTTTGATTAATAAGCAGGAAAATAAGATTAACGTTACAGCTACTGATTCCAATGAAGGAGGTAAAAAGAAAGTCGTTAAAGTCGATTCTGAAGTATATGCTTTAGTGAGTCAAATTGCCAAATCAAATCAAACAGACCAACCTTATTTGTGGAAAATTGCAATGGGTTATCTTCAAGTCTTGAAGGGGGAGCACGCCATGGCTGATAAAACTTTTAAAGGTGTTAAGTCAGAATTGCCTAAAACAGAATTAGCTTCAAATCAATTGAGATTACTACAGTTAATAAATAATTTAAGCCAAGTTGGTAAAATTAGTAGCTCAGCAGAAAATGCGCTCTTATCTGATTTAAATTGGTTATACATTACTCTACCAAATAGTGAAAACCAAAAATTTAGATACTATAATGCTACAGAGTGGAGCAAGAAATATTTAGCTACGCTTTATTCGAAAAAGAAGAATGTTGTAATGAGTGAAATTTTTGCTCCACAAGAAGAATTTTATGATTCGAAAAGGAATGTTCAAGCAATGAAGGAATTTATCTTAAAAGAAAATAAATCAGCTTGGGAAGTTTTAGCACAAAAGATTTATAGCACTAAAATAGAGGATATCGAGAATTATGAAGCTGTTCAAGCGACCTTTGAAAATAACATTAATAGTGCAATTTCGCACTTGGAAAATACAACTGAGAAGAAAAACATGATCTTGTTGGCTAACCCCTTCAATGGAAATATTAAAGATTGTCATGATTGCGAACACCAGGCGCCACAATCTAGAAAATTTACTGCCTTACAATTTTTAAAAATTGTTGGTGAAATGCAGCAAAAATTAAAAGTGAATGAGGATGTTTACAACAATAGCTTACTGCTAGGAAATGCATTTTATAACATTTCATTTTTTGGAAATGCCCGCATATATCATGAAGGTGCCATAGTTGGTTCAGGATCGAGTCCTACAAATTTTAGAACGCAAATGATGAAAATGATTGTGGATTGCAGTACCGCTAAGCGATATTACAAGCAAGCATTTGAGGCAGCTAGCAGCAAAGAACAAAAAGCAAAATGCTTATACATGATTAGCAAGTGTGAACGTAATGATTATTACAATACAAATTACTATTTTCAAGATAAGGGCTGGTGGGATATTTATGATAGTGAAGTAAACTTTAAAGCATGGGATAGTTTTAAGGCCTTGCGAGAAGAATATTCTGATACTCAGTATTATCAAGAAGTGATTAACGAATGCGGGTATTTTGATACGTACACAATGAATGCCACTAAATAAGCAAAATACATGATGAACAAAATAGAACATATTGGAATTGCAGTAAATGACTTGGATGTTTCAAATGATTTATTCGAAAAATTATTTGGTGCTCCGCCATATAAATCAGAAGCAGTAGCGAGTGAAGGAGTAATGACTTCCTTTTTTATGAACGGTCCAAATAAAATTGAACTTTTGGCAGCGACAAATCCAGATAGTCCAATAGCTAAGTTCTTAGAAAAAAAAGGTGAAGGGATTCATCACATTGCTTTTGATGTAGATGATATTGTCGCAGAAATTGAAAGGTTAAAAGGAGAGGGTTTCGTTATCCTAAATGAGGTGCCAAAAAGGGGAGCAGACAACAAAATCGTAGCCTTTTTACATCCCAAAAGTACAAATGGCGTCTTGATAGAATTGTGTCAAGAGATTAAATAATTTGATTGTGTTTTTTTTTATAAATCTAGTAATCAGGACCTTTTAAATTATTTAAATAATTATATAAAAACTAGACGAATATTATTTGGAGTAAAGGAAAAATAGTAGTAATATTGCACTCTCATAACCGGTCCTATAGCTCAGCTGGTTAGAGCACCTGACTCATAATCAGGTGGTCCCTGGTTCGAGCCCAGGTGGGACCACAGAAAACAAGCCTTTCAAGAAATTGAGAGGCTTTTTTTATGGGGTACTTTTAGAAAGTAGTTCTATTTAAATGTAATCAGGATATTTGTTATTTTTAATCGACTAATTTGTAAATTTCTTAGTATTGATTTTTTTCTGTTTTACATTGATTATGAACGGAGGAATCACAGCAATCTTACCAGTTTCCAGTTTTACGTCTTGGCTTTTTAAAGTGCAATAAGTATTGGCAGGTAAAGATTGTTCGTCAATCATAATGCTATAATCGCCAGTAGGAAGAAAAATAGTAAAATTACCATCGTCATTAGTTTGAATTTTCTGGATGAATTTTTCTTCTTGCATAACATTAAAGGCGATTCCGTAACCTCGCTTTTCAAAATCTAATGCTGTTTCTGTATTGTAGTTAAAGACAATTTTACCTTCTACTTTCCCGCTTTGATGTAAAGGTAAATTTAAATTGTAATTGTGGCGATCTACATTTATTGCAGCATCATTATAATACCATCCATCCTGCGTGAATTGCTTTAAATAGTAGATTCCGTATGGGATTTTCTTGTAAGAAGCGGTCCCGCTATCATCTGTTCGCAATGCGATTGTATTGATATTAATAGTGTAGTTTGGTGCTACTATTTCATCAGAATCCTTTATGTTATTATTGTTTTTGTCATAGAATGCAGTGACCTTAATGGTGCTCTTTTTATCAGGGTTTAAGATAGTGTTGTTCAATTTTACTGTTACACCTAGTTCTACTGTGATAGTGTTGTTTGCTAGTCCGGCAATATTATAATTGTACCAAGAGGAATTAAGAAAGGTGCTAAATGATTTGCCATTGTATCTTGTGTTTATAAATGCCGAAGGAGATTTACCATATACAATATCGTCAATGTAAGTAAATCCACTGTTTAAATTTAGTTTGTCATCAAAGAAATTGCTGGTATAAAATAGAGAAAGGGAGAGTTTTTGATACTCTTTGTTGGCATTATTTACTGATGAAAAAATGTATTCAGAGAGGTAGTAACTTCCTAATTGGTAAACCGAATTGATGTTGAAATTTTTATAGTTGTAGTTGGCGTTAATTCTCATTTGATATTGATCTTTAACATAGATAGGGTAACGCACCGCTCCCGTTTCGATTCCTAAAAGAGCAGACTGTCTCGAAATTGAATTTACCCATGAAAATTGTTGAGTGAGGCGGCTGGCAACCATTCTCTGTGGTCCGTTATTGTCCAGGTTGCCTAATAAGGTGCTAAAGCTATTTGATTGTTCGCTCTGATATTGATATGCTAAGTTGTAACTAAAATTTTCACGTTTAGGGAATCTATTTCCCACTTCTAAACGCGTATTTGCTGACTCCTGATTAGTCTCAAATGAATAGTACTTTGGTGAGAAATTAGCATAGGTTGCGTTGGCATATATATTATGCTTCTTTAAAGGACTTGAAAAACTCTGTTGTAACTGTATGTTTCCTCTGCGATTACCAGGATAATAATCCGTGCTGAAAAAGTAATTTCCGTTCAGGTTAATCTCTTTTATTTTCCCCACATAGTTTGACTCGGCTGCAAATGAGGTTTTTGTTGATGCATTCGAATCATACGTACTTAATCCCCCATTTAGCTTTGCAGCTACATTCCAGTCACTATTAAAATCATACTTTGCGGCGGTTCCAACAATATTATGTTTTGCTTTTTCGAATGGATCGTAACTATAAAGGTAATTTGCGGTTAAATTCTTAGTGCTGTTTTCAGGGTTTAAAAGGGCATTTGCATAGAATCCGTAACCGTTTTTTAACCAGTTGTTTTCCTCAATTAGGTTGTAGTTTTGATCAATAAATCCAACTTCAATCTTTTGTTTTTTATTAAATGTGTGACTATATTCTGCACCTCTTCCCACAAATACCATTTCAAATAATTTATTGATATTCCCAACACTGAACTCGTTGCTACCTTGGTGATAAATTAAATTGGTGTTAGTGATTAATGGTGTTTGCAGGCTATTAGATAACGCAACGTTACCGCGAAGGAACAAATAACCTGACGGAGTATTTATTCCGCCTGAACCTTGAATTTGGTAAAAGTCTACATCACCACCCAATCTTCTATAACTAGCGCTAATTTCATTGGATGTTTCATGTGTGAAATTGGTAAAGTCAACTGCTTGATATTGTTGTGTACTGGAAATATTCTGTATATCAACATTTGTATTTCCAAAAATTTCCTTATCAGGATTTCTAAATCCAGAAATTCTTACAGTGTAAGTAGATTGTTTTGCTAAAGCTTTAGAAGGTAAGTAGGTAAAGGTAAAAATGGAGTCTCTTTTAACCCCGAGAGTCGCCTGTTGTTCAATAAATAGGTTGGAATTTGAAGGGTCTGGAAATTTACAAACTAGCGTTATGTTTTGTGGCATATTCCCCTTGTTGCTAACTTTTACTTTAAGAGCTATGGGTTGGTTATTAGATAAGCGATAAATGGTGCTTTCAATGGGAGAAATGGTTAAAGTATTTTCTTGATCTATAATGTGCTTAGTGGTTTGCTGGGCTAGAATCGTGCCGTCTAAAGAGGTCAGTTTGCAAACAAAAATTGAAGTTCCAGCAACAACATCTGTCCCAATAATAAATTTAACAGGGATATGGCGGATTTCTCCAGGGGCCAACTTTACGGATAAATTACCGCCACTTAAATTTCGAAACCCTTGAATGGCATCGAAGTCTATTTTTCCCCTAATTGGCGTAGTATTAGTATTCTCGATTACCACGACCAAGCTCAAAAGTGTAGACTGCTTGAACGAAGTATCATTTTCTAAACGCATCAATACTCCGCCACCACTATTTTGCGCTAAAACAGTCGTGCTGAAAAGTAGGAAAAAAATAAATTTCGATAAAAGTCTCAATTTATTAAAGGGCATTTTTTGGGGTTTATTGAGGGGTTATCTCGTATACTAAAGTTGTAGCATAATCATCAGACTTCGCGCTAATCAATCGTTGATCTTGACCTGTGGTATAATATTTAATATCGTATTTGTAAGTCGTCAAAGTGCTTGTGTTTGTTTTTACGAGTACTTGACTTGCTGTGCTCAAAACAATTGGTGTAATTTTTTGATTGCTGTTTGAGCCTCCTGACAAAGTAAGGTTGACTACGTCAATTGGGATGGTATTACCAGTTGCTGATTGTAGGATACTGTTAGCAGAACGAACTTTTATTTGGAAATTAGTGTTACTCTTCACTGATAAACCATCAGTGTAGGTCACGCTAGCACCATTGCTGTAATCTTGAATGCTTTTAAACTCTAAAACACCTTTTGATGCACTCAAATTAATTTGCATTGACATCTCATCAGCTGCGGGCGGAGCATCGGTGATTCTACCTATTTGAATTTGCAACGTTTGATTAGATTTACCTATTATATTGTTCTTATCATCATAAGCAGTAATTTCTAAGGGCACATTAAATGTGGTGTACGCATTATAGTTGCCCAAATAAGTACCTCCAAGAACGGTGTAATTGAACATCATTTGTAAGGAGTAATAAGAGTTTGACTGGGTTTGGTTATTTAAAGGTGCATTAGAATTTGGTATTAGAAACACTTCGGTATTTTCCTGCAAAATAACATTTGATGGCGCTCCAATTTGCGTGAAAGTTGGAGTGGTTCCTGGTGTTTGTGTTCCGCTTGTAGCTGATGGTTGGAAGGAAATTTTGTTTGTAGGAAACTGTGAACTATTTGCTTTTATTGACAGCTTCCAATTTGGTATATTTAAATTACCATTCCCATCTAACTTAAAAGTTAATGCGTCAGACTTGCTATTACCATTATATGAATTCACTTGTAAATACGAATTTGACCAGGATGTGAAGGCTACTTGGGAAAAGCCGCACAGTGGAAAGAAGTAGAATGCAATAATGATGAATTTATTCATAATTAAAATTTAGTTCAGCCATTTCTAATTGGGCAGCATCTCCATAATCAATGATTATCGAAGCATTATAAGGTCCTTTTTCTAAAACATCCTTTACGGGTAGACTAAGAGCGCGCAAGTTGCCTGGTAAAGTATAAAACACAACGTTGTCTAATACTGATTTTTTACCAGTTTGGGTGTTTAATATCTCGCCAGAAATTTTTCCGTCGACCCATAATTTCGATTGGTTGCGAAACTTTAAATTGATCAAGTTAAGAGTTTGATCGTACTTTAAATCTTCTATTTCTACTTTTCGAATAAAATTCTCGGGATAACTATGAAAAATTTTAATTCCAGAACGGATACTCACTTTAATAGACGCTCCTTTATTGTCAACATCATCAACCGGATTCATTTGACTAACATATAAAACCGCAGTGTGCGCTGCTAATGTATCAGTGGCAACTTTAGGAGGTGTAACAGTAATTTCAAGTTCTTTTTTTTCTCCTGGTTTTAAAGTGAAATAATTGTCATTATTTTTTATCGAAATCCAGTTCGCACAAGAGTTTGCAAGTGTGTTGGCACTTGACATTTGGTTTTCGCCTTTTTCATCGTATTCCCAGTCACCAAGACTAACAGCAAGATCTAATGTGTTTTTTGCACTGACATTAGTTACAGATATTAATTGTGTGTTACTAATACCTGATTGTGAATCAAAATAAATTCTAGGAGGTGAAACCGAAATACCTGTCTGAGCATTTGCTTGTAGGATAAGAAAGGTAAAAATGAAAAGAAACTTGTTCATTGTAAGTGTTTTATGGGGCTACAATTATAGTTAATTGAAAAACACAAAGTTAGTAAATAAAAAAGTGCCACAATTTCTTGCAGCACTATTTTATTTATTATAAAAACTTATATTTATTGGCTTATGATTGTATAAGTAAGTTCTGTAGTGTAAACTGTAGGTGTTTGACCAGCAATATAATTGTCAAGGTAAGCATCTGCTCCAGCTCCTTTATAAGCTACAGATATTTTTTTGTCTACTCCACCTGATGTAGAAGATACAAGAAGTGTCTCCGCGGTAGATAGTTTTAAATTAGATGAATATGTAGCACCTGTAATTCCGTCAGTTCCAGCAGTTGCAGTAAGTTGAATGCTGTTTGCTTCAATTTGTTTAGTTCCCTTAGTCATTGATGCAGTTGCGCTTTTTACTTTTACTTGAAAACCTCCAGTGCTATAAATATTTAAGTGGTCAGTATTTGTAGAAGTAACACCATTTTTGTAGTCATCTTTTGAAGAGTATTCTAAGTCAACAGTTTTTTGAGCAGTATTAACAACAAGTGTTTGAATTGGTTTTAATTTTACGTTTAAAGTAACGTTTTGAGCTTGAACTGTAGATAGTCCTAATACGATAAAAGATGCGATAATTAAATTTTTCATTGGGGTATGATTTAAATTTTGATTTGTTTTCTGGTGCAAATGTATGGTGAAATTCAAGTACGATTTTTATGAATTTTCATATTTCAGATGATGTGCATATATTTCTGTTAAACTACTTTTGAATTTTGAAAATAGTCAAATAAGTAGGTAAAAGATTACGGTTATTTTGCAATATTCGATGTATTTGTAACAAAGAAGATCTGTTTTGTTTGTAATATTCGAGTTCAAATAAAGATTTTTGATGCAAAAAAGGCTTCTAATGAAGTTTAGAAAGATATAAAGTAGTGCTGAAAACAAGTTGTTTAAATCTGTAATGATGCTATTGCAAATAAATAATGCCGCAATTTCTTGCGGCATCATGGGTTATTTCTCTATAAGATTACTTAATTACTGGCTTATCATTGTGTATGTAAGTTCGGTAGTGTAGATTGTTGGGGTTTGAGTAGCGATGTAATTATCAAGGTAGGCGTCTCCTCCAGCTCCTTTATATGCAATTGAGATTTTTTTATCTACTCCGCCGGCTGTAGATGACACTAAGAGAGTTTCTGCATTAGATAATTTCACATTCGATAAATATGTTGCTCCAGCTACCGCATCGCTTCCTGCGCTTACTGTTAGCTGAATACCGTTAGCATCTATTTTTTTAGTTCCATTCACCATCGTTGCCGTGGCGCTTTTTACGTTTACTTGAAAACCTCCTGTGCTATAAATATTTAAATGATCTGCATTTGTTTTGCTAACGCCATTTTTATAATCTTCTTTCGAATTATATTCTAAATCAACAGTTCTTTGACCAGAATTAACAACGAGTGTCTGGATTGGTTTTAATTTTACATTTAGTGTAACGTTTTGTGCGTAGGCTGTAGGTAGTCCTAATGCAATAAAAGATACAATTATTAAATTTTTCATTTGGGCAAATGTTTTAAATTTTTGATTTGTTTCTGCTATGAATATGATATGTATTCTAAAGATAAATGCGGCTATACACTATATTAATGGACGCTACTTTTTATCCATGTCTAAATATATAAATTAAAGATGATTATTTAGCTTGTTTTGATATAAAATTATATAATTATAAGGAATATTATTTGATAACGGTTAAGTGATTTGTGGTGTTAGCTCTAGAGCGCTTCCATTTTAGTACTTTAAATTTTCTTGTTTTTGTGACACAACTATAATGTTTTTGATTTAGCTGTAGCTATTGTTTCTTTATAGGGTGGTCTAAATGCAAATCATTTGGCTTTGTGTGCGACTTTCGATAATTATAATTTTGCATTATTGATTTAAATAAAAAACCTCAGTAATTAACTGAGGTTGGTATTGTAATTTCTATAAGATGCATGAGGTGCTTACAGTTTATTAGCGTGTAATTTCGATACATATTTACCGATAACATCAAATTCTAAATTGATTTTAGTTCCAACTTTAAAATCGCTAAAATTAGTATGTTCATGAGTGTAAGGAATAATGGCAACACTAAATTGATTTTTCTTTGAGTTTACCACGGTTAAACTTACGCCATTAACAGTAATAGATCCTTTTTCAATCGTCAGGTTGTTAAGCGCCTCATCGTACTCAAAAGTGTATGACCAACTTCCGTTAGTTTCTTCAGTGGCAACACATGTTCCAGTTTGATCTACATGGCCTTGAACAATATGTCCGTCTAAACGATCGCCTAATTTCATGGCTCTTTCTAGATTAACAGTGTCACCAACTCTCCAGTCACCTAAATTAGTTTTTTGTATCGTTTCGTCGATTGCGGTTACAGTGTATTTGGTTCCGTTTATTGCAACTACGGTCAAGCAAATTCCATTGTGGGCTACACTCTGGTCGATTTTTAATTCGTTTGTTATTGTTGTTTCGACCGTGATATGTAAGTTGTCTTTGTCTTTTTGAATTTCTTGGATAGTACCAAGGGTTTCTATTATTCCTGTGAACATTTCTTGTTTTATTTTACTAAATTTGTACTTCAAAATTAGTAATAAATAATTAGTAGTCATTATGAATAGAGCAGAAAATATTATTGTTGGAATTTCGATTGGAGATTTAAACGGTATTGGAAGCGAAGTAGTTCTTAAAACATTTGAAGATAGTCGAATGCTTGAGTTGTGCACACCAGTTATATTTGCTAATGTGAAAATAATGACCTTCATCAAGAAAAATTTAGACGCTACTACTGCATTGCATGGTATCGATAAATTAGATCAAATAGTTCCAGGAAAAATTAATGTTTTCAATTTGTGGAAAGAAGGTGTTGATTTAAATTTAGGTGTGAACGATGAAAAAGTAGGGACTTATGCTATTAAATCTTTTACCGCTGCAACTCAAGCATTAAAAGAAGGAATAATAGACGTATTAGTTACGGCGCCTATAAATAAATATAATGTACAATCAGAAGAGTTCAAATTTCCTGGTCATACAGATTACTTAGATCAAGAATTAGAAGGAAATGCATTGATGTTAATGGTACAGGATAACTTAAGGGTAGGTTTGTTGACAGATCACATTCCTTTGAGTGAGGTTGCGTCGCATCTTACTGAGGAGTTGATTATGAAAAAGATCGAAACGGTAAGAAAATCATTGATTCAAGATTTTAGCATTAATAATCCAAAGATCGCTGTATTGGGTTTAAATCCACATTGTGGAGATGGTGGAGTAATAGGTAAAGAAGATGATGCGGTTTTAAGACCAGCGTTAAAAAAAATATTCGATAAAGGGACACTTGTTTTTGGACCATTTCCTGCAGACGGATTTTTTGGTAGTGGACAGTATGAAAAGTATGACGCTATCATTGCTACTTATCACGATCAAGGATTAATTCCTTTCAAAACATTGTCATTTGGTAAAGGTGTAAATTATACTGCAGGGTTAAATAAGGTGAGAACATCGCCTGATCACGGTACCGCGTATGATATCGCTGGAAAAGGATTGGCAGATAATAATTCGTTTAAAGAGGCGGTTTACTTGGCTCTAGATGTGTATCGATCAAGAATTCAATACGCAGAAATCACTGAGAAACCATTAAGAGTAAGAGAAAAATAGTGGTAAATAAAAAAAGATAAATAACATTATTAGTTTTATAATAATTTTATATCTTTGCACTCCCGAAGTTTGGGGCAAAATCATGTTGAAATGAAGAAGACAAAAGAATATTTAATTCCTTTTGTGGGATTAAAGCAAGGAAAACATCATTTTGAGTATCAATTAAATAATGCGTTCTTTGAAATCTTTGATTATGATGAATTTGAAAATTCTAATATCAAAGTAAATGTAGTTTTAGAGAAGAAGAGTAGTATGTTAGAGTTGGTTTTCCAGCATCAAGGAACAGTAAATGTGCCTTGTGATTTAACAAGCGAGGAATTTGATTTGCCTATTAAAGGTAAAATGAAATTAATTGTGCGTTTTGGAGAAGAGTTTAACAACGACAATGAAGAATTGCTTATTCTGCCTTTCGGCGAATTTGAAATTGACATTGCGCAATATATGTATGAAATGATTGTGCTTTCGATACCTCTAAGACGTGTTCATCCAGGAGTTAAAGACGGAAGTTTGAAAACTGAAGCTCTTGAAAAACTGAATGAATTAAAGGTAAAGGAACCTAAGCAGGAAGAAAAAGAAGTACAAAAAGAAGAAGATATTGACCCACGTTGGGACAAATTAAAGCAACTATTAACGGATAAATAATATAGTAAAATGGCACATCCTAAGAGAAAAATCTCGAAAACAAGAAGAGATAAGAGAAGAACACATTACAAAGCTACTGTAGCACAAATCGCTACTTGCCCAATTACAGGTGAAGCGCATTTATACCACAGAGCTTACTGGCATGAAGGGAAAATGTATTACAGAGGGCAAGTTGTTATAGATAAGTCTGTAGCTGTTGCTTAATGCATTTTTTTTATAAATGATATCTGAACTCTCACATCGTGAGAGTTTTTTTGTTGTTTGTGATTTTATTAAATAAGAAGTTCTAAAACAATGCGTTTAGATTTTTTTTTGTAATTTTCAACTCTTTTAAACGTTTTATTAAATGGCAACATTTAGTAAAAAATATTCAAATACCATGAATACAATTACAGCCGCAATTACCGCTGTTGGTTCATATGTTCCTGATTTTGTTCTTACGAATAAAATTCTTGAAACTATGGTTGACACAAATGACGAGTGGATTACTTCTCGTACAGGAATTAAAGAAAGAAGAATTCTTAAGGATGATAGTAAAGGAACCTCTTTCCTAGCTATACAAGCTGCTCAAGATTTAATTGCTAAATCTGGAATAGATCCTTTAGAAATCGATTTATTGATCATGGCAACTGCAACAGCTGATATGCCTGTGGCATCAACTGGAGCTTATGTTGCAACAAATATTGGCGCTACTAATGCTTTTGCATACGATTTACAAGCTGCTTGTTCTAGTTTTTTATACGGAATGTCTACTGCAGCAGCATACATACAATCAGGAAGATACAAGAAAGTACTACTTATAGGGGCTGATAAAATGTCATCTATCGTAGATTATAAAGATCGCTCTACCTGCATCATCTTTGGTGATGGAGCTGGCGCAGTTTTATTCGAACCTAATTTTGAAGGTTTGGGTCTGCAAGATGAATATTTAAGAAGTGATGGTATAGGTCGTGATTTCTTGAAAATCGACGCTGGTGGGTCTTTGAATCCTACTTCAATTGACACATTAAAAGAAGGAAGGCACAGTATCGTACAAGACGGAAAAACAGTATTTAAATATGCTGTTACAAACATGGCTGATGCGAGCGAATTAATTTTGAAAAGAAATAATTTAACAAATCAAGATGTTGATTGGTTGGTACCACATCAAGCAAATAAAAGAATAATCGATGCTACGGCAAGTAGAATGAACCTTGAAGAATCTAAAGTATTAATGAATATTGAAAGATATGGTAATACTACTTCAGCAACATTACCATTAGTATTGAGTGATTTCGAACATAAGTTCAAAAAAGGAGATACAGTTATTTTTGCTGCCTTTGGAGGTGGTTTTACTTGGGGTTCCATTTATTTGAAATGGGCATACGACGCAAAATAAATTTAAACTAAAAACAAATAATTATGGATTTAAAAGAAATTCAGAACTTAATCAAATTTGTAGCAAATTCGGGAGTTGCAGAAGTTAAATTGGAAATGGATGATGTAAAAATCACTATTAGAACAACTCTAGAAGGTAATACTACAGAGACAACCTACGTGCAACAATTGCCTGCTCAAAATACATTACAACAAGCATTAGCGCCTCAGCCGGTAGCGCCAGTAGCACCTGCTGCTGCTCCACCTGCAGAAGATTCAAAATATATCGTTGTTAAGTCACCAATCATTGGTACATTCTATAGAAAACCATCACCAGACAAACCAATGTTTGTTGAAGTAGGTACGTCAATAGGAAAAGGGGATGTTCTTTGTGTAATCGAAGCAATGAAGTTGTTTAACGAAATCGAATCTGAAATTTCAGGTAAAATCGTTAAAGTTCTTGTAGATGATATGTCTCCAGTAGAATTTGACCAACCATTATTTTTAGTTGATCCATCTTAATTAATTTTAAATTATATATCTGTAAGTAGCAGTATTGTTGCCTAAGGATAATTTAAAATTTAAAGTCATAATTTAAATTTAAAACTAGATGTTTAAAAAAATATTAATTGCCAATAGAGGAGAGATTGCACTTCGTGTAATTAGAACTTGTAAAGAAATGGGCATTAAAACTGTAGCAGTTTACTCTACTGCAGATGCAGAAAGTTTGCACGTTAGATTTGCAGATGAAGCGGTTTGTATAGGGCCGCCTCCTAGTAACTTGTCATATTTAAAAATGTCAAATATTATTGCTGCTGCAGAGATTACAAATGCTGATGCAATACATCCAGGTTACGGATTCTTATCTGAGAATTCTAAATTTTCTAAAATTTGTCAAGAGCACGGTATTAAGTTTATTGGTGCTTCTCCAGAGATGATTGATAGAATGGGAGATAAAGCTTCGGCTAAAGCAACCATGATTGAAGCTGGTGTACCATGTGTACCAGGATCTGTTGGAATTTTAGAGTCTTACGATCAAGCTTTACAGCTTTCTAGAGAATTTGGTTTTCCAGTAATGCTTAAAGCAACTGCTGGAGGTGGAGGAAAAGGAATGCGTGCAGTGTGGAAAGAAGAGGATTTATTAAAAGCTTGGGAAAGTGCTCGTCAAGAGTCTGCTGCAGCTTTTGGTAATGACGGTATGTATCTTGAAAAGTTAATCGAAGAGCCTCGTCACATCGAGATTCAAGTTATTGGTGATTCATATGGTAAAGCATGCCACCTTTCTGAAAGAGATTGTTCAGTTCAAAGACGTCACCAGAAATTAACTGAGGAGACTCCTTCTCCTTTTATGACTGATGATTTACGTTTTAAAATGGGTGAAGCAGCTGTTAAGGCAGCAGAATTCATTAGATACGAGGGAGCAGGTACGGTTGAGTTTCTAGTAGACAAACACCGCAACTTCTATTTCATGGAAATGAATACTCGTATTCAAGTAGAGCATCCTATTACAGAGCAAGTAATTGATTACGATTTAATTCGTGAGCAAATATTGGTTGCTGCTGGTGTGCCTATTTCAGGTAAAAATTATTTACCAGAATTACACGCTATCGAATGCCGTATCAATGCCGAAGATCCTTATAATGATTTTCGCCCGTCTCCAGGAAAGATTACGACATTACACATGCCTGGTGGGCACGGAGTTCGTTTAGATACTCATGTTTATTCGGGTTATACAATTCCGCCTAATTACGATTCAATGATTGCAAAATTAATTACTACTGCTCAAACTAGGGAAGAAGCAATTAGCAAGATGAGAAGAGCATTAGATGAATTTGTTATCGAAGGTATAAAAACAACTATTCCTTTCCATAGACAATTAATGGATGATCCTAAATATATTGAGGGAGATTACACTACTGCTTTTATGGATACTTTCAAGATGAAAGGTATCGAATAGTAAGTAAAACATATTTTAAGAAAGCCGCACAGCAATGTGCGGCTTTTTTTTATGCCAAATTTTTATTTTTTTGAGTAAAATATACACAAATCTTCTCTAGAATACACAAAAGTTCACAAAGTGTGTAAAAATTTAAATATGCTAATCGGCTGTTTTACAGTAATTAACGAGGTTGGTGCCTGATATTATTGTTGCGGCACAATTATTTCATTATCTAAAGCGTAACACAATAACAAGACATTTAATTAAAACATACATATTATGAAAAAGTTAGTATTATCAGCAGCGATTATTTTAGGAAGTTTATCAACATTTGCTTCGGCAAATCCAGTAAAAGATGTAACGATTCAAGCAATCATAGTAGCGGAAGAATTTGTTGAAGTTAAAATAGAGGAAGTTCCATCAGCAGTTACAGATGCTTTAAAAACAGCTTATCCAGATGCAGTGGTAAATAAAGCCTATGTGAACGAAAACAAAGAATACAAATTAGACATTACATTAGGAGATAAGCAAGGTGCTGTCTTTGCAGATGAAAACGGAAATTGGATTCAAAAACAATAATTTAAAATAAGTAAACAATAATTTAAAACATACATATTATGAAAAAGTTAGTATTATCAGTAGCAGTTTTATTAGAAAGTTTAACAACATTCGCTGCAGTAGCACCAGTTCAAAATTCAGTTGAAAAAGTAATTACTATTCAAGATGAATATACAGAAATCAAAGTTGAAGAAGTGCCTATGGCAGTACAAGATGCTTTAAAAACAGCCTATCCAGATGCAGTAATTAATAAGGCATTTGTGAACGAGAACAAAGAGTATCGCTTAGACATTAAAACGGGAGATCAAGAAGGATCATTATTTGCTGATGCAAGTGGGAAATGGATCCAAAAATAAGCAACAAACAAACAACATACATTAGTAATTAAAAAACAAACATTATGAAAAAGTTAATTTTATCAGCAGCAATAGTTTTAGGAAGTTTATCAGCATATGCTGCAATTGCACCAGTTCAAAACTCAGTTCAAAACACGATTACAATCGCTGACGAGTACACAGAAATTAAATTAGAAGAATTACCAACAGCTATTAGTGATGCATTGAAAGTCGCTTATCCAGATGCGGTAATCACAAAAGCTTACGTTAGTGAAACTGAAGAGTACAAAATCGATGTAAAAATGGCTGATCAAGAAGGATCACTTTTTGCAGATGAGAACGGAAATTGGATTCAAAAATAGTTGACAAATAACAGCTTATTAATTAACCACAAAAAGACATTATTATGAAAAAGTTAGTAGTATCAATGGCGGTATTATTGGGAAGTTTAACAACTTTTGCAAGCACGACCATTACAGAAAAACAAGTAAATACGCAAGAAATTGCAATTCAAGAAGAATATACTGAAGTTGCAGTTGACGCCCTGCCCGATGCTGTAAAAAGCGCGGTTGCTACAGCAATGCCTGGAGCAGTTATCGAAAAGGCTTACATAAATGAAAACCAAGAGTACAAACTCGAGGTAAAAGCTGGGGAACAAACAGCTACTGTTTATACAGATGCTGATGGGACTATCATGCAAAAATAAATAAACTATAATCTTCCTTTATTAATGTAGACAAATATGCATTTTAAGTGTTTGGGGAAACTTTGAAAAATGCAATTTATAATTACAGTACAAGGTCAAAAGGCTACTGTATTAGCAGATGTCGATGACTGTTGATTGTAAAATTAATAGAGGTACAGATTTAGGTTTGAAAAGGAGAGGCTACTTAATGTAGCTTCTCTTTTTTTTTGCAAAATTTTGTGAAAATACAATTTTATTAATACTATTTTAGCATAAAATGTAGCCAAAATATGCCGAAGATTTTAATAATTGAAGACGATATTTCTTTCTGTAAACTGTTAGATAAATTCCTAACTAAAAATGCGTATACCGTAACTGCGTCGTATTCTGCTGCTGAGGCAAAAGCCGCATTGACTAAAGATAACTTTGATTTAGTACTGACTGATTTAAGATTGCCAGACGATGATGGTATAAAATTGATGGGCGAAATAAAAATTTCATATCCCAATACTCCTGTTATCCTAATGACTGGTTACTCTGATGTAAATACTGCTGTGAAAGCAATAAAAAATGGTGCTTCAGATTATATATCGAAGCCCTTCAATCCTGACGAAGTTTTAATTGTTATTACTAATGCATTAGAAAATAATGTGCCTGAGCAAAAACTTGAGAAAAAGCCACAAAAAGTCAAAACTACTCCAACAGATAATGAAGAATTTGTTCAAGGTATTTCAAAAGCTTCAAAAATGTTATCAGAGCACATAAAATTAGTTAGTCCTACTGATATGTCCGTTTTAATTATTGGTGAAAGTGGAACTGGAAAGGAGATTATTGCCAAAAGTATCCATCAGCAAAGCCTACGCAAGGACAAAAATTTTATCGCTGTAGATTGCGGAGCTATTCCTAAAGAACTGGCTGCAAGTGAATTTTTCGGTCATTTAAAGGGATCATTCACGGGTGCTATCTCTGACAAAATTGGTTATTTCGAAGCCGCAAATGGGGGGACTGTTTTTCTCGATGAGATAGGAAATTTATCATATGAAAACCAGATTCAGCTATTGCGTGCGCTACAAGAAAGAAAAATCAAACCTGTAGGTAGTAATAAAGAAATCAAAGTAGATATTCGAATATTAACTGCTACAAATGAAGATCTAAGAGAAGCCGTGAAAAATGGTGATTTTAGAGAAGATTTATACCATAGAATTAACGAATTCTCAATTCATTCTCCCGCTTTATCTGAACGTGGGGAAGATTTAATGCTTTTTGCTGAGTTCTTTTTAGAAAAAGCAAACGATCAATTGAATAAAGAGGTAATTGGTTTTTCTCCGGAGGTTGTTAGTATCTTCCAAAAATACCCTTGGCCAGGTAATTTAAGAGAACTTCAAAACTGTGTAAAAAGAGCTACGTTATTAACTCAAACTGATTTTATTGAGAGCAACGTGTTGCCTGCTGAATTTTTTCAAAGAACAGCTTCTACTGCTGGGGAATTTTCTTTATCAGTTAACGAAAAAGAAGCTATAGTAAATGCATTGGCACGAGCACAAAATAACAAGTCGGAGGCGGCCAAATTGCTTAATATCACTCGAAAAACACTCTACAATAAAATTAAGCTATACGAGATTAATTAATCTCATCTTGTATAGCTGTCATTAATAACTTTACATTTTGTTCTAAGGTTTCATAAAGCTCAATTAACGACTCTTGACTATGATTATTTATCTCAAGATTAGTTAAAATTGTTGCGCTATCAGTTGCTTCAATTTGTTTAAACATAGGCGCCATTCTGTGTGCTAAGCTTTTTACAATGTCAAATTTATTTGTTTCAATTGCCTCTTTTAATAAGGTCATGTTTGACTTGGTTGATTCTAAAAAGCTTGTCAGCACCGCATGTACAGCTTCCTCATCATTATTTAAAAAGGATTGGAGTGACCGCAAAGTAAACAATTCACTATCTTCTTTCAAAGTTTCGGCCTCGTGCTGTATAGGAACCATCTGCTCATTTAATACAGCATTAACTGTGGTCAATAAAGTAGTCGTAGTGTATGGTTTTTTAATGACAGTGGTAAACCCAGTTTTGCCATAGATGTCTGGTCCTAAATCATTTCTGCCGGTTACAGCAACAATTGGTTGGTCGTTATAATTTCCAATGTCTTTTGCGGCCCTAGAAAACGTGAACCCATCCATTGCGGGCATTTGTATGTCGGTTATGATTAAGTCAAATGCAGTCAGTGCCATTTCTTTTAGTGCGTTATGCGCATTGTCAAAAGCCAAAACGGTGTAATTGTTTTGCTTTAATACTTCTGTAGTTAACTTTAATAAATCACCATCATCATCGACTACTATAATTATTTTTGATCCTATAGGTTTTATATTCGAAAATTGATTCTTAGGAACTGAAGGGATACTATCATCATATAGTAAAGGCAGAATAACTTCAAATGTACTCCCTTTATTGCTGCTTTCTTTCAAACGCAATTCTCCTCCTAAAAGCATTATTATTTTTTTCGAAATAGCCAAGCCTAAACCTGTGCCACCGTATTTTTTCTCGATATTTTCATTTGCCTGTGCAAATTCCTCAAAAACTAGATCTTTGCTACCACTTTCAATCCCGATACCTGAATCTTGAACGGTTATAGAAAGTTTAGAACCTCCTTCTATAACACCAGCATTAATTTTGATATGGCCGTCTTCAGTGAATTTATATGCATTGCCAATAATATTTGTCAGTACTTGTTTTAGCCTGAAGGGGTCGGCAATTATATTTTGGTTCAGTACTGCATCAGCGGTAATTTTTAGGGCTATTTTTTTATGTGAAAATACAGATTGAATATTTTTTGCTATTTCTTCCATCATTTCAGGTAGTGAAAAGCTAATGTTTTCAATAGCAATTTTTCCAGCTTCAATTTGAGAGAAGTCCAGTAGATCTTGCACAAGTCTCGAAATATACTCAGATGAATTTTTGACATTCTGAGTGTAATATTTCTGTTTCGCACTTAGGGATGAATTTGTTAGCAATTCGGTGTAGCCCATGATTGTGCTCAAGGGTGTTTTAAGATCATGACTTACTGTAGAAATTAACTGCTCCCTACTTTTTAATAAATTTTTAGTTTTAAAATTGGCAATTTCTAACTGCTTTTTATAGGATTGCGTTTTCGAAAAATCGCTTGTAATCAGAATCGAAAAGAAAACAGTTAATAGTAATCCTACAGCGGCGGCGGCAGTGACTATTTGATTGATTTTCTTTAATGATTTCTCTTTTTCGGTATTGTTTTGAACAGAGTATATGATGATTTCACGCTCAATAATTCGCAACACTTTTCGCAATTTCTCTGAGATTAAAATCTCATTGCGCAAGAGTTTGTTTTCTTGAATATTTACTGATTCTTTTTGTTTTGCAGTTTCTCTCTTGACGGTACTTAACAGTCGCTTAGAAGCTGCGAGTATAGAATCTGTTACTTTTTTAGTTAGTGTGTTTGTACTGTCATCAGGGATGTTTTGATTCAGGTAATCCACATATTTTTGTAATACATTGCGCTGGTAAGTGCCTAGCGCTGTTGGGTTTTTAGCAAAATCATTGAGCTCAAGTTTGCGCAATGATGATTCTAATTTCGAAATTTCATTAATAGCATTGCTTACAGATTGTTCGTCTGTGCCTTGATTTTTTATAGCACGCAATTGCCTAATATTGTTGTTTTTTTCTGATAATAATATGTTGACGCTGTCTAATAATTTAATTTGGTATTTTGTTGAAACAATCTTCTTTAATGCGTTTATTTTAAACTGCAATGAATCAGTTTCTAAAACATAATTTTTAAAATCAGCTTCAGAATTGGTCTGAATTGTTTTTCGAGCTAAACTTTCCGTTTTATAAACACTGGTAAAAAGCTTCGTTACTTTTAAAACTTTGTTTTTTTCGAATATTATCTTCTTTTCTATGTTGGTGTAAACAACATTTTCTGAATATAAAATCCACCCCACACTCATTACTAATGCCGCAAGGGCTAGGTAACTTATAAAAACCTTAACAGGTATATTACTGCTCTTATTTCCCATTGTATAGTCTTAATGCGGGGTAGATTTAAATTTGCGAATTTTTGTAAAAACTGCTACAATTTCGCCTGTTTGTTATGATGTAAATGCTTAAAATTAAGCACCTATTTTCTTTGCAATATCTGTTGGAATTCCTGCTTTGTTAACCATGAAAGAAGTTGTTTTGTATTTTACAAAATTCTTAGTTACATACAAATATCCTTTATAGTCATTTGTCACTCCCCAAGAATTTTTAACAATGTAATATTCTTTTCCTGTTTGATCTTTTGCAAGTCCCACGATGTGCATAGCATGATCATCAGTAGTTTGATAATTATCAAAGGCTTTCTGGCGCAATTCCTCAGTAATTTCTAGTTCTGGTTTAGGACCATTGAACATGTTTTCTTTTTCCTCAGTTGTCATGTCTTCAGTCTTTTTAGTAGGAACATACGCAACACCATTTTTCCAACTGAAACTTTTTTCACTCACATCAGATGCCCATGCAACAGTAAAACCGCTTTTTAAAGCATTATCTATAATGGCCGTCATGTCATTCATTTTTACATTGTAAACCAAGTCAAACGACCAGTTATCAGGAACCATCATCATTGTTTTGGCATAGTATGGTTCTGTTGAGTAAGAAGCAAATTCAACGTATTCATCTGGGTTGATTCCTACTACTTCTTTGGCAAAAGATTGCGGAGTGTAATTTTTACCTTTGTAATCAAAGTTTTTAGGCACTTCTCCTAGGTATGAATCGATAACTGCTGCGTATGCTTTTTCCCAGTTTGGGGTAAGTTCGCCATTTGGATTTTTTACAACAGCTGCTAATAACGCTTCTGTTATACCCGCCATTTCAGCAAATTTGTTTTTTGTTGTACCATAATTTAATCCGCTGTAAACGGATTGCGGTACGGCTCCATATTTTCTAAACATATTGGTTACATCATGCAATTCTCCACCATCACCTAGAGTTACTGCTCCATGCATGCGCACATAATTTTTACCTTTTTCGACATAAGCATTACGTGCCGAGAATACTTGAGAAAGCTCTACAGGTTCTTTTCCCATTCTAATCATTTCTGACTCTAAATAAGAGTTAGTCGAGTAACTCCAGCATGTTCCTGACGAACCTTGATTTTTTATGGAGGTGTTTCCAAGGTTGATTACATCTGTAAATGTGAAACTCTCAGCGCTTTTTGCACTGATGTTTACTTTTAAAGAATTTACCAATCCGTCTTGTGCCGTCACAGCATTCATGCTCAATACTAATGCTGATGCAATGAATAAGTTTTTAATAGGGAATTTATACATGTGTTATTATTTATTTACAATATAAGTTGACTAAAAGTCATTTTCTAAATCTATTTTGGTACGAAATCGTAAACTTGATTACAAGGTTTCTTTAAGCCATTTAAAGAATTCTTTTTGCCACACTTGTGCATTTTGTGGTTTTAAAACCCAGTGATTTTCTTCTGGAAAGTATAAAAACCTACTTTTTATACCTCGTAATTGTGCTGCTTGAAATGCTTCTTGTCCTTGCCCTATTGGTACCCTAAAATCCTTACCTCCTTGAATCACTAAAATAGGTGCATTCCATTTATCTACTAAAGTAATTGGGTTAAAAGTAGTGTACGTTTTTTGTGCTACCGCATTGTCTTTTTCCCAGTAGGCTCCACCAAAATCCCAGTTGTTGAAGAAAACCTCTTCAGTAGTTCCAAACATACTTTGTGTATTGAAAACACCATCGTGAGCGATAAATGTTTTAAATCTATTTTCATGAATTCCAGCTAAGTAAAATGCCGAATACCCACCATAACTTGCTCCTACACATCCTAAACGACTGTTGTCTACATAGCTTTCTTTGCTTACATCATCAATCGCAGATAGGTAATCATCCATCACTTGGCCACCCCAATCTTTACTAATTTGTTCGTTCCATTCTACACCATGACCTGGCATACCACGGCGGTTAGGCGCTACAACAATGTAACCGTTTGCTGCCATTAATTGAAAATTCCAACGGAAAGAGTAAAACTGAGTCAAAGCACTTTGTGGTCCTCCTTGACAATATAAAAGCGTTGGGTATTTTTTTGTTGCATCAAAATTAGGTGGTAAAATTACCCAAACTAACATTTTTTTGCCATCGGTAGTCGTTACATATCTTCTTTCAGTTTTGCTTAACGCCAATGTTTTATAAACATCAGTATTTACATTTGTGATTTGTTTCCAATCATTCTTCTTCAAGTCATATGAAAAAATTTCAGCTGCATGATTCATATCGCCTCGGGTTACAAGAACATTATTTGCTGTGAAGCCTATGATTTCGTTCACATCAAAATCACCTTTTGTAATTTGAGATACTCTTATTGCAATTCTTGTAAGTCCTGGAAAGTTAACTTCAAATAGTTGCTTAGTTCCATCAACCGCTGCAATAAAATAGATTTTTTTGCCATCAACACTCCATTTGTAACTTTCAACTGTACCATCCCAGTTTGCTGTTAAATTCATTTTCTGGCCTTTAAAATCAACAATCAAGTCATTTTTGTCAGCCTCATAGCCGTCACGCTTCATTTGCAACCACGTTAAATTTCCTTCAGGAGAAAATTGTGGTGCTGTGTCGTAACCTAGGTTTCCTTCCGTTCTATTAATTGTTTTACCAGTTGCTAGATTGTATTCGTAAATGTCAGTATTGGTCGAAATAGCATATTGTGTGCCCGCTTTTTTCTTTGCTACATATAAAATGCTTTTGCTGTCTGGTGACCAAATGTAATCTTCGTCACCTCCAAAAGGTTTTTGTGGACTATCATACGCTTCACCTTTTAAAATGTCGATTCCGGTGGCGTTATCTTTTAATTCTTTATAAAAAACATGATTAAATTTACCTTCATTCCAAGTGTCCCAATGACGATAATCTAGACCATCATAGATTTGAACTTCTGATTTTTCTAATTCTGGATAGAAATCTTTCCCATTTACTGCGTTGATTTTCACCTCTTCATTGTAAGCTAAATACTTCGAGTCTAGTGAAATATTTTTGTTAGTCACAAGTCCTTCATAATCTTTTACTTCGGTGGCATTTCCTCCATTTACCGGGATCGTAAAATATTTAGAAGAAGATTTGTTTTCTTCGATAGAGGGTGTAGTTACCTTGTAAACGATATTTTTACTGTCTCTAGAAATGCCTAAGGGAGATACTCGGCCTAGTTTCCAGAGCAATTCTGGGGTCATTACCTCTTGGCTCATAGCGCTTAAACTCATCATTGTTAATGTTGTAAGAAGAATTTTTTTCATGAAAATGCTTTTGTTTTTGGAATCTAAAAATACAATTTAATTCTAAATCGGGCTTGGTGATTCTGTTAAGTATTTCTAAATGTTAGTTTTTGCGTTTAAAATATTATTTTTATAAAAAATTAGGGCATGAATTTGAGTTACTGGGAATTAAAAAATTGGTTTTCTAATGTCGATTATACCATCGTAGGAAGCGGAATCGTAGGACTGCACGCTGCTCTACGCTTGCGCGAAAGATTCCCAAACGCCAAGATTTTACTGTTAGAAAAAGGAGTGCTTCCGAAGGGAGCGAGTACAAAAAATGCTGGTTTTGCCTGTTTTGGAAGTCTTTCAGAAATCATGGATGACTTGAATTCCCATACCGAAGATGAAGTAATTTCCTTAATCGAAAAAAGATGGAGAGGTTTGCAATTACTGCGTAAAAACCTAAGCGATGATGCTCTTGATTTCAAGCCCTATGGTGGGTACGAACTCTTTACTGAGCAAGACGAAAATTTGTTTCAGGATTGCCTGCGCGCGCTACCGTTTGTAAACGAAATTTTAAGACCTTTATTCAAGTCGGATGTTTTTAATAAAGATGTTGATCGGTTCAATTTTAAAGGCACAAATGAGTATTTAATATTCAATCCGTTTGAAGGACAAATCGATACAGGTAACATGATGCAAGCTTTGCTTAAAAAAGCGCATGCTGCTACTATTTTAATTTTAAATCAACAAACGGTTACTTCTTATGCTGATAAGGAAAATGCTGTCGAAGTCGTTTTGAAAGATTTTAGTTTTTATTCGAAAAAGTTGTTATTTGCTACTAATGGATTTTCGAACCAAATCACAAATGGAGCTGTAAAGCCTGCAAGAGCTCAAGTTTTGATCACAGAGCCTATTAAAAATTTAGACATAAAAGGGACCTTTCATTTAGATAAAGGCTATTATTATTTTCGAAATATAGGCGATCGTATTTTACTAGGAGGCGGAAGAAATCTCGATTTTGAGACGGAAACCACAACAGAATTTGGTGAAACAGAAATTATACAAAACAGATTGGAAGAATTATTAAAAGAAGTAATTTTGCCCGAGAAAGATTTTAAAATTGCACACCGCTGGAGTGGCATCATGGGAATAGGGAATAGTAAAAACCCTATTGTTTCTCAGTTATCAAACAATGTGTATTGTGGGGTAAGACTTGGTGGAATGGGTGTGGCAATAGGGAGTTTAATAGGACAAGAATTAGCAGATTTAATATAATGGGAATAAAAGTTAGACCAACAAATAATACAAACAAAAGAAGAGCAACTAAATCATCAAGCAGTTTTATGGGTAGTATTAGAAAATTTATCTTAAAGTTTTTCCTCTTTTGTATCGCGCTTTCGTTGTTTTTTGTCGTGCTTTTTAAGTTTGTTCCCGTTCCATTTACACCTTTAATGGCGATTCGTGCTATCGAACATAAAAAAGCGGGTAAAGAGGCTGTTTGCAGTCACGATTGGGAACCGCTAGAAAATATATCGGTTAATTTACAAAAAGCAGTTATTGCTAGTGAAGATGGCAATTTCCTGAACCACAATGGTTTTGATTTTATCGCCTTGCAAAAAGCATATAAAAACAACTCCCGAGGTAAAAACATCAAAGGAGGAAGTACTATTTCGCAACAAACAGCTAAGAATGTGTTTTTGTGGCAAGGGCGTAGCTATTTACGTAAAGGTCTCGAAGCTTATTTTACAGTTTTAATAGAGCTTATTTGGGGTAAAGAGCGCATCATGGAAGTATATTTAAACAGCATTGAAATGGGGGATGGTGTCTATGGAGCGCAAGCTGCAGCAGAACATTGGTACCGCAAAGATGCTAGTAACCTGACACCAATTCAAGCTGCTGGAATTGCTGCTATTTTACCTAATCCGCGACGTTTTACGGCAACGAGTTCCTCTAGTTATATTAACAGGAGGAAAACAAAAATTGTTCGCTTGATGCGAACAGTGGGTAAAATTAAATACTAGATGAGCATCAAATATAGCTTTATCGCAATCTTATTGCTAGTTAGTTGTCACTCGTTTTCACAGCGTAAGAATGCTGAAATTGGAATTATCACCGACAATGATTTGTACACTTCTTCTAAATACGACATGTATTACACCAATGGATTAGAACTTTTTTACAAACGATTGATTCCTAACAGCAGTGACAAAATTCAAAAGCAAACGATAGAATTTAAAGTAGGGCAATACATTTATACTCCTCGATTTATAAATACCCCCGAAAAAGAAATAATGGATCGTCCTTATGCAGGCTATTTGTTTGGAGAAGTGGGGAGTTCGCTCTTTTATAAAAATGAATCGGTTCTCAAAGTTGATTTTCGTTTGGGTTATCTTGGTCCAAATTCTTTTGGTAGAGAAACCCAAAATAGTTTTCATGATTTGGTAGGTTATAAGCAAGTTTTTGGTTGGGAGTTCCAAATCCAAAATGCATTAGCGTTACAAGCGCATGCTGTATATTCGAAAAAAATGTTTCCAAATAGGTCAAGCGATTTTGTTGATTTGCATTTTAAATCAGAAGCGAATGTGGGAACAATTTTTACTGGAGCCTCAACGGGATTAGTAAGCCGAATAGGATTTAAAAAACTCGCGCCTATCTATGATTCTAATTTGTATGGCGGTGCTGTAGGGAGTTCGGTTAGCGAATTTTACTTTTATATAGCGCCTAGTATCAACTACCAAGTCTATGATGCCACGATTCAAGGAAGTCTTTTTAATAATAATAGTCCGGTCACTTTTAAACTAGTGCCATTGAGATTTAATGGTGAGGCTGGTTTTAAGTATCGAAAGAATAATTTAAATCTATCCTATATTTTTATGTATCGCGGTCGCGAATTGCACCACCAAACAAATTCAGGTTATTTTTACGGCTCAATCGGACTTTCGTATTTATTATAACCAACCCACTAATTTAGAAAGAAAGCGCCATGCCAATAGAAAATATCCCTGAAGTATATATTAAAGAAAAAGAAGTAAACAGTGGCTTGCTGGTTTATGACTTTAAAATGACCAGTGATGTTGTAAAAAGTAAGGTGAATTTAAGCATGAATATGTTTAGCTTTTTGCAAGTAGGTAAAAAACAAGTGCACTTTAGTGATACCTCAATTGCAGTCAATAGTCAGCAATCGTTGCTTTTAAAAAAAGGGAACTGGCTGTGGACGGAATTATTAGATACTGAAACGATTTATTATTGCAAATTATTCTTTTTCTCAGAAGAGCAACTTTTGAAGTTTTTAAAAAAGCATACTAAAAACATACAGCCTGCGGCCAATGATGTCGCTTATTTTGTGATTGAAAATGACGACTATATTGTTTCATTTTTAAATTCGCTATCCATTTTAAATCTCGAAAACTCAAGTTACAGTGCTAATTTATTAGAAATAAAGTTTGAGGAAATCATGCTGTATCTTTTGGCTAAATATAAAGCTGCTTTCGAATACTACCTGCATTCATTAATTTCAAAGGAGGTTTCACCATTTAAAAACGTTATTGAAAGCAATGTTTATTCGAACCTAAAGCTTGAGGAAATTGCTTTTTTATGCAATATGAGTTTGTCGACTTTTAAGCGTCATTTTACAGTAGAATATAAGGAGGCTCCGGGAAAGTGGTTGCAAGACAAACGCTTGCAGCGCGCCAAAGACTTGTTGCTTGAAGGACTCTTAAAACCTTCTGATGTGTATTTAGATGCGGGTTACAATAACCTTTCTAATTTTAGTATTGCGTTCAAAAACAAATTTGGAATAAGTCCAACAGATATTTCTTAGCAACCAGTAATTTTTCACATAGCTGAATTTCAATTAATTATATATAATTTGCAAGAACAATAGTGCAACTATTTTACTATTGAACTGTTTTCATAAGTTAATGAACTGTATTGATAATAGAGTTGGTTTTTGTTGTAGGTATATTTGTGATGTAATTAAAACAAAGTGTTTTTGAAAATTATTACATCAAGTTAAAACAAACAAATATGGCAAATGTAACGAAACCGGACTTTAAAGAAAGATACGGAAATTTTATTGGAGGTAAATTTGTTGATCCAGTTAAGGGACAATATTTTGATAATATATCACCAGTTGATGGTAAAGTATTTACTCAGGCAGCACGTTCAACTCAAGAAGATATAGATTTAGCACTTGATGCTGCACACGAAGCGTTTCCAGCATGGAGTACTTCATCAGCAACAGAGCGTAGTAATATGTTATTGAAAATTGCGCAAGTGATGGAAGATAATGCAGAATACCTAGCAACATTAGAAACAATTGACAACGGAAAACCTATTCGTGAATCACGTGCAGCAGATATTCCTTACTGTGTAGATCACTTCCGTTATTTTGCAGGAGTAATTCGTGCAGATGAAGGATCAATTGCTGAGCATGATAAAAATACAGTAAGTATCGTATTGCACGAGCCTATTGGAGTAGTGGGAGAAATTATTCCATGGAATTTCCCAATGTTAATGTTAGCTTGGAAAGTAGCTCCAGCATTAGCTGCAGGATGTACTGCAGTAGTTAAACCAGCAGAGCAAACACCTACAAGTGTAATTATGTTAATGGAATTAATTGGAGACATCTTGCCTCCAGGAGTTCTAAACATTGTAACAGGTTTTGGTGCGGAAGCAGGTCAAGCGCTAGCAACTTCAAAAAGAATCGCTAAATTATCATTTACAGGTTCAACAGCAACTGGACAGAAAGTGTACCATAATGCAGCCGAAAATATTATTCCAGTAACAATGGAATTAGGAGGTAAATCACCTAATATTTTCTTCCCATCTGTAGCGGCCCATGATGACGATTTCTTTAGTAAAGCTATCGAAGGAGCTTTAATGTTTGCTTTAAACCAAGGTGAAATTTGTACTGCTCCAACAAGAATTTTAGTACACGAAGATATCGTTGATCTTTTTGTTGAAAAAATGAAAGTAAGATTGAAAGCGATCAAAACAGGAAATCCTTTAGATCCAGAAACTATGATTGGTTCTCAAGTGTCTAAACCACAATACGACAAAATCCTTAACTATATCAACATTGGTAAAGAAGAAGGTGCTGAAGTAATTGCAGGTGGAGAAGCAGGAAACTATGAGGGAGATCTTTCGGAAGGATATTACATCCAACCTACAGTTCTTAAAGGAAACAACAAAATGCGTGTTTTCCAAGAAGAAATTTTTGGGCCAGTAGTTGCCTTAACAACATTCAGCAATACTGAAGAAGCAATCGAAATCGCAAATGACACTCCTTATGGATTAGGAGCAGGAGTTTGGTCTCGTGATGCGCATGAATTATACCAAGTTCCACGTGCTATTCAAGCAGGTAGAGTATGGGTTAATCAATACCATACGTATCCAGCTCACGCACCGTTTGGTGGAGTAAAAGAATCAGGTTTTGGACGTGAGAATCACAAAATGGCATTAGACCATTACCGTGTTGTAAAAAATATGTTGATCTCTTATGATAAAAAACCAATGGGTTTCTTTTAATCTAAAGCAATACAATTACAATTTTAAACCTCGGATTTTCCGAGGTTTTTTGTTTCTAATATTTTCGTTTTGGGGTTTCAAAGCGCTAAAGTTTTCTTAAAGATGGCAGCTATAGTACAACCAAAAAAATGATATTTTGTAACTTAGTAATCACCCTAATTTCTAGTATGTAAGCTTGCAATCAATGGGTTGTGGGAAGTACTAAAATTTTGTAGTTAACTGAAATTTAAAAATATTGAGATACTAATTAATAGTAGCAGGGCGTAAAATAGTATGCTTTTGTATTAGTATTTCAATAGAAAAAATATAGATTATGAGTAGAGGATTTGTAAAAGAAGATGATCAAGAATTAATTCCGATAGTACCGCCTAGAGCTGATTTACCTAACGGAATGGTAAACTACCTAACGCCAAACGGTATGGACGAATTATTACAGGAAAAAGAAACGTTATTACACGAAATAGAGACAGTTCAAAACACCGATGAAAACGAAAGACGTATTGCGATCAATTATATTAACGCCAAATTACAATTACTAAACCAAAGAATTGCTAGCGGAAAAGTAGTGGATTTAGATAAGCAACCACATGACGAAATACGATTTGGTGCACTAATAAGCATGCAAATAGGAAACGATACAAAGATCCAGAAGTACCAAATAGTAGGAGTAGACGAAGCGAATATTGCTAAAGCTAAGATTTCGTTTATTTCTCCCATAGCAAGAATCTTAGTTAATAAAAAAGTAGGTGATGTGGCTGTACTTAAATTAGCGAAAGAAGATAGGGAGTTTAAAATTTTGGGTATTGAGTATTGAAAGAGATTTCCAGTTTTTTCCTAATTGCAAGAAAGAGTAATTTTCATCTTATTTTAGTCTTACTTAAAATAAATAAACTTTCTCTGAAATTTAACTGTTTAAGTTTTTACTTATATTAGCTAAATATCAAATTAAAATGAACCTACCATCTTCAACTAATTTACCTGTAAATAAACTTGCATCTGTTTTTGGAAACACAGTTGCAACCTATAAATATTACTGGTTTATTGCTTTAATTGAATTAGTCGAACAGGGAAACATTGAAATACCGAAAAAGAAAATTTTTTCAAGAATGATTAGTAATTCTTGGTACACCATTAACTATTTTCATATTTCATTCGGGAAGCAAGACAACTTGCAAATTGCAGTAGAAAGAATTTTGCAAGAAGAAAATTTAACGATTGACGAGAAGAAAAGTAAACTTGAAATTTGTTTAGAAAACTCAAATAATAGGGAAACTTTAAATCAACTGTTTCATTTTGATAAAAACGTCCCGCATTGGTTTTTGTCTCCTTGGTTTCCCAAGAAAGGTAAATCCGAAATTTATAAATTGTCCAATTCCTTTGAAAATGATAGTCTATATGCTCTACATAAAGATCATATTGTATTAAATCCAATTTGGATAGATTACTTAAAATCTAATGCTAAAGTACTAAAAGATTTTGCCTATTGGAATTTATCACTTTTCCTTCAAACTCGCAATCCAAACGTTCCTGACATTCCAAATAAGTTGATTAAACCTGTAATTAGAAATGGTTTAGTTAAACAAACAAATCAATATTGGAAATTAGTTTTCCAAGAATTAGGCTCAATAAACTGTATTTTCACAAATACTAAGTTGTATTTTGATGAAAAGAATTTTGCCTTAGACCATTTTGTCCCTCATGCCTTCGTTTCGCATGATTTAATTTGGAATTTAATACCTATCGAAAAGAATTTTAATTCTTCAAAAAGTGATAAACTGCCACTATTTGGGACCTATTTTGATAAATTCTATGATTTGCAAAAGACAGCTTTTGAAATCAATAAACATAATAATCCCAAGAGTAAATATATGGATGAATTTCTCACCATATTTCCAAATATAGAAGTTTTTGAAAAGGAAAGGTTTTCTAGTACAATTCAACCTTTAATTACCATTGCTAGTAATAACGGATTTTTATTTATGAATGAGTAATCAAAATCAAAATAGCCACCTAACTGCAATAGAAAGAACTTCTCTTTCATATCCTGCACGCGTATTACTGAATCAAAATAAAGTTAAAGGTAAAATTCTTGATTTTGGTTGTGGAATTGGAAAAGATGTCGAATTGTTGAAAGGTAAAGGAAATGATATTATCGGATATGATCCGTTTTATTTTCCAACATTTCCAACCGAAAAATTTGACACTATTTTATGTTTTTATGTACTAAATGTTTTGCTTCCAGAGGAGCAAGCTGAAGTTCTAATGAATGTCTCTCATCTATTAAAACCAAACGGGAAAGCATACTTCGCTGTACGCAGAGATATCCAATACGAAGGTTTTAGAATTCACAAAGTGCATAATAAACAAACCTATCAATGTCTAATAAAACTAGCTTATCTATCAATTTATAAGAATAAAAATTGTGAGATTTATGAATATCAGCATTACACAACCTTGAACAAAAGCAGAACAGATATTAGCCCTTTTTTAATTGGGAAAGAATCGAGAGTATTAGTAGTAGAGATAGCTACTGTTTTCTCTTTTTATGATGAATCTCCAGTTACTAAGGGTCATGCTTTAATTGTACCCAAAAGATTGGTTTCAAATTATTTCGATCTAACTTTAAAGGAACAAATAGCTTGTTGGATAGCTGTGAACAAAGTCAAAAACATTCTTCAAGAAAAATACAATCCTGATGGATTCAGCGTTGGAATAAATATGAATGAAGAAGCTGGTCATACCATTTTACACTGTAATATTTATATAATTCCACAATATCATGCTGAAAGTTCATAGAGTCGAGTTCAATCAGTCACGGTAAGCAAGAAGGAATATTTATTGATCTTTAAAATGTGTAATTCTAAGATAAACTTCAATTATTTAGAAAATAACGAAGTCTCAGTAAACACTACAGTTCAATTTAGTATATATTATAAAAAAAACCGTAAATCTAAAAAAGATTTACGGTTTTGAAAGTGGAGAATACCGGATTCGAACCGGTCACCTCTTGCCTGCCAGGCAAGCACTCTAGCCAAATGAGCTAATCCCCCAATACTGCAACAAATATAGTATTATTTATAATTCAAAAGGCAATTAAAAAAACAACTTTCGATAGAACTTAACTTTTCTATCTTCATTAAAATACTAACTTTACATTAAAAACTAAAATGACTGCAGCATCAAGATCAGGTTCGCTTACCACAACTATTCAAGATAAAATTGCAACAGTACAATTTTCGCATCCTGCCAGCAATTCTTTCCCCCGTCAATTGCTAGATGCGGTGACTACCGCTTTGAATGAGCTAAGTAAAAACGATGCTGTTTCTGTTATTATTTTGCGTAGCGGAGGCGATGGCGCTTTTTGTGCTGGAGCTTCTTTTGACGAGCTATTAGCGGTTTCAAATCTTGCTGAGGGAACTACTTTTTTCTCTGGATTTGCTAATCTAATCAATGCCATGCGCAACTGTTCTAAGATTATTGTGGGCCGTATTCACGGTAAAGCAGTAGGAGGTGGAGTAGGGATTGCCGCTGCCTGCGATTATGCTTTTGCAACCACAAATGCTGCTGTAAAACTCTCTGAGCTTGCAATCGGGATTGGTCCTTTTGTGATTGAGCCTGCTGTAAGCCGCAAGATTGGTAAGACTGCAATGACCCAATTGACGCTTGCTGCTCACGAATGGAAAACAGCCGAATGGGCACTTGATAAAGGCCTTTATGCAAAGGTACTCCTAGATCAAACAGAGTTAGATAATGACTTGGCAAATTTCACCACAAAGTTGGCATCTTACAATCCAGAGGCACTGCAACAAATGAAAAAGATTATTTGGGAAGGAACAAGTGATTGGGATGCACTTTTACTAGATAGAGCCGCTATTTCAGGCGAGTTAGTGCTTTCCGAATTTACTAAAAATGCACTGAACCAATTCAAGAAATAAACCCCATTTTTTTAGGAGCTATTTCCTGCTATACGTTACAATCTTTTCCTTTTTTAAAGAAAAAAAAGGAAAAGGATTTCCACTGCTATCAGGGCTAAAACTCCCTGCACTAAAGGAAAGACAAGATTTCCAATTCATATCTCAGAGCAATTGACTAAATTTGCACTCAAAATTATATCCAGATGAGCAATATCAGAATTACAAAACAATTTAACTTCGAAACCGGTCACGCCCTTTATGGATACGACGGAAAATGTAAAAATGTTCACGGACACAGCTACAAATTATCAGTAACCGTTATTGGATCGCCTATTACAGATAGGAACAACGTGAAATTCGGAATGGTAATCGATTTTTCGGACTTAAAGAAAATTGTAAAAGAAGAAATTGTAGATCAGTTTGATCACGCTACTGTTTTTAACGAAACAACGCCTCACGTTGAACTAGCCGAAGAATTAAAAAAACGTGGACACCATGTGATTTTAGTTGATTACCAACCCACAAGTGAAAATATGGTAATTGATTTTGCTGCTAGAATAAAGAGCAGATTGCCAGAAGAAATCAAACTTTTTGCCTTAAAATTGCAAGAAACAGAATCGTCATTTGCTGAATGGTACGCTAGCGATAATCTATAATTCAAATTGACACTTTAGTTTCATGAAACTACCTAACAATAAAAAAGTATATTTCGCTTCTGACCAACATTTTGGAGCGCCAACGCCCGAATTAAGTGCTCCCAGAGAGAAGAAATTTGTAGCTTGGCTTGATGAGGTGAAAGTAGACGCCGAAGCCATTTTTATAGTAGGGGATTTGTTTGACTTTTGGTTCGAATACAAAACTGTGGTTCCCAAAGGATTTGTACGTGTATTAGGCAAACTCGCAGAAATTCGCGACAGCGGAATCCCAATTTACTTCTTTGTAGGAAACCACGACTTGTGGATGGACGGATATTTCGAAAAAGAATTGAATATTCCAGTCTATCATGATAATCAAGAATATACTTTTGGTGATAAAACTTTTCTAGTTGGCCACGGAGACGGAAAAGGTCCTGGAGACATGGGCTACAAACGCATGAAAAAAGTATTTACAAATCCGTTTTCTAAATGGCTTTTTCGCTGGTTGCATCCTGATATCGGCGTTGGTTTAGCGCAATATCTTTCAGTAAAAAACAAACTAATTTCAGGTGACGATGATGTTACTTATTTAGGGGAAGAAAACGAATGGCTGATTATCTACGCCAAGAAAAAACTCGAAACCAAACACTACAATTACCTTGTTTTTGGACACCGCCATTTGCCTATGAAACTCACGGTAGGTGAAAATGCCGAATATGTTAACTTAGGAGATTGGATCTCTTATTTTACCTACGGTGTTTTTGACGGAGACACTTTCGAAATAGAAAAGTATTAAGAAATAAATACTAATTTATCTTTTTGTAAATAGCACAATTTTACCTCTAGGAAACGATATCAAAATTTCTAAATTTGCTCTTTTTCACCAGTATGAAAGCAATATTTAAGTACTAATCTCAAAGGGGTATTTGAAGTTTTTATAACCGACTATTTATTAAGCAATCCATCTAATTTCTCTATTAATAATGGATCTGAGGGTCTTAATGTGTTTGAATCTATGATTACTCCTTTTGGGTCAATCAGTATGAATCTTGGTATAGTGTCCACTTTAAAGTAATTGCTGAAAGCAGTAGTAACTCTATCATCCTGAAGTAATTGTACTCCTGACATTGACTTAGCTGCAATCATCTTTTTCCATTTTTCAATATCGCTATATTGATCTGAAGAAATACTTAGAAAAGCAATATTTTTACCTTGGTATAGTTCTTCCATTTTTTTCAAATAGGGGATCTCGCGTATACAAGGCGCACACCAAGTTGCCCATATATCGATATATACATACTTTCCTTTGAAATCCCCTAACATAGACTGTCCTCCTTTGTAGTTTATAAAAGAAAAGTTAGGTGAAACAGTAGTATTCAATTTATTTTGAGCTACTTGAAATTGGTGTTGGGTTTCAATTCTTAGATATTGATCTTCAATTTGTTTCTTTATTTCAGTATAAAATTCCGGATTTAATTTTTTACCTTCAATAAGTGATAAACTTAACGTTCTAGCCTTATCAAATTCGGTTCTAAAATTTTTATCATCTTTAAATATAGAGTCGCTTGGAAAACTATTAGGTACCTCTTGAAAAAGATTATTTTCGTCTGATCCTCTGCCACTAAACTGCATAGGTTCTCCCCATTTATTAATGTCTAAAGAGATTTTTAGATCAAATCCATTTGCTAAATAAATAGTGTGATAACTCGAAGAGTTTTTAGTGTAAGATAGAAGATGCATCGTTGGTTTCACAGTTACAGTATCTTTAAAAACACCATTTTTATCCTTTTTAAGGATTTTAAGGAGGACGATTTCACTTTCTATGCTCCAAATAAAGAGGGAATCTGTTTTTTGTTTTGCAACATCAAATTCAACTGTAGCGTATGTTTTATCCTGACTGCTTGCATTTACAGTAATTAGTAGTGCAACAAGCATTAATATAACTTTATTCATAAGTTGCTAGTGTTAGAATTTGTCCTAAATATACTATTTTTTTTCTTACAATGTAAACTGTGAGAACAATGTGATTTAGCAAGTCTGCTTTAAAAAAAAAAAGACGGAAATTAGTTCATCCCTTCGCCATACAAATATTCATCTAAATCTATTTTAAACAACGTACCCTCTACAAGATCTTTAATAGATTTTAATTCCTTCATAGATACAGCCAAGTCAATTTGAGAACAAGGTGTTTTCAATAAAAATTTATGGCAATCATTTTTTAACTCACATTCCTCGCAACATTTATTAAGCGTGTAACTTTCATCAATGCAGCATCGAAAATGTTTCAATTCTTGTCGGCTAAAATAGAAACCGGTTTCTCTAAATATCATTTGTATCTTATCACTTAATATTTCGTTCTCCTTTCTCCAGAAAAAAGAAGTTCCGGCATCGTTGTAATATATCTGTTTCATTTCGTTCATAATCGTGTCGTTTAAAACAAATATAATAATTATTTAGATTTGTTCTAAATAAAACTGATTAAAAAAAGCATAAAAAAAAGTCGGTTTGCACATTTAAATGCAATACCGACTTCCTTTATTTCGAATAAGATTCTTAAACTTCGTTTTCGTGCTCTTCTAAATCTTTTCTAAGGTCTAATTTCCTAAAGGTTGGCGATACGATTCCAGTTGTTAAAACAACGAGTAGCGTCATGCTTCCTCCAAAAACCACTGCGGTAACCGTTCCCATTAATTTGGCGGTCAAACCACTTTCAAAAGCACCTAATTCATTTGAAGAACCTACAAACATAGAATTAACTGCTGATACACGACCACGCATGTGATCAGGCGTTTTTAATTGTAAAATAGTCTGTCTGATTACTACTGAAATTCCATCAAAAACACCACTTAAAAACAGTGCTGCTAATGATACCCAAAATATAGTAGAAAGACCAAACACAATAATACAGAGACCAAAAGCAAAGATTGCTGATAGTAATTTTAATCCTGCATTTTTACTTAAAGGTACATAAGCTGTGATCAACATGGTGATGAAGGCACCAACAGCGGGAGCAGCTCTCAAAAAGCCAAAGCCTTCTGGACCTACTTTTAAAATATCTTGTGCAAAAATGGGCAGTAAAGCAACTGCTCCCCCAAAGAGGACTGCAACCATATCTAGCGTAATAGCTCCTAACACAGTTTTGTTATTAAAAACAAATTTAATCCCCTCTGATAAACTTTGCATTACAGGCTCTCCAATTTTAGGATTCAAAATAGGTTTTTTCTCTATTCTCGAAAGGGAAATTAAAGCAAACAACGAACAAGCAAATACAAAACACATGGACCAGTGAACACCTATCCAGTTTATAGAAAACCCTGCTACAGCTGGACCTACAACTGAGGCAATTTGCCATACCGAACTACTCCAAGTGGCAGCATTAGGGTAAACTTTCTTTGGTACTAATAAAGATAAAAGTGAAAATATTGTTGGTCCTAAAAATGCGCGAACTAATCCTCCTAAAAAGACAAGAAAGTAAATAGCGTACAAGATACTTTGCGTATCAAAATCTCCAATTACAGCAGGCCATGTTAGTAAAAACAAACCAAAACTAATAACTGAAAATGCCAAAATGCATTTAACTAATAGCCATTTCTTTTCTTTCTGGTCAACAATATGTCCGGCAAACAATGCCATTGAAACTGCAGGAATAACTTCCATTAGTCCTATGAGTCCTAGTGATAGAGGATCTTTAGTAATGCTGTACACCTGCCATTCGATAACTATAAATTGCATAGACCAAGCAAATACCATGGCAAAACGCAATAATAAAAAGATATTAAACTCCTTATATCGTAAGGCGGCGTAAGGGTCTTTTTTCTTTAATTTGTCAGCACTCATTTCTTAAACTTTTTAATCGTAACTGTGTTGTGATATTGCCATTCCACTCATTCTCATCGATGCAATAAGCAATTTCAAATGGTTGTTGGTCTTTTGTTAGTGCTATTTTATTTCCCAAACCAAAACCTATAGCTGCAAGCCCTTCTGAACTATTTTGCTTTACAAATAAACGCAAGTGCTCGTCGTCTTTACCCATCGTTTTTCCATAACCGGTATCGATCACGTTTTTTGTTAAAAAGGTAGGTGTCATGTTTTGAGGTCCAAAAGGCTCAAACTGTTTCAAGATTCTAAAAAATTTGGGAGTGATATCAGCAAAATTAATTTCGGCATCAATCTCAATTTCGGGAGTAAGCATTTCAGGTTGGATAGTATCTTTTACTTGTTTTTCAAAGGCTGCCTTAAAAGCAGGATAATTCTCAGGTAGAATCGTCATTCCTGCAGCATACATGTGACCACCAAACTGCTCTAAATGTTCTGAACAAGCTTCAAGTGCATTGTACACATCAAATCCTTTTACAGATCGTGCCGAAGCCGCATATTTGTCTCCGCTCTTTGTAAATACTAGCGTAGGGCGGTAATAGGTTTCGATTAAGCGAGAGGCTACAATGCCAATTACGCCTTTATGCCAATCTTCTTGAAAAACTACCGATGTAAATTTCTCTGTTTCTTGATTTTCGATTATTTGTGCAAGCGCCTCCTTAGTGATTTGCTTGTCTAAATCTTTTCGATCAGAATTGTATTGCTCAATTTCTGAAGCAAATTGCTGCGCTTGATCAAAGTCAAATTCGGTTAGCAATTCTACAGCATGATTACCATGTTTTATTCTCCCTGCCGCATTAATACGCGGAGCAATGATAAAAACAACATCAGTAATATCTAGGGTTTTCTTTTTTACTTGATGGACTAACGCCTTAATACCAGGCCTTGGCTCAGCATTAATCACTTGCAATCCAAAATAAGCGAGAACACGATTTTCTCCAGTCATTGGGACAATATCTGCTGCAATGGCTGTAGCCACTAAGTCAAGATACGGAATCAAATCATCAATTGTTTCTCCCTTGCGACTTCCTAATGCTTGAATCAATTTAAATCCAACACCGCAACCACAAAGTTCGTCGTAAGGATAATTACAATCGCTTCTTTTAGGGTCTAAAACTGCTGCAGCCTCGGGTAGTTGGTCTCCCGGCCTGTGGTGATCACAAATGATAAAGTCTATTTGTTTTTCTTTTGCGTAAGCGACATGATCAATAGATTTAATACCGCAGTCTAACGCAATTATTAATGTGAAACCATTGTCTTCGGCAAAGTCAATTCCTTTATACGAAACGCCATATCCTTCAAGATAACGATCCGGAATGTAAGTAGCGATGTCTGGATAGTATGATTTTAAATAAGATGATACTAATGAAACCGCCGTAGTACCATCGACGTCATAATCGCCAAAAACCAGAATGCGTTCTTGATTTGCAATTGCTTTTTCGATTCTTTCCACGGCTTTGTCCATGTCTTTCATCAAGAACGGATCATGTAGATGATCTAGGGAAGGTCTAAAAAAAGCTTTGGCCTCTTCAAAAGTTTCTATCCCGCGCTGTACTAATAAAGTAGCTACAAAATCTTCTACATGTAAGGCTTGCGCCAAATGGTTAATTTTTTCATTAGAAGGTTCTGGCTTTATGGTCCACCTCATAGTACTAGGGATTATTCTGTTTTGGTAATTTGTTGCGTATAAAAATACCGCAATTTCGCCAACTGAAATAATGGTGAAATTGCGGTACGAGCTATTATTTCAATTGCAAAGCGTCTCCTTCAAATGCAATTCCGTTCCAACCACTTACCATAAAGTTACGGATGTTCTGGTGGTCTGTTCCTTCAGGGTTTTTCAAAACGTCTTCAGTATAGTAAGTACCAAAACAATTCAAAGTTTCTTCTAGAGAGAGTTGTTGCGCTTTCGCGAAAGCAAAAATCTTGCAAGAACCCGAATTTTCACCAGCAGCATTTTGTTGGTTTCCGTTTTTAAAAGCGGTAGGGGTAAAAACATAATTATCTTCAATTACAGCGATTGTATCTGCAAATGCAATTGAATTTGGATTTTCTTTTATGTTAGTTAGGAATGTAGTTAATGTCATGATGTGTTTTATTCTTTATTATCTTCTTTAGAAAATTTACTTTTCTTTGCTTCTTTTACAAATGGTTTTCCTGCCACTACCACTACGATTTCGCCACGAGGAGCTGTTTTTTCGAAATGGGTTAAGACTTCGCGAGTAGTTCCTCTTACATTTTCCTCATGCAGTTTAGATAATTCTCTTGAAACGCAGATTTGTCGGTCTTCGCCAAAGTAAGTGACAAATTCCACTAAGGTTTTTACCAGCTTATGTGGCGAAACATATAAAATCATCGTTCGTGCTTCTTCGGCTAATTCTAAATAGCGTGTTTGACGGCCTTTTTTTTCAGGTAAAAAACCTTCAAATACAAATTTGTCATTAGGCAAACCACTATTTACAAGTGCGGGCACAAATGCTGTTGCGCCGGGTAGACATTCAACAGTGATGCCATTTTCGACACAAGCGCGAGTCAATAAAAATCCTGGATCAGAGATGGCTGGAGTTCCCGCATCAGAAATCAAGGCAATGTTTTCTCCGGCCTGCAAACGAGCGATTAAATTCTCGACCGTTTTATGTTCGTTATGCATGTGGTGGCTGTGCATGTGCGTGCCTATCTCAAAATGTTTCAACAGTTTTCCGCTGGTACGGGTGTCTTCTGCAAGAATTAAATCGACTTCTTTGAGAATTCTAATTGCTCTAAAAGTCATGTCTTCGAGGTTACCTATAGGCGTGGGAACAATATATAATTTTGACATAGTAGTATTTACAAGTATTTTAAAATGGAGCGTTTAGTGATTTAAACTGCAGTTTTATTGAACGTATTACAAGAATTTTTTCTCGATAATGTCTATAAAACGCTCTGCATAATCATCTTTACCTTTCCAGTCGTTGTAATCTGGTTTCACCATTTCTTCGATAAAGTTACGAGTTTCGTAAAAGTTATCAAAGGTAATCAGCTGATTTAGAACGCGGTTGTAATCTTCTTCACTATTTCCGAATAAGTGTTTTACAAATGCAATTCTATCATTCAAGTCAATATCGATTCCTTTTGAGAATTTATCATTCAATGACAAGCTCTTAGCAAGTGGTGTTGCCATTTCTTCTGATTTCTCAAAAATAGGTGGAGGAGTGTTAGCTGTTTCAGTTGTAGCATGTTCTCTACTTACAGTTCTAGGGAGTTCTGGAATAACATTTTCAACTTCACTTTTTTCTTCGATAGGATCAAAAATTGGCTCAGGAGCTAATGGCGCAACGTCCTCAACTTTTACAAATTGTGGTTCGCCATAGTTCAATCCTAATAAATCTTCAAACGAAATTTGAACTGCTTCTAAACGAGCAGGCTCTTCTGTTGGTTTGTTGTTTTCGAAACTTGGAGTGAATGAGAAGATGCTCTCTTCTTTCTTTTCTTCGATTATAGGTTCATTAGCAACTTGTACAGTTTCTTCTGCATTAATTTCGCCGTCAATTACTTCTTCGACAGCGGTTAAATGTTCGTTTTTTGTTTCTTCTGTTTCTTCGTCTTCTTCTGGAACCAAAATTTCTTCTGTAGGCGTTTCCTCAGCTAACTCTTCTACATGTTCAGAAACTTCTTGTTCTTCTTTAATATCAGCTTCAAAATCAGGATTTACTTCTGCAATTTTAGGAGTAAATTCTTCTTCCTCATTTTCTGGAAGTTGCTCTTCTTCAATTTCGATTTCTTCTTCGATAGGAGCCTCTTCAATTTCTTTTTCAGGTCCAATTGTAGGTTCTTCTTCTACTTCATCTTCATCCTCTGCTGATTCGATAACTTCAGTTTCTTCAACTGTTTCGATTTCTTCTGGAGTTTCGTCTTGATGAAGGTTTTCTTCGTTCATTTCGATTTCAGTTTCTGCAGGTAATTCTTCTTCCTTATCATAGAAACGCTCCATATCCTCTAGAGCCGCAGCTTGACCTATTGTAGGTTTTACATCACCATAATGCGCGTCAATAAAACGTAAAACAGATAGTTTTTCGTATAATTTTTGACTCTCCAAATACAATTGATTGATATCAGATTTATTTTTAAGTTGTAATACTCTGTGAGCAATGCTAATTAAATCAGCTTCCAGTCTTTTTTTCATAACCTTTGTATTATTGTAATTATGGCGTGTTTTGTTTGTTTTGATATGCAGCTTAAATTCTTGCTTTTGATTCATAAGATGTTAGCTAACCTATTTAATTTTTTAAATAAGTCCTGATGAATCCGTGAATTGATAAAATTTTTCTACTTTTGAGACAGTGTAAAAGTATAAAATCTTAAGCCGAATTATTACAATACAAAGTAATAAAATCTATTCATTTTTTAAGTTAGAAAAATACGAAATGTTTCTCGAAAATACAGTAAATCATAAAGAGCAGTTTGGTTGGATTGAAGTCATCTGCGGTTCCATGTTTTCGGGTAAAACCGAAGAATTAATACGTCGTCTTAAAAGAGCGCAATTTGCCAAACAAAAAGTTGAAATTTTTAAACCTGAAATAGATACACGTTACCATGACGAAATGGTGGTGTCGCATGATTCAAACGAAATTAGATCAACTCCAGTTCCTGCTGCTGCAAATATTGCTATTTTGGCACAAGGATGTGACGTGGTTGGGATTGATGAAGCACAATTTTTTGATGACGAGATAGTGAAAATTTGCAACGATCTTGCCAATCAAGGTATCCGTGTTATTGTGGCTGGATTGGACATGGATTTTAAAGGAAATCCTTTCGGGCCAATGCCTGCATTAATGGCTACCGCTGAGTATGTTACTAAAGTGCACGCGGTATGCACGCGAACAGGGAACTTGGCCAATTACAGCTTTAGAAAAACAGATAGTGATAAATTGGTTATGCTAGGGGAAACCGAAGAATACGAACCGTTGAGTCGGGCGGCATATTATCATGCCATGCGGGAAGTCCTCTCCCCAACCCTCTCCAAAGGAGAGGGAGACGAAACGAAAAAGGATTCTATATAATTCAAAACCCTTTCTAATGCTCAGAAAGGGTTTTTTGTTTTATAACTGGGAAGTTGTTTTGATCCATCTGTTTAATAGATAAATAATTTGGAGTTTTTGATGAGATGAATTATCCTCTAAGCCATTTGAATTTAAGAATACTCATGGCTCTCGTTTATAGATACTTGTGGCTTAGGGTCGTTTTAAATTCAATTTTGTATCTTTGATTTATAATTAATTGCAATGGATTTACAAAGCCGAAAAATATCATTTGTTCAGGAATTTCTTTCTATTGAAAGTGAGGAGCTTATTTCTCGATTTGAAAACTTGCTGAAAAATAAAAATACTACTCTTAAGAATACAGAATTAAATTCGATGACTATTTCAGACTTAAACAGAAGAATAGACCAATCAGAAGATGATTCTAATAAGGGAAGACTGACTGAGATGGAAGACTTTTTGAGTGAAATAGAAAAATGGAATTAAAAGTTTATTGGACAGACTTTGCCAAAATAGAACTTCAACACATTTATGAATTTCTTAAAACTACTGCTACTATAATTGTTGCAAAAAATACAATTAATGATATAACTAATGAAGTCAAACTACTCAGCAACCATCCTTACTTAGGTAAAATTGAGGAATTACTGGTAGATCGATCTAGAGTTTTTAGGGTTTTAATTAGTAAGGATTATAAAGTTATTTATTGAGTGAACACAAATAAAAATCAAATAGAAATTTGGGATGTGTTCAATTGCAAACAAAACCTCGTTAAAATAAAAAGGACCAAATAAAATAATTTACTTAGTCCTTTTTTTGCATTCAATAAAAATCGTCATTCTTAGATTTTTTTCCTCATTCTAGCTACCGGAATATCGAGTTGTTCTCTATATTTAGCAATGGTTCTTCTAGCAATAGGATATCCTTTTTCCTTTAATAATTCAGCTAACTGATCATCGGGATGAGGTTTTTTCTTGTCTTCTTCTTCGATTATATTTTGTAATATCTTTTTGATTTCGAGTGTAGAAACATCTTCACCTTGATCATTTTTCATCGCTTCTGAGAAAAATTCCTTAATTAACTTCGTTCCATAAGGTGTCTCAACATACTTGCTATTGGCTACCCTGGAAATTGTCGAAATATCTAATCCCACCATATCTGCAATGTCTTTTAAGATCATTGGTTTCAATTTGGTTTCGTCTCCTTCTAGAAAGTATTCTTCTTGATAATGCATAATAGCATTCATGGTCACAAACAAAGTCTCTTGACGCTGACGTATCGCATCGATAAACCATTTAGCCGAGTCCAATTTTTGCTTGATAAACTGTACGGCATCTTTTTGTGCTCCAGATTTATCAGTAGACTCTTTATAAGTTTGCATCATCTCTTGATAGTCTTTTGAGACATGCAAGCTTGGTGCGTTTCTTCCGTTTAGAGTAAGTTCTAATTCTCCTTCTACTATTCGAATAGCAAAGTCAGGAACGACATTCTCTGTTATTTTATTATTTCCGGTAAAGGCTCCACCGGGCTTTGGATTTAAGCGTTCGATTTCGTTAATCGCTTTCTTCAGCTGCTCATTAGAGACACCATATTTTTGCAATAATTTATCGTAATGCTTCTTTGTAAAAGCATCAAATTGGTTTTCGATAATATCAGTAGCCAAGTCAATATATTCTGATGGCGTTTTGTGCTTCAACTGCAGCAATAAACATTCTTGTAGATCGCGTGCTCCCACACCTGATGGCTCCAGCTCATGAATAACGTGAAGCATTCTTTCGACCATTTCCTCATCGGTATAAATTGCTTGAGTAAAAGCCATATCATCGACAATATCAGGAATACTACGGCGTATGTAACCCATATCATCAATACTTCCTACTAGGAATTCTGCAATTTCTCGCTCTTGATCGTCAATGATAAAAGTATTCAATTGATTGATTAAATCTTGATGAAAACTAATAGGCGAGGCTAGTGGTGACTCGCGTTCTTCATCATCGTCACTGTAATTATTAGCTTGTGTTTTATAATCTGGTGAATCATCATCACTTAAATACTCGTCGATATTAATGTCATCAGCTTCAATTCTCTCTGAATCTGTGTCTTCATAATCGTCGTATTCATCGTTTTCAAAATCATCATTCTCATAATCATCTTCTTTTCCAGTTTCTAAAGCTGGATTCTCATTCATCTCCTCTAATAAACGTTGCTCAAAGGCTTGCGTAGGCAATTGAATTAACTTCATCAGCTGGATTTGCTGTGGAGATAATTTCTGTGATAATTTTAAATTTAAGAATTGCTTTAGCATTTTATATTTTTTGTTTAAAAAAGTTTAAGGTTTAAGGTTTAAAGTTGTTCGTATCTTAATCAACTTTAAACCTTAAACAATTTAAACTATTCCTAGAATTCTGCATTCATTGGTGTTCTTGGGAAAGGAATTACGTCACGTATATTTGTCATTCCAGTTACAAACAGCACCAATCTTTCAAATCCTAATCCGAAACCAGAGTGAACTGCTGATCCAAATCTTCTAGTATCTAAGTACCACCACAATTCTTCTTCATCAATTCCTAGAGCTTTCATTTTTTCGACCAAAACGTCAAAACGTTCCTCTCTTTGTGAACCTCCTACAATTTCTCCAATTCCAGGGAAAAGGATGTCCATAGCGCGAACTGTTTTTCCGTCTTCATTCAAACGCATGTAAAATGCTTTGATATTTGCTGGATAATCAAACAAGATTACCGGACATTTAAAATGTTTTTCAACTAAATAACGCTCGTGTTCTGACTGTAAATCAGCTCCCCATTCATTGATAATATAGTTGAATTTTTTCTTTTTATTTGGCGTGCAATCTCTTAAAATGTCAATTGCCTCCGTGTATGAAACGCGTTTAAAGTTGTTGTCTAGAACAAAGTTTAATTTGTCTAGCAAAGCCATTTCGCTTCTCTCAGCTTGTGGTTTAGATTTTTCTTCGTCTAATAAACGACCTTCTAGGAATTTTAAATCCTCAGGACATTTGTCAAGCGTATATTTAATAACGTACTGAATAAAATCTTCAGCAAGATCCATATTGTCATTCAAATCATTAAAAGCAACCTCTGGCTCAATCATCCAGAATTCTGCAAGGTGACGAGATGTATTTGAATTTTCGGCTCTAAACGTAGGTCCAAAAGTGTAGATCTGTCCCAAAGCCATCGCAAAAGTTTCTCCCTCTAATTGTCCCGAAACCGTTAAATTAGTTTCTTTCCCAAAGAAATCTTCTCTATAATCTACTTTTCCATCTTCTTTTCTTGGTGTTTCGTCAAATGGTAAAGCTGTAACTTTAAACATTTCACCGGCACCCTCAGCGTCAGATCCAGTGATAATAGGTGTGTTTACATACACAAAACCTTTCTCTTGAAAATAACTGTGTACGGCGTATGATAAAACTGATCGAACACGCATGATTGCACCAAACATGTTGGTACGAACACGTAAATGTGCGTTTTCACGTAAAAAATCTAAACTTGGTTTGTTCTTAGGTTGTATTGGGAACTTCTCTGCATCAGAGTCTCCTAATATTTCTAATTGCGCAACTTGAATTTCAAATTTTTGTCCAGCACCTTTACTCTCAACAAGGCTTCCCGTTACTGATATCGCAGCTCCCGTAGTAATTCTTTTAAGTAATTCGTCTGGCGTATTTTCAAAATCTACAACACATTGAATATTATTGATGGTAGAACCATCGTTCAAAGCGATAAATTGATTATTTCTAAAAGTTCTCACCCATCCTTTTGCATTTACTTCTTGAAGCGTCGTGGTGCTGTTTAGTAAGTCTTTAACTTTTGTATGTCTCATTTTATGTGTAGAGTTGATTTTTTAATTGTCTCGTGTTCTAACTGCAAATATAAATCATTTGTTTTAAATGTCATTATAGTAATGATGCATTAGAAGCATACAAAGTGCTTTTTTTTGGAGCATTTTCCCGCTATTCGCTATATCTTTTATATCTCCCTATAGCTATCGGGAGATATAAAAGGATGCCTCTACTATCGGGGCTAGTAAATAGTGGAATTACGAGTATTAAGACTATTTTCAAGATTAAAAAAACCAAGACAAGATTGAATTTTCTCCTCACAGTTTGTCACGCTGAAAGCGTACCACGAAAGTAGCGCAACGATGCAGAGTCGCTTTCAGCGGGACAAGCTTGGGTTTAATAGATCGGGTAAGCTAATTAGAAGCGCAGTACTTCACATAGTTTATCACGCTGAAAGCGTCTCACGAAAGTAGCACCGCGGTGTAGAGAAGCTTTCAACGGAACAAGTTTGGGTTTAATAGATCGGGTAAGCTAATT
>NZ_AUDO01000013.1 GCF_000425505.1 Flavobacterium frigidarium DSM 17623 | reverse complement strand
AAATCTTTTTTCCATTTTAGAATAATTCCCGCATCAGGAATGTCAAATTTCAAACAACAATCCACAAATGACAAGGATTCTTTTTGAATTGATTGCAAAACTTTAAATTTAAAATCGACACTATAACTACGGTTATTCCTAGGTGTTAATCCATCTTTACCATAATGATTATATAGCCTAACCCACTTTTTAACACTCGAAGGATGAACTTTCTTTTTATTAGCTACAGACACACAGCAATTGTGCTGTTTGATAACTAATTCCACACATTCAAGTTTAAATGTGTAATCATACTTGACTTTTCTTTCCATAAAAATGCCCCCAAATAGTGTCTAACTTTTTGGGGGCAATGCATTCCTAATGAAATGAGGGTTTTTATGAATATTATTATTTAATTAGAAGTTGAAACGAAGACTTAAGTTCCATGTTCTACCAAAACCAAAGAAAACTTGGTTACTAGTATCAACACCATCGTAAGTAGCAGATGTTGCTGTTGCAAAATTATTAGTTCTTGATTCAGAAATATAAACCTCGTCCAAAACGTTATTTACATTAAGTCTAAAATTTAATGAACTCAACTTGTTTTCACCAAGTAATAATTTATAAGACAAACCAGCATCCATTAAACCGTAAGAAGGCAACTGTAATGTTCCGTCATTTTCCTCAGTTGTAAATTTTGTCGGATCGATTGCAGCATATAACTTATCAGAAACTCTATAGTTTGCATCTAAGCTTAATCTTTCTACAACTTCGTACTTAGCACCTATACTTGCTGTATTTTGAGCAGCATCTCCAACTTTTAACTTATCTAAATATAAAGTTGTAGGAGCTCCATCACCTATTACGTTATTATCAATATCAAATCTATTACTTTTAACATTTCCTTTGTAAAACCAGTTACCAATAGAAATCATCGCATTCAAACTTAATTTTGGTGTTGGTTTAGCATTCATTTCAAGCTCTACACCTGAATGAATTTCCGTTAAACCATTGTAGTCAAAATACCCACCAACGTTATCAATAGACGGATCAGAATTTCTTTGGTATCTATCTCTCCAAGAAGTGTAGTAAACATTTAAGTTTGCAGTAAACACTTTAGAACGGAAACCATATCCACCTTCTAATCCAAATACTTTTTCGTTTACTAAATTTTCAGCAACTACTGAAAGATTGTTAGGGTATACCGCATTAAAAAATGGTTGTTTTGAATAAAAACCAGTATTTACAAATACATTACTTGTTTCACTAACATTATAGTTAACACCACCTTTAACGTTTCCTCCAATCAAGTTTTCAAAACCTGTTTTGTAAAGTGGATCTGATTCTAGGTAAGTAAATGTATCTTCTCTTTTAAAACCTTGTTGAGATATAGCTCCTTGAAAGAAAGCAGAAATATCATTAACTGAGTATTCTAATTGTGTAAAAGCACCAAGCCAGTTTACATATCCATTGTTATTATAAGCTATTTTTTCTTGATCTTTAACATTACTGAAAGGATTTAAACTCGCTGAAGAATCATACGTTTTAGTTAAAGTCCTATTTGGGTTATTGATATCTGCATTATCTAAATAACCATCTGCGCCAAGTAAATCACTTAAGTTTCTAAAGTGAAAACCAGTGTAAGTTCTTGCATCAATTCCAAAATCTAAAGTAATTTGTTCAGATAATTTTTTGTTCAAGTTTACTACCGCACCATACCAGTTGTGTGAGTTAATAGAAGCTCTTCTAATATACCCATTTCTGCTATTTGCAATATTTTGACCATCAGCATTAGGAACTAAAAAAAGATTTGTTCCTGTACCTACAGCATTAGGTTGACCATTATTGTATTTAACAAATTCATCTATTTGCATTAAACCATCTGCAGTTTTTGCTGCTGAATAAGGGTTACTACCGATACTACCAGTTCCTCCTCCACGACCCCAAGATCCGTAAGCTACTGCTGATAATTTTGTATTGTCGTTTATTTTAAAATCCCAGTTGAATGAAGCTACAGGCTTACTGTAGAAATTTCTAGCATAAGAAAACTCTTGTCCATTTCTGTATCCGAAATCTGAATTATATTTTATGTTTGGCTCATTTGCAGCAGCATCACCGTATTTGATGTACTCTGATATTTTATTAGCAAAACTTCTTTGGTGATGCCATTGAGGAGCACCTGTGAAAGTAAATTGAAAATCGTGCTTATCATTAGCCTTGTAACCTAAAGCAAGAAAATAGTTTTTACCTTCAAAAGAAGTACCATTAACATAACCATCTCCAGTTGTAGAGCTAATTAAAACAGAAGCAGATAAACCATTATCCATCACTCCTGTGTTGTATGAACCTTGCACTTTTAAGTAATTATCGTTACCAAAAGTAGAAGATACTGAACCACCTTCTTTCATATCAGAAGTTCTTGTAACAACGTTTATTGTCCCTCCTACTGAAGAAATTGCCAACTTAGAAGAACCTAAACCTCTTTGTACTTGCATAGCTGAAGTAACATCAGATAATCCAGCCCAGTTAGACCAGTATACTGAACCATTCTCCATATCATTAACAGGAACCCCGTTAATCATCACAGCAATGTTTCTTTGATCAAAACCACGAATATTAATTCTAGAATCACCATAACCACCACCTTGCTTAGTAACATATACTGAAGGAGTATTTGCTAAAATTTCAGGAAACTCTTGAGAACCAAGTTTTTCTTGAATTTCCGAAGCCTTAATTGTTGAAACTGCTACAGGTGTTTTTCTATCTTTTGCAATATCAATTACACTTGAAGTAACAACAATCTCATCTAATTCATTTGAATTTGACGTTAAAACAATAGATCCTAAATTTACTGTTCCACCGTCTGCAACAGAAAACTTCACAATTTTATTTTCGAAACCTATAAAAGAAATAACTAATTCTCCTTTACTTGTAGTAGAATTAATTGAAAATTTACCATTAAAATCTGCTGAAACTCCAGTTGTAGCACCTTTAATAGCAACGTTAGCACCAGGTAAAGAACCTTGTCCATCAGTAATAGTTCCCGTAACTTTTCCTTGAGAAAACGCCGTTACAGCTACTAAAAACAGCATTCCAGAGAATAACCAATTTTTCATTGTCTTCATTTTTGTTTAGTTTATTATTTTTGGCAAAATTATAACTATTTTAGCTATAAAAGTTAAGGCAATGTTAATAAATTTTTGATTAAGTAATATTGAAGTTTTATTATAATTGCAGTTTACCTTAAATAAATATACATTCTATCGTAGAATCACATATTTTATAATGATAAATCAATTAATTGTAGAAAATAAAATTGAAAAAATAATTTCAACTTGACCTTTTTTTATTAAACTTAAAAGAACGGCTATTATATTTTGATGGAATTAGCTGACACGTAAGTCTTAAGGGAATTAAATCTAAGTACCTGTCGATATACTATTATGATTTGAAACTTTAATAGCCTTTTTTATAAATTAAAGAATCACCTTAACTTTAATATCACTCCTTTTAAAACAATTTTTATCATATAGTAAACTTTTGAATAGATGCATTCCAATTCAGTTTACGCATAATAACTCTTCACATCCTTAAAACAACAAAGCCCCAGTAAAAACAATTTACTGAGGCTATTATATTTAAAATTTATAAATTTTATTTATTCTTTAAATAGTAATCTAATAAAAAGCTTGTAGAAGCGTCGTGCGTTGCTACTTTGTTTTCGTTGATTTCTGCCAATACCTTATTTGCCAATTGCTTTCCTAACTCTACTCCCCATTGATCAAAACTGAAGATATTCCAAATAATTCCTTGAACAAAAATTTTGTGCTCGTATAAGGCAATCAACGAACCTAAAGACTTAGGTGTTAATTTATCTATAAGCAATGTATTTGTAGGCTTGTTTCCTTCAAAAACCTTAAAAGGTAGTAATGAAGCAGCTTCAGACTTTTCTAAACCTTGTTTATCAAACTCTGCTTGTACTTGTTGTTGTGATTTTCCCTGCATCAAAGCTTCTGTTTGAGCAAAGAAATTAGACATCAATTTATCATGATGCTCTTTATCACCATAAAGCGGTTTCACATAACCTATAAAGTCACATGGAATTAATTTAGTTCCTTGATGAATCAACTGAAAAAACGCATGTTGAGAATTCGTCCCTGGCTCTCCCCAAATTATAGTTCCGGTTTGATAATTCACTTTCTCACCGTCTCTACCTACATATTTACCATTACTTTCCATCGTTCCTTGTTGCAAGTAAGGAGCCAACTTTTGTAAATACTGAGTATACGGAATCAAAGCTTCACTTTCAGCTCCAAAGAAGTTATTATACCAAACACTTAAAAGCGCTAGAACCACTGGAATATTTTCATCAAATTCTGCCGATTTGAAATGTTCATCCATTTCATTTGCTCCAGCTAGTAGCTGATCAAAATTATCATATCCTACAGTCAGACTTATTGTTAATCCTACAGCGCTCCATAAAGAGAATCGTCCACCAACCCAGTCCCACATTGGAAAAACGTTTTGAGGATCAATTCCAAAAGCGCTTACTTTTTCGATATTCGTCGAAACGGCAACAAAATGCTTTGCGATATCATCTTGAGAAGCCGATTCTAAAAACCACTTTTTAATCGTTTCTGAATTTGTTAAAGTTTCCTGAGTAGTAAACGTTTTTGAAACAATCACAAATAACGTAGTCTCTGGATTTAATTTTTTAATTATTTCATTTACATGATCACCATCTACATTAGAAACAAAATGCACATTTAGATTATTTTTATAATACTGCAAAGCTTCTACAGCCATGGCTGGCCCCAGATCAGATCCACCTATTCCAATATTTACAACATCAGTAAATACTTTCCCAGTGTATCCTTTTCTTGCACCATTTTCAACTTCATTTGTAAAGTTCTTTATCTTATTTCGAACCTCATAAATTTCGGGAATTACATTCTCTCCGTTAACATTAACCACAGCTGAATCTTTTGCACGTAAAGCCGTATGCAAAACCGCTCTACCCTCCGTTTTATTGATAAGTGCTCCTTCGAAGTAATCGTTAATAGCTGCTTTCAATCCCATCTCGTTAGCTAAATCAAATAACAATGTCATCGTTTCTGGAGTAATGATATTCTTTGAATAATCTACTAAGAAATCGTTCCACTGAATATTGAGCTTGTCTACCCTAGTGTTATCTGCAGCAAACATTTCTTGAATAGAACTGTTTTTCATTTGTTGATAGTGTTCTTGCAGTTTACTCCAAGACTGCGTCGTTGTAGGGTTATTAGTTTGTAATGCCATTTTTATTTAGTTCAAGTTTTTAAGTAAGGTAAAAATACTCATTTATGTTTTAAAAAGTAAATTGTTTGCACAAATTGAACTTTCCACTAATTCTTTTTCGAATAAAAAAAGCGTCAAAACATTCTGAGAATGCTTTGACGCTTTTAATTCTATTTCTAAGATCGTTGCTGTAATTGTCAATTATAAATTAGCAATACTATCTAATTCTCTCTTTAAAGGCGTTATTTTCTTTAAAAAACGCTCTTTATTTCCTCCTGTCATTGGCTCTCCCGATGGAAGGTTAAGTCGCAAAGCATCAACTTGTACTCCATTTTTCCAGAAACGGTAACACACATGTGGTCCCGTTGCTAATCCCGTACTTCCTACTCTACCTATCACATCTCCTTGATTAACATGTTGACCACGACGAACAAGAATTTTTGACATATGAAGGTATTGAGTTGAGTAGGTTCCATTATGTTTTACTTTTACATAATTTCCATTTCCTGCAGTGTAACCCGCCTGTTCTACCACTCCAGAAGCTGTAGTTGTAATTGGGGTACCAGTGGGAGCAGCATAATCTGTACCTTTGTGCGCTTTCCATCGATGCTGAACTGGATGAAATCTATTCATTGTAAACCTAGACGTTATACGACTGAATTTTATTGGGGTTTTTAAAAAGAAATTTTTAAGTGTCTTCCCATCTTCATCATAATACTCTACCTTACCACTAGATTCATTTTGAACAAAAGGAAAAGCATATACCAACTTGCCTTTATATTCAAAGAAAGAAGCTTCAAGTTCGTCAACACCATCATAAATGGAGTCATTGATAAATCGTTCTGTAAAAGTTATTCCGTAACGATCTCCTTTTTTTAATTTAAAAAAGTCGATTGACCAAGAATAAATTTTAGTTATTCTACTCGCTAGAGCGGCTTCAACACCGGCATCACCCAATGTTTCAGATAATGATCCTTTTACTACACCGCCTATTGTGCGACGTCTAATTGTAATAGGTCTCGTTTTTTTATGAGCCACTATAACCGAATCTCTTAAATCAAAAATATAGTAACTTAGCGCATCTGGTTGGTAAACAAAAACTTCTAATTTATTGGTTTTATTCTTTGACCTCAACATTGTATAAATGCGATTGGGTTTTATGATTCTAACATCAAAAGTGTCTTTTACACTTTCAACTATTTCAAAAACTTTTCTATCGCCTATATTTTGCTTGTTAATTATGGTCCCAAAAGTGTCTCCTTTTCTAACTGTGTCTTGAACTACATTAAAATCAGCAAAATTAAATCCAAAATCAGAATTTTCTGCTTTGGTTTTAACCTTCTTTATTGGAGTCTTATTTTCAACTTTGTCAGCAGATTTATTACAAGATAGTATTGTTGTCAATAACACGATAACCATTAATACTTGCTTCAAACTATATTTTTTTTGTATTTAACTTACTTTTTCAACACCCCAATTTGCTAATTCCTCTTCACTCCATAAATCTGGAAAAAAGATCCTTCGTTGGTATTTTGGATGCATGTATTTCTTCCAATCACTACCGCCTGTCGCTTCACCATCTCCTTTACCGCTGTGATCTATGTACTTAATTGCTACATTTAAATGCTGCATAACCCAAGTAATATTCACAGTATGATCAAAGTGACGCATTGCTTTAACTAGTTCAGGATTATTTTGATCTTCAACGGGAAGCTGCTTGAACTTTTGATAAATATTGATGGTGTTGTATTCCTCCATATGCTTTAAAAAAGCACTTTTATATTTCTTCTCAAACTCTTCTAATAAATATGACTTTGTACCAGTATGGTAATCTTTTCCAGCGGCCTGCCAATATAAATGCTCAAAGGCATTTTCAAAAGACGTACTTCTATCAATTTTAGATCGAAAACGATTATCGATTAAGTTAATCAAATCAGTAGAGGTAAATTCGATTAAACGATATTGCGCACTTTGAAAACCACTTGCTGGCGTTAAGGTGTTTCTAAATTTCATGTATTGCTCTACTTCCATCCCTTCCTCCATAATACTGAAAGAAGTGGTAAGCATATCAAAGTAACGACTTATTCGCATTAAGCGTTCCGTAAAAAAATGAGTTTGAATATTCTCGCAATAACATATTTGTTGCATTTCCCATAGAATCATCTTGAAGATTAATTCATTTACTTGATGATACATTATAAATACCATTTCGTCAGGAAGTGTTGTTCTTTGCGTTTGTAAACTTAGTAGTGCATCTGTTTGAATGTAGTCCCAATAAGTAATTGGTTTAGCATAAAGAAGACCTTCAAGCTGCGTATCTGTTTTTTGATTTATAGCGTCGTATTTAAGTTCGATGTCCTTTAAAATAGTTTCTCTATGCTCACTAATGTTCATTATTATTTTGTTTTAAACGGATTGTTTAATCCTTTATAAGCATCTAAATCTGCTTTGAGTGATCCAATTGCTAAGTCGGCTTTTATTCGAATAGGCAGTCTATTGTCATCATCTGAAATCCATACCGTTACACTTTCTTTCTCTTTAAAAACACGACCAGATTGCACTAGTGGTTTAAATATCATAGAAGGAACAACGCCAAATTTAGTTGTAATATTTTCACGACCTACAAACTTTAACTTAAATTTTGTTGTTTCATCATCAAAGAACATGTCTATAGTAATTGACTCACCCGGTTTAATTTTATCAATTCCTGGGTAATTCCTTAAATAATAAAATGACGATAAAATGTCCTGTGTATTTCTAGGTGTTACAAAGGTTTTTTCATTGTTGTTTTTATAATCTTTTACAGTCACTTTATTAGCAGACTGATTAAAAAAACCTTCCTGATTTTTCTTATAACCACCTTCATCTATTTTTCTAATAAATCGGTAAGGCATACCAGAATCTTTGTCGATATACGTTTCATATAAATCGTCTACCTTGAAGAAAAAACGAGACATACCAGTTGTGTATCCTTTACCTACAACGTGAAATACTTTTTTACTATTAAGAGTAGCATCTTTCACTTCAAGAGTGGCATAACCGGCGTTAACAATACCGTAGTGGATACGAAATTTAAAATATTCACCTACGTCGTAAGCATCTTGATTGCGAGTGTCAAAGCTTACTGTTGCTAACAATATAAAGAATAGAATAACTTTTTTCATAACGTACTTTTTCTGTTTACTTTATAGAAAAGCAAATTCTGTTCCAAATATATTAAAACAAAAAAACTCAGTCAAATAATGACTGAGTTTTTATGCTATTAACTAACCAAAAAACTATAAATTATGAAATTTATATCAAATCGGAAGGAAACCACCCCTTCCATTTTGCGAGTGCAAAGGTAGCTAACAAATTCACTTCTATATTCAATAAAAAAAGTTTAACAAAACATTGATAAAATTAGAATCGATTGAACAGTTATTTTTTCACATAATGCAAAAAAAACATCGTTTTACAACGTTCCTCGCAATTCCTGTTCTCTCTCTATTGATTCAAATAATGCCTTGAAGTTACCGGCACCAAAGCCTTTAGCGCCCATTCTTTGTATTATTTCAAAAAATAAGGTTGGTCGATCTTGCACCGGTTTAGTGAATATTTGCAATAAATACCCCTCTTCATCAGCATCTACCATGATAGCTAGTTTTTCAATCTCACCAAGATCTTCTTTCATCATGTTCATGTGATCTCCTAATCGTTCTGGGATTGCTTCATAATATGCGTGAGGTGGCGCTGATAAAAACTCCACTCCTCTTGCTCGCAATTGACTTACCGTTTTAATAATATCATCTGTAGCGATAGCAATATGCTGTATTCCTGGCCCGCCGTAAAAGTCTAAGTATTCTTCAATTTGAGATCTTTTCTTTCCTTCGGCTGGTTCATTGATTGGGAATTTAATTCTTCCGTTTCCATTAGACATTACTTTACTCATTAATGCCGAATACTCTGTGGTGATTTGTTTGTCATCAAAAGAGAGGAAGTTTACAAATCCCATTACTTCTTCGTAGAACTTCACCCAAGTATTCATCTCGTTCCAACCTACATTGCCTACCATATGGTCAATGTATTTTAAGCCAGTTGGTTCTGGGTTATAATCTGATTTCCATTCTTTATATCCAGGTAAGAAAACACCATTGTAGTTTTTACGTTCTACAAAAATATGCACTGTTTCTCCATAAGTGTAAATTCCAGAACGCACCACTTCACCGTGCTCATCTTTCTCTACTGTTGGTTCCATAAAAGAGCGCGCGCCACGCTTCATGGTTTCCTCGTAAGCAGATGTTGCATCTTCTACCCATAAAGCCGCTACTTTTACTCCGTCTCCATGTTTTTTAAGATGTTCATGAATAGGAGAATCTTGCGTTAATGGTGTTGTTAAAACAATGCGTATTTTATCTTGTTTTAAAACATAAGATGTTCTGTCTTTAACTCCAGTTTCAAGTCCGGCATACGCCAATGATTGATAACCAAAAGCTGTTTTATAATAATGAGCAGATTGTTTTGCGTTTCCTACGTAGAATTCTACATAATCTGTTCCTAACAACGGAAGGAAATCTTGTGCTCCTTCAAATATTTTCTCTAATCCGTATTCTACTGATTTTACTTCTTTTGCCATTTTATTTATTTTTATGCGAAATCTAATTTAAAGACGCAATGACGCGGATAAAATTGATTTTCACTGATTTTTTCTAATTTAAAATTTGTTTGTTATTTGCACGTAATCCTAGCCCTGATGGTAGCGGCATCCTCTATGTTTTTTCTTTAAAAACATAAAGATATAGCGAACAGCAGGAATTTGCTCCTACCTATAAAACTACTCAAGATGACAATTATAATGCGATTGTTTTATTGCAAGCAAGTGCTACTCTACCCAAGATTTATAATACTGACCATCGTCAAGTCCCATAGCCTCTTCAGTAACCATCAACGGACGAAATGTATCGACCATGACAGCCAATTCCTCTGTACCGGTATGACCAATACTGCGCTCCATAGCTCCTGGCGCTGGACCATGCGGAATCCCTTTTGGGTGTAAGGTAATATGCCCTTGCTCGATATTATTGCGACTCATAAAATCACCGTCTACATAATAAAGTACTTCATCACTATCAATATTACTGTGATTGTATGGTGCCGGAACAGATTTTGGATGGTAATCGTATAGCCTTGGTACGAATGAACATACCACAAATGTAGCCGTCTCAAACGTTTGGTGTACTGGTGGCGGTTGGTGTACGCGTCCTGTTATAGGTTCGAAATTGTGAATACTAAATCCGTATGGAAAATTGTATCCATCCCAACCAATCACGTCAAAAGGATGTGTTGCATAAACCACTTCGTGAATCATGCCTTCCTTTTTTATTTTGATTAAAAAGTCGCCTTTTTCATCGTGAGTTTCTAGCTCTGTCGGCAAGATAAAATCGCGTTCGCAAAACGGTGCATGTTCTAGATGCTGTCCAGATTCGTTTTTATAACGTTTTGGCGTATAAAATGGCGCAAAAGATTCTACGTAAAATAGGCGATTTTCTTCGGTATCAAACTCTATCTGGTAAATAATTCCGCGTGGAATAATTAGGTAATCACCGTACTCAAACGGTATATTCCCTAGCATGGTGCGTAGTTTTCCTTTTCCTTTGTGGATGAAGATCATCTCATCAGCATCGGCATTTTTATAGAAATAGTCTGTTAGCGATTTTTTAGGTGCAGCAAGACCTATAGTACAGTCTTTATTGACTAACATAGCTTTACGACTGTCTAAGAAATCATCGGCTGGTTTTAACTCAAACCCTTTTAATAATAAGGATTTAATGTTTTTTCCAATAGCAATTTTTGGTTCTACCGAATACGACTTTAGAATTTCTTTTACCTGAGTGGGTCTGTGAACGTGGTACGATAATGAAGCGTGCCCATGGAAACCTTCGGTACCAAATAGTTGTTCGTAGTAAAAACCTCCATCTGGTTTTACAAACTGCGTGTGTCTTTTTTGAGGGAATGTCCCTAGTTTATGGTATAATGGCATGTTCTTTTTGTTTTAAGTGTAACTAAATTAAGCGAGATCGCTTTGAAATTTGCTATTCTAAATCAAAAAAAGATGACTTATTCAGGATTTCTCTTGATAAGGAATTGAAGATATTCTAATAAACCTGCCCATTTCGTTTTCATAATAACAAATATCGGAATTATTATTGAATAATATAAAATTTAAAACATAAAACCTACACTAAACCAAGTATAGCCTTTTGAGTTTTCTGGAGACCAAGAATGCTTGATTTCGATAGGACCAATTACTGTTTCTAAGCCATAACCTAACGCGTATCCTGAATATTTAGGAAGCGATATCCAATCTACAGATTCGAATATTCTGTTTCCTAAATTTGCATAATTAGCCGTAAAATTTACGTGGCTATTTTTGAATAATTGATAGTCAAATGTTACCGCCGTCTTAATATAACTATCGCCCGCAATGCTCAAAAAGTCGTATCCATAGAAATGTTTAAAATTGTTAATAGGCTTATAACCATAACCACCTAAAATAAAATTAAAAAACGGCACACTCTCATTACCAAAAGACAATCCAGCATCTGTTTGTAATTTTACTGTCGCATGGTTAAATACTGTAGCCGCCACACCAAAATCAGCTTTTACAATACTAAAAGGTTCGAAAGTTTTTGTATAATCTGATGAGAATAAATACGATTTGATATCTCCAGAAAAATACCATCCTCTTGTTGGAAAATTTTTACTATCGAATGAGTCGTAATTCATATAAGCGAACGTACTAAAATAGCTACTCTTATCAAATATAGGACTTGCATTCACCACAGTTTCTGATTTAATTTTAAGGAATTTGTATTCTAAACCTCCACCTATCAAGAACTTTTGCACAAATAAAGACTGAAAATAAATTTGACTAGTGTAATCAGAAAAATCGACATTAATAGTATTTGCTCCCACAACCGTAGGATCGATTCCACTCAATTCTCTAGCTACGTTTCTATTAAACTGATTGTAATTTGATTTAAAACCCAAACTTAAATTATATCCGTTTTCTACATAGTAATTAAAATCATATCTGAAATTATCTCCTAAAATAACATCTAAGGAAGCGACATCATTTTTAAAAAAAGTCTTTCTTCTTGTTAAGTTAATTAAGATTCCGCTTTTAAATAAGCCGTCAAAATGCAAACCGAATTTTAGATAAGACTTAGTTTGATTTTCTGTTAAGTCTAATTTTAAATTGTCTTTTCCGCCACCATCTTCAAGGGAATAACTAATTGTACTAAAATTTTGTGTGGCATTAATGTTATTAATTCCTCTTTCTAACTGACTGTAGGCAATTTTTGACTGCGGTTTAAATCGTAATTTTCCTAATACATAATCTCTTGTAAAATTATCAAGATGATTGATATTAATTTCTTTGATATCGATGCTGTCTTTAGGAACTACTAATTTTGGTTTTGTATAAGGTTCTTGATCTTTGGCTAGTAACTGTATTTTATCGTAGACTGCAAAAGTTGCATTTTCACCTTTTTTAATAATTTCGTTTCCTTTGTCAAATGAGATCACACCATAGTCTTTAATATCTGGTTTAATATAAATATCTGTTTGAGCGATATTCTCTTTCATTTTTTCGATCGAATGCAAATTTGTTATCTGCACTAATATGCGTGTAGCATCTTTTAAAGATTTACGCGTAAGCAAATCGTCTTGAACATCGACACCAATGATAATGTCAGCGCCCAACTTTATTACTTCATCAATGGGATAATTATTAGTTACACCACCATCTACAAGTAGTTTTCCATCCACTTCAACTGGTGAAAATAGGGACGGAAAAGCAGCACTAGCTATAATTGCTTGCGCCAAATTCCCTCTATCAAGAATCACTTGTTTTCCAGTTTCAATATCTGTACCTATGCATAAGAACGGAATAGGCAATTGATTAAAGTCGCGCACATGACGTACATGACGCGTTAATTTACTTATCAAATTAAAATTATACATCCCTTTAGAAAGGGCCTCAGGAATACCCACTCTAAATTTAGTAAAAGGCAGCACTAAGGCATAGAGTTCGTCATTTCTTTTTTCGTAAAAATTCTTTGAGGAACGCGGAATATAGTCATTGATAAGTTTATCAAAATTAGTAACTTGAAATACCGAATCAATTTGATTAGCAGTGTATCCTGAGGCGTACAATCCTCCAATTACCGCACCCATGCTCGTGCCTCCTATGTAATCAATTTTAATACCTGCATCTTCTAATACTTTTAAAACACCTATATGTGCAAAACCTTTTGCTCCACCACCGCTCAACACCAAGCCAATTTTTGGACGATTGTGCTCTTGTGCGAACACAGTTGAAAAAGCAAAAAATGAAATAACTAACAATAAGTATTTATTCATAGGAATAGGTGGATTATAAAATCAAGATAGTAATAAGTTCTTAGCTATGACTTAGTTATGTTTTTGTAAAAGTCGACAATTTTTTTTGCTTTCGACACACCAATCACATCTGTTATTTCTTTTTCTGTCGCTAATTTCAATCTTTTTACACTTTTAAAATGCTGAATGAGCGTTAACATTGTTTTTTCTCCAATGCCGGGAATGGACTCTATCGAAGAATTCAGTGCAGCTTTACTACGTTTATCGCGGTGGTGTGTGATTCCAAAACGGTGCGCCTCATTACGCAATTGTTGTATGACTTTTAAAGTCTCTGATTTTTTATCTAAATATAATGGCACCGAATCACCTGGATAAAAAAGCTCTTCTAAGCGTTTTGCAATTCCTATTATAGCTATTTTACCACGCAATTCTAAATCGTCTAAACTTTTTAAAGCAGCAGAAAGTTGCCCTTTACCACCATCAATAATAATTAAATTAGGAAGGGGTTCGTTTTCATCAAGCAATCTTTTATACCTGCGGTAAACAACCTCGGTCATCGACGCAAAATCGTCAGGTCCTTCTACCGTTTTTATATTGAAGTGTCGGTAGTCTTTTTTACTAGGTTTTCCATCTTTAAAAACAACACAAGCTGCTACTGGATTTGTTCCTTGAATATTTGAGTTGTCAAAACATTCTATATGACGCGGCTCTACAGGTAGTCGCAAATCTTTCTGCATTTGCGCCATGATTCTAGTAGTGTGTCGGTCAGGGTCTACAATTTGCAATTGCTTCAATTGTTCGATTCTATAAAATTTAGCATTTCGAATAGAAAGATCTAGAATTTGCTTTTTATCTCCTAATTGAGGAACAGTGACCTTAATGTTTTCACCCAAGTCCACTTGAAATGGAACAATAATTTCCTTAGATAGTAACTGAAAACGCTCTCGGAGTTCGATAATTGCTAATTCTAATAATTCCTCATCTGTTTCCTCCAGTTTTTTCTTGATTTCCATGGTGTGTGACCGAATGATCGAGCCATGCGAAATCTGGAGAAAATTTACGAAACCAGCCGCTTCATCAGATACGATAGAGAACACGTCGATGTTGGTGATTTTAGGGTTTATAATTGTAGAACGTGATTGATAATTTTCTAAAACCTCTATCTTTTCTTTAATTTTTTGCGCTTCTTCAAAGTGCATATCCTGAGCAAGCTCAATCATCACGCGCTTGAAATCCTTCATGCTTTCTTTGAAATTCCCTTTTAGGATTTCGCGAATAGCGTCCACTTGTTTTTGGTAATTTTCAAGGCTTTCATACCCTTCACATGGTCCTTTACAATTGCCTATATGGTATTCAAGACACACTTTAAATTTCCCACTATCAATATTTGAAGGTGTTAAATCATAGTTACACGTGCGTAAAGGATACAATTCTTTTATTAATTCTAAGATCGTATTTACTGTTTTAAAACTAGTATACGGCCCAAAATATTCTGAGCCATCTTTAACCATTCTACGGGTGGCAAAAATACGAGAGAAAGGTTCCTTTTTTATACAAATCCAAGGGTACGTTTTATCATCACGAAGCAATACATTATAGCGTGGCTGCAATGTTTTGATTAAATTGTTTTCTAATAAAAGCGCATCGGTTTCGGTAGGAACAACGATGTGTTTTATAGTAACAATTTTCTTAACCAGAACATTTGTTTTGGCTGTATCGTGTACTTTATTAAAATAAGATGAAACGCGTTTTTTTAAATTTTTTGCCTTTCCTACATAAAGGATTTTACCCTCTTTATCGTAGTATTGGTATACACCAGGTCCATCTGGCAATGTTTGTATTTGAAGTTCGAGTGTGGGTTTCTGCATTGTTATGTATATGTAAAAAAGCGCTAAATTACGCTGCAAACCTAGAAGATGCTTTAAATTCTACTAAAGCCCATTGATTTATTTTCAAATTTACGAAATCCAAATAATTATTTCTATTTTTAACTTTTAATTCAATATGAAAAATTCAAAAGAGATTACCATTCTAGGACAATCCATTTTACCTGGGGAGAGCAAGACCATAAATATGGAAATTGCAAAACTGCACAACACTACTAAATTGAAAATCCCAATCATTGTGCAACGCTCGAAAATTGACGGTCCCACCGTACTTTTCTCGGCTGGAATTCATGGTGATGAGATTAACGGAATCGAAATTGTACGACAGTTAATTATTCGAAAAATAAACAAACCAAAGAGAGGAACCATTATCTGTATTCCCGTTATTAATATGTTTGGTTTTATTAATAAATCTCGAGAATTCCCCGATGGTCGCGATTTAAATAGAGTTTTCCCAGGGAGCAAAAAAGGTTCTCTAGCCAGTCGATTTGCTTACCACATCCTTACCGAAATCATGCCTCATGTTGACTATGCCGTAGATTTTCATGCCGGTGGCGCAAGTAGATTCAATGCTCCACAAATTAGACTAGCTCCTAACAATGACGAATTAAAAACTTTGGCCGACGCCTTCAGCGCACCCTTTACACTATTCTCAAAAAATATAGGAGGCAGTTTTAGAAACGCAAGTCAAAAGCTAAATGTGAAAATGCTGCTTTTTGAAGGTGGAAAGTCACTAGATATAAATTACCCCGTTGCCGATGCAGGAACTGATGGAGCCAAAAGAATTTTAAGGCACCTTGAAATGCTTGACCCTAAACACGAAATTAAAGAGCCTAGCCAGAAAACAATTTACATAGAGAGATCGGTGTGGATTAGAGCAAAATGTTCAGGGCTTTTACACGATAACGGTAAAGTGGGTTCCTTTGTAGATAAGGGCACTGTTCTCGCTACAATTACAGATCCTTTTGGGAAATTTGTTCGAAAAATCAAAGCACCTCATGATGGCTATGTTATCAATGCAAACCAAGCTCCTATCGCTTATCAAGGTGATGCAGTATACCATATTTCAAAAAAAATAGCTGATGCAACAGAGTAAAAAAGAGTTAAGAAAAAAGTATAAAAGTTTGCGTCAGGAACTTTCAGTAGATCTTATTGAAGAAAAAAGTATGGCTATAGCCAATGCCTTATTGAAACTACCTATTTGGGATAAAAATTACTTTCATATTTTCTTGTCTATAACTGAACATAAGGAAATTGATACTGAATTGATTTTGCATTTGCTTTCAGGAAGAGACAAGGATATTATTATCTCCAAATCTGATTTTGAAACCCGAGAAATGACTCATTTTCTATTAACGGATAATACTAAAATCAAAAAAAACGAATACAACATTCCCGAACCAGTAGACGGAATCGAAGTAGCATCTAAAAAAATAGAAGTTGTTTTTGTACCACTTTTAGCTTTTGATTTAAAAGGTCACCGAGTAGGTTATGGCAAAGGGTTTTATGACAAATTTTTATCTGAATGCACTGCTGACGCTATTAAGATAGGTTTATCTTTTTTTGAAGCAGAGGAAATCATTAGTGATGTTTTTGAAAATGACATTCCTTTGAATTATTGCGTCACTCCTGAAAAAATCTACACATTTAATTAATACTGTTACTTAACTCCAAATATTTTCTTATTTGATAATAATGATATTCAGTGCAGATCATTATTATGTAAAAAGCTAGATTGTAAGATTTACTCTCAGAAAAAAAGCTTAGTTTTGCACGCTTTTTGGTTGCTTTTATTTCAAGGAAAAGCATTAAAAGGGAATCAGGTGTAAATCCTGAACAGTTCCCGCTGCTGTAAATTCGTACCTGATGTAATCAGGAAATACTTTTTATAAGAACCACTGTCACAATTGATGGGAAGGTATAAAAAGTGGAATGAGTCAGAAGACCTGCCAAGAATCACAACAACAAAGCTTTCGGGAGTTATCGCTTTGGAGTAGTCTTTCTATTCCTATTTTTCATTCCTTACTGTTTTGTAATTAAGTTAATCACAATTATTAATTTTAAATACAATTCAAATGCAAAACAAATTTACACATTATTTTTTGGTACTTTTCAGCGCCCTACTTTTGCTGAGCTCATGCTCTGACAATGATGACAACGGCACACCTATCGCTTTTACCACTACCGAATATCAGGTTACTTATGAACTAACATTGGGAGATCCAATTATTATTAATCCTGAAATCTCAAACCTAGACGAAACAGTAAAGTTTCAATGGCTTAAAGATGGAGTTGAGATTGCTACAACCCAAGAAATAAATTTTTTATCTGAAAGTGCAGAAGCTTTTACCCTTCAATTTATAGCTATTTCTAATACAAATACTATCGAGAGAAGTTACGAAGTAAAAATTTCTGATCCGTATGCTTTATATTTTAGAGCCAAAATAGAAACAAGTTCACAGTTTATCTCTAAAGTTATGCAGTATTTACCTGCTCCTGGTCAATTCATCAATAGTGGTTTTGGAACACCAGAGGCTGCTGAAAAAATTGTTGGTTCTAAAACCAATACCCTATCTCTGGGAGCCTGGGGAGGTTATGTAATTTTTACATTTGATCACACCATTGAAAATGCAGTTGATAGTAAAGATTTTGTTGTTTATGGTAATGCTTTCAAAGGAGGATCTGAACCTGGTATTGTTCAAGTTTCATTTGACAGTAACGGCAACGGAATCGCAGACGACAAATGGTATGAATTAGCAGGAAGCAACTATACTAATGAGCGTACTATTAAAAATTATCAAGTTACTTATACAAATCCTGGAAGTTATAAAGATGTGTCTTGGACTGACAATAAAGGAAGCAATGATATTGTAGCAATTAATAGTTATCATACGCAAAATTACTACCCGTTATTTGCAACTAGTTTAACCGAACTTGTTTTTAAAGGAACAAGAGTTTTTCCTATTGTTAACGTTGATAGATATGTAAGTATTGATGCATTAGAATGGGGATATGCTGATAACTATGATGCCGAATACAGTAAATATGGCGGTAATGTAATGGACATTAATTGGGCAGTAGATGACAATGGAAATCCTGTTAACCTAAAAGGAATCGACTTTGTAAAAGTATATACAGCCGCGCAATATAATGCTGGAGCGATAGGTGAGATCTCTACTGAGGTAAGAGGAGCCGCTGATTTATCGATGCTTAAATAAGCATTGTTCAAAATAGAAAAAAAGGGTAACGATTATACATCGTTACCCTTTTTCTATTTGAATTTACTTGAACCTTTAATAGTGTCTAATTTATATTTTGCGCTTAGCCCTGATGGAAACGGCATCCTCTTGTGGCGTGGTTCGCCATAAGAGATATAGTGTACAGCAGGAAATAGCTCCTAATTACAATATTACTTATTGAAAGCTTTTTTATTGAAGAAAATTAGAATTCCTACACCCACGCATATTGCCATATCAGCAACGTTAAAAATAGCATTGAAAAATGTAAAATCACGTCCGCCCCAAATAGGCAACCAACTTGGTAAAATACCATGCCAGATAGGGAAGTAAAACATATCTACTACTTTACCATGAAAATAGGTTCCATATGGTTGATTTGTGAAAATAGTGGCTAATTGCTGGTGACTATCATCGAAAATAACGCCATAAAAAACAGAATCTATGATATTACCAAATGCTCCTGCAAGGATTAATGCGATCGCGATGATTAAATGATTTGAACTGTGCTTATTATGAACTGAATCATACAACCAATAGGCGATACCACCTACAGCAACTAGTCTAAAAAGTGTTAGAAACAATTTACCATATGCCCCTGGAATTTCGGTTCCCCAAGCCATCCCTTCATTCTCAATGAATAAAATTTTAAACCAACTCAAAATTTCGACTTCTTCGCCTAAGATGAAATTTGTTTTGACAAATATTTTAGATATTTGATCAACAACTAATATTATAAATATGAGAAGGTAAGCTTTCTTTAATGACATTTTTTTTAATTTAAGTGGCGTAAAAGTAACTATTTTATCAAAAAAAACGCTCCTAAAGGAGCGTTAAATTGTATAGTTGGATGTTGATTATCGTTGTAAGTTTTTAGCTTCTATACTCATTGTAGCATGAGGTACAATTTTTAATCTGTCTTTTCCTATCAGTTTTCCTGTTACTTTACACAAACCGTATGTTTTGTTCTCAACACGGAATAATGCATTTTTTAAATCACGAATAAACTTTTCTTGACGAATCGCTAATTGCGAGTTTGCCTCTTTTGACATTGTTTCACTTCCTTCTTCGAATGCTTTAAATGTAGGTGATGTATCATCTGTACCGTTGTTTAAGTCATTCATGTAAGCACTTTTGATTAAATTTAAATCTGCTTGTGCTTTTTCTATTTTTTTAAGAATTATATCCTTAAACTCTGCTAAGTCGGCATCAGAGTATCGTGTTGCTTCATCTACCATGGTCGTTTTTTTATTTAGTGATTTTAATTTTGGTTGTTATTTCGTCAAATTCAATCTCAGCACCATCTTCTAATTTATCTGAAAATATCAGTTCTTCAGTTAACGTTTCTGACTTTATATATGCAGCATTAATTGCTACTGCTTCTTCAAGTACACTATTATTTTGCAAGTACACTTTTATTTTATCTGTTACTTCAAAACCAGAATCCTTTCTGATGTTCTGAATTCTGTTCACAAGCTCTCTTGCAATTCCTTCTTTTTTCAATTCTGGAGAGATTACAATATCTAATGCCACGGTGATTCCGTTAGAATTTGCAACCAACCAACCCTCTATATCCTGAGATGTTATCTCTACATCTTCCTGTGTTAAAGTTATGCTATTTCCAGCAATAACAACATCTATGGTTCCTTTGGACTCAATCTCACTGATTTGCTCTGCCATGAAATTTTGTATCTCTTTAGAAATCAGACCCATATCTTTACCAAATCGCGGTCCTAATGCTTTAAAATTAGGCTTGATTTGCTTCACTAAAATACCCGAAGCATCGTCTAACAATAAGATTTCCTTAACGTTAACCTCCGCTTTTATCAGGTCAGATATGGCCTCAATTTCAGCTCTTTGATTGTTGTCAAGTACTGGTATCATTACCTTTTGCAACGGTTGGCGTACTTTTATCATCTCTTTCTTACGTAGTGATAAAACCAATGATGAAATGGTTTGCGCCTTTTGCATTTTGCTCTCTAACGATTTATTAACAAAGTTTTCAACGTGTTTTGGAAACTCCGCCAAATGTACACTATCGAATTTTTCAGACTGTGTTGCTTGCGTTAAGTCTCTGTAAAGTTTGTCCATGAAGAACGGTGCAATAGGTGCACTTAACTTACTTACAGTTAATAAACAGCTATATAATGTTTGGTATGCAGCAATTTTATCTTGTGCATATTCGCCTTTCCAAAAACGACGGCGACACAAACGTACGTACCAGTTACTCAAGTTTTCTTGAACGAAATCAGAGATAGCACGTGCGGCTTTTGTAGGTTCGTAATCCGCATAAAAACCATCTACATCCTTCACTAAAGTATTCAACTCAGAGATGATCCATTGATCGATTTCTGGTCTTTCATTTACTGGAATCTCCGCTTCTTCATATTTGAACCCATCAATATTAGCATACAAACTAAAGAAAGAATAGGTATTATATAGTGTTCCAAAGAATTTACGACGTACCTCAGCAATTCCTTCTAGGTCAAACTTTAAATTGTCCCAAGGATTTGCATTAGAGATCATGTACCAGCGTGTTGCATCTGGACCATACTCTGACAATGTTTTAAATGGATCTGCGGCGTTACCTAAACGTTTAGACATTTTTTGTCCGTTTTTGTCTAGTACTAAACCATTCGAAACTACATTTTTATAGGCTACTTTATCAAAAACCAAAGTACCAATAGCGTGTAAAGTATAAAACCATCCACGTGTTTGATCCACTCCCTCAGCAATAAAGTTAGCTGGGAAATCTTTGTTTTGATCAATTTTTTCTTTGTTTTCGAAAGGGTAATGCCATTGTGCATATGGCATCGAACCAGAATCAAACCAAACGTCAATCAAATCAGCTTCACGCGTCATTGGTTTTCCTGACGGAGAAAGTAAGGTGATTTCGTCTACTACATTTTTGTGTAAATCGATTAAATCATAATTGCTTTCATCCATATTTCCAATTTCGAAACCTTTAAAAGGGTTTTCTTTTTGGAAACCAGCTGCAATAGATTTTTCTATTTCGTTGTATAATTCTTCAACTGAACCAATCAATATCTCTTCTTGTTTGTCTTCAGTTCTCCAGATAGGCAATGGAATTCCCCAATATCTTGAACGTGATAAGTTCCAGTCATTGGCGTTTTTCAACCAGTTTCCAAAACGTCCTTCTCCGGTTGCTTTTGGCTTCCAGTTGATGGTTTCGTTCAATTCGAACATTCTATCTCTAACTTCTGTGATTTTTATAAACCATGAATCTAGCGGATAATACAAAATAGGCTTGTCTGTTCTCCAGCAATGTGGATAACTGTGGACATATTTCTCTACTTTGAATGCTTTATTTTCTTCTTTTAATTGAATTGCAATCTCCACATCTACAGAGCGTTCTGGAGCTTGACCCTCGTCATAGTATTCATTTTTAACATATTTACCAGAATACTCCCCTAAACCTTGGATGAATTTCCCTTGTAAATCTACTAACGGTACCGGAGTACCATCGGCATCAAGAACTAACATTGGTGGAATTTCTGGAGTAGCTTCTTTAGCTACTTTTGCATCATCTGCACCAAATGTTGGAGATGTATGTACAATTCCTGTTCCGTCTTCGATAGTAACAAAATCACCAGAAATTACTCTAAAAGCATTTTCAGGATTTTGATACGGCAATACTAACGGCATTAATTGTTCGTATTTGATTCCGACTAAGTCAGCCCCTTTTGCTTCAGCGATAATTTGGTATGGTATCTTTTTATCTCCAGCTTTGAAATTCTCAAAATCAGCTGCATCTTCGCTAGCAAAAAATCCTTTCCCAAATTGTTTACCAACTAAGTTTTTAGCCAGAACCACATTTGTAGGTAGGAAAGTATATTGATTGAATGTTTTTACAATTACATAATCAATTTTTGGACCAACAGTTAAGGCCGTGTTTGAAGGCAATGTCCAAGGTGTTGTTGTCCAAGCAAGGAAATAAAATTCCCCACCCCTGCCCTCCCCGAAGGGAAGGGAGTCTAGTCCGAATGCTTTGGCAAAAGTATTTTCCACAACGTCTCCCTCTCCTTTGGAGAGGGTTGGGGTGAGGACTTTAAATTGCGCCACCACAGTAGTATCCGTAACATCACGGTAACTGCCGGGTTGGTTCACTTCGTGCGAAGATAATCCTGTTCCTGCTTTTGGAGAATACGGCTGAATAGTATAGCCTTTGTACATTAAGTCTTTGTTATAGATTTGTTTTAAAATCCACCAAACTGACTCCATATATTTAGGTTTGTAAGTCACATACGGATCTTCCATATCAACCCAATATCCCATTTTTTCAGTCAAATCATTCCATACATCGGTATAACGCATTACTGTTTTTTTACAGGCTTCGTTATATTCTTCGATAGAAATCTTTGTACCAATATCTTCTTTCGTGATTCCGAGTTCTTTCTCAGTACCTAATTCTACAGGCAAACCATGAGTATCCCAACCTGCTTTACGCTTCACTTGGTGCCCTTTTTGAGTTTTGTATCTGCAAAAAATATCTTTAATAGCACGTGCCATTACATGGTGAATACCTGGCAAACCATTTGCAGAAGGTGGCCCTTCAAAAAATACGAATGGCTCATTACCCTCACGGGTAGTTACACTTTTTTCAAATATGTTTTCTTTCTTCCAGAAATCAAGTACTTCTGACGCCACTGTAGGTAAGTCAAGTCCTTTGTATTCAGTAAATTTTGTGCTCATTTTATCCTTTTCTTTAATCGAAGTGCGAAAGTAATAAAATTATGTCGAATGTCGAAAGTCGAAGGTCGAAAGTTGCTTACAGAATTGATATTGTTTTGAAGAATCTAATAGAACGTATTGCTCCTATGCAACAATGAATTGCCGTAGCTTTTGTGATAAATATACGGTTACTATGGAGTGCTTTAATAAAAACCCTTTTTGTTTTTATTAAAAATTTTTCTTTTATGCTTAAATAAACAATGAACGAGTTACACTTATTTATTGATTTACAATTCTAAAACATCAATCCAAAGAGTTCTTAGAAACAAATTTTAAAAACCGACTTTTATATTGGTCGGAAACTGTAATGCGCTGATTATTGATCAGAATTTGACTGCGTTCGATGGTATCGATATTATTTAATGCAACGATAAAAGAACGATGCACACGCATAAATTGATTACTTGAAAGTTCTTCCTCCAGGGTTTTCAAACTCATTAAAGTGAGAATGGGTTTTGTTTCGGCTTTGAGCCAAATTTTGACGTAATCTTTTAAACTTTCAAAATACAAAACGTCTTTTAAGTTTATTTTGATTTGTTTGTATTCTGATTTTACAAAAAGAAAATCAGTTGTTTCGGGTGCTTTTCTCTCTTGGTTTTTAACCAATTCAAACCATTCTTTGGCTTTAGTCGCTGCCATTAAAAACTCTGAATAATCGAATGGTTTTAACAAATAATCTAAGGCTTCGGCTTTAAAACCTTCAATAGCATATTGATCAAAAGCAGTGGTGAAAATTATTCTTGTGGATTTAGGAAGTACTTTGGCTAGTTGCAAACCGGTTAAATCAGGCATTTGAATGTCTAGAAAAATCAAATCCACTTTCTCTTCATCTAAATAAGATAAGGCTTGGATACCGCTATGACACTTTTTAACCAATTGTAGAAATGGCGTTTTCAAGACATAGCTTTCCACGAGGTTTAACGCCATTGGTTCGTCATCCACAATCAAACATGATATTTTCTCCCCCATTTTTACTTAATTATACTATGCTATTGCTCCAAATTTAAAGCTTTCCAAACAAACCAACTTATACTTCGATCTTTAAACAAACTGAAAAAACACCTTCCTCAACCTTTTCAATAAAAGAAAACTGATCTGGATACAACAAAGAAAGTCGTTTTTCAACATTATCAAGTCCGATACCCGAGCCACTTTTATCAACATCCGTCTTAGGGAAATTTTGATTTTCTGAATAGAACTTCAATTGCTTGTCTTCAATTTTCATTTCGAAAACTATAGCAGAAGCTTTATCTGCCGAAACTCCATGTTTGAAGGCGTTTTCGATTAAAGAAATAAACAACAAAGGCGCAATTTGTATGTCGGTTTTTAAATCTGGAAAAGAGTATTGCACTGTTGTATTCTCATACAATCGTAACTTCATCAATTCGATATAATTGGTCATAAAGTTTATTTCGTTCTTTAAACTCACCTTTTCATTATTGGTTTCATACAATAAATAACGCATCAATTTTCCTAAACTATGAATGGTTTGCTTGGCCATATCAGGCGAAATATCTACCAACGAGTAAATATTGTTAAGTGAATTAAAGAAAAAATGTGGTTGCAATTGGTACTTTAAATGCTGTAATTCAGACTGTAATTTTATGTTGGCTGCTTCCACGCGTTCCGCTTCTGTTTTGCCCCATCTTTGAATTGTTTTTAAAGCCAAAGAAAAAACAACAGGCACTCCAAAAGCTATCATATCAATATAAATGAAAAACTTTCTTGGAGGTTTCTTCAAATCGAGTTTTTCATTTGCTAAAAATTCTGCGAAGAAAACTTCTCTAATTTTACCATTTAACCATACAAAAAGAACAATCAAAATGACATTAACTACAATGTATAGCACCATTTTTTTTTCAAACAGAAAACGATCAACAAGTACAAAATAATTAAGATAAAAAAGCACAGCATACAAACTCAGAGGAATCCAAGAATGCACAATTACATTCCTGATTTCCTGACTTTGCCCTGAAGACAACAGATACGGAAGACTAAACAATAGTAGCCAAACCATTAAATGAAAAAATACGATGCCTGATTTACTCTTTATAAAATTCATGTATTCTGTTTTTATTCGTAACGAAGCGCTGTAATAGGATCTAATGTTGAAGCTTTCTTAGCAGGATACCATCCAAAAAATATACCCGTTATGGCACAGACTACAAACGAAATTACAATGGAAGAACTCGTCACCGAAGTTGGCCAATGTAGCACATTTTCGATAAATAATGTCGCTCCCAGACCCAAAGATACACCAATTAAGCCACCCGTAATACTGATTAACATGGCCTCAATAAGAAATTGCAACAAAATATCAGATCCTTGACCACCTACTGCCATACGCAAACCAATTTCTCGTGTACGCTCTTTTACCGAAACGTACATGATATTCATAATCCCAATTCCGCCCACTAACAAGGAGATACTCGCAATAGCAACTAATAAAACCGTTAGCATTTCGCTGGTAGAACTGAATGTTTTAATCATTTCTTCCATCGAAATAACATGAAAATCATCTTCTTCGTTAGTCGTTAGCTTATGATTTTTTCTAAGTAAAGCCGTGATTTCAATTACAGCATTTGGAGCTTCTTCCTCACTTATCGATGAAACTACAATTGATTCTAAATGCGTGATCGCCAAAATTCTTTTTTGTACTGTGGTATAAGGCGCAAGGATAACATCATCTTGGTCTTGACCAAAAGTACTTTCTCCTTTGCTCTCTAGAACACCAATAATTTTAAGCGGAATACTATTGAAACGAATCATCTTCCCGATAGGACTTTCTCCATCTTTAAATAAATTTTCAGCAACTGTTTGCCCAATAACCGCGACTTTCGCAGCCGAGCTCACTTCCTTGTCCGTAAAATTACTGCCTTCGGCTAGATCCCATATTTTGATTTTTAAATATTCTGGCGCCACCCCATAAACTGAAGTCGGCCAGTTATTCGCTCCATAAATAGATTGTCCGCCACTATTGACCATTGGTGAAACGGAGGTTAATAGCTTGGTTTCTTTCTCAATCGCCTTATAATCATTTAAGGTCAAGGTTTCCATGGCGCTTCTTTCTAATCGCACACCACCACGCACATCCGTACCTGGTCTAATGGTAATCATATTAGAGCCCATACTCGAAATTTGAGTTTTGATACTCTCTTTCGATCCTTCCCCAATGGCAAGCATAGCAATTACAGAAGCTACCCCAATGATAATTCCCAGCATCGTAAGAAAGGTGCGCATTTTATTGAGCACAATTGCTTTCCAGGATATTTTTAATAAATTTCGCGTTCTCATATTAGTCTTCTTCTATAGGCAAAGCCAAAAGTGCTTCGGCTGCCGATTGAACATTGTTATTGATGTAATCTTGGATAATATGCCCGTCTTTTAAAACGATAGTTCTCCCTGTGAAGGTGGCAATATCAGGCTCGTGTGTAACAAATAGAATGGTTTTTCCTTGCTTGTTCAACTCTTGAAACAAAGCCATAATTTCGTATGATGTTCTCGTATCCAGATTTCCCGTGGCTTCATCAGCAAGAATCACTACGGGTTCGTTGACTAGAGATCTTGCAATCGCAACTCTTTGTTGCTGTCCACCTGAGAGTTGTGAGGGCGTATGGTCTAACCGGTCCGAAAGGTTCACTTGTTCCAACGCTTTGAAAGCCTTGTCATGAATTTCCTCTGCCGTTAATGTTTTCGTACTATAAAGCAACGGCAACTCCACATTTTCAATAGCTGTAGTTCTGGCTAACAAATTATAAGATTGAAAAATAAAACCAATTTTCTCATTTCTAATTCGAGCCAACTCATTTTTAGTCAATTCCTTTATCGAAACACCATCAATCTGGTAAACACCAGAATTGGGTTGGTCTAAACATCCCAAAACATTCAGGAGTGTACTTTTTCCAGAACCACTGGTTCCCATAATCGTTACAAACTCCCCTTCTTGAATGCTAAACGAGATTCCTTTTAAAGCATGAACCGTCTCTTCACCCATGGTAAAAGAGCGTTTCAAATCTTCTATTTTTATAATTGTTTTTGACATATTTTTTATTTTTTCCCTCCTGGTGGTTTAGGCATGAACGGACTAGCATTATCTCCTGCTTCCGATTTTGCTTCGGTTTTTGTCAACGCTTTTAGATTATATATAACTTCTTCACCCGCTGATAATCCGCTAAGAATTTCGACATTTATACCGTCACTAGTACCTGTTTTTACTGTTTTGGATGCGATTCCTTGGCTTGTCATTACCCAAATGGTAGCTGTTCCTGATGTAGTTCCTGACTTAGCAGCCTCAGCAATTGATGAAAATCCATTCGCTTTTTGATAGTTATTCAAAACCATCATGTCTGGCTCGAAATTGACTCCTTTTGCTTCAAGCGTCAACACATTTTTTAATTCTAATGTATAAATGGTAATCGTTGCCGTTAATCCTGGTTTTAATTTTAAATCTGGATTCTCTGCTTTAATCACCACCGTATAAGTCACAACATTTGCTGTTGTCGTTGGGTTTAATCTCACTTGAGTAATTACTCCTGCAAACTCTTCGCCTTGATACGCATCTACCGTAAAAGAAACTCGTTGTCCTTGTTTTACTTGACCTATATCGGCTTCATCCACATTTGCCTCTACTTGCATTTCGCTTAAATCTTCAGCAATTGTAAATAATGTTGGCGTACTCAAAGAGGATGCTACTGTTTGCCCTTCTTCTACCGCTCTTGATAAAACCACGCCGTCGATTGGCGAGTAAATATTGGCATAACTCAAGTTTGTTTTGGCTTTGGCCAAATCTGATGCTCTTTGTGAAACAATACTTTTTGCATTATTTAATTGATATAAAGCTTGATCAAAATCAGATTTACTGATAACACTACTGTCGTACAATGTTTTTTGACGACTGTAAACGGTTTGCATATAGCGTTGCTCATTTGTTGCGCCATTGTAAGCGGCTTGTGCCAAAACAACTGCCGAATTTAATGTAGTTTTGTCTAGCTCCGCTAATAATTGTCCCTGCTTCACCACGCTATTGTAATCCACATAAATCTTCTGAACTACTCCCGAGACTTGCGTACCCACACTAACCTCTGTAATAGGTTGCAAAGTTCCAGTTGCCGTAACAGTAGTAACTACATCTCCTTTCTTAGCCTTGATCGTTTCTGCTTTTATTGTTGCAATTTCTGATCCCGAAAAAAAGGTAAACCCGAAATACGCAATTGCCAAAACTGCGATTGCAATGGATGCTTTTATAATGATATTCTTCTTCATGATTTTATAGTTTAATTTCGTTCCCTTGATAAAATTGTAATAATTGAAAGTATAGTATGTTCAAGTACTTAGCCTGAATGTAATTTTGCTGCGCATTGGTAAACATGTTCTGACTCACAATTAAATCTGTTGTGCTCAAATCGTTTAACTCATATCTTTTTTGAGCCAACTTATACGATTCACTCGCAGCATCAGTTGCCATTTTTGAAGCTTCTAATTGTTCTACAGAAGCAGTTGCATTTTGCCAAGACGTTTCGATTTTTGAGTAGAGTTCTTTTCGAACCGTTTGTGATTCGATGTCAGCTCTTTCGATGTTAATCTTTGCCAATTGTACTTGTCCTTTGGTTTGATTTCGATTAAAAATAGGAATCGACAAAGACAAGCCTACTCTTTGATTGAAATTCAAATTCATTTGATCTAGGAAATCGGCGTCTTGAATACTTGTATAGCCAGAACCCAAACTTCCTGACAATGAAAGCGTAGGTAAATAAGCTCCTTTAGCAATATCTAGTCCTTTCTCTGAAACCGCTTTACTTAAAGTAGCTGCTTTAATTTCTGGTAAATTGTTAATAGCTTGATTATAGACCTCCAATTTATTAGGAATTACACTCAGCAGGCTATTCTGAGTTTCAAGATCAGCGATATCGAAACTATCCTCAGGCGTTAATTCTAATAATTGCTTCAAAACAATCAACTGTTGCGCGTAGTTGTTTTTTGCACTTACTAAGGTGTATTTATTGGTTGCTGCTTGTGAGACCGCATCTGTGTAATCCTTCATAGCAATACTACCGGCATCCAATCGCGCTTTAGAACGTGCCACTTCTTTTTCGGATGAAGTCAAATTATTTTCAGCAATGCGTATTCCTTCTTTGCTATACAATGCTTGTAAATACGATTGTGTAATGCCTAACGCTACGTTATTTTTGGCCTCCTCAACATACAAAGAGTTTTGTTGTACCAATAATTGATTTTGCTTGATTTGATTGTTCAACTGATTTCCTTGAAACAAAGTAACAGATGATGTTAAAACAGGACTGGTAGAATTAATTTGTTGGGATACATAGCTACTCGTAATAGGATCAATCGTATTACCACTAGAGAAATTTTGCGAAATATTACCCATTAAATTGGGTAAACGCATGGACTTTGATTTCTCATAATTCACTTGTGCAGATTCTAGTGTTAAAGCGACTGATTTAACGGTAATGCTTTTCTCTTTAGCATAAGCGATACATTCTTCTAATGTCCATAATTTCTCTGCTTTCACTTCTTGTGAATAAGAAAAAAGGGAGCAAAATAGAAACCCGATGACTATATATATTTTCATTTGATAGAATTTTTATCAAATTTCAATAGAATAGATTTTCTCACAAACCGGAATAGATAGAGAAGGTTTTTTTAGGGTTAGAAAAGGATATTTTATAGATGGAAAAATGGACTTAAACTAGTATTACGAGAAAATTTCTTTCAAAACATCCAAAGATTTGGGATGCTTAAATCCATCTAAATGCAATCGATAATACTCAATCAAGATTTTAATTAAAATTTGTCTTTCTATAACATGAAAAACTTTTTCATTATTGCCTAATTTCAATTCAAGCAATTTTTTAAACAAAGACGTTTCATGCTCAGTTAACGAACTTACTGCATGCAACGGGGAGAAGATTCCCTCAATCATTTCAAAATAGGGCATATCAACATCGGAAACATCAGGATAAAACCCGAGATACTTTGTCACCTCTACCATTAATATCAAGTGAAAATTTGCGATTTGGTCGTGGTTGTCTAACCATTGAAAAGCGGCTTCTAAATAATTAAATAAGGGTTCGTTTGCCTCTTCCTCTCGAATAGAGTAATACAAGATTTCTGAAATAAACATGGCAATAGTACTCTTATAAATATCTGTATGCAAACTTTGAAAAGGAGTGCTGATTTTGATTTCTTTAAAATTCTCTAGGGTTCCTTTATTTTTGTGAACAGCTTCTATTTCTAAAATAGATAACGGCTGAAAATACGCTATCTTTTGGTTTGACTTTCGACCAGAAAAAGCATCTCTTACGAAATAAGATTTAAGACCATTTGATAATGTAAAGCATTTTACAATCAAGCTTTTTTCTTGAAATTTGAGCGAGGAAAGAACGATAGCTTTAGTTTTTACAAGCATTTTGCAATTTTTAATAAGTCCGTGAATGGTCTTATATAATGGATTTTATTATTTTCGAATGGTAAACAAAGATACACAATCGCTAGCATCGTTTACTTTATCTAATAAAAAAATGCCTTTCGACCATAAGGTCAAAAGGCATTTATATTGTACTCTATTAAAGTTTCAATTATACCACTCCTTGTGCTAACATAGCATCTGCTACTTTAACGAATCCAGCGATATTTGCTCCTTTTACGTAATCTACGTATCCAGTTGAATCTTTACCGTATTGCACACATGAAGCGTGAATAGCTAGCATAATTCCTTTTAATTTTTCGTCAACTTCTTCAGAAGACCAACTTAATCTTAGTGAGTTTTGAGACATTTCAAGACCAGAAGTTGCTACTCCACCAGCATTAGATGCTTTTCCTGGAGCAAACAATAATTTAGCGTTTTGAAAAACAAGAACAGCATCTGGAGTTGTAGGCATGTTAGCACCTTCAGCAACACAAATACATCCGTTAGCAACTAGTGCTTTAGCCTCGTCTTCGTTTAATTCATTTTGAGTTGCACATGGTAATGCAATATCACATTTAACTTCCCAAGGACGTTTTCCTTCAACATATTTTGCATTTGGATATTTTGCAACATACTCGCTAATTCTTCCTCTTAGTTCGTTTTTAAGTTCCATCACAAAAGCTAATTTATCAGCATCGATTCCATCTGCATCATAGATGTATCCAGCAGAATCAGATAAAGTAACTACTTTACCACCTAATTGAGTTGCTTTTTCAGTAGCATATTGCGCTACGTTTCCAGATCCAGAAACAACAACAGTTTTACCTGCAAAACTATTTCCTTTAGTTTCAAGCATACTTTGAGCAAAATAAACTGCTCCGTATCCTGTAGCTTCAGGTCTGATTAATGAACCCCCAAAAGAAATTCCTTTTCCAGTTAAAACACCAGTAAATTCATTTCTTAATCTTTTATATTGACCAAACATGTATCCAACTTCTCTTCCTCCAACTCCAATATCCCCTGCAGGAACGTCAGTGTTAGCACCAATGTGTTTAGACAATTCAGTCATGAAACTTTGACAAAAACGCATTACTTCATTGTCTGATTTTCCTTTAGGATCAAAGTCAGCTCCACCTTTTCCACCACCCATTGGTAATGTAGTTAAACTGTTTTTGAACGTTTGCTCAAAAGCTAGGAATTTCAAAATACTTAAGTTTACAGAAGGGTGAAAACGAAGTCCACCTTTGTATGGTCCAATAGCCGAATTCATTTGAATACGGTATCCTCTATTGACTTGAGTTTGACCTTTATCATCAATCCAAGCCACTCTAAACATGATAATACGGTCTGATTCAACCATACGCTCTAAAAGCATTTTGTTTTGATATTTTTTATTTTCCTCAATAAAAGGAATTACTGTTTCAGCAACTTCAAGAACTGCCTGTAAAAATTCTGGCTCGTTTGGGTTCTTTTTAGTAACCGCTTCAATAAAAGTAGATATACTTTGTGACATGATTCTTAGATTATTAACGTTTAAGAAAACGTTTTCGTTATTGAATACAAAGGTACAATATATCAAATTATTTTTATTTCATTTTTTTACTATTTCTGAACGAATTAAATTTTATATACGCAATCCTTAAAAACACGTACTTGTTGAGTGTTTAAACCTAAAAAACGTTGAATATTTACTAGTGATTTTGAGAAAAACATAGCTATTTTTTAATTATTATCTAAATAACTAGGTCAATTTTATATCTTTGATTGAATCTGAAAAATTTAAATATGTTCAAAAATTTTGTACTTATTATTATTTTAAGTTATTGCTTTTCAATTAATTCCTATTCTCAAAGCAGACTCGCACATGAACTTGCTGTTGTTTTTGGTCCCGCAGCATTGCAATCTGACTACAGTCAAAAAACCACACTATCATCTAATTTAGACCGATTGGGTTTTGGAATTGGGATCGCTCATTTTTTAAATTTTTCTTCGAATAGAAATCCTTTACGAGAAACCTCCTATTTTAAAGAGCACTTTAAACTTCAAACAAGTTTGTCCTATACACAGTTTAAGTTGAAACACAATAGCAATTACATCGATCAAAATCCCGAAGCTACAAATGCCACAAAACTAAAAGCAATGTATGGGAGCACCAGAATTACAAATATAGGCACGCAACTCGTGTACCAATTAAAGAATATTCATGATTTTGAAAACACCGTAAATAGTTTCGCTCCGTATGTTGGCCTAGGTTTTTTTGCTAGCAAATATAATGTAGCCACTAACTCCACTTTAAACATCCGTGATCTTAATAATGCCGTTTATTATAAATATTTGAGCCCGTCAGATGGAAGGGAAAGAGGATTTACAACAGAAAAGAAATTTACTGTATCTGCTGCCGCAAGCATTGGTACGAGATATAAATTAAGTGCGCTACAAGATCTTATGCTTGATGTGCGCTTTCAATATTTTAACTCAGATTGGATTGATGGTCTAAATCCTAATAAAAATTTACATCCCGAAAACAATAATAATGATTGGTTAATGTGGTTCAACGTAGGGTACATTTACTACCTACAATAAAAAAGTCCCAGACAAAACTGAGACTTTCCATTTCCTATTTTAATAGCAAAACCTATTTCAAGGCCTGCTCTAAATCTTGCAATAAATCCTCTATATCTTCAATACCTACACTTAATCGCACTAAGTGATTTGTAATCCCTACTTCTAATCGTTTCTCTTCGGGAATTGAAGCATGTGTCATTAATGCCGGATGATTTGCAAGAGATTCTACTCCACCTAAAGATTCAGCAAGTGTGAAGATCTTTAATTTTTCTAAGAATGAAATAGCATCTTCTTTTTTCTCTGATGTAAAGTCAAAGGAGACCATCCCGCCATAAGCGCTCATTTGTTTCTTAGCAATTTCATGGTAAGGATGACTTTCAAGTCCTGAGTAATACACAGTTTTAACCTTAGAATGCTTGTTTAAATATTGCGCTACTTTTTCTCCGTTTTCACAGTGTCTTTGCATTCTTAAATGTAAAGTTTTTATTCCGCGTAATACCAAAAAACTATCCATTGGTCCTAGCGTTGCTCCTGTAGCAAATTGTTGAAAATGCAGCTGCTTACCCAGCTCAGCTGTTTTAGCAATCAATGCACCAGCAATAACATCAGAGTGTCCTGCTAAATATTTTGTAGCCGAGTGCATGACCACATCGGCACCCAAGTCAAGCGGTCTTTGCAAATATGGTGTTGCAAATGTGTTATCGACTGCAAACATAATATTATGCTCTTTTGTAATTTTTGCGATTGCAACAATGTCAGCTAATTTCATCAAAGGATTTGTTGGCGTTTCTACCCAAATCATTTTTGTGTTTTTATTAATAACCGCTCTCACATTGTCTAAATCGTTCATGTCGACATAATGGAATTTAATTCCAGAATCTTTATAAGTTTTGGTGAACATACGGTAGGTACCTCCATACAAATCGTCCATTGTAATGATTTCATCTCCTGCTTTAAAAGAGCGCAGCAAACAATCTGTCGCGGCAAGTCCTGACGAAAAGGCAAGTCCCTTTGCACCATTCTCTATACTTGCTAGTGCTTCTTCCAGTGCAGAGCGTGTAGGATTAGACGATCTACTATATTCATAATCTCCAATAGGTTGACCAGGACTTGTTTGTGCAAATGTTGATGTTTGAAATACGGGTGGCATTACTGCACCTGTTGACGGATCATGTTGTTGCCCTCCATGTATGGTTTTTGTATTGAATTTCATATCTTTAAATTTTACTGTTGTATTGATTACCCAAATTTACCTTTTAATTTACTTTTAAGCTACCCTGGGTAGACACCTTTGTATATAATTAACACTTTTAAAAAATGAAATACTGCTTTTACTTTATAGGATTGCTTTTACTATTTGTAAGTTGCCAAAAGAAATTATCTTTTGAGGAAACCACTTATAATAAAAAATCCACTTACTTATGCGATGATAAATGTCCCGAAATAAATGTGATCATTCCTATTGCTACAGGTGACGCAGAAGTAAGCGATAGCATTAACAAAAAAGTATTTAATGTTTTAAAGGAGATTGTTTATTTTGGCGAGAAGCCTTATACAGCCACTACTTATGACTCTTTATTAGTCGCTTTTATAAATTCTTACGAAAAATTAAAAGCAGAATTTCCTGAAGATAAGTTTGGATGGGAAGCAAATATCGAAGGAAGTATAAAATATCAAACCGATAGCATCTTGAATATCGAAATCAATCATTACAGCTACACAGGTGGCGCTCACGGCTATCAAGGAAAGCGATCTTTATTATTTAATCCAAAAACGGGAAAGAATATTGAGAATCAAGAATTGTTTAAAAATTACAAAGAGTTTGAGGCTTTCGCCGAAAAGAAATTCCGCTTTCAATTTAAGATACCCGCTAATCATGGTATTAATGCCACAAAGTTCATGTTTGAAGATGATAAATTTCAGCTACCTTTAAACATGTTTTTCACAGATAAAGGGTTGTTATTGTATTACAATAGATATGAAATCGCCTCTTATGCTGATGGTCCTCAAGAGCTATTATTAACTTATGACGAATTAAAGGGGTATTTATTGTTTAAATAATAGTCTCTAGCAAACTTTAGCCCCGGTAGTAGCGGCATCCTTTTGTAGCCGTCTTTAGGCTACAAAAGATACAGCGGATGACGGGATTAGCTCCTAAAAACCAAACTATACAAATTTTCTAATACTAAAAATGACACCTAGATGAATCCCTTCGTGAAAGTTATTGAAACTCATGGCATCTTGTGCATTTTTCAATGTAAAACCAGTTGAGGTAGGATACTCTTTGAAAGTTTTGAATACTTCATTCTCAATATCGATAGCGGTTTGATCGATGGTTGTAAGTAGTAAACTTTGAATATCATCAACTTCTTCCTGAGTAGCATCTTGTTCTGGTTTACTACCCTTTTTATATTTTTCGACCATCTCATTAGAGATTTTCATGGGTAAGCCTGACAGTCCATATACTAGCATTTGTTGTACGACAATCACATGGGCAATATTCCAAATTAAATTATTGCTATATCCAGGGGGAATTTTATTTAATTGTGCTAAAGTATAGTTGGGTAAAATTTGAGAAAGTATTAATCTACTCGTTCTTGTTAATTCAAGCGTTGCATTCATTTTGTTTTTTTTGCTAAAAATAATCATTTTCAGTTCCAAATGATTTTTCTTTGCACAAAGATTTAAAATACTATGTCAAACAAAATATACTACATCGCGTCTTGTGATACGTGCAGAAAAATTATAAAAACCTTACCTAAGGGAATCAACCTTACTTTTAGAGACATTAAACAAGATCCCTTAACTGAGGAAGAACTAGCCGAAATGTACCAATCATCAGGAAGCTACGAAGCTTTGTTTAGCAAAAAAGCACAGTTATACAAATCGATGAACCTTAAAGATAAATCGCTTACCGAAGAAGATTATAAAAAATACATTCTTGAGCATTATACATTTTTAGCTCGTCCTGTTTTTATGATTGATGGTAATGTATATGTAGGCGGAACGCAACAAAACATGTTGCAGGTAATGAAAGCGTTAGGCAATGTCTAAAAGGAGTATTGCTCTTTTTGGTGCAACGCTAGTATCGATTATCTACGGTGTTACTTTTACAATTGCAAAGGATGTGATGCCTACATATGTAGATGCTTATGGCTTTATATTACTGCGCGTGAGCGGTTCTACGTTACTTTTCTGGTTGATTTGGCTTTTTATTCCAAAGCAAAAGATAGATTTAAAAGATTTCCCTCGTATTATAGCGGCAGCCTTTTTTGGTGTGGCATTTAATATGCTAACCTTTTTTAAAGGGTTGAGCCTGACTTCTCCCATATCAGCATCGGTGATTATGGTGACCACTCCTATGATTGTTTTGATTTTATCAGCAATAATCATGAAGGAACGCATGCGCACAAGAATGGTTACGGGAATTTTATTAGGTCTCGTAGGAACGGGATCTTTAATTTTATATGGCAAAGCGATTGGCAACGGTGCCAACGCGACTTTAGGGAATGCACTTGTATTAGTAAACGCCATATCATACGGTTTTTACTTAATCATTGTTAAAAAATTAATGGATAAGTACAATGCATTTACATTTGTAAAATGGGTATATTTATTTGGTTTGTTCATGGTAATTCCTTTTGGCTACAGCCAAGTAGAAGCCGTAAATTGGTCAGCAGTTCCAGAGGTTATTGGGTTTAAAATAATTTTTGTCGTTGTAATATCTACATTTTTGACGTACTTACTCAACTTACTTACAATGAAAGAATTAAAACCAACAACAGTTGCTGTATTTATCTATTTACAACCTTTTTTTGCTACGGTTTTTGCCATTGGTTTAGGCAAAGACGAGTTATCGGTTGTTAAGATTTTATCTGCCATTTTAATTTTTATAGGCGTTTACATGGTGACACAAAAGCCTACGCCAAAAACTATTTCATAAATTAATAAGTACTTAAAAACCTTCGTTTTGCGGGTTTACTACCTTTTAGCTATCTTTGCCCCCTTTATACAACTATATGATACAATCAATGACCGGTTTTGGTAAAGCATCTTTGCATTTACCCAACAAAAAAATAACTGTTGAAGTAAAATCGTTAAACAGCAAAGGTTTAGACTTAAACGTTAGAATGCCTTCGCTATACCGCGAAATGGAATTAGGGCTAAGAACTCAATTAGCTTCTAGACTAGAGAGAGGAAAAGTTGATTTTTCTATTTTTATCGAAAGCACTGCAGAACAAACAACTACAAAGGTAAACGCACCAATTGTAAGAGCATATATCAGTCAGTTAAAAGATATTTATCCTGCAGCTGATGAAACTGAATTAATGAAAATGGCGGTTAGAATGCCAGACGCTGTAAAAATTGAACGCGATGAAATCGACGAAAATGATTGGATCGAAATACAAGCGGTTATCGAAGAGGCGGTTCAAAATATCTTAACGTTTAGAAAAGACGAAGGCGCTTCTCTAGAAAAAGAATTTCAATTGCGCATTGGGAATATTCGTCAGTACATGACTGAAGCACTAGCTCTAGATCCTGAGCGCGTGCAAGCAATTAAAGATCGTTTACAAACTGCTATTGCAGAACTACAAGTAAATGTAGATGAAAACCGTTTTGAACAAGAATTAATTTATTACTTAGAAAAATTAGACATCACTGAAGAAAAAGTGCGTCTTACTAATCACTTAGATTATTTTCTAGAAACGATAAATGGAACAGAAGCTAATGGTAGAAAATTAGGTTTTATCACTCAAGAAATGGGTCGTGAAATCAATACTATGGGTTCCAAGTCAAATCATGCACAAATGCAGAAATTAGTCGTTCAAATGAAAGACGAATTAGAAAAAATTAAAGAACAAGTATTGAACGTTTTATAGTTTTTAAAACTAAAAAAGTTACTGAAACAAATTCAGCATAAAATGAAAAAAGGAAAATTAATCGTTTTTTCGGCACCTTCAGGGTCTGGAAAAACTACCATTGTTAAGCATTTATTAGGGCAAGAAGAATTGAATTTAGAATTTTCAATATCAGCAGCCTCGCGCGATGCAAGAGGAGAAGAAGTTAACGGAAAAGATTATTATTTTATTTCTACCGAAGATTTTAAAACTCACATTAAGAACGAAGATTTTCTAGAATGGGAAGAAGTTTACAGAGACAACTTTTATGGTACTTTAAAAAGTGAAATAGAAAGAATCTGGGCCAAAGGTAAAAATGTTATTTTTGACATTGATGTAGCCGGCGGATTAAGAATAAAATCGAAATTTCCTGAAGAAACATTAGCTGTTTTTGTAAAACCACCAAGTATTGATGAATTGAAAATCAGACTTAAAAAACGCTCTACTGAAAGCGAAGACAAAATCAATATGCGTATTGCAAAAGCATCTGTAGAATTAGCAACAGCGCCACAGTTTGACGTAGTTATAAAGAATTATGATTTAGCTATCGCTCTTGAAGAAGCATCACAGTTAGTGAAGGATTTTGTAAGCAAATAAAACAGTGACTAGTAAAGAGTGACTAGTAATTAGCTTAAAAATGGAAGAAAAACCTATAAATCATTTAACCATTTTTTAGACAGTGCGAAAGGCTCATTATTCAAAATTGAAACTCAATTACTAATTGCTAATGAACTTGGTTTTATCAAAAATAAACCTTTATTTAAAGAAGTTTTAGGACAATTTGAGGAAGAATCTAAGATGCTTAACGCATTCACGAAAACGCTCAAAAACTAATTACTTTTTACTAATCACTAGTTACTCGAAGAATGAAAATAGGACTTTATTTTGGCACTTTCAATCCCATACATGTTGGTCATTTGATTATCGCTAATCATATGGCAGAACACTCTGATCTTGATCAGGTATGGATGGTGGTAACACCTCATAATCCGCACAAGAAAAAGAGCAGTCTCCTAGACGATTTTCATAGATTACATATGGTATATCTTGCTACTGAGGGATTTTCGAAAATAAAACCTTCAGATATAGAATTTAAACTGCCACAACCCAATTATACGGTGAATACCTTAGTTCATCTTGAAGAAAAATATCCCACTCATATATTTTCTTTAATCATGGGCGAAGACAATTTAAAGTCATTACACAAATGGAAAAACTATGAGGTGATTTTACAAAATCACGACATCTACGTTTATCCTCGAATTTCATCGGAAGCTGAAAATTTAGAATTGAAGAATCACCCTAAAATTCACTTAATCGATGCCCCTATAGTTGAAATATCTTCGACTTTTATTCGAAACAATATAAAGGAAGGGAAGAACATTCAACCACTTTTACCCGCAAATGTTTGGGAGTACATCGATCACAATATTTTTTACAAGAAATAACTATTCGAGAATTTCTTGTAAAACGGTTTCCATCTTTTTAAAAGCTTCTTTTAAATTATCGTTTTTATTAGACAATAGAAAAACTGCTGTTTCAGGCATTTTTTTACTATCCCAAAGAACTTGTAAATTAGCTGAATCTAGAAATGATTTTGCGTTACAGTTCCATGTCAATGCTACTCCAGTACTATTTGCCACTGTTGATAGCATCTCAAATTCAGATGGAATGATGTAATTGGGAATAATTGCCGGTCGCTTTTTATCGAATACATGCAACCAAAACAATTTAACATGCGGAATTCCCGCATCATGAGTAAACCACACTTGCTCATTCAACCATTGCTCTATAGTTTCGTGGTCATTAGTTTTTAATAATTCTTTAAAATCTTTTTGTTCTACAGTTCTGGAACCCACAATAATTTGCTTGATTACTCCCACTTTCGAACTAATTGTATCGAATGTATCGAACTGTTGCGTGACAATAGCAAAATCTATTTTTTTATCATTTACTAATTCGAATAGCGCTTCGTTCTCATGAAAGCTAAAATCGATATAATCAAACTTTCCAACTAAGGCACTTCCTAAACTACTGTAGAAATCCTTAGAAACTCCTATGGTGATTAATCTATTAGCATTGAAGGCCTTTGCTCTAAATCCGTTTTCTACATTTTCTAATCGATCGAGCGCATCAATGATTAAATTATTCAGTAGCTTAGCGTATTCAGTTGGATCAACACCTTTTGATTTTCGATTAAACAATTTATAGCCCACGTGCGCTTCAAGCATAGCAATTTGCTGACTCACCGCTGGCTGACTTATAAATAGCTCTTGAGCTGCTAATGAAAAATTGCCGTTCTTGTATACTGATTTAAAGGTTCTGTACCATTCTAGATTGACCATGATATAAATATATTTATCACAAACATAATTTAAATTATTTTTACCTATAGCATAATAGCCGTAAATTTGTATTAATAAATTATCAAAATGAAAAAAGTCGCATTATTTGCAATACTAGTATTAACTGTGGGTTGTTTTACAGCAACGGCACAAAAATCAAAAAAAACTAAGATGAAAAAAGTATTATTCGTTTTAACTAGTCATTCAGAACTAGGAAACACAGGAGAAAAAACAGGATTTTGGGTTGAAGAATTTGCAGCTCCATATTATGAATTAGCTGATAAAGGAGTACAAATTGACATTGCAACTCCACTAGGAGGACAACCCCCGATTGACCCAAAAAGTGATGATCCATCTGCAGCAACAGAGGATACAAAACGTTTTGACAAAGACACAGAGTTAAAAGCTAAATTGAGTAAAACTCATAAACTAGCAGACGTAAAAGAATCTGATTATGATGCTGTATTTTATCCAGGAGGTCATGGACCACTTTGGGACTTAGCATCTAGCAAAACATCTGCTACATTAATTGAGTCTTTTTACAACAATAACAAACCAGTAGCTTTTGTATGTCACTCACCAGCAGTGTTGAAAGATGTAAAAGTAAACGGAGAATTTCTAGTAAAAGGTAAAAAAGTAACTGGATTTTCTAACACTGAAGAAGCAGCAGTAGGATTAACTGATGTTGTTCCTTTCTTATTAGAAGATGCTTTACAGGCAAATGGAGCTACTTATTCTAAAGTTGCAGACTGGAATCCATACGCAGTAGAAGATGGTTTATTGATCACTGGACAAAATCCAGCTTCATCTAAACTAGTAGCAGAAAAATTGTTAGGTCAATTGAATGCTAAAAAATAATAATTAATAATAGTAAAAAGGCTTTACCAAGCTCTTGTTCTTTTTAAGAATAGGAGCGGTAAAGCCTTCTTAATTTAAACAGTATCATTATGTTAAACTTTGAATTATATAACCCTACCAACTTAGTTTTTGGTAAAGGTCAAATGGAAAAATTAGCTGAATTAGTTCCTAAAGGAGCAAAAATCTTATTAGCTTACGGTGGTGGAAGTATTTTTAAAAACGGAATTCACGAACAAGTTATCAATAACTTAAAAGGACACGAAATTGTAGAATTTGCTGGTATTGAAGCAAATCCTCACTTTGAGACTTTAATGAAAGCAGTAGCAATTGTTAAAGAGCAAAATATAGATTTTATTCTTGCAGTAGGTGGTGGATCAGTAATTGACGGTGTGAAATTTATTTCGGGTGCTGTAAATTATGAGGGAGATCCTATTGAAATTTTACAAAAACGTATTTTGATTAAAGAGAATGCTATTCCTTTTGGAACAGTATTAACGTTGCCAGCTACAGGAAGTGAAATGAACTCTGGAGCAGTGGTTACAATCGAATCTACAAAAGAGAAATTAGCTTTTGGTGGTTCTGCTTTGTTTCCTAAATTTTCAATAACTGACCCAACAGTAATTCAATCGCTACCAAAAAGACAGTTACAAAATGGTGTTGTAGATGCATATACACATGTTATGGAACAATATTTAACTTATCCTCATGAAGGCCATTTACAAGATAGAATTGCTGAAGGAATTTTGCATACACTTATCGAAGTAGGTCCTAAGGTGGTTGAAGATCCAGCTAATTACGAGCTAGCATCAAACTTTATGTGGTCTTGTACCATGGCGCTTAATGGATTAATCCAAAAAGGAGTTCCAAGCGACTGGGCAACTCACATGATAGGTCATGAATTAACAGCGATGTACGGAATCGATCACGCAAGAACTCTTGCTGTAATTGCTCCAAGTTTGTACACGGTGATGTTCGAAACTAAAAAAGGAAAATTAGCGCAATACGGAAAACGTATCTTCAACTTAGAAGGAACGGATGACGAAATTGCAAAAGAAGCAATCAATAAAACAGTAGAGTTTTTCCATACCATGGGAATGGATACTAAACTATCAGATTATACAAAAGAGTACAGTGAAACTGCTGATTTTATTGTAAAACGTTTTGATGAAAGAGGTTGGAAAGGTCTAGGAGAAAAACAAAATATCACATTAGACAAAGTGAAGTCTATTGTTGAGATGAGTTACTAGTTTAAAGCACCGAAAATTATCGGCGAAAATAAAAGGCGTTCTTAATTTATTAAGGCGCCTTTTTTATTTGCACCTTTAACTAACTCAATATTCATATTTATTTAAAAAAATGAGTATTAGTTATATCAAACGTTAATATTGTATAAATATTTTATATAAATTAAAAAAAATTTATTTATTAACAACATGAACCAGCAAATACTGCTAATTCAATTGTATTTGTGTGCAGAATTTAATTGTAAATTGTATGCATTTTTAAGTACTTTTGACTAAATTTATAATAAAAATGGCCGAAAATTTAAAGTTCGCAGTAATAGGTGGAGGAAGCTGGGCAACAGCGATTACCAAAATGCTATGTGTAAATCTTGATGAGGTTTACTGGTACATGCGTAATGAATCAGCAATAGAACATATTCAAAAATACAAGCACAATCCTAATTACTTGAGTGCTGTAGAATTTGACACAAATAAACTTAAGTTAACAAGTGACATAAACGAAGCCATAGCTTATGCTGATTATCTCATTTTTGCAATTCCATCTGCATTTGTAGCAACAGAGTTAGAAAAGTTAACGGTACCCCTAAAAGATAAAGTTATTTTCTCTGCTATAAAAGGGATTGTACCGGAAACAAGCATGATTGTGGGAGAACATTTTCATTTCACTTATGATATTCCATATTACAATATTGGCGTAATTAGCGGACCTTGCCACGCTGAAGAAGTGGCTCTAGAACGACTTTCTTACTTAACGATTGCTTGTGGAGATGCTACTAAAGCCGAAATTGTAGGCTCAAGACTAGCTGGAGATTTTATTAAAGTAAAAATCACTGACGATATTATTGGTACAGAATATGCTGCCATGCTTAAAAACATTTATGCTATCGCCGCAGGTATCGCGCACGGTCTTGGATATGGTGATAATTTTCAATCTGTTTTAATGAGTAATGCCATTAGAGAGATGAAAAAATTCATTAAGAAAGTGCATAAAATGAAGCGTAATATTAATGATTCTGCTTATTTAGGCGATTTATTAGTTACAGGGTATTCTGTGTTTTCTCGCAATAGAACATTCGGAAATATGATAGGAAAAGGATATACGGCAAAAAGTGCAATGCTTGAAATGAGCATGGTTTCTGAAGGCTATTATGCTACTAAAAGTGCTTACAAACTAAATCAAGGTTATGGAGCAAAAACTCCAATTATAGATGCGGTTTACGAGATTCTATATGAGGGGAAAGACGCTAAGGCTACTTTTAAAAAGTTGACCGATCAACTGGACTAAATACCAAATAATTTCAAATTTAAAAAGCACGTCTATGATTAGTATTAAAAACATTTTCTCTCCTATAGTAAAATTTTCATTTGTATGGACTATTTTACTATTTAGTCAGGGACAGGCACAAGAGATTAGCGGTAACGAGCTTTTAAATAAAGCTATTGCCTACCACGATCCAGGGAATAACTATGATACATTTAAAAACACCTTAGTTATTACTACCCAAACTCCAGATGGAAAGGAACGAAAAAGCACCATGAAGATTGATGCAACCGCTCAAAATTTTGAATTAAAAACAGCTCGTAACGATAAGGAGGTTTTATACCAAATCACAAATGATTCGGTTCAATTTACCCTAGATGGTAAATCATCGTTTACCGATGAAGAAGCAAAAGCGTATAACCTTACTAAAGCTAGAGCGATTTTCATGAAAAACTATTACACTTATTTGTACGGTTTACCAATGAAATTGAAAGATTCAGGAACTATAATCGACCCTGTAGTCGAGCGAAAAAACTTTATGGGTAAAGAATACTTAGTATTAGCTGTAAAGTATGAAGAAGGCGTTGGTAAAGACGTTTGGTTCTTTTATTTCGATCCAACAACATATGCTTTAAAAGTCTATCAGTTTTACCACGACCAGACAAAGAATGATGGAGAATATATTCTTTTAAGCGAAGAAGAAGAGTTGTCAGGGATTAAAATTCCAAAAGTGAGAGCATGGTATTTAAACAAAGACGAAAAATATTTAGCCACAGATACACTTTCAAAAATCTAAACTAAAAGTAAGCAATAAAAAAAGCAGCAACCTTAATATTCTAAGATTGCTGCTTTTTTATATTTTATGCTACCGTTATCTCACGATTAGGCCATCTACAAATAGAATAGGCACTTCTTCAAGTTCTTGTTCATTCATTGCATTTGCTTTAAAAATAAACTTCTTATCATACATCTTATTTCCGATGAAATAAGACACTGAAAATTCATTGTTAAGCACTAATACACTTTTCTCAATCATTTCGATTTTAACCACCGAAACAGCAGGAACTTCTACAAAAGCATGACGCAATAGCGAAGTCTTTTTCATTTCACCATCGATTGTACCAAAAGCTTTTGAAACAACCATAACGCTTTCGATAAGAAAATCACTATCATTCACTAAATAAGCATACCATACTTTTTCCATAAAGTCATCGCTCCATTCTTGGACTGTCGCCACAAAAACGTTTTCAACTTCAGGAATAACTATATCTTTTTTCATACTTTCTAACTTACTATAATTACAACAACTGGTCTATAAATGAATTATTCTTATATTTTAATGCTTCTTTTTATGTATTAAATCGAAGCCTTAAATTGTTCTAAGAAACGAACGTCGTTTTCATAAAACATACGAATGTCACCAATTTGGTATAACAACATTGCAATGCGCTCTACTCCCATTCCAAATGCAAAACCATTGAATTCTTCAGGATTGATTCCGCAATTTTTCAAAACGTTAGGATCTACCATACCACAACCACCAATTTCTAACCAACCAGTTCCTTTGGTAATTCGGTAATCTGTCTCTGTTTTTAATCCCCAGTAAATATCAATCTCAGCACTAGGCTCTGTAAAAGGAAAATACGAAGGGCGCAATCGAATTTTTGATTTACCAAACATCTCCTTTGTGAAATATAAAAGCGTTTGTTTTAAATCGGCAAATGACACTTCTTTGTCAATATACAATCCTTCAACCTGATGAAAAATACAGTGCGAACGTGATGAAATTGCCTCATTACGAAAAACACGACCTGGAGAAATAGTTCTTATAGGTGGTTTATTTTCCTCCATGTAACGCACTTGCACCGACGAAGTGTGTGTACGCAAAAGGGTATCTGGATTTGTTTGTATAAAAAATGTATCCTGCATGTCTCTCGCCGGATGATATTCTGGCAAATTTAATGCTGTGAAATTGTGCCAATCGTCTTCAATTTCTGGTCCTTCAGAAACGTTGAAACCAATATTAGCAAAAATATCAATAATTTGGTTTTTAACGATAGAAATAGGATGACGAGAACCTATAGCGATTGGCTCTGCAGAACGCGTTAAATCGCCATAAAAACCCTTAGTTTCTTCCTTACTTTCTAATGCTTCTTGAATAGATTTCACTTTTTCCTCAGCAGAAGATTTTAGCAAATTAATTACTTGTCCAAATTCTTTCTTTTGATCGTTTGGTACATTTTTAAATTCGGCAAAAAAATCTTTAAGAAGTCCTTTACTTCCTAAGAATTTAATTCTAAAAGTTTCTAATTCTGCTTTGTCTTGTGTTGAAAAAGCTTGTGCTTCGCCAATATATTCTTTTATCTTATCTATCATTTTCGTCCGGTAATTGAGAGGGCAAATTTAGGGAAAAGTTTTCAGTTTTCAGTCTCAGTTCAAAGTAGATTCACACTCAAAACTGTTACTGCATTTGTAAATTACGAAATTAAGTCTTTTTCGATAAAGTAATTTACAATTGCTTCTTTCATCAAAACGGACTGTTCTCCAGCTTTTAAAGGCGGTAACTCTTCTTTCACTTTGTAATGAGGCCAACCATCTTCATCAAAAAATTCAAATTCATAAAATCCATAAGGCTCTAATAATCTACAAATAGCGATATGCATTAAATTTAATTTTTCATCTTTTTTATATTCTTGATGCACTTTCCCTAATTCTTGAACTCCTATTAGGTAAATGATTGCATCTAAATCTAAATCTTCTCCTTGCGAAAATTGATTAGATAGCATTTCAACAAGCTGTTCCCAGCGTTCTTTAAGTTGTATATCTCTTGACATTGTCTTATTTATTGTGGTTTGCTTCAATTACAACATTGTATATCTTGCAACTAAGCTATTATTTTTGCAAATATAACGACTTGTAAATTGACAATGGATGTTTGAATTATTTTATATTTGCCCTTAAATTAAGGAACCTTATTATGAGCTTATTGGATATTTTTTTAGCAGCAATCTTAATATACGCGCTATACAAAGGACTTATAAATGGTTTGTTTGTAGAATTAGCTTCGTTTTTATCGTTGCTTTTAGGTATTTACTTGGCTATAAAATGTTCTCATATTGTGAGAGAAACTTTGGCAAATCACGTTTCTTGGTCACCTAAATATATCGAAATATTTGCCTTTGCTCTTACATTTATCGCTGTGGTAGTCACGATTCACCTACTCGCAAAAATATTAACGGGAATAATGGATTTTGCCTTTCTAGGATGGATTAATAAACTTGCAGGAGCTTTTTTTAGTGTGTTAAAAGCGGTCTTGCTATTGAGTGTGCTTTTTAATTTGTTCGAAAAAGTGAATTTCAATAACATGTTGATGAAACAAGAGACTATGGACAATTCTGCTTTTTACAATCCTATCCAACAGACCTCTCGATTTTTTTACCCTACGCTTGAGAAATGGTATGTGGAATTCAAAGAAAAACACACCGCAAACCCAGAAGAAAAAGCAGAAGAAGAACCAAGCAAGTAAACGGTTATTTTACTTCTACAATCGCACTTTTTTCTATCCAGCCTTCTGTCCCATCCGTTAATTGCACTTTCTTCCAGTTATTAACTGTTTCTTGCACATAGACTTTTGCGCCTTCATGTAGCGCTATTATAGTTTTACTCGCACTCTGTGGTTCTTTTTTAATATCTACTGCTTCGGCAAATACTATTGCTGGACGCTCATTTTTAAATTGATCCATTTCAAATATTGCAGCAAGAATACTAATCACCATCAATACAACCATAACAAACATTCCAAAAAAGAAGACACGTTTCACTGCACTGTTTTTCGAAAAATAGTATCCTAAAAAAGCTACTAGGAACAAGGCTGAAAATCCAACAGAAATATAACCCCAAATATTGTAATTATATGAAGCTGTAAAATCTCGAAGTATCTTTGCAAATCCCACTTTAGGAATCACTTTTATTTCATCAACAGTTCTCTTTTGAGCAAATCGTAAATTGTTTTTTGTATTGGCATCATTAGGTTTTAAAACCAATGCTTTTTCGTAATTATAAATAGCTGGCGCTACCTCGTTCAATTTATAATAGCAATTCCCTAAATTATAATACAACTCAGCAGATTGCTTTTTTGATTTCAAAACAGCGTTGTAAGCGTTTACTGCTTCTTCATATTTTCCATTTTTATACAATTCGTTTCCTGCATCAAAACCCGATTGAGCAAAGAAAACTTGTGTGAATAATAAAAATAGATATAGAATATTTTTCATTTTTATGATTTATGATTTGGCAACAAGAAATTTTTATTCCTGAAGCAGTAATAGTAATTACTTAAGTTCTTTCTCTAATTCTGATATGATTGCTACCGCTTTATCATAATCTTTTTGAATTGTAGCGCTAGATGCCGGAGCATAACGTGCCACTTCACAGTTTTCAGTAAGCGTGATAAAATCATCTACAGTAGTAGGATTTGCATTTTTATCTAGCAGGATAATTTTAATATTGTCCTTACTCATCTCTGAAGTTTCAATATGCAACTTCGCTTTCAAGAAATTATGCATTGCTTTTTCAAGAGCAACATAAAACGGTTCTTTATTATTGATCTGTTTTTTAGCTTGTGATAAATACTTTCTAGCTAGCTTATTGTTTCTTCTAATTTTATTTCCTACTACATCACCATCAAGAGCATCTTTTTTATTCTTGGCTAAAATTACAATTGGCACTAATAAGAACGGCAGTAACAATAGCAATAAGTACAACTTAGAACCAAAGAAGTCTTTCTCATTTGTCGCTTGCAATTGTGTATCTAGTTTGATGTATTTAAATTGCTCAATATCAATAGCATTTTTACCTGAGTTTGCTTTCAAACTATCCTTAGCGCGAGTATCTGTTGGACCGCTTAACACATTGATCATAATCTCTGGTGATACTGCGACTTTATAAGTACCTGAAGTAACATCAAAATAAGAAAAACGAATAGGTTTTACAGGATAATTTCCTCTGTACTGTGGCACAATAGTATACCGATCTGATATTTTACCTGACATCCCAGCAAGAGAAGTTTTTACATCTTCTTCATGAACAGGATCATATTTTTCAAGAGCGTTTGGAACTACTGGCTCTGGCAAACTAAACAATTTCATGTTTCCTTTTCCAGTAACGCTTACAGTAAGATCTAAACTTTCACCATTTTTTAAACTAGTTTTAGACGGCGTCACTTTAAAGTCAAACGAACCTACTGCTCCTGTGAAGTCATCTGGTTTTCCTTTTTCAGGGAGTGCTCTTACAGCAATCGTTTTGGCACCAGCCGAAATTCTTTTATTTTCATTTCGAATTTGCATTCTACCATAAACATCACGTCTATTCGTTGGTAATTGCACCTCTACATCTAACACAAGTGGCTCAATAGCTAGTTTACCTGATTTTTGAGGATATAAAACCACCTTTTTAAGAACAATATAACGAAACTCACGTCCTTTGAACATGGATTGTTGCGCCGTAAATTGTTGGTTCATGTCAATATTCTGACTCCAAAAATCATTGTACTTAGGCTTACTTAATTCTCCTAAATTAGAAATCCCAATGTTGTTACTAAAATACAATTTATAAACCACCGATATAGGCTCATTCAAATAAGGATTTGTCTTAGAAACATCTGCTACAAGATATAAGTTATCATCAGCAGAAATACTAGTGTCGTTAGGATCCTTAGGTTGTTCAACTGCGTTAGTAACGTTTACTTTTACTGGACTCGTTTTAAAAACTTGTCCGTTATATTCAATCGTAGCCGATTTAATGGTTATAGTCCCCTTTTGAGTAGGCAACAAATAATAAGAGTAAATTTTCTCGAAAGAGCTCTTACCATTTACCCACGACTGACTCACTTGTTGACTAGGTCCAGCGATAACCCTAAAACCGTCAAAAGAAGGTTCGTTAAAATTATCTCCATCAATATTCATGGCAAAATCAATACGTAGCCTCTCATTAAGGCCTAATGTTGTCTTGCTAACTTTTGCTTCAAATTGCACCTGAGCAAGAAGTCCCTGAAAGCTTAACAGTATTAAAAATAAAAATTTCTTCATTATTAATGTTTATTCATTTATTCGCGAATATGATTCTGAGTAGTGCTTGTTTTCGAAAGAAACAAATCCACAAATAGCCAATTAAATCTTACCAGTCTTTCTCTGTTTTAGTTGCTTTACCTTTTACTTTGTTGGCATTCACCTTATCTTGAACTTTCTTTTCTTCGTTATTAACAGCATTCAAAAGATTTTTTAAACGTTGCGGTGACATTCCTCCAGGTTCTTGTTTAGGTTCCCCATTGTTATCATTTTTACCGTCCTTTTTATCCTTATCTCCGTCTTTTTTGTCGTCCTTTTTATCTTTATCGCCGTCTTTCTTATCGTCCTTCTTGTCTTGATCTTTTTTATCTTGATCCTTCTTGTCTTTGTTCTTATCCTTATCTTTTTTGTCGTCTTTTTTATCCTTATCGTCTTTTGGCGGATTCTCTTTCAACATTTTTTTAGCTAAAGCATAATTGTACCTTGTTTCATCATCTGAAGGATTGTTTCTTAAAGCATTTTTATAAGCCTCGACAGCCTCAGTATAATTTTTCTCCTTCATAAACACATTGCCTAAATTGTGAAATGCTTTATGTTTTTGAGTAGCCGTCATTGCCGTTTTCAAAGCATTTGCATAAGCATACTTTGCCTCTGAAGCTTGATTTTGTCTGTAAATCGCGTTCCCTAAATTATAAGCTGAATTTGTTTTACTAGAAAATTTTGAATTTGAGACTCTGTAATTTGCCTCAGCATCAACATAATTTTTAGCCGTATATTCTTTATTAGCTTCTGGTAAAATATTATCTTTTTCTTGAGCGTATGTAGTACCTATCCCTATAAAAAGGAAGAGCACAAAAGCGGACATGTATATTTTAATATTTCTCATTTTCATTTATTCTGTTCATCAAAAAAAGACTGCATTTGCTATAGCTTGCAATTACTTTTCATTAAATAGATTCAATTTTTTTACCCATTCGGTTTTTCTTTCTAAGAAGAAAAGGTCTAAGAATAACAAAGCAAAAGCAATCCCTAAAAACCATTGAAATTGCGATTGAAAGTCGGCCATTTGCGTGGCTTCAAATTCTGTTTTTTGAATGGTATTTAGCGTGTTTTTTATGTATTCAAGAACTTCCTTAGTATTGTTTCCATCAACATAACCACCTTTAGTCGCTTTGGCTATAGCCTGTAAACTAGCACGATTTAATTTGGTCACCACCACTTCATCGTTATTATCGCGTTGGTAACTTTGTACTTTACCATTTACTTTTAGTGGGATTGTTCCACCTTTTTCGGTTCCTAGCCCAATGGTAACAATGCGCATTCCTTGTTTGTTTGCCTCCTCTGCTGCAACTTGAGCACCTTCTGAATGATCTTCACCATCAGAAATTAAAATCAATAATTTGCTTGTTTTGCTTTTATCATCAAAGTACGTACCCGATAATTGTATTGCTTCATCAAGCGAAGTTCCTTGAGAAGAAACCATGTCAGGACTCATGCTCTGCAAGAACATCTTAGCAACGCTGTAATCACTTGTAATAGGCAGCACAGGAAAAGCACTTCCTGCATAAGCCACGATTCCTATGCGGTCGTTCCCTAGTTGATTGATAATTTGAGAAACAATTTGTTTGCTTTTTTCAAGACGGCTTGGGGCGATATCCTCAGCAAGCATACTCTTAGAAACGTCCATTGCAAAGACAATATCGATTCCTTCACGCTTTACCGTTTCCATCTTAGTTCCAATCTTAGGATTCACTAATCCAAAAATTAATCCAAGAAACGCCAGTACTATAACCACCAATTTTAAAACTGGTTTGAATGTAGAGCTTTCAGGACTTAATTTTTTAACTAATTCAAGATCTCCAAATTCGCGTTGTTTCTTTCTTTTCCAATACAAATTGAAAAGGAATAAAGCCACCACCACTGGTAATAAGAAAAGCAGGTATAAATATTTTGATTCGTCTAATTCCATATTATTTTTAAATATCAGTCTCGTACTATCAAGACAAATTTTAGATTCCAATTTTCACGTTCAGTCTCCTTTTCCTTAAGGAATGACTAGGGTTAGGATACTAAATAAAACTTCTATATACTGTATTTCGCAATCCTATTTCTATCAATAAAAGCAGTCCCGCTAATAATACAAAAGGTCTGAATTTTTCATCATAGTCATAAAACTTAAGCTCTTCGATTTCGGTAGTTTCTAGTTTATTTATTTCGCCGTAGATCTCAGCTAACTTGCTATTACTAGTTGCTCTAAAATACTTTCCGTCGGTTTTTTTAGCGATACTTTGCATTAAACGTTCGTCGATTTCGACTTTCATTCTTTGGAACAAGAACTGTCCATTTGGGCCTATCGCATAAGGAAATTCAGCCATCCCATTTGTACCAATTCCTATGGTATACACTTTGATACCATACTGTCTAGCAATATCAGCTGCCGTTTCAGGTTCGATAAAACCCGCATTGTTTACACCATCTGTAAGTAAGATAATTACTTTACTCTTAGCTTGACTATCTTTCAATCTATTTACTGCTGTTGCAAGACCCATACCAATTCCAGTACCATCTTGTAAAACATTATCATATTTAATGCTTTTAATTGCTTCAAGAACAACTGCTTTATCGCTTGTTACGGGTGTTTTTGTATAAGCTTCAGATGCGTACACAACTAACCCTATGCGGTCATTAGGACGTTCACCAGCAAAATCTGCCGCTACTCTCTTTAAAGCTTCCATACGATTGGGCTTTAAATCTTTTGCGAGCATACTTCCAGAAACATCTACCGCCATAACAATATCAATTCCTTTTGTAGTTTTAGTTTTATTGCTCACATCTACCGTTCTTGGTCGAGCCAAAGCGACAATCATTGAGCTTAGCGCCAATAAACGAAAAGCACTCAAATAAGGTCTCAATTTAACCCAGAAAGTATCATTAGCTTTGAAACCTTGAATCGAACTGATTTTTAAAGTTGCTGCCTGATCTTTTCTAGTATAGATTAACCACACTATTGCTAATGGAATTAAAAGAAACAACCAGAAAAATTCAGGATTTAAAAAAGTTATCTTACCCATTATTTACTTACTTTTTTTAATTCGACAGAACTCAATATTCTATCCGAAATTTGATTTGCGTAGGCATCTCCCTCTTCATGAAAAATCATAATTTGTTGTAAACCGCCCTCTTGTCCAAATAACAATAGCTCATAGTACAACTTCTCACTACTACTTGTTAATTGATTAACTCTAGAGAATGTTCCATATCCTTTTAAACCGCTAACGCCCTCTGGAGTTTGAAAATCCTCTTGTTTAACAATCATATTCAAGGCCCCTTGCGATTCTAATGTTTGCAAACTCACCTCCATCGATTTTTTCAAGTCTACTGTTGTGGTATCTTGCTTGTATTTATAAGTAGAAACCATCAAATAGAAATTATCTGAAACGCTACCGTAAGCAAATGAATTCATCTCCTTGATTAAAGCTAATCCGTTTTTAGGAAGAGACTTAGTGAGATCAATACGTTTTAATACTTTAGGCGTTTCGATGATAACACCAGGGTTTCCGTATTCACTTTTTACCCATTCTCCTTCAAGCAATTCCTTAGAAACATTTCCTAAAACATTATCTTTTACATAGGTAAATCCTCTAGTTGCAATAAAATAAGTAGTTACTAAGATGATCAATAGTAGCACTGATGCTATAGCCGTGGCAATACGTTTGGTTCTTTTTTTCTTTAATTGAATTGCAACTTGTTTTTGTCTTTGCGCTTCGTTCAATATTGCGTCCTCTTCCACTTCAACCTCAACTGGAATGGCGTCGTCCAAAGTCAAAATAACACGTTGGATTTTGTTTTTATCCTCTGTAATTTCGAAATCTAATGGTTTTGATTTGGCAAATTTCACTAAATCTGCTTGTTTCAAGACACGTTCTAAGTTTTCGATAGTTTCAGGAGTCAGCGTCATTTTCTTTTTTAATGATGCTGCGCGCAATCCTGCAATTAATTCGGCCGTTGTACTTTCCATTGCTGGAATTTCTATGGCTTCTTCGATATAATTTCTAGCAATATCAGTAAGTTCAGAGTAGTATGATTTCACCTCTCCTTTTTGCCATAATTCTTTTTGCTCCAAGTTATTTAGTAAGCTTGTCGCTTTTTCGATAGGAGTTTTATAAACCTCTTCTTCTATTTTTTTCTGTTGGCGTTTTTTAACGATATAATAAACTAATGCTCCTATTCCTACAAGCAATAAGAACACTAAGAGATATTTCCACCAGTTACCCATTGGGCTTTCGGCAGCTGTAATATCTTTAATGTCATACATTTTTTGCTTTAATGTATCTACTTGCACATTAGCAACATCAACACGTATTGAATCTGAGTAATACGGCTTGCTATTAATCATGATTTTGATACTTGGAATGGTGTAGCTTCCAGAATCAAATTGAGTTAAACCGTACTTTTTTATTAGTTCGTATCGATCGTTCTTTCTAACAGTATCGATAGGATACGATTTAATAACTTCTAACGCTCCAATATTTTTTAAACCTGGAAAAACGACTTTAGACAAGGTGTCTACATCTGTTCTTACGGTGAGCTTAAATTCGGCTCCAATTTTGTTTTTTGTGGTATCTATTGCAGTTACTACTCGCTTTTGTTGCGCAAAAACAGTAGAACAAAATAGAATTAAAAGTAGGTATATAGCTCTTTTCATATTTAATTAATGAAACTTTAGATCCTTGATTAGCGTCTAACTGATATAAGTTTCCTCTGCAGTTGTGCTTTTATAAATCTCTAAAATTTTAATTATTTCCAATTCATTTTAGTTGTAAAAATTGTAAGTCCTCATCGTTATCTTGATTTAAAATAACCCAACAATTTTGTTACATAACTTTCATCTACTCGTGTATTTACTACTCCAGATCCCGACTTACTAAAGGTTTCTTTGAAGTAATTTAGTCTCTCGTTATAATGTTTCTCATAATTAAAACGCACGGTTTTAGAACCTGTATCGATTAAAGAAATTTCACCAGATTCTGCATCTCGCATAGGAACCATTCCAATATTTGGTATGCTCTGTTCTCTAATATCGTATACTCGTATTCCTGTGATATCATGCTTTTTTGCAGCGATTTTCAATGTTTGATCATATCCTTCACACATAAAATCAGAGATTACAAATACAATTGCTTTTTTCTTTTGCGTGCTCGATAGAAATTTCAACGCTTGTCCTAAATCTGTCTTGCGACTTTTAGGTTCAAATTCGATTAATTCTCTAATGATACGCAACACATGAGAACGTCCTTTTTTAGGTGGAATATACAATTCTATCTGATCTGAGAATAATATGAGTCCAATTTTGTCGTTGTTCTGTGTAGCCGAAAAAGCCATTGTTGCAGCAATTTCAGTAACGATATCTTTTTTAAACTGATTTTTTGATCCAAAACTTTCAGAACCCGAAATATCAACCATTAACATCATGGTCAATTCACGCTCTTCTTCAAATACTTTTACGTGGGCTTCGTTGTATCTCGCGGTTACATTCCAATCTATATTTCGAATATCATCTCCATATTGATATTGACGCACTTCACTAAAAGTCATCCCGCGCCCTTTAAAAGACGTATGGTATTCTCCCGAAAAAATATGATCGCTCAATCTTCGGGTCTTAATTTCTATTTTACGTACTTTTTTTAAAAGATCTTTTGTATCCATTTATTTAATTTGTTTAAAGTTTAAAAAAGTTTAAGATTTTCATATTTTGCTACAGCAACTTGAAACCTTAAACCTTAAACAAATTTTAAGGTACTTCTACTTCGTTTACAATTTTATTGATAATATCTACAGATGTTACATTCTCTGCTTCAGCTTCATATGTAATTCCTATTCTGTGACGCAACACATCATGAACAACGGCACGTACATCCTCAGGAATAACATAACCACGACGTTTTATAAAAGCGTAACATTTTGCCGCTACAGCTAAGTTGATACTTCCACGCGGAGAAGATCCAAAGCTGATTAATGGTTTCAACTCCGCTAATTTATATTTCTCAGGATAACGAGTAGCAAAAATGATATCTAAGATGTATTTCTCTATTTTTTCGTCCATATACACTTCACGAACCGCTTCTTGAGCACGCAAAATCTGCTCCACAGAAACCACTTGATTTACCTTCTCGTAACTTCCTTTTAAATTTTGACGAATTACTAAACGCTCCTCATCCATTTTAGGGTAGTCGATAACTGTTTTTAACATAAAACGGTCAACTTGTGCTTCTGGTAATTGATAAGTACCTTCTTGCTCAACTGGGTTTTGAGTTGCTAGTACAAGGAATGGTCTTTCTAATTTAAAAGTAGTATCCCCAATAGTCACTTGCTTTTCCTGCATCGCCTCTAAAAGTGCTGATTGCACCTTAGCTGGAGCACGGTTAATCTCATCTGCAAGAACAAAATTGGCAAAAATTGGTCCTTTTTTTATCGAAAACTCATTTGCCTTAATGTTGTATATCATTGTTCCTACAACATCGGCAGGCAATAAATCTGGTGTAAATTGAATTCGGCTGAAGGAACCGTGAATAGCTTGAGACAATGTATTAATCGCTAATGTTTTTGCCAGTCCAGGAACTCCTTCTAATAGAATATGCCCTTGACCTAATAAACCAATTAATAATCGCTCAACCATATGCTTCTGACCCACAATCACTTTGTTCATTTCCATTGAAAGTAAATCGATAAACGCACTTTCTCTTTCTATTTTTTCATTGATTGCTCTAATGTCTAAAGTCGATGTATTCTCTTCCATATTGATGTATTTATTACCTTTATTTTAATGCCCCACTTTTGGTAGTGCAAATTGAATTTTTTTTTAGAGGAAAGATGTTAAAAAATGGTTAAAACTTCTCGCAATAATCTAATTTTAAGCATGAATTATGATACTATTTTTATATTTTTAAGAACTTTGAAAAATATACTTTGGAAAAGTAAAAAAACCATCTCATATAAAAAACTAAAAACATGACAAAAACAACATTATCTCCCATAATTGCTGGTACTATGAATTGGGGTGTATGGGATAAAAACCTCAACCAGAAGGAGATGGAGAATATGATTCACGTATGTTATGAAAATAAAATAACAACTTTTGATCATGCCGATATTTACGGATCATACACTACAGAAACCGATTTTGGTAAGGCCTACCATTCGAGTAAAATAGCTAGAGAAAATATCCAGTTAATTTCGAAATGTGGAATCCAAATGATTTCTGAAAACAGAAACAATACAATAAAGCATTACGATTATTCGAAAAAGCACATTATTGAGTCAGTAGAGCAATCATTAAAAAATTTGCACACTGATTATTTAGATGTTTTTTTACTACACAGACCTAGCCCATTAATGCAGGCCGACGAAATTGCAGAGGCTGTTACTCAATTAAAATCTGAAGGGAAAATAATCGATTTTGGTCTTTCAAATTTTACGACAAGTCAAACAGAATTGATTCGACAAAAAACAACAGTTAACTATAATCAAGTACAATTTTCAGCAACAAATTTCGAACCCATGATGGACGGCAGTTTTGATTACATGCAACTGCATACCATTCGCCCCATGTCTTGGAATCCCTTGGGATCTGTATTTAGAGCTGATGTTCCCCAAACACGTCGTCTTAAAAACCTCCTTGCCAATTTAGTTTCTAAATACCATTTAGGCTCAGACACTATTTTGCTTTCTTGGGTTCTACAACATCCTGCAAATGTTATTCCTATTGCCGGTACTGTAAATATTGCCCGCATACAATCACTTCATAAAGCGGTTGAATTAACGTTAGATAAAGAAGACTGGTTTGCAATATGGAGCGAAAGCATGGGAAATGAAGTTCCCTAAACATTTTTTTTCACAAGACGAATTTATTTTAATTCTCAAATAATCACACCACAACATGACTAAAACAGCTTTTATCACCGGCGCTACTAGCGGAATAGGTGAAGCTACCGCAAAAATTCTAGCACAAAATAACTATAAAATAATTCTATGCGGAAGAAGAAAAGAACGCCTAGATATTTTAAAAAAAGAACTATCTGCTTACACAGATGTTCATACATTACAGTTTGACGTTCGAGATAAAGAAGCTGTTTTTGCAGCTATTGCTTCTTTACCAGAAGCCTTTTCAACTATTGACGTTCTAATAAATAACGCAGGTAATGCACATGGATTAGACCCTATTCAAAACGGAAATACTGACGATTGGGATGCTATGATTGACATCAACGTAAAGGGATTGCTATATGTTTCTAAAGCAATTATTCCGCAAATGAAAGATCGAAAATCAGGCCACATTATTAATATTGGTTCCACTGCCGCAAAAGAGGTTTACCCTAATGGAAACGTGTATTGCGCTACAAAACATGCAGTAGACGCCTTGAATCAAGGGATGCGAATCGATTTAAATCCCTTTGGTATTCGCGTAGGGGCAATTCATCCTGGAATGGTAGAAACAGAATTTAGCGCTGTTCGTTTTAAAGGTGACACTGAGAAAGCTGAAAATGTATACAAAGGCTTCACACCTCTTCAAGCAGAAGATATCGCAGATATTATCCATTTTGTTGTTTCTCGTCCTTATCATATAAACATCGCTGATCTTGTAGTAATGAGTACGGCACAAGCATCGTCGACTATTGTAAACAAGTCATAAATACCTTTTTTTTTGGGTTATCATTAGTGCGATAACCCAAAAATTATCAATGTTCTAATAATTACAAATCGAGATTTAAATAACTCATTGATAACATTTAAAACCTTTTATTCTGCCTTTACCTCTATCGATTTGCTTATATTTATGTTTATGAATTTCTATCATAAATTGCAATGATTAATAAACGGCTACTTATTAAGAACTTACTTGCTCACAATGATGAGAATAGCTTTTATGATAAAAAACGACAGTTAAATCTGCATACTAAAGAGGGTAAAGCAAAATTTCTCAAGCACATTTGCGCTTTATCTAACTCTAATCCTTTCAATAATTCTTTTATAGTCGTAGGTGTGGAAGATCACGAAAACGAAATTGTTGGTGACGATTTTTTTGACGACAGTCGCATACAAAATCTTGTAAATGCCTATCTAGAAAATCCGCCAAAAATTCAGTATGAAAATGTTCCCTTTCCCAACTTACCTAAACATAAGGTTGTAGGGCTTGTTACTATAAAACCAAAAAAGCACACCTCCTACTTTAAAAAATCTATTTATACTATCCTTTCTCAAAGTGTTTATATTAGAATTGGCTCGAATACCACCCCTACTACAGACAAGGTTTTAAAGAGCAATCAAAATCTTAGCACCGTTACATCTATTGAAAATAGTGCACGCAATAGTATCCAAAATACATTAGACAGCGTATTTGATTTTATAAATTTTAGACATAAGGACATGTCTCCAAAATACCATGTATTTAAAGAACTTTTTATTATCTGCTGGGCTGGAATTCCTAAAAATGTGCATCACAAAACTTATTTATCAAGAGTCGATATCGAATTAATAAATGAACAAGTAAAATTGTTTTATTCTGCACAAGATGTTGTGACTATTACTTATGATAAAAATACGTTTACAATTACTGAATATGTTCCATTAGGGTTAAACGACAAAACAACCTACTATCCGTTAGAAAAGCAAACAATTTATTTTTATGAGAATGGCTATTATAAAATAGAGAATGAAATGTTGTTTGAACCACCTAGATATAGTAGAAAAATGCTATTTCACATTTATAATTCAAATATTGCTTTATTAAAAAAGCTAGAGAAAAGCTATACATTAACGGCTAGAGAATATCAAGATTTAGAAAATCTTCCGTCTACTTTTATGATTTGTTACTTGAATGGATTTGCTGAAGCAAAAGAGAAGTTGGTTCATTCTAAACCATTATTAAAAGCGTACCCTGCCGTTTACCTTTTATTTAAAGAGGCATTACGCATTTTAAGAAAAATGAAATACGATACTAAAAATGGAGATTGAAAAAAGATACAAGATCATTTAAAAAACTACATATCGTTCTGATAATCAACAGAGATAAAGCGATGAGTGTATTCATTTTTTAAAGTTTTATATATTTCCGTAAAACTAAATAAAATTAATATAATAAACAATCACCTAATTCAGTGATTTTCAATACTTGTTAAATTACTCGCTATTTTCTTACCATTATTAGCTTTCAAATATTGAGTGCGACGTACTGTTATCACTGGTAAATTGTAGTTTTTATTTGTAATCTTTAATTGAAATTTTATAACTCATTTATTAAAAAAAATTTTGAGATATTTTTTCCAATAATTAAAATTTAAAGTAATAATTGTTACATGTCATTGAATTCTAATTTAAAATGCAATCGATATAGATTAAAGAAATAGTCGAATTATGAAGTTTTAGCGTAAAAAACAAAATAAATAAACCTCCTTCCCAACTCTTTTCCTTAATTTTATAGATTGGAAAAACAGCAACCAAACTGTTAATTATAATCCCGATTGACCCAAAATAAAATGAGAACATTAGTTATAGGTGATATACATGGAGGCTTGCGTGCACTTCACCAAATTATGGAAAGAGCCAAAGTTACTCCACAAGATAATTTAATTTTTTTAGGTGATTACGTTGATGGATGGAGCCAATCACCGCAGGTACTTGATTATTTGATAAATTTAAAAACTACTAATGATTGTATTTTCATCAGGGGAAATCATGATGAATTGTTATTGCATTGGTTAAAAGAAAGTCGTGATAACTTGATGTGGTACAAACATGGAGGTGAAGCCACAGTTACCGCTTATGAAAAGGTAGATACGACTACAAAACAATTGCACGTAGAATTTTTACTCTCACTTCAGGATTATCATTTAGACGATAAAAACAGATTATTTGTTCATGCAGGGTTCACAAATATGAATGGTGTGAAACATGAATTTTATCCAAAACTATTTTACTGGGATCGCACCTTATGGGAAACTGCGCTTGCATTAGACCCAGCGATTAAAAAAGAAAGTCCGTTTTATCCAAAGCGTTTTACATTATATAATGAAGTTTATATTGGACACACTCCGGTTAGCCGCATTGCTGAATCAACTCCAGTTAATAAAGCATGTATATGGAACGTAGATACTGGGGCGGCATTTAAAGGTCCCCTTACCATTATGGATATTGATAGTAAAGAATTCTGGCAGAGTGACCCGCTTAACCAACTCTATTTTGACGAGAAGGGTAGAAATTAAATTATAAATGAGTAGTTTTGTGCCGGTTTTATTAAAATTAAAAATTATGAAAAAGGTATTTACATTAGTGTTACTATGCACTGTTGGTTTAATTAATGCACAAGCATTCAGTGGTAAAGGAGATGTAAAAGGACAAGTTGGTTTTTCTGCTCAAGATGGAGGAACAGGTATATTTATCTCTTCAGATTTTGGAATTGGAGAAAACATGTCATTAGGATTAACTACAAATTATTTATTATCTGTTGATAATGACATCAATGGTAACAACCCTTCTTTTGGAGATCGATTTGATTTAAAAGCTCGATTTAATGCAAACTTAGGCAGCGTATTACAACTAGAGCCAAATATGGATGTTTACCCTGGTTTAGATTTGGGTTTAAAGAATTTTGGAGCACATTTAGGTTTCCGTTATTTCTTTACTGATGGTTTTGGTTTATTTGCTGAAGCTGGCGTACCACTTGCTAAATACGATACTAATGACACTGACTTTGGACATGATTTAAATAATCAGTTTACTTTTAACGTTGGAGCTTCTTTCAACTTATAATTTGTTCGAATAAAATAAATTTAAATAAATAAAAAACGGCAATTTGATCAAATTGCCGTTTTTTTTATGCTGTAATTATCATGCTTATAAATTTATAAATCAAATTTAATTCCTTGTGCTAGTGGTAAACTGCTACCATAATTGATTGTATTTGTCTGGCGTCTCATGTATACTTTCCAAGCATCAGATCCTGACTCTCTACCACCACCTGTTTCTTTTTCACCTCCAAAGGCACCACCAATTTCTGCGCCAGAAGTTCCAATATTAACATTGGCAATTCCACAATCAGAACCAGCTACTGATAAAAAGTGTTCTGCTTCTCTTAAATTGTTTGTCATAATTGCCGAAGACAATCCCTGAGCAACACCATTTTGAATATCAAGCGCATCCTCCACAGATCCGGTATATTTTAATAAGTATAGAACAGGTGCAAACGTTTCATGTTGTACTATTTTGAAAGAATTATCTGCTTCTGCGATTGCGGGTTGCACATAGCAACCACTTTCATAACCTTCACCAGCAAGTACACCACCTTCAACAAGAATTTTCCCGCCTTGTGCTATAACATCTTCAAGTGCTTTGCTATACATTGCAACAGCGTCTTTATCGATAAGCGGCCCTACGTGATTATTTTCATCTAATGGATTTCCTATTTTTAATTGTTGGTACGCAGCAACTATTGCATCTCTTACCTTATCATAAATACTTTCATGAATAATTAAACGACGTGTTGACGTACAACGTTGGCCTGCCGTTCCTACTGCTCCAAAAACAGCTCCAATAACGGTCATTTTAATATCAGCATCTGGAGTAACGATGATGGCATTGTTTCCACCTAACTCTAATAATGATTTACCTAATCGTCCCGCTACTGTTTGCGCTACAATTTTCCCCATTCGAGTAGAACCAGTAGCCGAAATTAAGGGAATGCGTTTGTCAGCAGTCATCATCTCTCCTACTTTGTAATCTCCGTTAATTAAGCAAGAAATTCCTTCAGGTAAGTTATTTTCTTTAATTACTTCAGCAATTATATTTTGACATGCAATTCCACATAAAGGTGTTTTTTCAGAGGGTTTCCAAACGCAAACATCACCGCAAATCCACGCTAATGCAGTATTCCAAGCCCAAACTGCTACTGGAAAATTGAAAGCAGAGATGATCCCCACTACGCCTAATGAGTGATATTGCTCATACATTCTATGTTGTGGTCTTTCTGAATGCATTGTCAAACCGTGCAACTGACGTGATAAACCTACAGCAAAATCACAGATATCGATCATTTCTTGTACTTCACCATATCCTTCTTGCAAAGATTTACCCATTTCATAAGAAACTAGTTTTCCTAATGCATCTTTCTTTTCACGCAATTTTTCACCAAACTGCCTTACAATTTCTCCACGTTGCGGTGCTGGCATTGTTCTAAATGTTTTGAAAGCTGCTGTTGCTGCCTCCATCACCTTATCGTAATCTGCAGCTGTTGATGTGGTAACTTTTGCTATCAATTGTCCATCTACCGGAGAATAACTTTCTAAGGTAGTACCACTAGAAAAGTTTTGTAACCCTGTTGATGTACCATCATTTATCTCCTTTATACCCAATTGAGTTAAAGCTTCTTTCATTCCGAATTGATTTGCTATTGTTATCATTGTAACTTTTTTGGTTAAAATTGTTATATTTTTATGTAAATATACTATTTCAAATTTAATTCAAAGAATTGCAATTCGAAATAATACCTTGCTGTAAAGTTAAATTAATAATCTTGACATCAAATAATCGGAGTTTTTTTATTGTTTTCGAAAACTACGTTTAATTTTACAGTTTGATACACCAAATTCAAAATCAAGAATATGCAGCAGAAGATAAAATTAGTGCTTTCTCTATTTTTAGTTGTTACTATTGCTTTAGGCCAACAACAAAATAAATCAAGTTTCACTGTAGTTCCACTTGGCATAAAAGGAGGTATAGACGAAAGCAATTTATCATGCTATTTAGTGGCTCCTTCTAGGACTAATGATTTCGTGGCCTTTGACGCAGGTACAATAAATGCCGGAATAGAGAAGGCAATTGAAAAAACTACTTTTAGTGTACCGCTAACTACTGTTTTGAAAAAATACATCAAAGGCTATTTTATATCTCATGCGCATTTGGACCATGTTTCTGGTTTGATAATCAACTCACCCGCCGACGCTACAAAAACGGTTTACGCTACTGAAAAGTGCATGAAAATGATGGAAGATCATTATTTTAATGGAGAAACTTGGGCCAACTTTGGAGATGAAGGACCTGGATTCCAAATCAAAAAGTATCATTTCCAAACCTTGAACTTAGCTGAAAAAACAGTGGTGACTAATACTACAATGACAGTACAAGCATATCCTCTTAGTCATGTAAATCCATTTGAGAGTACTGCTTTTTTATTAAAGAATAACGAAGACTACATATTGTATTTGGGAGATACCGGTGCTGATAGTATTGAAAAAAGCGATAAACTAGCTTCCCTATGGAAAACAATTTCCCCACTTATTATAAACAATACATTGAAAGGAATATTTATCGAAGTCTCATTCCCCAATGATCAACCAGTCAATCAACTTTATGGACATTTAACACCGAGCTTGCTAAGTCAAGAACTAGAGTCTTTAAGCAAGTTCACAGGAAAGCAAGCATTAAAAAATTTTAACATTATTGTTACTCATGTCAAACCACCTAGCGACAAAATTGCATTGCTGAAAGAACAATTAATTGAAAGCAATCCTTTTCAAGTACATTACGTTTTTCCAGAGCAGGGAGTCCAATTTGAACTTTAAATCTATTTCGCTAGCAGCCTTATTCTCTAATAGCTTTTTAAAACATGAAGATGCAGCGCCCCAAAGAGTCTGGGCGGGAAATGGCTCATTGAAGAATAATCTAAACAGTAAAACGAGGATCGGCTTCCATCACAGTACCGCAATTATCGCAAGTTCTCAAATCGAGTGAATTATAAAAATCTTTAAAATGTGGTAGAAAATCTTTTTCTATATCGTGTAACTCAAATTTGACCTCATATAGCTTGTGATTGCAGTTGTCACAATGCCACAACAATCCATCAGTAAAGCCTTTTCCTACTCGTTTTCTTTCGATAACTAATCCTATTGATCCTTCTGAGCGAACAGGTGAATGAGGAATATTTGCTGGGTGCAAGTACATATCCCCTGCGTTCAACTCCATTTCTTTTCTCTCTCCGTCCTCTTGAATGATGACTTTTATGAAACCCTCTAATTGATAAAATAACTCCTCCGTTTCATTATAGTGATAGTCTTTACGAGCATTGGGACCCGCAACAACCATGACAATATAATCGCCAGATTCATGATACAGATTTTTATTTCCCACTGGTGGTTTTAATAAATCACGATTTTCATCAATCCACTTATTAAGGTTAAAAGGTTTTGCTATTGCCATGAGATTTTTATTGTATTTGTAAATGCTAAGGTATAAAAAAGGGACTGTACATTACGTTAATAAATTCTGAAAGTGTTATAGTTCAATGATTCAATTTATTTCTTTAATCAGATAAATATAAACGGGAAAATGATCACTAAAACCTACCTCATTATTAGAATTTCGCTTTGGATATCCCTTATATTTTCCTGAGTTTTGAATGAGAAACGGCTTGTTGTAAATGCCTGCTTTCCAGAACTGGTATTTTGTAAAATCATTATTTATAAATGGTTCCGATATCATAATCTGATCAAAAATATCCCAAGAATCTCTGTAAGCAATGGTTCCTAATCCGCGCTTTGCCATATTCTCAAATGGATTATAGATTCCCAATTTACCAACTGCTTTTCTTTTACCAATGGCGCCAACAGCATTTTTGACACTTTTATTCGTAGGTCCGTCGTTGAGATCTCCCATCGTAATTACCTTAGCCAGTGGATTAATTTTTTGCAATGAATCAATAATCTTCTTGTTTAAAGCGCCAGCAGCCTCTCTAAAAGGGCTTGATCTTTTTTCACCACCTGATCGCGACGGCCAGTGGTTTACAATAATACTGACCTCCTCTCCTTCTAGAAATCCTGTAATTAACAACTGATCTCTAGTAAAGACTCTATTTGACTGCGTACTATCGGCTTCCATTTTAAATAATTCGGGGTCTTTTTTATAAACATAGAGCGGAATATTTGCGTAGTCTGTAGGTCTAAAATATTTTTTCTGGTACAATAAAGCAACGTCTATCCCTCTTTTATCTGGTGAGTCAAAATGAATGATTCCGTAGTCTACGTCAATCAAATTAGGTTCCTTCAATAAATCTTCAAGCACACCTCTATTTTCTATTTCGCAACAGCCTATGAGTGTGGGTGCCGTTTTATTTTTTGTAGATCCTATTTGCACAATGACTTCACTTAGATTTTTAAGTTTTTGATTGTACTTGCTTTTACTCCAATGTCTGCCCCCGCTAGGCGTCCACTCATCATCATTTACAGCCGGGTTATTTATGGTATCAAATAAGTTTTCTAGATTATAAAACGCAACCGTATGAATGGAGTATTTTTTTTGCTGTCCAAAAGTCGTTTTTGTAGTAATCAGAAATATAACAAATAGAAAGTAACGTAAAAATCTCATAATCAGTAGTTAGAAGGATGTGCAATTTACAAATACTCTTTCTATTTCATTGGTTTTTTCCTTCAAAATTGCCTTTAATCAGTTTTAGCTATTTATTTTCTAATTCCTATCTTTGTTGTAAATCCACCTAAATTGGAGTCTTTAAAATCATCATACGTAAATTAATCTAATGCAGCAGAACCTAAATTGGCCCTTTCGAAAAAAATCTACCTTTTTTAAGTCTTTAATTTTAATCTTGATTTTTCAAACATTTACATCACAAGCTCAAACAAAAATGATAACACCAGTTAATTTAAAAAAAGGAGATACAATTGCACTAGTGGCAACAGCTAGAAAAGCCACTGACGGAAGTCTTAAAGCAGCAATTGATTTAGCACACAGCTGGGGGCTTGAAGTAGTTGTTGGGAGTTCGATTGGTTTAGATTATAATCAACTTGCTGGAACAGATGAACAAAGAGCTGCTGATTTTCAAGATCAATTAGACAACCCAAAAATCAAAGCAATTTGGTGTGTAAAAGGGGGTTATGGAACTGTAAGAATGGTTGATTTATTAGATTTTACAAAATTTAAATCACAACCAAAATGGATTGTGGGTTTTAGCGACATTACTGTATTACACAACCATTTAAATACGATGGGATACAAATCTATTCATGGCGTGATGCCTATCACTGTTGCTCGTGCTACCCCGCCAGCAATAGAAAGTTTACATGCTTCATTATTTGGTCAAGCTTTAAGTTACACCATTACTACAGATAAAATGAACCGTCAAGGCCACGCTACTGGACAGTTAGTAGGCGGAAACTTATCGATTTTATATAGTTTATTAGGATCGCAGTCTGCAATTGATTGTAAAGACAAAATCTTATTTATTGAAGATTTAGACGAATACCTGTATCATATTGATCGAATGATGATGAATTTAAAACGAAATGGATGTTTAGAGAGTGTTAAAGGAATTATTGTAGGGTCAATGACGCAAATGAAAGACAACGATATTCCATGGGGAAAAGATGCTGTTGCCATAATTGAAGATGTGACTAAGAGCTACAATATTCCAGTGATATACAATTTTCCTGCAGGACACATTAGAGACAATCGCGCATTAATCTTAGGTAGCACCATAACTATGGATGTTACTGCTACTAGCAGTACGGTGGAATTTCAATAAATGTAAAAGCAAAATTAAATGGCAGCACACAATGACTTAGGAAAATTAGGAGAAGAGTTGGCTGTCGATTATTTAGAGAAAGCAGGATATGAAATACTTGAAACAAACTGGACATTTCAAAAGGCCGAAATAGACATTATCGCTAAAAAAGATGCTGTCCTAGCAGTTGTCGAAGTTAAGACTAGATCTTCACTTCTATTTGGCTTACCACAGGATTTTGTCAATTCAAAAAAAATTCAATTATTGATTAAAGCGATTGATGCTTACGTCAATAGTAAAGAACTCGATCTTGAAGTTCGCTTTGATATTATCGCTATAAATACAGACGGTACAAAGTCGTCAGAGGGAGAGAATAAGGAAAAATCATTTGTAATTGAGCATCTTATAGATGCATTTTATCATTTTTAATAATATTTATTAATGTTATATTTGTAACAAAATGTTTTTTATTTATATTTGCAGTAGTTTTTAACACAACTTGAACTAAGTTATCTACAGCAACTAACTATTAAAAAACGAAATCAATTATGAAAACTGTTTCTTCAATTGTAGAAAATTACATTAAAACAAAGCCCTTTTTATTAAATGCTTTATCGCTAGGAATTATCAATTTGACTTCTCTTTCAAGGAATATTATGTCAGAATTAGAAAGTGAATTTGGCAAGGAAGTGAAACAAGGCGCTATTGTGATGTCCTTAAAACGATTGACAGAAGAGCTTGACTTTCGTTTGAATCACAAGATTAATAAAGTTATAAAAAATATTGGCGAAATCACTGTGCGTTCTGCTTTAACAGATTACACTTTTGCCGTATCAGAAACTGTCTTACATAAACAGGCTGATTTGATTTCGAATATAAATGCTTTACCAGATGTATTTTATACCTCTTCACGTGGGGTAAACGAAATAAACATTGTGATTAGTAATAGTGTTGACAACCTAGTTGACAAGCACTTTGTTGCTGAAAAATTAATTCAGAAATTGGAAAATTTAGCCTCAATTACAGTAAAATTACCTAAAGAAAACATTGCCGTTCCTGGAATTTATTATTTCATTTTTCAGCGTCTGGCTTGGGAAGGAATTATTATCAACGAGGTAATTTCAACTTCAAATGAATTCACAATCTTAGTTAGTGAAGAACAAGTTGATGTTGCTTTTAAAGTGATCAAAGATTTAAAGAATTAAAGTTCTAGATAGAATATAATGTAGCTATTACTGCTATTTCAAATCAACTAAAAGCGTTCTAATCACTATTGATAGGACGCTTTTCTCATTAAAAATACTTAGTAAGAAGTATTATTTGCTCAACTATCTTTTACAATCGACATGTGGAAATAAATTGAAAGTTTATTATTGGTTTCCACGAATCAATCAATACTTGTATAAATCAAATTTATGATTTATTTCCTAAAAGCCAAAGCTGTTAAACTAGTTTGCTTTTTAAAGAAATGTGAGAAGTGCGAAAGTTCATCAAACCCCAGTGAATAAGCCACCTCAGATATATTCCAATCGGTTTCTTTAAGCAATATTTTAGCTTCATTTATTAAGCGATTGCTAATTAACTCGGTGGTTGTTTTGCCTGTAGTTTCTCTAAGCACTTTATTTAAATGGTTCACATGAATTGATAATCGGTCTGCAAAATCCTTTGCAGTTTTTAATTCTAAACGTTGGCGCATAGAATCAATGGGATATTGTCTTTCTAATAATTCTAAAAAAAGTGAAGCCACTCTTGCAGCCGAATTGTGCTTGCAATATAAAGTTGCCGAGGGCTGGAGCTTTTGTCCAAAGTGGATCAATTCAGCCACATAATTCCGTATTAAATCATATTTAAAAGTATAACTAGAATTAATCTCAACATGTATCTTATTAAATATCAATTCGATTTGACCTGCTTCTTCATCTGTTATCTCAAAAACGGGATGCTCTTCAGGTTGAAAAACTGATACATTATCTAAGTCGATACCACTCTTTTCCTTCATGAAAAACGCGGTAGTAAAAACACAAAACTGTCCAGCTAGTTTGTTCAAATCTTGAGGAACGTAATGATAAGGGATTTTTGGTGTGGTGAATAACAAAGCGTTTTTTTCGATACAAATAACTTTGTCTGCATATTCTACTCTGTTTTTTCCTTTAATTAGACTAATCTTGTAATAAGACCGGCTGTCATAAGGTATCTCAGGTTTTTCATCAAAAGATTCAAAGAGTTCTCTAATATTGAATACATTAAATTGACCCAATTCTTTTTGAATACCATTAGGTAATAAAGAGTTGCCTTCAGATTTAGATCCGTAAGTAATGTCATTGTAAAATTCATCAATAGATTTCAACCTCATAAAAAACTGATTTGTTAATTTCAAATATAACAATAAAAAAGCTTCTAATCATAACGATTAGAAGCTTTTGTGTTTTACGGTTTTACAAGATTTCTATTCGACTCCTGCCAACATTTTCATTAGCTCCAGCGCTCTTCTAGTAGCCTTAACATTATCAAAAGTTAACAGTAAGCGCAAGCCATTTGGTGTTACCTTTTCCTTTATTTTACAAATGTCTTTCTGCTTTTGAACAAAATCCATCACAGATAGAAAACGTTTTGATTGATAAAATGACGACTGTTGATCAGATACAAAATAGCAAATCATCTTACCTTGCTTCATTACTAATTTTTCGATTCCCATGCTACTCGCAATCCATTTGATTCGAATACTATTCATTAAGGCAACCGCACGAGGTGGCATAGGTCCAAAACGGTCAATTAACTTCTCTTGGAATAATTGTAGATCGGCTTCATTTTTAATTGTTCCTAGCTCATTGTATAGATTTAGACGCTCGCTGATATTATTAATGTACTCATCAGAGAAGAGCAATTCAAAATCAGTATCGATTTGGAGGTCTTTTACATATTCCTTAGTTTCAATATCGTTCTCTGTAGGATATAAATCTTTAAATTCATTCTCTTTTAATTCTTCAATGGCTTCATTCATGATTTTTTGATACGTATCAAAACCAATCTCGTTTATAAAACCAGATTGCTCACCACCTAATAAATCTCCAGCGCCACGAATCTCAAGATCCTTCATAGCAATATTAAAACCACTACCCAATTCACTAAATTGCTCTAGCGCCTGAATACGTTTCCTAGCATCATCAGTCATTGCAGAGTATGGCGGACAAATAAAATAACAAAAAGCTTTTTTATTACTACGGCCCACACGTCCTCGCATTTGATGCAAATCAGACAATCCAAAATTATTGGCATTGTTGATAAAAATCGTATTGGCATTGGGAACATCTAATCCGCTTTCAATAATTGTCGTAGCGACAAGAACATCAAATTCTCCGTTCATGAAAGCCAACATTAATTCTTCGAGTTTCTTTCCGTCCATTTGACCGTGACCAATACCTACTCGTGCATTAGGGACCAAACGCTGAATCATTCCCGCAACTTCCTTGATATTTTCAATTCTATTATTGATAAAGAAAACTTGTCCGTTACGCTGAATTTCATACGAAATCGCATCTCTAATCATCTCTTCACTAAAACCTACTACGTTCGTTTCAATAGGATATCGATTAGGCGGAGGAGTCGTAATTACAGATAAGTCACGTGCTGCCATCAATGAAAACTGCAACGTTCTAGGTATAGGCGTAGCGGTTAATGTCAACGTGTCAACATTAGCAGCGATGGTTTTCAATTTGTCTTTTACATTAACACCAAATTTTTGTTCTTCATCGACAATTAACAATCCCAAATCTTTAAAAACGACATTTTTATTCACCAGTTGGTGCGTTCCTATAACAATGTCTAGTTTTCCTTCTGCTAATAATTTTAGCGTCTCGGCTTTTTGTTTTGCAGTTCTAAAACGGTTTAAATAACCAACTGAAACTGGCATATCTTTTAAACGTTCTGTGAATGTTCTATAATGTTGGTAAGCAAGAATGGTCGTAGGAACCAGCACTGCTACTTGTTTACTATTATCAACTGCCTTAAAAGCCGCACGAATGGCCACCTCTGTTTTTCCAAAACCTACATCACCACAAACTAAACGATCCATTGGGCGATCGCTCTCCATATCTGCTTTTACTTCTTGCGTGGACTTCGTTTGATCAGGAGTATCCTCGTAAATAAACGAACTCTCTAATTCATTTTGCAAATAACTATCTGGAGCAAATTGAAATCCTTTGTCCAACCTTCTCTTAGCATAAAGCTGAATCAAATTGAATGCAATATTCTTAACGCGTGCCTTAGTTTTTTGCTTCAGCGTTTTCCAAGCACTAGAGCCAACTTTGTATATTTTAGGTGGCGTACCGTCTTTACCAGTGTATTTTGATATTTTATGCAGCGAGTGAATACTCACATATACAATATCATTATCTGCGTAAACAAGCTTTATTGTTTCCTGTGTTTTTCCTTCAACATCAATTTTTTGCAACCCACCAAAGCGCCCTATTCCATGGTCGATATGCGTCACATAATCACCTACTGACAAAGTGGTTAATTCTTTTAAAGTAATATTCTGCTTTTTTGAATAACCATTTTTGATATTAAATTTATGGTAACGCTCAAAAATTTGATGGTCAGTATAACAAGCAATTTGATTTTCTTCATCAATAAATCCTTGATAAATAGGCAACACAATACTATTGTACTGCTTGCTAATATTTTCAGCGTTTACTTCATCTAAATTTTCAAAAATTACTTGAAATCTTTTAACCTGAGCATCATTCGAACAAAATAAGAAATTCTTATATCCATTAAAATGGTTTTCGTTTAAGTTATTCAGTAATAAGTCAAATTGCTTATTAAAAGAAGGTTGGGGTTTTATATGATAATCGAAAGCTTTTGTTGTTCTAAAAATCGCTTTTGAACCAAATTCTACTACCGAGAAATCTACCGCACGCTTAATAAACGCAGCCTGATTCACAAATAATTGATCTGGTGTGGCATGTTTAATGTCTTTGGATAATTTTTCGAATGCCTCTTCTGCTTTTGCAAAATGCTTGTCTAATTGTCCAAAAAGATCTTCGGTGTTTTGAATAAAAATAATCGTTTTACTCGAAATATAATCTAAGAAACTTTCTCGATTTTCTTGGAAAACTTTATTTTCGACATTTGGGATGATCGTAATTTTCTTCTGAATTTCGATTGACAATTGCGTTGCCACATCAAAACTTCGGATGCTATCAACCTCGTTACCAAAAAATTCGATTCGGTACGGATTATCATTCGAAAAAGAAAATACATCCACAATTCCACCACGAACAGAAAACTCTCCTGGCTCTGTGATGAAATCAACTCTTTTAAATTCATATTCGAATAAAACCTCGTTGATAAAATCAATCGAAATTTTATCGCCAACAGTTACTTTTAAAGTATTTTTTTCCAAATCTTTTCGGGTAACTACTTTTTCAAATAACGCCTCTGGATAACTTACAATCACTGCCGGTTTTTTACGAGAATTAATGCGGTTAAGCACCTCAGCACGTAGTAAAACATTAGCGTTATCTGTATCTTCGATTTGGTACGGTCTTCGGTAAGAGCCTGGATAAAAAAGCACGTCTTTTTCACCTACCATTTGCTCTAAATCGTTCAAGTAATAAGCCGCTTCTTCTTTGTTGTTAAACACAATCAAAAACGGATTTTCGGTCTTTTTAAATAACGAGCGTATTACAAAAGAAGTAGCCGACCCTAGCAAACCGCTAAGGTGAATTTTTACGCCATCTGTTTCATTTAACTGCGCTGCAATTTGCTGCGTTTTTGGCGAATTATCGTAGGTATTGTATAAAATTGTCTTACTCAACTTTAGGTAAATTAGGATCTATAGGTTCGTTAGGAATTGCGCGTGACGCATCCAACATTTGTTTTAATTCTGACTCGCCAATCTCAACTGGAATAGTGCTTATTACTTCAATTTTGTCCATTTGTCGTTGCAACGAGGCCAGTTCATTGTTAATTTCTGAAATTATTTTAACCACTTTTTCTGCAGGAATAAGATCTAAGTGAATGTATAAATCTAGCAACCTCACCTTTGTCGTCATCGTAGCAATGCGGCTTTTAATTTGTGGCTGGTTAAATTTCTCAGGAATATTATCATCCATTGCTGCTGCCTTTTTAGAAATTGCTGTCGCTTTTTGTTGAAAAGCGCCAATCGTTTTCTTAGGCTTTAAGCGCAGTTCGTTTAATAAAGAGCGAAATTCTGTCCAATCAGAAACCAAGTTCTCTGAAGTTTCATTTATAGGTTCGTCATAGAAATCCCAAGCATTACTCACTTTAGAAAATATAAGTTCATTTTTTTTCTGCTGTTTTTCATTCTCAAGACGTCTTTTTTCGCTGTCGTCTTTGCATGACGTCAATAAAACGAGTGCTAAAAAAGTATATAATAATTTAAATTTCATAGAGATAATATTGAACTACAAAGTTACAAAGTAATTTACAAATAAAGATTTGAAAATAAGAATTACGATTCATTTACATTCAATAAAGTATTACTAGCATTACTGCCAAAATAGTAATTATTACCAATTCCTTTTAAGGCTTTGATTTAAGTATTGACAAACCTTTAAAGTCGCTTATTAATTATTTACGAAAACGTTACCTTTGCTTTTTAAATTCTATTGATTATGAGTACAAAGATATTAATTATTGGGGCATGCGGTCAAATTGGTACTGAGTTAACCCACTCTCTTAGAGAAATACACGGAACGGAAAATGTTATAGCTTCAGACATTCGCAAGCTGAATATCGACGTTGTAAATTCGGGTCCATTTGAAGTAATCAACGCTTTAGACTTTAATCAAATAGAACATTTAGTTGAAGTGCACCAAATTACAGATGTGTATTTAATGGCTGCTTTACTTTCGGCTACGGCTGAAAAAAATCCTGCTTTTGCTTGGGATTTAAATATGAATTCTCTTTTTCACGTTTTGAATTTGGCGAAAGCCGGAAAAATCAAAAAGATATTCTGGCCTTCAAGTATTGCTGTTTTTGGACCTACAACTCCTAAAGAAAATACACAACAATATACCATCATGGAGCCTTCTACCGTTTACGGAATTAGTAAACAAGCGGGAGAAAGATGGTGTGAGTATTACCATAACATCTTTGGTGTTGACGTGAGAAGCATCCGTTATCCTGGGTTAATTAGTTGGTCGTCTCCTCCTGGTGGTGGAACAACTGATTATGCTGTTGATATTTACCACAAAGCACTTGCTGATCAATCGTATGAATGTTTCCTTTCGTCAGAGACAAAAATGCCTATGATGTATATGGATGATGCGATTGCAGCAACTATAAAAATCATGCAAGCACCTGCTGATCAAATTAAAATTCACTCGTCATATAACTTGGCTGCGATGAGCTTTACACCAACAGAAATTGCTGCCGAAATTAAAAAACACATTCCTGAGTTTGAGATTACATACAAACCTGACTTCCGTCAAAAAATTGCTGATAGCTGGCCTGCAAGTATAGACGACAGCAACGCTAGAGCTGACTGGGGATGGAAACATAAATTTGATCTAGAAAGCATGACCGTTGATATGTTGAAAAACTTAAGTACTATAAACGAATAGTTTAATCTCGATTTTTAGGAGCAGCTACTTTTGTACTTTACAAGATGTCTGCTCCCGTCATTCGCTATATTCCCAATAATAAAAACTACGGCTTGAAATACGCCTTGTTTTTCTAAATTGGGAGATGCCGCTGCTACCGGGGCTATTATACAACGTTTAGTATTTCTAATAAATAAAAAAACAGAAGAGTCTTAATATTCAAGTCTCTTCTGTTTTTTTATGTCTATTTTTTTTTGAACGTTACTTCTTACTACTCTCTTCAGCAATAATTGACGCCACTACTCTTCCTGATTTCATAGCCGCATTTATAGAACCATTCATTAAGTGATCACCACAGCAATATAAATTGTCATTTAGTTTAACGTCTGCAATAGTAATGGTGTCTTTTAATTCTTTTAATTTGGGCAAGGCATATTCAATCTTGTAGGTTTTAATATGTTGCCATTGTGTTAATTGCTGCCCAAACCAAGGCTGCAATTCGGTTTTAATTTTATGTGTCAATTCCTGATCACTTAAATCAAAAATACCATTACAAGAAACAGATACGAGTACTTTGCCCTTAGGAGCATATTGACTACTTACATTAGACATTACTGTTAGGTTATTTACAATCTCCTTTGTATTTAATGCATTCAAAATTACCACTGCTTTTTTTGACGGTGCTTCTTTAGCTTCAAAATACACATTAGTGACAGAGCGGTGTGCAAGTGTAACTTCTGGTTTATACTTAGCTATAAAAGAATTTGCTTCAGTAGCGATTAGAATAGTATCTGAAATAATTTTTTCACCACTCTCTGTGATTATAGTATTTCCTTCAATCGAAGTTACCTTAGTATTATATCGTACGCTATTATCAGGTAAGTGTTTAAGAAGCTGTTTTGGGATTTCCTCCATTCCTAATGCGGGAACAGCAGCGTCTCCATCAGAAAACATTTTCATTACAAAATCAAACATTCTGTTAGGAGTAGTCAAGTTGTCTTCGAGAAATATCCCTGAGAAAAAGGGCTTGTAAAACCTATTAATCATTTTTTGACTAAAGCCATATCCTCGCAACTGTTCGTGACTAGATTGTTGCTTCTGTTCAAAGATAGTTTCAATAGATTTACTGAGTAACTTTTGTTTTAGAAAAAAAGTATTGACTTTATCTTTTAAAGATCCCACTGGTGCAAAAACTGTCGCTAACAAAGCAGAGGGTCTTCTAAAAGGATCGGCAATTTCAAACTTTCCTTCCTCGTATAATACGGTCGCCCCGGGCAAAAATCGCTTTAGATTCAAACTCTCATAGTCTAATAGCTCCTTAGCTTCGGGATACGATGTTAATAAAACCTGAAAACCTCTATCTAGTAAAAATCCGTTGACAGTATCTGTTTTAATGCGTCCGCCAGCGCGATCAGTTGCTTCAATTATTTTAACAGCAAAGCCTTTACGGTGTAAATGAATGGCTGCAGTCAATCCAGAGATTCCGGCACCTATGATGGTAATAGTAGGTTTCATATCGTTTATTTAAATTCGATTATTACAAATTTAGCGATTCCTTGACTTGGATGCAACAAGCCAACAAATATCCTTGAACAAATAAAAAAGGGTTACAAAAACAGTGTTTTTGTAACCCTTTAAATTTAAACTTTAATTCCGTTCTTTTTAAAAATCTGCTCTACTTTCTTTCGATCAGCTTCTGTTTTTACATCTAGTAGATCCCTTGTTTTTCCTTTTTCGAGAACAATAAAATATTTTTTTCTTCCTGAAAATACACGTTCTCCAAGTCCTTGAATTTGATAACCAGGAATTTTTTCAAGACCCGATTTTTTAACAGTGAAATTATATAAAAATAATGCAGCTACTATCCCTAAAACAATCCACAAAGCACTTACATAAGTAAAATTCATTGAATTTAAATCGTAGACATTCACTACTGAATTGATTAATGTAACAATCATTAAAAACTTCATCAAGAACAAATGACTTTTAAGTCCGTCCTTAACATTGATTGTTTTATCCTGTTCATTATATGTTATATTCATGGTCAAAAGGGATCAGTAATCTGTATTATTATTTTTTGTACACGTTGTTATCTTGTTTTACATCAGCCATCAATCCACTAGGATCAATTGTGATCTTTTTGATTGTTCCTTTAGCTTTAGCAATGGTAAAATCATAAGTAGAAGCAGCCCAAGTCCAATCGTTTAATACCGTTCTGGTAATCGCAGGATTTGGATTTTCTTTTTCGAAATTCATCATGCGTAAAGGAACATAAAAACTTTCTTTACTACCGTCAGCGTATTCAACTAATAAGTCAATAGGCATTGGCATTCTACCAATTCTTTCTAAACTTACTGTTGTTTGATCTCCATTTTCTGTTACTTCTTTTATAGCATAATCGATGGTGTTTGTAGTCTCAGTCCAATCCATTAAATACCAGTCTAAATTTGCACCAGAAACACGCTCAGCCGATCTTTTAATATCGTTAGGCGTAGGGTGTTTGAATTTAAAGTCATGGTAATATCTTTTGATTGTTTCCGCTAATTTATCATCTCCAATTACATAACGCAATTGTGATAAAAACAAACTTCCTTTTACATAAGATGAAATGCTGTACGGTCTATTTTCATCATAACGATCTCCATGAGTTGATTGTGCTTGCTCTTTTCCAGAGTTCACTAAGCTGTAATAAGCTCTATAATTTCCTTCAAAAGGATTTTCGACTTTTTTATTAGATAATTCATTAACTGCTAGGTCTTGAATATAAGTGGTAAAACCTTCGTCCATCCATGGATGCTTAGATTCATTTGAAGCTAATACGTGCTGGAACCAAGAGTGTCCTAATTCATGCACCGCTGTACCATAGATTCCTTGTAACGTCCCATTACCTAACATTAAAGTACACATGGCGTACTCCATACCACCATCTCCACCTTGAATAAACGAATATTGTTTATAAGGATAGTCTCCGATATTTTTATTGTAAAAATCCATTACCTCTACCATCATAGGTTGTAATTGTTTCCAGTTTTCAACCGTTTTTGGATAGTTCTTGTAAAGGAAATGCAAGTCTACATCATTAGGTCCTTTTACAACATCATGAATATAGTCTTTATCTGCAGCCCAAGTAAAATCATGTACCATAGGAGCTACAAAATGCCACGCTAACATTTTATTTTTTTTAGGTGCTTTTACAGTAACTCCTGTATCTTCATAACCATGACCTATCTCGTTTTGATTTTGCAAATATCCTGAACCACCTAATGTATACGCTGAATCAATGTTAATTGTCACATCAAAATTACCCCATACACCGTGAAATTCTCTTGCGATATACGGATCAGCATGCCAACCTTCAAAATCAAATTCGGCCAACTTTGGATACCATTGAGACATTGATAACGCTACCCCTTCAGAGTTATTTCTTCCTGAGCGACGTATTTGTACTGGTACTTGACCGTTAAAATCAAGAGTGAACGTTGATTTTGTGTTGGGTAAAATTGGCTTAGCCAAAGTTACTTCAAGAATTGTTCCTGCCACTTTTGTTACTGCTGTAGCGCCATCTTGCTTGAAGTTTGCAATTTTAAGATACCCTATTTCATCTGGCTTCAAACTTTCGATACGGCTTACTTTTACATCTTGTCCATCGACCTTAGTTTTGGTTACCATTCTACCATCAGGATCTTTAATGCTATGCAATCTTGCATCCATCTCACTACCCGGTTGAAAAGCGTTGTTGAATAAATGGTAATATACTTTTTTAAGTGTATCGCTAGAGTTATTGCTATACACTAATTCTTGTGTTCCTTGGTATTGATAGTTTTTTACATCCATCGTTACCTCCATCTTATAGTCGGCATTTTGCTGCCAATACTTAGAACTTTGAGCAGAAAGCGATGCTGCGCTCACTGTAAGAAATGAAATTAGTAGAAATTTTTTCATCTATTTATAAAATAAAAAATGGAAGAACTTGACGCCCTTCCATTTGATTAATACTTGTTAAGGATTATTTTTTTGACATTTTCTCTGCCATTAATAGCGCATTGTAAGCATTTACTATTTTCCCTGATTGAGACAATGTTGTAAATGAACGACTGTCCTTAGGGTTACCACCTACAACTACATTTGTTGTAATAGCTACACCAGAATCCATTAAAATGTGTTTTACTTGTGATGCCGTTAAAGCAGGATAGTACGAACGAATTAAAGCAGCAACTCCAGCAACATTAGGCGACGCCATTGATGTTCCTTGTAAGTATCTATAAGTATTATTAGGTGTTGTAGCATAAATTTTTACTCCAGGTGCAAAAACGTCAACATTTAATTTACCATAGTTTGAAAAACTAGCTACTACCTTAGTACCATACTCAAAATTTAACGCTCCAATAGTAATCATATTATCTGCAAATTCTGTTTTCTTATCTTTAGAATCGTTAGGATAATTGTTGTAAGTATCAATGTCTTTTGCATCGTTTCCTGCCGCGTGAACAATTAGTACATCTTTTTCCTCAGCATATTTAATAGCATCATAAACCCATTGTGCATGAGGAGAAAAGCTTTTTCCAAAACTTCCGTTGATTACTTTAGCACCATTATCTACAGCATAACGAATTCCTAATGCAATATCTTTATCATACTCATCTCCATCAGGAACGGCACGAACAGTTAAAATTTGAACATTATTAGCAACACCGTCACCTCCTAAATTGTTGTAACGTGATTGTGCAACAATACCAGCAACGTGAGTCCCGTGAAGAATTTCTTCTTTATCTGGTCCCATCACATTATTGTTACCGTATTTATTGTCTGAGAAATCATCTGGATTATCACCTAATACTTTACGATAATTTTGTTTTAAATTGTCTCCGTTAAGCAAAGTAGTCATCCCTTCAAGATCTCCTGAAATTGCTTTTTTCAAATCTACAACGGGTAGACCAAAAGAAAGCATTCTCATCATCATTCCTTTTGCTTCTAAAATAGTTGAATCTGTAGATTCGATTGCTTTAACTTCGTCAACAGTATAAGTGTCTTTTCCTAAATGCTTAGCAATGATTTTATCTGCAGCAGTTGTTGCAGTAAGCATTCCGCTTAATCTTTCTTGATTTACTTTTGCCTCAGCGATTTTATCATCATTTAGTTTTTTAGCTTCTTGATACGTTACATCATCAACTAAAGTTTTGTTTTTGATAATTCTTTCGTACTCTAAATTTTCCTTAGTAATATCTCCTAGAAAATTCCAACCGTGAATATCATCAACATAACCGTTTTTGTCATCGTCGATTCCGTTTCCAGCGATCTCTTTAGTATTTGTCCAAAGCACGTTTTTTAAATCCTCATGCTCGATATCTACTCCAGAGTCAACGATTCCCACAATAACAGGAACGCCTTTTTTATCTTTCAATAATTCTGCATACGCTCTATCAACGCTCATTCCTGGAATAGTATCATTTACAATATCTAGGTGACTCCAGCGCTGTAGTTGATTTTCTGTCAATGCAGTCGTTTTTTTAACGTTCATTGGTGCAGTAATCATTGGTAATGTAGGCAAAGAAACTGTTTGCTTTTGAGCTCCACATCCTGCCAATACAATGGCTGCAAATGCAGAAATACAAATAGGTTTAATGGTATTCATGTATAAAAATTTAATTTAGTTTAATTATTTGTCTAAAATAATTTAATTTGTTACAATAAAGAAACGATTAACACTAACTTAAGATATCCTCACAATTATAAACATCCTTTAAACGCACCCCTTTTTCAGTGTGTTGCACGGTTATGATTTGGTTATGCGCATCGTGCTCTAGAAATAAATAATGGTTATTATCTGCGGCAGCATTCAAGAATTTTGTCTTCTCAGGCATTGTTAACAAAGGCCTTGTATCGTAGCCCATTACATAAGGAATGGGAATATGTCCGGCTGTAGCCAATAAATCTGCGCAAAAAACAATCGTTTTATCTTTGTACTGAATGTGCGGGATCATTTGCTTCTCGGTGTGACCATCGGCAAAGAAGATTCCAAAACCTAGTTCAGACTGTTCTAGAAAATCACCATCAGGTCGCTTTATAAAATTAAGTTGTCCGCTCTCTTGCATTGGCAGAATATTCTCTGACAAAAAAGACGCCTTTTCTCTCGGGTTTGGCTTTGTTGCCCATTCCCAGTGACTTTCATTAGACCAGAACTTAGCGTTTTTAAAAGCCGGTTCGTATCCTGTTTTGTCACTATTCCACTGCACACATCCACCACAATGATCAAAATGCAAATGCGTCATGAAAACATCGGTTACATCGTCTCGGTGAAAACCATATTTGGCCAATGATGCATCCATAGAATGAGAACCCCATAGGGAGTAATATCCAAAAAACTTTTCAGACTGCTTGTCTCCCATTCCGGTATCAATTAAAATTAATCGGTTACCATCTTCAATAAGCAAGCAACGTGCAGCGATATCAATTAAATTATTGGCATCAGCAGGATTGGTTTTATTCCAAATGGTTTTAGGCACTACACCAAACATCGCTCCTCCATCAAGTTTAAAGTTTCCGGTTTCTACAGGATATAATTTCATTGTTTGTTTTTTAGAGACATTAATAACCAAATATAACAGATTCTAACGGAATGACCTTTTTTTTAACTTTTATTAGCCACAAAAAAAAAGTCACAATAACCCGCTATTACACTAGAAATTGTGACTTTGATATTTCGATAAAAAGTTATTACTGTTTCATTTTTAAAAACAACTTTTTTAATTTTGCATTTTCTTGAATAGTGTAGTTCTTGTTAATATTGCGTGCGTTAATGTACTTCATGCGCTCTTTAGTAATAGGGTGCGAACTCAAAAATTGAGGTATCGACATAGATCCATTAGATTCTAATCTTTTAAAAAGATTTGACATTCCTTTAGGATCTACTTTGTTTTGAGTCACAATTTGAAATCCTTTTAAATCAGCTTCTTCTTCAAATTTTCTCGAAAAAGAAAGCGATTGTAAGCTATTAACATTATCACCAATGATAGCCATTACTCCATTTGCATCCCCTAAAATAGCAGAGATAAAAATGTATCCAGAGAGGTTTCGGCATAGCATTTTCATCGAATGTCTTTCGTTCACATGCACTGACTCATGACCTAATAATGCCACCAATTCGTCATAATTTTTCATTTTATTTACAATTCCAGAATAGACTACAATAGTTCCATTAGGCAAGGCAAATGCATTAACAACATCTTCATTGACATAGATAAAATGCAATGGTTTTGTATTGTTAAGCTGCAACTCTTTCGCGAAAGCGTTAAGGGACTTTGTCTTATCAGAATCTACCTCTGAGAATAGCAAACTCTGCTCTACAAAAGTACTACCCAGCTTATCATCATAACTTTCAGGAATTATAGCCACTGACTTTTCTCCAAACCATGGAATCACATAGATATAGGTCAAACCAATTAACGCAAATATTATCAGCGCTAAAACCATGTGCATTTTAAAACCATAGTTGATTAATTGTTCGTACCAATTCTCGTGACCATTTTCTTTTCTAAAAACCTTGATGTGATTGATAAAAGCAACGTCTACAATTTTGATAATTTCAATTGCATCCTCTCCTTGAAATTGAATTTGAAAACCACCATCATAAGTCTCAAAAATGACATCTTTGATAAACCATTCATTCTTAGAAATAGCAGCAGTTTCAAATGTAAAACTATGCCTATTTTTATTCAAACGAATAGTTATATTTTGAGGTACAGATGATTTCCCATCATATAAAATAGCTTCGGCTTGGTGATTCATAAATTATACTATAAAATCAAGATCTAGAAAATCACTAATATCATCGCCTGTCGCATCTTTAAAGTTAGCTTCCGTTTGATGTAGCGTGTCTAAGTCAATGTTACCTTCTAACTCGATGTGATCACACATAAATTTAATAGTGCGTGTAACCATCCATGCATAGCCAAGGCCTAGTGTACAAATAAGCAATAGAAAATTTGTTATAAACAATCCCGCAAAATCAACACCTGTAGCCGTAGATGAAAAGCCAATTTGCTTGTCATCTTTATGCATACTTAAATGGTCTACATAATAATTAAAAATGTCTTTTTGCCACCAAAACATATATATTCCAAGTGTGAATAAACTCAAGAAATAGCCTTTAATATTCATTATAAAATAATCGCCTCCGTCACCTTCATAATCTAATCTTGCATCTCCAAAACGGATATTACTAATAATATAATTTCTAAGATTAATGATCATCCACGGTCCATAAATTCCTAGAGTTATAACCGTAAAAAAGATCCATTTAAAAAACAAACCAATGAACTCCTTTCGGTCACCGCGATACCCAAAACGAATTCCTCTCCATGAGGTGCGTGATGTGCGGTAACGGTAAGAACCATGAATTGCGATAGGCATAATGGCAATTAAACCTGCATAAAAAAACAATAGTCCTACGATGGGCATATTTAGATAGATGAAAATACCAAAAATAACTCCAAAACAAATAAACAATAGTATCGCCTTAATAAAGCCTTTAAACATCTCTTTTCCTGTTCCATGAAATGCAAAAGCATCTTCGTTCAAAGTCGTTTGTCCAAAAAGAAATTGTAATGTCTTGGCTTTTGCCCAAGGATAATAAAGACCTAGAGTAACGATAGTTAAAAGCCAGTTAACAATTATAATCCCGAAAAAGTCTCCTCCTTTTCCTTTAAAATCAAGATTATAAGTCATTTTCTTTGTTAAAAAATCTTCCATAAACGGTTAAAATTAATGTTGGTTAAAAATTTGTAAGTTAAAAACCGTTAAAAATATGTTATTTATTTGAAAGAGTTACGATAAGTCCTCTCTATTTTACAATAAGTTATAAAAATGTTATCCGTTATGGAAAAAGGTTTTTATATAGTATCTTTGCAGTTAATTTAGACAAAATCAACATAGCATAAAATCGCATCGCTTTAATTAGCTGATTTTTAAAGAGCTGGTTTTATTTTTCTAAGTTGTAATGCATTAATAATAAACAACAAAAACATGATAAAAGTTTCTGACACTGCAAAGAAGAAAATTATCGACTTAATGAAAGACGATGGTTTTGATGCTGCAACAGACTATGTAAGAGTTGGTGTAAAAAGCGGAGGATGCTCTGGATTATCGTATGATTTAAAATTTGACGATAAAAAAGGTGACGATGATAAAATATTCGTAGACAACGACATCACTATTGCAGTAGAGAAAAAATCTTTTTTATACTTAGCTGGGACCATATTAGAATTCTCAGGAGGTTTGAACGGAAAAGGATTTGTTTTTAACAATCCTAACGCAACAAGAACTTGCGGATGCGGAGAGAGTTTCTCTTTATAGTCAAAAAAAATAATGCACTCATCTCGCAAGATTTGAGTGCTATTTATAAAAAAGACTACAACTTTAAAAGACAATTATAATAAAGATTAGCATTCATTTTTTGAACTACTATATCTTTAAATCTATAAATAAGAATGAGCAAATACACAGAAGACGACTTAAAAATCGAACTCGAAAACAAAGAATACGAGTATGGCTTTTACACCGAATTAGAATCGGACACTTTCCCTATTGGGTTAAACGAAGATATCGTTCGTGCCATTTCACTTAGAAAAGAAGAACCACAATGGATGACCGATTGGCGTATTGAGGCATTTCGTGCTTGGCAAGAAATGACAGAGCCTGAATGGGCAAACGTACATTATGCTAAACCTGATTTTCAAGCGATTTCTTACTATTCGGCACCAAAAGCAGTTGACCCTAATAAAACATTAGACGATGTAGATCCTGAACTTTTAGAAATGTATAAAAAGTTAGGTATCTCTGTTGATGAGCAAAAAATGATGAACAATGTAGCCATGGATATCGTAGTTGACTCGGTTTCTGTAGCAACAACATTCAAGAAAACATTAGGAGAAAAAGGAATTATATTCATGAGTATTTCTGAGGCTATTAAAGAGCATCCAGAATTAGTTCGTAAGTATTTAGGAACTGTAGTACCTCAAAAAGATAATTTTTATGCAGCTTTAAATTCAGCTGTTTTCTCTGATGGATCTTTCTGTTATATCCCAAAAGGTGTGCGTTGCCCAATGGAACTTTCTACTTATTTCCGTATCAATCAAGCAGGAACTGGACAGTTTGAAAGAACATTACTAGTTGCTGATGCAGGAAGTTATGTAAGTTACCTTGAAGGATGTACAGCACCAAGCCGTGACGAGAATCAATTACACGCTGCAGTTGTAGAGTTAATTGCTCTTGATGACGCCGAAATTAAATACTCAACTGTTCAAAACTGGTTCCCAGGAAACAAAGAAGGAAAAGGTGGGGTTTATAATTTTGTTACTAAACGAGGACTTTGCGAAACCAATGCAAAAATCTCTTGGACACAAGTAGAAACAGGTTCAGCAGTGACGTGGAAATACCCTTCTTGTATCTTAAAAGGAGATAACTCAGTAGGAGAATTTTATTCGATTGCAGTAACTAATAATTACCAACAAGCAGATACTGGAACAAAAATGATCCATTTAGGTAAAAACACTAAATCGACCATTATTTCTAAAGGAATCTCAGCGGGTAAATCACAAAACAGCTATAGAGGTTTAGTACAAATAAGTCCGCGTGCTGAAAATGCGCGTAACTTTTCACAATGTGACTCTTTATTAATGGGTAACAATTGTGGTGCACACACCTTCCCATATATCGAAAGTAAAAACCCATCTGCCAAAATTGAACACGAAGCGACGACTAGTAAAATTGGTGAAGACCAAGTTTTCTATTGCAATCAACGTGGAATCCCAACAGAAAAAGCAATCGCTTTAATCGTAAATGGTTTTAGTAAAGACGTTCTTAACAAACTACCAATGGAATTTGCTGTAGAAGCTCAAAAATTATTGGAAATATCGCTTGAGGGAAGTGTTGGTTAAAAATTAGTTTAAAGTTTAAGGTTTAAAGTTGTGCAACCGGAAACGATTTTCAACTATAAACAAAGAAAACCTTGTAACTTTAAACAAAAATAAATGGCTACAATTACACGTTTTGAAGATTTAGAAATTTGGAAAGAAGCCAGAAGACTCGCTAAAGAAATCCACTTGATAACTGTAGAAACAGATTTGAAGAGGGATTTCAGATTTAGAGATCAAATTAAAGCATCATCTGGTTCTGTAATGGATAATATTGCCGAAGGATTTGAAAGAAATGGAAATTTAGAATTTAGACAGTTTTTGTCTATTGCTAAAGGCTCATCAGGAGAAACAAGATCGCAATTATACCGCGTACTAGATTACAATTATATCGACGTTGTTAAGTTTGAAATTTTAAAAACTGACTTCGAAAATTTAAGTGGAAAAATAAATAATTTTATATCATATTTAAACAAGAAAGATTTTAAAGGAACCAAGTTTCAGTAAACACAGAAACTTTAAACTTTAAACTTTAAACAACTAAAAAAGGATGTTAAGCATAAAAAATTTACACGCTTCAATAGGCGACAAAGAAATATTAAAAGGAATTAATCTTGAAGTTAAAGCAGGAGAAATTCACGCGATAATGGGACCAAACGGTGCTGGAAAAAGTACCCTGGCGTCTATCATTGCAGGAAACGAAAACTACGAAGTAACAGAAGGAGAAATCTCATTAGAAGGAGAAGATCTTGCTGAACTAGCTCCAGATGAGAGAGCACACAAAGGCGTTTTCCTTTCGTTTCAATATCCAGTAGAAATCCCAGGAGTTTCAGTTACCAACTTCATGAGAACTGCCATCAATGAAACGCGTAAGGCAAATGGTCAAGACGAAATGCCAGCTAACGAAATGTTGAAATTAATTCGTGAGAAATCTGAATTATTAGAAATTGACCGTAAGTTTTTATCTCGTTCTCTTAACGAAGGATTCTCAGGTGGAGAAAAGAAACGTAATGAAATTTTCCAAATGGCAATGCTAGAGCCAAAAATTGCTATTCTTGATGAAACTGATTCTGGATTAGATATCGATGCATTGCGTATCGTAGCAAACGGAGTTAACAAATTGAAAAGTGACAAAAACGCAATTGTAGTAATTACACACTACCAACGTTTATTAGATTATATCGTACCTGATTTCGTTCACGTATTATTCAATGGTAAAATTGTAAAATCAGGCGGAAAAGAACTAGCACATGAGCTAGAAGAAAAAGGATACGACTGGATAAAACAAGAGCAGGAAGCATAATTTTTGTTTGAAGTTTAAAGCTTAAAGTTACCACCATATAACTTTAAACTTTTAAACCTTAAACTTTAAACAAACTATAATAAAATGGATTTAAAAGAAAAATTAGTATCGTCTTTTATGGCTTTTGAAGAGCGCGTTGATGTGCATTCTGAGCTTCATGATGTACGTACAGCAGCATTAAAGAATTTTGAAAACAAAGGGTTTCCAACTAGAAAAGAAGAAGCTTGGAAATATACTTCGCTTAATGCTATCTTAAAAAATGATTTTACCGTTTTTCCAAAACAGGAAAGTACCGTACAATATTCTGATGTAAAGAAATATTTTTTACATGAAGTAGATAGTTATAAAGTGGTGTTTATTGATGGTGTATTTAGCTCACACTTATCATCAACAACACATGAAGCAATTGATGTTTGCTTGATGTCATCTACTTTGACTAAGCCAAAATACAAAACGATAATTGAAAAATACTTCAACCAAATCGCTAATAAAGAAGAGAGCTTAACCTCTTTGAATACAGCATTTGCAAATGAAGGAGCTTATATCAATATTCCTAAAAGTAAGGTCGCTGACAAGCCTATCGAAATCATGTATTTCTCTACAGGTAATGAAGCAGCATTAATGGTGCAACCTCGTAATTTAGTGATTGTTCATGAAAATGCACAAGTCCAAATTATTGAGCGTCACCAAAGCTTGAACGAAAATCCAGTTTTAACCAATTCGGTTACTGAAATTTTTGCTGAAAAACATGCTGTAGTAGATTTCTACAAAATTCAAAACGACAACGCCACTGCCAATTTAATTGACAATACTTACGTTTCGCAACAGCAAGAAAGCAGTGTAGCAGTAAATACATTCTGTTTTGGTGGAAACTTAACACGTAACAATTTGAACTTTTACCACTTTGGCGAGCGCATTGTAAGTTACTTGAACGGGATCACAATCATTGGTGAAAAACAACACGTAGACCACTATACACTAGTGCAACACGCGACGCCAAACTGCGAAAGTCACCAAGATTATAAAGGAATCTTTTCTGACCGCGCAACAGGAGTTTTTAACGGAAAAATATTTGTTGAAAGAGAAGCGCAAAAAACTAACGCATTCCAAAAAAGTAATAATATTCTTTTAAGCGACAAAGCAACAATCAATGCAAAACCGCAATTAGAGATTTTTGCCGATGATGTAAAATGTTCGCATGGTTGTACTATTGGTCAATTAGATGAAACAGCGATGTTCTACATGCAACAACGTGGTATTCCTCAAAAAGAAGCCAAAGCATTGTTGATGTACGCTTTTACAAACAACGTAATTGAAAGCATTAAAATACCAGAATTGAAACAACGCATCACTAAACTTATTGCAAGTAAATTAGGTGTGAAAATGGGATTTGATTTGTAATCAAAAGGTACATTATAAAATAAGGGCGCAAGGTTTGTAGTAAACTTTGTGCCCTTTCTCTTTTTAGACCTATCTTGAAACACTATTGCTATTTAGGAGCTATTCCCGCTATTCGTTACAATCTTTTATTGTTTTAAGAAAAACATTAAAAGGATTTTCACTGCTATCGGGGCTAGTTTAGTAAGGATTTCTAAGAATATATTTCAGTTCATCTATAAGCTTTTTGTATCCCCATATGGAACCGTTTGGTGCAGAGACGCTTTCAGCGTGACAAACGAGGAGGAATAGTTTTGTAAACTATCTAGGAGCTAAAGAATAAACATTACTTTTTAAAACTCCCAAGAATCTCTTTCAACATTCCGTTTACATTAAACTTAGCATCTTCGGTCAAACCCATTCTTACAATTACTAAATCCATTGACGGAATAATAAATACTTTTTGTCCTTGAAAACCATTCGCAGAGTACAAATCTTTAGGAGCGTCAGGATAACGCCCGCCAGCATTCAACCAAAAGTGAGCTCCATAATCTCCATTTGAACCAGCAGTGGGAGTCGCTACATATTTGGCCCAACTCTGATCAAATAATTGTTCGCCATTCCAGTTTCCTTTATTTAAGTACAGTAGTCCAAATTTTCCCCAATCCCGTGTTGTTGCCCATGCATAAGAGGATCCTATATAATTTCCAGCCATATCGGTTTCTACAATCATAGAATGCATTCCTATTTTATCAATTAGTGCCGAGTACCAGAAATCTAAATATTCTTGGTGGGTTTTGAATTGATTTCTCAAAATATAAGACAACAAATTTGTTGTTCCTGACGAGTAATTCCAATGTGTATTGGGTTTATAAGCTACTTCCTTTTCGAGCTGAATGCGTCCCATGTTGCGTGATAAAAACAGCATTTTTGTAGCGTCGCTAATAGCTGTGTAATCTTCACTCCACGCTAAACCTGAGTTCATGTGCAGTAAATCGCTAGTAGTGATAATTTTACGATCATCATTTTTCCATTCAACAATTGGTGCTGGTGTATTGATATTGTATTTCCCTTGATGTTGTAGAATACCAAAAATGGTAGCCGTAATACTTTTGGTCATAGACCAGCCCAGAATTTTACTGTTTTTGTTAAATCCGTCATCATATTTTTCAGCGACAATCTTATTTTTATAAAGTACTAGAACTGATCTCGTTCTCTTATTTATAATTCCTTTCTTATCAAAAGCATTGGCTACAGCCGCATTTAATTTGTTGTAATCTATAGTCGAGAACACCGTGTCTTTGTGATCTAGATCGCCGTATGGATAGGCTAGCTTATTCGAAACCTTATTTCGTTTAGGTATCTCATACGCTTTATTCACATCAAACTCATCGTCGATCAAAGTAGCTCCTAGACCTTCGCGGTAAATAGCTTTGCGTTCTTTCAAACCATATACTGATGCCTTCGCAAATTTCCCCGCCTCGTTTATTTTATTTGTAGCTAAATCTATAAGCTTGATGTCATTGTCCCCTTTTTCAATCATCTCTTGTGAACGTCCATCAATAAAATGTCCCGAAGCAATACTCTTAGCTGCAAAGCCAGAAATTAAATCTAGTTTAGGGTAGGATGTAAAAACAACATAAAAAATACTAAGAAGTAAAGCAATACCAATAAATCTGAAAATTTTTTTCATGAACTATTATTTTAATGCAATGTATTAAAAAACAATCTACTGACATAAATAAAATTAGCAATTACTTTTATGAAAAATTATTTCACATCAGCGTTAAGAATCTATTAAAAACTTGGATATCATAATTTCATAGTGGTTTATATTTAGTACTTTTGTATTTAGATTTTTTCTAAATAATTATGCTAGACATCCAAAAAATAAGAGCCGATTTCCCTATTCTTTCTGAGAAAGTAAATGGAAAAACATTAGTGTATTTCGATAACGGAGCTACCTCTCAAAAGCCTCAAGTTGTAATAGATGCAATTTCTAAATATTATCAGGAAATCAATGCAAATATTCACCGTGGCGTTCATACTTTGAGCCAGCTAGCAACTGATGCATACGAAATATCGCGTGGTAAAATACAGAATCATATTAACGCTAAGTTTTCTCATGAGGTGCTTTTTACTTCGGGGACAACATTTGGTATCAATCTCGTTGCAAACGGATTTACTTCTCTATTAAAGGAGGGTGACGAAGTGATCGTTTCGGCATTAGAGCACCATAGCAATATCGTTCCATGGCAAATGTTATGTGAGCGAACAAGGGCCGTTCTTAAAGTCATTCCTATGAATGAAAAAGGCGAGCTAATAATGGAAGAGTATGATAAGTTATTATCTGATCGAACAAAGATTGTAACGGTAAATCATATTTCGAATGCATTGGGAACCGTAAATCCTATAAAGGAAATCATTTCAAAAGCACATGCAGTAGGCGCAGCCGTTTTAATAGATGGAGCTCAAGCAGTACCGCATCTTAGACCTGATGTACAAGCATTAGATTGTGACTTTTATGTGTTTTCTGGACATAAAATGTGTGGCCCTACGGGAGTAGGAATTTTGTATGGTAAGGAAGATTGGTTGAATAAATTACCACCCTATCAAGGTGGTGGTGATATGATCAAAGAGGTGACTTTCGAAAAAACAACTTATGCGGGTCTACCCTTTAAATTTGAAGCAGGAACTCCCAATATTGCAGGAGGAATTGTGTTAGGAACCGCCATCGATTATATGAACGAAATAGGTTTTGAAAACATTCAAGCACAAGAATTAGAATTGCTTGAGTACGGAACCAAAAGATTACTAGAGATTGAGGGATTAAACATTGTAGGAACTGCAGAAAATAAAACCTCTGTGATTTCATTTAATATCAAGGGCATTCATCCTTACGATATTGGTACGATAGTTGACAAATTAGGAATTGCTGTTCGTACAGGTCACCATTGCGCTCAGCCTATTATGAATCACTTTAACATTCCTGGTACGATACGTGCATCGTTTGCATTTTATAATACCAAGGAAGAGATTGACGCCATGATTGAAGCTATTAAAAAAGCGGTAATGATGCTGTCTTAATTTATACAATATGAAACTAATTTCCCTATTAATACTAACCTTGTTTGTGGGCAAAGGATGTGACAGTAAAACTGATCAAGACATCAATACTGCTGTGATTGAATATGTTGCAAATACAAGAGGATTTTACCAAAAAATAGTAATTGAAGAGCAGTTTGTATCGATTACAGAAGATAGAACAGGAAACGAAAAAACTAAGCCTGAAAAAATTTCAGATGAAGATTGGAAAACACTCATTTCGCTTTTTGAAGAAGTGGATTTAGAGGAGATCAAAGATTTAAAATCTCCTACTGAGAAACGATTTTATGATGGTGCTGCTATTGCAAATTTGCAAATAACATATAAAGGTGTCACTTATAAATCTCCCAGTTTTGATCACGGTTTTCCGCCGTACGAAATTAAAAAATTAGTAAATAAAATTAACTCATTTTCAAAACAAGACGATGAATATTAAAGAAATACAAGACGAGATAGTAGACGAATTTTCAATGTTTGATGATTGGATGCAGCGTTACGAATACATCATTGACCTAGGCAAAAATTTACCTCTTATTAAAGACGAATTCAAAACGGAAGACAACATAATCAAAGGATGTCAGTCAAAAGTGTGGCTACAAGGAGAACAAAACGATGATAGAGTTGTTTTTACTGCAGATAGTGATGCCATTTTAACTAAAGGAATTATCGCAATATTGATTCGTACTTTTTCAAATCAAAAAGCTGCCGATATAATCGCCGCTGATATGGGTTTCATAGATGAGATTGGATTAAAAGAGCATTTGTCTGCAACTAGAGCAAACGGATTAGTTTCAATGATTAAAAATATCAAAATGTATGCATTAGCATTTAACGCAAAAAATGATGCTACTTTATAAGCCCTTTTAAAGCTTATATTCTAAAATAAAAAATAAGAAAAATGACTGAAGAAATAGACACAAACCAATTAGGTGAAGCGATCGTAAAAAAATTAAAGACAATTTACGACCCTGAGATTCCTGTAGATATATACGAATTAGGCTTAATCTATGATGTTATGGTAAATACAGATTATGAAGTAAAAATCTTAATGACACTTACTTCTCCTAACTGTCCCGTTGCTGAAAGTTTACCTAAGGAAGTAGAAGATAAAGTAAGATCTATCGAGCACGTAAAAGATGCCGAAGTAGAAATCACTTTTGACCCACCATGGAGTAAAGACTTAATGAGTGAAGAAGCAAAACTAGAACTAGGAATGCTTTAAAAAAGTTTCAAGTTTGAGATGTCAAGTTATACGTGCAAAACTTTAAACCTGAAACTTTAAACTTTAAACATAAAAGAGATGGAAGAAATAATAAATAAAGTAGCTAGTAGTACTCTTGAGGTTTTTGATCTTGAAGATTATTATCCAAAGGGTGTACGTACACAAATCGATATTTCACAATGGCTTTTAGAGGGTTTTCTATTAAAGGAAAAAGACTTTAGAGAACATTTAAAAAATCACGATTGGACTCAATATCAAGATCAGCTTGTAGCTATACATTGCAGCACTGATGCTATTGTTCCTGCATGGGCTTCAATATTAGTCACCATACAATTAGCACCATTTGCATCAAAGATTGTAAATGGTACTATAGAAGATCTTGACGCAGCATTATACGAAGGTCTTCTAGCAAATGTTGATTATAGCGTTTATAAAAATAAGGCTGTAATTATTAAAGGTTGTTCTAAAAAACCAGTTCCTATGCGTGCTTATGTTATTGCTGCAAGCAATTTACAAACATATGCAAGGAGTATTATGTACGGCGAGGCATGTTCTGCAGTGCCACTTTACAAAGCTCCAAAGCTGTAATCAAAGTAATATATCCTAGCGCAAATTATAATATTCAAGCAATTGCTTCACTATTATAATTTGCGCTATTTTTATTCAGTACCATATCCATTATACTCTTAAAATGGTTATTTAACGATTATTTATACAGTTAGTCTAAAAATTAATTAACTTTTTATTAACTTTTGAATTGAGTGTAATTTCAGTCTTCTTTCATTAATTCTTACAGCAACAACATAGCATCTTTTGCACAAGTTTATTTTTATAAATAACTGTACGTCAAGTTTTTAAATTCTGGGAATGAAATTTTAATTTAAAATCGAGTACTTAATTTAAGTTGTCATTTTTAAATAAATTACTGTATGTAAAATACTATTATAAATTAAATAACTATCTGTAAAACAGTATTATACAAAATACTTCACTTTAATATATTTAATTACATTTGTGTTTTTAAAACAAACACTATGAAAAAATCATTAGCAACACTCCTATTTGTTTTCACAATATTTGTGAGTAATGCACAAGAAGAAGCTGTAAAGGATTCAACAAAATTATGGACCAAGAAAGGTAATATTTCCTTGTTATTCAATCAATCATCTTACAACAAGCAATGGCTGGGTGGAGGAACCTCAAACATTGCAGGAAACTTTGGTTTGAATTACGATTTCAATTATAAGAAAGAGGATATCGTTTGGGACAATAAGTTTATACTTGCTTATGGTTTGAGTAAAATTAAAGGCGACCAACAAACAGCAAAAACAGATGACAGACTTGAATTGAACTCATTATGGGGAAAGAAAGCGTCAGGCAACTGGTACTATTCTGCGTACTTTAATTTTAAGAGTCAATTAGACACTGGTTTAGACAAAGATGGTACACGCATTTCACACTTTTTCTCACCGGCTTATTTTCAAGTGGGTCCAGGTATGTTATGGAAAAAGAATGACAATTTAAGCGTAAATTTTGCTCCAGCTGCCGCAAAAGCAATATTTGTTCACAGTCACTTTACTGAGCTTGGATCTTCTTTTGGTGTATTACAAGGGGATACCTCACGTTTTGAATTTGGAGCAAGTATTTCTGCTTATTACAAATTTGTGGTGATGAGCAATGTTTCTATCGAAAACAGACTGAATTTGTATTCGAATTATCTTGATAATCCACAAAATGTTGATATCGATTACCAAATGAATGTGGTCATGAAAATCAACAAATATTTATCTGCTAACGTAGCATTGCAAGCAATTTATGATGACAACGCTATTAAAGGAGTACAAGTAAAAGAACTATTTGGTATTGGAGTAAACTACGGTTTCTAATCCCAGTATTTATCAAAAAGTCCGCTTTGAAAATGATTTCAAAGCGGACTTTTTTTTTGATTTATGGCAAGCTTATTTCTTTGTTAAAGTATATGTTGTATTGGTTGTATTTTCTTTCTCGTTGACCTCAATCTCGTAGGTGATTTCAGCATCTAGCGCTAGTTCATCATTGATTCCTTCCATAAATCCTAGCAGAGTAGGAAGTTCGATTTGATCTTCAATTTTTAATTCTTTCAATATTTTCAAGTAACGGTCAACTCCTTCAAGTTTTAAGACTGTTTTCTCAGGAGTAAATTCACTAATAGTGAAAACGTATTCTGGATTTGAAGTGTAGATAGCCGTGATTGTCGTTAATGCAAATGCTTTGGTATCATAAGGAAAGTCAGGCATTTTATCTCTACATTGAATCGCCTTCATTTTTCCTAAATCATAAAATATTTTCTTCGAAATGCGATTAGTTGCTTCTTTGCCAAATTCGGTCGAAATATGTTTTAGCGATAAGCCATAGAATGCAGCTGTTACATTTGACAAACCTAAAGTCAAATCATTAACGGTATTGGGGACAAAATATTTTTGGCACTGCTCTTTGATTTTTTCTGTAAGGTAGTGGTCTTGTTCTCTTATGTTTGTAGGGTAGATTTTCATAATTTAATTTTATGCCTGAACTTTATTAGATTGTGTACGATTAAAAATGTGGTGTAAGAGAAAGTTCAGCGATTGTATTATCACTCTAAATTAAGCATAAATTTCGAAAAAAAATTACAGTGAAGACTTAGCAGTAAAGACTTTATACTATATTTAACGTTGGCGAAGTTTAGATAGTAATCAGATGTTTGTTTGTGCAGGATTTACTTTTGAAAATTATTTTTTTATTAGTCCTATGAACGGCTGCCACGAGGCGCATCACTTTCCCGTAGCACATCATTTGAGTGTAAAAACTGTGCGGCGGCTGCAGAATCCTTGACCTTAACAGCTGATCGCAATAGCATGTCCCGCTCATATTCTTTTAAAATAGTTTCTCTTATTTCGGCTCTTTCCCAAAGATTGGGTTGGTTACAAACTTTGTAAATAGTATTTGCTAACGACAAGGCATCTAGCAATGCTTGATTAGCACCTTGACCCTTGAAAGGACTCATAGGATGGGCTGCATCGCCTATTAAGGTGCAATTCCCAAGGCTTTTTAAATCCTCCTCTATTAGAATTTTGCGATCATATACTGGATATCCTGAAATTTTATACTCTGGAGTAGCTGCGATAATTTCTGGAATGGGACTGTGCCAGTTGGTTCGCTTAATTGCTTCTGCTTTCAAGCCATTGGGACCTTTTGAACTTAATGCGATCGCAGCCTGCTCAGTCATTGGAAAACTAAGTTGCCACATTACCGTGTTTTGGTCATACGGCATCACGTAAATACGTTCGTTACCGTTTGCCGTTTGGAAAACTGTAGCAGAATCCAATAGCGGACTTTCAATATTATCTAATGCCGCTAACGGACAGATACCTAAAATAACGATGCAATCTAAATACCGTAAAGGGGTGTATTGATCCCCTATGATTTTTTTTCGAACAATACTTCGAATACCATCAGCACCTACTACAAGATCTGCATGGGTCTTTTTAATTTGGTCCTCAAAATTAAATTCTAATGAAATGCCTTCTTTTGACTCGGTAAAATCCAGCAATTGATGTCCCCAAGATACTTTGTCGTCGTCGCCTAATTGTTCTAATAAAGCTTGGCGCAAAGATTGCCTCGCAATATGAATATTTGTTCGCTTTGATGAATAATCATCTTCTGCGGCAATCCATTTTCTATTTCCCCAGCTTCCTATAATTTCACCATTCGTTTTGTGAACAATGTGTTTAGTCGAAATTACCCCATCTTTTAATGACGCTATTCCTAAACCTTTAACAGCTTTTGTCGCTTGCTGTAATGTAAGGCCGTATCCTTGAGATCGTGCTTCAAAGTTCTGATCTCGTTCATACAAAGTAAATGGAATATTTCGATGCAAACATGCTATTGCTAGTGCCACTCCACCTATACCGGCACCAATAATAGCAACATGAGGAAACTTTGCAACATCTGCAATAGGTTTATCTTGGCACTCCACTATACCAGAACCGTTGCAACTCAAGCAAACATATAAATGAGCTTTAGGTAAAATAGGTTCACTATCACTTCTACCTGAACGCTCATACTGTCGTAAAGCATTTTGGTGATTTTTGCGCACATTTTTACTAAGGCCTTTGCTTTTTTTGCCACGACCTTGGCATTGCGTACATACAATGAAATTTGTTCTTATGGTTTCTTCTTGGTTCAAAAATGGATCTAATTAAAAGTCGTGCAAAGATAGAACTTTAGAAAGTGACGACTTATAAAATTGGATAGAAAGAAAATGATTGGCAATGTATTTAATTGTTCTTATCGAGAAAATCTTTAATCATTTGTAAAGGTAATTTATGACTTCTAGAAGCTGCTATGACAAAATCAGATAGTATATTAGTAGCTCCATTTCTAATTCCCTCATAAATACCTGCGATAATATTTCCCAGAAAATCTCCCAAAGCAGCTTGACGCTCCTCTTTATAAGCTGCAATAGATGTGCTTACATATATGAGGTTAGTATCGTACACTTGATTAATGTATTCAGCTAACTGTGTTTGTGTGATAGGCTCACCTACCAAATTGTATGTTTGTCCATTGTGTGTGTCTTCTAGCAACATCTTTGAATAAGCATAACTTAACTCTTCCCGACTTGTATATGCACACTTACCCTGATCAGCACTATTTTTTATCATCCCTTCCTGTATGTACGTTGGGATATATTCTAAGTCCGGCTCGATATAAATTCCGTTTCTATCAATCACCCATTCCATTCCTGAGTCTTTAATATCCAGTTCAGTCTGGCGATTGCTATTTACAATAGGACTAAATGATGTTCCATGCTCATCACCTATAATACTTGTATAGACAATCTTTTTTACACCATTTTGATTAGCAGCAGCAATCACATTTTGATGCTGCACGATTCTATTTTCAGGTACATCCATACCCGATAGTAGCATCACCTTATCTATTCCTTTAAGTGCTTTGTTAAAATCTTCTCGGTTGTTATAATCTCCCTTTCTTACCTCAACTCCAAAATATGTGGCTTTTTCAGGAGTGCGTGCGATAGCCACAATATTTGCCGCACCTATCTCTTTTATTAATGATTTTACGATAGCAGAACCTAAGTTCCCACTCGCTGATGTTACTGCAATTTTCATGAAGTTAAGATTTAAAGTTTTTGAAATGCGTATAGTGAATTATTGTGATAAACTTATTTAAACGCTTTTAAAGTAGCTAACTCTAGTTCTAATTCTTCGGCTTTAAGTTTGAATTTCTCCATAGCTTTTTTCAGTTGACCTATTTTTTTTAAGGCATCTTCATCTTGAATGGCTTGGTAAATTGTTGTTCCTTCTTTTTCTTTTATGCTTGAAGTGCTGCCACAAGTTGGGCATTTTGCTATTGTACTCATAATTTATTTTTGAGCAAAGTTCGTTTACATTAAGAAAAACAGAAAGGTGAAAAGATTTCACATAATGGTAAATATGAAACCATGTAACTACAAACTAGATTTAAACTCTTTAGGGGTGTATCCAGTATGTTTTTTAAAAAACTTAGTAAAATTAGTCACCTCATCAAAACCCACTAGATAAGTAATTTCTTTAAGACTTAGCGCTTGCGCGAAAATCACCCTTTTAATTTCGAGAATAACATAATTATCTATGAAGTTCTTAGCGGTGTTTAAAGTCACCTTTTGAACAATTTCATTCAGATATTTGGGAGAAATAGCTAATTCCTCAGCGTATGTTTTTACATTGCGTGTTTCTGTATATTTTTTTTCAACCAAGTTTTTAAAATTCAGAAACAGTGTTTGATGCTTCACATTTACATCTACGGGAAAATCGATTTGCGCTTGACGCTCTAATCTCAAAAGATAAAGCTCTACTATTTTGGCTAAAATTTCTTTTTTAGCGTAGTCGTTAGTTAATTTAAGTTCGAACTGCGCTTCCTTTAGAAATGGAAGTGTATGTGAGCTTTTTTGAACAGGCGTTTTAGAAAGGTGGTAGTTGTATAAATGAGAAATAAAATCAACAGAAGATTTCGAAAACTGTTTGACTAGAAAATCTTCCGTGAAGGCGACAAGAAAACCTTCGTATTCAAAAGTTTCTTGAAATGCATGTACTTGTCCTTTGGCAATCTTAAGCACATCCCCTGCTGTAATATCATAATTTTGTAAATCGACTTGATGTGTCCCAGCACCGCTAGTTACAATCAATAGTGCAAAAAATTCAATGCGATGTGGCTGCCTAGGATCGTGATCAGGATTTTCTCCTACACGCAAAAATAACTCATTTAAGGAAATAAGCTCTATATCTGTGGCTCCCTGCTTGCCTTTAAATGCTATGTTGGGGATATTACTTTTCACTACATCTTAACTAAATATTCAAATCAAGATACTCTTTTTATTTGTAACTGTAAAGCTATTTTTTTTTAAAAAGGAAAAGCTTCAATCCATTCCCAACAGTTTTAAACTAAAAAAATCCCTTTTAAAGTAAAAGGGATTTGCGTAATGTTCTATTCTTCTTCGTTGTCGTCGTCATCTTCTTTTTCGACAGCATCTTTATAATCAGGATACAAGAATTTATTGTAAGGAAAACGAGTAATATGAATGTGTCTTACAGCTTCATAAACACGTGCTCTAAATTCCTCAAAATTTTCTTTGTTTGTTGCCGAAATAAACAAGGCGTTCTCTTGACCTACGCGACCCATCCAAGTTGATTTCCACTCTTCAAGTGTGTAATGTTTTGGTGTTTTCTCAGTCATCAAGTCATCATCGTCGATTGTCAAATGTTTGTAAGCATCAATCTTATTGAAAACCATAATTACTGGTTTATCATTAGCTTTAATGTCTAACAATGTTTGATTTACAGATGCGATATGATCTTCAAAATCTGGATGAGAAATATCAACAACATGCAATAACAAATCAGCTTCACGAACCTCATCTAGCGTACTCTTAAAAGAGTCGACTAACATAGTAGGCAATTTACGTATGAAACCAACAGTATCAGACAATAGGAAAGGCAGGTTTTTAATCACTACTTTTCTAACGGTTGTATCAAGAGTAGCAAATAATTTATTTTCGACAAAAACATCACTTTTCCCTACCGCATTCATCAAAGTTGATTTACCTACATTTGTGTATCCTACGAGAGCCACACGCACCATCGAACCACGATTACCGCGTTGTGTTCCCATTTGCTTGTCGATAGCTTTAATTTTATCTTTCAATAATGCAATTCTATCGCGCACAATACGTCTGTCTGTTTCAATCTCAGTTTCTCCAGGTCCACGCATTCCAATTCCCCCTTTTTGACGTTCAAGGTGAGTCCATAATCCTGATAAGCGGGGCAACATATAAATACATTGTGCTAGCTCAACCTGAGTTCTCGCATAAGAAGTCTCTGCACGTTGTGCAAAAATATCTAGGATAAGGTGTGTTCTATCTAAAATTTTACATTCTACTATTATTTTTGAGATGTTCTTTTGTTGTGAAGGCGTTAACTCGTCATCAAATATCAAAGTTGAGATTCCGTTTTCCTTTACATAGGCATGAATTTCTTCTATTTTCCCAGTTCCCATGAAAGTTTTGGGATTTGGGCGCTCCATTTTTTGTGAAAAACGCTTCACTACTTCCCCACCTGCTGTAAAAGTCAAAAACTCCAACTCGTCAAGATACTCCGTTAGTTTCTCTTCACTTTGATTTTGCGTTACAATACCAACAATGGCGGTCTTTTCAAAATTTAATACTTCTTTTTCTAACATATTTTTAAATAAGTTACAAATTTAATCATTTGTATGCTATTAACTGTAAGGTAGTGTAATATTTAAAGATGTACATTCTTATTAAAGTTTTTTTAACAACACAGTTGTAAATTAGATATAAAAAAAGGGATTTTTACCTGTTGTAAAAATCCCTTTAGCATAAATGTATTATGTATTAATTTACCGAAATCAACTTTACATCAAAAATCAAAACTGATCCACCCGGTATTGTGCTATAATCATTCTCACCATAACCTAAGTGTGCTGGTATTAATAAAATTCCGCTTCCGCCTTCTTTAAATAATGGGATACCTTCTGTCCATCCTTTGATAACTTGGTTTAAAGGAAAGCTAATTCCGTCTGCCTCACTTTCGTCAAATACCTTTCCGTTCAAGAAAGACCCTTTGTAAGCCACAGTCACATTAGAAGTTGCTGTAGGTTGTGCGCCAGTTCCTGGATCAGTAATGACATAGTACATACCTGAATCTGTTTTTGTTGCATCTAAGTTTTTCTCCTTAATATAAGCAGTAATATCTGCATCGTTTTGTTTTACAAAATCAATATTTTCATCCTTAGAACCACTGTTACAAGAAATAAAAAGTGTTAATAACCCAGCGAATAAAGCGTATTTCATGGTGTTTAAAATTTATTATTTCTGCAAATATACTAAAAGTGTGTTTGATATAATTACAAATTATTCGGCAACAATTTGCACATCGTCAAGCAGAAAGCTTCCGTCGAGTGCTAAATTCTTTCCTGAACCCACATACTTAAAGGCAATATGCACTTCGCCTTCATAAGAAGACAAATCAATTTTCCCAGAACCTATATACTGTAAATCGGGAGTGGCTTGATTGGGTAACTTTGGATTTAAATTTATCCAAGATGCTTGATCAACGTTTAGCCCATCAAAATCAGTCGCGATGTATACTTCCAGAGCATTCAAATTTGAATTCACATCTAATCCTTCTTGTGCCGTTCTAAAGGTGAGTACTTCGTTTATAGTGTCGTCTAAATTTATAGGTGGTGAAATTAGCCAAGCCTCATTCAAGTCTACTCTTGTTCCGCTTATTGCAAACTCAGCATAGCCGTTCCCATCAAGTATACCCGATCTCCAGAATAATTTTCCCTCGGTAACAATATTGGTCCAGTCAGGCAAGCTCAAATTTGCCTTGTCGGTTACTGATTGAAAATTTTCGATAAAAAAAGGGATGGCTCTCTCCCCTTTCATAGCAATATCGTCTAGCGATCGCACTACTAATTGAAAGTCATCGCTATACTTAGTAAGCACACCGCGTACCGTACCCACTCCTGTAGGTAGATCATCTGCAGCAAATCGAGCATAACTGCTAGTTCTCAAAATTATTTGATTGCCTTCATCATCTCTCAAACTCCAGTTTGTGGCTCCGCCAATGTCATTTGTTTCTTCATAAAAAGTTCTCCCTATTGCCTCTTCGGTAAACTGCACATTTGAGATTTCAATTAATGTATTTACCTTTTCATCATCTTGAGATTGTGCTATGGTCATTGGCGTTACTAACTGATCATCAGAAACAGTTGTGCAGGAAGCGATCAAAATATCCTTAAAATCATTCTGAGACAATCGGCCCACTCCACCAATATTAAAACTACTAATGTAGCTCGTTCCTATACGCAAACTACCGTATCTAATATCAGTAAATTGATTTTTAAGTTTGACATACACTTTATTTCCCACCCTATAGTCAATGTAAGCATTACTCACATCGATAGGAACACTAAATCCTATGGTTTTAGTCGTGGCTGTGGGCAAGGTTTGAAACGAAATTGCCTTAAAAAAATTCCCATATTCATCACTTGAAACCACATAAGCTTCAATCACGTCATCATAGTTATAACCTCTTACAATGTTGTTGCTGGCTGCACGAATATCAGCAACTGATTTATTAGCGACTAGGTCTGTTTGATCACATAATAAATTGGGCGTAGCGACATTATCATTGTCACAATTTACTAGAAGTGTTGATAGAAGTACTAAAAAAATAAGTTTGTTCCACTGGTTTATCATACTGCTTGTGTTTATAAGTTAAAGGATAGATTTAAGAAAAAAGTTCTACCATATCCATAATAATATTTACTACCAAAAGAAGGTGTCCCGCTAGAAACATCCTGATTAAGTTGTCTAAAATTTCCGTTTCTCGCCTGCTCGTATCCGCCGGTTTTGTATCTTAAATTTAGAACGTTGTTGATACTGATGAATAAACCAATATATTTTCTTTTGATTCGCCACGATTTTCCACCTATAACATTTAGCAAAAACACCGCAGGAAAACGTTCTTGTTTTAATAACTCTGCTGACCTTTCGGCGGTAACTTCTGGAAAAGGTGCGCTGCTTGCAGGATTTATATTAAAACTATTTGTTCTAGTAATCGACGAAAAATCAATGTATGCATCGGCGAGGTAATTTAAATTTGTTGCCACCCACCAGTATTTAGGATCTCGATATTCTAAACCTAAACTGTATGCTTGTTGCGGCATACCGGCTTGTTTGTAATTTTTTAATAATGCCGGACCAAAATCAAACGAAGGTTTTGTGTTTTCTACTGTGGCTAGCGCGTCATTGTTGACACTTAAATTGGGATTGTTAGCATAAATATTTTTACCATAAGCCGCAGCAAATGTTGTTTTAATTGTTGTGGTTAATTGATATTCAAAACTCAACTCAAGTCCCACATTCCTAGTATTGATATTCGTAAGTGATTGGCCTACAAAAGCATTAGTATTGGTATCGCCGCCACCATTATCAAATATTCCTTCAGCATAAAAAAAACTGGTTTTTGTCGCATCCCGCATGGCAATATAATAAGCTGTCGCTCTCGCTTTGATATTTGGTGATCTAAAAATATAGTTGGCATCCACACTACTTATTGTCTCACTTTTAAGTCCGTCTAGAGTAGCGTTGTTTAATCTAGAATTAGGGAAGGCATTTCGCAAACTAGGCGCTATTGTGAGGTGGGCAGCGTTAAAATGGAACAATTGCTTTCCTGATATTTTGTAGGTTAGTCCTGCTTTGAATCCAAAGTTTTCAAATTTTAATTTTTGGCTTTTACCAAAGGATATGTTCTCATAAATTCCGTTTTTGTACAATCCTTCGCGTTGATAACTGCTATTAGAAAATGTTTGAGCCAAGTAAAAATCGACCTTAGTGTATGCAAATTTAAATTGAGTAAAAGCATCAAAGGTAGTTGCATCAAATAGAAAATTGTATCCATAAGCATCTCCCACTTTTACTTGCCTGTTGGGATTATTCAGGTCGGCTTGCGCTTGTTTTCCTTTATAAAATCCATCGATATCTTCGAAGTAGCTTCCACCAAGGAGATCGGTCAACTTTTGATAATTGTGAGATTTTAATTTTCGAAAAGTAGCCCCCGCTTGCAATGAAATATTCTCTGTTAAAACTGTATTAAAAACTGAATTACCCACAAACAGCTTATCATCAGTACGGTCCTCATATAATACATAATGACTTTTTGCTGCAGTATAGCCCGTGATGGTTCCGTTTTGATTTGTAATTGGATTTTGATTCGCGCGATACAAAGCACTCCAATCAATTTGAGGATTGGCTAGAAAAGATGCTTCACTCTTAGCCGCATTTTCAAAATCAGGTATGAATGCTCCAGAAAACTCTCCATTGTCACGTTCATAAAGAGCGGTAAAATAGCTGGGCATTTTTCTAAAATAAGTAGGGTCAGGACTGTTTGCATTTTGGTAATCAATTTTGCTATTCCCTATTCCACCAAACTGATACATAAAACTAGTATTCAAATCACTATCCTTATTGACCTTAAAATAATGATTTAAAATAAACAGTGGTTCCTCGATTGTTTTCACTCGCGAGTTTCGTTTCTCTCCATCTTGATAACCCCAATAGGCGTTATAGTTTACATTTGTGAGCGCAATCACCTCAGCAGAATTTGGTCCGTTTTTACCTCTTTCATTTCGAGCGTACATACCGGTGAAATTGATAGCATGCTGGTCATTGATTTTCTTTTCGACACCCAATAACAAAGAATTTGCATCGTAAGTAGTTCCTTCAAAATGCCCCTCTCGCGTCAATCTTTTTCCTGCCGAAAATACAAACGCCCAGCCTTTACTGTTCATTCCTGTAGCGTGTGTTATCATCGCGCGGCCATTATAATTGGTATTCGTTGCAGACAATGTCGCTTTTGTTCCTGTTCTATATGTTGATGCTCTAGTATTCATGTGTTGGGTTCCTAGAATACTCCCAAAAGTGTAATCAGAAGCTGTAGTTCCTATTGTGAATTCTTGATTTCGGGTAGCATCGTTTAGTCCGCCCCAATTGCTCCACTGCGGTCTACCGTCATAAATCTTGTTCATTTTGATGCCGTTAATCATGATCACTGCCTGTTCCGTATTTAGACCGCGAACACGAAAACGGGCTTGTCCCCAATTAAAAGCCGCCGCCTTTTGAAAAATATCTTGTGATGACTGTAGCATTCCCGAAATACTTTCAGAGCCGCTATTGTCTTCGCTTAAATCCTCATCATATAGTCGAATAACAGCCATTTGTTGCTGGGAGATTTCGTCATGTTCTAATAAAATGTTTCCCAGATCTAGTGTTTGGTTTACACGAATAGTTACGGGGTACAAAGCATCTTTATATCCTTGACTGTGAAAAAGCAGCATTTGTGGTCCTAGGGCAAGTGAGTTGAAGAGGAAAGTTCCGCTGGAAGTGGTTAATTGCATTTTGCTAGTGTTTTGCACAGACACAACAACATATTCTAATGGTTTGTGGGTTTTTGCATCTAATACTTTTCCAGAAAGTGTGCTAGAATTTTGAGCCCATGAAGTAACAGTAAAAAGAGTAAAAAATAGCAATAAGTAGTATTTTTTCATAAGCAGATTTATGGTTTTAGTTGCGATTTTAACCTGAAAATGTAGGTAGAAATGCTGCCAACAACTGCGATAGAATATGCTGTTGAGATGAAATAGTACTGCTAAATAAAAAAGCTATTATAAAGCTAGCTGTTTTGTATTATCGCTGCTTCAATAAATTGCAAGAAATTATTAATTGGGGAGTTAATAATTACTGTAAATTGTACTAAATGTTTGATTTTCAGATTCTAAATATAAAAAACATTTAACGTTTACACAAAAAAAATATAAGAATTTTACCTATTAACTATCTTATGGAATGATCTTTAAGCTTAAAAGTATTGGTTGCTCGGGTTGAAATATGATTCATACTAATGTTGCATTTGAGCTGTTGATAGTACAGAAATAGGATGGTTGCACCGTTTAAAAAATGCAGTTACTAGAACAAAACGTTGTAAATAATCCCGATGGAAACGAGTATCCTTTTTAGCCAGGGTTTGGCTATAAAGATACTGTGTACAGCGGGACTAATATGTATTATAAAAGAGTGCGTTCTATTCCTGAAATTATTGAATAGCTTTAATTCTAGAAGCCATAAATGCAATTAAAAAACCAAAGATTCCTATGAATGCAAATGAAAATCTCAAACTAGATAATTCGGCGATATAACCTATTACTGGAGGTCCCATTAAAAACCCTAGAAAACTTACGCTAGAAACGATAGTTAACGCTTCACCTGGCGGCACTGTGGAATTTTTTCCAGCAATACTATATAAGGTAGGAACAATGGTTGCCACACCTACTCCTACAAACATGAAGGCGATTGTTGCCGGAATTACATACGGAAAAGCAACTGCCGTGAACAATCCTATCGAAATCAAGCAGCCACTAATTTGGATTACTTTTTTACGTCCGAATTTTAAAATCAAGCCATCTCCCAAGAAACGACCACCCGCCATGGTAATCATAAACGAAGTATATCCTAAAATCACTAAGGGGCCTGGCGCGTTGATAACATCTTTAAAATAAACACCGCTCCAGTCAAACATTACACCTTCGCTAGCCATACAACAAAAACCAATTACTCCCAGCCACAATAAGGCGCTATCTGGTTTTGAGAACATTTTTTTAGTTTCTTTCTTTGGGATTTCTTTGGCCTTAATTAAGAATTTATAATTGAATAGCATCAATATAAAAACCACTGCTGCAACAATTAAAAAATGATGGTAAGGCGATAACTCTAAAGCCAGCATTGCTAATCCTATTAATGCTCCAGTAAATCCTGCAAAGCTCCACATACCGTGAAAAGAGGACATGATTGTTTTTTTAAACAAAACCTCAGTATAGACTCCTTGGGTATTGACTGCTATGTTTGTTAGGTTACTGAACAGTCCAAAAAAGAACAAACCTAAGGATAGTTGCCAAGAGTTTGTTGCTAATCCTAGGTTAGTCATGCTCACCGCATATAGAAAACAAGAAGCGATCAAGATTTTATAGCTGGTGAAACGAGTTACTAATTTTCCTGAAAAAGGCATGATTAGCAATTGCCCTAAAGGAACTGCAAATAAAATTGTCCCTAATTCTCCCGAACTTAAATCAAGGGCTGTTTTAATATCGGGTATTCTACTGGCCCAAGTAGCAAAACACAACCCCATCCCGAAATAGAATGAAGACACGGCCCAACGTATTCTATTTAAGTAAGATAGTTTTACATTGCCATAGGTTTTTTTATATTTCCCTTTGGCTTTATACTTAGTTATAAATTTTAAATCGATCAAGATATTTTCCTTTTTATTAATTTCAGTCGGCAAAAGTAGTCAAAAGGAATGGGCAACAACGCATTAGCCTGTTGGCCGCTATCACATACAACGTTATTGTTTATAAAAAAAATCCATAATTGTGCTTATTCATTGTCACAGCGCACTTAAAAAGAAAAAAAGCTGTTTTCTAAATCGCAACATGGTGAGATTTGGAAAACAGCTTGATAATAAAATTAATACTCTAATTTAGTTTTTTTTTATATCGTAATCACTTGTTTTTGAGTGTTACTTGCAATTGTGACTTCGATAATTTTCATCACATTAACGCCATCTTGACCAGAGACAGGAATTGCTTTCTCGTGTACAATCGCTTGATAAACACCCTCAAAAAAGTCGTAATAATTTCCTTGTAATGTGCTTACTTTTTCTCTAATTTGTTTGTCATTTTCTTGAGTGTGCAACAGTCCTTCATTTTCTGGTTTTTCTGTTCCCCAAGTATTTAGATTTGGTTTTTTACCTTCTTTTAAATCGTCTTCTTGCACATCACCGCGAACTTTTAAGAACGAGCCTTTTTTACCATGGATAGTGTATGCTGGATTTGCTTCTCTCACAAAAAAACCAGCTTTTAAACGTACTCTTAGATTATCGTAGTATAACGAAATATCAATCCAGTCGTCTACTAATGATCCTTCTCGAGTCGTTCTAATATCTCCCATAACAGCGTTAGGTAATCCAAATAAATACAGTGCTTGATCAATTAAATGCGGACCCAAATCTTTCAGGATTCCTGCACCATCGTTTGCTGTTTCTTTGTGTGACTTAGCACTCAAGCTAGGATTGTAACGATCAAAATGAAATTCGGCTTCTACGATTTCTCCAAGGACTTTGTCGTTTAAAACTTTTTGCACCGTTTTTAAATCGCTGTCCCACCTTCTGTTTTGGAATACGGCAAGTTTTAAGTTTTTTTCTTTGGCCAGAGCCACTAATTCCTCTGCTTCTGCGACTGTGGTGGTAAATGCTTTTTCGACTATAATATGCTTGCCTGCTAGTAAGGCTTTTTTTGCGTATTCATAGTGTGTGGCCACTGGAGTGTTGACCACCACTAATTCAACATCAGAATTTAAGAGTTCTTCTAGCGTGGTGTAACTAACCGTTTCTGGATAATCCTCTTGGATTAATTTTTTACTTCGTTCCCAAGATCCTAAAAGTTCGAATCCTTCATGTAGCTTTATAAATGGTGCGTGGAATACTTTGCCTGACATTCCGTATGATAGAAGGGCTGTTTTTATTTTTTTCATGAGTTGTGTTTTGTTTGATGGGACGCTGCTTTTTATTTGTTCTTTGGATTATGGGTAGCCTTTGTTGTGGGATGGCACGCTGATCTTACTTTAATCTTGTAGCACTTGCCATTGATTGCGGGATGGAACGCGGATGACACGGATTTTGTCGGATCAAACGGATTTTTTATTAAGGCTTGAAATTCGCTTGACTTATATTACGTGGTGGACCACGGATTTTACTTTAAAACTTTTGGCGCTTAGCCTTTATTGCGAGATGGCACGCGGATGACGCGGATTTAAACGGATTTTTTTGATGATTGGCTTATGGTTTTATTGTGTGCTCTAGAAGCTGGTTTTTATTTGATTTTTGGATTGTGGGTAGTCATTGTTGTGGTATGGCACGCGGATTTAAACGGATTTAAACGGATTTTTTTAAGATTGGCTTATGGTTTTATTATGTGTTTTGGAAGCTGGTTTTCTTTGTTGTTTATAATGTTTGTGATCTTCAGTACGGGATGGGATGCGGATGACACGGATTATGTCGGATCAAACGGATTTTTTTGTGGTCGTAACGAGCGTGCACTAGATTGTATGTTTGAACGGATGTTCTATTAATAAGTGGCTAAAAATTATGCGCAAATTTCATTACGATGCAAAATAAAAAAAAGCAAACACAAACTACAGCAATTCGTGAAAATCTGTGCAATTTGTGTTTACTTCTTATGTGACTTCTCTATTTTAAAAATTCTAAAAATTATTTCTTTGCTCTTTCATATTGTTTTGGCCAAGTAGTTTCGGCATTTAGATCATGGGCAAAAGTCAAAGCAAGGTTAGGGTCTCTTAATGATTCTCTAGCAAATAAAACCATGTCTGCTTTTCCAGAAGTGATGATTTCTTCTGCTTGATGTGCTTCAGTGATTAGGCCTACAGCTCCAGTTAATATTCCGGTTTCTTTTTTAATTTTTTCAGCAAAAGGCACTTGGTAATTTGGTTCCACTGGAATTTTTTGGTACGAAACCAAAGCCCCTGATGAAACATCAATTAAGTCCACCCCTTTGTCTTTTAAAATAGCCGAAAGTTTTACTGATTCCTCTGCATTCCACCCACCTTCTGCCCAATCTGTAGCAGAAATTCTTACGAATAACGGCAAGTTCTTTGGCCATTCTGATTGCACTGCTTCAACTACTTCAAGTGTTAAACGAATTCTATTTTCAAAACTTCCACCATATTCGTCTGTACGTATGTTAGATAGCGGTGATAAAAATTGGTGCAATAAATATCCGTGTGCTGCATGCACTTCCATCACTTTATAGCCCGCTTCTACTGATCTTCTAGTCGCTACTTTGAAATCAGTAAGTACTTTTTGAATTCCGTTTTTATCTAGTGCAACAGGTTTTGGTTCGTTATCATGATAGCCAATCGCACTTGGTGCCACGGTTTCCCAACCACCTTCTGAATCGTCTAATTTTTTATTCCCTTCCCATGGTGTAGACACACTTGCCTTGCGACCGGCGTGTGCTAATTGGATACCCGGAACCGAATTTTGGCTTTCGATAAATTCATTTATTTCGATAAACTTTTCGATATGGGCATCACTCCAAATCCCTAAATCACCCGGAGAAATTCTACCTTCGGGAGCGACAGCAGTAGCTTCCTGAATAATTAATGAAGCACCACCAATGGCACGTGCTCCTAGATGTACCAGATGCCAGTTTGTGGCAAATCCATCGGTTGCCGAATATTGACACATTGGCGAAATAACAATGCGATTTTTAAAAGTAATATCTTTTATTTTTATAGCTGTGAACAATTGTGAAGACATAAATCTATATTTTTATTTATTAGTATTTTTTGCAGCAGAGCGCCAAATTTTTAGGTGATTTTCGAATGTACATTCGATAAAAAAATCACAAGACGTTGCTCAATCTACTGCGATAGTAAAGTTAGTAGACCTTAAGTTATTTTGAAACTGAATTTGTATTAATTAACAAACTTTTAAAGTCTTATGGAATAATAATTGCAAATTATACAAATAGAAAACCTTACTTTTGTGGGTTATAAAAAGAATTAAAATTTAAAAATGGATCTATTTATCAAGCTTTCTCAATTTTTATTGAGCTTATCATTACTTATAATACTTCACGAATTAGGACATTTTATTCCTGCTAAATTATTTAAAACCAGAGTCGAAAAATTTTACTTATTTTTTGATGTTAAATATTCACTTCTTAAAAAGAAAATTGGAGAAACAGAATACGGTATTGGGTGGTTGCCACTAGGTGGATACGTGAAAATCTCAGGAATGATTGATGAGAGTATGGATAAAGAGCAAATGGCTTTGCCTCCACAACCTTGGGAATTTAGATCTAAACCAGCATACCAGCGTTTAATCATTATGCTTGGTGGGGTTACTGTAAACTTTATATTGGCATTCATTATATATATAGGAATGGCATTTGCTTATGGCGAAACTTATGTTGCCAACAGTGATTTTCAAGACGGAATGTTAATCAACAATCCTGTAATGCAAGAAGCCGGTTTTAAAACAGGTGACAAAATTATAGCTGCCGATGGTGAGAAAATTGCAAGATTTGACAACGACATCACCATGAAATTGATCATGTCTAGAAAGGTATTGATCGAAAGAAATGGTAAAGAGCAAGAAATTGCACTACCAGTTGACTTAGTTGATCGATTGTCACAGTACGAAAAAACGAATCTTATTGACATTCGTATGCCATTTGTAATAGGAGCAGTTGAAGATGATTCACCCAATACTACTTTACAACCAAAAGATTTAATCACATCATTAAACGGGCAACCAACTAAATATTTTGATCAAGCCGAGATTATATTGGCTAACAGTAAAGGAAAAACGATTCCAGCTACAATACTTCGTGATCAAAAAGAGCAAAACATCACTCTTAAAATATCTAAAGAAGGTACTGTAGGTGTGCAGCGCGGTGGATTGACCATAGATAATTTAGAAAAATTAGGGTACTATAAAATCAGTAAACAGGAATACTCTTTTATGGAGTCAATCCCTGTAGGGCTTACAAAAGGTAAAGACCAACTTATAGGTTACGGAAAACAATTGAAAATGATCTTTAATCCTCAAACTAAAGCATACAAGCAAGTAGGTGGATTTAAAGCAATCTTTGATATTTTTCCTGAAACATGGAGCTGGGAGACCTTTTGGAGAATTACTGCATTACTATCAATTATGCTTGGAGTAATGAATTTATTGCCTATTCCAGCACTTGATGGAGGACACGTAATGTTTTTATTGTACGAAATAATTTCAGGTAAAAAACCATCAGATAAATTCTTAGAAAACGCACAAGTTGTTGGTTTCGTTTTACTTATCACACTATTATTATTTGCTAACGGAAACGACATTTACAAAGCCATTGTAGGCCGATAAAAAAAATTGAAAATATTTTATTTTTTGTTTGGAGATATCAAATTTAGACCTATCTTTGCACCGCTTTACAACTGAAAAACATTTCAAAATAAAGCATCAAAAAAGATTAAAACGTTCTTTATAAAACATACAGTTTCCTTCTTAGCTCTTCCGATAGCTATCGGAAGGTTAGAGTATCAGAAACAACGAAGACATACAGTTTCCTTCTTAGCTCTTCCGA
>NZ_AUDO01000012.1 GCF_000425505.1 Flavobacterium frigidarium DSM 17623 | reverse complement strand
TTCTTTGGAATACTAAAATCGGAGTTGTTTTATCTTAAAAAGTACAACTCTATAAATCAATTAAAAAAAGAGATTAAAGAGTACATATTATATTATAATAACGACAGAATTAAATCAAATTTAAACAAAATGAGCCCGATACAATATCGAGCTCACTATTATCAAAATTAATTATAAATTTGTCTAAACTTTTGGGTGCAGTCTAGTATGTTGGTTTTTTCTATTTATTGTTAAAGCCTTTATTTATCCTAAGAGTTCGATGATTTTATCCTCAATTTCTTTACTGTCCCAAATATTCTCAATATTTTCAGTTTTTAAAACTTTCTGCATTATTTCATTTTGTAAATCGCCTATTGCTAGTGCTTCTGCATAGGGACGATCACTAAAAGTTACTCGACTATACAACGGAATCCATTTTTCAGGATGTCTCTCAGAGAATAATTTCTCAATTTTCTTTTGCAATAAAAATTTGTCGTCTGCTGTTTTAGAGCTCATCTCCATAAAATTACGGTAAGACAACTCTGCTATAGCATCTGCATTTGGTTTGCGTGAATCTTGGTACTCTGAAAAAATCGTTTGCCAATCATCACCATATTTTTCGATCATCTCATACAATACAGATATATCTTCGAAACCAGCATTCATCCCTTGACCATAAAACGGCACTATTGCATGACATGCGTCACCTATCAACGCTACTTTGTTATCATAAGTCCATGGAAAACATTTCATAGTAACCAATGTACTTGTAGGATTTTTGAAAAAATCTTCAGTTAACATTGGAATAACCTCAATTGAATCTGGAAAATTCTTCTCAAAAAAAGTAGCTACATCGCTAACATTTTGCAAAGAATCAAATGAATTTTCACCTTCAAAAGGCATGAACAATGTGCAAGTAAAACTACCATCAAGGTTAGGCAATGCAATTAGCATGTATTCCCCTCGCGGCCAAATATGGAAAGAATTTTTATCTAATTTATGAGTTCCGTCTGCGTTTGCGGGTATATTAAGTTCTTTATACCCTATATTTAAAAATTCTTGAGAATAATTAAACATACTTTGTCTTTGCATGCGGTGTCTTATTCGAGAAAAAGCACCATCTGCACCAAAAACCATATCGTATTTTTTCTCTTCCCAAACGCCTCTTTCGGTTTCTCCAGTGTGCAAAGTCGCATCTTTTAAAGTCACATCCCAGATCTTCTCATCAAAAAAGAATTCGGCTCCAGCAGCTTCAGCAAGATCAATCATCTTTCGATTTAAAATACCTCTCGAAATAGAGTAGATTGCTTCACCCTCTTGCCCGTAAGTTTGAAAATTAAGCTTATCAACTAAGTGAATGGCGCGTTTATCCATTGGAATTGCAATTTCCCTAACAGCATCTCCCACTCCTACACCATCAAGCGCCTTCCAGCCTCGATTAGACATAGCCAGATTTATGGAGCGGCCAGAAAACACAATTTTACGAATATCAGGACTGCGATCATAAATATGAACTGAATGACCTGCTTTTCTAAGGTAAATTGCCAGCAGTGAGCCAACTAATCCTGAACCTACAACAGCAATTTTAAGTGGAGTTTGCATCAAAAAAAAATCTAATTATAAGTCCGTAAAAATAAGTATATAATACAAAGAACTCGTTATAAATCAAGGAATATTTTCAATTAAAAGCATTTAAATACTAGTTTGGGCGTGCCCTCAGCGTAAAAAGCTTCGGTCGGGTCTTCCGCTACAATCTTTTTATCGTTCCTCAAAAAAGGATTTTCACTTCAACCCCTCACGCAGTTCACTTATATTAGATGGTATCATTATACAACCAACTTTTAAAATCATCATCTAGGCATGAAAATTAGTTTAGAGCTAGAGGCGATGATTTCCTTTTTATTCATTTTCATCTTTCTAAATTCTCCTTTATTGTACATTTCCATTTGGTCATCATAATGTTTACTAAAAGGATTTCCAGACTGCCCTGTAGGTAAAATACTCCAGCTATTTTCAATGTCAGCAAAGTCAACAATCCTTCTTGTAGAAGGACCAGCGGTAACATTGTACATTTGCTTATCGCTGTAATGAAACATTTGGTTATTGATAACCTCGTTTGAGCCCGCAACAGCGATTGGTCCTACATTAAAAAGTTTGCTAAGTAATTTCACTTTTCCTAGAGGATGTTCAAAGGTGACTTGATGTACTTTATTCCAAGTCCAAGACGAAACTGTACCTCCCATTTGATTCTCTAGTGTCGCGATCGCTTGCTTAAAAGATTTTGAAACAATTTGACCTCGTGTTTCTTTTTTACCCTTAGTATCCACATTGTCCCACCATAGTGATTTCTCATTTTCCATCTGAGTCGCAATTACTTTTTTCATGATATGCGTACTTAAAAATTGCTCAAATCCTTCCGCTCCTAGCTCATCTCCAAATGTGTTTTTTAAATAATAGTACACCCATTTATTGTAAATTGTAGGCGCCACATCTTCGAGTTCGTTGCTTCCTGTCCAAGTTTTTAAGTACTCTAAGGCGTCTCCTTCTTTTTCGCTAAGCTTAGTCAGTTCCAAGTTGTGAATTAAGCTTGCAGCGACAAGCACACTCACCGCAGAGGTATTATCTGTAATCATTTTAGAAACAGCCTCTTTATCCCATTTAGAATTTTCATCTAGTAATGTCGTAATTCTTTTTGCTCGATCTTCGGGCAGGTAATACCCAGGGTACAAATAGCCATCTACTGCTGCTGGTTGATTGTTAGCTGAATAAACATAATTCCAATCTGGATTGACTGCTTTTGGATTTTTAGAAAAATCTAGATATTCTTGAATATCATCATTTGTAGTACTTCCATCTAGAACAAAGTTGGTATTCACTCCTTTATTATGTTTGTATAATTTTCCGGTTGCCCACCAAGCAACATTCCCCTTTGCATCACCATACATAATATTAAGTCCAGGAGCCGCAATTAGTGAAACACCTCGTTGAAAGTCGTTTACATCTTTTGCATGTGACAAAGTATAAACAGCATCTAAGATTTGAATGGGTTGCTGCGTGTAAACCCATGACATAGCAACTGGATTCTTCATTTTTAAACCTGGTAAAATATCGTTCATGATAGGACCATGGCGACTTACTTTAACTTTAAGGAGAACATCTTCACCATCTTTTACTATGATTCTTTTTTCTCTTATTTCGTAATTAGCAAAACCGTTTTCCGTTTTATATTGCGCATCATTGTCTTTATTATTTGTTTCTTGGTACAAGTCAATATCATCGTTTTCAAACATTGTTAATCCATACGCATAATCTCTATTATGTGCCAAAAGCGGAAAAGGTGTTCCTGCAAGATAGCAGCCATACAATTCAAACTCTGGTGTTTTTATATGCGCTTCATACCAAGTTCCTGGTTGCGAAAACCCAATATGCGGATCATTAGCAAACAGCACTTTGCCACTTTTAGTTTTCTCTCCACTAATAACCCAACTATTAGAACCTATAAAAGGAGGCACAGCAGATTTATCAAGTATTCCCGCAACAGATTTAGAAATCGAAGCATACTTGTCCTTAAACTCGTTGGTATTTTGTATTTGTACTGTATTTTCCAATCCATCTAAACCTAAATCCTTCAAATATTCGATTCCGTATTTATTTCGAATATCAGTCATTAATGGATCTGATTTTTGTGCCATTGCAAAGCTAAATGACATATAACCAAATACATTGTAAATATCTTTTAGCGTAAAATTTTGTTTCTCGATACCTAGTAATGTAAATTCAATAGGAGTTTTTCCCTCGCTCATGTACTGATTGATTCCATCTAAATAAGCCATACTCATTTTATAACTTGGACTATTTTTATCTAAGGCTTCAATGGCTTTTTTTGAAGCTTCTTCAATACCAAGTCCAGCAAAAAAACGATCATTTTCTAATGCCACTTCGCCAAAAATTTCTGATAACCTTCCGGGGACTATTCTACGCATCAACTCCATTTGCCAAAGTCTATCTTGTGCATGTACATATCCTAAAGCAACCATGGCGTCATTAGCATTATTAGCATAAATATGAGGAACTCCAAATTCATCAAAATAAACGGTGGTGTCTCCTTTAAGATTTTTCAATTGGACTTCGCCTTCGTATTGTGGCTTCTGATAATAAGCATATAACGTAAATAAAATTGCTACTATTATGAACAAAACCACTAACGATAATATTACCTTCTTAATTATTTTCATATTTATTACCTTTAAAACACACAAATATAATTTTCTTTACTTTAACCATGACTGAAAGTGATTAATAATTGACTTTCAAAACTTAATTTTGTTTAAATTTTTGATTTTTTAATTAAACAAAACTATATTTGTCTAAAACATTATTTATGAAAGAAGTCACTACTGCAGATTTATCTGAGATGGAAAAAGTAAAGAGATTGAATTTGGTTAATTCATGTACTGGATATAAGTCAGCTAATCTTATCGCCACGCAATCTCTAGAGGGTATAAATAATGTAGCTATTTTTAGTAGTGTAACTCATCTAGGAAGTAATCCAGCAATGTTAGGATTTATTATGCGCCCTACAATCGTAGTGCGTGATACTTATAAAAATATAAAAGAGACAGGATATTTTACGGTCAATCACGTGACTGCTGACATAATTAGTGATGCGCACCAGACTTCTGCCAACTATAATCCCGAAGATTCAGAGTTTGATAAAACCAAACTTAATATTGAATTTAAAGATGCAATTAGCACACCATTTGTAAAAGATTGCCCCGTACAATTATATTGCAAATACATTAACGAATACCACATCAAAGAAAATGGCACGGTACATATTATAGCAAGCATCGAAAAAATTTTCTATAACGAAAATCTAGAACATCAAGACGGTTGGCTACAATTAGACAAAGCCGATGTTATAAGTTTGAATGGCTTAGATGGTTATTGTTTACCCAAATTAGTGAATCGCTATGAATACGCTAGAAAAAATGTAGCTACAAAATCAATAATTTAGCTTAAAAAGAATAAAAAATAAAAAAAAACGCTTAGAACTAGCAAATCCTAAGCGTTTATTATAGTAATGTCGTTTGTAAATTTATTATTTTTTCTTACCGTCAATAATTGCACCAGTACCAGCACCAACACCAGCTCCTGCTAAACCTCCAATTATTGCTCCAGTCCCTTTTTTCTTGCTAATAATAGCTCCGGTTGCAGCACCTACTCCAGCTCCAATTACCGCGCCTTTAGCTGTACTACTCCATCCCTTTTTCTCAGTGGTTGTTGTAGTTGTGGTTGATGCCGCAGTTGTAGTAGCTGCAGGTTGATTTACAACAACAACTTCTCTTTGCACTTCTTTTGCAGCTTCTTGTTTAGCCAGCGCAGTTTCAACTGAATCAATGATGCGCTCTTTTTCAATTTGCGTTTTCATTGAATCAATACTTACTTGTCTTGCATCATCTGCAGTTGCTTCTGCACCTTGATTTCTACATGATGCTACCGTTAAGGCAACTAGAACAATATATAATGCTTTCATAATATCAAATTTAAATTTATTTGGATACAAAGTAAAGGTTAGTCTACGGACTCATTGTTATGAAATTACCTCAAAATATTATATGATTATAGCCTACTATTTTATTTACATCATAATGTTACAAGAGTTATACAAAATAGGATGAGTAAAATAAAGTTGATAATCAATACTTTTACACTCCAAACACAATTATAATGACTAAGACCAAAAAAATCATAATCGCAATCGCCGTTGTATTATCAATAGTTGTATTGATTAACGTAGCAGCAAATTATTTTGTAAACAAACAACTTCCTCTAATTATCGCTGATAAGAATAAAACAAATTACTCAATTACGTATCAAACTTTGACGATTGATATGATTGACAAAAATATATCAGCGCAAGGAATTGCTATTACACCAAAAAGTAAAGCAAAGGTGGGTGTAGACAAATTAGGGATTTATTCGAAAATTAATTCTGTAGAGATACGTGATTTCAAAATATGGGACATTTTATTCAATGATAAAATTAAAGCCAACAGTATTACAATCAACAGTCCAGAAGTGATATTATACAAGGAAGACAAAACAGCAGTTAATGACTCAAAAAACATAAGTTCAGAGGTGGTCGCACCATTCCAACAGATTATTGCCGTTTCAAAAATAACAATGAATAAAGGAACCGTTAAAATCATACATACAAAGACAAAAAAACCAATTCTAAATGTGAGTAATATGCACTTAGAGGTAAACGGAATCGTAATTGATGAGGAAACCTTAAACCAAACAATTCCCTTTCAATTTGAAACCTACAGTTTTAGTGGTGATAGTGTTTACTACAGAGCTAATGACTTTTACCACATCTCACTAGCAAATATTAAGACAACCGAAAAAGATTTAAAAATTAGTAAGTTTAAATTAATTCCTGAATACACTCGCCACGAATTTATATCGAAACTAGAAAAAGAAAAAGACTTATTCACCTTGCAAGCAGATGCTATTTCTATCACAAATCTAAACTGGGGTTTTAAAGATAGTATACCTTACTTTGAAGCTAATAAAATCGCTCTTAATAAATTAGCAGCCAATATTTATAGAAACAAGCTACCTACAGATGACCTGAGTAAAAAACCTTTATACAATAAATTATTAAGGGATTTGAAGTTTCCTTTAAAAGTAGATACACTTGCTATTACAAATTCGCAACTGGTATATGAGGAAGAAATAAATTTTGCCAAAGGTCCAGGAATGCTCACATTTGATAAATTTAATTTGACAGCAACACACCTACAAAGTGGCTACAAACAAACTAAATTAGATGATGTGATTATTGACATTAATTGCAATTTCATGAACAACTCACCTTTTAAAGTTAATTGGACATTTAATATAATGGATAAAACAGACGGATTTAAATTTCATGGTAAAATCACAAATCTTAACACAGCTGATCTGTCAAGGTTCACTAAACCTTATATCAATGCTACCACTACTGGAACTTTTGACTATTTAGATTTTACAATCAACGGTAATGACTATAACTCTGAAGAAAATGCTGCGCTAAAATATCATAATTTGAAAGTGAAATTATTTAGAAAAAATGACCGTGCAAAAGAGAGTAAAATTAAAAGTGTCATCGCCAACTTAGTGGTAAAAAATGACACCGATGGCGAGATTAAAAATACGACCGTAAAAACAGAACGAGTTCCTGAAAAATCATTTTTCAACTTTCTCTGGCTTAACGTAGCTGGAATTTTAAAACAAATTGTAATTTAAAAAAAGCCTCATTCTATGTAGAATGAGGCTTTTTTTTATGCTAATATTCCGCTTTTTAAGATTTGACCAAAATGATACATATCTTCAAACGAACAATATAAAGGAACAGGAGCTAATCGAATCACGTTAGGCTCGCGCCAATCTGTAATTACCCCATTCTTCATTAGGTAGTCAAACAAACTTCGTCCTTCACCATGTAAAAACACTGATAATTGACTTGCCCTTTCTTCTGGATTTTTAGGTGTTATTATTTCAAATGTGCTTCCTACTTCTCTACTTATTTCCTCTAATATAAATTCTAAGTACGCTGTAATTTTATCTCTTTTCTCTACAATTGCATCCATTCCTATTTCGTCAATCATATCAACTGATGCTAAATATGGTGCCAATGAAAGTACTGGAAGATTGCTAATTTGCCATCCATCTGCTCCTTCTACAGCGTCAAATTTAGGTTCCATTTTAAAGCGGCATTCTTTATTATGTCCCCACCATCCTGCAAATCTTGGTAAATCAGCATTGTGATGTTTCTCATGAACAAATATTCCCGAGGCATTTCCAGGTCCTGAATTCATATATTTATAACTACACCAAGCAGCAAAATCAACATCCCAGTCGTGTAACTCTAACTTGATGTTTCCAGCTGCGTGCGCTAGATCCCAACCAACATTAGCACCAACTTTATGACCTGCAGCCGTGATTGTCTTAATATCAAACACTTGTCCAGTATAGTAGTTCACCCCACCTATTAAAACCAAGGCCAGTTCATCACCCACTTCTTCAATTTTTGAAAGTACATCTTCTAATCTAATATTGTGTTCGCCATCACGACGTTTTATTTCAACAATAGCATCTTCTGCCGCATAGCCATGAAAATCAACTTGACTTTGAAACATATATTGATCTGATGGAAATGCTTTTTCCTCACATATAATTTTATATCTCGTAGCAGTAGGTCTATAGAAAGAAACCATAAGCAAGTGTAAATTTACCGTCAAGGTATTCATCACAGAAACTTCGGATGGCAAACAACCAACAATTTTACTTAAAGGATTGGCAAAACGTTCATGATAGTCCCACCATGGTTTCTCTGAATGAAAATGACCTTCCACAGCAAGATTAGCCCAATCATCCATTACTTCATCCACGTATGATTTTGTGCGGGTAGGTTGCAAACCTAATGAGTTCCCAGTAAAGTATATTACCTGCTTTCCATCTACTTTTGGAAAAATAAATTGAGACCTATATTTGTGTAACTTGTCTTGAGAATCTAGTTCTTTAGCAAATGCTTGTGTATTTTCGAAAGTCATGATTTTGTATTTGTCCCGTAAAAATAACAATTATAAATGGGCAATACCTACTCTGATTTAGCTTTAACAACTTGTACTGAATTATTTTTTCGAATATGCAACTTTAGCACTAGCTGAATATCGTTCCTAATTACTACAATCGTAAATTTGAACAACAGACTGCATAAGGGATAGTAGTGGAAATCCTTTTTTAATTGTAGCTATAGCGGAAATTTGAAAAGATTGCAGCGCATAGCCCGGTTCTTTTTCAGAATATGCCAAAAAAAAATCCCGCTAATTGCTAGCGAGATTTCTTATTGAATTAACCTTTTAAGGAGTATTAGATGATAAGCATTGCATCACCGTAAGAATAAAATTTGTATTCTTCTTTGATTGCTTCCTCATATGCTCTTTTCATTAAATCGTGACCACAGAAAGCAGAAACCATCATTAATAAAGTAGACTTAGGTGTGTGAAAGTTTGTAATCATACATGTAGGAATCGTAAACTCATGAGGAGGGAAAACAAATTTATTTGTCCAACCGTCAAATGGATTCAATGTGTTTTGTGAAGAAACTGAACTCTCAACCGCACGCATTGATGTTGTTCCTACAGTGCAAATACGTCTTTTTTGCGCTTTTGCTGTATTTACAATATCACAAGCTTCTTGAGTAATTTTTAATTCCTCAGAGTCCATTTTATGTTTAGATAAATCTTCTACTTCAACTGGGTTAAATGTCCCTAAACCTACGTGAAGAGTAACCTCAGCAAATTTAATTCCTTTAATTTCTAACTTCTTAAGCAAGTGTCTTGAAAAGTGCAAACCTGCAGTTGGCGCTGCTACAGCACCTTCTTCTTTTGCATAAATCGTTTGATAACGCTCTGCATCTTCAGGAGTAACATCTCTAGAAATGTATTTAGGTATTGGAGTTTCTCCTAGTTCCGTTAATTTCTTTCTAAATTCTTCGTAAGAACCGTCATAAAGAAAACGCAATGTTCTACCACGAGAAGTTGTGTTATCGATTACCTCAGCAACTAATGAATCATCATCTCCAAAATATAGTTTGTTTCCAATTCTGATTTTACGAGCTGGATCTACTAAAACATCCCACAGGCGTTGTTCTGCATTAAGTTCTCTTAATAAGAAAACTTCAATTCTAGCACCAGTTTTTTCTTTATTTCCATACAAACGAGCTGGAAAAACTTTAGTGTTATTTAAGATTAAAACATCCCCATCATCAAAATAATCAATAACATCTTTGAACATTTTATGCTCGATAGTTTGTGCTTTACGATCAATAACCATAAGACGAGCTTCGTCTCTGTTTTCAGAAGGAAATTCAGCTAAAAGTTCTTTGGGTAAATCAAATTGAAAATGTGATAATTTCATTTATTTATTTTATTAAAGTTAACCCTTTGACGATGCGCAGGGTGGCAAAAAGTTAATTGAAAACCAAATAACTAAGCAAATGCAAATATACGACTGTGAAACAGGCGTTGTCAAGTTTTTTAGTGTTTAATTTAGTTTTATTATTTAAAAATCACTATATACTCGAACAATTTACTAGAAACATTAGTGTTTTCAATTAAAGTTCTGACACTTTAAAATTTAATTTCTTCATATCATCCCAAAAATCAGGATATGATTTTGATACAACTTCGGCATTTTCGACAATCAACGGTACTTTTAATGCTAGTGGCGCAAATGCCATTGCCATTCTATGATCGTTATATGTTGTTATTTTTACATTATGATTAATAACGCGCGCAGGATCTAATGTTAAACTATCATTAGTAACGATAATTGTTGCTCCTAACTTTGTCAATTCGATACGTAACGCTTCTAATCGATCTGTCTCTTTTATTTTTAAAGTATGCAAACCTGTTAAGTGACACCCTATCCCTAAACCTAAGCAAGTGACCACAATTGTCTGTGCAATATCTGGTGTATTATTAAGTTCGAAATCAACAAAATCAGGTTCAAAACCAGCGATTTTTGTCAGCGTAAGTTTGTTGTTTTCGAATGTAGAATGTACTCCCAATTTTTTATACAAATTTACCAAGGCAGAATCTCCTTGTAAGCTATTCTCTTTATAACTGGTTAAACTAATCGAAGCCGTATCTGCTAGAGCAACCAAACTATAAAAATAAGAAGCCGAACTCCAGTCAGACTCAACAGTCATCACTTTAGGAGCTAAATCTTTCTTAGGAAAAACGGTAATGACATTTCCTTCAAATTTAGTTTCGATTCCTAAATCCATCAGCAATCCTAAAGTCATTTTGATATATGGCACAGATGTTATTTCCCCTTCTAAGGTAAGCTCTAATCCATTATCTAATGTCGGTGCAATTAGCAATAAAGCCGAAATATATTGACTGCTAACATTTGCATTCATTTTCACCTTTGAAGTCGTAATTTTTTTACCAATAATTTTAATTGGCGGATATCCCATTTCGTTTTCATAAGTGATTTCTGCACCTAATTGTTGCAAAGCATCTACTAAAACTAAAACTGGACGTTCTTGCATTCTTGAAGATCCCGTTAAAATAACTTCGCGACCTTCTTGTACTGAAAAGTAAGCGATTAAAAATCGCATCGCAGTACCCGCATGATGAATATCTACTATTGGTTCGTTTCCATTTAAAGCTTTTTGCATCACTTCACTGTCATCAGAGTTTGAAGTATTCTCTAAAGTAATTGATGGAAACAAGGCTTGTAGCAGTAACAATCTATTCGTTTCGCTTTTTGATCCAGTTACAGCTATAATGGCATTTAAATTGGAATGATCTGTTTCTAGTAGTAAATTCATTTTAAAAATATTGATTGATCTATTGTTACAAATTTATTTCAAATAAAATTGTTGCCAAAGCTTTGTAAGCACTTATAACATTATTTTAGTTTATCGTTGTTTTTATGGCGGTCTTTGTCACGAACCGACTTAAAATCCATCTTTTTATCAAAGGCTGCTTGTAAGTCAATACCTGTTTGATTAGCTAAACACATTACTACAAAGACAACATCGGCCAATTCCTCTCCTAAATCTTTGTTTTTGTCGCTTTCTTTTTCTGACTGTTCGCCATATCTACGAGCAATAATACGAGCTACCTCACCTACCTCTTCGGTAAGCTGTGCCATATTTGTAAGTTCGTTAAAATAACGAACACCGTGTTCTTTGATCCAATTGTCTACGTCTAATTGCGCATTTTTTAATTCCATACTAATATGTTTTTTTAAAGGTATAAATGAGTTTATGAACCTCGGTGAAGTACTACTTAATTACTATTTTTTTATTGCTGTATCTCATAGCTTAATTACATCATGATTGGCTACTTAAATAAAGAACAATAGAATTATTTTTCAATAAAGTTTCAAAAGAAGGATAAATCTTTAGTGCTATAACTTGAGTTTATCTTGGGAAAGAAAATTCTATAAATAATAAGATGCTAATACATAAAACCTGTTACATCTTTATTTAAACATTACACATTTCGTACTATAAATACCTCAAAATATGCTATGTCGTTAAAAAAATTGCCGATGTGGTTTATAGATTATAGTTATAGGTGGTTTGTAAAACAATAAAGTCTTGAAATATTTTACTATTACTCTCTATCTTTACTGTCAATTAAAATGGTAACCGGACCATCATTTAACAAGCTAACTTTCATATCAGCACCAAATATTCCGGTTTGGATTTTCTTTCCTAACTCCAGTTCTAATTTTCGATTAAAATTTTCATAAAGAGGTACAGCAATTTCTGGTCTTGCTGCTTTTATATAGGAGGGACGATTGCCTTTTTTAGTAGCTGCGTGCAAAGTAAACTGACTTACTACAATGATATCACCGTTAATATCTTGGATTGAATTGTTCATCACCTGATTCTCATCTTCGAAAATGCGAATCTTGATAATTTTTGATACTAACCAATCAATATCTTCTTGGTTATCTGCAGCTTCTATTCCTACCAAGATCAATAAACCAATGCCAATATTTGCCACGCTGTTGTTATCAACAACTACAGATGCAGATGTAACTCTTTGAATCACTACTCTCATAAGCCTCTCGTCTTGTCACTTTCTGCCCTATCTTCATTATAAATATCAGTACGATAATGCTCTTCGTCGCCTTCTAAAATTTTCAAATAACTATTGTATCGTGACCAAGCGATTTCGTCTTTTTCCAAAGCCTCTTTCACCGCACATTTAGGTTCTTCTTTATGCAAACAGTTATTGAATTTGCATTGATCTTTCAATTTAAAGAACTCAGGAAAATAACCGCTAATTTCATAAGGCTCCATATCGACCATTCCAAAACCTTTTATTCCGGGAGTATCGATAATACTCGCTCCAAAAGACAAATCATACATTTCAGCAAATGTTGTCGTATGCTGACCTTGCTTACTAGCATCAGAAATTGTCTTGGTTTTCAAATGTAAAGAAGGTTCCATGGCATTTACCAAAGTAGATTTCCCAACACCTGAATGTCCTGAAAACATACTCACTTTGCCTAACATTAGTTCCTTTAAGGCTTCGATACCTTTCATCTCTGTCGAAGAAACACGCAAGCATTTATATCCAATTTGTTCATAAACATATTGCATATACAATTGTTCATCAAGAGTAGGTTCGTCTAGAGTATCTATTTTATTAAACACTAAAACAGTTTCGATTCCGTATGCCTCAGCGGTGATTAGAAATCGATCAATAAAATTAAAAGTTGTTGGAGGGTTATTTACCGTAATTAGTAAAAACACGCGATCAATATTAGAAGCGATAATATGCATTTGATGCGACAAATTAACCGACTTACGTACGATATAATTTTTTCGCTCATGAATATTGTGAATTGTTCCTGTAATAGCGTCAGATGTCTCGTCTATTTCATAATCTACCACATCACCTACCGCTATTGGATTAGTACTTTTAATTCCCTTAATACGGAATTTTCCTTTAATACGGCATTCTATAAAATCACCTTGTTCTGATTTTACAGTGTACCAACTTCCTGTAGATTTATAAACGAGTCCTGTCATGCTACAAAGGTAAAATTTTGTTTCAAGTTAAAACTTGAAAATTTGAAGTTTTTATTATTATATCTAAATAAATAACCTCCACAACTTTAATTATAAAGCTGTGGAGGTTACTATGATAAAACCCAATTTCAATTACGCATTAAGCACTTTATCTTGGTGACCAATACTTTCTTGATGTATTGCCTTGAACATTCTAAGTACAAACTCCTCAGAAAGTCCTTTTTTCTCACCTTCAAGGATCATTTTACCTAGTATTTCATTCCAACGTTGATTTTGTAAAACAGCTACATTAGCGTCTTTTTTCACTTGACCAATTTCGTCAGCTACTTTCATTCTTTTGCCTAACAATTCTAATAAGTTAGCGTCAAGCACATCAATGTTAGCTCTTAATTTTGTCATTTTGTTAGTGAATTCATCCGAAGCATCGTTTACTTTTCTAACTCTTAAATCTTTGAAAATTTGTTTTAAAGTATCAGGAGTTACTTGTTGTGCAGCATCACTCCACGCATTGTCTGGATCAGTATGCGTCTCAATGATCATACCGTCGTAGTTTAAATCTAAAGCTTCTTGAGTTACTTCAAGAATCATTTCACGGTTTCCTGTAATATGAGATGGATCAATAATTAAAGGTAAATCAGGAAATTTGTTTTGTAACTCAATAGCAATCTGCCATTCAGGAATGTTTCTGTATTTTGTTTTTTCGTAAGTAGAAAAACCTCTATGAATTACTCCTAGATTTTTGATTCCAGCAGCATACAAACGCTCTACACCACCTAACCATAAAGCCATATCTGGATTTACTGGATTCTTTATTAATACAATTTTGTCTGTTCCTTTCAAGCTATCTGCAATTTCTTGCACTGCAAATGGATTTGCTGTTGTACGAGCACCTACCCATAAAACATCGATATCATGCTCTAAAGCTAGTTTACAATGTGCAGCAGTCGCAACTTCTGTCCCCATTAATAAACCTGTTTCTGCTTTAGCTTTTTGTAACCATTTCAATCCTATTTCTCCAACTCCCTCAAATCCTCCTGGACGTGTTCTTGGTTTCCAGATACCCGCTCTAAAAACACTTACATCTGAATCTTTCAATTCATGAGCAATTTTTAATACTTGATCTTCTGTTTCAGCACTACAAGGTCCTGCTATCACAAATGGATGATTTAAATTAAATTCATTCAACCAATTTCTCATTTCTTTCTTGTTTTCCATCTTTCTAATTTTTTATTTTTTTTTGAGTTGTTTCTATTTTAATCACAAGCAGCTTATCTACAGCTGCTATTTTTTTACGTGCATTCCGTTGAGTATTTCTTTTATTTTATTGACACTTTGCATTTCGTCAAAAATCGCCGTGTATTCATCTTGTATTAGCAATTCCTTAAATTGCGTTAAGTTGGCTATGTACCCTTCTAATGCTTCCACTACTTCCAACTTATTTTGTTTAAAAATAGGTGTCCACATGGCTGGTGAACTTTTTGCTAAACGAACGGTACTTTCAAAACCTGAACCTGCCATATCAAAGATATCTTGTTCGTCTTTCTCCTTGTTGATTACTGTTTTTCCTAACATAAACGAACTTATGTGCGATAAGTGCGATACATAAGCAATGTGTTTATCGTGAGATTTTGGATCCATATATCTAATACGCATTCCCATACTTTTAAATAAGTCCAAAGCTTTCTCCTGCAATTTAAAAGCAGTACGCTCCACCTCACAAATGATATTCGTTTTGCCTTCAAACAAATTAGTAATCGCTGCTGAAGGTCCCGAAAACTCTGTTCCTGCAATAGGATGCGTTGCAATAAAATTTCTTCTTTTCGAATGATTCGCAACCGCCTCGCAAATAGGATTCTTAGTAGAACCTACTTCAAAAACAATGGTATGTTCTCCTATATTATCCAATACTTCAGGCAACACTCTTAACGCTGTATCTACCGGTACAGAAACAATGACAAAATCAGCATTCGCCAAATCTGTAATAGCACCTTCAAAATTTATCACGTTTAAAGCAATTGCTTCTTCAACATGTTTTTTATTAGTATCGATTCCGTAGATTGTCGCCTCTGGGTATAAGGCTTTAATATCTAAACCCATTGAACCACCTATTAAACCTATTCCTATGATGTAAATTTTCATCTAATTAAATCTATCTATTGCTTCTTGTACTTTTTCCTCAGTTACACATAGTGAAAACCGAATATATCCTTCTCCATTACTTCCAAAAATTGTTCCTGGTGTGATAAAAATATGCTTGTCATATAAAATAGCATCTATAAACGCTTCTGCAGATGCTACTCCAGCAGGCAACTTTGCCCAAACAAATAGACCAACACCTTCTTTATATACTTCGCAGTTTAATTTTTCTGCTAACTTTTCTGTAAGTACTCTTCGTTTTTTATATACAGCATTTTGTTCTTCAAACCATGACTTCCCGCAATTCAAAGCTGCTATTGCTCCTTTTTGAACACCATAAAACATGCCGCTATCCATGTTGCTTTTTACTTTTAAAACTGCGTCTATAGCTGTTGCATTTCCTAAAACCATTCCAACTCTCCAACCTGCCATGTTAAAGGTTTTACTTAATGAATTAAGCTCCAATGCTACCTCTTTTGCTCCTTCAACTTGCAACAAACTCATTGGTTTATCATTTAAAACAAAACTATACGGATTGTCATTGATTAATAAGATTTCATGCTTTCTAGCAAAAGCCACTAACCTCTCAAATAAAGCAAGACTTCCTCTAGCTCCCGTTGGCATGTGCGGATACCCAATCCACATTATTTTTACTTTAGTTAAATCTAATTTTTCTAATGCTTCGAAGTCTGGCTCCCAATTACTACTCTGTTTTAAATCATAATAAACTGGCACTGCTCCCACCAAGTTAGTCACTGATGTATAGGTAGGATATCCAGGATTAGGAATTAATACGTGATCGCCTTCATTTAAAAAAGCTAATGAAATATGCATAATTCCTTCCTTCGAACCCATCAAAGGTAAAATTTCGTTAATCGGATTTATAGCGGTATCGTAATTACTTTTATAAAAATCTGACATTGCCTGGCGTAACTCTGGTAAACCTTGATAACTTTGATATTGATGTGCATTTTCATCTGTAACTGCAGTTTGAATTGCTTCAATAACAGCTTTTGATGGATTCATATCAGGGCTACCTATCCCCATATTAATAATCGATTTACCCTCAGCGGCAAGCTGTCTTACTTCTCTCAATTTACTAGAGAAATAATACTCTTCTACAACATCTAAACGCTTTGCTAATTTAATCATGATCTCTATATTACTTTACTTCTAGTTCTTATTTTACTCTGCTAGTGGTTTGGTATTTTTATATTCTCCCAGAACTTTAAAATATTCTGCCATGATTTCTAACAGTGATTTTGTTTTGGCATAATCGCTATAATTATCGAATGTCACGTCAACAAAAAAGGAGTATTTCCATGGCGTTTCAATTTTTGGCAATGACTGTATTTTTGTTAAATTCATTTTGCAATCGCTCATTACATTTAAAACAGCCGCAAGACTTCCTCTTTTATGATCTAATTCAAACTTCATTGAAGCACGGTTTATATCATGTTGCGGCACAAATGAATTTTCTTTTTTCAAAATAACAAAACGAGTCATGTTATCATTTATCGTTTGAATTTCTGGCGCGATGATATCTAATTCATACATTTTAGCTGCCGTTTTACTTGCAATTGCCGCGATTCCTTTTATCGAATTCTCCTTAATTCGACTGGCAGTCTCTGCAGTATCCTTATCTTCTACCAACTTTATATTTGGATGCTTTTTTAAAAAATCCATACATTGTAAAAGCGCCATTGGATGTGAATGAACCTCACTAATATCTTCTATTTTTTGCCCCGGAAGCACCATTAAATTTTGATGAATTCGAAGGTAATGCTCTCCTATAATATGTAAATTATTTTTATCAATTAAAGCATAATTGGGAATAATAGGACCCGCAATTGAATTTTCTATAGCCATCACAGCCTGTTCTGTCTTACCTGATAAAAGACTGTCTACCAATTCTTCAAAGGACAAACAAGGATCAATTTCTACGCCCTCCCCAAAATATTCTTGAGCAACTTGATGATGAAACGAACCTTTTATTCCTTGTATTGCGACTTTTATCTCCATTTTTTCCAAAAAAAAATCCCGATTTTCATCGGGATTGTATATTTATAATTATAATTTAATTTTCTAATTAAATAACCATACGACAATCCCTATCCTCTTTCCAGAAGAAATAATAAGTATTGCTAAAATAAAATCGGTTAGTCAACATGATTTTTGTTTTTTGTGTATTGATTACATTGCGAATGTATACATTATTTTAACTGCACCAAAAAAAAATATGCTTTTTGGCAAACTAAAAAAGAATTCTCGGAAAAACGAGTCTTAAATTACATTTAAATTAAAAAAATAGCCTAATTCCATACTATCGAAAACAACAAATAGCCCTGACGTAAGTAAATTAAGTGCTTACAGTGTTGGACAGCCAATTTTTACCCTCTGAAATTCTTGCAATTAGCATCGAAGATATAACATCACCGTTAGCATTTAGCAAGGTAGCAATAGGATCTACTAAAGTCCCTATGATCATTGCAGCTGGTAACGCCTGTTCCATAGGAAAACCATAAATTGTAATTGCTAGAATTTCGCCTATATAACCTCCATTTGGAATTCCTCCTTCAACTACAGAAACAATTACAGTAATTCCTAATGCAGTTACTAGCGTCATGGGATCTGTAAAATCTTTACCAAACATCGCAAATATCACGGCAATCTTAATAATTGACGACATGCTTGAACCATCTTTATGCAATGGCGCTCCTAGAGGAATTGCAACATTTCTAACATATTTAGGAACACCCATTTTTTCACTAGCTGCAAGATTTGCCGGAATCGTGGCAATACTACTGCACGTTCCTAATGCTGTCAAAGCTGGTGTAATATTATTTTTCCAGAAAGTTGTAAATCCCAATCTTCCTCCCGCCATGAATGCATACAAACTAAAAAACACAATAAAATAAAAAGTGCAAAAAGCATAATACAATCCTAATGGTTTTGCATAAGCACCAAATAATTGTGGACCAAAGATTCCTACTTGATAGGCAAAATATGCTCCCAACCCTACTGGAGCAGTTTTCATTATAATATTAAGCAACTCCTTCATAACCTCGTTACCTGAATTTAAAAAACTTCTAAAGCTTTCTCCTTTTTCTCCAGAACGCAGACTTGCAAACCCAATCATGAATGAGAATATGATTAAAGCTAACATGCTTTTACGAGACAACAATTCATAAAAATCACTAGCGGTTAACAACTGTGTGATTTGTGAACCACCACTCATGGTTTGCATTTCTTCCAAAGGAATTTTAGAAACAATAATATCTTGGTGAATAGGAAAAAGAAAGACTCCTGCAATCATCACGATCGCCGAGACTAAAACAGTTCCAAGAAATACTGTTACGATTATAAAAAACAGTCTTCCTAATTTTTCAGATTTTTCTAAGCTTCCTATCGAAGAAGCAATAGTAAAAAAGATGAGAGGTATAATAGCGGTGAACAGTAAATTCAAGAAAATATCGCCTAGCGGTTTAATGACCGATACACCTTCACCAAAGACAAGACCTAAAATACTTCCTGCAATAATTCCGCATAATAACCAGATGATGCTACTGTAAGTTTTAAATAAACTCTTCGATTTTGAAATTTCCTCTGACATACTTTCTATTTTTTATAAATATAAAAATCTAATTTTATAAAAATGCTTTTATACTTACAATAACAGAACTCACAAAAGAGTTTTACATAATACTTAATCAAAATACCAACTCAATCATTTTCTTCATACTTTTGTTTCAAATAATTTATCATGTCAATAATTGTTACTAACATTTCTAAAAGTTACGGTAGCCAAAAAGCGTTAGACAATGTCTCATTCTCTATTGCTAAAGGTGAAATTGTTGGTTTTCTAGGTCCAAATGGCGCTGGAAAATCCACGTTAATGAAAATATTAACTACCTATTTGAGCGCAGATGCTGGAGTGGCATCAGTAAATAACCATGATATTAGTACACAACAAAAAGCGGTGCAAAAATCTATAGGTTATTTACCAGAGCACAATCCTTTGTACTTAGACTTATACGTTAGAGAATATTTGTCTTTCAATGCTGAAGTTTATAAAGTGTCGAAAAACAGAGTTGATGAGGTTATTAATTTAACTGGATTAAGTACGGAAAGCCATAAAAAAATTGGTCAATTATCAAAAGGATACCGTCAACGAGTAGGCTTGGCAAATGCGCTGCTGCATAATCCTGATGTATTAATTTTAGATGAACCCACTACAGGATTAGATCCTAACCAATTGAATGAAATTCGTAGTGTGATAAAGAATGTTGGAAAAGATAAAACTGTTTTCCTCTCAACCCACATTATGCAGGAGGTAGAGGCAATATGTGATCGTGTGATTATCATCAATAAAGGCAAAATTGTCGCTGACAAAAAGTTAGACAATCTGATTTCTGAAGAAGCACAACAAGTAATCGAAGTAGAATTTGATTATCAAATCGAAGAGCAAGCGATAGCAAAAATGGAAAATCTTGTTAGTTTTAAAAACACCCACGACATGATTTGGGAACTGACTTTCAAAACGGAAAAAGACATGCGTTCAGTTGTTTTTGATTTTGCCACTGCAAATGGTTTGAAAACATTGCAACTCAACCAAAAAAATAAAAACTTAGAAGCGATATTTAGAGAGATCACTAAATAAGTTTGTAGTTAACTCCTAGGCATACAGTAGCAAAAAGGCTCTTACAAAATTGTAAGAGCCTTTTTTTATAAATTCTATTTTCTAACTCTGAGGAAGCGCCGCACCCACCGCAATATCACAGCGGTGTCCTTCAAGACCGTGCGCAGGATTAATACCTGCAATCACATTTGATTTTACAATTGGCGTACTTGGCGGTGTGCTTTCTTGTGGCACAGAAACACTCGTTGTTGTACTAGGAGTTGCGTTTAATGGTGCTCCAACTGCTATATCGCAGCGGTGATTTTTTTCTCCATGTGGTGGATTGATCCCTTTTGCAGTTGCATTATTACTTGCTGTAGTGCTAACTACCGGGGGAGTTTGCACGCTTACATTATTTGTAGCAGCTGCAGTGGTCGTTGCGTTCAAAGGCGCACCAACAGCAATATCACAACGGTGATTGGGTTGCCCATGCGCAGGGTTCACTCCCGCTAAAACAGTGGCCGTCGTAGCCGAATTGCTATCATGAAATAAATTATGATTCCCAGCCACTGAACTAGGAACTGCTCCATTATTATTTTGTACTGCCGTTTGCTGTGTAAAAGGAACCAATAGTCTTGGGTCAGCTTGATTTTTTGCAATTTCGTCATTTTTACAAGAAGTTGCAGTAAAAGCAATTAGTAAAAAAGCACCATAAAAATATTTCATATTCAAATTGATTTGTAAATAATTTGCAATATAAGACTTTATTACAACACTAAGCCAAATCCACTACTTCTACCATCTAACATAGGGTTCTAGAATAGCGCACTTGCAATTTGTCTGATATTCTCTGATTTTCCCATAGAATAATAATGCAACACAGGAACACCAGCCGCTTTTAATTCTTGAGATTGCTGAATTGCCCATTCTATCCCTACTTGTTTCACATCGGCGTTAGTCTTACATTTATCTACAGCATCAATTAAATCTTCTGGTAAATCAATCCTAAAAATTTGTGGCAAAACATGTAAATGTCTTTGCACTGCTAGTGGTTTGATTCCTGGAATAATAGGCACCATAATTCCCATTTCTCTCGCTTTGGTTACAAATTCGAAATACTTAGCATTGTCAAAAAACATTTGAGTAACGACATAATCTGCTCCACCATCTACTTTTTCTTTCAATCTTTTCAAATCTGAAATCAAAGAAGGGGACTCTAAATGCTTTTCAGGATAACCTGCTACACCTACACAAAAATCAGCTTTGTTATCTACATGCATTACATCATGCAAGTACTTCCCTTCATTAAGTAGCTTTATTTGTTGCACTAAATCCACTGCATAATTATTTCCACCAGGTTTTGGGACAAATGATTGTTCGTCTTTCATAGCATCACCACGCAAAGCCATCACATTATTAATTCCTAAATAATGACAATCTACTAATAAATACTCTGTTTCCTCCTTTGTAAAACCACCACACAATACATGCGGAACGGTATCTACATTGTATTTATGTTTAATCGAAGCACAGATCCCCAATGTTCCAGGACGCATTCTTGTTAGTTTTTTATCTAATAATCCATTTCCTTTGTCCACATAAATAAACTCCTCGCGCGAAGTAGTCACATCAATAAAAGGCGGTTTGAATTCCATTAACGGATCAATATTATCATACAATTCCTGAATTCCTTTTCCTTTTTGAGGCGGTATAATTTCAAATGAGAATAATGTTTTCCCATTTGATTCTTCTATATGTTGTGTTACTTTCATTTTTCCTCCCCCAACCCCTCCGAAGGAGGGGAGACTGGGTGTTTTTTAATTAGACATTTTTATTTTTCCACATCGGCTCCTCCCCTTCGGGGAGGCTGGGTGGGGATTAATCTGCTATATTCGGGTTCAGCCATTTCATTGCCATATCGGTCGAAATACTTCTACGCTTAGCATAATCTATTACTTGGTCTTCTTTTATTTTTCCAAGTCCAAAATATTTACTTTGCGGATTCCCAAAATAATATCCCGAAACTGATGATGCTGGCCACATCGCCATGCTCTCTGTCAAGGTGACTCCTATTTCTTTTTCGACATTTAGTAATTTCCAAATTGTTGGTTTTTCTAAATGGTCTGGACAAGCAGGATATCCTGGCGCAGGACGAATTCCTTTATACTCCTCTGCAATCATAGCCTCGGTACTCATGTTCTCATCTGAAGCATATCCCCAAATTTCTTTACGAACTTTCTCATGTAAATATTCAGCAAAAGCTTCTGCAAAACGGTCGGCTAATGCTTTTACCATAATCGAATTATAATCGTCTAAATCTTTTTCGAATTCAGCCGCCCATTCATCAACACCAAAACCAGTAGTCACACAAAAAGCACCCATATAATCTGTAATTCCATTGTCTTTTGGAGCAATAAAATCAGCTAAAGCAATATTTGGTGCTCCTTTTGTTTTTTGGGATTGTTGACGCAGCGTCAAAAACACCTGTTTAGTAGCAGCTCCCCCTTCGGGGGCTGGGGGGATTAATTCAATATCATCATCGTTGATTTGATTCGCAGGGAAAATTCCGTAGATTCCTTTGGCAGTCAATTTCTTTTCTTTCAAAATTACGGCTAACATTTCTTGTGCATCCGCAAAAACCGAAGTCGCTTGCTCCCCAACTACTTCATCCGTTAAAATTGCTGGATATTTCCCGAACAACTCCCATGTTCGAAAAAAAGGTGTCCAGTCTATGTAAGGAACCAAAACATCCAACTCTACTTCAACAACTTGCTCCCCAATCACATTTGGTTTCACAGGAGTAAAACTCTCCCAATCTAGCTGCAATTTATTTTTACGAGCTTGCTCAATAGTTAAGAAATTTTTATCTCGAGAGCGGTTTAAAAACGTTTCTCTAAATGCGTCATATTCTGCTCTAATATCACTTGCATAAATTTTTCTATCCTTGTTCAACAAACTTCCAGCTACGGTTACCGCTCTCGAAGCATCATTAACATGAATCACAGTTTCTCTATATTGAGGTGCAATTTTCACAGCAGTATGCGCACGCGAAGTCGTTGCTCCACCTATCATCACCGGAATTTTCATTCCGCGTTTGTCTAGTTCTTTGGCGAGATACACCATTTCGTCCAGCGAAGGTGTTATCAAACCACTCAACCCTATAATATCAACCTCATGCTCAATCGCTGCAGCAATAATTTTCTCTGGAGGCACCATAACGCCAAGATCTACAATCTCATAATTATTACAGGCTAACACCACCGAAACAATATTTTTACCAATATCATGGACATCTCCTTTTACGGTTGCCATAAGTATTTTACCATTCCCTTGCTTATCACCCGCTTGTTTACTTGCTTCAATATAAGGTAATAAATACGCCACCGCTTTTTTCATAACACGTGCTGATTTTACCACTTGCGGCAAAAACATTTTCCCTGAACCAAACAAATCACCCACCACATTCATTCCCGTCATCAAATTGATTTCGATTACTTCTATTGGTTTGGTTGCGGCTTGCCTTGCTTCTTCAACATCTAGTTCTATAAAAGCATCTATTCCTTTTACAAGCGAGTGCGTGATTCTTTCTTGAACGGTACCAGATCGCCATTCTTGAACCGCTTTTTCATTGCTCTTTACATCTCCTTTTACATTTTCGGCAAAGTCTAGTAAGCGTTCTGTAGCATCATCGCGTCTGTTTAAAATTACATCTTCAACATGCTCTAATAAATCCTTCGGGATGTCATCATAAATGGTCAACATCTCTGGGTTTACAATCCCCATCGTCATTCCGTTTTGAATGGCATGATACAAGAAAACAGAATGCATCGCTTCCCTTACCGTATCATTTCCTCTAAACGAAAAGGACACATTACTCACCCCACCACTAATATGCGCATGTGGTAAATTTTCACGAACCCACTTAGTCCCTCTAAAGAAATCCAAAGCGTTCAATCGATGTTCTTCCATTCCAGTTGCAACTGGAAATATATTCAAATCAAAAATGATATCCTGTGGAGGAAAATCCACTTTGTTTACTAATATATCATACGAGCGTTGGCAAATTTCCACTCTTCGCTCGTAATTATCTGCTTGTCCAACCTCATCAAAAGCCATGATAATGGCAGCGGCACCGTAGCGCTTAATCAATTTAGCATGGTGGATAAATTGTTCTTCCCCTTCTTTTAACGAAATTGAGTTTACGACACTTTTTCCTTGCACAACCTTAAGTCCCGCCTCTATAATATCCCATTTCGAACTGTCAATCATGATAGGTACACGCGAAATATCTGGTTCGGCAGCAATTAAATTTAGGAATTTTGTCATGGCATATTCACCATCCAGCATTCCTTCATCCATATTAATATCGATGATTTGTGCGCCACCTTCCACTTGCTCCTTAGCAATACTTAGTGCCTCTTCGTATTTTTCTTCCTTGATTAATCTCAAGAATTTTCTAGAACCCGTAACATTGGTACGTTCCCCAATATTCACAAATACGCTATCTGGCGTAATTATTAAAGGCTCTAATCCCGCTAATACCAAGTTTCTTCTAGTTTCTACTACTGCCATTTTTATTTTTTATTTATCCTCCACGATCTTAAAAATCATGTAGGTGTAACTTTCTAACTCTTCTTTATTTGGGCGTGCCCCTCCGTAAAAACTACGGGTCGGGCTATATGCTATAAGTCCTCGCTCTTCCTTCGTCAGGCTGTGGGCTTTCCGCTGCTATCCCTCACGCAATTTTGTTCTAATAACAATACTCTTTTTCTCATTTTTGTCTTTCCGACGAAGGAGGAATCTCATTATCTGAATCACTTGATGTGATTTCTCCTTCGTCGAAATGACAAAATCAACTCATTTTATTTTTTTAAAGAACTTTTTACTCTCTTTACGGGCACAAGTGAGACGCTTGCGTTAGCAGGAAATAACCACTCTAATTTCAATAAATTAAAAACAAAATTTATCGATATTAAACCTAGAATTGACATCAATATATCAAGCCAATCGAATGTTTCTAAATTATTATTTAATGCCATTAACTCATAAATCATAAGCAATATAAAAGTTACAAAACTCGAAATAAACAACCTCTTTTTCGATTTATTACTTGTAATTCCTTTTTTTATAAAACCTACGACCGGTAATGCAAAAGCACATCCAAAATTTGGAATGATTCCCAACCAAAACAATACCATATCATTGTTTTTATAATGCCCCCTTAATTCCATTGGAACAACATATAAAATCCAACCTATAACAAACAAAAATATCAAAGTCTCACTTTTCTTAAGTGCGCCATTTAACTTAACAATAATAAATAAAGGAAACAATACCAATATAGCGCCACTGGTCATCTGACCCAATTCATGTGCTGACATATTCATTCTTTATTATCAAACATTACTCAATTATATACTCTCCTGCGCGTGCCTATTCTAACTCTTTGAAAATATTTTTTACCTTTTCAATTATTGGGAACTATTGAGACCTCAAACCTGTTCGCTCAAATCTTATGTCATACGCGATACATCACATCTCTACGTTACATCACTGCCGTAGAAATTCTTGGTTTATAATCTTTGGCGATATCTGCAATTAACCTGATGTGCTCTGGGGTTGTACCACAACATCCACCTATGATGTTGACCAAATTATCGTCGAGATATGTTTTTATTTGTGATTGCATTTCTTCAGGAGTTTCGTCGTATTCCCCAAAGGCATTGGGCAATCCTGCATTGGGATGCGCCGATACATTGAAAGCTGTATTTTGTGACAATGTTTGTAAGTACGGTTTCAATAAATCGGCTCCAAGAGCACAATTGAATCCTACACTTAATAATGGAATATGCGAAATTGAAACTAAGAACGCTTCTACCGTTTGCCCAGAAAGTGTTCTTCCAGAAGCATCTGTAATTGTTCCTGATACCATGATGGGAATATCGATATTGCGTTCGTCCTTTACTTCTTCGATAGCAAAAAGTGCTGCTTTGGCATTTAATGTGTCAAAAATAGTTTCTACTAATAACAAATCACTTCCGCCGTCAATTAAGGCTTCTACTTGTTGCTTGTAGGCGATACGCAAATCATCAAAAGTCACGGCTCTATATCCCGGATCATTTACATCTGGTGACATACTTGCCGTTCTGTTTGTTGGTCCTATTGAACCGGCGACAAACCTGGGTTTGTCTGGATTTTTAGCTGTCCATTCATCGGCTACTTCGCGGGCTAGTTTAGCCGACTCATAATTTAATTCGTATACGTATTCCTCTAGGAAATAATCGGCCATTCCGATGGTGGTTCCTGAGAACGTATTGGTTTCTACGATATCAGCTCCAGCCTCAAAATACGCAGCATGCACCGCTTTAATCGCTTGAGGTTGTGTGAGTGATAGCAAATCGTTGTTCCCCTTTAAAGAATGTGGAAAATCTTTGAAACGTTCGCCTCTAAAATCTTCTTCAGAGAAATTGTAACGCTGCAACATGGTTCCCATGGCTCCATCGAGGATGAGTATGTTTTTTTTAATGGCTTCGTGAATGTTCCCCCTAACCCCCGAAGGGGGAATTCCTAAACTGTCTTTAATCTCTTTTGACATAACGTATGATAATTTAAATCTAGAAAATATTCTAAATCTATTCTTTTGATTAATAGTTCTAAAAGTTCACTATTATTTCTCTTTAGCCCTGATGGAAGCGACATCCTATTGTGCCGGTGTTCGGCGCAATAGATATAGCGTACAGCAGGAAGGATCGTGGTTAAAATGCACCGTTGATCTGCTCTAAAAAAATATCGATATGTTGTCAAGAAAATTGTTGAGAAATACTGTAGAAGTATTCTTGTGTTATCTATCTTAGATACTGAATTCAGTATAAAGTAGAATGTAGCACCTTCTTTAAAGATAAAGGGTTGCTAAGGTTTCATTGGGTCTTTCCCTCCGCCTTTCGTGATAACTTTCAATAAATATAGGAACACTGCAAAGAAAAGACAAAGCGCTAATACTCGCAAGTATTAGCGCTTAATTTTTTAACTACTATAGGTGAATTTGTTAAACTATTGCTTTAACAACAGCTTTTGGTGCTTCTTTACGAGTTCCATCAAATCCGTCAACTCCTGAAACTGTAGTGTATTTCAATACATAACGTTTCCCTGGATTGATGATTTGGTAGGCCGCTTGACACATTAACGTCGCTTCGTGGAAACCACACAAAATCAATTTCAATTTACCTGGATAGGTATTCACATCTCCAATGGCGAAAATTCCTGGAATATTCGTTTGGTAATCTAAAGCGTTGTTTACTTTGATAGCATTTTTTTCTATTTCTAATCCCCAGTTTCCTATAGGACCTAATTTTGGTGTAAGACCAAAAAGCGGAATAAAATAATCAGTGTCAATTGTGCGATTAGCTCCGTTTTCCTCGATTACAATCGATTCAATGTGCTCGGCTCCGTTTAATCCCACTACCTCAGCTGGTGTAATCATGCGAATTTTTCCAGCATCTTTTAGTTCCTGTACTTTTTCTACAGAATCTAAAGCACCACGGAATTCGTTGCGACGGTGAATCAAAGTCACCTCTGAAGCTACATCTGTCAAGAAAATACTCCAGTCAAGGGCTGAATCTCCTCCACCGGCAATCACTACTCTCTTATCTCTAAACTCTTCTGGATCTTTAATAAAGTATTTAATTCCTTTGTTCTCGTAGAAATTGATTCCGTCGATTAAAGGTTTTCTAGGTTCAAAACTTCCTAACCCTCCAGCAATAGCAATTACCTTTGCGTGGAACTTTGTTCCTTCATTTGAAGTTACAATAAAACTTCCGTCTTCTTGTTTTTCAATAGTTTCAGCACGTTCTCCAAGTGTAAATCCTGGCTCGAATTGCTTTATTTGTTCCATTAAATTATCTACTAAATCTCCTGCTAATACTTCAGGAAAACCTGGAATATCATAGATAGGTTTTTTAGGATATAACTCTGATAACTGCCCACCTGCCTGTGGCAAAGCATCTAATATATGGCATTTTAATTTCAATAATCCTGCTTCAAAAACGGCAAATAAACCAGTTGGTCCGGCTCCTATTATAAGGATATCTGTTTCAATCATGTTCTTATTAATTAGCCCCTTAAATCCTATACGGAAATCAAGGAAAAGTTGTATTTATATTTAATTCACAAAGGAACGATTGAATATCTCTCAAATAAATGATAAATATCATTCAAACACTTTGCTGTATTTTCTTTATTCCATTATCTACTCTTTGTTTTTTAAAGTAGCTGTAATTTCATTCATTTTCTGTACTTTCTCTTCAAAATCTCCTTTTAAGGTTTTGCGATACTCGTTCAAATTTTCGACCATTTTATTAATATCTTCGGGAATAATTTCTTCGAAGAACTCTCGTAACCTTTTTGCTGTTGTGGGTGATTTCCCATTGGTCGAAATGGCAATTTTCACATTCCCTTTGGTCACAATTCCGCCCAAATAATAATCACATAATGGCGGTGTATCAGCAATATTACAAATTAGAAATCGCTTTCTAGATAAGTCGTACACTCTTTTATTTACTTTTAAATCATCAGTACATGCAATAACCATGTGGCGTTTGCGAAGCATCCAGCGATTAAATTTCTTCTCTGTTAAAATCACAGAGCTGTGTTTGTTTGCCAAAGTTACCAATTCTGGTAAAAATCGCGGTGCCACCACCTCAACATTTGCATTCGGACTTGATTTTAATAAAAAGCTTAATTTTTCTAACCCTACATTTCCTCCACCTACAATCAATACTTGCATATTGTGTAGTTTTAAAAATACAGGATATAATTCATTCCTTTCCATAAACCAATAGTTTGTTGTGATTGGATTTTAACTCTTTGCAAAACCCTTTCCTAGTTTGACTATCACCTACAACTGCTCCAATTACAATAATTGCTGGCGAACTTAATTGCTGCTCAGCCACTATTTTTTGAATAGTATCAATGGTCCCAATTCCGATTTTTTCTTCGGGGGTCGTTCCATTTTGTATGATCGCAATGGCGGTTTCTCCTTTGGATTCCGATTGAAAAATAGCAACAATTTCTTCTAATTTACTCATTCCCATCAATACAACTACGGTAGCTGATGATTGTGCTGCAAGATGAATATCTGATGATAACTGACGGCTTGAAGTCGTTCCTGTTATTACCCAAAAACTCTCTGAAACTCCTCTTTTTGTCAACGGAATACCTTGATAAGCTGGAACGGCAATAGCTGATGAAATTCCAGGAATAACAAATGTAGGAATTCCAAAGCTTTCTACATAGTCTATTTCTTCACTTCCTCTACCAAAAATAAAAGGGTCACCACCTTTAAGACGAACGACATGACCATAAGTCAAGGCATTATCTACAATTAGTTGGTTGATTTGGTCTTGTGTGTACGCGTGACATCCTTTTCTTTTTCCAACAAATATTTTTAATGCTTTTTTAGGAGCATAGCTTAATAATTCTTCATTTGCCAAAGCATCATATAAAACCACATCGGCTTGCGCCAAAGCTTTCGCCCCTTTTACGGTTAACAAATCGGGATCTCCCGGACCTGCTCCTACTAAAGTTACTGTGGGTTTTATAATGTTATGCATTTGCTATATCTTTTGCTCTATACGTTTCTAAATCTGTAAAGAAAGTAATCGCTTCTTGTATGTACTTTTTGGCGAAAGCCTCCGTAGGTTCGTTTTGATTGATTTGGTATACCAAGTCTTTAAAAGTTGAATCTAAAGTGATTTTGTTACTTTCGATAAAAACCGTATCAAACAAATTGATGATTCCAGCGTGGTGGTTCGTTTTTTGGTTTTCAGCCAATAATAATGCTTTTGCACCATTTACAAATCCTGCATACGCTAGGTAAATCGCATCAGCCCAATTTTTATCTTCGAATGCTTCTTGAGCAAACGTCAACTTATCTTTGGCTTCAAGAAGTAAAGTAGCAACCAAGTCAATTACAACTCCGGCACATTCTCCTACTCCAACCGCTTTTACATAATTATCAGCATTTCCCCAATCGATGAAATCTTCCTCTGTAAGATTAGTTACATCAGCCAACGGTTTTAAGAATTCGTAAAAATACTTCTCTCCTTGAGCATCGTAGTAATCTAAGAAAGATTTTCCGTTAGCATTCGCTTCAAAATCATTTAAAATAAAACGTAAAGCATCTGGCCCTCTACGACTTGGAATCTTGATTACTTTATCAGAGAAACGTCCTTTTCCATCTCCTAAAATTCCACCACCAAGCAATACTTGCAAAGCCGGAGCTACTAATTTACCTGAGTTGATAGACATTCCTTGAAAACCAATTGATGACATGTTGTGTTGTCCACAAGCATTCATACAACCACTAATTTTGATGGTGATTTCGCGATTCTCTTTATACTGCGGAAACTCTAATTTCAAAACTCTTTCTAACTCTTCGGCAATTCCAGTACTGCTAGCAATTCCAAGATTACACGTATCTGTTCCTGGGCAAGCAGTAATATCACCAATGGTATCGTACCCTAGAGTTACAAAATCTAATTTGGCTAATTCTTGATAGAAGAAAGGTAAATTTTCTTCTTTTATATTTCTTAAGACAATGTTTTGTTTTAATGAAAAACGCAACTCATTAGCACCGTAATTTTTAATTAATTCGGCTAAAGCTCTTGCTTTATCAGTATAGAAATCTCCTAAAAGTACTTTAATCCCTATCGCAAAATAACCCGCTTGTTTTTGAGCAATCACATTGGATTGTTTCCAAGCTTCATAAGCAGCAGTATCATCAATAGTAACTGCAGGTACTTCTAATAAAGTTGCTGGAATCGCAGCATCAAAAGCAGTCGTATCAATTTCGTACGATTGGTATGACAATGCTTTTTTCTCTTCGTCAACTAAACGCAAAAATTCATCGCGACCAATGTCTTTGATTAGGAATTTCATACGTGCTTTTAAACGCTTGGCTCTTTCACCATGACGGTCAAAAACTCTTAAAACACCTTCGGTAGTTGGGATGATTTGGTTTACCGGAATAAATTCTGATAACAATTCAGCGTGATGTGGTTGAGAACCTAATCCTCCACCTAACATTACTTTGAAACCGCGTTCTCCGTTTACAATCTTTGGAATAAATCCTAAATCGTGTAAATAACTCAAGGCCGTATCTTTATCAGAAGATGAAAACGACATTTTGAATTTACGTCCCATTTCTTGACAAATAGGATTTCTCAGGAAAAACTGAAACATCGCATGCGCATATGGCGACACGTCAAAAGGTTCGTCAACATCTACACCAGCTAATTCACTTGCTGTAATATTACGTACGGTATTCCCGCAAGCTTCACGAAGTGTAATATCGTCTTTAGCAAGGTTTGCCCAAAGCTCCGGAGTTCTATCTAAGCTCACATAGTGAATTTGGATATCCTGACGCGTTGTAATGTGCAAACGCCCTGTTGAATACTCATCTGAAACTTTAGTAATACGCACTAATTGCTCGCTAGTCACTTTACCAAAAGGCAATTTGATACGAATCATTTGCACGCCTTCTTGACGTTGACCGTACACTCCACGCGCTAAACGCAGACTACGAAAACGCTCGTCATCAATTTTACCATCTTTGAATAACGCAATTTTTCTTTCTAAATCGATTATCTCTTTTTGAACAATCGGATTTTCTATTTCGGTTCTAAAACTTTCCATATTTTTTGAGCTTTGAGCCATGAGCTTTGGGCTTTAGACTACTAGGTGATTTTTTATTATTAACTATTGATAAAAACGCAATGTTAATCTCTTCAAATTTATTAGCTCTAGGCACACAGCCCAAAGCCGATAGCCTAAACTATCTTATAAACCCTACTCCTGCTGTTGTATTAGTTGCTGCATCGATTAAGATAAAAGCACCATTTGATTTATTGTCGTTGTAAGCATCAAAATAAATTGCTTTGCTTAACTTGATATTTACTTCTCCTATTTCGTTTATTGCTAATTGAGATGCTTCTGTACTTCCAGAAAAATCAGTTGCAATGACGTTTTTCACGCTGTCGATTTTAGCTAAAACACGGTTCGTGTTGTGTTGTACAAAATATTTTGCCCCTGGAACTAGTTTTTTACTGTCCATCCAACAAACTGTTGTATTGATATCTTTCTCCACTTTAGGTAGTTCAACTGATTTTACAATCATGTCTCCTCTAGTTACATTGATATCATTTTCTAATTCGATTGTAATTGAAGACCCTACTGAAGCTTCATCAAATTGTTTATCGAAAAAGTGAATGTTGGTCACTTTCGATTCTGTTAAAGAAGGTAAAACTGTTACAGCATCTCCAACTTTAATATTGTTCCCGTATAATTTACCAGCATAGCCTCTGAAATCGTGGTACTCTTCTGTCTTTGGACGAATAACGGTTTGCACTGGGAAACGTGCTTTTCCTTTTTCGTACACATCTGCAGGCTCTAAAGCTTCTAGGTGTTCTAGGATTGTATGTCCTTCGTACCATGGCATTCCGCCTAAAGATTCTACTACATTGTCACCAGTCAAAGCACTCAATGGAATGTAACTTACGTTTTGTTCTTTAAAAGTACTTTTTGCATTTAGCGCTTCAAAGTCTGCTTTAATTTTATTGTAAACTTCTTCAGAATAATCAACCAAGTCCATTTTGTTAACAGCAACAATTACTTCTTTTACTCTCAATAAATTATTGATAAAAAAGTGACGGTACGTTTGCTCAATAACTCCTTTACGCGCATCAATTAAAATAATCGATACTTGCGAAGTTGAAGCACCTGTAACCATGTTACGCGTGTACTCTACGTGACCTGGAGTATCAGCAATAATGTAACTTTTCTTAGCAGTAGAAAAATAAATATGAGCCACATCAATCGTAATTCCTTGCTCTCTCTCGGCAACTAATCCGTCAGTAGCCAAAGAAAAATCTAAATAATCATATCCTTTTTGCTTGCTGCTTTTTTCTATTGCTTCCAGTTTATCTGTAGTCAAAGATTGTGTATCGTATAATAATCTCCCGATTAATGTACTTTTTCCGTCATCTACACTTCCTGCTGTTGCTATTTTTAAAACTTCCATTATGTATTTTTTGTTTAAATCCTCCCCCCAACCCCCTCCGAAAGAGGGGGAGTCGAGATGTTAATTTATTGTCTTATTATTTAATTCCCATCAGAGAATATCTTTTATATCTTAACCTTATGGATTAAACTAAATCGTATAATATCTCTATTAAAATAGTCTACCCCATTTGATCTTTCTTGGAAACTATTTAAGTAACCTAATTCTAACGCAATGGCCGGACTAACTCCCACTTGAACTGCTGCGTAAATTCTGTTTTGATCGAATGTGTTTTTGATAATCTTGTTTCCGCCATTAATCATTATTTCATCCGATAGAATTCCTTTTAGATAGTGCTTTTCTTTCTTCCAAAATGTGTAATCTCCTTGGATTCGGTATCTAAATCTCAAGTAAAACGTAGTCCCATCTTCAAGCATTATTTTACTTGCATTATGAACAAACCGTTCCTCTATCATATACCGATGTGTCAAATATACTTTTCCTAAAGTCTGCTTTACCGTTGCATCTTGTTGCAAACGATATTCGGGAATATGAAAACCCGTTTTAACTTCAGGATCTTGTGTCGCCACTGAAAAGTAAGCAAAACCTGCACCTAACTCCACCTTATCAGTTATCTTATCTCTCAGTTGAAGCCGACTCACAAAAGTGTTTTGGGTTACTGGGTTTATAAAAATTCGATTATCAATCTCAGTATGAACAGACCATTTATTATTTAATTCCAGCTGATTGTAATATCTAAACCAAAGTAAACTCTGCTTATCGGCATTTTTTTCAGTTTGGGCTTGTATTCCAATACTAAACAGCAATACACCTAAAAGAAATTTCACGGACTTCATTCTAAAAGTACCCTTGTTGTTTTCTTTTCTCCATGGCTGCCTCTGAACGTTTGTCGTCAATTCGAGCACCTCTTTCAGATATTGTAGAAGCTCTAATTTCGCCTACTACTTCTGAGATTGTTGCCGCATAAGAATCAACTGCTGCTGTACAACTCATATCCCCTACTGTTCTAAAACGAACAATGCGTTCTTCAATCTCTTCGTTTTCTTCCTGGTATACATAAGGAGAGTGTGACCAGATCATTCCGTCTCTCAAGAATACTTTACGTTTGTGTGAAAAGTAAATTGATGGAATCTCGATTTGTTCTTGTTCGATATAACTCCAAACATCTAATTCTGTCCAGTTCGAAATTGGAAAAACACGTACGTTTTGTCCGTTTTCAATTTTACCGTTCAATAAATCAAATAATTCAGGACGTTGGTTTTTTTCGTCCCATTGACCAAAGTCATCACGAACAGAAAAAATACGTTCTTTTGCTCTCGCTTTTTCTTCATCTCTACGTGCTCCACCAATACAAGCATCAAACTTGAATTCGTCAATTGCATCTAATAAAGTGGTTGTTTGCAAACTGTTTCTACTAGAGTATTTACCAGTTTCCTCAACAACCTTTCCTTCGTCAATTGCATCTTGTACATTACGAACAATTAATTCTAAACCTAATTCTTTTACCAATCGGTCTCTAAATTCTATTGTTTCAGGAAAATTATGTCCTGTATCCACATGTAATAACGGAAAAGGAATTTTAGCTGGAAAGAATGCTTTTTGGGCTAACCTCACCAATGTAATGGAATCTTTTCCTCCAGAAAAAAGCAAAACTGGCTTATCAAATTGAGAAATTACTTCTCTAAAGATGTATATCGCTTCGCTTTCTAATGCGTTTGTTTTTAATATTGAACTCATGTTTTTTGTTTAAAAGTTTCAGGTTTAAAGTTTCAAGTTATTGCAAACCAAATTAATCCCTTAACTATTTATATTTTTTTCTAATTACTCTTTACTATTCACTAATTACTACCCTTGGTGCAAACCACATTCTTTATGGCTTGATTCCCACCACCATCTTCCAGCCCTGATGTCTTCTCCTTCGGCGATTGCTCTAGTACAGGGAGCACAACCTATGCTCACGAATCCTTTTTTTTGCAAAGCATTTTGAGGAACATTGTTAAGCTCTATATAATCTTCCACTTCTTTCAAAGTCCATTTTAAAAGCGGATTGAACTTGATGATTTCAAATTTTGAGTCATATTCAAAAAGATGTAAATCATTTCTGTTTTCTGATTGCTCGGCCCTTAATCCTGTAATCCAAACTGAATTTCCTTTTAATGCTTTAGTCAAAGGCGCTACTTTTCGAATAAAGCAACACTCTTTTCTATTTTCAACCGACTCGTAAAAGCTATTTGGACCTTTTGCATTCAATAAATTCTGTACGGCAGTGGCTTCAGGAAAATAAACTTCGATGTGTTTTTTATACTTCTTAAGTGTCCTATGAAAAACATCATAAGTTTCTTGGAATAAACGCCCCGTATCTAAGGTGAAAATATTGATCGCAGTATTACTATTTGCAATTAAAGCTGTAATCACTTGATCTTCTTGCCCAAATGAAGTAGAAAAAACTACTTTATCCTTATATACATCTGCTAAAAAAGCAAAAGTCTCTTCAATCGAAAAGTCTTTTGTTTTCTCTATTAGTGCTTGTACTATTATTGTGCTCATTTTTCTTTCTAATTATAAAATCTATTACCCTATCGGTTTAGTAGATTACATCGCAAAAGTAACATTTATATCTCAACTAAAAAATAAAAAGAACTATTTTATTTAAGCTGCTTTTTATGCTGAAGCCTTAATATGAAGCTCTTTAGATGATTTCTTACATTATTCTAAAAATTATAGTTGTTCAAATTTATAATTCTGAATTAGAATGTATAATCAGGCTACTTTTCGCAAAATTCAAGAAAAATTTCTATTAGTCTACTTCCCCTATAGGATAATACTAAAATAGTAGTTATTTTTGTCCAAAATAATTAATTATGGATTTTCAATTAGGTTTGATAGTTGCAGGTTTAACCGTGGGGTTCATCGTAGGACTCACAGGTGTAGGTGGAGGTTCTTTAATGACGCCTATTTTATTATGGTTTGGTATTCCTCCTACAACGGCGGTTGGTACTGATTTACTTTATGCTGCTTTTACAAAAATGGGTGGTATTTATGTTCATCATAAAAAGAACAACATTAATTGGAAAATTACAGGATGGCTTTCATTAGGAAGTGTGCCTGCAGCTTTACTTACTTTATGGATTTTACACAGCATTAAAACAGATATCACTGCATTGAACTCAGTGATCAAATATAGCTTAGGCTGGGCACTGTTATTAACTTCGATAGCAGTACTATTCAAAAAGAAACTATTAGCCATTTCACAAAAACATTCTGGAAACAAATTTCACACAGAAAGCCGAACACAAAATTGGCTTACTGTAGCGATAGGTGTTTTATTGGGTGCGACCGTAACATTAACCTCTATAGGCGCAGGCGCTTTAGGAACAGTAACATTGTTCTTTTTATATCCATTATTAGCAACACCTAAATTAGTAGGTACCGAAATAGCTCATGCAGTTCCTTTGACTTTAGTTGCCGGATTAGGTCATGCAAGTATGGGAAATTTAGATCTGGGATTACTGGCACAATTATTAATGGGATCACTGCCAGGAATTTTTGTAGGAAGCATGTTAAGCGGTAAAGTTCCCGACTTATTTTTAAGAAATGCGATTGCAGGAATGTTGTTCTTTGTGGGTTATAAATTGGTATTCATGGCATAAATAAAAATCATATATCAAAAAGCCCCTTATTATTTAGTAATAAGGGGCTTTTTAAATTCTAACAAAAAGTAGACTCTCATATTTAAAAGGCTATATCTGCTAATGTATTATTTTCTAAAATTTGAAGTGTATTATCTCTAACTTCTGTCATTAATTTACGTACTGCACAAGCCACTTCATCTTTACAATCTTCACATTTTTCATAAAAATTATGACTCGCACATGGTAATAAAGCAATTGGTCCTTCGAGAATACGATACACCTTAGCCATATTAATATCCTTTGGTTCCTTTATCAAATAGTAACCACCACCTTTTCCTTTTTTAGCTCCAAGAAATCCTGAATGACGCAGAAGCAACAAGATGCTTTCCAGAAATTTTACCGAAATATTTTCACTCTTTGCAATATCAGCAATAGCGACCGGACTCTGATCTTCTTGGCGAGCCAAAAAAGTCAAAGCTTTAATTCCGTATTTTGTTTTCTTTGAGAGCATAATTTAGTGACTGATATTAATTTCATTAACGATACCAAATCTACAATCTAAATTTGTCAATCACAAATACCAATTTTAAGTCAATGCCTGGTTTAAATCTGCAATAACATCGCCTACGGTTTCTAAACCTACTGAAACACGTACTAAACCATCAGTAATGCTTACAGCTAATCTTTCCTCAACAGATAATTTGGTATGCGTTGTTGATGCTGGATGTGTCACGATTGTTCTTGTATCTCCTAAATTTGGTGAAAGCGAACACAATTTTATTTTATCCAAAAAAGCTCGCCCTGCTTCTAAACCACCTTTTATTTCGAAAGCAACAATATTACCACCTGCTTTCATCTGCTTTTTTGCAATTTCATGTTGTGGATGTGATTTCAAGAACGGATATTTCACCTTATTTACATTCGGATGTTGTTCTAGGAACTCCGCTACTTTCAATGCATTTTCGCAATGTCTATCCAAACGAATGGCTAAAGTCTCTAAACTTTTAGACAATACCCAAGCATTAAACGGTGATAAAGAAGGCCCTGTTAATCTAGAAAATAAATATATTTTCTGAATCAATTCAGGATCTCCCACTGTAACTCCACCCAACACGCGTCCTTGTCCATCCATTAATTTCGTAGCTGAATGTACCACTAAATGCGCTCCCCATTTGATTGGTTGCTGCAAATAAGGCGTTGCAAAACAATTGTCAATTATTAGAATTAAATTGTGCTTTTTGGCAATATTCCCTAACAATTCCAAATCGATAATATCTACCGCTGGATTGGTTGGTGATTCTGCAAAGAGGATCTTTGTTTCGAGCGTAATTAAACTTTCAATCGTTTCTGGTTTGTTAATGTCGAAATAGGAAGTTTCGATATTCCACTTTGGGAAATAATTCATAAACAACGAATGAGTCGCCCCAAAAACACTACTCGAAGAAACAATATGATCGCCAGATTTCAACAAAGCAGCCATGGTTGAATACACCGCAGCCATTCCTGAAGCAAAAGCAAAACCAGCTTTGGCACCTTCCATCTTACACACTTTTTCTACAAACTCGTTTGTGTTCGGGTTGCTATAACGGCTATAGATATTACGATCTTTTTCTTCGGCAAATGAGGCACGCATATCTTCAGCATCTTCAAATACAAAACTTGACGTTAAGTATAATGGAACCGAGTGTTCTAAATATTGCGTACGTTCTAATTGAGTACGAATAGCTTCTGTTTCAAAACCAAATTGTTCTTCGTTCATTCTCTTTTGTTTAAAGTTTAAAGTTTAAAGTTGTTCGAAATTAATATCCCAACACTCTCTCCCTCTTCAAACGATTAATTTTATTTTTAGATTTTACCTAATTCCACACCATTCAAAACTACTTTATAATGTATGGTGGCCGTTGGTTCTAAGGTTTTAGAAACCGAGCAGTATTTTTCGAAAGAAAGTTGAGCCGCTTTGGCTGCTTTGTCTTCTTTGATGTTTCCTTCTAGGTAAAAAACCAAATGGATATCTTTAAACGGTTTTGCTTCGTCTACTTGAACTCTTTCACCTTCTACCTCAGCTTTAAACGAAGTGATTTCTTGACGTTGTTTTTTTAAGATCGAAATCATATCAATAGCGCTGCAACCCGCCACTCCCATTAATACTAACTCCATCGGACTTGGTCCTTGATCATCGCCACCAAATTCTGGACGGCTATCTACGTTTACAATATGCCCACGTTCGTTTTTTAATTCGAAATGGAAATTGTCGTTTATTCTATTTAATGTAATTCTCATAGTTATCCCTTCCCAACCCTATCGCCGCGGCGATGAGGAAGCAAAGACCGAAGGTTGGTCCCTTTTAATTATTATTATTTTATTTGAGCGCGGATAAAACGGATTTGCTTTTGCAAAACACGGATTTAAACGCTAATTTTTAATTTGTTAACTCTTTATAATATTAGTAAGAATAGCAAAATTGAAACTATCCAAAATATACAATTGAACCAACCATCAATGAATAAAGATCGTTCTATTGTCCAATAGGTGTCAACACTTTTTCTTTCATATTTTAAATAGAATAATTTACTTAAAACATAATAGACAATCTGGGCAAGCAGTGGTACAAACAATGCATTAATAACAGTATTCTGTCCTAAACCAATCAACAGACTTATCGAAGCAATTAAAAATAACATGATATTTAAAATTATTAGTTTAAGAAACCATTCTTTGCTATCTAATATACTTTTATCAAACAAGAATATCAATGAAACATTCATTCCTACTAAAATAAAAATAATATCCATATAAAATTCTTTTTGCTTACCGATCACTGAAAACTGGTTACTATTCACTAAAAACTATTCTCTGTAATTACCCTTTATCAGACAGTCTCAAGATATCCCCAAAAACCCCTCTCGCTGTTACTGCAGATCCGGCTCCGGCTCCTTGAATGACAATTGGTCGGTCTCCGTAAGATTCTGTGTAAATTTCGAAAAATGAATCAGAACCTTTTAAGCCTCCCAAAGCGGTATCCGAAGGTACGGAAACTAATTTTACTTCCAAAATTCCTTTGTCGTGTTGTAAATCTCCCGATAATTCACCGATGTATCTCAGCACGTGGTTTGGTTTTTGATCTGATTTTATTTTATCATAAATAGAATCAAATTCTTTAAGCTTCGTTAAGAAATCAGCAGCACTTCCTTCACGTAAATGTTCCGGAATCAGATTTTGAATAGCCACTTCTTCAAATTCATTTTGTAAATCTAATTCTCTAGCAAGGATTAATAATTTTCTCCCTACATCATTACCGCATAAATCTTCTCTTGGATCTGGCTCTGTAAATCCGCTATCAATCGCCTCTTTTAATATTTCGCTAAAAGGAACATCCTTGGCAGAAAAATGATTGAACAAATAACTTAACGTTCCAGAGAAAACGCCTTTAATTTTAGTGATGTTTTCACCCGAAAGATGCAATAATTTTATCGTATCAATTAATGGCAACCCTGCTCCTACGTTTGTTTCGTACAAATAGTTCTTTTGGTTTTCAGCAAGTACCGTTCTTAAGTCTTTATAAAAACCATAACTCAAAGTATTGGCAACTTTATTAGACGAAATTAAATCAAAACTATTCTCAGCAAGCGAAATATAGTTTTCTACAAAAGTAGCGCTCGCCGTATTATCAACAGCAATTAAATTTTCAAGATGATGTTCATTTGCATAAGCGATCACATCATCAATTGTATACGAAACTCCATTGGTTTGGATTTCGTTTTTCCAATCTGTTGAAACACCGTTTTTATTTAAGAGTATACTTTTAGAGTTTGCAATTGCAAACACATTTAACTTAACATCTTTTCTTTTTTCAATTGCTTCCGCCGATTCCAAGATTTGATTAATTAGCGTTCCACCCACTAAACCATGTCCAAAAATAGCAATATTGATTTTTTTTGCTACGCCAAAAATCTCTCCATGAATTACGTTCAATGCTTTGTTAAGTTCAGATTTTTTAACCACCAAACTTACATTTTTACCTGTAACCGTATTGTTGAATAAAATAGGAACAATTTTATTTTTTATCAACGCTGTGTAAGGCTTATGAAATGTACTTAAATCTTGCCCAATTATCGAAATAACTGATACGTTATCAACCACCGTAATTTTGTTGACATCCTTGGAATAAAAATCATTTTCGAATTCTTTTTCCAGTTCAATCATTGCTTTTGAAGCTTTATCAGCGGCGACAACGAGGCCAATTCCTCGTTCAGATGAACCTTGCGAAATGATACTGACACTGATATCATTATCACCCATTACTCTAAAAATTCGAGCATCAACTCCCGTTTTTCCAAGTAAACCTCTACCTTCTAAATTTACTAATGAAACATTTTCTAAAACAGAAAGCGTTTTAATTCCCGACGCATTAGAGTTAGATGTAATTAAAGTCCCTTTGTTTTCATGGTTGAAGGTATTTAATATTCGAAGTGGAATATTTTTCTCTAACAACGGAATAATTGTTTTTGCATGCAGAATATTCGCTCCAAAATTAGCCATCTCATTTGCCTCGTTATAAGAAAGCGATTCAATCTTTTTAGCATCGAGTACCAGCTCAGGATTAGCAGTATAGATTCCGTCTACATGTGTAAAATTCTGCAGTTCTTCTGCGTTAATATAATTTGCAATCAATGATGCTGTATAATTGCTTCCATTTCTACCTAGCGTAGTCGTTTCTTGTTTCGCATTCGACCCAATAAAACCGGTAAGCACTAGAATAGCGTCTTTATTTTCTTTGAAAACTTGGATAATATTCTTTTTCGAAGTAGCCTCTAGAGGTTGTGCATCACCAAAATTAGAGTCTGTTATAATCAGCTCTCTGGTATCAGCTAATTTTGCAGCAATGTTTTTTTGATTCAATAAAAATACTAGTAATTTTGCCGAAAGCACCTCACCTTGAGCCAAAACTTGGTCTTTAATTTTTTCACTGTAGTCACCTATTAGGCTTACGCCTTCAAACAATTTATCTAGTTTATCAAATTCAACGGAGAAATCAACTGCATCAAAACCGTCTTTTTGGTAGTTTTTAAAACTTTCAAGTAAGGGCTTATAATTTCCATTTTTAGCCGCAATTGTCAAAATATCACCCAGTTCATCTGTCGCTTTTGCACGAGCAGAAACTACTACTGCAAATTTCTCGTCTTGCTTTACCTTCTCTTCTAAAATATTTAAGACTGTTTCGATTCCTTCGCCGTTTGCCAAAGATTTTCCACCAAATTTTACTATTTTCATCTGCTTTTTATTTTTGAAAACAACTTCTAATAAATTGTCTAATTGTTCGTATTCCATTAAAAAAGCATCATGACCATGCGCAGAGTCAATTTCGCTATAGAACACATTATTTTTAAATTTTTTGATTTCGTTATAGGTCTCTCGATTCTCTTTTGCGGTAAAAAACAAATCAGAGTTGATTCCTACGATGTAAATATTAGCATCAACTTTTGAAATGATTGATTCTAATGACTCCTGATTTCTAGTAATATCAATTGTTTTCAATAATTGATTCATCATTTTGTAAGCCGCTAGCTGAAATCTTTTTTCTAGTTTCTCACCGTGGTAGTTCAACCAACTTTCCACTTGAAAAGTTTCGAGTTGTACATTGATGTCTCTATTGAATTTCTCTTTGAATGACTCGGGAGTTCGATAACACAGCATGGCGTGTATGCGTGCGTCCTCAATTGGTTTTTTAGAATTGTTCAGTATTTGCTCTTGTAAATAACAATTCGCAATTAACCAGTCTGTTGCTTTCCAATCTGTAGCAATGGGAATAAAATTTTGTGCTAGTTTAGGCTCTAAGGCCAAAATTTCCCAAGCAATGCCTCCACCTACAGAGCCGCCAATGAGCGCAAATAGATTATCGATCTTTAAGAACTTTAGTCCTTCGATAAAAATTCGAGCAATATCTCTGGCAATAAAATCTCTATAATTCTCAATAGTTACTGAGTTGAAGCCATTTCCTGGCACATCAAACGAGACGATGGTATATTTTCTAGTGTCGATTGTCTTGTCAATTCCTACGATATCATTCCACCAACCGGATTCTCCAATAACTTGAGAGTTTCCCGTTAAGGCATGATTGATCACAATAATGGGAGCGGTATGCAGCGGAGCTCCAAAAACTTGATAACTCAAATTAAGGCTTGCATAAATAGCACCATTGTGCGTGGTGAAATTATGTATGGTTATGTGTGTTGGTTTATTTTCCAATGTCAAATCTTTAATTGATTTTGATTTGTGTTTGGAAATATTAAAAAGAAAAAACTAGGTAAATACTAGAAAAATTCTCGTTGTTATCTTTCCACTTTTGGGAGTGGTAGAATGCAGCACCTTCTTCGATTTCTCAAAGGGTTGCTAAGGCTTCATCGGGTCTAATCCCTCGTCCTTTCTTTATAACATTTCAATACGTATGTGAACTTAATGATGCAAATAAACTATTAATTTATGTAACAAGCAAATATTATTAGCCTAGTTTTCACGCTAGAAACAATCTGTAACAAAAAAACGCAAGACATCGCTGAACCTAACAATTCAGAAATTACCTGCGTGTAAAACACTATAAAAAGCCGACACTACCAATTAGATAAAAAGAGTATCGTTTTCCTTAGAATACATCAAAAACTGCAATGAATTTGCTGCTTTTCCTATTTCTTTATCATTGAAGCCAAATCTTGGGTGAACTAAATCATCGACTGAAATGTTGATTATGTTTTTTCTTGTTTTTAATTTTTTCAAAAAATTTACTGCCTTGGTAACTGTGTTTAATGCTTTCATAATGTTTCTTTTTTATTTGTTATGTATTTGCTTTGCTATTAATGTTCTTGCTTGTTTGTATAAAAAAAAACCCTTTTGGAATATACCAAAAGGGTTCAAGTTGTAGTAACTCTTACTTTTGGAATATGATCAGCCCACTTTTATAAATAAAATGTTCATCGAAGAATAATTATTTTTAAAAAAATGTCTGTTCATATTATATATATTCGGTTAGAAATCTTTAATATTTATCGTTTTATTATCTTGAAGCAAATTTGATGATTTTTATCCTGTATTCCTAATGATAATCAATATTTTAACTCGATTTTAAGCTACATATAATAATTTTATAACTTGAGATTAAAATTCTATAACATTTACTTAACCTATGAATACCAGTTCTTTAAAAACCAAGCATAATCAACTCATGATAAGACTACAGTTGGTTGAAGACTTGCAATAAATCCTCTTTTAAATCCTCAATATTTTCTAAGCCTACAGATAATCTAATTAAGTCTTTTGAAACTCCTGAACTTAGTTGCTGCTCATCTGACAATTGTTGATGCGTTGTACTTGCAGGATGAATAATTAAAGATTTAGTATCTCCTATATTTGCTAAAAGTGAAAATAGCACTGTATTGTCTGCAACTTTTTTTGCTGCTTCAAATCCTCCTTTTAAACCAAAGGTTACTAATCCGTTTTGACCTTTTGGTAAGTACTGTTGCGCCAATTCATAATATTTACTTGATTTTAATCCTGGATAATTAACCCATGCCACTTGATCTTGAGATTCTAACCACTTGGCTAAAGCCAAACCATTTTCACTATGCTTTTGAACGCGAACGGCCAATGTTTCTAAACCTTGAATGATTTGGAAAGCATTAAACGGACTCAAAGCTGCTCCGTAATCTCGCAATCCCTCAATACGTACTCTTGCTATAAATGCGGCCGCTCCTAAAGCTTCATGGTAAACGAGTCCATGATAACCCGCATTAGGAGTAGTAAATTCTGGAAAACAACCACTACTCCAGTCAAAAGTCCCCGCATCGATAATCGCGCCTCCTAGTGAAGTCCCGTTTCCTGAAATGTATTTGGTAAGCGAGTGAATAACAATATTTGCTCCGTGCACAATAGGATTTAATAAATAAGGAGAAGCAACTGTATTATCTACCATTAGCGGAATCCTAGCTGCTTTTGAGTGCACTGCGATAGCTGCAATATCTAGAACGTCTAATTTAGGGTTGCCTAAGCTTTCTATAAAAATGACTTTTGTATTATCAGTCACTGCATCGGCAAAATTATCAGGATTTGAAGGATCCACAAATGTGGTTGTGATTCCTAGTCTAGGCAATGTAGATTGCAGTAAATTGAAAGTTCCTCCATACAAACTACTTGAAGCGACGATGTGGTCACCGGTTTTTAATATCGTTAGTAGTGCAGTCGTTATTGCAGCAGTTCCAGATGCAGTTACCACAGCCGCAATTCCTCCCTCAAGTGCAGCTAGACGTTGTTCTAAAATATCATTTGTAGGATTATTTAAACGTGTGTAAATATATCCCGCCTCTGACAGTGCAAATAAATTTGCTGCATGTTCAGAGTTATTAAAGACATACGATGATGTTTGGTAAATAGGCACCGCTCTTGTTCCGGCGTGTTTTGTAACGTCATGTCCGGCGTGCAATGCATTTGTTTCAAATTTGTTTGTGCTCATAATATTTTTTTTAGTTGGTTATTAGGTATAAAAAAAGCCTCCCAATGTCTGGGAGGCTTTTTAAAAATCGTATGTGAAATTAGATTTTAAACAATAGCGCATTCCCAGGATCTCTCCTTAATCGTCATACACATCATTTGTTTAATAGCTAACATTATCTCTTATTTATAATCCAAATTTGCAAACAAAATCCCAAACCACCAAATAATATTTGAAGAATTAACAAAACATAATAAATGTGTTAGTATTTTAAGTCGTAAGTCACATTTTGACATCACTTATTTTAATCTAAAAAATAGTTAAGTTTAATTTGCAATTCAAAATCGTTTCATACCTTTGCGCACTAATAAAGAGGAAAAATTTGAACTGATTGCAACCTCTTCATAATGAAACTAATTCGTTATGGATACTGAAAATTTTTCAGTAGAAAAAAAATGCTAAAGCAGAAACTCTTCTTTAGCTTTTATTGTTGCAATTCCTTTTTCTCGCTTAATTTAAAAATACTATTTATTATGGCTTATTTATTTACGTCAGAATCTGTGAGTGAGGGACATCCAGACAAAATTGCAGATCAAATATCAGACGCATTAATTGATAACTTTTTAGCGTTTGACGCTAATTCAAAAGTAGCATGTGAAACTTTAGTAACTACAGGTCAAGTAATATTGGCTGGAGAAGTTAAATCAAATACATACTTAGACGTTCAACAAATTGCACGTGATGTAATCAAGAAAATTGGTTATACTAAAAGTGCTTATATGTTTGAAGCAGATTCTTGTGGCATCCTTTCGGCAATTCACGAGCAATCAGCAGATATTAATCAAGGTGTAGACCGTTCTAGCCCAGAAGAGCAAGGAGCAGGTGACCAAGGAATGATGTTTGGTTATGCTACAAATGAGACTGAAAACTACATGCCTTTAGCATTAGACCTATCTCATAAATTATTACAGGAATTAGCTTTGCTAAGACGTGAAAATAGCGAAATCACTTATTTACGTCCTGATGCAAAATCTCAAGTTACTTTAGAATACAGCGACGACAACAAACCTACAAGGATTGATGCTATTGTTATCTCTACTCAGCATGATGATTTTGACGAAGAGCAAACGATGCTTGCAAAAATTAAAAAGGATATTATCGAAATCTTGATTCCGAGAATTATTGCTAAAAATCCAGCGAGCGCACATTTATTTAATGATAAAATTCAATATCATATTAACCCAACAGGGAAATTTGTTATTGGAGGACCACACGGAGATACTGGTTTAACAGGAAGAAAAATTATCGTAGACACTTACGGTGGTAAAGGTGCTCATGGTGGTGGTGCTTTCTCTGGTAAAGATCCAAGTAAAGTAGACAGAAGTGCCGCTTATGCTACGCGTCATATCGCTAAAAACTTAGTTGCTGCAGGTGTAGCTGACGAAATCTTAGTTCAAGTTTCTTATGCTATTGGTGTTGCAAAACCAATGGGTATTTTTATCGAAACTTACGGTACTTCAAAGGTGAATTTAACTGATGGAGAAATTGCTAAAAAAGTAGAATCTATTTTTGATATGCGCCCTTACTTTATCGAGCAACGTTTAAAATTAAGAAATCCTATCTATAGTGAAACTGCTGCTTACGGACACATGGGACGTAAAAATGAAACAGTATCTAAAACTTTCTCTGCTCCAGGTGGATTGACTAAAACTGTTGAAGTAGAATTATTCACATGGGAAAAATTAGACTTCGTTGATCAAGTTAAAACTGCTTTTGGATTATAATATTAGATCTAAAATAAATTATACTAATCGGCTATCATCAAGGTAGCCGTTTTTTTTTATTCATTACTATTCTCAATTTTGCACAGACATAGCAACAAATTAAACTGCTGCCAGATTGCTTTATATCTTGCTCAATTATCCTTCATTTTATTCGATGCAAGCTATTATGCTAGCAATCAATTCAGATTAATTCCTAATTTTGATTCTAAAAAACGTTGAAAATTTTCTATAATGACTACTAATTTTTAGCTATTTTTACATCAGAAGGAAATATCAATTATAAAATCGCAATACCGTAATGCACATAGCAGTAGCAGGAAATATAGGATCTGGAAAAACAACATTAACGCGTTTACTTGCCAAACAATTTAAATGGGAACCACATTATGAAGATGTCGTTGACAACCCTTATTTGGATGATTTTTACCACCAAATGGAGCGTTGGTCTTTCAACTTACAAATCTACTTTTTAAACAGTCGTTTTCGTCAAGTGATGCAAATACGCGAGAGTGGTAAAAAGATTATTCAAGATAGAACAATCTATGAAGATGCTCACATTTTTGCTCCTAACCTACATGCGATGGGTTTGATGACAAATCGTGATTATCAAAACTATTCTTCTTTATTTGAATTAATGGAATCAACGGTTAAAGCACCTGACTTATTGATATATTTAAGGAGTTCGATACCCAACCTAGTGGGACAAATACACAAAAGAGGGCGAGAGTATGAGAATTCTATCTCTATCGAATATTTAAGCCGTTTAAACGAGCGCTATGAAGCTTGGATACACACTTACGATCGTGGTAAGCTATTGATTATTGATGTTGACAATATCAATTTTGTGGATAATCCTGAAGACTTGGGAACCATTTTTAATAGAATCGACGCTGAAATCAACGGATTATTTTAGTAAATTATACTACACAATATAAAGAGGGGTTGCAAATAGATATTTGCAACCCCTCTTTTTTTATAATAAATATTACAAACTTAAGAATGTCAAAAAGTATATTAAAAAATCTTTGACATACTTATAATTATCGTAAAACTAAAACTTATTCAACTTCCTATTAGCATAAAAAAAAAGCAACACTCAAAAGAGTATTGCTTTTCTAAATATAGTATGCAGTCAATTATTTAATACTAAATAATCCAGCTGGTTTGTTTTCAATTTCATTGAAACGGTCTGTACATTTTTTAATGATGTCATGAGCTTCATTAACGTCGCCCCATCCACCTACTTCAACAGTTTTGTTTTCTAAATCTTTGTACACTTGAAAGAAGTGTTCGATTTCTTTAACTAAATGAGGATTAACATCAGACAAATCATTTAATGAATTCCAGATAGGATCTGAAACTGGTACACAAATAACTTTTTCATCTGGTCCTTTATCGTCAGCCATATGGAAAACTCCAATAGGTTTCACTTCCATAACGCATCCAGGAAAAGTAGGCTCAGTAAGCAATACTAATACATCTAATGGATCTCCGTCTAAAGCTAATGTTTCAGGAATAAATCCGTAATCAGCAGGGTACATCATTGAAGAATAAAGCATTCTATCAAAACGCATTCTCTTGATTTCAAAATCGTACTCGTATTTATTTCTACTTCCTCTTGGAATTTCGATTAAAACATCGAAAGTGGTTATCTTGTCTGTACTCATTATATTATGTTATTATCTAATTTTTCATTTTATAGCGGTTGCAAAAGTAGTTTAAAATCCTATTTCTTACAACAATTATTACTGCTATTACTTACTACTGACTTGAATACCTTCATATAAACCTTAATTCAGGACTAATTTGTTAATGCAGCAAGCATTTTTACTTTTGGTTATGTCTTCTATTGTACCTTTAAAACACCGAGATCTTTTGTAAAGACTAAATGTAGTAGCCCAGATAGTAACGGCATCCTTTTTAAGAGGTTAATTATCCTTTTAAAAAGATACAGTGGATAGCTGGAAATAGCTCCTAGAAATAAAATCCGAATGACCCTTTTACAGTAAACTTTTGAGCATCTGAAGCATCTAAATAATTCCCTCTCCATCCAAAGTCCAAACGAAATACTTTAAAGATATTTCCAATACCAGCAGAATACTCCCAATATCCATTTTCAGGAGCCGTGTACGTCAATCCTGAAGCATTGATGGCGCGATTTGCATCACTAACCGATCCGTAAACCGCCTTAGCTCCAATTATCTCTCTCCAGTTTAACTTACGCATGAATGGAATTCTAGAAAATAACCTTCCACCAAAGTTGTGTTCCCACTGTACTGTAGCATATTGATCACTAACAAATTCGTAGAAATTCAAGTTACTAAACGTGTTTTCAATTGTGAAATAAGTCTGGTTCCCAGGAATCACACTCATTAAACCTAACGGAATAGTTCCAAAAGTTTTACCCACTTCTACAATAACGTTTGAACGACCCAATGGACCTATAATTATAGGTTGCTTATAATACAACTGTACTTTATCATACTGAAAATCGCTATCTAGCAAGCCTTTAAAACCGTGGCTATAATTGACATAGAAACGACTAAATGGACTGTCGACGTTTGAACGTTCTACACCGTACCCGATTGTTTTGCGATTAGGCGTAAACTCTATTTGTAAATTCACCTCAGATTGTTTGACTCTACTTTCAACAACAGTTCTAGCGGCATCAGTAAAATAATCCAAACTAAAACTATCAGAAGCGGCTTCTAAGGTACGGTAAGAGAAACCTGTTTGAAAAGTCAAGTTCTTTACCGGTTCGATTTCGATACCTACATTCGTTAGATTGATATTGGTTAACTTTCCATTACTTCCTGTAGAAAACAGTGAAGAAGAAGCAAAACTACGACCCAAAACATCATTTGTAGTCGTTAGACTAGCGCCAATTTGCTCAATATCGCGACGGTTCCCCGCAGATATAATTACACGTTTTCTTTTATCAACCATCCACTTACCTGAGATCCCGTATTTAAACTTATCATCATCAAAGCCATAGGCAGTGTATCCTTGTAATCGCCAAGCATCGTTAGGACCAAAATACGTTCTACCTCCTACTCTAAGACGAATACCTTCCACTTCGTTGTAACCAAAAGTGGAGAATATAGGTCCGTAATCAAAGTTCCCTTTTTGAATATAACCACTACCTAATATCGAAACTAGATTATACAAGTTTTTAAACTTCTTGACGGTTTGCAATGTATCCAACATTTTATACACCCCTTTTTCATCTTTATTCAAGTTTTCAAATCGGTTTTCTTCCCAATATTCATCGGAGCGATTGTACACTTCGTTATCGATATAATTAACCTCGTCTTTATAAAAGGCGTTTGGCTTTTCGATATTAAATTTATGACTGTCATATAATGTAGTACGTTTTCCATACACACCTTTTGACTCATCCTTTTTATTAAGAGCAAAGTCAGACATCATGTAATCGCGAGTCAGCAAGAAAACAGAATCATTTTGGACGTCAAATTCTTGTTCGATATAGATATCTTTTACCCAGTTAATATTAGCACTTTTAGTAACCGCCATATTAATTTTCTTGATTGCAAACGTCGTATCGTTCACCCAAAAATCCCCTTTGAATGTTAGTTCGTTTTTCCTTCTTGGATAAAACAAAATATTATAACACCATTTGTTACCTATATATGCACTGTCTCTCAATACATAGTTGTATACATCAATTCCTGTTTTTGAAAGCGGACTTGTAAAACTCTTATCAAAGAAAGTTAGGTGATTATTATAGATATCATAATCTGAATATAAATCTTTTACAAAGGATAAAATTTGCTGGTTATCGCTAAATCCAGAATTTTTATTTGCTTTGATTTTTTCTTTGACCTTATTCAATTTGTTACTACCATAAACCTCAGATAGCGTTTCATTTATAAATATTGGCAAGTATGTTTTTCCGGTTACATTAGAAGTATCTACATGATCGAAAATGAATTCCATTCCTCTAAAAATTTTGCTCTTTTTAAAGGCGCTATCAATCGTATTCATGTCAAATTCGACTTTTTCATACTTCTCCATTTGGTACTGATCAAATTGATACAGCCCATTTTTACGCTTTCGCTCCCAAATTTTTCGAAGAATATCTAACGCTGGATTATTTTTTTTGGAAGTCTTTCCAGTGAATACTACCACCTCATTTAAGGTTTGCACCTCGCCTAATTGTACTCTCAAATTGTAATTTACAGCTTGTAGCAAATCAATTTCACGATCATTGAAACCTACAGATGAAGCCATCAAAACCGTGTATGTTTTAGGCGACTCTAGGTAAAACTTTCCATCTTCATTAGATACAATTCCTTCGCTTGACCCCTTGAAAGCAACATTTGCGTAGGGAATTGGCAGGTTGTCTTTATCAACAATAATCCCACTAACCTTTGTTTGAGCAAACAAGGTTGTAGTAGCTGACAATACAAACAGCAGAAATAAATAAATGTGTTTTTTCATATTTAATCTTTAAAAAAAAAACTTCACCACACTAATGCATGATGAAGCTTTTATACTATTATGTGTTGTATTATTTATACATCACTTTTTTAACTGCTTTAACGACATCATCAGCGTTAGGCAACCATTCTTTTAGCAATACTGGAGAGTATGGCGCTGGAGTGTCGGCAGTTGTAATTCTTTGAATAGGTGCGTCAAGAAAGTCAAAAGCACGTTCTTGAACGATATAAGTAATCTCAGAAGCAACACTTGCAAAAGGCCAAGCCTCTTCAAGTACTACTAAACGGTTTGTTTTTTTAACAGAAGTTAAGATAGTATCATAATCCATAGGACGAACTGTTCTTAAATCAATAATCTCACAAGAGATCCCCTCTTTAGCCAATTCTTCTGCAGCGATATGAGCCTCTTTGATAATTTTACCAAAAGAAACAATAGTTACATCAGTACCTTCACGTTTGATATCAGCAACACCTAGAGGAATTGTGTATTCTCCATCAGGAACTTCACCTTTATCACCATACATTTGTTCAGATTCCATGAAAATAACTGGGTCATTATCACGAATAGCTGCTTTTAATAATCCTTTTGCATCATAAACAGTAGATGGAACTACAACTTTAAGACCAGGAGTATTTGCAAACCAGTTTTCTAATGCTTGAGAGTGTGTTGCTCCTAACTGACCTGCAGATGCAGTTGGTCCACGAAAAACGATAGGAACATTAAATTGTCCACCAGTCATTTGACGCATTTTAGCAGCGTTATTTATAATTTGATCAATACCTACTAAACAAAAGTTGAATGTCATATACTCAACAATAGGACGACAACCGTTCATTGCTGAACCTACAGCAATACCAGTAAAACCTAATTCGGCGATAGGAGTATCGATAACTCTTTTTGCACCAAATTCATCAAGCATACCTTTAGATGCTTTATAAGCACCATTATATTCAGCAACTTCTTCACCCATTAAGTAAATGGATTCATCATGACGCATTTCTTCACTCATCGCTTCGCAAATGGCCTCTCTAAATTGTATCGTTCTCATATTTATATTATATATGTGTATTTTTCGAAAAGCAAAAATAAATATTTTAAATCACTTTTTAGCATAAATTAAATTTAAAATATCAGGATTTACTATCAATTTGATGCATTTAACTTTTTAAAATAGGATTGCACATTTTATAACACATCAGTTTTAAGCGCAATACACAGTTTGCCAAATTAAAAGATTCTCAAGACTCGCTGTATTCAAAAGCGATTAACACCGAAGCTACGGATAGTTCTGAGAGAATATCGTACTAAGATCAAACCATTTATTTTAATTATAGATTGGCACATTTACATTTGCTTGTCGACTCATTCGCTATAATTCCTTAGAGGTTAATTATAAAAACCAATACTTCCTTTTACAAGGCAAAACCTCCTAATTGTAAAGAAAATTAACTACAACTCAATAACTACCAACAGATAGTTCAAGGCTAAATATTATAAGATATCAAAATACTATAGAAACTTCCTTTCATTTATTGAGAAAGATAATAGACTATAACCTACTTTTTCGATTAAAAACGCCTTAGTAGTATGAGTAGGTTATCGAATAAAAATTTTATCTTTCGAATAAATACATCGCGAGTAGAATTTCGGTAAGTAAAAAGCAAAGACTTAGTGTAACTCTAAACCGCGAAACAAATCAGCAAGCCATTAGAATTCTTGCGAAATCGTAATAGTTTTGAAAAAATATTATGCACGCATAGTATTTTATTCAATTTATTATTTTAAATTTGTAAAAGAAATTACGAAAATAAAAAAATATAATCATGAAAATATTAGTTTGCATTAGTCACGTTCCTGATACAACTTCGAAAATTAATTTCGTCAACGGCGATTCAGAATTTGATACCAATGGAGTACAATATGTTATTAACCCAAATGATGAATTTGGTTTAACAAGAGCAATATGGTTTCAAGAAAAACAAGGCGCTACAGTTACAGTTGTTAACGTAGGAGGACCTGAAACAGAACCAACTTTAAGAAAGGCATTAGCAATAGGCGCTAACGAAGCAATTCGTGTTAACGCTAATCCTACTGATGGATTTTTTGTTGCAAAACAATTAGCAGAAGTTATCAAAAATGGTGCTTATGATTTAGTAATTGCAGGTAAAGAATCATTAGATTATAATGGAGGAATGGTTCCGGGTATGATTGCAGGAATTTTAGGTTATAACTTTTTGAACTCTTGTACAGATATTACTGTTGAAGGTACCGATGTAAAAGCAGTACGTGAAATTGACGGTGGTAAAGAAACTGTTGCAACTACACTGCCTTTAATCATCGGTGGTCAAAAAGGACTTGTTGAAGAAAAAGATTTGCGTATTCCTAACATGAGAGGAATTATGACAGCAAGGTCAAAAGTATTAGCAGTTGTTGAACCAGTTGATGCAACGGTTACAACTAAAGCGGTAAAATTTGAAAAGCCTGCACCAAAATCAGCGGTGAAACTAGTTTCTGCAGATAATTTAGATGAGTTGATTAACTTATTACACAACGAAGCTAAAGTAATATAATTAAAGTTTTTCTCTTTCAAATCGAAATTGAAGTCTTAAATAATTACATTTTTCAATCTTTAAAATTAAAATTATGTCAATATTAATATATGCAGAATCAGCAGAAGGAAAATTCAAGAAGGTAGCTTTTGAATTGGCTTCTTATGCAAAAAAAATAGCTGAAACTTTAGGAACAACTGTTACTGCTTTGACAGTGAACACAGCAGATGTTTCTGAATTAGCAAAATACGGAGTAGATAAAGTATTAAAAGTTTCTAACGATAAGCTAAATGGCTTTACAGCAAAAGCGTATGCTGATGTTATCAAGCAAGCAGCAGAAAAAGAAGGAACAAAAGTAGTTTTACTTTCTTCTACAACAGATAGTATCTACTTATCATCATTAGTAGCAGTGGCTTTGAATGCAGGATATGCATCAAATGTTGTTGGACTTCCAGTAAGCACTACTCCTTTTCAAGTAAAAAGAAATGCTTTTTCAAATAAAGCGTTCAACATAACTGAAATCACTACAGATGTAAAAATACTTGGATTAGCCAAAAACTCATACGGAATCTTTGAAAACGCTAGTACTCCTACTGAAGAAGAATTCAACCCAACTATTGGTGAAAATGACTTTGGAGTAAAGGTAGCGTCTGTAGAAAAAGTAACTGGTAAAGTTTCAATCGCTGATGCTGATATCGTAGTATCTGCAGGCCGTGGATTAAAAGGTCCTGAAAATTGGGGAATGGTAGAAGAATTAGCTTCAGTACTTGGTGCTGCAACAGCTTGTTCTAAGCCAGTTTCTGACTTAGGATGGAGACCTCATGGAGAACACGTAGGACAAACAGGAAAACCAGTAGCAACAAACTTATATATCGCCATTGGTATTTCGGGAGCAATCCAGCACATCGCCGGTATTAACTCATCAAAAGTGAAGCTTGTAATCAATACTGACCCAGAAGCTCCTTTCTTTAAGGTTGCTGATTACGGAATCGTAGGAGACGCCTTTGAGATTGTGCCTCAACTAATTGAGAAGTTAAAAGCTTTCAAAGCACAGAACGCATAATAATAATTATTTATTAAAATTTAGCTGCCAAAAAAGATAATTGTATCTTTGTTTTTGGCAGCTTTTTTTATGCTCATTTTTTTGTAAAAAAAGCACCAAATCTAATACTACATTAAAACTTTAAATTAAGTACTTAGTACTTTTCATTACAGCAATTATGAGCTTAGTTAAATTGTCAATTAAAGGAATTTCATATAGTCAAACTCAGAACGGAGCCTACGCTTTAATCTTAAATGAGGTTGATGGTGAACGCAAACTTCCCATAGTTATTGGTGCATTTGAAGCACAATCTATTGCTATAGCATTAGAGAAAGAAATTAAACCGCCACGTCCCTTAACACATGACTTGTTTAAAAACTTTGCTGAACGTTTTGATATCGTAGTAAAGCAAGTTATTATTCATAAACTTGTAGACGGCGTTTTTTACTCCAGTATTATTTGTGAAAGAGACAAAATTGAAGAAATTATAGATGCGCGCACTTCAGATGCTATTGCATTAGCTTTGCGATTTAACGCTCCTATATTTACATATAAAAACATCCTTGATAAAGCTGGAATTTTCTTAAAAGCAAATCCAATTGATAGCGATAATGATAATCAAGAAATTGATGATATTTTATCTAATCCTGAAACTTTTGGACTAGAGAATAGCGATGATCAACCAGGCAGACCTTACATGAAAAATAGTCTTGATGAACTGAACGAATTACTAACTCAGGCAGTCGAAAACGAAGATTATGAAAAAGCTGCAAAGGTTAGAGATGAGATCTCAAAAAGAGAATCATAGCAACAAGCTTAAAATCATAATTTATAGTTCTTCAAAGAGCTATTTATAGTTTGAGTATTTCAATACAACAATTACAATGAAACAATATTTAGATTTAGTACAACACGTCATGGATACTGGCTGCCAAAAAGGAGACCGCACAGGAACGGGAACAAAAAGTGTTTTTGGTTACCAAATGCGATTTGATCTCGCTGAAGGCTTTCCTATGGTGACAACTAAAAAATTGCATTTAAAGTCTATTGTTCACGAATTGTTGTGGTTTTTAAAAGGTGATACTAATATTAAATACCTACAAGATAACGGAGTTAAAATTTGGGATGCCTGGGCAGATAAAAATGGTGAATTAGGACCTGTATATGGTCACCAATGGCGCAACTGGAATAGCGAAGAAATCGACCAAATCACTGATTTAATTTCTGAATTAAAGACAAATCCCAATAGCCGAAGAATGTTAGTCTCAGCATGGAATCCATCTGTGCTACCTAACACTAAAATTTCATTCGAAGAAAACGTAGCTAACAATAAAGCTGCACTCCCACCTTGCCATGCATTCTTTCAGTTTTATGTGGCAGACGGAAAACTGTCTTGCCAATTATATCAAAGAAGTGCCGACATCTTTTTAGGCGTTCCTTTTAACATTGCTTCTTATGCACTCTTAACAATGATGATTGCACAAGTTTGTGATTTGCAATATGGTGAATTCATTCACACTTTTGGAGACGCACACATATACAATAATCATTTTGAACAACTAGAACTGCAGTTATCAAGAAGTCCTAGAGCGCTACCAAAAATGATTTTAAATCCTGATGTTAAAAATATCTTTGATTTTACCTACGATGATTTTACGCTAGAGGGATACAACCCACATGACGCTATAAAAGGAAGTGTGTCAGTTTAAACAACTAACACACTATTTTCTGATCCTGCAAACTCATTCCAAACGTAATCATCAGCTTCCTCTTCATTAACATAAGCGTCATCTACTAAGTACTTGAACTCATAAGTAGCATCTTTACTTAAATCAAAAACACCTTTGAAATTTCCGTTTTTTAATTTCGTAAGTGCTCCCGCACTAGCATCCCAGCTATTAAAATCTCCCACAACAGAGGCTTTTAAAGCATCTCCACCAGCTAAAACAAAAGTAACTTTACATACTGGTTTTGTTTTTACAAACTGTTTCTTAATCGACATAATTATATCATTTTAAATATCTTAAGCTAAAGTAAATACAAAATTGACAGCTGTGACAAATAGCTGTAAAATTTACCTTTTATTACTATTAGATGTTAAAATAAAAGACAATTAATAATTTAATAGCGGTATAAATTTCAAACTATTAAATTAGCCTAAAACTAAATCGAATAATACGCTACAAGACTATAAAATTTCCAAATTATATTTTACCTTTAACTTAAAAAAAAAGAACACATGGAAAAAGAACAACATGAGCTCTACGAGTATGCTCGCAGAAGGATCAAACAAAAAAAAGGACTATATTATCACTTTGTAGTTTTATTTCTAGTTAGTTTATTTCTATTTGTTGCCATTAAATTATTCACGTTCGTAGAAAAACCTGCGCTGTTTATATGGATATTAACTGGCTGGATTTTTATATTTTTATTACACTTTGTAAAGGTTTTTATAACGGATCGCTTCATGAATAAAAACTGGGAACGAGACCAAATAGACCGTTTGGTTTTGTTGCAACAAAATAAAATTAGTGAACTAAAAAATCACATTGAAAGTAATAGCACTAAATAATTCCATAACATGACGACAATGATTGCGGCTGCAGCTGAAAATAATGCGCTAGGAAAAGACAATAAAATAATTTGGCACCTACCGGATGACTACAAGAGATTTAAAGAAATCACATCTGGCCACCATATAATAATGGGACGAAAAACTTTTGAAAGTTTACAAAAACCTTTACCCAATAGAACCCACATTGTAATTAGCCGACAAGAAAACTACAATCCCGAAGGTTGCACAGTGGTGCGAAACATAAAAGAAGCACTTGCTGCCTGCCCCGAGAACGAAGATCGGTTTATTATTGGTGGTGGAGAAATATATAACTTAGCACTACCTGAGGCTAACAAAATAGAACTCACCAGAGTACATCACAGTTTTGATGCAGATGCATTTTTTCCCGAAATCGACTTGAACGAATGGGAATTAATTCAATCAAAATTACATCCTACAGATGAACGCCACAAATATGAATTCACTTACGAAACCTACATTAGGAAATAGAATAAATAAAAAAGACCCTCAAGAAGCACTTGCTTACTGAGGGTCTTTTTATAGGTATTTCAATGCTTTTTATAAGCAGGCGATAACAATCCTACAAGTTTTGCCGCTTAAAACAACAGTAATTTCACACTTATAGGTGAACTGTTAGAAAAAATTAAACAATGAAGGGAAGAATGACTTAGTCTTGAAACAATATTTGATAGCATAACAAAATTATTACAAATGCTAAAAACACTCCGCTAACGAAGAGTATAGCATTAGATGTTTTCTGAGAGTACATCTCAAAAAAGCCCTTAATACCAAATACCACGAAGGTACTAAAGACAAAGAAAATTAAAATTTCCAAAAACAAATTTAATCCTAAGAACGTATTTTGCGTTGTAGTCATGCTGCTGCGATCTAGCACAGCTCTGTCAAAACAGCACACAAGAACAAGTGATAAAGTTAACGCAAGTAACAACCACTTGATTTGAGCCATTAATCCCTTTTTAATCATTGAAAAAATACCTTATATTTTTATGGTGTAAAACTCGTTATTAAATCATTAGTCCACAATACCCACTTTTAGTGATATTTGGCTCTTTTTGAAAATTTAACATTTATCATAAATTCTGTCATTTAAGCTGATTTCGCATTCCTCGCCCTATAGAATTTAAAAAACTAGACTCCAATAAAAACAGATTATAGTATATTTGTAAAAATTAAAAAAAATGTCAAAAAACATCACTCCATATAAAGACTCTACACTAGGTAAAAAAGAACAAGTAGCACAAATGTTTGATACTATTTCTGGCAATTACGATAACTTAAACCGTGTTATTTCTTTTGGAATTGACATTAAATGGCGTAAAAAAGTCTTAGAAATTGTATCAAAAACTAATCCGAATACTATATTAGATATTGCAACTGGTACCGGAGACCTTGCTATATTGATGGCTCAAACAAAAGCTTCTCAAATTATAGGTTTGGATATTTCTGCCGGGATGTTAGAAGTGGGAGAAAAGAAAATTGCTGCAAAAAATCTTTCTAAAACTATAGAGATGGTATTAGGCGATTCAGAAAAAATGCCTTTTGAAGACAACTATTTTGATGCAATAACCGTTGCATTTGGTGTTCGAAATTTCGAAACATTAGAAAAAGGTTTAGCGGAGATCTTGCGAGTTTTAAAACCAAATGGCGTTTTCGTTATTTTAGAAACTTCTGTACCAGACAAAACTCCGTACAAACAAGGATATAATTTTTACAGCAGAAACATCCTGCCGCTTATTGGTAAATTATTTTCTAAAGACAATGTTGCTTATGGTTACTTGTCAGAGTCAGCTGCAGCCTTCCCTTACGGCGAAGCCTTGAACAATATTTTAAGAAAAGTTGGGTTTATAGATGTAGCAGCTCTACCACAAACCTTTGGAGTAGCAACAATCTATACAGCGTCAAAAAAATAATTGCCCATTTCATTTCGATATTTATGAAAAAGATATTCTTACTTATACTTTTATCCTTCTTTTTAAAAGGGAATGCACAATACAACAAAAGTATTTTTGGTAAAAACCCAATTATTAATTTGGAAAATTTCCAAAGTCAGCCTATCCATTTTGGATTTTACCTAGGAACTAATTTATTCGATTACAAAATAGATTATAAAGAGCCACCGGTACAAGAGATTCAAACTTTAAAGTCGACAGGTTTTAATGTGGGAATTATTGGAGACTTGAGATTACAAGAATACTTACACCTGCGTTTTGAACCTGGATTATACTACTCAAAAAGAGAGTTTGTTAATCCTGATGCAACAACATCATTTGGTAATTCAAGAGAGTTAATAGGAACATATATCCATTTACCTCTTTTAGTAAAATTTTCAGCTTTACGAGCAGGAAACGTTCGCCCTTATTTAGAAGGTGGTTTTTCGGGAATGCTGAATTTATCGAGCAATCAAAACGCTAGCGATTTAGATGCAAGTGAAGAAAGACTTCGATTAAAACAATGGACATTTAATTACGAACTAGGTGTAGGTATCGATATTTTTACAGAGTACTTCATCTTCTCTCCTTCTGTAAGAGGTGTTTTTGGAATTGGCGATGAATTGATTCATTATGACGGACTAGGCGGACCTGGTCAATTTACTGACAATATAGATTCGATTAAAAATAGAGCAATACTACTTAATTTCACCTTCCATTAATCATTAATAATTACGTTTAAATTCACTTAAAACGATTGCTGTAGCTGTGGCAACATTTAAACTTTCTGTTAGTTTTAAATCTCCAAAGCGCGGAATCGAAATTCTGTTTTTAATGATACTTTCAATTTCCTCTGAGATCCCATTGGCTTCATTTCCCATGACAATGATTCCCTCCTCAGGCAATGAGGCCTTATAGATATTGTCGCCGTCCATAAAGGTTCCGAACAAAGGCACTTTGGCTGTAGCCAAAAACTCTTCTAAATCAAGATACTTTACGTTTACACGACTTATAGAACCCATGGTAGCTTGTACCACCTTTGAATTATATAGATCTACAGAATCATTTGAACATACTAATTGTGTAACTCCATACCAATCGCACAACCTTAGTATCGTACCTAGATTACCCGGATCTCTTACACCATCAAGTGCCACAATAAGACCCGAAGTTAATAGCTCACGCTCTACAGGAATTTTAAAAAGTGCCAAACATGTATTAGGAGTTGCTAGCGCGCTTATTTTTTTTAAATCATTGTCATGAATCAGACTAAGTTTGTCTGCAGGAACATGATCAAAGTTATTTTGAGTAGTGTACAAATGTTCCAACTCAATATTAGAATCTAACAGCTCTTGAATTACCTTTACCCCTTCGGCAAAAAATAATTTATGTGCTAAACGATACTTTTTTTGCTGTAAACTAGTTATAAGTTTTATTTGGTTTTTACTAACCATAAAAATATGTACTTTTGAATTAAATATTTTAAAACACTTGAAGAAAATTTCAACAAAAATATCATTAATTATTCTAATAGGGATAATAATATCTGCTTGTAACACTGAAAAAAGAGTTCCAGATGGAAAAATGCGTTTAACAAAAAACAGAATTATCGTTAATGACAAACGCACTAGCGAGGAAAACGCTTATAATCAGCTTTATCAAAAACCTAACAGTACTTTTATTCTAGGCTATCCTTTGCGTTTGCATCTATACAATTTAGCAAATTTAAATCCAGATTCCACCTACGCAGCTAAATTCAAGAATAATCCAGGCTTGTACGAAAGGCAATCAAAATTTTTATCGGCTAAACAAGTTGATCGATTAGGTAAATCTTTTTTATACCACGGCATTCATGATTTCTTAAAAAAAGTAGGAGAACCCCCAGCGATCATAGATAGCACCAAAACGGCTAAATCAGTGACTCGATTGAAGTATTACTACTTCAACAAAGGCTTTTTTGACGTTGAAACAAGTTTTAAAACAGATACAATTAATGGCAAAAAGGCGAAGATAGATTATATCATAGCTACTAAAAAACCTTACTTTTTAGATTCGATAACATCGTCAATCAGTACTCCTGCTTTAGACTCATTATATAAAGTCCAGAAGGCAAATTCTCTATTAAAAAGTGGCGAGCAATATCAAACTGTTAATTTTGATGAAGAAAAAAACAGAGTTGCAGTACAATTTAGAAATAACGGTGCCTATTATTTCCAACCCACTTATGTGAATTTTAATATAGATACCATAAACAAAGTGAATAAGGCCGATGTGAATATGATCATTGGTGACTATACTTACCAAGATAGGGATTCAACACGAACAGAGCAATTTAAGTTGTACAAGATTAGCGATGTAAACATTTACACCGACTATTCTTCTACCCGCACAGACAACACGATAAACGACAGTATAACATTTAAAAACTTTAATTTATACAGTCATGATAAATTAAAGTACAAGCCCCATGCTATTACAGATGCTATTTTCATCAACAAAGGAATGCCTTTTGCTGATTTTAGAACTGTACTTACCACGCGTTATTTAAACAATTTAAAGATTTTTAATTATCCGAGTATACAATATGAAGTAGATAAAAGAGATAGTACTGCTAGCTCGCTTATCGCGAAAGTATATTTGACTCCACGAAAAAAATACAGTTTTGGAGCCTTTTTTGACGTCACACACTCTAATATTCAAGATATTGGAATCTCATTTAGCCCTTCATTAACGATACGAAACGTCTTTAATGGAGCAGAAACTTTGTCTTTATCAGGAAGAGCAAATATTGGATCTTCAAAAGATTTAGCCAATCCTAATAATCAATTTTTTAATGTGTCTGAGTATGGTGCCGACTTAAAGCTGACCATTCCCAGAATATTTTTACCTTTTTCTACAGAGCGCATTATTCCAAAAAGTATGATTCCGTCAACTTTGATGGCTGTAGGTTTTGCACGTCAAACAAACATTGGTCTTGACAAAGAAAATTTTACAGGATCTGTAACTTACAATTGGAATCCAAAGAGAAATAATACTGCGCGCTTCGACCTGTTTAACGTACAATTTGTTAGAAATTTAAACCCCGATAATTACTTTAATGTTTACGGATCGTCTTATGACGCGTTGAATGAAATTGCTCAAACTTATAATAACGACGCTGCTAACTTAGATACCAATGGCGATTTACTAATCAATAATGGTACAGCTGCTTTTACAAATTCAGTAATCAACAATGGAACTGCTCTAGTGTCTACAGATGATGATTATCAATCAGTAAAAAGTATTGAAGAAAGAAGAGTGCGATTAACCGAAAATGACTTTATACTAGCAACAAGCTTTACCTTCACTAAGACAACTAAAAAAGACCTGCAAGACAAAACTTTCTATTTATTTAAAACTAAAATTGAATCTGCTGGATCGTTACTTTCTCTACTTTCAAGCACTACAAATAGAGCAGTTAACGCTGATGGAAATAGCGAGATTTTTAACCTTGAATATTCAGAGTATATTAAAACAGAGTTTGATTACATTAAGCATTGGGACTTATCAAATGAGAATATTCTAGCCGTAAGAAGCTTTTTTGGGATTGCAATACCTTTTGGAAACTCAGATAATATCCCTTTTTCTCGAAGTTACTTCTCTGGTGGTTCAAATGACAACAGAGCATGGCAACCCTATAGCTTAGGACCTGGGCGAAGTGGTGCCGTGAACGATTTTAACGAAGCCAACATGAAGATTGCTTTGAGCGCAGAATACCGATTTAAAATTGCTGGAAATATTAAAGGAGCCTTATTTAGTGACGTAGGAAATATATGGAACGTACTTGATAATGTAACCGATGAAAAATCAACATTTAACGGTTTTAAAAGTTTCAAAGATTTAGCAGTAGGCTCTGGATTTGGATTGCGTTACGATTTGACTTTCCTAGTCGTGCGATTTGACTTAGGTTTTAAAACGTATGATCCAGCAAACGAAACCGACAAGAAATGGTTTAGAGATTATAACTTTGCAAACAGTGTTTTAAATTTTGGTATAAATTACCCGTTCTAATGCTAATTAATTCTTATTTTTGTAGTCTTGAACTAAAAAATAAAAAACCACTAAAAAAAATTTACAATGGCACACAACATCAAATCAGGCGTAGCTACAGGTGATCAAGTACAGGAAATTTTCAATTATGCAAAAGAGAAAGGATTTGCTTTACCTGCTGTTAACGTAACTGGATCTAGTACAATAAATGGAGTTTTAGAAACAGCTGCTAAATTAAATGCACCTGTAATCATTCAATTCTCTAACGGAGGAGCACAATTTAATGCGGGAAAAGGTTTGTCTAATGCAAACGAGAAAGCGGCTATCGCTGGAGGAATTGCAGGAGCAAAACACATTCATGCATTAGCAGAAGCTTACGGAGCAACTGTAATCTTGCATACTGACCACTGCGCAAAAAAATTATTACCTTGGATTGACGGTTTACTAGATGCTTCAGAAGAGCATTTTGCAGCAACTGGAAAACCTTTATATAGCTCTCACATGATTGATTTATCAGAAGAGCCTATTGAAGAAAACATCGAAATTTGCAAAGGTTACTTAGCGAGAATGAGCAAAATGGGAATGACATTAGAAATCGAACTTGGAATCACAGGTGGTGAGGAAGACGGTGTTGACAACTCTGATGTTGATAGTTCTAAATTATATACACAACCTGAAGAAGTTGCATTTGCTTATGAAGAGCTAATGAAAGTAAGCCCTAAATTTACAATCGCTGCGGCTTTTGGAAATGTACATGGTGTTTACAAACCAGGTAATGTGAAATTGACTCCGAAAATTTTAAAAAACTCTCAAGATTTCGTTCAAAAGAAATTCAACACAGGAAACAATCCAGTTGATTTTGTTTTCCACGGTGGATCAGGTTCTACACTTGAAGAAATTAGAGAAGGAATTAGCTACGGAGTTATCAAAATGAACATTGATACTGACTTACAGTTTGCTTACACTGAAGGAATACGTGATTACATGGTTAAAAATATTGACTATTTAAAAACTCAAATTGGTAATCCTGAAGGAGCTGATGTTCCTAATAAAAAATATTACGATCCTAGAAAATGGGTACGTGAGAGCGAAGTAACTTTCAACACAAGATTGGAACAAGCTTTTGCTGACTTGAATAATGTGAATACACTATAATTAACAATTGACAGTTGACTAATACTAAGTGTCAACTGTCAATTATACTTTAAATTTATGGCTTGGTTTAAAAGAAAAGAAAAAGGAATTACGACTGCTACTGAGGACAAAATGGATGTCCCAAAAGGACTTTGGTACAAATCACCAACCGGTAAAGTAATTGATGCTGATGAATTAGAACGCAATTTATTTGTAAGTCCAGAAGATGGATTTCACGTTAGAATTGGTAGCGCAACCTATTTTGAAATTTTGTTCGACAACAACGAGTTTGTTGAATTAGATAAAAACCTTACATCTAAAGATCCTTTGCATTTTGTGGATACAAAAAAATATGCAGACCGATTAAAAGACGTCATGGAAAAAACCAAACTTAAAGACGCAGTGCGTACTGGAGTGGGTAAATCAAAAGGTAAAGAGGTTGTTATCTGCTGTATGGACTTCGCTTTTATTGGTGGATCTATGGGAGCTGTTGTAGGTGAGAAAATTTCAAGAGGAATCAACCACGCCATTAAAAACAAACTTCCTTTTATCATGATTTCAAAATCTGGTGGGGCACGTATGATGGAAGCTGCTTATTCTTTAATGCAGTTAGCAAAAACATCTGTAAAATTAGCGCAACTTGCTGAAGCAAAATTACCGTACATCTCGCTTTGTACAGATCCTACAACAGGAGGAACGACTGCATCTTATGCCATGTTAGGAGACATTAACATCTCTGAGCCTGGTGCTTTAATAGGATTTGCTGGACCTAGAGTTGTAAGAGATACTACAGGAAAAGATTTACCAGAAGGTTTTCAAACAGCTGAATTTTTACTTGAGCACGGTTTCTTAGATTTTATTACTCCAAGAAAAGAATTGAAAGACAAAGTCAATTTATACATTGATTTAATCCAAAACAATACGATTAGATAATTCAGTTATTCTAATAAATAAAAAATCCCAAGATTCAACATCTTGGGATTTTTTTTGCTCTAAGTAAAAGCTATGTTGTTGTAATTATTACTTCAATGAAGCCATATCAATGACAAAACGGTATTTTACGTCGCTTTTGTTCATTCTGTCATAAGCTTCGTTAATATAATCCATATTGATTACTTCAACATCAGATGTGATGTTGTGCTCAGCACAATAATCTAACATTTCTTGAGTCTCAGCAATTCCACCAATTAAACTTCCCATGATACTTCTACGTTTCATTACTAAAGTTGCTGCTGGAATAATAGCTGGAGAATTAGGAATACCTACAATAATCATTGTACCATTAGTATTCAATAAGTTCAAATAAGCATTGTAATCATGCTCAGCTGACACTGTGTTTAAGATAACATCAAATTTACTTGTCAATGACGCCATTACTTCTGGATCCGAAGTTAATGCAAAATGATGTGCTCCTAATTTTTTAGCATCTGCTTCTTTTGAAGGTGAGTGACTTAACATTGTTACTTCTGCACCAAATGAAGCTGCAAACTTAACTGCCATGTGACCTAAACCACCTAATCCTAATACACCTACTTTATGACCTTTACCTACATTTAAGTAACGTAATGGAGAATATGTAGTAATACCAGCACATAGTAACGGTGCAACACCTGAAAGCTCTAATTTATCAGAAACGTGTAAAGTGTATTCCTCGTCTACAGTGATACTTGTAGAATAACCACCGTAAGTAGGAATATTTGTTCCTCTTTCATAGCTATTGTACGTACCTGTCATTCCTTCATCACATAGTTGCTCATCACCAGCTTGACAGCTTGGACATGTTCTACATGAATCTACAAAACAACCAACACCTGCTAATTCACCTACTTTAAATTTTGTTACCGCACTACCTACTGCAGTAATACGACCTACAATTTCGTGTCCAGGAACTAATGGATATATAGCTGGTCCCCAATCACCCTTTGCAGTGTGAATATCTGAGTGACAAACACCACTGTAAAGAATCTCGATTTGAACTTCTTTTTCTTTTATTTCATCTCTTTCAAAAGTGTACGGTTTCAATGGAGTCTCCGCATCATATGCTGCATAAGCTTTAATTTCTGACATATATATTATATTTTAATTCGGTGGCAAAATTACGAAAACAGCAGTCTGCAACTGTTAAGAATTATATAAATGAATAGGATGAACAAAGGTTAAATTTTGGTCCATAAGACTCTATTACATCCTACATTCCTGTACGAATTGCTTCTACCGGATCCAGTCGAGACGCGCTAATTGCAGGTAATATTCCAGATATCAATCCTATAATCGCAGCTAACACTGTTCCTAGTATTATGTTCCCCGTACTTAGCACAAATTCAAAGTCAAGAACATTAGTAATAATAATCGAAATAATCCATACCATGATCAACCCAATAATCCCTCCAATGACAGATAAAATTATAGCTTCAAATAAAAATTGAAATAATATGAAGTGATTTTTAGCCCCAAGTGATTTTTGAATACCTATTAAATTAGTTCGTTCTTTTACTGAAACAAACATGATATTTGCGATTCCGAAACCTCCAACTAACAATGAAAAACCACTAATTATCCAACCTACAAAATTCATTTGACCAATGATTCCGTCAATAAAATCCGTAAAACCTGATAATACATTGATGAAAAAGTTATCAATCTCCCCTGCTCTAAGTCCGCGAGCAGCTCTTAATTTTTGAATCACATCGGCCTTATACGCTGCCATATCGATTCCTTTTTTGGGTTTCAATAATATAACAGGCGTCATTGAATCATTATTATCTCCGTACAATCTTCGCAAGAAGTTAACTGGCAGATATACAGAAGTATCATTACTATCTCCAAACAGCCCTTCTCCTTGTTTTTTTAGCACCCCTATAACGGTAAAACGCTGCCCATATAATCTAAGATTTTTACCTATAGGATCCATTTGGCCAAAAAGGCCTTCTGCTATCTCACTTCCTAAAACAATAACTGCAGTACCTGAATTAGATTCCGATTCATTATAAAAACGTCCCGTATCAAACTCCAATCCTCCTATATCAATAAATTCATTCGAAACAGGTACAACATTTACATCACTAACCGTTTTCGATTCATATTTTAAACTCTCTCTTTTTACAAACAATTGATATCCTACTTGGTCTGTATTATTAATAGAATTTTTCAAAGTAGTATACTCGTCATAAGTCACATCAGGAAATTGCTCTCGTTTCCATTGCGGAATATCTGAAGGGCCAAAAGAAAAACGCATTAAATAAATGGTATTTTTATCTAAACTACTCAAATCTTTAGTGATTTTTCGATCTAAAGAATCTACTGCAGCAAGCACCGCAATAATAGACAAAATACCAATGGTGACCCCTAATAATGAAAGCAGCGTACGCAACTTATTATTAGTTAACGCATTGATTGCAAACGCAAAACTCTCTTTTAATAATCGAAAATAGACTATCATAATATATTAATTTCTGTTAAAGTAAAATTCCATAAATATTCTTCGTAAACCTAATAAAATACCGCTTGCTTCTGTCGTTCCACCTTTATTTTAAAATTAATATAAAATAAGCGCTGTATTTACAAATTATCTCTTTTTCAAATAGTTTAATTTTAACTTTAAAAAACTATTTTTGCATTTTATAACTATAACTACACATGGACACAACAAAAACAATTCAATCTGCATTAATTTCAGTATTTTCGAAAGAAGGCCTTGAACCTATTGTAAGACTACTAAACGATCAAAATGTTACACTTTATTCAACAGGAGGTACAGAGGATTTTATAAAAAGCCTAGGAATTCCAGTTGTAGCAGTTGAAGATGTTACTTCATACCCTTCAATACTAGGTGGTAGAGTAAAAACATTACACCCTAAAGTATTTGGTGGAATTTTAAACCGCCAAGATAATGAAAGTGACGTGCAACAAATGAAAGAGTTTGATATTCCTCAAATTGACTTAGTAATTGTTGACTTATACCCATTTGAAAAAACAGTAGCATCTGGCGCAAGCGAATCAGATATAATTGAAAAAATAGATATTGGTGGTATTTCTTTAATTAGAGCAGCTGCTAAAAACTTTAAAGACACAGCAATCGTAGCTTCAGTAGATGAGTACAGTTTACTACTAGATATGATTACTAAAAATACTGGAGCAACAACTTTGCCTGAAAGAAAACTTCTTGCAACAAAAGCATTTCACGTTTCTTCTCACTACGACACAGCAATCTTTAACTACTTTAATACAGATGAAACAGTATATAAAGAAAGTATCGCTGACGGTCAAGTATTAAGATATGGTGAAAACCCACACCAAAAAGGATTTTTCTTTGGAGACTTTGAAGCAATGTTTAACAAAGTACACGGAAAAGAATTGTCATATAATAATTTATTAGATGTTGATGCTGCAGTTAATTTAATTAACGAATTCAAAAATGACGGACCTACTTTTGCAATATTAAAACACAATAATGCATGCGGACTAGCTTCTAGAGCAAATATTAGCGAAGCCTATGTGGCGGCTTTAGCATGTGATCCAACTTCAGCTTTTGGTGGTGTTTTGATTTCGAATACAAAAATTGATGTTGCTACGGCAAACGAAATAAACAAATTATTTTGTGAAGTTGTGATCGCTCCAGAATATGATGAAGCAGCTACTGCAATTCTTCAAGAAAAGAAAAACCGTATTATCTTAATTCAAAACGAAGTTGCATTACCTTCGAAGCAAGTTAGAACTTGTCTAAATGGTTTGTTAATTCAAGAAAGGAATAATATTACAGACAATAAAGAAGATCTAAGAACCGTTACCCTAACAAGTCCAACAGAACAAGAAATAGAAGACTTAATTTTTGCGTCAAAAGTTTGCAAAAACACCAAGTCAAATACAATTGTATTTGCAAAGAATGGCACTCTTATTTCATCTGGAACAGGCCAAACTTCTCGAGTAGACGCATTATTACAAGCGATTGAAAAAGCAAGAGTATTTGGGTTTGACTTAAATGGCGCATCGATGGCCAGTGACGCCTTCTTCCCTTTTCCTGACTGCGTAGAAATTGCAAAAAATGCTGGCATAACAGCTGTAATTCAACCAGGAGGATCAATAAAAGACGAATTAAGCATCAATTATTGCAACGAAAATAAACTTGCAATGGTATTTACAGGAACGCGTCATTTTAAACATTAATTTGTTTAACTTTGTGCGCTCTTAATTTTTAACTTTTAAACCCCTAAAAAACTTATGGGATTTTTTGATTTCATGACTGAGGATATCGCGATAGACCTTGGTACAGCTAACACTTTAATCATTCACAATGATAAAGTTGTAATTGACAGCCCATCAATTGTTGCCAGAGATAGGATTTCTGGTAAAATCATCGCCGTTGGTAAAGAAGCTAACTTGATGCAGGGTAAGACACATGAAAACATTAAAACAATAAGACCTTTGAAAGACGGTGTAATTGCAGATTTTGATGCTTCAGAAAAAATGATCAGTATGTTTATAAAAAGCATACCAGCATTGAAAAAAAGAATGTTCACTCCAGCTTTACGTATGGTTGTTTGTATTCCTTCTGGAATTACCGAAGTAGAAATGAGAGCGGTTAAAGAATCATGTGAAAGAGTAAATGGTAAAGAGGTATATTTAATTCACGAACCAATGGCAGCAGCTATAGGTATAGGAATTGATATCATGCAACCAAAAGGTAATATGATTGTAGATATAGGTGGTGGTACTACTGAAATAGCAGTTATCGCCTTAGGCGGAATCGTTTGTGACAAATCTGTGAAAATTGCAGGTGATGTATTCACAAATGATATCGTTTACTACATGCGTACACAACACAATTTATTTGTGGGTGAAAGCACTGCCGAAAAAATTAAAATCCAAATTGGAGCTGCAATAGAAGATCTTGAAACAGCACCAGAAGATATGTCAGTTCAAGGTAGAGATTTATTGACGGGTAAACCTAAGCAAGTAGATGTTTCTTACAGAGAAATAGCAAAAGCATTAGACAAATCTATTCAAAGAATTGAAGATGCAGTAATGGAAACATTATCGCAAACGCCTCCTGAATTAGCAGCTGATATTTACAACACTGGTATTTACTTAGCTGGTGGTGGATCAATGTTGAGAGGATTAGATAAAAGAATTTCTCAAAAAACAGATTTACCTGTTTACATCGCTGAAGACCCGTTAAGAGCAGTTGTTAGAGGAACTGGGATGGCTTTGAAAAATTTAGGAAGATTCAAAAGTATCTTGATAAAATAAGAATTCTAAACAGTTAGTTGTGCATTGAAAGTTACATTTTAATGCATAACTACTTTTAGAAATTTTTCAAATAATATAATACAAATACCAAATGCAGCAAATATTTAATTTTATATTTAAAAACAGTAATCGCATACTGTTTTTGCTGCTATTAGGCATTTCGTTATTTCTTACTGTACAATCGCACTCTTACCATAAAAGCAGGGTGATTAGCTCAGCTAACTTTTTAAGTGGTGGAGTATATGAGAAAATCAATAACGTAAGTGAGTACTTGAGTTTAAAAACACAAAATGAAGCACTTGCCATAGAAAATGCAAGATTGAAAAGCTTATTGTTTAAAACTAAGGATTCTTCTGCAATAAAAAGATTCCAAAATCTAAAAGTGACTTTACCAGATGATGTCGTAGTATCTAAAGTGATACGCAATTCATTCAATGTTCATGAAAATTTCTTGACATTAAATTCTGGATCAGATGCAGGACTTGAGCCTGATATGGGAGTGATTAACAACTTAGGAATAGTTGGAATTATTGACAAGACATCTAAGAATTTTGCTACAGTAGTCAGCATATTAAATGTTAAGTCACAAATAAACGCAAAAATAAAAAAATCAAATCACTTTGGTTCTTTGATTTGGAATGGTAGAAGCACTGGATTTGTTCAATTAATTGATGTCCCTAGACTGGCAGCGATTAGAAAAGGTGACACCATAGTTACTGGAGGACAATCAGTAATTTTTCCAGAAAACATCAATATTGGTACTGTAGATAAAGTAGAGATCGATAATAAAACACATTATTACACTATCAATGTTAAGCTCTTTAACGACATGACTAATCTAGGACATGTCTACGTAATCAAGAGTAAAAACAGAACAGAATTTAATAATTTAGAAAAAACCACGAAACATGAATAGCACTTTGTTAGTCAATATTTCACGGTTCATTTTATTATTAGCCGTTCAAATTATCTTTTTTAATAACATGGGGTTTTTAGGTTTTATAATGCCTTTACCTTACATCTTATTTATTATTTTATATCCAGTAAATGGTAATAAATCAGGTTTATTAATTGCTAGTTTTCTACTAGGGTTAATGATGGATGTATTTTCAAATTCAGGGGGAATTCATACCACTGCTTGTTTAGTACTAGCATTTGTTAGGCCTTCCATATTTAAGTTCTCTTTTGGTGTGAGTTATGAATACCAAACAATCAAGTTAAACGACGTCTTGACACCTGAACGATTTTCATTTATATTAATTTCGGTTGTTATTCATCATTTCACTCTATTTATATTAGAGGCTTTTCAAATAAGTTTCTTCTTAGACATTTTACTACGTGCTTTTTTAAGTACGATATTTACAGTTATCAGTTGCATTATCATAATATACCTTATTAAGCCAAACAAACGATGAGAAAATTTCTGCTGCCTTCTTTAATAATTATCGCAGCATCTTTGCTACTAATCCGCATATTTTATTTGCAGGTTATCAATGATACTTTCAAATTAAAGTCGGAGAACAATGCCATAAAAATCAAATATGATTATCCTGAAAGAGGGTATATTTATGATCGAAATGGAAAATTGTTAGTAGCAAATCAGGCATCTTATGATATCATGGTAATTCCTCGTGAATTAAAAAATATCGATACTTTAGAATTTTGTGGACTACTAAAAATCACGAAAGAAGATTACATTAAGAAAATTGCTAAAGCAAAAGTATATAGCCCTCGCCTACCATCTGTTTTCCTAGCTCAACTTAACAAAAGCGAATTTGCAGCCTTCCAAGAAAAAATTAGAAAATTTGAAGGTTTTTATTTCCAAAAAAGATCATTAAGAGATTACGAAGTTGACTTTGGAGCCAATGTTTTTGGAGGTATTACGGAAGTAAACGAGAAAATAATCGAGAAAAACAAATACTATAAAAGTGGTGATTTAATTGGTAAACAAGGAGTCGAGCAAAGCTATGAAGAGATTTTACGTGGTATCAAAGGGGTGAAATATTTTCAAAAAGACAAATACAATCGCGAAATTGGTTCTTATAAAAATGGTAAATTTGACACTATTGCAGTTCAAGGTGAGGATATTACTCTTTCGCTTGACGCTGAAATACAAAAGTATGGCGAACAATTAATGATCAATAAAAGAGGTGGAATTGTTGCAATCGAACCAAAATCTGGGGAAATACTCGCATTAGTTACCGCACCTTCTTATGATCCTTCAATTTTAGTAGGACGCGAAAGATCAAAAAATTACACTTTATTATATCATGATTCTATAGCAAAGCCATTATACGATAGAGGACTTCTTGCTGAATACCCTCCAGGCTCGCCTTTTAAGATTTTAACCGGTCTAATTGGTTTACAAGAAGGTGTTATCGATGAACAAACTTCTTTTATGTGTCATCACGGTTTTAGTTATGCACGTGGTCGGTTCATGAAATGTCACGGTTTTGGCCCTCACAGCTTAAACAACGGAATCTATAACTCTTGCAACACCTATTTTGCTCAAGTTTACATGCGTACAATTAACAAATATACTAAACCAGCAAATGCGGTTGATATTTGGAGCAAACATGTTAGAAGTTTTGGATTAGGATCGTTTATGGGTTATGATTTACCTACCGGAAAAAGAGGAAATGTACCCGATTCAAAAACGTATAAAAAAATATATCCTAATGGTGGCTGGAGAAGTACCACTATTGTTTCGAATTCGATTGGACAAGGAGAAGTTTTGATGACACCAATACAACTAGCAAATATGATGGCAACGGTTGCTAATGAGGGATATTACTATACACCTCACATCATCAAAAAAATTAAAGGCGGAACAATTGATCCAAAGTTTACTGAGAAGCACGAAACTACTATCGATAGGCGTTTTTACAAACCAGTTATACAAGGTTTATTTGACGTGTATAACATGGGTACAGCGAGAAGTTTGAGAGTGGAAGGAATCGATATTTGCGGTAAAACAGGTACTGCAGAAAATTATGCTAAAATCGACGGAAAAAGAGTTAAGCTAGAAGACCACTCTATATTTGTTGCATTTGCACCAAAAGACAATCCAAAAATCGCCATTGCGGTAATGGTTGAAAATGGAGGATATGGAGCAACAATCGCTGGACCAATCGCAAGTTTAATGATTGAAAAATATTTAAGAAAAAAGATTTCCAGAGTAGATCTAGAAACGAGAGTGCTAAATATTAGTTTGAGAGATCGTTATGCTAAATTAGGAGGGATGTCTGAAGCAAGTGCAATCGAAACAACCCCTAAAATGGATAATGCAGTAATTAAAAATGCTGTCAATGCAGCTATTAAGGCGGCAACTAAAACTACCACTGCAGCAACAGTAAAAAATACAGAAAACACAACTAAAGTAGACCTTACTTCACAAAACTAAAAGAGAATAACTGCCAATGAAAAATCAAAGTATTAAAAAAAATCTTGATTGGACTTGTATTATTATATACACCGCACTTGTAGTGATGGGATGGTTGAATATTTATTCGTCTTCTTTATCTTCTACAGATGGCACCTCAGACAAGCAACTTATTTTCATAATACTAACTATTCCTTTGATTTTTATTCTTCTTGCTGTAGATAGTAAGTTTTATGAAAAATACGCCAGCATCATTTTTATAGGAGCGCTTATACTACTCGCAGGCCTATTTCTTTTTGGTAAGACTATTGCCGGTCAGCGTTGTTGGTACGCCATAGGAGGATTCACACTGCAGCCCTCAGAATTTGCAAAAGCAGCTACAGCATTAGCTCTAGCTAAATATTTAAGTGACTCACAAATTAATTTAAAAGATGTCAATAGACAAATACAGGCATTAGCAATCGTATTGTTACCCGTTTTCTTAATATTACCACAGCCAGATCCTGGGAGTGCATTAATATATAGTGCATTTATCTTAGTGCTTTATCGCGAAGGTCTACCTTCTTGGTATGTATGGACTGGTTTTATTGCAATCCTATTATTTGTTCTTACACTTATATTCGAACCTATTTACATCATTTTAGCATCACTATTAGTCATTTTTGCAGTGTATTTTAAGTCGAGGTTAGGAGACAGAAATCCTCTTGCAAGCGGAATCATTTTTGCTCTTATTTCTGGTTTTGTACTGTCTGTTGACTATGTTTTTGACAATGTGTTCAAGCAACACCATAGAGACCGTTTTAATATATTACTTGGGAAAACTGTCGACTTAAAAGGAATTGGATACAACACAAATCAGTCAGAAATTGCCATAGGCTCTGGAGGATGGATTGGAAAAGGATTTCTAGAAGGAACGCAAACAAAAGGTGGTTTTGTTCCAGAACAACATACCGATTATATTTTCACTACTGTGGGTGAGGAATGGGGTTTTCTAGGATCACTTTTTGTAATTGGACTATTTACGGGTTTGCTACTGAGAGTAATCTACCTTGCAGAAAGACAAAAAACAAAATTTAGTCGTGTTTATGGATATTGCGTTGCTGGAATTCTTTTTATCCACTTTTTTGTAAATATTGCGATGGTTGTTGGTGTATTCCCTACTATTGGTGTCCCACTTCCATTCTTTTCATATGGTGGATCTGGATTATGGGGATTCACAATCTTGCTATTTATTTTCTTAAAAATGGATGCTAATAAAGTAAACGAATGGTAAAATTATAAGCTAGTTTAAAGCCCAATCTTTATATCCTGAATTCTTTTCTAAAGCATTCTCCATATCATCATTAACATTTGGAAAAAAATCTATTCCGGTCATCTCTTCAATTTGATCTATAGAAACAACAAACGTATATAAAGGAGCATCACTCTTTTTATTGGGCATTAAAAAGGCAATCGCTTTAAGTTTGTTATGATCATCATCAAAAACAATTTTATAGAAGTAATCCGGCACTACGACGTTCTCAGTTCCTATTGTCTTTGTAGTGTTTTTAAGCACTCCTCCTGTGATTACATTCACACCGTCATATTTTACAGCCCAGTAACGCACTTTTTGCTCTAATCGATTCCAAACACCAGCATTAAAGTTATGATTTTGAGGCGAAATGTTTGACGTGTAAAAAGTATCATTATAGGCATCTTTGTCAAATTCCATGTCTCCAGCGGGACACAAATGCCCACGATCATAACCTGATTTTTTATAATTTCTCCAATCAGCTGACTTTGCTTTTACTAATTTATCTTCAATAAAATAAGGCCTTTTAAAGTCATTGTTTACAATGTAGTTTTCTTTTAATTCGTAAGCCAACCACTCTGCTTGTTCCGCATTATTATCATAAGAGAAGGTGTAATACTTATGAACCACAATTTGATTCTTTGAAGGCGCAGGCAAGTAGTCATCAAAAGTCAATGAATTAAAGTTTGAAGTCTTAGATTTTGAATTAAATTGCTTATCTGATACGTTATCAACACTTTTTTCTTGCTCTTTGCAGGACGCTAAAACAATCGTACTTAAAACTGTAATTAATAATAGCCTTTTCAACATACTGCTTTTCATAATACTGTAAATTTAGATTATTGTTTAACATCTAATGCATCTCGAAGGGCATTACCCATCATCATAAAGGCAAGAGTGAGCGACATAATAGCTAGGCCCGGTACCATTGCGAGATATGGCTTACCTAAAATAATGTAGCTATAGTGATCTTTTATAATACTTCCCCAACTAGGAATAGGTGGTTGCGCTCCCAACCCTAAAAAACTAAGTCCGCTTTCTACTAATATAGCACTAGCAAAGTTAGCCGCAGATATTACAATTACAGGAGCTATAATGTTAGGTAAGATGTGATTGAAAATGATGCGAAAATCATTGAAACCTAAAGCTCGAGCCGCAGTAACGTATTGCATTTCTTTAACGCTTATTACCTGACCTCTAACCACACGGGCTACTTCGACCCACATAGTTAACCCCACAGCCACAAAGACCTGCCAAAATCCTTTTCCTAGAGCAAGTGTAATAGCAATAACCAATAGTAAGGTAGGGATTGACCATATGATATTTACAATCCACATAATTAAAGCATCTGTTTTTCCTCCAAAATAACCTCCTATTGCACCAAAAAATATACCTACAATTAGAGAGATTACTACAGCGACCACCCCTATAGAAATAGAAACACGTGAACCTATTAACATACGGCTCAGTAAATCTCTACCATATTTATCTGTACCAAAATAAAAAGTTCTTGTACTAATGTATTTATCCGAAACTTCTTTAATCGTACTAATGTCATAAAATGCACTTAGGCTTATTTCTTTCTCCATCTTTAAAGATGGCTCGTCAGAATATTCAATGTATGTTAGTTTATTGTTTGTAATCGAATAAGAAGTAATCGGAACTTCAGTTACGGTATTGGCTGCACCAAAAAAATAATCACTAAAATGATTGTCTTGCTTTTGACTTAATGGAATCGTTAATATTTGAACTTTGAACCCTGGAGATTTAGAATGAATCGATAAATGCATTTGGTTCGCATTTTCTGATTTATCAGGTGCTAATACATAAGCAAATATCGAGGTGAGTACTAATATTAAAATAAAGGCAAAACTAAAAACGCCCCAAAAATTCTTTTTGAATTTTTGGAGCGCAATAGCTGTTAAAGACTGAGTTATATTATTGTTCATTTATGATTTACTACTATGATTTTGCTAATTTATCACTTTTTAGTTTATCATTTTTTATTTTTGTCACTGTTCTTTTAGGGTTAGTACCATCTTGAAGATCGTCTAACACATTTAAAGCTTCTTCGATATAAATATCTTTGGACAAACTCTCATGCCATCTTTCACGTTTTTCTTTAAGACTTGCATCGCTCTTCATTTCGGTTACTTCATAAGGAAGTGAAGTAAATATCAAATCGTTTTTATAATCAGATAGTGGACGGTATTTTTTAGCTTTTTCTTCGATGTCATTTTGCGCAGCTTTAAATTTATCCATATTCAAGCTATACGTATTGTCTTTACTTCGACTATCTACCCATTTAGCACTTTCTTCCATCAACTGAAATTGAGGATTACTTGCTACTCGTTGTTTACTATTAGCAATTGCTGTATTAAAATTAGCTGATTTTTCCCAAACTTTATATGGCGCTGCATCGATTTTATCCCATGGCATAGCATTATCAACATCACGTTCACCCATTTTTAAATAAGCGTATCTATCTGGCATCACTACATCACTGCTTACTCCTTCAAGTTGCGTTGACCCACCATTGATTCTATAAAATTTTTGAGTTGTAGTTTTCAAGGCACCTAGATCACCTACACTACTACTTCTCATAAACTGATTTAAATCAATAACATTTTGAACAGTTCCTTTACCATACGTTTGTTTACTCCCTATGATAACTCCTCTTTTATAATCTTGGATCGCAGCTGCTAAAATTTCTGAGGCTGATGCCGAAAAACTATTTACAACAATCACTAATGGTTTATCCCATTCGATTTTTGCATCTTTATCATATAAAACTTCTTTTTTTCTACCAGCAGATTTAATTTGAACTATAGGTCCTTGCTCAATAAACAAGCCTGCAATATCTACTACAGTAGATAATGAACCACCACCATCGTCTCTTACATCTAAGACAATTCCGTCTACATTAGCAGCCTTAAATCTCTCTACTTCTAATGCGATATCTTTACCTGCATCTCTACCATCTCTATTTTCGAAATCAATATAGAATTTAGGCAAGTAAATTATCCCATATTTCATACCGTTTTTCATAACGATACTAGACTTTGCGTATGTTTCTTCGATTTCAACAATATCTCTAATGATCGAAATAACTTTTATAGTACCATCAACTTTTTTAACGGTTAACCTTACTTCTGAACCTTTAGGTCCTTTAATTTTTTTCACCACATCATCAAGACGCATCCCTACGATATCCACAGGTTTTTCATTTCCTTGAGCCACTTTCATAATTACATCACCTGCCTCAAGATCTTTCCCTCTCCAAGCCGGTCCACCAGAAATTAAATCTGATATTTCAGTGTAATCATTTTTCTTTTGTAAACGCGCACCTATACCTTCAAGTTTCCCACTGATACTTACATCGAAACGCTCTTTTTCTTCTGGAGCAAAATAGTTTGTGTGTGGGTCAAAACGTGCTGTAATCGAATTAATATAAACAGAGAACCAATCTTCTCTATCTAAATCATTCATAAATCCAAAATACTCATCTAGTGATTTTTTTGCATTTTCACGTGTTTCCTTTTCAAGTTCCTCATAAGACTTTGCCTTATCAATTATTTTCGAAATACTATCTTTATTAGTTGCCGCCGCTAATTTTTTAGCATTATCATCTTGAACTTTAATACGATCAGTTAAAGTCGCTAAAGCAGACAATTTAACTTGCTTACGCCATCTTTCTTTTAATTCTTTACTATTTTTAGCATAAGGTGCTTTTTCATAATCTGTGTTAAATGATTCGTCCTCTTTGTAATTAAAAGGTGCTTTCAAAACATCTGTATAAATCGCTTTACTCTCTTCCATTCTTTTCATCAAACGAGTGTAAGTAAGATCAAAAAATGTCAAATCCTTATCAATAATTTCATTGTCTAAAAGCAATTCATATTTGGCAAAATCATCAATATCAGACTGCATGAAAAAACGCTTAGATGGATCTAAGGCTTGTACATAATCTTTATAAATTCCTTTAGAAAACTCATCATCTATAGCAGCTGGACTGTAGTGCCCTTTTTCGATAACAAAAGTTAATAATTCTAATAATAATTTATCCCTATCTGGATCTGGTTCGTTTCCTGATTTAATTTTAAATGCAAACAATGTCACAGATAAGAGGACAATTGTAAGGAGTATTTTATAATTTCTTTTCATAAAGATAATAATTGTATTCATCCAATTTTTTAAACTAAGTTACGGTAAAAACTATGCCAGCTACCGCAGGGTGCCTATAAATTTTTGTTAAAGATATAAAATTGAATTTTTGTTTTAGGTTTATCGGTTCAAGTTAATAAATTTTGTTTCCTTTGTTTGTAATTCCGCAGCAAGCAGGCTTATTTTTGCACTATTGCTGAATTTACAACTTTAAATTAAATAAAAAAAACATGTCTAAGAGAAAACCTTTGATTTTAGTAACAAATGACGATGGAATTACGGCACCAGGCATACGTGCACTAATCGATGTTATGTCAAAAATAGGAGACGTACTCGTTGTAGCACCAGACAAACCTCAAAGTGCTATGGGACATGCCATTACTATAAATAGCACACTGTATTTAAATAAAATTTCTGCAGAAGATGCTGCTATAACTGAATATAGTTGCTCTGGAACTCCAGTAGATTGCGTAAAACTAGCGGTGAACGAAATTTTGAAAAAAAAGCCAGATCTTTGTGTATCGGGAGTGAATCACGGTTCAAATTCCTCTATAAACGTTATCTATTCTGGTACCATGAGTGCTGCAGTAGAAGCAGGTATCGAAGGTGTTCCCGCAATAGGATTCTCTCTATTAGATTATGACTGGAATGCCGACTTTGATACAATTAAACCTTTCATAGAAAAAATAACTTTAGAAGCTCTTGAAAATGGAATGCCAAAAGACGTGGTTTTAAACGTAAATTTTCCAAAACTAAAAAAAGATGCGGTTAAAGGAATAAAAATTTGCCGTCAAGCGAAAGCTATCTGGGCCGAAAAATTTGACAAGCGAGTAACGCCGCAGGGAAAAGATTACTACTGGCTAGCAGGAGAATTTATCAATCAAGATAAAGGGCAAGACACTGATGAATGGGCATTAGCAAATGGCTACATATCTGTGGTTCCCGTGCAGTTTGATTTGACCGCACATCACAGCATTCAAGAACTTAATACTTGGAAATGGAATGAATAAATTAGAATTGTTTTATGGTTTATTAATAGGATTTGCGGGAACTTTAGTAGGTAGTTTTCTATTTATCACCCTCCTCACCGATTATACTTTTATTGCTGGTATCGAAATAATGAATTCACAAGGATCATTAGGGAAGCTAATAACTTTAGGTTCAATACCCAATTTAATCATTTTTGCCGCGTTGTTAAAATACAACAAAGACCTGATAGCTAGAGGTGTCGTTCTTGCACTGATTATCCTGACTTTGATCACCGTATTTTTATAAATATACACTGAAAATTTTTTGCTTTCGAAAGCAATTTATTTAGAACTTAATTTTACTATTAAATATTTTTTAAATGAAATATTACATTATAGCTGGAGAAGCATCTGGAGATTTACATGGTTCTAATTTAATAAAGCAAATTTTATTGAAAGACAATCAAGCCGAAATCAGATGCTGGGGTGGTGACTTAATGCAAGCAGCAGGTGCGACATTAGTTTCTCACTACAAGGAGCGTGCTTTTATGGGATTTGCTGAAATTATCAAAAATTTATCGTCAGTTTTGAAATTTATTGATGTTTGTAAAAAAGATATCGCTGAATTTAGACCTGACGCCTTAATATTTATTGATAATTCTGGATTTAATTTACGAATTGCAAAGTGGGCAAAACCCGCAGGATTTAAAACCTTCTATTATATTAGTCCGCAAGTTTGGGCATCAAGACCAGGCAGGGTTGAAACGATTAAAAAGACGGTGGATCACATGTATGTTGTGTTACCATTTGTGAAACCTTTCTATGAAAAATATAACTATCATGTAGATTACGTAGGCCATCCTTTAATCGATGCGATCCAAAGCCGAAAAAAAATAGATGAGGCTACATTTAAAAAGCAACATGACTTAGATAGCAAACCTATTATTGCTATATTACCTGGAAGTCGCAAGCAAGAAATTACAAGCATGCTTGCAGGAATGCTAAGTGTTGTCAAAGATTTTCCTGACTATCAATTTGTAATTGCCGGAGCTCCTAGTCAAGATTATGAATTCTATGCCTCTTTTATCACCAATAAAAACATTAAATTTATTTCGAATAAAACTTACGATTTACTAAACATCGCTACTGCTGCTCTAGTCACATCTGGAACGGCGACCTTAGAAACAGCATTGTTTAAAGTACCTGAAGTCGTTTGCTACAAAGGTAGTTGGCTATCATACCAAATCGCAAAACGCATTATTACTCTTAAATATATTTCGCTTGTCAACTTAGTCATGGACGAAGAAGTTGTAACAGAATTAATTCAAGAAGATTTTAATTACAAGAATATTAAAAAAGAGTTAGAAAAGATTTTAGAACCTTCTTATAGAAAAAAACTACTCTCTAACTACACCATTTTAGAGCAAAAACTGGGAGGTGTGGGCGCTAGTGAAAAGACAGCATCATTGATTATATCAGAATTAAAAAAATAAAACTTGAAAAATTTACTCTATTGTTTTGCTTTACTGCTTGTTTTAAACTCATGCAAATCTTCTTCGGCGATTGTTACTACTGCTGCAAAAAAGAATGAAAAAACGAGCAATAAAATTGCAGCATCAATAATTGAAGAAGCAGAAGATAACATAGGTATCAAGTACAAAACTGCAGGGACAACTAAATCAGGATACGACTGCTCTGGACTCGTTTTTACACTCTATGGAAATTATAATATAAAATTACCTCGCACATCAATTCAACAATCTAAAACAGGAATTGATCTAGGAAAAGATATTTCGAAAGCACAAAGAGGAGATTTAATCTTTTTTAAAACCAATAGCCGGTCACAGATAAACCATGTAGGCATCATTACTGAAGTTTATGAAGAGGAGCTGCTTTTTATTCACACCTCTACTTCAAAGGGCGTAATATTATCCTCAACTAAAGAGCCGTATTATCAAAGAACCTTCGCTCAAATTAATAGAGTAATTTACTAAATAAGGCTATGTAATTAAAATTCTGTACTTTAGAAAAATGAAAGTACTTAATTTCCCCTTAACACAAATAACAATTGCGCTAGTACTGGGCATACTATTTACACAATTCATTACAGTAGATACATCATTTACTTTTGGAATAGTACTTACTGCATTATTACTTTTGTTCGTCACAAACGTTTTTTACAAGAAGAGCATTGTATCCAAAATTTTTTATTCTAGTTTTTTATACTTCACAGCTTTCTTACTAGGGATTACCGCTACTATTGTGCAAGATGACAGTTTAAAAAAGGATCATTATAGCCATTTTACAGAGGCATTTCAAACACCCCAAAACGTAGTACTAATTCTCAAAGACAAATTAAAAACTACATCATATTCACAGCGTTACGAAGCTTCGATAGTAAAAATTGGCACTAAGAAAGCATCTGGTAAAATCATAGTCAACTTCTCACCCACAGCTGCCCTCGACAGTTTATCGACAGGTTCTGTTTTAAAATTAGAAGAGAAATTAGTTCCTTACAAAGTGGCTAAAAATCCAGATCAATTCGATTATAGTGCTTATTTAAAAAAGCAGCATATCTACGCTCAAATTTACAGTAATGATCAATTTGTCACCGTTTCAAAAACTAAAAAAACAGATATCTTCTACTATGTTGCTACCCTCAGAGCAATCATTATTGATAATTTAAAACGAAGCAGCTTTCAACAAGAAGAACTTAATGTGGCTGTCGCATTAATTATGGGACAAAAACAAGAGCTTTCACAAGAGTTGTTACAAAACTACCAATATGCAGGAGCCATTCATATTTTATCTGTCTCGGGTTTGCATGTGGGCTTACTGCTTGCTTTTATTAATTTCATATTAAGGCCCTTCCCTAATTCAAAAAGAGGAAGATTAATCAAACTAATTCTTACCATAGCATTCTTGGTTTTCTTTGCTTTGTTGGCAGGATTAAGACCATCAGTTGTGCGATCTGTGACTATGTTTTCTTTTGTAGCAATAGGTTTATATATTCGAAGAAAAAACTCGATATATTACACGTTATTACTTTCCATGTTTGTAATTTTGTTAGTTCAACCCAGCTTTTTGTTCGAAGTAGGATTCCAATTGAGCTATTTAGCGCTATTTTTTATTCTTTGGTTCCAACCCATTTTAGCTAAAATTTGGAAACCAAAAAACATAGTTGCCAATTATTTTTGGGATGTAATTACGGTAACTTTTGCAGCACAACTTGGTACTTTACCATTATCAATCTATTATTTTCATCAATTTCCCGGATTATTCTTCATTACAAATCTTCTTGTGATTCCGTTATTAACCGTTATTATGATTATAGGAATTGTCACGTTTTCAATCGCTGCATTTACAGTTGTCCCAATTTATTTTATTAAACCTTTAGAATGGCTAATTGTTGCTCTCAATGCAATTATAAACAGCATTGCATCACTAGAGCAATTTATAATGAAGAACATCGCCTTAAATCTTTTTTTGATGCTGATATTATATCTAGCTATAATTGCTACTGGGCTATTTCTGGATAAACCCACATTTAAAAAAGCAGTAGTTGCGTTATCTACCGTTTTGCTATTGCAATTGAGCTTTATTCATAACAGATGGCAAACTGCTTCCCAGAAAGAATGGATCGTGTTTAATAGTAGTCGCAACACTATCATAACAGGAAGAATTGGAAATCACATTACAGCTTATGGAAACGATAGTATTTTGAGAAGAAAATCTCAATTACTGAACACGTATGCTGTTGCCAACTTCTCTACAATCATCGCATCGCTGCCTGCAACTAACAGCTTCTTTTTTAATGGTAAAAAAATCTTGTTGATTGACTCCTCTGCAGTGTTCCCCAAAAATTGTAAGCCAGACATTATCGTATTAACCGAATCACCAAAGATAAATTTGGAACGCGTAGTTGCCTTGATGAATCCAAAAATAATTGTTGCCGATGCATCAAACTACAAGTCATACCAAGAGCAGTGGAACGCAACGTGCATAAAAATGAAAATCCCTTTTCATGCAACTGCAGAAAAGGGATTTTATAGTATTAAATAATTACCATTTCAATTTGTATCATTCGATACAGAAAAGTAGCTATTTACGATTTTTTACTCTTAATAATTTCGTCAGCGTTTGCTAACCATACTGTGGGCCCACCACTAAGATAGCCGCTACTACCTAAACCTACAAAATTTACTTTACCGTCCTTAGTACTCGCTTTGGCAAAATGAACTGTAGGAAAGCCTTTAATTCCAAATGCTTGTTGTAACTCATTATTTTGCTGCTTAATTTCTAATGCTTGTGGTGTTCTTCTAGGGAAGTCCAACTCTACTAAGACAACATTATCTTGAGCCCATTTTCGGAACTCTGGGGTTTTCAACACTTCTTTTTGTAATCGAATGCACCATCCACACCAGTCACTTCCAGTAAAGAATAACATAAGTGGCTTTTTCTGTTTTTCACTAATTTTAATAGCTTCTTTTACATTTGTATGCCAAACTAAATCTTGAGCTTGAACAAATTGAGTACCGAATACCAGTAAAAATAACAGAAGAAACTTTTTCATATTGTGTAAGTTAAAAATTTTAAAAAGTGAAGTTTTCTTATTTGACTCCGTGCATTAATTTTTTCATCAATGGAGAAAGAAGAACCATTAGCAGTCCAGCTCCCATTGGTACAAGTGTAAATATAAGAAAAAACGTTGACAAGCTATATTGTGTAGTGATCGTTTCAATCATTCCACCCATCAAACCAGCAATCTTATTTCCCATACCAATAAACAAATAGTATACACCAAACATGATACCAATCCACTTCGCAGGAACTAATTTACTCACATAAGACAAACCTACAGGAGAAATACAAAGCTCACCAAGCGTATGAAACAAGTATGCAGCTATTAACCAAAACATACTTACGCGTACTACAGAATCAGCATCAATACCCATACTTCCGTATGCTAAGAAACCAAAACCAGCACCTAATAAGGTAAGACCTAATCCAAATTTCATTGGACCCGATAAATTGTATCTACTCTCCCACCATTTTGAAAACACAGGTGCAAATACAACAATAAATAAAGAGTTTAATATACCAAACCATGTTGCAGGCACCTCAGTACCAACAGCTGCATATTCTCTTCCTACTTTCCATAAAACTATTGCCCAGATAATTATGAAACTAACTGATAATATTAGATTACCTATAGAATACTTTTTGAATGTTTTTGAAAATAATTTAATTAGCACATAAGTGATAATCAATAAAGGAACTATTGTTAGCAAAGTATCGGCTAGCTTGAACATAGAAGCACTACTACCAAACAATTCTCTTTGAGTAAATTTCTCAGCAAAAATAGTCATTGATCCACCTGCTTGCTCAAATGCAGCCCAGAAGAAGACAGTAAATACTGAAAATATTAAAACCGCTATTATACGATCACGAACAATATTAGCTGGTACTTTAACTTGTGCTGCTCTATCTATAGATTCTTGTTTTGAAGCTGCTGTTGGTTTTAAACCAATATTTCCAAAAATATTCTGTGTGAAATAAAATTGCAACATACCAAAGAACATGAATATTCCAGCTAGACCGAATCCCCAACTCCAAGATATTTTTTCACCTATGTATCCACAAAGCATAATACCTAAAAAGGCTCCTGCGTTTACTCCCATATAGTATAAAGAGTAAGCACCATCTTTTTTCTCAGGGTGTTTTTCATATGCATTAGAAATAATCGATGTCATGTTAGGCTTAAACAATCCGTTACCTACAATCAAACAACCAATACCTATGTACAACATCAATGGTGTTTCAAATGCCATCGCAGCGTGACCCATGGTCATTGCTAAGGCCCCTAAAATTACTGCCCAGCGATAGCCTAAATATTTATCTGCTAAAAAACCTCCTATTACTGGTGTGAAATAAACTGACATGGTATACGTTCCATACAATCCTAATGCATCCTCAACACTCCATGCCCAACCGCCTTTAGCAATTGAAGAGGTTAAAAATAATACTAATAAAGCACGCATTCCGTAATAAGAAAAACGCTCCCACATCTCTGTAAAAAACAATACAAACAATCCTGCTGGATGCCCTAAAACAGAATCTTTAAAAAATTGATCCGAAGAAGTATCTTGACTCATATGTAATTATATTAAATGTATTCTAATTATTTATTATTTCTCGTTGTCCTCAGCACCGTGAGTCAATCGTTTTAATGGTTTTAAAAGCATCAAAAATAATGTTCCTACAATAATTGTAAAAACTAATATTCCTAAAAACACTGCATATTCACCTAATTCACTCGCTGATTCACCTAAGATTCCCGCAACTTTATTCCCTAATCCTGTTGCTGCAAAATATACACCCATCATTAATGACGCGTATTTCACTGGAGATAATTTTGTAATAAATGATAAGGCCACAGGAGAAATACAAAGTTCCCCTATTGTATGAAATAAGTACGCCATTACTAACCAAAGCATGCTAGATGAACCCACTTTTTCGAATTCCATTGTCGCAAATACCATGAAAAGAAAACCAAATCCCATAATAATGATACCTATTGCCATTTTAAAAATAGATGAAGCTTCTTTACCCTTTAATTTTCTTTTAGCCCAATAAGAAGCTACAATAGCGGCAAAAATAATAATAAACCCTGCATTTAAACTTTGAAACATTACTGTAGGAACCTGCATTCCTAATAACATTCTGTCTGTTTTTGTATCAGCGTATAAGTTCATTAAACCTCCAGCTTGCTCATAAGCTCCCCAGAAAATAATTACCATGATAAATGATAATAGCAGTACTAAAAAACGATCTTTATCTTGTTGTGAATCTAATTCCTTATAAATCATCATCATTAAGGCAGCGATTACTGTCAAGAAGATAAACAACAATCCATATCCCCAACCCAAACTATACCATCCAAAAAGAGACAAAATTGCTAGGGCGATTGTTACTATCAATTGTTTTTTCGAAATCAATAAATTTTGAAAAAGCGTTCCATAAGAACTCTCTTCTTCTTCTTTTATATCTTGAACTTCTAAGTTTCCTACATGAGTCAAATATTTTTGCCCCCATAAGTATACTACTAATCCTAATACCATCGCTATTCCAGCAAGTCCAAAACCAGCATGCCATCCCCATTGCGCAACAACAAATCCAATGATTAATGTTGCTAATAATGACCCTGTGTTGATACCAATGTAAAATATACTAAATCCTTTATCTCTTCTAATATCCCCTTGCGGATACAATCCACCAACCATCGTAGAAATATTTGGTTTCAATAACCCAACTCCTAAAATAACTAATCCAAGTCCCGTGTAAAAAGCCCAAGTTTCTGTAAATACTAGAACTCCATGACCTATACATAAAATTACTGCTCCTAAAAGCACTGCCTTTTTTTGTCCTAACAATTTGTCGGCAATCATTCCTCCCGGAATAGACATTACATAAACTAACATCGTATACCAACCGTATAATGCCAATGCTTCTTGACTAGTCCATCCTAAACCAGGTCCTCTAGCATCTCCTAAAGTCTCTGTTGTCATGTATAGCACTAATAATGCTCGCATCCCATAGTAAGAGAAGCGTTCCCACATCTCGGTAAAAAATAAGATGTACAATCCTATTGGGTGTCCAAATAATGTTGATTTTAAGTGAGCATCTGCGGTAGTGTTTGACATAATCAGTTTTTAGGTTTGTATTTTATTTTACTTCTTGCATTAACTTTTTCACCAAAGGCGAAATCGCAATTAAAATTAATCCAGCAATCAATGCATAAAGTGCTAAATCTTTATATCCGTCGGCGTAAACCGTTAATTTTTCTAAATTTGATGCGTTCTCTGACGCTTCTGCTATATTAGCTCCTAATAGTCCAGCAAAGTATTGCCCGTAAGCACTTGCTAGAAACCACATTCCCATCATTACAGCCTGTGTTTTGTGAGGCGACAACTTGGTCATCACCGACATTCCTATTGGCGATAAGCATAATTCACCAAAAGTAATTATAAACCACCCAAATGTAAACAAATCTAAAGAAGTTTTGCCTGTCGCGTCTGCAAAGAATTTTGTGTAATAAAAAACATAAAACCCTCCAGCAAGAAACAGAAACCCCAAACCAAATTTTACAACTGTATTTGGCTCAATCTTTCGTTTGTGCATCCATAGCCAAATCAATCCTACAGCAGCAGCGAAAATAATCACAAAAAATGAATTAGCCGAATTGTTCACTCCATTTGGATCTAATGGAATTCCGAGTACCGTATTATTTAAATTATGTGCAGCAAACAAACTTAAGGACCCTCCACTTTGTTCGAAAAATGCCCAAAAGAAAATAGAAAACAATATAAACACTAATGCTGCTAATAATTTTCTGTTTTCTGCTATTGTGAAATTTCGCATTTCGTACAACAGATAAAGCAATGAAGCTGGACCTATGATGAACATGAAAATATCTGTATAGTCTGTATTAGAAACCATCGTCATAATAATGGGTATGATGATAAGCGAACCCACATACGTGGTGATTTCTAATGTTCTTCTTTTTGATTTTGTTTCTAAAGCTAAAGGAGAAAGACCAATGGTCCCCAAACTTTTTTGTGTTTGTGTAAATGTTAGCAAACTAATCAACATCACAAATGCAGCAAACCCAAAGGCAACATTCCATCTTAATGCTGGTGGTACTATTGAAGTAAGCATCGACCCATTTGCAACGGCGATACACAAATATCCGCCAATTAAAGCACCAAGATTTACTCCTGCATAAAAAAGTGAAAATCCAGCATCTCTTCTATGATCATCATCTTTATACAATTTCCCTACCATGGTAGAGATATTTGGCTTGAAAAAACCTGTTCCTATTATCGTAAAACTTATTCCGAAGAAGAAAAACTGTTTGGGATCGAAAGCCAAAATCATACTCCCAACAATCATTAATAAACCACCCCAGAACAATGATTTTCGATATCCTAAAATTTTATCTGCAAATAATCCTCCTATAAATGTAAATGCATAAACGAAGGCTTGAGTAGCGCCATATTGTAGGTTTGCAACGCGGTCATTCATAGCCAGTTCTGACACCATGAAAATAACCAGCATGCCCCGCATTCCGTAAAAACAAAAGCGTTCCCACATTTCGCTGAAAAACAAATACCACAACTGTTTTGGGTATTTTCCTTTGAAGTTTTGAATGTCTTCCAAAGATAAATTAGTAGTGCTCATTACTAGATTAAAGGTTTGAAGTAATAAAATTTGTCATTTTATTATACAATTGAATTCTAGTCATACCACCATATATTCCGTGATTTTTATCAGGATATATTTGGGAATCAAATTGCTTATTTGCTTGAATGAGCGCCTCCATCATTTCCATTGAGTTTTGCACATGAACGTTATCGTCTCCACTACCGTGAATTAATAAAAACTTCCCTTTTAATCCTTTTACGTAATTGATTGGTGAATTATCATCGTAACCACTTTTATTTTCTTGTGGTGTATGCATGTATCGCTCTGTATAAACACTATCGTAAAATCTCCAGTTTGTCACTGGCGCAACAGCAATTGCCATTTTAAAAGTATCATTACCTTTAAACAAACAGTTTGAAGCCATAAAACCTCCAAAAGACCAACCAAATATTCCAATTCTCGTTTTATCGACATAAGGATAATCACCTATAACTTTAGCAGCATCAATTTGATCTTCTACTTCGTATTTTCCTAATTCTAATTGAGTAACCTTTTTGAAATCGGCACCTTTAAATCCAGTTCCACGCCCGTCAACACAAGCTACTATGTACCCTTGTTGTGCTAACATCATGAACCAATAATCATTTGAACTGTTCCATTGATTAGCAACTTGCTGAGATCCTGGCCCAGAATACTGGTACATGAACACGGGATATTTTTTAGTAGGGTCAAAATCCTTAGGTTTGATCATCCAAGCGTTTAACTCATTCCCTTTTTCTGTTTTTAAAACAAAAAATTCTTTTGTAGGTAGATTGTAAGACTTTAAACTACTAGCTAAAGCTTTGTTATCTTCAATAACTTGTAATTGTTTCCCCGACTTGGCTTCGTTCAATGTATAACGAGTTGCTTGAGTAGTACTAGAAAAAGTGTTGATATAATATTGAAAGTTAGGACTAAAAGTAGCTGCGTTTGTACCTACTTCATTAGATAATGCTTTTTTATTTTTACCTGATAAAGCGATGCTATAAACCGCTCTATTGATAGAACCATTTTCTGTAGATTGATAAAACACTGTATTCGATTTTTCATCAAAACCGTAATATGATGTTACTTCCCAGTTTCCTGAAGTTACTTGATTTTTAAGCTTTCCGTTTTTATCATATAAGTAGATATGATTAAAACCATCCTTCTCACTAGTCCAGATAAAACTATTGTCTTTTAAAAAAGTCAAGTTATCTGTAACATCTACGTATGCTTTGTCTTTCTCGTTCAAAACCACTTTGGCTGCAGCCGAATTACCATCAATAAATAATAAATCAAGATTGTCTTGGTGGCGATTTAAAACCTGCGCTGACAAAACATTCGCATCGTTTGTCCACTGCATGCGAGCAATATAAAAATCATTGTATTTATCTAAGTTCACTTTTTTAGTTTCGCTAGCAGCAATATCATAAATATGCAAAGAGGTGATTGCATTTTTTTCACCAGCTTTAGGGTATTTAAATGTTTCAATAGTAGGATACAAACCAGTATTGAACATCGACATCGAAAACTCAGGAACTTCACTTTCATCAAAACGGATGTAAGCCACTTTTTTACTATCTGCACTCCAGTCAAAGGCTTTTACAAAGGCAAATTCTTCCTCATAAACCCAGTCAGTAATACCATTGATAATGGCATTCTTTTTACCGTCAGTAGTAATTTGTTGAATCGCTTTTGATGCAATGGTGTAAATAAATAAATTATTATCTTTTGCATAAGCAATCATTTTACCGTCTGGAGAAAAAGTAGGCTCTTGAACCTGAAAGTCAAACAGCTTGGTTAATTGTTTATTATTTGTGTTGTATAAATAATAATCTGCAGTAAAAGAATGACGAAAGATTTGATTAGCGTTTGCTGCAATCAACATCATTTTTTCAGTTGTATCGAATGTATAACTCGAAACAGTGCCTGAAATAGCTTCAAAATCCTTAGTATTAAACAAGGTGTTGGTCTTTTTTAAAGTAGCAAAATCAAACAAGTCAATTTGCTGACCGCCATCACGATTTTGATTTAGCACAGTATATTGATTGGTATTTTGTAAAGACTGTAGCTCATCCATACCTTGGGTACGAAAACTACCTGAATAAATTTTTTCAACTGTGATTTTTTCTTGCCCTAGAGCGCTCAAACACAAAAATAAAAATAAGACCGAAAAATACTGAGATTTCATACTGTTGATTTATATGTAAAAAAGAGTTCAATTTTAGTGAAAATTTTACAATTAATTTACATTTGGCGTGTTAAATATTCAAAACAATATTATTGAGGTAGGAGCGATAGGGCAATTTTATTCGAATATAAAAGCTGTAAATCAGTATCTTTGTGGCATACTACTTTATAATCTATTGAAAATGAATAACCCTATTGCTGGATTTTCAAAATTATCCAAAGAACAAAAGATAAATTGGATAGCCAAAGAATACTTTTCTTCTCCGAACGATGCCATCGAATTAATAAAAAACTACTGGAATTCTGACGAAAAACTACAAAAGTTACACGATGAATTTATCGAAAATACCATAACAAATTTCTATATTCCACTGGGAGTAGCGCCTAATTTCTTGATTAATGGAAAATACAGCACGATACCTATGGCAATTGAGGAAAGCTCAGTAGTGGCTGCGGCATCAAAATCAGCCAAATTTTGGTCTGAGAGAGGGGGTTTTAAAGCTACAGTTATCGATACTGAAAAAATAGGACAAGTTCATTTTATCTATAAAGGAGACACTTCAAAACTTGAATTGTTTTTTGCCCAAATCAAATCAAAACTTTTCGCTAATACCGAAAGCATGACTAAGAACATGCAAAAAAGAGGTGGCGGAATTTTAGACATTCGATTAAATGACAAAACAAATTTATTAGAAAATTACTTCCAACTTCACGCTACTTTTGAAACTAAAGATAGTATGGGAGCTAATTTTATAAACTCTTGTCTAGAACAATTTGCAAAAACTCTAAAGGACGAAGCACAAAACTACAGCCTATTTTCTGACGAAGAAAAAGACATACAAGTAGTAATGAGTATTTTGTCAAACTACGTTCCTAACTGTATTGTAAGAGCCGAGGTTTCATGCCCAGTTGCCGACCTAAAAGAGAAGAACATAGAAAACCCAGAAGATTTTGCACAGCGATTTGTGCAGGCAGTACAAATAGCCGAAGTAGAACCTTTTAGAGCGGTAACGCATAATAAAGGAATCATGAATGGCGTAGACGCTGTTGTATTAGCAACCGGGAATGACTTTAGAGCCGTCGAAGCCGGAATTCATGCATATGCTGCAAAATCTGGTCAATACACTAGTTTGTCTCATGCAAAAGTAGAAAATGGTATATTTAGTTTTTGGTTGGAAATACCATTAGCTTTAGGAACAGTAGGTGGTTTAACTTCATTGCATCCTTTAGTAAAACTATCTCTAGAAATGCTGGAGAACCCTTCTGCTAAAGAGTTAATGGAGTTTGTAGCCGTTGCAGGTTTAGCACAAAATTTTGCTGCGCTTCGCTCGCTAACAACTACAGGAATACAAGAAGGACATATGAAAATGCACTTGAACAATATTTTAAATCAGTACAACACCACCGATGTGGAACGCTTAGCGACTAGTCGCCACTTTAAAAGCAATACCGTGACGCACAGTGCTGTAGTTGAATTCATAGAAAATTTAAGAAAATAATAAATAAGAGCTAATCACACTATATGTGAAAATAATCTTTAAAAAAGTTGGAATGCAGCTGCAGTAGTGGCTATACAAAACAATAGCACAAAATGAAGAAGACCTTTTATAGTAACGGCAAACTGTTAATAACAGGCGAATACCTTGTTCTCGACGGTGCAAAAGCTTTTGCTTTACCTACTAAATTTGGACAAAACCTTATTGTAGAAGATTGTGAAAGTAACGAGATCATATGGACTAGTTATGATAATGATAAAAGCATATGGTTTAAGGACACTTTTACTTTTACTGAAATTATCAATCAATCCTCTGATGAAAATTCTATTAGAGCTACCTTGTTAAAGATCTTGCAGCAAGCATATTTATCGAATCCCACTTATTTACAAGAAGGAAGAGGATATGCAGTTACTACCTCATTAACATTCCCAAGAGATTGGGGATTAGGCACTTCTTCGACATTGATTAACAACATTGCTCAATGGTTAGAAATAGATGCATTTGAATTACTAAAAACTAGTTTTGGAGGCAGCGGATACGATATCGCCTGTGCTCAAAATAACTCTCCTATAACGTATAAAATAGCACAGGACAAAATTAGTGTAGAGCAAGTATCCTTTGAACCTCATTTTACAAATTGCATTTACTTTGTGTACTTAAATCAAAAGCAAAATAGCAAAACAGCAATTGCTAAATACAAAGAAAATAAGAATAAGATATTCTCTACAGATATTGAAGCTGTCAATAACCTAACTACAGCAGCTTTAACAGCAAGCAATAGCACACAATTTGCGGCAGTGATGCACACTCATGAACGTATCATGAGTCAGCTATTAGAGACAACTACTATACAAGAGGATTTGTTCAGTGATTTCCAAGGTCAAATAAAAAGCTTAGGTGCATGGGGAGGCGATTTTGTTATGGTAATCGCAAATCAAAATCCCAAAGAATATTTTGCTGCAAAAGGTTACAATACCTTTCTAACATTTGCAGAAATGATCTTATAAATTAGTTTCTATTTGATACTTTAAAGCATAAAAAAACTCGATACAATGTATCGAGTTTTTTTTATGAATTAAATAATTACCTATCTTAAATACTAGTAATTAAATTGTTTTCTGTTGTCTTTAATATCAGCATTTTCTTTTAGCGCAGGTAAAACTCTGTTTACATTTACTGCAGATTGGCCTTTTAATGCGGCAATGTATGGAGAATAATCTTTTAAAGCTGCTGCCTTAACTGTATTTGTATTTTTAACAACATACACACCCATATTCCCTTCAATTGTACCAGACATTTTATTAGCTGCTAGAGTAAAGGCAGTACCTACTACTTTTGCTTCTTGCCCAACGCCTGCTAGTAGAGGATTGCTTAAAGTAACATCTGTAGCTTGTTGAACTGTCGACCCTACTTGCTTAGCGATAGCTTCAAGTGAACTTCCTGACATTTTACCTTTAATTATTTCCGCTTTTTTCTTGTTTTTAAGAATAGACTCTACATAAGGTCTCGCTTGTATAACAGAAACTAACCCTGAATCATCAATTGCTTTCACTCTTGCAATAACGTGACCTATGTTTGCAACTTCAAAACGTTTAACTGTTCCTACTTTTGAATCATCTTCGAATGCCCATCTTACGATAGTTCTTTGGTTTCCTAAAGGACCAAAGTTTTCTTGCATTGCGCTAATTGTAACTGGAGTTTCGATTTTTAATCCCATTTCTTTAGCCACTTTTGCAAAATCTTTATCCGCAGATTCCATTTCGAATTTTGTTGCTTGAGTAAAGATCTTATCAGAAGTTGCTTCAGAAGCTTCTACTTTTTGAGCTACAGTTGCTAAACGGATTCCGTCTTGTTTATCTGTAATTTTGATGATATGAAATCCAAAAGGAGTTTCAACTAAACCTACTTTTCCGATACCATTGTTAAAAACGAAATCATTAAAAGGTTTTACCATTTGACCTTGTCCAAAGTAACCTAAATCTCCACCTTGTTGCGCAGATGAATCGTCAGATGTACTGTAAGCCAACATTAAAAAACTATCAGGATTAGAAGTAACTTGAGCTAGAATCTCTTCTGCTTTTTCTTTTGCTTCCTCTTTAGTTCTTTTTGATTTTTGGTTTGGCACTTGCGTTCCTTCATAACTAATTAAGATATGACTCGCTTTTGCGTTTACACCATTCTTTTTACCCAATGACTTAGAAATACAGTAGTATTTACCAAACATGTATGGCCCATAAACTTCTCCTGGAGCCAAGTTGAATAACTTATCAGCATCTACAGCTGGTAAATCTTTCTTAGCAATATAAGTAGAATCATAAGCTACATCAGAATTTGAATTTACAAATTCAGCTACATTCTTAGCAGATTTAAATCCAGACAAAGTATCGTTCTTATTCGTGCTTTGGTTGTAAACCACAGAACCAGACAATAGCTCAGTAATTTTAGCTTTTACCTCAGCAACATCTTCAGTAGATGGTTTGTCTTCGATTAAAACATACTCGATTTCGCGAGACTCGTCAGCTTTGAATTTTTTATCGTTTTTCTTGATATAATCAGCGATTTCACTATCAGAAATCTTTACATCACTATCTTTTACTGTTGAATATAAACCAGAAACGTAAGCAAAACTAACTTTGTTTGACTCCATTTCATATTGCAATTTACCTTCACTTTTAGTTGTGTAAACAGCTGCTTTAATCATTGTATTGTAGATTTGGAACTTTGCATTAAGTTCAGCATCTTTTTCTCTATCCTTTAAAAATTGTGCTTGAGCAGGATTTGCTTTGAAATAATCTTTGAATTTATTTAAATCAAATACTCCAGCACCGTTTAAGAACATTGGGTTTTGACCAATACTTTGATCTGCTTTTAAAACATCTAAAATATGTTTTTCACCAACTCTTAAACCCAGTTTATCAAATTCTGCAGTTAATAAAGCTACTGAAACTTCTTGATCCCAAACTCTATTTGCTGCAGCAGTAGAAGAAATACCTTCCCCACTTTTTTCAACGTTGCTTACTTTAAGTCTGAAATCCTCAAACGAAATTCCATTTCCATTGATACTTCCTACGTCTTTAGATGTACTGTCGAAACTACCGCTTTTGAATAAATCGCCGATAATAAATGCGAATAAACCTAATGCAATAACTGCAATCATTAAAGCGGAACGTTGTCTAATTTTTGATAAAACTGCCATTTTTATTGTTGTTATTTTTATATTCAGTTTGCGAAAATACAATTATCTAATTAATAATAATACTAGTAACGTTTTATTTTACAAAAAAAACCTTTTTATAAAATAAATCACTCTTTTACTGTTAATTTTACTAATTCTATTTTCTTGTTTGTTGCCTCTTGTATCTCAAAATGGTAGCTTCCTACCGTGATTTCCTCTCCTATTTGCGGAATCTCATTTGTGAAATCAACAATAAATCCTCCTAGTGTTCCATACGAATCACTCTCAGGAATATTTAATTTGTAGTTTTGATTCAAGTATTCTACATCAAATCGAGCCGAGAATAAGTAAACCCCCTCTTCTATTTGACTCTCAATTAACTCTTCTTCTGAATCATGTTCGTCTTCGATCTCACCAAACAGTTCTTCGACTATATCCTCAATTGTAATAATTCCTGAAGTTCCTCCGTATTCATCTAATACAACAGCAACGCTTTTACGCTTTTTTGTCAACAAACCCATAACATCTTTAATAAAAATGGTCTCAGGAACAAATTCTACTGGAATTATTATCGATTTTATCGTTTTTGGTTTTTTAAACAAATCAAAAGAGTGCACATACCCTAGGATGTCATCAAAAGAATTTTGATAGATTAGAATCTTAGAATAACCCGTTTCAATAAATAACGTTTTTAAATCTTCGATCGATTCAAATAAATCCATTGCAACAATCTCTGTGCGCGGACTCATGATGTCTCTAGCTTTTACACTAGAAAAGTCAAGTGCATTTTGAAACATTTGAATTTCAGAATCCACTTCGTCATCATCCTCTACTGAACTCATTTGCTCAGTAATATAATCACCTAGCTCTCCTTTGCTAAAAAATAATTGCACCTGATCCCCATCTGTCTTGAAAAATTTCTTCAAAACAAAATCAGAAACCCAAATAAAGAATGTAGAAATAAAGTAAAACAGTTGGTAAAAAAAATAGGCCGGGATTGCAAATACTTTTATTAATGTATTAGCATAAATCTGGAAGAATACTTTTGGCAGAAACTCTGCTGTCATTAAAACTAGTAAAGTAGAAAGAGCCGTTTGAATCAGTAAATTAGATAAACTTGAAAAATGAAAAGATAAGGATTCGATCCAGTTCATTAACAGTTCCCCCATGAAGAAACCGTAAACAACTAGTGCAATATTGTTACCAATTAGCATCGCCGCTATGAATTTAGAAGGCTTTTCAGTAAGTTTTGTCAGTATTCTAGATAGGAAATTGTCCTGCTTCTTTTCTATTTCGAGATAAATCCTATTAGATGAAATAAAAGCGATTTCCATCCCAGAAAAGAAAGCACTTAGTATTAAGCATAGTATAATAATACTAGTTTCCATAAATTAGGAGTTATTTTTACGATTGGCCATCTTCTTGGCAAAATGCATCCTAAAAAAGAACATAAATAAAGCCACAGCTCCTATTAACAAAGATAATATAGGCGTTGCTTGCGGATCATTCCATTTTTCGATACTATCGTAAAAAAAGTAAAGGGAAAATATTAAATATAAATACGGGGTATATTTCATGTAACTCATAATGTTCGTGTTTTATTTCTCTGATGATTCAAATTCACCAGTAATTTTTTGCGACTTAACTACTTTAAAATCTCTACTAAAGTCAATACCTTGACCATTAGAAACTCCTTTAGTATCTGTAAATTTAAATCTTTTTTCGGTAAAAAACCATTCGTTTTTTTGATCGTAGTAAAGCTGCTCCGTTTCTAACAACTGTCCTTTTTCTGTACTTATGCGCACTTTTCCCTGCAAATCAATAATTCCGGTTTGCTTGTAGGAAACAGCATAATTAGATGTTACATGGGTTTTTTGAGCTTTATCGTCATAAAAAGTAACGTCGATACCCTTAGGGAATTCAGTAAAAGGAAAAGCCACACTAATATAATCTAGCATTTTCGGACTAATTAAAATCACTTTTATGAGGCCTGAATCTGTATATTTTAAGTTCACCTTATCGGCATCACCACCAGGAGTAAACTCCGTGAAATTGATTTTTTGAACTTCCTTAAAATTACTTTCACACCCAAAAAACAGAATCACAGCAAGAGCTGTGACCAGTTGTTTTATTCTATATTTTGTAAATAGTATCATCTATCATTGTCGACTAAGAGGTCTGCAAATGTAAGGTTTTAATATTAATCGAATTTTCTTTTTTGGAACCATTTATCATTAAACGAAAATCCAACACTTATATTAATATAATCTTGTTGTACTAATCCACCTTTTGTACTTCCTCTTTGCCCAATTTCCAAACCTAAATTAAGATTAGAATAAGTCCCTGGCAAAGGCAATCCCATACCTAAAGTGATTGCTTTATCATCTATTGACTCAGAATTAACAACTAAACCAGTTTTTTCAAATCGAATACCTCCACGGTAAACAATGCGCTTAAAATAACTAGTAAAAGAGTTGTAATTAGGAATATAATACCCCCCGACACTCGCTGTAGCATAACGACCGTAACCTACATTAGCTGCACTGTTGTATTCATTAGCCTCTCCAGGATTCTCTTGATAAGCCAATTTTGCTCCTACTAACCATTTTCTCGCTTCCCCTACTCCAGCACTCATAGTAATTTTGCTAGGATAAGACAGCTTTTTAGAACTCTCTTGAAGTTCGAAAGTATCTATGCTTGAAATATCAAAAAATGTAGAAACACTTCTAATATTAGTTGATGTTAAACTATTCTCTAATGAATAATACAAACTTCCGTAAGCATTTAATTTCTTACCAATCTTGTGTTCGTACATGGCTCCAAAGTTAAAGTTAACACCAGATAAATCGGCTCTATTTAACTCAGTAGTACCATAAGGAACATCGTTAATTGCTGCAATACTAGTTGCTTCAATACGACCAAAATTATAATTAATATCAGCTCCAATACTCAACCCTTTAGCAACTGTATATCCTAAACCAATAAATGCTTTATTCAAACCTCCTGAACCACTGTACTCTGTATTCACTCCTTCAATCTCAATAGAAGTACTTCTGATTCTATATCCTACAGAAGAATACGGAATTAAACCAAAACCAAGACCGAATTTACCTAACGGCAAACCTACAGCAAGGTAATCGATTGTAGTTCTATTAGCGCTTTCACTTGTAGTACTATTTTTTAAAGTATTTGAGCTCTGCGTCCCACCTATTGTAAATGTAGTCAACTTTAAACCTGCATAACTCGCTGGATTCTCTAAGTTTATATGAATGCTGTCTTTTTCAAGACCAATCCCTGCCATAGCACGATTTTCGACCGTTCCTTTGAACCTAACTTCTCCAATACCATAAAATGAATAAGGCGATGCGGAACCTTGTTGAGCGAAGGTAGCCAGTGACAAAAGCAAAAAACTGCTGATAAGAATTTTTTTAATCATTTTTGATTTTATATTGAAATGTTTGGCTCAAACTCTCTAATAGAAAATTTGAATTGGCAAATATGGTATTTTTTAATCGTTTAGCCAAAAAATCTGTATCACCACCCGTTAAAATTATTATAATTTTTTTGTCTAATGCCGCATATTCATCTATAAAACCATTTATTTCATAGACCAATCCGTTCACCACACCTGAATGAATCGCAGCAGTAGTTTGATCTCCAATAAAATTTTGAGGCATCGATAATTGCAGTAAAGGCAACTTTGAAGTAAAATTATGCAATGCTTCATAGCGCAATCTCAATCCTGGTGAAATAGCTCCACCTAAATAATTATCATTTGAGTCTACAAAGTCATAGGTCACACAAGTTCCCGCATCAATTATTAATCTATTCGTTTTAGGAAATCGCAAAGTAGCCCCTGCAGCCAAAACCATTCGATCAATACCTAAAGTTTTGGGTGTTGCATATTTATTTATAAAAGGAAATGCAGAATCAGAGGTGATGTAATGGATATTAATAGTATTGACCACATTTGAAAGCGCCTCAAAATCTATATCTGCCACTGTTGCAACAACAATATCTTGGATTGCAGGAAATTTTTCGATAATTTTTAAAATATTTTCAGTAAAATTCTCCTTATCGAATAGGATTTTTTCCAGCAACTTATCTCCTTCAAAGACAGCCCCTTTGATTCTAGTATTCCCCACGTCAATTGTTAATATCATAACGGTCTAAATCTTTTTTGCAAAGGTACGAATAGATTTTTTTTTTAAAATGTATTGCACAAACAAAAAAACATACTATATTTGCCCTCGCAATAAGCACGGTACCTTAGCTCAGATGGTAGAGCAATGGACTGAAAATCCATGTGTCCCTGGTTCGATCCCTGGAGGTACCACCAAAACCCAAACAGCAATGTTTGGGTTTTTTGTTTTATAACAAATCCAGAAAATTATGTGCGTCAGTGGTTCTTCCATTACTTCGCAATTATAGGCACCACCAAAACCCAAGGAGCACTGTTTGAGTTCTCTATTATGTAATAAAACCAAATATGCATTGTCGCCGCTTTTCTGACAACGAGGACTACTCAATTCTCTTATTGAAGGATCAATCTACTATTCTCAAAAACTTTACAGATTGAAGCTTGAAACTACAGCTTTAAAGGAGATAAAACACACTTTACTAACAATTACTCAACAAAACAACTGAATAATTATTCTTATTGTAATTTTATTTTAAATAAATTATTAAATTCTCTTTTCATAATTGCTAATTTGATATATTTATGCAAAATACATATATATGGAGATTTTAGCCTGTCCAAAATGTCAAGGAGATCATATTATTAAAAGCGGTGTCATCAACAACAAACAAAGGTATCTATGTAAAAAATGCCATTACTTTTTTACTGTTAACAAAATTGGAAAAAAAATAGATGAGTATTATGTAACTAAGGCTTTACAGCTCTATTTAGAGGGTTTGAGTTATCGTGAAATCGAACGCATTATTGGCGTGTCACATGTCACAATAAGCAATTGGGTAAAATCTTTTAATATCAAGAAACCGTCACATGGAAACTACCATCCTACTTATAAAATATTCAATCACTTAGAGCTAGTTGAGTATATTAAGAACAAAGAATTACTCTCTGGTGCAGGAATGATCATTACCGAATTAGGTGATAAATTCATGCTTATTAAATGGGAAAGGTTCAAGGACTAACTATACTACTTTACAATTTAATATATCGTTATTTTTTATATTAACAAAAATTTAGAATTTGGTACAACTAAAACGAAAACTATTTCGAACCAAATTAAATTTAATATGAAAAAAGTTTATTCAATTGCGATACTCTTATTGCTCTCCATCAAAGGATTCTCACAAGGCTCACCAGATTATGGCTCTGGAATGAAATTTAATTTAAATGATGATGGTTCAAAATATCTTCGAGTGCTGTCATGGGGACAAGTTTGGGGACAATACAACTCTGACCGTCCACTAGATCCGAATGGTAACGAACAAGCAGATCTAGATTTCAGCGTGAGACGCGCAAGAGTATTGTTATATGCTCAGATTAATAAGGACTTTATGATTGTAACTCATTTTGGACTGAACAGCCTCAACACTTCAAACCTTACTCCTACGGGTAAAGGAGAGAGCTCTCAATTATTTATGCACGACGCTTACGTTCAATACAGTTTGGGATCAAAAAATGCAGTTGGAGCCGGACTTCATTATTGGAACGGAATATCCCGTTTAAACAATCAAAGTACATTAAATTTATTAACCTTAGATAATCAACGTCAAGCGTGGGCAACACTAGGGCTGTCTGATCAGTTTGCAAGACACATAGGTGCTTTTGCAAAAGGGTCGTTTGGAAAATTACAATACCGCATTGCAATAAATGGTGCTGCTACAAATAATCTTGAAGGTGTTAATGCACCTGTGAATGGTGGCGCTGCTATTTATAGCGGAGCACGATTACTAGGAACTAAGGAAGCTGGTCGCACTTATGCTGGTTATTTCGAATACGAGATTTTTGATTCAGAAAGTAATTTACTTCCTTACAAAGTGGGAACTTATCTGGGGACAAAAAAAGTTTTTAATATTGGAGCGGGATTCTTCTCTCACCCTAATGGATCAGTGATCGCTGACCTAGCCGGAAATCTATCTGGCCAAGATGTGACCATCTTAGGACTTGATGCATTTTACGACACCCCTATCGGACAAAAAAATGCCGCAATCACTGCTTATGCCCTTTATCAAAATTCTGACTACGGAAAAAACTATACTTTAGGAACTACCTACGAAACCGGTTCTATGCTACATGGACACTTGGGATATGTTCTACCTGGTAAATCTAAAACGCGTTTCCAACCTTATGTTTCTTATGACCATAGGGAAATTGATGCTATAAACGATAACGCCTCACAAATAGGCATTGGTGCTAACGCATTTTTTAGCGGTCACAATTCTAAGCTTACATTAGAATATCAATCTTTAAAGTATGCTACAAACAAAGCGGTAAATACAGTGACTTTACAAGCCATGATTTATCTATAATCTATCTACTTAAAACTATTTTATTATGAATTCAGATCAAGACAAAGCCACAGCCTATTGGAAAGAGAACCTTAGGTATCTCCTCATTTTATTAAGTATTTGGTTCGCCGTTTCCTATGGAGCAGGAATTTTATTCAAAGAGTCTTTAGACGCAATCAAATTAGGTGGTTTTCCACTGGGATTTTGGTTTGCACAACAAGGTTCCATTTATGTGTTTGTAATACTCATTTTTGTCTATGTGCGACTAATGAACAAGCTGGATAAAAAGTACGGTTACGACGAATAATTTCTAATCAATAAAAAACACACTATCATGGATTTACAAACTTGGACCTATATAATTGTTGGAATTACCTTCGCCTTATATATCGGAATTGCAATCTGGTCGCGTGCTGGATCAACTAAAGAATTTTATGTAGCTGGTGGTGAAATATCACCTTTGGCAAACGGGATGGCGACAGCTGCCGACTGGATGAGTGCTGCCTCATTTATTTCTATGGCTGGAATCATTTCCTTTGATGGATATGATGGAGCAGTCTACCTGATGGGATGGACTGGTGGATACGTTTTACTCGCTTTGCTACTTGCACCCTACTTAAGGAAATTCGGAAAATTTACTGTTCCAGATTTTATTGGAGAACGTTATTATTCTAACAGCGCGAGAACAGTCGCAATTGTCTGTGCCTTAGTTGTTTCATTTACATATGTAGCTGGACAAATGCGTGGTGTGGGATTGGTATTTTCGAAATTTTTAGAAGTCGACATTAATACTGGGGTTATAATAGGAATGGTCATTGTCCTTTTCTATGCGACACTTGGAGGAATGAAAGGAATCACCTATACTCAAGTTGCACAATATTGTGTTTTAATATTCGCTTTTATGGTTCCCGCTATTTTTATTTCGATACAAATGACTGGAAATCCTATTCCACAATTAGGAATGGGAGGAAAAATAACGGGATCAGACACTTACTTGTTAGATAAACTAAATAGTTTATCAACAGAGCTTGGTTTTGCTACTTATACTAATGGAACAAAATCAATGATTGATGTGTTTGCAATCACACTTGCCTTGATGGTAGGAACAGCAGGTTTACCGCACGTGATTGTTCGTTTTTTCACTGTAAAAAGAGTAAAAGACGCAAGAAAATCAGCAGGATACGCACTAGTATTAATTGCTATTTTATATACAACTGCTCCTGCGATTGCTGTATTTGCAAAAACTAATTTGATTGAAACCGTAAACGGAAAAGAATATGCATCGATGCCAGCGTGGTTTACTAAATGGGAAACTACGGGATTACTAACATTTGAAGATAAAAATGGTGATGGAAAAATTCAATATTATAACGACAAATCTAGCGATGTTGCTTTTATAGCCGCACAAGAATCCAAAGGAAATAAAGGGAGCGAACTAACAATTGACAAAGACATTATGGTTCTCGCAAATCCTGAGATTGCAAACTTACCTAATTGGGTAATTGCACTTGTTGCAGCGGGAGCTTTGGCAGCTGCTTTATCTACTGCTGCAGGGTTGTTATTAGTAATTTCAGCATCAGTATCACATGATATTATTAAAAAAATGATCAACCCTAACATCTCTGAAAAAGGAGAATTATGGGCGGCTCGTGCTGCTGCCGCAGTAGCGGTTATTATTGCAGGATATTTTGGAATTAATCCTCCCGGATTTGTAGCTGCTGTCGTTGCACTTGCTTTTGGTTTAGCAGCCGCATCATTATTTCCAGCGATTATCTTAGGGATTTTTGACAAAAAAATGAACAAAGAAGGAGCAATTGCAGGAATGGTAACCGGTTTATTACTGATGCTATTTTACATGTTAAAATTTAAATTTGGATTATTCGATGGTGGAAAAGATGCTGTCGCTGAATTGAAGTCAGCTTGGTGGTTTGGCATATCGCCAGAAGGTTTTGGAACTGTAGCAATGGTAGTCAACTTTGTAGTTGCTTTTATTGTAAAAAGTTTTACTGCTGCACCGCCGCTTCATGTGCAAGAAATTGTAGAAAATATTAGAATCCCTTCTGGAGCAGGAGAAGCAACACATTAATAATTATTTTATTTTAGATACAATCTCTGCACCATCATGTAGAGATTGTATTATTTATTTATGAAAAAACGCCACGAACAAAAATTGATTATTCTTTCAATATTAATGTTATTAGTATTGAACATTCCTTTATTGCTTTTATTTGATAGCGCGTCAGCAATAGGTGGCTTTCCTATTATTTACTTGCATATTTTTTCGGCATGGTTGTTTTCTGTTGGCATTTCGTACCTCATCATAAAAAGATATTATGAGTAGTATTGGACTCCTTATCGTACTCGCATTCTATGTATCTATCTTGTTTTACATAGCACACTGGGCAGAGAAAAAAAGCCATTCAAAATGGACAAATAATGCGTACATCTACTCCTTTTCGTTAGCAGTTTATTGTTCTGCCTGGACGTATTATGGCAGTATTGGTGTAGCAGCAACCTCTGGACTCAGCTACCTTACGATTTACATAGGTCCCATAATAATTATTCCAACGTGGATGATTATTTTAAAAAAAATTATTCGCATTTCAAGGGTTAATAAAATTACAAGCATTGCCGATTTTATTTCGCTTCGCTACGGCAATAGTCGATTTCTAGGCGCATTAGTCACCTTAGTCTGCATTTTTGGAATCTTACCCTACATCGCTTTACAATTAAAATCTATCTCAGACACTTTTAATATAGTCACTAGAACACAATCGAGTACGAATATTTTCAGTGATACTACTACATATGTGTGTCTAGCATTGGCTTTATTTGCTTCTTATTATGGTACAAAATATGTTGATGCTTCAGAGAAAAGACGAGGTATTGTAACCGCGGTAGCTATCGAATCTATATTAAAACTTGTATTTTTTATAATCATAGGATCTTATGTTACCTTCTTTGTCTTTGATGACTTTGATGACATTTATGAAAAAGCAGCCTTACTAGAAAATTTTGCACAAAAAAACACAATAGGCGGTCTCTCCGAAGGATTGAACTGGTTTTTTCTATGCGTATTGTCCATGTTTGCCATTTTCCTTTTACCACGACAATTTCACACTTCGATTGTAGAAAATAATAAAGAGAAACACATACAAACAGCCATTTGGCTTTTCCCTTTATACTTATTACTTTTTAATGTTTTTGTATACCCAATAGCCTGGGGAGGTAACATATTATTTGAAGGCCAACATTTAAATGCCGATACCTATTCCCTATTAATACCACAGTATTTTGACAATAAGTTTCTCACTGTGATGGTGTTTTTGGGTGGTTTTTCTGCCGCTATTTCGATGATTATTGTTTCTTCCATTTCACTTGCTACTATGTTAAGTAACAACTTATTAATTCCGTATGGCTTTGTGGGATCGCTTCAGGATATTTCCGAAGAAAAAAATAGCAAACGTATTGTTCTTTCGAGAAAAATAGGCATCTTTCTTTTGATACTATTTGCATATGCTATCTACCGCGGCTTTGTTTTAGACTATTCCTTAGTATCCATTGGTTTAGTTTCATTTGTGGTTATTGCTCAATTGGCACCAGCCTTTTTTGGCGCTATATTGTGGCGAAGAGGTTCAAAGAAAGGTGCTGTAACTGGAATTATTTTAGGCTTTCTAGTTTGCTTGTACACTATTTTGATTCCTTATGCCATAGGAGTTACTAAATCTTCTAGTACTTTTATTCAAGAGGGACCTTGGGGATTTACTATGCTCAAACCCTTTGAGATCTTTGGACTTAACTACCTCGATCCTATTCCGCATGCTTTTTTCTGGAGTATGTTACTTAATGTGATGAGTTATCTTGCGGTTTCGGTTAGTTTTAAGGGCAATTATAGAGAACGCAATTATGCAGAAATGTTTGTAGATATTGATAAATACATCACTAATCATGAAAATGCTTTTGTTTGGAAAGGTATCGCCTACGTTTCAGATATTCAAAAAGTATTGAAAAGGTTCTTGGGAGAAGCACGCACAGCTAGAGCATTAGCAATTTTTAATTTAAAGTACAATGTTGATAAAAACAACAATACGGCTGATGCCAAATTTATCAAGTTTGCCGAAAATTTACTTACAGGTCACATTGGTACGGCTTCCGCCAAAATTTTAATCGCTAGTGTAATTAAGGAAGATAAAATTAGCTTGCCTGAAGTTCTAAGAATTTTAGAAGAATCAAAGGAAAATCTTATTATCAATAAGAAACTGACTGACACGTCAAGAGAACTGCAAACTATTTCGGAGCAATTAAAAGACGCTAACATAAAATTAGTAAACAAGGATATTCAAAAAGATGAATTTCTAGATACCGTTACGCACGAATTGAGAACGCCTATTACAGCAATTAGAGCTGCAAGTGAAATTTTACATGATGATGACGACATTCCGCTAGAAGTGCGAAAGCAATTTCTAAAAAGCATTATCACTGAGTCTGATAGATTGAACCGACTTATTGATAAAATTCTAGACTTGGAAAAATTCGAAACAGGAAAACAAAAATTATACCTTTCTAAAAACAACATTCTAAAAACAATTTCAAATACATTAACGCCATTACAGCAGCTTATAAAAAACAAAAATATCACTGTTGTTTTTGATCCTGATAGCGACGAAATAAAAGCTTTTTATGACGAAGAAAGAATTATTCAAGTGATTCAAAATCTAATTTCTAATGCCATTAAATTCTGCTCTTCGTCGTCTGGGAAAATCGCCATTACAGTCACTGAAGAACAGCAGAATGTAGTAGTTAAAATTTATAACAATGGGAACGAAATTAAAGCCGAAGACAGGGAAAGCATCTTTGATAAATTCTATCAATCACGCGATCAAAATGTAAAAAAACCTATTGGTAGCGGACTCGGTCTTGCGATTTGCAAACAAATTATTGAACTGCATAAAGGCAAAATCTGGACAGAAAAAACCAGTGCTGGCGCAACCTTTATATTCACATTACCCAATTACAACACAAAAGAAAACAGCCCTTTATGAAAAAAATTTTAATTGTAGACGACGAACCTAACATTGTCATGTCACTCGAATATACTTTTAAAAAAAATAATTTCGAGGTTTTCATTGCTCGTGACGGTTTAGAAGCTTTAGAAATCCTAAAAACACAGCAACCTGATATTATCATTTTAGATGTAATGATGCCCATGGTTGATGGCTACGCCACAATAGAACAAATTAAAAACAATCCAAAACTTACTCATTGTAAAGTCGTCTTTCTTTCGGCAAAAAACAAACAGCAAGACATTGACAAAGGCCTCGAATTAGGCGCTAATTTGTATGTAGTAAAACCATTTTCGATAAAAAAATTAGTAGAACAAGTAAATGATTTAATCCAATAAAAAATAATTGCCTTATGAATTACAACGATTTTCACAACGAGAGCATTCATGAGCCAGAGCAATTTTGGGCAAAACAAGCCGAACAAATTGCTTGGTATAAAAAGCCAGGAATTATTTTATCAAAAGATGAAGATGATTACCCTTTATGGTTTGAAGACGGAGAACTCAACCTTTGTTACCTTAGTGTAGACAAACATGTTGAAGATGGATATGGTGATCAAGTTGCGTTGATTTATGATTCGCCAGTCACACAAACAGTTAAAAAATACACTTATAGCGAGATAAAAACAGAGGTCGCAAAGCTTGCTAGTGGCATGCTCGCTCTAGGTTTAAAAAAGGGAGACACAGCTATTATTTACATGCCTATGATTCCGCAAACGGCTTTTGCTATGTTAGCATGTGCTAGAATTGGTGTGATTCATTCCGTGGTTTTTGGCGGATTTGCTCCTCACGAATTAGCAGTTAGAATCGATGACTGCAAACCTCGATTGATTATTACCGCCTCATCTGGAATTGAATTTGACCGCTTGATTGCTTACAAACCTCTTGTAGATGAAGCTATCGAACTCGCCACGCACAGCCCTAAAAAAGTGATTGTTTTTAATCGAAAGTTAGGCGCTCGAGTTCCTTTTAAGAAATACGATGTTGACTATGACAATTTAGTTTATGGTTCAGAAGAAATCCCTTGCGTTCCATTAAAATCAAATCACCCTTCTTACATATTATACACCTCAGGCACAACCGGCAAACCTAAAGGAATTGTGAGAGATACTGCAGGCTATGCAGTGGCGCTTTTATTTTCTATGAAATATATCTATAATGTAAAACCAGAGGAAACTTTTTGGGCAGCATCAGATATGGGCTGGGCTGTTGGGCACAGTTACATTTTGTACGGACCAATGCTCAACAGAACGACTACAATCATCTTTGAAGGAAAACCCATAAAAACTCCAGATGCAAGCACTTACTGGCGCGTAATTGCAGATCACAAAGTCAACACCATGTTTACTGCTCCTACTGCCATTAGAGCCATAAAAAAAGAAGATCCTGATGGCAAATTCATCAAAAATTATGACCTCAGCAATTTAAAAAAGCAATTTCTTGCGGGGGAACGATGCGATAGTGCGACGATAGAATGGTATCAAAAACACATACCCATTCCAGTCATTGACCACTGGTGGCAAACAGAATCAGGTTGGCCCATGGTTTCTAATTCACTAGGCTTAGAAAAAATGAAAGTAAAAAGTGGCTCTGCTACTAAAGCTGTTTGCGGATATGACTTAAAAATTTTCAATGAAAACGGTGAAGAATTAGGTCCCAATGAAGAAGGCTTTGTGGTTATAAAATTGCCGCTCCCTCCTGGAAATATGCTTGGAATTTGGAAAAATAAAGAACGTTTTAAAAACAGTTATTTTACTAAATTTGAAGGCTATTATCTCTCTGGTGATGGAGGATACAAAGATGATGATGATTATATATTTATCACAGGAAGAGTTGATGATGTGATAAACGTTGCTGGGCACCGTTTTTCGACCGCAGATATGGAAGAAGTTGTATCTTCACATGAAGAAATTGCAGAGTGTGCAGTCATTGGTATTCACGACGAATTAAAAGGTCAAGTACCTTTTGCATTAGTAGTAACCAAATCAAATACCGAAATGAGTCATTTTCAACTGCAACAAGAAATAGAAAACTTAGTGCGACACCAGATTGGCGCTGTTGCATCCTTAAAAAGTTGCGTTGTTGTTAAAAGGTTACCAAAAACAAGATCGGGCAAAACTTTAAGGCGATTATTGCGTAGCTTAGCTGATGGAGAAGCGTACCAAATCCCTTCTACCATTGACGATGAAAGTATTATTGAAGAAATTGAACAAGTATTAAAGGAATATAAAATTGGTTTTTACAAAACCACATAAAAGGAAATAAAATGAGTCGCTATAAAATAAATAACCTCGAAGAATATTTTAAAGAATATAAAAAATCAGTGCGCGAACCTAAAAAGTTCTGGGACAAAATCGCATCAGAAAATTTTACTTGGTACCAGCAATGGGACAAGGTAGTCGACTTTAATTTGGCTGAAGCCGAAGTAAAATGGTTTACCGAAGCAAAGGTGAATATTACAAAAAATTGTATCGACAGGCACCTAGCTAAAAAAGGGGATAAAACCGCCATAATTTTCGAACCAAACGATCCTGCAGAAGAAGCACAACACATTAGCTACAATGATTTACACTTACGTGTGAGCAAGATGGCAAATGTATTAAAAGAACAAGGTGTCAATAAAGGAGATCGCGTGTGCATTTACTTGCCTATGATTCCTGAACTAGCAGTAGCAACATTAGCCTGTGCAAGAATTGGAGCCATTCACTCTGTAGTTTTTGCAGGGTTTTCAGCTTCTGCAGTAGCAACTAGAATTAAAGATAGCGAATGTAAAATAGTCATTACCTCTGATGGTGGTTACCGCGGAAACAAAACGATTGATCTTAAAGAAATTATCGACGAAGCTTTGACAGAATGCGATTGTATCAAAACGGTATTGGTGGTTAAGCGAACAAACAATGCGGTGACGATGAAAGAAGGTCGTGACCAGTGGTTGCAGCCTCTACTAGACGTAGCTTTAGAAAATAATGTAGCTGAGATAATGGATGCTGAAGATCCTTTATTTATCCTCTACACATCTGGATCTACTGGAAAACCAAAGGGAATGGTACATACCACTGCTGGTTATATGGTTTACACCGCTTATACTTTTAAAAACGTTTTTAACTACGAAGAAAATGACGTGTACTGGTGTACTGCAGATATTGGTTGGATTACTGGTCACTCCTACATTTTATACGGTCCTTTATTAAACGGAGCGACCACAGTAATATTTGAAGGAGTTCCTTCGTATCCAGATTACAGCCGTTTTTGGGAAATTATCGAAAAACACCATATTACACAGTTCTATACTGCTCCTACAGCCATTAGAGCGCTTGCAAAAGAGAGTTTAGATTACGTTCAAAAATTCCCATTGAAATCGTTGAAAGTAATTGGATCTGTGGGTGAACCTATTAATGAAGAAGCTTGGCACTGGTACAATGACCACGTAGGAGATAAAAGATGCCCGGTAGTAGATACTTGGTGGCAAACAGAAACTGGAGGAATTATGATTTCGCCTATTCCTTTTGTAACTCCAACAAAACCAACATATGCCACATTACCTTTACCAGGAATTCAACCCGTTTTGATGGATGAAAAGCGAAATGAAATTGAAGAAAATCAAGTGGTGGGAAGTTTGTGCATTAAATTTCCATGGCCTGGAATTGCACGCACTATTTGGGGAGATCACCAGCGTTATAAAGACACTTACTTCTCTGCCTTTCCAGGAAAATACTTTACGGGTGATGGAGCATTACGTGATGAGGTAGGTTATTATCGAATAACAGGTCGTGTGGATGACGTAGTGATTGTCTCAGGACACAATTTAGGAACTGCTCCTATCGAAGATGCTATAAATGAACATCCGGCTGTTGCTGAAAGTGCAATTGTAGGTTTCCCTCACGATGTAAAAGGAAATGCTTTATATGGTTTTGTAATTTTAAAAGAAACTGGTGAACAAAGAGATCGTAACAACTTAATCAAAGAAATTAACCAACAAATTTCTAACCAGATAGGACCTATAGCCAAGTTAGACAAAATACAGTTTGTGTCTGGATTACCTAAAACGCGTTCTGGAAAAATTATGCGTAGAATCTTGCGTAAAATAGCCGAAGGAGAATTTGATAATTTTGGTGATATTACCACCTTACTAAATCCTGAGATTGTGGAAGAAATCAAACAAGGGAAATTATAATTTGCATATTCGAAAAAGAAACAAAAAAAGCTACTTCATCATTGAAGTAGCTTTTTTTATAACCTTGTAATTGTTAAAAAATTGTAGGTTTAAGAATACCCTTTATCCTTGATTAGGAATCATTAAGTAACTACCATCTAAATCATTGAAGTAAACGACATATTTAGATTTTGCTACCGGAATATTTGCACTTCCTGCAGCGTTTGAACTCACACCTGAGAATGCAGTTGTTGCACCCCATGCTACATCCCAACTATCATTGGCTCTAAATTTTAACTCCCCTTCATTAAGACTAGTAATTGCTAGAGACCAAATGTGTTTGTCAAAAGTTGATTGTACCATTGCAGTAGAAGCATCCCATCCTTTTGGAGTGCTGCTTCCTATAATCCCAATAGTATTGTAAGCAGGAGCTGCAGTTGCATTATAAGCCACTAGACTATATTTCAACGTTTCGATATTCATTGAAAAAGTATAGTACCCACTAGTAGCAATTACAAAACTAACAGGATCTGCATCTGCATCAGTACCACGAAATGCTAGCGCTCCTTTTTCTCCACCGTACATAGGTATCCAACTTCCCAAATCTTTAATCGTTTTAAACGCACCTGCTGTAAAGTATCCTGTGAATTTATATTCTTTAGGATCAGTAGCACTTCTAAAAAGGATTTGGTTTCCTTTGTTGTTGTCCCAACCAGAAACTGTAGCATTACCTACTAAATACCATTCTTCAAAATCGTAAGCAACCTTACCTGAGTATGGCGTTACCGTAATTGTAGCCACTTTTGTCGATTGTAACAACGCGCCTGTGGCAACTTTTGATCTAATCATAATATCAAATGAAGTAGTCTCATCTGGCTTTCCCCCTAGATCAATTGCTGATTGATTTAATTGTTTTACTGATATTGAAGTAGTCAATGCATTTTTTGTAGTTGCTAATGTAATTGGTGCTGAAAAATCACCTCCTTGTTTATCCATTAAAACGGTGTAATCTACCGGGACTACTGCACTATATTCAGCTGCTGACCATGAAAACATAGTAGCCTCCTTTGTAGCATCTTCCTCTAGTAAAACAAATGCATCACCAGTTTTAGGCGTTAGCACTTCTGGAATAGCTGTACCACTTAAAATAGGGCGGCTATCAACATCATCTGCATTACAAGCCACCGTTAATACACTGACAAATGCGATTAGAAATTTACTTATCTTTTTCATCTTATTATTTTTTATCAGTGGTTAGTACCCTGGATTTTGTTTCAATGTTGGATTTGCTTGAATGTTACGAGCCGGAATAGGCATTAAATCACGATATGATTCAGTAGCTGTTCCATTGATGCTTCCACCTTTCCATTGCCAGATTTTTGAGCTTCCTGTGAATTTTCCAAAACGGATAAGATCTGTTCTACGGTGACATTCCCAGTGAAGTTCTCTACCTCTCTCATCCAGCAGAAAGTCTAAAGTTAAGTTGCTCGCTGTAATTGCTGATGCATTTGCTCTAGCTCTAATTTTATTCACATAAGTCAAAGCTGTCGCCATGTTTCCAGAAGCGGCTCCTCTTACAGTAGCTTCGGCATACATTAAGTACACATCACTCAGTCTAAACATTGGGAAATCAATATCTGGAATATCGTTTCTTTGTGCCGCTGTTCCATCTGAGTTCTTATTAATGTATTTAGTTACTGCATAACCATCTGTAAAAGTCCCTACATTATTAATATCTAGTGACTGCCCATCAGTATAGAAAGAGCCTCTCTTGTCGGCAATTCCGTTAGCGTCAGGAAAAAGATTAACAAACTCTCTACGAGTTCGTATCCCCTGCCATCCACCGTCCATACCGCGGCTGGCAGCATCCATACTACCACCTATTGATGCGTGCATAATAAAACTCATTCCTCCACCAGTTGCTCTAATCGCATTTCCATCTCCTACGATAGGAAAGATTACTTCGTTTTGAGCACCATTTCTATCATTATCTGCTGAGAAAATATTTTTGTAAATAGGAGCAAATGTATATCCTGAGCTTGTGATAATCTCATTACTTATTGTTGCTGCTTCATTATACTTGTTTTCACCTATGTAAACCTGAGCGTTTAAGTATACTTGAGCTAATAAAAACTTAGCTGCTGTTTTATCAATTCGCCCATATTCATTTGATCTAGATGCAGCCAAACTACCATCTATATCTTTCAATTCCGATTCTACAAAAGCAAAAACCTCTGCTCTTGTTTTTTGTTCAGGGTAGAAAAAACCAACAGGATCATTTTCTGTAGTAATAGGCACATTACCAAATAAATCCATTAAGTTGTAATATGAAAAGGCTCTCAAGAAACGTGCCTCAGCTCTAAAAGTAGCTATTTCAGCCTTTAAGCTTTCATCGACACCTCTAGCAGTTAATTTCTCCTCAGTAGTTTGTCTTAAAAATTCATTAGCAACACTAATGTGATAAAATGCTCGAGAAAAAGTTCCTTCTAAGAATTCGTTAGCTGGCGACCAAGTTTGAGCATTTAAAGTTGGCAAAGTACCATCTGCCCAAGCAATGATTGCTTCATCGGTAGAAAATTCTTGGGTCACAAAAAGCAAACGCAAGTAGCTACTAAAGTCTCCTCCAATACCAGCGATATCTGCTTTAGAATCTCCATCATTACCTCCCACATACAAACCCGCATATAGTTTTGCTAGCACTTGCTTATAAGAAGCAGGATCTTGAAAGAAAGCTTCCGATAAGAATTCGTCATCATCTCCTGGCGTTACATTCAAATCATTTGTACACGATGAAAGCGTCATACTCACTCCCATTATCAACAGGAGGAAATAAGATATATATTTAAATGATATTTTCATTTCGTTTATTTTTAAAATTAATTTATCAGTATACTACTAGAAATTAGCATTTACACCTACCAAGAAAACTCTCGCTCTTGGATACACGTTATTGTCAATTCCGTTAAATTTTTCTGGATCTAAACCGTTGTATTTTGTCAGTGTAAACACGTTTTGAACACCAGCTGTAAATCGCAAAGTTGCTGCTTTTAATAAAGACTTATTAAGGGTGTAACCAACTGTTACATTGTCTAATTTCACAAAAGAAGCGTCTTTTACAAAATAATCAGACAGGTAACGTTGTGTTCCATTATCTTCAAATTTGAAACCTGTATTGTAATAATCACTGCTAATGTTTGATAAGTCAGTTTGTCTTCTTAATCCCGCATCAGAATATCCTAAATTAGAACTCACGTTATCAAAAATATAATTTCCTAAACTCGCTCTCCAATTCATTGTAAAGTCAAAATTCTTATAATTTACTGTAGAGAAAAATCCAAAAGTGTAATCTGGAGCTGGTTTTTTATGACGGTATCTGTCTGCCGTATCAATTTTACCATCGTTATTTCTATCTACGTAAGCTCCTTGAATTGGTCTATTGTCAGCGTCATATAACTGTTCGTACACTAAGAATGAATTTGGCGTAAAGCCTACACTATTAATTTGGATCTTATTTCCGTTACCTCCAGAGATATTATCTCCAGTTAAATATCCTTGAAAACCCGGAACTGTAATTCCTAATTCTTCGATTTTTTGATCAATGTAAGTCGTATTAAAAGCCAAATTCCAAGTCAAGTTGTCGTTTTTAACGATATCTGAAGCGATACTAAATTCAAGACCTTTTGTTCGTACACTTCCTATATTAAAGAAACCTTGATTTCGTAGATTGGCTCCATCAGGAACGGCAATATCTGCTAATAGGTCTGTAGATTTTTTATCAAAATAGTTGATTGACCCTGTAATTCTATCATTTAAGAAACCGTAATCAATACCTACGTTCATCTCAGCAAGCTCCTCCCATTTGATATTTTCATTATATCCTTCTGGTCTCGCAGTTGAATATATTGTATTACCAAAAATATATTGAGAGTTAATGTTCCCAATAGTCACTCTTCGTAAATAATCGTACTGAGCCGAAATGTCTTGCTGACCTGTCGTACCGTAACCCACTCTTAATTTTAAGTTCGAAAGTGTTTCATTATCTTTCAAGAATGCCTCGTCAGACAAGTTCCATGCAAATGCAGCTCCCGCAAAATTCCCCCATCTGTTCTCTTCAGAAAAACGTGATGTACCATCTCTACGATAATTAACAGTCAATAAATAACGGCTGTCATATCCTATATTCAAACGTCCAAAATATGATTGTAAGTTAATATCTGGATCTGTCGTTACATCTTCATTAGGATTAGGTTGTCTTGTTTCACCTGATTCATATTTTTCCTTTTGGAATAACTGGTAGTTGTACCCTGCCGTTGCATCAAGTTTAATTTTCCCTAAATCTTTGGTATAATTAAAATACGCATTTAAGTTTTTATTTTGAACTGCATCTGTGTAAGTCGAATAGTTTCCTAAGTTCACATACTCAGGATCAGAGAACGCCTTTGGTTGAAAACCTAAAGCACTTTCTGTACTTACTGTAGTAGAACCACTGCTATCAAAACGGTCAATTCCTGCTTCAACAACTGCTCTTAAATCTTCAAAGAAATGCAATTTATAATCTAATCTTACATTACCCCATTTTCTAGTCGAAGTCGCTCTTCTCTCATCTTGATTCAATCTAGCCACTGGATTTCTAGCTGGCAATAATGGTAAGTTACCATTTGGCTCTAGCCACTCAAAGTATCCTCCGTAGCGAGAAGTTGCATCATATACAGATTGCGTAGGGTCAAAACCTATAGCACTTCCTATCACACCACCTTCATCTTGAAATCTGTTTTTACCAAAAGATAAGTTTCCAGAGATATCAATTTTTAAATGATTATCAAATAAAACTGGGTTTAAAGACAATGAAGTCGTTGTTCTTTCGAATGATGTGTTTTTAAGAATACCCGGATTAGAAACATTACCAACAGATAATCTCACAGGCAATTTGTTAAACAAAGCACCGCTTACAGAGATATTGTTGTTTGTAGTTAAAGCCGTTTGAAAAATCTCATCTTGCCAGTTCGTGTTTGCTGTACCTAACAATCCTTTTTGAGCATCTGATCCTATTTCGTTTACAAGAGCACGAAATTGATCCGCATTTAAAACATCTACTTTGTCAGCAACGGTATTGATTCCCACTTGCGAACTAAAATTCACTTTCACAGCGCCTTTACTTCCTTTTTTAGTAGTAATTACAATAACTCCATTTGCTGCTCTAGATCCGTAGATTGCTGCTGCAGAAGCATCTTTTAGAACGGTAAATGACTCAATATCATTTGGGTCAATCGTTGACAAAATACTTGTAGAACCAGATGGCACTGTATTACTTAATGGCAAACCATCTAATACAATTAAAGGTTCGTTTGAAGCATTTAAAGATGATCCTCCACGAATACGAATATCTGCCTTAGCTCCTGGAGATCCACCGCCTGTTACATTTACACCAGAAATTCTTCCGCTAATTAAGCTTTCAGGAGTTACATTTTGTCCTTTATTGAATTCCTTAGATGAAATCTGCGATACAGATCCTGTTGCATCTTTCTTCTTCACTGTTCCATACCCTACTTGTACCACAACTTCTTGCAATACATTTTGGTCTTCTTGTAAAGATACCGTCAAGGTTTTTTGATTCGTATACGTGATTTCCGAATTAGCGTATCCTATAAATGAGAAAACTACTTTGTTTCCACTTTTCAAATTTGTTAGTTGGAATTTTCCATCAAAATCAGTTGAAACTCCATTTATGGCGCCTTGAATATTTACATTTACTCCGGGAATAGGTTGTCCTGATGCTTTATCAACAACAACTCCATTTAAAGTATTCTGTGCTAGAATACTTACTGGTAGTAATAGTAATAAAAATAACAACTTTTTATAAATTGTTTTCATACTTTTTGTTTAAATTGATTAGTTTTATTTGAACTTTACTCTTACTTCGAATGTTAAAATTATGTAAATTTTGACACTCTCGACAAAGCGCATCTCAGATAGGTTTACGAAAACGTAATAGTGTTGAAAACTTTCTGAATAATCCAATTTTTTAAAGGTAAAATTGTCATTAATAAAAACAAAACATACCTTTATTACGAAAATAACTATTATCAGTTTTATTATTATGAAAAGAAAAGTAACGCTTAAACAAATTGCAAAGGAACTAGATGTTTCTATTTCAACCGTTTCAAAATCGCTTAGAAACAGTTTAGAAATTGGAGAGGAAACGCGACTAAAAGTGCAAGCGTTTGCCAAATTCTATAATTATAAACCCAATAATATTGCCTTAAGTTTAAAAAACCGAAAAACGAAGACAATCGGGATTATCATTCCAGAGATTGTACACTACTTTTTCTCTACAGTTATTAATGGTATCGAACAAGTAGCAAATGAAAATGGATACAGCGTAATCATTTGTTTGTCTGACGATTCATTCGATAAGGAAGTTCGAAATATGGAAATGCTTGCTAATGGTAGTATTGATGGTTTTATCATGTCTCTTTCTAAGGAGACACAGTTAAAAGGAGATTTTCATCACATCACCGAAGTGATCAATCAAGGAATGCCAGTGGTTATGTTTGATCGTGTCACTAGTGAAATTTTGTGTGACAAGGTGATTATCGACGACAAATCCGCAGCTTATGAAGCGGTGCAAAGTTTGATTGACAAAGGTCGAAAGAAAATTGCACTAGTCACAACAGTCGATTACGTTAGTGTGGGGAAACTACGCACGGATGGATATACTAAAGCATTACTTGATAACGGCTTACCTTTTAATGAAAACCTCATCATCAAGATTGAAGATGTAGACACCTGTGAAGTAATTATTGGTAAACTACTGGAGGACAAAGCGATCGATGCTGTTTTTGCTGTGAACGAACTTTTTGCTGTAACGAGTATTAAAGCGGCAAACAAAATGGGATTAAACGTTCCAGAGGATCTAGCCGTTATCGCTTTTACTGATGGAATTATCTCTAAATATTCGACTCCTACAATTACCACTGTAAGTCAAAGTGGTAAGAAAATGGGAAATAGGGCAGCAAAAATGTTAATAGAACGTTTAGAACTAGAACATAAGGATGACGAAGAGGAAGATGAAAATTACAAAACAGAGGTTATAGAAACCCATTTGGTCGAAAGAGAATCAACAAATTAATATTTTACCGCTATACTATTCATTACTACAACCTTGTAGTTGTTAATCTTTAGATTTTTTTAGATCCAAAAAACAAATGTTTGAAATAAATTTCTACATTTACCCCAATCAAAGCTTTTACTTTTACTTCGAAAAACAAGTTAAGTTTTGATAAGCATCGCGCTTATCGTATTAATATTTAAATTACGATAATGGAAAAGCGTAAATTAAGTTTTTGGGAAATCTGGAACATGAGTTTTGGTTTTCTGGGAATACAGATGGGTTTTGCCCTTCAAAATGCGAACGCTAGTAGAATTCTTCAAATTTTTGGTGCCGATGTCCACGAACTTTCTTGGTTTTGGATTATTGCTCCTTTGATGGGCTTAATTGTCCAACCCATAATAGGTCACTATAGTGATAAGACTTGGGGGAAATTTGGACGAAGAAAACCTTTCTTTCTAGTAGGTGCAGTATTAGCCTCAGTGGGACTGATATTAATGCCACAAGCCGAAATTTTTATCGCACTACTCCCTGCCTTATGGGTTGGAGCTGGTATGCTCATGATTATGGATGCTTCCTTTAATATTGCTATGGAACCTTTCCGAGCTTTAGTAGGTGACAATCTAAGAACAGATCAACGTACATTAGGATTTAGCGTTCAAACTGCCCTAATTGGTTTTGGAGCCGTAATTGGTTCGTGGCTTCCTTATGTCTTGACTAACTGGTTTGGAGTTTCTAATAGAGATGAAGATGGTGGCGTTCCTATGCACTTGATCCTTTCGTTTGTGATTGGTGCAGTAATCTTAATTAGTTCGATACTAGTAACCATTTTTACCACTAAGGAATATTCCCCTGAAGAACTAGCACAGTTTGAAGATGAGCAAGCGCATCAAGATACTGTTGTAATCGAAAAAGAATCTAGCCTTCTAGATATTTTTGAAGATTTTAGAAAAATGCCAACCACTATGAGGCAGTTAAGCTGGGTACAGTTTTTCTCATGGTTTGGACTTTTTGGGATGTGGGTTTTTACTACTCCTGCTATCGCACATCACATTTATGGTTTGCCTATCAACGATAGTAAAAGCGAAGCCTATCAAAATGCTGGTGACTGGGTTGGTGTCCTTTTTGGGATCTACAATCTTGTTTCTGCTTTTTATGCTTTTGCTTTACCATACATCGCTAAAAAAATTGGTAGAAAACTCACTCACTCTATTTCACTAAGTATTGGAGGTATCGGATTGATCTCAATGTATTTTATGCCTAACGAAGATTGGTTAATTCTTTCTATGGTTGGTGTAGGAATCGCATGGGCAAGTATATTATCCATGCCGTACGCAATATTAGCTGGATCGATATCGCCTTTAAAAATGGGAGTTTACATGGGGATTTTCAATTTCTTTATAGTGATTCCGCAAATTATCAACGCCTTAATTGGTGGTCCATTAGTCAAATATCTATACAATGATGATGCCATATTTGCACTAGTTACTAGTGGTGTAAGTTTCCTTATTGCGGCTGCACTTGTAGCTAAAGTAAAAGATGTTGATGATGTCGTAAAACGATAATTTAAATACACTACTTGACTATTTTTCAATAGGAGATAACAGCTTTCTCAATTACACATTACATTAAAATTCCAACAAACATGCGTAAAAAAGCATTTATATTCGACCTTGATGGAGTCATTGTCGATACCGCCAAATACCACTTTTTAGCGTGGCAAAAAATTGCCCAAGAATTAAATATCGAGTTCACACTAGAGCATAACGAACTTCTTAAAGGCGTTAGCCGTGTGCGTTCTTTGGATATCATTTTAGAACTAGGAAATGTCGAAGCTTCACAAGAAGATAAAAACAAGTGGCTCGTTCAAAAAAATGAAGAATATCTTACTTACTTGGTAGATATGGATCAAAGCGAACTCCTTCCTGGTGTATTAGCCGTTTTAGAATTTCTGAAACAAAACAACCAACCAATAGCTCTTGGATCTGCAAGTAAAAATGCAAGACCTATTTTAGAAAAAACAGGAATTCTACATTATTTTGACGCAATTGTTGACGGGAATGATGTTACTAACGCCAAGCCAGATCCTGAAGTATTCCTTATTGCTGCTCAGCTATTGCAAATTCCAGCTCATGATGCGATCGTATTTGAAGATTCGGTTGCTGGTGTGCAAGCTGCAAATATCGCAAAAATGACCAGCATTGGGATTGGAGACAAAAAAACACTCTTTGAAGCGCAGCACATTTTTGCCAACTTCAGCCAAATGGAAACAAGTTTCGTCGAAGACTTGATTAAAAAATAATTGATAAAAGGAAGAAAAGTAAAGCCGTCTTTAGGACAAGTTATGCTTAAACTTTAAACAAAAGAAAAAATGAATCAAGATTATATAAAACCAAATAACTGGTCTATCATTGAAGAAGGATTTGATGTAGAGCGTGTAAAATCATCTGAAAGTTTGTTCAGTATTGGGAACGGCGCCATGGGGCAACGTGCCAATTTTGAAGAGACATATACTGGAGACACTTTTCAAGGAAGTTACATCGCCGGAATCTACTATCCAGACAAAACAAAAGTAGGCTGGTGGAAAAATGGCTATCCTGAATATTTTGCAAAAGTGCTGAATGCACCCAATTGGATTGGAATCGAAATCGAAATCAACGATGAGCTTTTCGATCTAAATGCGTGTACTAACGTTAAAAATTTTCGTAGAGAGTTGAATATGAAAGAGGGTTGGTATAGCCGCTCTCTTGAAGCTACCTTAAAAAACGGAACTGAAGTTGCCATAAATGTAATGCGCTTTTTATCTCTTGATTTAGATGAGGTTGGAGCTATTCATTACGAAATTACACCTCTTAATAAAGATGCCAAAATTGTTTACAAACCTTATGTAGATGCAGGTGTTACAAATGAAGATGCCAACTGGGACGAGAAATTCTGGGAGCCATTAGAAGTTAAACATTCTGGAAACGAAGCCTATGTAACGGCACAAACTTTCAAGACGCATTTTAAGGTGACTACTTTTATGCACAATAGCGTTTTCGAAAATGGTAAAAACTTGAATCTTTCTCCAACAAATTTCAATACTACCTCAGACAAAATTCAAAGTTTGTATGCAGTGATTGTGGCTAAAGGAAAAACGTCTTCGATCCAAAAAATCGCTGGTTACACGGTTTCTTTAAATCACAACAACACGCAAACAGCTGCCGAAAAAGCAATTCAAGCGGCTCTAGCCAAAGGATATAATCAATTATTACAAGACCAAATTGCTGCTTGGGCAAAGATTTGGGAAATGTCAGACATTACAATTGATGGCGATGTAAAAGCACAACAGGGAATTCGTTTTAACATTTTTCAATTAAACCAAACCTACTTAGGTAAGGACAGTCGTTTAAATATTGGTCCAAAAGGATTTACTGGCGAGAAATATGGTGGCTCTACCTACTGGGACACAGAGGCGTATTGTATTCCTTTTTACATGGCGACAAAAGACCAGCAAGTAGCACGTAATTTATTGACGTATCGTTACAACCAATTAGACAAAGCTATTGAAAATGCCGAGAAAAATTTAGGCTTTAAAAACGGTGCTGCCCTCTACCCTATGGTGACGATGAACGGGGAAGAATGTCATAACGAATGGGAAATCACTCATGAAGAAATTCATAGAAATGGCGCCATCGCTTTTGCCATTTTCAACTACCACCGTTTTACAGGCGACTACTCTTATATTCCCGAAAAAGGTTTAGAAGTATTGATTGCCATCGCTCGTTTCTGGCATCAAAGAGCTTCTTTTTCGACAGCCAAAAACCAATATGTGATTCTTGGAGTTACGGGTCCTAATGAATATGAAAACAATATCAACAATAATTTCTACACTAATTACATTGCAAAATGGTGTATTGATTATGCTTTCGAACAAATTCAAAAAGTATCATTAGAATATGCTTCTGATCATAAGCGAATCATCGAGAAAGTAAAATTAAGTGATAGCGAAATCCAAGAATGGAAAAAAGTAGCTGATAACATGTATTTCCCTAAATCAAAAGAACTAGGAATCTACTTGCAGCAAGACAACTTTTTAGACAAAGATTTGGTTCCTGTAAAAGATCTAGATCCTTCACAAAGACCCATCAATCAAAAATGGTCATGGGATAGAGTGTTGCGTTCGCCATACATAAAACAAGCCGATGTTCTGCAATGTTTCTACTTTTTTGAAGATCATTTCTCTAAAGAAGAGCTGAATAAAAACTTTGATTTTTACGAGTCATTCACAGTGCATGAGAGTTCGCTTTCGCCTTGCGTACACTCTATTCAAGCAGCATTGTTAGACAAAATGGACATGGCGTACACGTTCTATTTAAGAACATCTAGGTTGGATCTTGATGATTACAACAAAGAGGTTGAAGAGGGTTGCCACATCACTTCGATGGCAGGAACTTGGATGAGTATTGTTGAAGGTTTTGGCGGAATGCGTGTTAAGAATGACACACTACATTTCTCCCCAAAAATTCCTAAAGAATGGGATGGTTATTCGTTCAAAATTAATTTTAGAAACCAAATTTTGAAAGTAATTATAAACCATAACGAAACTCAAATCACGCTTGAAGGTTCGCAAGATTTAACCGTTTATGTAAATGACCAACCGGTGCTAGTACGCGCAAACGAACATGCTACAGCATAAAATTCCCAATGAATAAATGATATCGAGGCATTACCCAAATGATTTTTTCAAAGTACGTAATGTCTCAATATTATTTATAATTCTCGCCTACTTTGAACATTTCAAGTAGCAACAACACTATTTTTTGCTTGTAATTATTAGAAGCTATTTCCTGCTATCCCCTTTATCTCTTCACTACGTTACGAGGATATCGGTCCTATCAGGGCTAAAAAAAAGTACTATGAACAAATTCCTTCTCAGCATCTTACTACTGGTTTTTACAATCACATTTTCATTTGCGCAAAATGCAGACCGAAAATTTAAAAACAGCAGTTACAACCACAACACATTAGATATAACAACTTCAGATGGTAACTATAGTATCACTGCATATTCTGACAAAATTGTAGCGACTACTTTTATTCCAACATTCGAAAAAAATAAGCCAAACGCAACATCGCACGCAGTTGTTCTTGAACCTGAAAACAACATTGCTAAAGTAAAAGAAACAAATACACAAATCGTTTTGTCTACTCAAGGAATTGCGGTTACGGTAACCAAATCTCCTTTCCAAATTAATTATTTCTATAAGTCCAAAGCACTACTTTCTGAGAAAAATGGCTATGTAAAAAAAGACAGCACTGAAGTGCTCGATTTTAATTTAGATAAGACCGAAATGCTTTATGGTACAGGCGAACGCGTTTTAGGAATGAACCGCCGTGGGAACCGATTGCAATTGTACAATCGTGCACATTACGGTTATGAAACACATTCAGAATTAATGAATTTTACCATGCCACTAGTGATGTCATCAAAAATCTACGCAGTCCATTTTGACAATGCCGCGATTGGATACTTAGATTTAGACAGTAAAAAAGACAACATATTAGCATACGAAACAATATCTGGCCGAAAAACCTATCAAGTTATCGCAGCCGACAGTTGGACTGACTTGATAGACAGCTACACCAACTTAACTGGAAAACAACCCCTGCCTCCACGCTGGGCATTTGGTAATTTTGCCAGTCGTTTTGGTTACCACACCCAAGCTGAAACCGAAGCAACAATTCAAAAATTTAGAGATGAAAAAATTCCTGTAGACGCTGTAATTCTGGATTTATACTGGTTCGGAAAAACAGTTCAAGGAACTATGGGAAACCTGGAATGGGATAAAGAAAGTTTTCCTGAGCCTACAAATATGATTGCCAATCTTGAGAAAGCAGGCGTCAAAACAATTCTAATCACTGAACCTTTTATTTTAACTACTTCAAGCAAATGGCAAGAAGCAGTTGATAAAAAAATCTTAGCCACGGATAGCCTTGGTCAACCATTTACCTACGATTTCTATTTTGGAAATACTGGAATCATCGATATTTTTAAACCCGAAGGCAAGCAATGGTTTTGGGATATTTATAAAAATTTAATCAATCAAGGCGTTGCTGGATTGTGGGGTGATCTTGGCGAACCCGAAGTTTTTCCGTCTGAAGCAATTACCGCTGCTGGAAAAGCAGATGAAGTTCATAATATCTATGGCCACAATTGGGCAAAACTTGTTCTGGACGGTTATAAAAAGGATTTTACAAATCAAAGACCTTTTATTTTAATGCGCGCAGGATACTCTGGATCCCAAAGATACGGTATGATTCCGTGGTCAGGAGATGTTAGTCGTTCTTGGGGCGGATTGCAAGCACAAACAGAAATTGCACTTCAAATGGGAATGCAAGGTATGGGATACATGCACTCTGACTTGGGTGGTTTTGCTGGAGCAACGGATGACAATGAATTGTACACACGCTGGTTGCAATATGGCGTTTTCCAACCTGTTTTTCGTCCACATGCTCAGGAAGACGTTCCATCTGAACCGATTTTTAAAGACGAAATCACAAAAAACAGAACGCGCAAAGCCATCGAATTACGCTACCAAATGATTCCGTACAATTACACTATCGCTTTCGAAAACAATCAAAAAGGAACACCATTAATGCGTCCGCTGCTTTTTGAAGAACCTAATGATACCGTTATCCAACAAGTAAACGAAACCTACTTATGGGGAAATGACTTTCTCGTTACTCCTATTACACATGCTGGAACAACTGAAAAAACAATTTATTTTCCTAAAAGCAGCAATTGGTTCGACTTTTACTCTGACAAGAAATATGCGGCAGCAAGCACAGAAAACATTAAAGTAGTACCTGAGCACATTCCGGTATTTGTACGAGGCGGTGCTTTTATCCCCATGGCAGATTTGGTACAAACGACACGTGATTACACTACTTCAAAACTAACACTGCATTATTACAAGGACAACGATCTAAAAGTAAGCACTGGTAAAATGTACAACGATGATGGTAAAACACCAGAAGCTTTCGAGAAAGGAAATTTTGAAATTTTACATTTTACGGGAACAAATAAAAACAGTAAATTGACTATAGACTTAAAGTCTCAAATAGGCGCAAATTATGAAAGTATTGATCGTGACATCGTACTTGTAATTCACAACAGCGCAAAAAAACCAAAGAAGATAAAACAAAACAATAAAGTGATTGATTTCACTTGGACAGCGGCAAGCAACCAACTTAACATTCCAGTAAAATGGACAAAAGAATCATCACAAAAAATAAACATTCAATATTAGCAACATGAAAAAACAAAATACATATGTGCTATTATTTGCTCTAGCATTTTTAGCAAGTTGTAGCAGCTCAAAAATGGTTTCTACAACTAAAAAAGAAACCAAAACGCCATTCATTTGGGAAGCGGCAAGTGTCTATTTTTTAATGACTGATCGTTTTAATAACGGAGACACAGCAAATGACCAGAATTACAACCGAACTAAAACTAGCGGCAAATTGCGTGGTTTTCAAGGTGGTGACATCAAAGGAATTTCGCAAAAAATTGACGAGGGATATTTTGACAAACTGGGGATAAATGCGATTTGGTTTACACCAATAGTAGAGCAAATTCACGATGGTGTTGATGAAGGAACAGGGTACAGTTATGCGTTTCATGGATACTGGACGAGAGACTGGACGGCATTAGATCCTAATTTTGGAACTAAAGATGATCTTGCAGCATTAGTTGAAAAAGCACATGCTCACGGAATAAGAATTATTCTTGATGGCGTAATTAATCACACCGGGCCGGTAACTCCTGAGGATTCGGTATGGCCACAAGATTGGGTACGAACAGATCCCGAATGTGATTACAAAACATTTGAAACTACAACGGCTTGCACTTTAGTGAAGAACTTACCAGATATTAAAACCGAAAGCAATCAAGAGGTTGCCCTCCCTCCTTTTTTAATCCAAAAATGGAAAGCAGAAGGCCGTTACGAAAAAGAAGTCGCTTCACTTGATGCCTTTTTTAAGAGAACAGGATATCCAAGAACTTCAAAAAACTACATTATTAAATGGTTGACAGATTACATCGTCACTTACGGAATTGATGGCTACAGAGCCGATACGGTTAAACACACCAATTTGAGTGTTTGGAGCGACTTTAAAACGCAATGTGATTATGCTTTTGCCACTTGGAAGAAAAACAATCCAACAAAAGTATTAGACAACAACCCATTTTATACCATCTCCGAAGTGTACAATTATAATATTAGTGCTGGAAAATATTTTGATTTTGGAGATAAAAAAGTCAATTATTACGACAATGGTTTTAGCAATATGATCAATTTCGAATTCAAATCGGATGCATTAAAAGGGTACGAATTTATATTCTCTAAATATTCTAATGCCTTAAATGGTGAATTAAAAGGACACAGTGTTTTAAACTACTTATCGTCTCATGATGATGGAAGTCCGTTTGACGCTAATAGAACTAAGAACAAAGAAACGGCAACAAAATTATTGCTTTCGCCAGGATTAGCGCAGGTTTTTTATGGAGATGAATCGGCACGTTCACTTGTTGTTGAAGGAACTGAAGGTGATGCAACTTTGCGCTCATTCATGAACTGGGAAGATATTAAGTCAGACAAAGCAACTCAAGAAGCGCTTTTGCATTGGCAAAAACTAGGACAGTTTAGAAAAAATCACCCATCAATTGGAGCCGGTGTACATCAAGAGATTACCGCACAACCATATACATTTTCGAGAACTTTCTATAACGACAAGTACACGGATCAAGTAGTCGTGGGACTAAATTTACCAATAGGCAAAAAAGAGTTATCTGTTGGATCAATTTTCGCAAACGGAATTACATTAATAGATGCTTACTCTGGAAAATTAGTCACTGTAACAGACGGAAAAGTTAGTCTTGACACCCCATTTGACATTGCACTTTTAGAAAAACAATAGTTGGATGCAGATTAAAAGGATTACCGCAGAATTCTAATGCTGCAAATTTTTGAAAGAATAGATTTCCCAAAGAATACCACCACCTTTTTAAACTTTAAAAGCACAAACCAACTCGGTTTGTGCTTTTTTATTTTAGCTACCTTTGTAAAAAATTAAACTATGCTCAAAATAGGTCATCGTGGTGCTAAAGGTTACGAACCTGAGAATACTTTGATTGGTTTTGAAAAAGCACTAGCGCTAGGTGTTGACCAAATCGAATTAGATATACATCTCAGTGCTGATGGTGAAATCATGGTAATTCATGACGAAACTATAGATAGAACGACCAATGGTAGCGGCTGTGTAAATAGTTTGACTTGTACGGAATTACAACAATTCCGAATCAAAGAACAGCAGCATATTCCAACATTAATCGAAGTTTTAAATCTTATTGATCGAAAATGCTCTGTTAATATCGAAATAAAAAGTACTAATTTGGCTGACAAATTAGTCACAGTCCTCGAGCAATTCATAACTAAAAAACATTGGAAATTCAGCCAGTTTATCGTCTCTAGTTTTGAGTGGGATACTTTAGAAAAAGTGCGCTCATTGAATCCTGAGATTTCGATTGGTGTTTTGACGGACACGAATATAGAAGATGCTCTGGCTTTCGCCAAAAAGATAAGAGCGCAAGCGATAAACCCTGATTTTCAGTTGCTTTCAAAATACAATGTTAGTGCAATGCAGCAAGCAGGGTTTCAAGTTTTCCCTTGGACGGTTAACGAAATCGAAGACATAAAAAAAATACAATCATACAAAGTAGACGGAATCATTTCTGATTTTCCCGATAGATTATAAATTTTGCTTCAAGCAAAAACAAAAACAACATGAATCAAGATTTTGATATAATTATAGTAGGTGGTGGTGCAGCAGGTTTTTTTACAGCCATAAACATCGTGGAGAAGAACCCAAAATTAAAAGTGGCCATACTAGAACGTGGTGCCGAAGTTTTGCAAAAAGTGCGCATCTCTGGTGGTGGTCGTTGCAATGTGACGCACGCCTGTTTTGAACCTAACGAATTAGTAAAATTCTATCCACGTGGAGAGAAAGAATTGCGTGGTCCTTTTCACCAATTTTGCTCCGGCGATACTATCGATTGGTTTGAAAAACATGGTGTTGAGTTAAAAATTGAAGATGACGGCAGAATGTTTCCGGTTTCTAATTCCTCACAAACGATCATTGATTGCTTTTTGCAAGCCACTCAAAAACTAGGCATCAAAGTATTGACAGGACAAAGTGTACAGTCTATTTTTAATCCCGAAATTTCGGGAGAAAACATTTGGAAAATAGAAACACAAACTGAAAATTATGTAGCAGAAAAACTTATTCTAGCTACTGGAAGCAACCCTAAAGTTTGGGAAATGCTACAAACTTATGGTCACGCCATTGTGAATCCGGTGCCATCTTTGTTTACCTTCAATATCAAAGATCCTAGAATTAAAGAATTGCCAGGTGTTGCCGCTTTAGCAACCGTGAAGGTAAAAGACACAAAACTAGAATCAACCGGGCCTTTATTAATCACCCACTGGGGAATGAGCGGTCCTGCGGTTTTAAAATTATCCGCTTGGGGTGCAAGAATATTGCATGACAAAAACTATCAATTTACTATTAGTGTGAATTGGCTAAATGATGTCGATGCAGATGAAGCCGAGAAAAAACTAAAAGAACTCAAGCAAGAACATGCCAAAAAAGCCGTTTCTAAAAAATCCCCTTTTGATTTTCCGAATCGTTTGTGGGAGAGTCTCGTACATGCATCAGGAATTGATTCCGAGACAAAATGGGCAGACCTCTCTAAAATGCAACTGCAAAATCTATCCAATCAACTAACAAATGGAAGTTTTCAAGTCAATGGAAAAAGTACTTTTAAAGAAGAATTTGTAACTGCTGGCGGAATCGATTTAAAAGAAATCAATTTTAAAACCATGGAAAGTAAACTACATGCAAATCTTTATTTTGCTGGAGAAATAGTCAATATCGATGCGATTACGGGTGGCTTTAATTTCCAGAATGCGTGGACAAGTGGGTTTATAGTAGCGAATGCTATTTAATATCTTAAAATTAATTAACAAGAATTTACACAATTGATAAGTTTTCATTAAGAACAATCTAATACTTTTACAGTTAAGCTATTAGACGATAATTTATGAGAACAAAACTACTTTCCCTAGTTGTTATTTTACATACCTTAAATAGTTTTTCACAAAAAGTAAAAGGCACGGTTCTCTATAACAACTATGTGATTCCTAATGTGGAAGTAATCAACTCCAACACAAGGCAACTAACTATTACAGATGCTAAAGGAGAATTTACCATCGATGCAAAAACCAATGACATTTTGATTTTTGTTTCTAAACAGTACCAACTAAAAAAACTGATGCTAAATCCTTTGCTATATACTAATGGCGTGTTAGAAGTTGATCTAATTTTAAAGGCCGTAGAATTGAGTGAAGTTGTCGTAACAAATATACCTTCAATAAAATTAGGCACAGACCAGAAGTGGGAACAAACTAAATTAGACCAATACACATTAGAAAAAACAACTGCTGCTCCGCAAGTACAGGGCGTTTATACAGGAACAATAGTAAATGGTCTTGACTTTATGCGAATAGGCGGAATGCTTCTAGACCTATTCCTTAAAGATAAAGGACCCGCCAAAAAAGAAGCACCTGAAATAGCATTCAAAGATTTTGCCCAATCAAAATGTGATACCGTTTATCTCAAAAAAACACTACACCTACAACCCGAAGAGATTGGATTATTCTTAGAATTCTGCGATGCTGACCCTAAATCAAAAACCATCGCCGCCAACCAAAATGTGCTGAGTTTAATGGACTTTTTATTCGAAAAAAAAACCGCCTTTAAAAATCTAGCCACAGCAAACTAACCACACACAAGCAGGCTGAGACTGTGACTGCAAACTGAGACAGAGACTGAAAACTGTGACCGCAAACTGAAACTGAGACTGAAGACTGAGACTGAAGACTGAGACTGAAGACTGAGACTGAAAACTGAAAACTGAGACTGAAAACTGCAAACCGCAAACCAAGACTAAAACCTAAGACTACATCCCATGAGAACAAACCATCTATTAATTGTACTCCTCTTGTTCTCCATCAAAAGTATTTCCCAAAAAATTGACGGAACAGTGATGTTTAATAAATTTGTACTTTCTAATGTTGAAGTAATTAATTATGACACTAAAGAGTTCGCTTTGACCGATGCTGATGGCAATTTTTCTATTTCTGCAAAAAAGGGTGATTTACTGGTATTTGTATCAAAGAACCACGAATTAAAACAACTGCCTTTCAACCCAGCGCTATTAGTAAACGATAAACTTATAGTTAAAGTAACTTTGGTAGCGGAAGAGTTAAATGAAATTTTAATTACAAATACTACTGCTGTTACACTGAAAACAAATACAAAAATTGAGCAAATAAAAAGAGATGAAATTAAAGCAGACAGGGAAGAAAGAAAATTAAAACCTTTAAATGTTGACGATCTAAGTATAAATAAGGGACTGAATGTAATACGAGTAGTGGGTTTTATTGTGGACAAACTCAAAAAAGAGAAAGAACCAATTAAAAGAACAGTTCCTGAAATTGCGTTCTACACCCTTGCCAAAAATAGCTATGACCAAAACTTTTATATCAAAACCTTGATGCTACAACCGGATCAAATAGAACTTTTTCTTCAGTTTTGCGATGCTGACCCTAAATCAAAAACCATCGCCGCCGACCAAAATACCCTGAGTTTAATGGACTTTTTATTCGAAAAAAACACCGCCTTTAAAAATCTAAACATAGTTAATTGATCACACAACAGAACAGGCTGAAACTGAAAACTGAAAACTGAGACTGAGACTGCAAACTAATAACCGCAAACCAAGACTGAAACCTACCTATTCAACCACCAGATACTTTCATTTAAAACCATAGCAAAACTCACCCAGGCTAAATAAGGCAACAATAAGTACCCTGCAATTTTATTAATTTTTGAGAACTGCGTGTACGTTTCAAAAATCATCAACCATAAAATAATGATTTCGATTCCGGCGAGCATAGGGTTTTTTAATCCGAAGAATAAATACGACCACAAAGCATTCAACACTAGCTGAACGGCAAATACAACCAATGCTTTTCTCACAATCTCTTTTTCAAAATCAATGCGATTCCACACTAGTCCTGCCGCTACTCCCATCATAATATACAGTGTGCTCCACACTGGCGCAAAAACCCAATTAGGCGGATTAAAGCTTGGTTTCACTAAGGTAGGATACCAAGTTGTTATTGCTGATTTTGTAACTGTACTTGATAAGTAACCAACAGCCAAGCAGGTAACCACTACGGTAAGTATTTTTGTAATCTTATTCATTTTTCTATTTCTTTGAGAAACCAAAATTAATGAAAATTCAAGAGTTTTCGACAAATAAACCAATTGATGTGTTCACCAAAAAAAGTATCTTTGTGAAAATTTTACCATTCATGTTAACAGCAAAAGACTTTATCCCAGCGGCCTATTCTCAAACTATAGAAAGTGGTGAGTACCAGTGGAGCGCACCTAGTAATATCGCCTTGGTGAAGTACTGGGGAAAGAAGGACAACCAAATTCCAGCAAATCCATCGGTGAGTTTTACTTTGAGCAATTGTAAAACCATTACTAAGTTGGCTTTCGCCAAAAAGGAAAATAAAGACAGTCTCTCTTTTGACTTGCTTTTTGAAGGGCAACCGAAAGAAGATTTCAAACCAAAAATCCAGAAATTTTTAGAAAGAATCGAAGTGTACCTTCCTTTTCTAAAAGAGTATCATTTTACGATAGACACACAAAATACGTTTCCGCATAGTTCAGGCATTGCTTCATCAGCGTCAGGAATGGCTGCGCTAGCCATGAATTTCATAAGTTTAGAAAAAGCACTAAATCCAGCAATGACTGATGCGTACTTTTACCAAAAAGCCTCCTTACTAGCACGACTAGGATCAGGTAGCGCTTGCCGTAGCGTAAAAGGACAGGTGGTAGTTTGGGGAAAACAAGCGAACATAGAAGGCAGTACTGATTTATATGGTGTGGAATTCCCTAACGAAATCCATGCTAACTTCAAGAATTACCAAGACACTATTTTACTGGTAGACAAAGGTGAAAAACAAGTCTCAAGTACGGTAGGTCATGATTTGATGCATAATCATCCTTATGCCAGCAGCCGTTTTGCTCAAGCTCACGAAAATTTAGATGCTTTAAAAGCGATATTTAAGAGCGGGGATTTAGACGCATTCATTAAAATAGTAGAAAGCGAAGCCCTAACATTGCATGCGATGATGATGACTTCGATGCCGTATTTTATTTTGATGAAACCAAACACCTTGCAGATTATTAATACAATTTGGAAATTCAGAAATGAAACCCAAATACCCGTTTGTTTTACCCTTGATGCAGGAGCAAATGTGCATGTTTTATACCCCGAAAACGTTACCGAAAAAGTTTTGCAATTTATTAAAGACGAATTAGTTGGCTATTGTCAAAATGGGCAGTACATTTGTGACGAAATTGGAAATGGAGCAATCCTATTATAATTTTCGTATCTTTATGAGATTAAAGCGTTAAGCATGGATATTCAATTAGAAAAACAGGAAATTATTGAACGGTTATTGCAAACCAATGACGAATCAATTATTGCGTCTATTAAATCCCTTTTAACAAAAGAAAAAAAAGATTTTTGGGAGGAGTTGACACAGGAAGAGAAAGCAGGAATCGAAGAAGGAATTGAAGATTTTAAAAACGGCAATACAACATCTTGGGATGACTTTATAATCAACTATCTTTAATGCGTAAGGTGGTGATTTCTAAACGAGCAACATATGAGTTAGAAGATTTATTTAAATTTCTAGACAATAAATGGTCTATCAGTATTCGTAAGAAAGTCGCACAGAAGTTGAATAAAAATATTGAAAAAATCAGATTAAATCCTGAATTATTTCCAAAATCAATGGTACGAAATACACGAAAATGTGTGGTTTCAAAACAGATAAGCTTGTATTATGACTTTGACGAAAAAAATTTAAACATTCTTCGCATTTTCGATACAAGACAAGACCCAAATAAGATTAAAAAAACAGAATAATTACCAACCCCAAATTGTTAATTTAAAATAATATGAAAGGACCTTTATTTTACTCAAAAATATTACTCTTTGGAGAATACGGAATTATTCGTGATTCTAAGGGTTTATCGATTCCCTATAATTTTTACAACGGGGCTTTAAAAAGAGATGAAAACCCATCGGCAGAAGCAATTGCTTCTAATGCAAGTTTGAATCGCTTTGCTACTTACCTTGACACTTTACAAACAGAGCAACCTGAGCTAGTTTCATTTGACTTAGCTGCTTTAAAAAGTGATATCGAATCAGGTATGTATTTTGACTCTAGCATTCCTCAAGGATATGGTGTAGGAAGTAGCGGTGCATTAGTTGCAGCTATCTATGATAAGTACGCTCTAGACAAAATCACGGTTTTAGAAAATTTAACGAGAGAAAAATTGTTAGAATTGAAAACTATCTTTTCTCAAATGGAAAGTTTCTTCCATGGAAAAAGTTCTGGTTTAGATCCTTTGAATAGTTATTTAAGCATTCCGATTTTGATCAATTCTAAAGACAATATTGAAGCAACCGGAATTCCGAATCAAAGTTTTGATGGTAAAGGAGCCGTTTTCTTAATCGATTCTGGAATCGTAGGAGAAACAGCACCTATGGTTAACATCTTCATGGAAAACTTGAAAGACAAAGGGTTCCGTACCATGTTGAAAAATCAGTTTGTGAAACATACCGATGCTTGCGTGGAGAATTTTCTTGGTGGGGACATGAAATCATTGTTTAGTAACACTAAAAAACTATCTAAAGTGGTTTTAAGTCATTTTAAACCAATGATTCCAGAACAGTTTCATGCCATTTGGCAAAAAGGGATTGATACAAACGATTACTATTTAAAACTTTGTGGTTCAGGTGGTGGTGGTTACATTCTAGGATTTACAGAAGATTTAGAAAAAGCAAAAGCATCCTTGAACGACTACAAACTTGAAGTAGTTTATCAGTTTTAATCCAACACAAAACATAAATTTAAAGCTTAAAATTCTTGGTGATTTTAAGCTTTATTATTTTAATAATATATGGCATTAAGTAGAAAGCGCAAGCTTTTTTTAAAAAAAGTAATTAGTTTATTCTCAGTCATTAGAGGGTATAACATTCCAATTATAATATTAGCACAATACTTATCGGCTATTTTTATTTTAGCTCCTGAGAAACGTGCCATTGCTATTTTATTAGACTTCAATTTATTTCTACTTGTTTTTGCCTCAGCGATTACTATTGCCTCTGGATATATAATCAACAATTTTTACGACAGCCAAAAGGATTTAATCAATAGACCTAACAAATCGATGTTAGATCGTTTAGTGCGTCAGTCAACCAAATTAAAAGTGTATTTTGCCTTGAACTTCGTAGCTGCCTTACTTGCGCTGTGGGCTTCTTGGCAAGCCTTCCTGTTCTTCTCGGCTTATATTTTCATGATTTGGTTTTACTCTCACAAAATCAAAAAATACCCTGTGGTAGGAAATCTAACAGCTGCTATAATGGCAGTTATTCCGTTTTTTGCTATTTTGTTACACTATTACAACAACCTTAGTTTTGAAGAAATAGAAAATTACAAAGGACACTTTGCGGTAATTTTTGCACATGCGAGTTTTTTATTCTTATTACTGTTGATTAGGGAAATGATTAAAGATTTAGAAAATTTAAAAGGTGATCTGGTTAACAATTATCAAACCATCCCTATTCGTTATGGAGAAGTTGTTTCTAAGAAGATTATTACTGCACTTATCATAGTCACTATTATCCCCGTTTACGTTTTAATCGATGTCTATGACGTAGGCTATATGGATATTTATTTTTACAGCTGTTTTATCATCCTGATTTTGTTCTCGCTTTATTTATGGAGCGCCAGCAGCAAAGCACAATACTTGCTACTACACAATGTGTTGAAATTCTTGATTGTAGCAGGCGTATTTTGCATTGTTTTGATTAACCCTACCGTATTGTGGAACGGTAAAAAGCTACTCTTACTTATCTAATAGTTACTTCATTATAACCGCTATTTTTATCGAATGCTTAGCCCTGATTGCAGCGGCATCCTTTAACTTTTTTCTTTAAAAAGTAAAAGATATAGCGGAAAGCAGGAAATAGCTCCTAAAAAAACTTGTGAGAACTTATTTAACATCACTCTGCATTAACCTTTTAGCATTTTAATTAGTAGTTATTGATTGCCAATTATATAAATACTATCTTTGCGCAAATTATTGATTATTATGAATAACAAGGAAGGCAATAATAAGAGTAGTGGCGGAAGAGCAAATAGCTCACGACCACATTCGAATAAGCCAAAACCTGCGATGCAGAAGCGCGCTCAAGGGCCAAAGAAAGTGAAAGTTAACACTAAAGTAGCCGAAGTTGCTACTGATAAGGTTGAGAAAAAACCAAATCAAGCGCCAAAAAGACCTAAAGTAAAAGACGAAATTCGTTTGAATAAATATATTGCAAATTCTGGTGCTTGCTCGCGTCGTGATGCTGATATTTATATTACATCAGGGACAGTAAAAGTGAACGGAATTCCTGTAACCGAAATGGGATACATGGTAAAACCAGGAGATGTTGTGAACTTTGACGGAGCAACATTGACTCCAGAGAAAAAAGTATACATCTTACTAAACAAACCTAAAAACTTCACGACTGCTTTTGACGAAGGTCAAGAATTTCGTAACGTATTAGAGTTGGTTAAAGGTTCTACGACTGCCAAAATTGGTGCTGTGGGAAGAATGGATAAAAATACGACTGGATTATTATTGTTTACCAATGATACTGACATGATTCGTAAATTTACTTTACCTACCAACAAATCATCTAAAATTTACCACGTTTCATTAGACAAAAACTTGAAATTTGAAGATTTAGAAAAAATCAACAAAGGACTAGTTCTTGACGGACACCGTGTATTTGTAGAAGATATTAGCTATATCGAAGGAGAAGCGAAAAGCGAAATAGGTTTGAAATTAAGATCAGCAAACGTTAAGGTTGTTCGTTCGATATTTGAACACTTTAGCTACGATGTATTGCGTATTGACAGAGTTTCTTTTGCAGGTTTGACTAAGAAAAACTTACCAAGAGGAAACTGGAGATTGCTTACTGAGCAAGAAATTATCAATTTAAAGAACGTTTAATAACCGACTTTGAAAACAATATAATTAGAAAAATCCTTTTCATTCGTGAATAGGATTTTTTTTTATAACGCCCCCACCCCATGACCCCAGAAAAATTACAATCGATCGCTTTTAAGTGGATCGAAACATGCAACAGCAAAGAGCTTGAAAAATTATTATCGCTTTATGATGATGACGCCCAACATTTTAGTCCGAGATTAAAAATTGAACAACCAGAAACTAATGGTTTAATTAGCGGTAGAGACGCTATGCGTGCTTGGTGGCAAGATGCATTTGAGAAAACGCCTAGTTTGCAGTACCAATTAAAATCACTTACCGCAAATGGAGACCGTGTTTTCATGGAATACATTAGAACAGTAGCCAACGAAGCTGATGTACTAGTAGCCGAAGTACTGGACATTAGAGAAGACAAAATTGTTGCTTCCAGAGTCTACCACGGCTAACCGTAGCAATGCTTTTGGTTTGAAAAACAATGTTATTACAGCTTTTAAAAATTCCATTTTGATATTCTCGAAATGGAATTTTTTATTTACCACGCATTCTAAAAATAGTTTAAACTAAAGCGCTACCTAAAGCTATCATAATATTGCCTATTTTTGAGTAACCCATTATTGAGAACAAGCTCGTGATACATTCTTTTTAAATCCTATTTCCTTTATTCTAAAACTAATTTATATGAAAACAAAACAACTCATCGTACTAGGTTCGGCGGTATGCTTGCTGTTTAGCAATTGCAAAAAAGACGATGCTAAAAAAACCATCGATTTTACGGCGATTACTAAAAATTATTTTGATGATAAAAATGCACTCGATCCTTTAAGTGCGACTCAAAACGGACAAAATCAGTACAACGATCAGTTGCAATTTGAAATGACCGATGGCTATAGAAAATCACAAATGGCTTTTTTTGATAAATACCAGAAAACAATCGATGCTGTTGATCAAAAAAGCTTAGCTGCAGAAGAGTTGAATAGTTACGAAATCTTAAAATGGGAACTGTCGATGGGTAAAGAATTATTGAACCAACCCACTAATTTAATGCCTATTCATCAGTTTTGGGGAACCCACCTTACCATGGGACAATATGCTGGAGGAAGCAGTGGCCAACCTTTTAAAACTGAAAAAGATTATACCAATTTCTTGAAAAGAATGGATTTGTATAGTGTTTGGATTGATTCGGCGATGGTGTACATGAAAAAAGGTATTGACAAAGGAGCTGTTCTACCGCAATCACTAACAGAAAAAGTGATTCCGCAGTTTGATAAAATGGCAACGCCGAATATCGAAGACAATCTCTTTTATTCGGCTATAAAAATCATGCCCGCAGCTTTCTCAGAAGAAACTAAAAAAGACTTGACAGCAAAATATACGGCAACCATTACTAACAAACTGATTCCGCAATACAAGAAAATGGCCGAATTTCTCAAGAAGGAATACCTACCCGCTTCTCGCAAAACTAGCGGAATAGGAAGTTTAGCTTTTGGCAAAGACCTTTATGCTGTGTATGTAAAACAATGGACAACCACGAGCATGACTCCTGAGGAAATTCATGAGTTGGGATTAAGTGAAGTGGCGCGTTTGAATGCCGAAATGGAAAAAGTAAAAACACAAGTAGGTTTCAAAGGAACACTACTCGAATTTTTTGACTACGTAAGAAACCAAGCAGCATTAAAACCGTTTAAAAAGCCGGAAGAAGTCATTGCCAATTTCGAAAAAATCTACACGGTTATCAAACCCAATGTAGACAAGCTATTCTCGTTACAGCCGAAAACCAAATTTGAAATTAGAAGAACAGAAGCCTTTAGAGAACAAACTGCCAGTGCAGAATACAGCCCAGGAGCTACTGATGGATCGCGTCCGGGGATATTTTATGTCCCTATTCCAAATGTTACGGAATACAATATGTACGGAGACGAAGATCTATTCTTGCACGAAGCCATTCCGGGACATCATTTTCAGATTTCGCTACAACAAGAAAACGCAAACTTACCTGATTTTAGAAAATACAATTGGTTTGGTGCCTATGGAGAAGGTTGGGCATTATACACCGAGAGTTTAGGAAAAGAATTAGGCTTGTACCAAGATCCGTATCAGTATTTTGGGATGTTAGGAAACGAAATGCACCGCGCAGTACGACTAGTTGTCGACACAGGATTGCACAGCAAAGGATGGACCAGAGAACAAGCCATAAAGTACTCCTTAGCAAACGAAGCCGAAAGCGAAGCAAGTATCACCACAGAAATCGAACGCTATATGGCCATTCCGGGGCAGGCGTTGTCTTATAAAATAGGGCAATTAAAAATCATGGAGCTGCGCAAACGAGCACAGGATAAAATGGGAACTCGATTTGACATTAAAAAATTCCATGAAAAAGTGTTGGAATCAGGTGTCATGCCACTAGCCTTGTTAGAAAAAAATATCGATGCTTGGATTGCTGAAAAATAAAGTAATAAAAACAATAATAGCTCCTTATAATGAGAGCTATTATTTTTATATAATTAGTTCCCTTTCAAATGAATTAATTAGACTTAATTATTTTAAAAAATTTTAAAGAGATGAAGCATACGTTATTTTAAAATTTATTAAATAATTAAACAAAAAAAAGCTTCTCGATTAGACTGCACCCAAAAGTTTAGACAAATTTATAATTAATTTTGATAATAGTGAGCTCGATATTGTATCGGGCTCATTTTGTTTAAATTTGATTTAATTCTGTCGTTATTATAATATAATATGTACTCTTTAATCTCTTTTTTTAATTGATTTATAGAGTTGTACTTTTTAAGATAAAACAACTCCGATTTTAGTATTCCAAAGAAGTTTTCAATGATTGCATTATCTAGACAATTGCCCTTTCTTGACATACTTTGTTTAATTCCTTTTTCCTTTAAGAGTTGCTGATATTGTCGCATTTGATATTGCCATCCCTGGTCTGAGTGTAATGTTATAT
>NZ_AUDO01000011.1 GCF_000425505.1 Flavobacterium frigidarium DSM 17623 | reverse complement strand
CTTTTTTCCATTTTAGAATAATTCCCGCATCAGGAATGTCAAATTTCAAACAACAATCCACAAATGACAAGGATTCTTTTTGAATTGATTGCAAAACTTTAAATTTAAAATCGACACTATAACTACGGTTATTCCTAGGTGTTAATCCATCTTTACCATAATGATTATATAGCCTAACCCACTTTTTAACACTCGAAGGATGAACTTTCTTTTTATTAGTTACAGATGCACAGCAATTGTGCTGTTTGATAACTAATTCCACACATTCAAGTTTAAATGTGTAATCATACTTGACTTTTCTTTCCATAAAAATGCCCCCAAATAGTGTCTAACTTTTTGGGGGCAATGCACTAAAAATTAGTAGTGGAGTTTTTTTTTCTAATTGGCGTTAATTTCAAAAACTCTTTGGTCTGTCTTCAAAATATGTAACGCTTTTGAATAGTTTAATAAAAAAGAAACAATTTCTTTTTCAGGTTTCATTGCAGCAGTAGACAATGATTTTTTAGAGTAAATTTTTGCCATGTTATAAAAGTGTTTTAATACTATTAGAACGAGCAAATAGCGCTTATATTGTTAATTAGTTAAAACAATTTGGTGCTTATCAATTACCTTTCTCAAATTCATTAACGCATAGCGCATTCTTCCTAATGAAGTGTTTATACTCACTCCTGTAACTTCTGATATTTCTTTGAAACTCATATCTTGATACATGCGCATAACCAAAACTTCTTTTTGATCTGCAGGTAGTTCTTCTAACAATCTTCTAACGTCTACTTCTACTTGTTCAGAGATCATTTTGTTTTCGATCGTTAGAGAATCATCAGACATTATTGAAAATATAGAAAATTCTTCTGTTTCTCTATACAGAGGCATCTTTTTATTTCTTCTAAAATGATCGATTATTAGATTGTGCGCGATACGCATAACCCATGGTAAAAACTTGCCTTCCTCGTTATAAGCATTAGACTTTAAAGTCTTAATAACTTTAATAAAGGTATCTTGAAAAATATCATTGGATATGTCCCTATCAGACACTTTTGAGTATATAAATCCGTAAATACGAGATTCGTGTCTTTTAATTAATATTGCTAAAGAGTTTTCGTTTCCTGCAATATAGTTTTGAACCAACAATCCATCTGGGAGTTCTAAAGTAGCCATAGTCATACTTATTAATTTCTTATTAAAATTGGAATAATTTCCTCTAAAAAAGTAATGTTATGGTATAGGCTTCTATTGATTTATGGTTAGTATCGGACTCAAAAATAGTGATTATTTTTTTTAACGAGCAAATAAAATTAAGAAAATTTAACATTTGTACTACTTAACCGAATTCAGTGCAGTGGTAAAGGGATACAAATGTTATCTTTTATATATGCAAATAGATGATTACTGATACACTTTAATGTAATCAATCTCAAAATTTTGAGGAAATATAGTGTCGTCAACATCAGGTCCTCCAAAATTGCCTCCTATCGCCATGTTAATCAAAAAGTAGAACGGTTGATCAAATGGCCAAGTAGCTTCATTCTTTTCCTTGGGATTGAAACTATACATTAACTGTCCATCAACAAAAAAATTGATGTGCTCATGAGTCCAATCGATTCCATAAACGTGAAAACCAGACTCGATTCCCTTAATTTCTGTTTTTTTCGTATTGATGGTATTTCCATGACTGGCTTCAGTATGCAAAGAGTTAAAAACGGTATTACGTTCCTTGCCCACATACTCCAAAATATCTATTTCGCCACATTTGGGCCAACCCACAGTATCAATATTTGAGCCCAACATCCAGAAAGCAGGCCAAATACCCTTCCCTACAGGCAGTTTAGCTCTAGACTCAAAATAACCATATTTGAATTCTCTCTTACCTTTAGTTGTTATACGCGTTGACGTATAATTATCAGCTATTTTTTTTGCGGTAATAATTAATGTGCCTTCAGCAACTTCGTGATTATCCTTTGTATAAAGTTGTCTTTCATCATTGCCCCAACCACAATTGGGGCAACCATCTCCTAGTTCAAAGTTCCATGATTTATCATTCAATACGTTACCATTGAAATTTTCTTCCCATACTAATTTTCGGTTTCCTTGCTGTGCGAAGGAAACTGTGCTAACTAGCAATAATAGCAATATATTTTTCATTTGATTATTTATTTGTAAAAGTAAAATTTGCTTCTAATGTCTTATCAGAGCTACCTCCAACAAAAACATTAAAATCTCCTGCTTCAGCTTCCCAAACATTATTTGCTGTGTAATAAGTAATGGTCTTCTGGTCAATTTCGAAACGTACTTCTTTCATTTCTCCAGCTTGTAATTCGACCATCTCAAATCCCTTCAGTTCTTTTACTGGGCGGGTAACACTACCTATAATATCTCTAATATACAATTGCAACACTTCTTTTCCAGCTACTTTACTTGTATTTTTCACTTGAACGCTTACAGTTATTTTTCCGCTTTTCGCAAAAGTATCACTGCTTAGTTTAAGATTAGAATACTCAAATGTACTATAGCTTAATCCAAACCCGAATGCAAATTGCGGTGTGTTCTTTTCATCGATATAGTGCGACCAAAAAACACTTTCAGGTTCATTCATCACTGGTCTTCCTGTATTTTTATAGTTATAATACATAGGCAACTGTCCTACATTTCTAGGAAAAGTCATAGGCAATTTACCACTTGGATTATAATCACCGTATAACACTTGAGCGATCGCGTTACCGCTTTGCGTCCCTAACTGCCATGCTTCAACAATTGCAGGAATATTTTCGGCAGCCCAAGGTAATGCTAAAGGACGACCATTGTTTAATACTAAAACAATATTTTTATTAACTTTATAAACTTCTTCAAGTAGTTCTTGTTGTACACCTGGAAGGCCAATATCTGTTCTACTTCTCCCCTCACCTGATTGCAAGCCATGTTCTCCTAATACCATTACAACAACATCAGCATCTTTTGCGACAGCTACAGCGGCAGCAAACTCGCTTTTATCGTCTTGATTGATTTTAGTTTCCCATACAAACTGTGTTCGCCCAGTAGCCACATCGGCACCTTTTTTGTAAACAATTTTGTTATCCTCGTATTTTTGCATTCCTTCTAGAACTGAAACTGCTGTATTGTCATCAGCAGCAATACGCCAGCTACCTAGCGGACTCGTTTTATCATTTGCTAATGCCCCAATTATTGCAATCTTTTGCCCTGACTTTTTCAATGGTAATAAGTCATTATCATTTTTCAATAATACAATAGATTTCTTAGCTATATCTAAAACAGCTTCTTGAAAAGCTGGTTTCCCTACAGTTTCACTCTCACGAACCTCATCACAATATTTATAAGGGTTTTCAAACAAACCTAGTTCAAATTTAACTTTTAAAATACGTCTTGCAGCATCATCAATTAAGCGCTCTTCAACTTTACCTTCTTGTACTAAAGTTACCAAATGTTCAACATAAGCATTTGACTCCATATCCATATCAGATCCAGCATTGATCGCAATTTCAGCAGCTTGCTTGCTATCTTTAGCATAACCATGAGGAATCATTTCATTGATTGATCCCCAGTCAGAAACGATGAATCCATCAAATTTCCAATCCCCTTTTAAGATGTCTCTTTGTAAATACTTATTTCCTGTTGCCGGGATACCATTTAATTCGTTAAACGAATTCATAAATGTGCGCACACCCGCATCTGCTGCAGCTTTAAATGGGGGGAAAATGATGTTTTGAAGTATTGTTTCACTAACATCAACTGTATTATAGTCTCTTCCTGCTTCTGCAAAAGCATAACCTGCAAAGTGTTTGGCACAAGCCAAAATAGTATTATTAGCAGAAAGATCCTGTCCTTGAAAACCTTGAACCCTAGCTACTGCAATTTTACTTCCTAAAAAAGGATCTTCGCCAGCACCTTCCATTACTCTACCCCATCGCGCATCTCTCGCAACATCAACCATAGGTGCAAAAGTCCAATTTAAACCCACCGCAGAAGCTTCCTCTGCAGCTACCTCAGCTGATTTTTTTATTGCTTCTAGATCCCAACTCGCTGCTTCAGCTAAAGGAATAGGACTAATCGTTTTATAACCATGAATAACATCAAAACCAAATATTAATGGTATCCCTAAACGTGTTTCTTCTACAGCTATTTTCTGTAATGCTTTAACATCTTTTACACCTTTTACATTAAGCATAGATCCTACTAAACCTTTTTTAAGGTCGTTGTATTTCTTAGCGGCTTGCCCTTCTTTTGGCGTAGGCCCTGTAATTTCCCAAAACCCATTGTATTGATTTAACTGACCCACTTTTTCTTCTAAAGTCATCAGTTTTAAAACTGAATCAACCTTTTTGTCTAAAATACTCGTAGCTGAAATCGCATTCATTGGCGCAATTACTTTTTGGCTACAGCCAAAAAAAACTACCGCTGACAACGTTAATGACGTAAATAAAATTTTATTTCTCATTTGCTCCTTTTATAATTTATAAGTAAAGGCCGGCTGAACCGACCTCTACAATACTTTTTATTTATTGATAAACTCTAATGTAATCGACCTCCATTGAAGATTGTGTAAATCCGCTATCAATAGCTCCTCCAAACGTACCGCCCATCGCCACATTCATAATCAAGAAAAAATCTTTATTAAAAGGCAGTGTACTCGTGTTTGCAACAGTATGAAACAACACATCATCTACATAGAGTTTTACCGAAGCAGGACTCCATATTGCTTTATAAACATGAAATTCAGTTGCTGCGTTGGCAATTGTAGTAGAACCACCATTACCGTTTCCTCCTGAATTGCCAGGATAATGTAATGTTCCATAAATGGTTGTAGGCTCGCTTCCTTTGTATTCCATGATATCAATTTCACCACAACCTGGCCATGTATTAGTAGCATAATCCTCTCCAAGCATCCATAATGCTGGCCAAGTACCTTTACCTGTTGTTAATTTTGCTTTGATTTCAATTTTACCATAAGTAAATTCAAATTTATTTTCTGATTTCAGTCTTGCTGAAGTGTAACCTGATCCTACTTTTTTAGCAGTGATTTTCAAGCTTCCACCAGAAACAATCACGTTATCAGCAGCGTTAGTATACGTTTGCTCCTCAGAGTTACCCCAACCATTGTCACCAGTACCTAAGTCATATCCCCACTTTGTAGCATCAGGTGCTCCATCAGTATTGAACTCATCAGAGAAAACCAGTTTAGTATAATCAGCTGTAGGTGTTGCTTGACTTGGTTTAGTAGTTGTAAAAGTATGGTACCATACTAGTCCTGGATCATTACCCATTACTGCTCTCACTACCATTCTATTATCTGTTAATGATAAAATTTCGTAAGTACTTTGACCAATATAGTATCCCATAAATCCACCATCTGCAATGGTCATCAATGTACCTCTTGTTTGTGTAGCAGCATTTGGATTTTTAGTAACAAATGATTCTGATGGACTTAACGCTACCGATTTAGTACCCGTCGCAGTATAATCTAGACAAGAATCATCACTACCAGATCCTCCAGCTACACTTAAGAAAGCAGAGTTAAAGAAAGTTTTTCCTCCGTTATCTAAGTTGTATTTTAAATCTCCATTTACGTTTGAGAATGTCATAACGTTGTCATACAAACAACTACTACTTGCAGCTCCAGCTTTTTCAAAAGCTACCGCTTGGTAATAGAAACCATAATAATTTTGCTCTGCATTAGCGTTATTTGGTCCAACACCTAAATGTCCTACTTCTGAAGCTGAGAAATACCATTTTTTAGCCGTTCCTCCTGTTAATAATGCTATTGCTTCTTCATCGCTAAAAGTGCTTAGAACCTTCACGTCGACAGTAGTGTTCGAAGTCAAACCTCCTTTACCTGACGCAATCACAGTTACTGTGTAAGTATTAACTCCCACTTTAGTAAATCGTTTTTCAAACGTCCCACTTGGGGCATTTTCAATCGTACCATCATTGAAATTAAATTTATACGAAATGGCATCATCTGCCTTAACCGTAAATTTAACCATTCCAGTTCCATCTCCATCAGGAGCTGTCGCAGAAGCACCAATGATTTCATACGCCACTTGTATGTTTGAAGGAGCTGTTAAATCCCCAAAACTGTAATCATCTTTTGAGCAATTGACCATTAAAAGTAATGCTAAAATGGCAATTGTATTTGTTACTATATTTTTCATCTTGTATGTTTTTAGTTAGCTTGTTTGATGTCGTCAAAATAGTACGTCGTTCCAGTACCAGCTACATTAAAATCTGGAAATAATATCACACGATCGTAGGCATTAGCAGTGCTAAATGACGATGCGGTTGTTAAATCAAAAGTTAATATTTCCCAACTATTTGCTACAGTTGTTTTTGCTTGAACTTCGACATTTATTAATGGGTTTCCATTTCCATCTTTAGGAGAGGTTGATGCTTCCATTTTAAATAAAATCGTAGCACCCACTTTAGGAGACCACACCGCAACCTTAACTTTTGACCCTTTACTAAAATCAACTTTTGAATCTAAATCTAAACTTGCACCAGCCCATACCTGAGCTCCTGCCGTTTTTTCAATTTTAACCACCTTATTCGAAACATTACTTCCTGTTTTATCAGGATTTGTAACCACCGAAACCGGAATAGCATTGAAATCAGAAGAACCAAAACCTGTCCAAGAATAAGTCAATGCTGAAGATTCAAAATCAAGAGGCATTTCGATTAATGCAGCAGGTGATTTATAAAAATAGATGTTATCAATAAAAACACTTCCTGTAGCCCATGGAGTTCCTACGAACTTCAACTGAATAATATCTGCAACTGAAAGACCTTGACTTGTGAATGCCGAAACTGGAATATCAATACTATTCCATTGATTTGCTACTAAGTTTTTAACTACTGGTTTTTCGCCACTTGTTTTGCTAATTAACGACGTTTCGATTTTTTCTAAATCTGCGGTCCACACATCCATGTGTAAGAACTCCATTCCAGATACATCAATTGTCGTGTTTTCAGCCAAGGCAATTCCTTGATAACTTAATTTAATATAATTCAGCATTTTATCGCCGTTTAAATCAAATTCGGCCCAACTACTTCCTTGACCACCTTGACCCCAATCTGGAAAATAGTTTGTTCCCGCAACAGCAGTGTATTTCGATCCATAAATAGAAATAACATCAGATGCTTGTCTATTAGGAGGTGTTGCTGCAGAAGCAAATGGTTTGTTAACTACAGTTACTGTAAATTCCTTGCTATATTCTGTTGTTTTGACAGCTGCACTTTTAGACACCACTCTTATTGTATAAACACCCGCATTTGCATAAGTATAAGAAAGTGTTTCGCCATTATTTGCTGCAATTGGATCAGGCTTTCCAGCTTCTCCAAAGTACACATCATAAAACAAAGCATAATTAGCAGTTGCTGTAATATTTACTTGTTTTGAAACAGCTAAATCATTTTCGATAGTCACCACTAAATTCTCAGGTGCCTTAAACGAAACTACCACATTTTGAGTTACTTCGGTTCTTTTACCGTTAAGTGTGGTTCCTACAATTGTTGCATCATAGATACCTTCTTTATACGTGTGATTAACCGTAGCACCTGCAGCTACATAAGCAGGCTCTGTTGTGCCATCTCCAAAGTAGATTTCGTATCGTGTCACTCCTTCTCCACGAGGTAAAAAAGTAACCAGTCCAGTGTTATCTTGAGTAACGGTGGTCAATGCCGAAATATTTGTAGGTGCATCTAAAGAATCTAAATTAATTAAATCATTCTCAGATGTACAACTAAAAACTAACGCCGCCACAATGACACTTGTTATGTATTTTATATTTTTCATGATCTTATTTTTTATTAATATCCAGGATTCTGTGCCCAATTACCGCTTGCAAATTGAATTTCTTCAATTGGAATAGGGAATAACTCGTTTTTTCCAGCTGTAAATCCAGTGATTTCTTGTGCTGCTTTTTTAGTTCGAACTAAATCAAAAAAGCGGTGTCCTTCACCCACTAATTCAACTCTACGTTCTGCCCAAATAAAATCAGTTAAAGCTGCCCCAGAAGAAGAAATATCATGATTTGTATCTCCAAAAGCGCGTCTTCTCACTTCGTTTAAATACAATCTAGCTTTACTATCATCAAGTCCACCACGATTGTAAGCTTCTGCAGCCATTAATAGCACATCAGCATATCGAATCGCTCTGTAATTGTTAGGATTTGTTAAGTTTAAATCTCCTGCTGCACTAGTACTTCTTGTTCTTGGGATGTATTTTCGATTAAAGTAACCTGTATTTTCATACCCTTGACCGTAAGTAGCTCCTGTTGCTAATCCCCATGCATTCATATCTAAGATTGCAACATCTTTACGATTATCTCCTACCTCAAAAGCATTTACTATTTTGGCTGTTGGAATATTAAAACTAAAACCTGAAGTATATAAAGGACCTGAATAATTACGTGGTCCACTAAAACCTACTGCGACATTACCCTCACTACATTGTAGGCAACCAAAACCAGCTCCTTCAACATCAGAATATTGTACTTCAAAAACAGATTCGCTTCCATTTTCTCCAGCAGCTTCAAAAATCGTGTTGTAATCCTTTACTAAAGAATAATTTGCCGCAGTAATAACCGACTCTAGAGTTGTCGCTGCTTTAGTAAATTTATCTTGGTATAAATAGGCTTTTCCAAGTAATGCCAGTGCTGCTCCCTTAGTTGCTCTCCCTTTTTGTGAAGGTACAGCAGCCAGATTCTCTGAAGCATAGATTAAATCAGCTTCAATCGAAGCATAAACTTCCGCAACAGAAGAACGCGCAATTGTTTTTTCGTCACCAATTTTGAAACGAACATCCCCCTTTAAAGGAATCGCTCCAAACCATTTTACTAATTCAAAATGGTAATAAGCTCTTAAAAAACGGGCCTCAGCAATGATTTGTGCTTTTCCGTCAAAATCAGTTTTATCTTGGAATTCCAAAATATAATTTGCTCTACTCACACCACCAAACATCCAGTTCCAGATATCTCTTAAATTGCTATTTACTGGCGTATGAATCATGTCATCGACTTGTTGAAATCCAATAACGTCTGTTTGACTTTCTCCACCCGCAAGTGTATTATCAGAAGCAATTTCGCCTAACAACACATTAGCATAGGTAGATTGTAAAGGATCATAGGCTGCAACTAAAGCATTCTCATAATCTGTTTTAGAATTAAAATAATTCTCAGAATCAATAGAATAAACGGGATCACGATCAACAAACTCATCACTACACGAAGTGGTAATCAAAGAAAAAAGTAGTGTTGCCGTTACTATTTTGTATATATTTTTTTTCATCTTAATTCAAATTAAAAATTAATGTTTAGACCCAATAAGTATGTTCTAGGTATTGGATAAAAACCATAGTCAATTCCACCACCAATAGGGTTTCCATTTGAAGCACCTGGATCAAATCCTTTGTACTTTGTGAATGTGTACAAATTATTTACTCCTGCATAAAAACGTAATTTTGTGATTTTAGCTAATTCAGACACCTTTGGATTTAAAGTATATCCCAATTGAATATTTTGAATTCTTAGGTAAGAAGCATCCTCAACAAAATAATCAGAAAAAACATTGTTTGCTGTCGCTCCCGTTGTTACACGAGGCACATAATTACTTGTTCCTTCTCCAGTCCAGCGATCTAACACATAATTTAATCTATTAGCATCAGATAACGTTCTTTCATAATTTCGAACCATATCATTTCCTACAGAAGCGAATGTATAAACAGCAAAATCTAAGTTTTTATAGTTCATTTGTAAGTTGAAACCCATTGTTGCTTGTGGTATTGGGTTTCCAATATCGGTACGATCACTCGCATCGATTTTACCATCTGCGTTTGTATCTACAAATTTAATATCACCAGGAGCAGCATTTGCACCTAACGCTAATTGAGAAGGATGTGCATCTACTTCAGCTTGGTTTTGAAAAACTCCGTCTGTTTTATATCCGTAAAAATATCCTATTGGCAGACCTACTTGCATTCTTGAAGGTGCTGGTTGCCCAACCCCAAAAGAACCACCTTCAATAAACCCAGTTCCGTTATTTACTTCTAAAACTTCATTTTTAAGGAAGGTTACATTATAACCAACACTCATATTTAAATTCTCAGAAAAATCATGTTTATAATCTACAGAAAATTCTAAACCTGAATTACGTACACTTCCAGCATTTACTGTTGGTGCTGAAGCTCCAGGAGCATAAACTCCCGTTATTCCAGATACTGGAATATTAGGAATCAATAAATCCTGACGAGTATCTATAAAATAATCCGCAACAAGTGATACTTTGTTGTTGAATAATTTCATGTCCACACCTACATCAAATTTTCTAGCTTCTTCCCATTTTAAATCAGGATTTGCAATTTGTCCCGTTGCTGTACCATTTACTAGCGAACCGTTAAAAACATAAGTTGCTTCTCCAGATAATAAACTTACATAACCGTTGTTAGGTATCTGGTCATTACCTAATGTACCGTAACTCGCTCTTAACTTCATGAAGTTTACTTTTTTGTCTTCGCCAAAGAAACCTTCGTCAGAGATTACCCATCCTGCAGTAAATGAAGGAAAGTAACCCACTTTGTTTCCAGGACCAAATTTTGTAGAAGCATCACGTCTTATCATAGCAGATAACAAATATTTACCTTTGTAATCGTATTGCATTCTTCCAAAGTAAGAAAGGCGTCTCTCATCATAAGTATATGAGCTGTTTGTTTTTGCATCAACAATTCCAGTTGTTAAACCGATATCAGCAAAATCCCAAGAATTATTAGGCACATCATAACCTGTAGCATACAAACCATTACCCCATTGCTTATAAATGGTATTCCCTAGAGTCACCACAAAATTATGATCGTCGGCAATTGACTTTGTGTACGTTGCAAAAGCATCAAATGAGTAATCATTATCATTGATAGCTCCTTGTGTCACTGAGCTTCTCACTACATCAAATACTTTTCCGCCATAACTAATAGCCTTTGCAAAATCTCTAGACTTTGCATTTGAAGTATTGAATCCCATTGAACTTGATAAAGTTAAACCATCAATCAATTTGTATTCTAATCCAAAATTTCCATTTAACTTCTTGAAATTATAATCATTATTGGTGTTTTCAATTTGCGCTAATGGATTAATAATTTCGTTTCCAAGTCCAGTTGTGTTAGGAACCACTGTGTATGCTCCAGAATCGTTACGTGGAGAAAGGACAGAAGGAATATTTAAGGCATTAAACAATACAGATCCTAACCCATTTTCACTTAAACTTTTACGATTAAAGTAAGTATAAATTACGTTTGTTTTCAGCTTTAACTTTTCACTTACATCAGCCGTTAACGAAACTCTAGCAGTATTTCTTAAGAAACCTGATTTTTGTTCTCCTACGATTCCTTCTTGATCTAAATGTGAACCACTTACTGCATAAGTCACTTTATCAGATCCTCCAGAAATAGATATATCGTGGTTAATGATAGGCACACTATTGCTAATCACTTCCTCTTGCCAATTTGTTCCTTTTCCTAACCCTGTTACATCAGTATAAGGTAGTGCAGCTCCACCGTTTGCGTAACTCTCATTTAATAAAAGTCCGTATTCAGTAGCATTTAATAGATTCAATTTTTTTGATGCTTCTTGAAATCCTACATAAGTATTGTAAGAGATTCTTGCTTTAGCATTTTTCTTCCCTGATTTGGTTGTCACCAAAATTACTCCATTGGCACCTATTGTTCCATATATAGCTGCTTGAGCATCTTTTAACACAGTAATAGATTCAATATCATTTGGATTAAGCAACCCTAGTTCCCCTACATATCCATCGATTATAGTAGTAGGTCTGTTTTCACCATTAGTGGCAATACCTCTAATACGAATATCTAGAGCTGCACCAGGTGATCCTGATTGTGTTGTAACATTTACACCAGAAACCGTTCCTTGCAAAGCTTGCTCTATTTTAACAGGTTTTAAAATTTCAAGCGTTTTATTGTCGACTACAGAAACTGCACCTGTTACTTCCCTACGTTTTTGCGAACCGTAACCAATAACTACAACTTCATCTAAAGTTTTTGCATCTTCTTCAAGAGAAACTGCCAACTTTCCGTTTGAGCCGTTTACTTTATATTCGAAATTTTTATAACCAATATAAGAGACTACCAAAGTCGCTCCTGATGAAATTCCTTTTAATGTGAAGGCTCCGTCAAAGTCGGTTACTGTTCCATTAGTGGTATTCTTTACTTGAATATTTGCTCCTGGGATTGGTAAGCCAGTTGCTTTCTCTTTCACTATACCCTCGACAGTTACACTTTGAGAAAAACCAAAGGTCGAGAACAAAAGGAAAATGATCAATAGATAGTTTGATTTCATAATTTGTATTTTTTGTGAATGATAAAATTAATAATAGAACAATAAACTATTACCAAAAACAACCTCTACAAAAAACATACAATGCAAAAAAAACTACTTTTAATTCATAATATTATAATAAAGCCACAATTATCAGCTGTTAATAGAATGTTAACAGGCGATATAATAAGCAGTGAGATAGCACGATAACGTTAATGTTGTGGTAATGTATAGGTAAATTGTGCTGGTGTATAAAGAACTATACAGATAATATATACTCTGATAGCCCTTGTTCATGCGCTAATTCCATTTTTTTACGCAATCGATATCTTTTAATCTCTACACTTCGTACCGAAATATTTAACATTGGAGCAATTTCCTTTGATGTTAAATTCAGTCTCAAGTACGCACACAATCTTAAATCATTAGAAGTTAATGATGGATGTAGTTCTTTAATCTTTTTAAAGAAGTCTTTATCTTTACTTTCAAAAGCATCTTTAAATACGCTCCAAGAATCAGTACCTGTTATGTTCTTATTAATTGTTGTAATTACTGATTTTATACTTCTAGTCTCATCGGTATTTGTCTTTTTCAAATCCTCTTTGATGATTTCGAGTAATTCATTCTTGCTATTTAAATCCATTGTAGAAGCTGCCAGTTCTTTACTTTTTGTGTCGACATCTTGAGAAAGTTGCTCATTGCGGAGATACATCAATTGCTGTTGGTTTTCCAATTCTTTAATTTCGAGTAAAAGATTATTCTCTTCTATTAATTTCTCTTCTTTCTCTATGTAATAGCTTTTATACTTTTTATGTACAATTCGTGCAATTATCAATAGTATAATAAAGTAGCAAAAAACAGCTAGATTTGTAAAATACCACGGTTTGAATATTGTGAAATTATAAACAATAGTATTTTGTAATGCTGCATTTGCAAACCGAGCTTTTACTTTAAAAACATAATTCCCAGAAGGCAAATTCTTAAAACTAACATTTGATTTTGCATTCCAATCACTCCACTCCTCCTGAAAGCCCTCTAATACATATTGAAATTCAGCACTGATATACTTATTGTATTCTGGAACGGTATAATTAAAAGTGATATTATTATCGTCTGCTTTAAACGTTCCTTCGCTATTTAAGCCAGCATAATGCGGTTCACCATTTAAAGTATTAGTGACCGCAGTGGTTAACAAAACATCATAGTCATTAAAACTTAGATCGTTTATATTCATAATATAGTACCCATCTGTAGTACCAAATAAATAGTCATATGTTGAAAGTTGCGCAATATTTTCATACCCAAGCATCGAGTTGGTCAGCGTAACAGGAATAGGAATACTATTTTTCTTTAATTGATTGCTCAGCTTACTCGACGAAAAGTAGCTAATATAGTTTTTTGAAAATAACCATATTTTGTTAGCATTATCAACGATGATCTTTCCTGAAGTATATTCATCATTTTCGAAAACAGAACTTAATAACTCATCTTTTCTAAATATTCTTGATTTTCTATCTAATTTGTAAACGCCTTCTTTGTAAGCATAATAAATATTTCCTCTATACTTTGCTAAAGAAGCATTTTTACCTTTTTCAGGAGCCGCGTAGCTTTTTACTTTTATTACTTTTCTAAAGGCTTGATCGTAAGAAAGACCGAAAATCCCTTTGTACTCGTGACTAACAAAAATTTGATTATTATCTGATAGTTCGAAATATTTTGAAGAGTAGTCAAAGCCAGCAATTTTATTTCTAAAAATCCACTGACCGTTTTCTTTACTCAAGACAGAAAGTCCGTAATAATTACCTTGAACTAAAATGGAATTATTCCCGGGTACTTTTTCAAATTTCCAAGTACCTGATTGTGAAAATATACTGTTAGCGACAGCACCATTTACAATAAATGTTCCTAAATCATGACCGCAAAATAAAGTACCACCATGTTCAAAGAGTGACCATACCTGTCCCTTAGTCCCTTTTACAGCAGTAAAATTTTCATTAGAGTTAATATTTTTAAAGAATAAACCTTGATTTGTTCCCACGTACAATTTGTTAGCAAACATTTTTGCACAATACACCGTTCCTAATACACCTGTGTCATCAACATAACTCTTTATGGGTGACTGCATGTTGATACAGTTGATTCCGTTATCAAGTCCTACCCATAAATTTCGCTCCTTATCTTCAAATAACGATAGTGCTGTGTTATTACTCAAACCTTGAGTTTGCGAGATATGGTATTTTAATTTACCTCCATTTGAAAGAATATAAACCCCATTTGAAACAGTCCCTATGGCATAAGTCCCATCTTGTAAAAGTTGACTACTGTATACGCTGCTACTAGCTAATTGATTATCTACTTCGGTAGTAAACTTTTCACATTTCCCTGCATTGAATGTATAGAACCCTTGTTTTTGAGTTTGAATTAGCAAGCCTTTATCTTTAGCAAAAATATTAATGATTCTGTTATTTTTAATTATAGCATTATTAGAAACTATTTTGCTTTTACCTCCTTCTATCTCATTTAACTCTCCGCCTCCCGACTGAAAATAGATGGCGTTCTTTGTTTGATAAGACCTAAAAATACCTGATTGGGGAGTGATTATCTTTATGTCCTTTTTCTCAAGGTCATAAATGTAGATGCGATTTAGTGACTGAAAAACAACCCAATGTTCATAGCTTAGAATGTTCCAAAACTGCTCGTCATCCAGTATCTTACTTTTTATTGCCTTACTGAGGGAATGGTATGCAAGTTTACCGTTTGATTTTCTCTTCCAAAAACCAAATTCCATGTAACAGCCCGTATAAACATTTTCTTCGATTACTTTAACTGATCGAATAATTGTCTCGTTTGCAGACGGATACAACTGCCAACTTGCACCATTAAATTCTAAGAGACCTTCATTGTTTGCGAAATAGACAAATTTGTTCTGATCTTGGGAAATCATCCAGTTTTGATTTCCTCCGTTATAAGTTGTTGAGTTATATTTGACGATAGGTGGCAGTTCCTGCGCTGACAATAAAGCGCAAAGCAGCATGAAGAAAATGGTGGTTGCTGTTTTCAAATGGTATTTACTTGATTTTGTGAGGTTGTAAATGTACATCTTAAATTATTTAAGTAAAATAAAACATAGAAAAAAAATCCCTAAGATTGGCTTTCTAAAAAGCTTTCTGAGCAATTTTCAAGCCGTTTATAACTTAAATTTGTGATTTGTTGATAGCCAATCTTCTGTTCAAAATTCATTACTTTTGTACAAACAACATTTTTTTATGCAAGTTGAGCTTTCGAAATTAGATCCAAAAAAAAATATTATTATAAAAGGCGCACAAGTACACAATTTAAAGAGTGTAGATGTCGCCATTCCAAGAAATAAACTCGTGGTTATTACAGGCCTTTCAGGTTCTGGAAAATCCAGTTTAGCTTTTGACACTTTGTATGCAGAAGGGCAACGTCGCTATGTAGAGAGCCTTTCATCGTATGCAAGACAGTTTCTTGGTCGTTTAGATAAACCAAAAGTAGAATATATCAAAGGAATTGCTCCCGCTATTGCAATTGAGCAAAAGGTCAATACTACAAATGCGCGTTCGACTGTTGGGACAAGCACCGAGATTTACGATTACATCAAATTACTTTATGCTAGAATAGGGCGTACGTTTTCTCCTGTTTCTGGTCAAGAAGTCAAGAAAAACACCGTTACCGATGTCGTTAAAGATGTCAAGGAATTGCCGATGGATAGTAAGTGGTTGCTTTTAGCACCTATACATTTAGAAAAAGGCAGAAAATTAGAAGACAAGCTAAATGTATTGTTACAACAAGGTTTTGCCAGAATCCTGGTGGATAATGAAATGGTGCGTTTAGACGATTTACCAAAGGGATTAGCTAAAAAAGAATTGTATCTAATCGTTGATAGAATCGTTGTCAAAGACGAGGAAGAATTTTATAATAGATTAGCAGATGCTGTGCAAACTGCTTTTTTTGAAGGTAAAGGAATTTGTTACTTACAAGAAGTTAAGACACACAAGAGAATGAGTTATTCAAATAACTTTGAACTTGATGGTATTACTTTTCTCGAACCTAACGTACATTTGTTCAGTTTTAACAATCCGTACGGGGCATGTCCTGTTTGCGAAGGTTACGGAAATATTATAGGAATCGATGCCGAATTGGTGGTTCCTAATACTACTTTATCTATCTACGAAAACGCTATTTATCCTTGGCGCGGAGAAAGTATGAGTTGGTTTAAAGACGAACTAATTAAAAATGCATACAAATTTGATTTCCCTATACACAAACCTTACTTCGAACTTTCTGCTGAGCAAAAAGAATTAATTTGGACTGGAAATAGCTCTTTCCAAGGTTTGAATGACTTTTTTAAAGAGCTTGAGGAAAAAAATTACAAAATACAAAACAGAGTAATGCTATCGCGTTATCGCGGAAAAACAAAATGCTACTCGTGTAAAGGCAAAAGATTACGAATTGAAGCGTCGTATGTAAAAATCAACTCTAAAACTGTTTCAGAATTAGTTGATTTACCTATTAAACATTTGGCTAAATTTTTCAAAAACATTTCTTTAGATGTATACGAACAGCAAATTGCTAAGCGTTTATTAATCGAAATCAATAATAGATTATCTTTCCTAACAGAGGTAGGCTTGGATTATCTTACTTTAAATCGAAATTCGGCAACCTTATCAGGTGGAGAATCGCAGCGTATTAACTTGGCAACTTCATTGGGTAGTAGTTTGGTAGGATCGATGTATATCTTAGATGAACCAAGCATTGGTTTACACCCAAAAGACACTGAGCGATTAATAAAAGTATTGCTCTCTTTAAGGGATTTAGGGAATACCGTTATTGTCGTCGAGCACGATGAGGATATTATGAAAGCTTCTGATATGATAATTGATATTGGCCCAGAAGCGGGAACACATGGTGGAGAATTAGTTGCACAAGGAACTTATGATGAAATCATGCAATCTACTTCGCTAACAGCTCAATATTTGAATGGAGACTTAGAAATTACAGTTCCAAAAAAGCGTCGTCCTTATAAAAACTTCATTGAGATTAAAGGAGCTCGTGAAAACAACTTACAAAATATTGATGTGGTATTTCCACTTGATGTACTTACAGTAATTACTGGAGTTTCAGGTAGTGGAAAAAGTACCTTAGTAAAAAAAATATTGTTTCCAGCAATGCAAAAAAAACTGGAAAACGCAGGAGAAAAAGCAGGACAATTCACTGAATTGAGTGGTTCTTTCTCTCAAATTAAACATATTGAATACGTAGATCAAAACCCAATAGGCAAAAGTTCGCGCTCAAATCCAGTTACTTATATCAAGGCCTACGATGATATAAGAGATTTATTTTCGAAAGAAAAACTATCAAAAATAAGAGGGTATTTGCCAAAGCATTTTTCTTTTAACGTAGACGGTGGTCGTTGTGAGACTTGTAAAGGAGAAGGAACGATAAATGTAGAAATGGTTTTCATGGCCGATGTGCAGTTGCCATGTGAAACTTGTCATGGAAAACGTTTCAAAAAGGAGATTCTTGAAGTTGATTTTGAGGGTAAAAATATTCACGATGTATTAACCATGACAATAGATGATGCACTAGCATTTTTCGATAAAAATAAACAAACAAAAATCACTCAAAAGCTACGTCCATTACACGATGTTGGTTTGGGTTATGTTCAGTTAGGACAATCGTCGTCAACATTATCAGGTGGTGAAGCACAAAGGATTAAATTAGCATCTTTCTTAGTTAAGGGTGCCACTAAGGACAAAGCATTGTTTGTGTTTGACGAACCTACAACTGGATTGCATTTTCACGATATAAAAAAGTTGCTAGCCTCATTTGATGCTTTAATCGAAAAAGGACATTCCATACTAGTTATCGAGCACAATTTAGATCTAATAAAATGTGCTGACTGGCTGATTGACTTAGGACCTGAAGGTGGTGAGAATGGTGGGCTACTATTAGCGACTGGAACTCCAGAGCAAGTGGCTAAGAATAAAAAATCAGTCACTGGTCATTATTTGAAGGACAAATTATAATAAAAAAAAATAGCCTACTACATTTAAATTGTAATAGGCTATTTTCTTTCAGTTTAAGTCGTTATATTAACTATAACACTTGTCTTCAAATACATTACCATCTTCGTCAAGAGCAACTAAAATGCGCTTTTCCTTAGATGAAAGAAAGCTTTTGTAAATCCAAGGAATAGATCCTAATCCCAGAGTTACACATGATATCACAAAATAAATATTGTGATTGACCTTCCTCTTCTTAGACAACACAGCAAAAGGTAACTTATCGTTCCTTTCTTCAATTACAAAACCTTTACTAAGTTTATCCCTTAGGATTTGAGAGAATTTCTTTGAATTCTCATCATTCGTAATTAACTGACTATTCATAATAATTGTATGGTTTAGTTTCAACATCGAACTAAAAATCTAGACAACAGTGAAGCACAAAATTAAGTCCTTAATTAATCACATGCAATACCCACTTTTAGTGATATTTTAATTAATTACTAGTTATTTTAAGCCTTTTTGATAGATTTTTGACAAATATATTCATTATCCCCTCCTTAAATGTTATGATTTATTTAAGGAGTGTTATAAAATTATCATCAAATACAATTGTTTAAAGTTTGTAAGGTGTGGCTAATTGCAAATAAAAAGCTTTAAGATCTTAATTTAAATTTAAGCAGCATCTTATCTATGATATCGTTTATTTCTTTAGATATCACTAATTTGTAATTAACATATAGGTAAACCACTGTTAAGATGATCGATTTTAAGGCGATTCCAATTAAAGGATACAATGGAAATTCCCAAAAGTAGAATGCTAAAAATAACACTGCAGTCACAACTAGTGAGGTAACTGTTTCTTTAGTAAAAGGATACAAATGCATGCGCTTCACTACAAATAAAAGTTTAGCTAAGCTGTATAATGTTATCGATAGAAGTGTTGCAAAAGCACAACCCATAATACCATAAAGAGGTATAAAAATTCTATTTAAAACTATTGTTATCAGCACTAAAAATAGCCCTAAAAACAAGACCGTTCGGTAATATTTTGAGTTAAAAATGATTGCATTGTTATTTCCTAAAATTAGATCAAAGTACTTTGAAAGTCCGATCATAAAAACCACTATAATACCGCCACTATATTCCTTAGGAACGATCTCATACAATTGACTGATATTTACAAAGATGCAAAGCATTACAAAACCACCTACAATTTGTAAATTGATAGAGGTCTTCTTATACAACGCATTCAATTCCTCATACTTATTTTCATGCATTAATTTGGCCGTAATAGGATAGACAATTTGATGCATTGCACGGCTAGGAACAGATATTACTAAGGCTATATACGTCGCTACAGAATAATAAGCGATATTCTCAATCACTAGATATTGATTCAACATTAATTTATCGCCGTCTAGCAATAAATTAGCGACACTACCTGATAGAATGATGTAAAAGGTATACTCTAAAATATCTTTAACATTAGTAGGAATATAAAACTGAAAATTTGGTCTCTTAATTTTAAAAGCATACAACATCGTGACAATCAGTGCTAAGAAGTATATACCTGATGTAACATACACAAAATCAACTATAGATATCCAATTAAAATAGACACCAATGATAGCGAAAAGAGAAAAGAGTCTTAATCCAACTTCCTTAATAAAATTCCCAAATACAGAATGCATGTGCACTCTTGCCCAAGCATAAAATATTTCGAAATATGCCATGCACAGTCCAGTAAAAGGGATTAACCATATAAACGTTTGAACAACAGGATTCTTTTTTGATACAAAATAAACAAGATCATCAAAGAAAAATAATCCAATAATTCCTATAGGAATACACAATAGAAAAGGAAATAAAACCGTAAAAGATAAAAACCGCCCTCGTTCCTCTTCTGTTTTACATTGGCTATAAAACTTCACTAAGGTGTTTTGCATTCCAATGGCAAAAAGCGGCATAATTACATTAGCAGCTGATAAAATGTAATTTGTTACAGCATAATAGGTCGCACCTAAAAAAACAGGATATAAATAAAGTGTGTTTATAGCACCAATACCAAAACCCAAATAGGTAATGACAGTATTTTTTAAGGATTGATTTAAAACTATTCCCATAAGTGGATATTATCTAGTAAGGCACTGCCCGTAAATTATTTATTAAGAAGTTGCACTAATTGCTTTGTGAGGTTTTCTCTTGAATATTGCTGTAACCCTACTCCGTTTGCCTTTAGTTCACCTACTACATATTGATTATAATACTTTATAATCACTTGTTTTAGTTTTTCTTTTTCAGCATATTCAAAGAATACTCCAGAGTTTGTTTCAGTAATTATCTCAGCAAAATCGGAGTTTTTAGGTCCAATAGCAATTATAGGTCTGCCTGATACCATATACTCGAATAATTTACCCGGAATAATACTTCTCGTATCTTCAGAATCTATTTCGATCAATAGTAACACTTGCGACTTTTTTTGATGCGCAATAGCTTCGGAATGGGAAACATATCCTAAGTTATTCAGATAAGAATCTAATACGTACTCATTAATTGAAGTCAGTACTTCCTGACTAATAGCTCCTATTAGTTTGATCTCTAAATCGGCTTTAAAGGATGGAATTTCGATTAATAATTCTTGAAGTGCAGTCCATAAAATTTGCGGATTTCTTTCTGACAAAAACGAACCAATATGCGCTAAAGTAAATTTAGTATCTAGTTGCTGCGCAGGAATCAAAGCGGTATCGTAACCATTTGTAATTACTGTTATAGGCTTATCAGTAATGGCTTGAAATTCTGTTTTAGTAGTTTTACTTGTAACAATAATTTCATCTGCAGTTTGCATCACTTCCTTTTCCAATTTTTTGTGCTTTGCAGCAGCGTATTTTGATAAACGCAACGATTTGTGATACCCTATCGTAGTCCAAGGATCCCGAAAATCAGCAAACCACTTTACATCTAAGCGCTTTTTTAAATTCAAACCTATTAGGTGCAAACTGTGTGGCGGTCCTGAAGTAATAATGGTGTCAATATTATTTTCAACAATGTATTTTTCTAAATGACTTACAGAGGGTTTGACCCAAAAAACGCGTGCATCAGGAATAAACAAATTTCCTCTAATCCATAAAAATATTTTATCTAATGCCGATTGCTTTTTAGTATTAGGAATAATCCCCGAACTTATTTTTTTTGTTTTATTTTTCGAAAAAAAAGAAGCCAATTGGTACGGCTCAAAAATCTTGTTTCTTAGAATTACCGCACTGCTTGAAACCTCTTTTAAAAGATCATTATCGATAATGGGGTAAGTAGGATTATCAGGTATATAAACTATAGGCTGTATACCATACTTAGGCAGGTATTTTACAAATTTTAACCAACGCTGAACTCCTGGTCCTCCAGCAGGTGGCCAATAATAGGTAATTATTAAAACTTTCTTGTGTTCCGGTTCCAATTAGAGATTGATTAAATTTATACTGCAAAAGCTACGATAACAAAACAGCAATTTTAAAAAATTGTTGCTTGCCTAGATTTCTTTCCCTTTTCTTTCAAAGTAAATTCCTCCTATTAAAAGTAACAGCATTAAAACAGCACTTATCAATGTAATTGTACTTCCTGTTTTTACAACTTCTGGCTCAAATTTAAACTCGATAGTATGATCACCAGCAGGAACCATCATCGCTCTTAGCACATAGTCCACAGGAAAATGATCCGTTTTTACTCCATCAACGTAGGCATTCCAACCTTTTTCATAATAAATTTCAGAGAAAACAGCCAAGCCTTCATTTTTAGACTTCGAGCTATATTTTAAATAGTTTGGCTTATACACTTCTAGAGCAATTGTACCACTATCATCAAGATTGCGTTTCAAGCGTGCATTATTAAATTTTTCACCGTAGAGATTAATATTAAAAATAGCCGCATGTTTAGTGTCGAAGCCTTCTAACAATTTCATTTCGTCATTAGCTTTATTAACCAACTTAACGTCTCTTACAAACCATGCGTTACCATTAGCATCAGGATTGATAGCTGGAAAGTCTTTACCTTCTTTATCCTGCTGAATGACGTACTTAACGTTTAACATGTTAAGTATTTCAAGATTGTTTTTTGCTAATTGGTAATCAAATAGTTGCTGTACTCTTCTAGGTCTAACAGCACTATAACCACCTATCGATTTGTGAAAATAAGAGGTACGCGCACCCATCAAATCCTGAACTTCAAATACTCTAAAAATTCCTGGGTCTTTTGCTATTTCTTGATCAGCAAGCGTTTCCTGAAACGGAACTTCTACTTGACGACTAGAAACGAAATCTTTTGTAGATACATATTTCTTGTCCACAAAAAATAAGTCAGACACCATAAATAATCCCACTAATACTATCGCTGTAGTATGTGCTAATCTATTTTTTATATACAACCATAAAACTCCCGCAGTGACTATAATAAAGAAACCTGAACGAAGTAAATCGGCATTAAAAAGACTCTTTCTATCGCTCTTTAAAGCATCAACAAATTGCGGACCGTAACTTTCTAAGTAATATCCATCGTTTGCCCCTGCAAAACTAAACATGCCTTTACTTAAAAACAAAATTACAATCGTACCAAAACTTATTGCAGCAGCTTGCCACAATGGTTTAAAATGTTGCTCTTCATCTAATTTAAAAAAGGACTGAAGTCCCATTATTGCTAGTACAGGAAAGCACAATTCTAATATCACTTGTATTGAAGAAACTGCTCTAAACTTATCATACATTGGGATAAAGTCAATAAAGAAATCAGTTAAAACAGGAAAGTTTTTACCCCACGATAGTAGCAATGACGCAACAGCTCCCGAAAGGAAAACATATTTAATTTTGCGATCGTCAACAAACAACGCTAAAATTGCAAGAAAAAAAACAACTACCCCTATGTAAGCAGGAGCGGCAACAATAGGTTGGTCTCCCCAATATGTTGGCATGCCTGAAACAAAATCAGCAGCCTGAGCATCAGGAACGCCGTTCCCAATCATCATTTCATACATCTCACTATCCTTACCAACATTTTCACTATTTGATCCCCCAAAAATTCTGGGTGAAATCAAATTAAAACTCTCCACTACCCCGTAACTATACTCTGTAATGTAATCCCTGGTCATTGCACTACTTGTTGTATTTGCTGATCCATCAGGATTGTATGTAAGTTCGCTCTTTGATCGAATACTAAAACCAGCATATTCAGCAGTAGCCATTAAATTAGTAGCGTTTGCTCCTACCGCTAAAATACCTGCAATAGCAAGAAAACCAAAAGATTTTAAAAGTGGTCGAAATGCTTTGTCTTTAACATCTTTATAGATAAAATAAGCGGCTAGAATTAAAAGAAAAAGCAATAAATAATACGTCATCTGGAAATGATTCGCATTAATTTCTAAAGCTGCGGCAAACATAGTTAACAATCCCCCTACAATAAAGCGACGTTGAAAAACTAGTATTACTCCCGCGATAACTAGAGGCATGTAGGCGATTGCGTGCGCCTTAGCGTTGTGACCTACACCTAGAATAATAATTAAATAGGTTGAAAAACCAAAGGCCAATGCGCCAATAAAAGCTTTTAAAGGATCTACCTTTAAAACTAGTAACAAGCCATAAAAACCTAAAAAATATAAAAACAAATAATCAGCAGGACGTGGTAAAAAACGCAAAGCATCGTCGATTGCACCTATGTAATCATGAGGATATTTTGCCCCCAGCTGATACGTAGGCATCCCTCCAAACGAACTATTGGTCCAGTATGGCTCTACATGATCTGAAGCTCTAAAATCATTTTGCTCCTTAGCCATTCCAGTATATTGTACAATATCTGATTGAAAAATTTGTTTTCCTTGTAGTACGGGATAAAAATAAAAAAGAGAAACAATTACAAAGCCTAAAATGGCAATGGCGTGAGGGTATAATTTAGTAATAACTTTCAATGTAGCGCTTATTTAAGAGTATATATTTGATAACTTCGGCAAACTTAATCTATTTCTTCGTAATCCACATAATCACCCACTTTTTTGGTCTCATGAAATTGTTTTGAAACTGGTGGTTTATAAAAAACTTCTTGTTCAGATTGTGTGCTATTCCAAGATTGATCGCGCGATTGCTGGTGTTGCTGCTTGAAATTATTCTCTGCCTTTTGTACTACCTTTTTTAATAAGAGCGGCAAGAATAATTTAGCCAAAAACTTAAAGATATAGTAGAAAGCTATTATAATTAATAGGGTTCGTATAAAACCTCCAAAAGAAGCAGTTTGCATAATTATTTTTTTTACAAAAATAATAAAACCAACCCGAAACTTAAGGACAAAAGTGAACTATCCTTCTTAAATAAATAATAAATTATAGTACATTTGAAATGCATTATTACTTTTAACATCAAATAGCTATGTCAAATATCAAATCAGCATTGTATACTACGCTTTTAATGGTGCCCACCCTATTTTTTGCTCAACATACTGATATTATTAATTCTAATAGACCTGGTGAGAGTATGTCTGCTTATGCTATAGGGAAAAAAGTAATTCAAGCCGAAGTAGGTACCTATGCCGTGAAACAACATCATGCTTTACTAGATTATGATAAAACAGGTGTTGGCTTAGACGCAACCTTACGCTGGGGAGTACTTACAGAGCGACTAGAAGTTATTGCAGATATTCAATATCAGTACGAAAAATACAATGCCCGATTTATCGAAAAAACAAATTCTGCGTTGCGCCAAACAGTTCTTGGAGCAAAATATTTACTATTTGATCCTTATAAAAATAGCGCAGACAGAATCAATTTGTACAGTTGGAAAGCCAATCACAGTTTCAACTGGGAGCAATTTATACCAGCAGTGAGTGTTTTTGCAGGAGCAAATATCGTAGGTAAAGACAATCCTTATTATTATACAGCAAGCGCTGAAATTTCGCCCAAATTAATGCTGATCACTCAAAATCATTTCGGAGATGGCAGTTGGGTATTTGTAACAAACATCATCGCAGATTACGTTGCTACTGACGATCCTAGCTACGGCTACATTATCACCTTGACCAAAGCTTTTAATCGAGAATGGTCTGGTTTTGTAGAAAATCAAGGATTTAAGAGCGATTTTTATAGCGATGCAATTGTAAGGGGAGGTGCTGCTTATTTATTAAGTGATGATATTCAAATAGATGCTTCGATAAGCTCAAGTTTAAAAGACACTCCTTCTATTTTATACGGTGGTGTTGGAATTTCTTGGCGATATGACGCAAAACATAAAGATGTCAAATTATTTAAACCTACCGATTTAAAATAAAATTTAAAAATACTATAAGAGTCGGTGCATGAAATATGTCAGTACTCACAACTTTAAAAATAACATGATTACAGTAAAAGAAGTAAAAACTAAAAAGGAATTAACTACTTATATTAAATTCCCTTTCTCTTTATATAAAAACAATGACTATTGGGTACCACCCATCATTGCCGATGAATTAGAATCATTCGATAAAACTAAAAATCCCGCATTTGAAAATGCCGAGGCTTATTTTTACTTGGCTTATAGAAATGACGAAATTGTAGGTAGGATTACCGCTATAATCAATTGGAGTGAAGTAAATGATCAACAAAAAAAGAAAGTACGTTTTGGATGGTTTGATGTCATAGATGATATTGAAGTTACTAAAGCCCTACTTGAAAAGGTATATGATTTAGGCCGTAAAAACAATTTGGAGCACGTAGAAGGCCCTATGGGATTTTCTAACTTAGATAAAGTAGGTGTTTTAACTGAAGGATTTGACGAATTAGGAACCATGATTACTTGGTACAATCACCCATATTATGCGCAACATTTTGAACAACTAGGTTTTGAAACCGAGAAAGAATACATTGAAAGTAAATTTCCGTTTAAAAATGTAAAATTAGAGTACTTTGATAAAGCACAGGAAATAATAAAAAAAAGGTATCAATTAAAACCGTTGAATTTTAAAAAGACTAAAGATGTAATGCCTTATGTCGATAAAATGTTTGATTTATTCAATGCGTCTTATGCAAGTCTGTCTTCCTTTGTACCTATAACTGATATACAAAAAGAATATTTTAAGAAAAAATACATTAGTTTTATCAACCCTGAATACATCAAATTTGTAGAGGATAAAGACCAAAACCTAGTTGCTTTTGCGATTGTTATGCCTAGTTTTTCAAAAGCACTTCAAAAAGCAAATGGTAAATTATTTCCTTTTGGATTTTATCATTTATTAAATGCTCGAAATAACAGTAAAGATGTTTGTTTCTATTTGATAGGCGTGCATCCTGATTATCAAAGTAAAGGTGCTCACGCAATTATCTTCAAAGAGTACCATACAACTTTTACTGAAAAAGGCATCGAAAATTGTATACGAACACCAGAATTAGCAGATAATCATGCCATTCATGCCATCTGGAAAAATTTCGATCCCAAAATTATCTGTAAGAGAAAAACTTTTAAATTGGATTTATAAGCATCCAAAAAAGCACCAGTACAAGGAGTTGTATTGGTGCTTTTTTTGAGTTATTCACAGTCTGTTTTCGACAATAGCATGCTATTATCAAACTGAAGTTCTTTATGATTTTTAAAAGTTACTTTCCCTCTATTATTATCTACTATTTCTCCGTACCCTTCAAGGTACGCATCGCCTTTTTTCAAAAATACTAATTCTCGCGAACTCGTTTTCCCTTCAGAGATGAAAGTATAATTAGCAATCAAACTATCGCCCTTAATTATACCTTTAAAGGTGCCCCCATTGCGGTCCTTCTCATAGAATTTATATTGCAGTGTCCCAGAAATTTGCTGCTTATTTGCAATTTTCAAGTGTAAAAAAACAGTATCTTTTTGACTATAAACGGCATAACACTCTTCGATAATTTCTACATTATCACCTCTTTGAATATCTATTGGCTTTTCATTTTCAATATCTTTTTTGCATGCGCTTAAACTAACTAAAACAGTTAGTAGACCAATCATTTGTCTTTTCATTTTACTTCATTTTATTTTAAAGATAAGCAAAATAGCTATTTCAGTATAAAAAAAAACCGCTCATCTAGGATGAACGGTTTTCAATCTCATTATAATAGTACAATTCTAAGCATCTAAGTCTACCTTAGTTCTAGCTGCAATTTCTTTATATGTTCCATTTACTAACTTCTCACGAATTGCCTCAAACGCAACAAGAGTTTCATCAATATCTGATAATGAATGTGAAGCCGTAGGGATCATTCTTAACAATATAATACCTTTAGGAATCACCGGATAAATTACAATTGAAAGGAAAACTCCGTAGTTTTCTCTCAAATCATTCACCATAACCATAGCCTCAGGAACACTTCCTTCAAGATATACTGGTGTAATACAAGTATTTGTATCTCCAATATTAAAGTTTCTTGAACGCAATCCTGTTTGTAATGCATTTACGTTCTCCCATAATTTATCTTTCAATTCAGGATGATTACGCAACAATTCTAGCCGCTTTAACGAACCTATTGTTTGGATCATTGGCAACGCCTTTGCAAACATTTGCGAACGTAGATTATATTTTAAATAATCAATGATTTCTTTATCAGCAGCTACAAACGCACCAATGTTAGCCATTGACTTTGCAAACGTTGAAAAATAAACATCAATATCTTCTTGAACACCTTGCTCCTCACCAGCTCCAGCTCCAGTTTTACCTAAAGTACCAAAACCGTGTGCATCATCAACTAATAAACGAAAGTTATATTTTTGCTTCATAGCAACAATTTCTTTCAATTTACCTTGCTGTCCTCTCATCCCAAAAACTCCTTCGGTAATAAATAAGATACCTCCACCAGTAGTTTCAGCTATTTTTGTGGCACGTTGCAGATTCTTTTCCATACTTTCCAAGTCATTATGCTTGTAAGTAAAACGCTTACCACTATGTAAACGAACACCATCAATGATACAGGCATGCGCATCTACATCATAAACAATAACATCATTTCTAGTAACCAAAGCATCAATTGTTGACATAATTCCTTGGTAACCAAAATTCAATAAGTAAGCTGATTCTTTCATTACAAAAGCAGCTAATTCTTGTTCTAATTGTTCATGGTATTTTGTATGACCACTCATCATTCTGGCTCCCATAGGATATGCTGCACCAAATTGAATTGCTGCATCAGTATCCGCTTGTCTCACCTCTGGGTGATTCGCTAAACCTAAATAGTCATTTAGACTCCAGTTCAAAATGTTTTTCCCACCAAACTGCATTCTAGGTCCTAATTCACCCTCTAACTTTGGAAAAACAAAATACCCTTCTGCTTGCGAAGCCCATTTTCCTAATGGTCCTTTATTGTTTTGAATTCTTTCGAATAAATCCTTTACCATAATATATTTAAGTAATAATTTTAATTTTAAGAAGTTGCAAAAATAATTATTTATATTTTATAAAAGTCTTGAAATTAAATTTATTTTTTTGTAGCTATTCCTGCTATCCACTATATCTTTTACTTTTTAAAGAAAAAAGTAAAAGGATGCCGTTACTATCAGGGCTAAAGCACATTTTTACTTTAAACTTTGTATCTTTGAAAAATCACGAAATGCAATCACTTATATGTCACAAAATACAAGAGAACTTAAATTAGCCGTCTTAATTGATGCAGACAATGTCCCTTACAGCAATGTAAAAGGTATGATGGAGGAAATTACAAAATATGGTACTCCAACGACAAAACGCATCTATGCCGATTGGACCCGTCCTAATGCAAACGGCTGGAAAGGTGTTTTATTAGAGCATGCCATTACTCCTATCCAACAATATAGTTACACTACCGGAAAAAACTCTTCCGATTCAGCACTAATTATTGACGCTATGGATTTATTGTATTCTGGTAAGTTAGATGGTTTTTGTATCGTATCTAGTGATAGCGATTTTACGCGCCTTGCAATAAGATTACGTGAATCAGGAATGAAAGTGATTGGAATTGGGGAACAAAAAACGCCAAAACCTTTCATTAGCGCATGTGATCGTTTTGTTTTTATCGAAGTTTTAGATGGTGCCATCAAGAAAAATGCTCCTAAAAGAAACAACACTACTGAAGCGAAAAAGGTCGTTGAGAAAAACACAGAAAAAACTCCAGAAAAAAATGTTAGAAAGCCATTGAATAAAATTGACGAACCCACAATTGATTTGATTGAGGATTCTATTGACGACATTGCAGACGACAGCGGATGGGCATTTCTTGGTGATGTAGGAAATTTGATTGTGAAGAAAAAACCAGAATTCGATCCTAGAAACTACGGTTTTGCAAAATTAACTCCTATGCTAAAATCATTGACAGACATCTTAGAAATTGACGAAAGAGACTCTGATAAAAAAGGAATTAAACACGTTTACGTACGTTTAAGATTTAATTAATTCACTAAATCTGAAATCATTTGGAATAGCGTTTCTTTTTGAATTGGTTTAGAAATATAGTTATTCATTCCTATTGTTGCTATGTGCGCTTTTGTTGTTTCCATGACATCTGCTGTAACAGCAATAATAGGAATGTTTGCGTTTTCGGCCCCTGCAAGTCCGTCACGTATTGCTTGTGTGGCCTCATAACCATCCATCACTGGCATTTGTAAGTCCATTAATATAATGTCAATCTTATTATTCATCACTGCCTCTAATCCCTCTTGACCGTTGTTTGCGTAAATTACTGAAGTATTCAACCATTTTTTAGCAATCATTTTAATCACCATTTGGTTAATAGAATTATCTTCAACCACCAAAATGGTTTTTCCGTAAAGATCATAAACTACCGGTTGATCAATTGATTTCACGCCTTCCTCTTGAGGCACAACATCATAATCCAATACAACAGTACATGTCGTTCCTTTCCCTAATTTACTATCGATTTCTATTGATCCGTTTTGCATGTCTACTAATTTTTTTACAATATAAAGCCCCAATCCTAAGCCGTTAAAATTCCTCTTATTATCACTATTATTTTGAGTAAAAGAATCAAAGATGCTTTCTCTCTTTAAGTCTGATATCCCTATTCCTGTATCTGCTATTTTTACAATCAGTTTAGCGCGCTCTTTACTCAACATAATGACAGTTACCTTAAATGTAACACTTCCCTCATTTGTAAACTTAATCGCATTATTTAAAATATTATTAATGATTTGATTTAGCCTCATCTCATCACCCAAAATTTGCAACGGCAACTCCTCTGGCCTTTCAAATACAAAGTTCAAGTGCTTGTCTTTTGCTCGTAGAGCAATTATTTTAGCCAGTTTTTCAAATACTAGAGCCGGATTAAATTTGACGGTATCGATGTGCAATTCCTTCTTTTCTATTTTCGAAAAGTCCAAAATATCGTTCACAGAGTTAAGTAAACTACTAGAAGAATACTTAATAACTTCGCAATTTTTCTTGATCCCTTCGTCATTAATATCATTGCTTATAGAGTCAATTAAGTTCATAATAGCATTTAACGGCGTACGCAACTCATGACTAATATTCGATAAAAAATATGATTTTAAACTATTCATTTCCTCTGCACGTACTAGTGCCAACTGGTTTAAACTATTTTTCTCATCCTTTAAATTTTTAATCAAACTTGAAGTTGCTAGAGACAAAAAGACGACTTCTAATGTAGTCCCTAATTTAGTACCATTTGCTGCTAAAAATGAACTTGGAATAACTCCAACGTTATTAAGTATAAAAAGCGTAAACCCTACTACCAAACAGCAAATACCAATGGTGAAAAACAGATTCACTTTTGCTCCCTTTAGATACAGATTAATAACTGCAGCAGCCACCAATAACAAGCATAATAAAGCAACCACATTTATTGCTATATAGCAAAATGTTAATAGTGATGGAACAAAAAACACCATTAGTAGTATCGCTAGCAATACAACATAACTAAGAATAAATAATTTATAAAAAATGGGACTATTAGACTTTAATTTTAAAAACATCTCACTATACTTACCTGACAGGAAAGTTCCAAGAATTGCAAAAATCAGTACTGCATGGTCTGAAAACCACCCTCCTGAAGGTGTTATATATCTAAACCAGAAGCCATCAAGCGAAAATTGAAGTAATCCTACAAATAGAACATATAAAGTGTAGTATAGAAATATGTTTTCGCTTAAAGCGAGAAAGAAAAAGAAATAGATGATTGCAGTCACGGCAAGCAAGCCATAAAACGCACCATACAGTAATTGTTCGAACGAAATCATATTGATATACCCTTCAGCACTATACAACATCACCGGACTAACAAGTACCTCTCCATCACTTTTAAGATGAAAATAAATTGTATAAGAATGTTTTGATTTTAAGTTGATGTTAAAAATAGACTTTCTACTTATAAAACTGCGATGGGTAAAAGGAATAGCATCTCCGCTTTGCTGCTTTACTACGGCATTAGTCGCATCATCGATCAAATAAAGTTCGACAACATCAGTAATAGGCCGCGCCATCTCTAAAAAGTATTGCAAATCTGTTGTAGTGGTGTTTGCAATGTTTATTCGCCCCCAAAAATGATTAGCAGTAAAACCTAAATCATAATTTTGAACTTTTATCAATTGAGGCTCTTTGTTGTCAAAACTAGCAATCACTTGTTTTAGACTAAGCTCCCTTTCTCCATAGTCAACTATAGCAGTGTAACGATGTAAGGAGATTTTACTAGGTAAAGAGTCATTTTTTAGAATATATTGTGAGTAGGAATTAGTTACAAATAATAACATCACTACCTTTATTAAAAATTCAATTTTGCTTTGTAATTTTATAATCATGTGTTATCTTTCTGATAATTCTGGGGTTTATCAAAGTAAAAATAGCTTTTTAAATCCTAGCTTTTACATGCAATAGCACATATTAACAAATAGATTATTCAGACAAAACGTTTAACACTAATTTAAAACTCTTATAATGAGAAACAAATTTTTTGCAGTTGGTGGCCTTGCACTAATTTTTGCCCTTTGTATCAACTTCTTTTTCCATACCGCTTACTTTTTGACTATCATATTAATAGTTTTGTTAGCTGTAGGTTTCATCAATACAACGCAACATAAACATGCTATTTTACGCAACTTTCCCGTTCTAGGTTATTTTAGATATTTGTTCGAAATGATCGCTCCCGAAATTCAACAATATTTTATCGAGCGCAGCACTGATGGCAAACCATTTTCAAGAAACGAACGTTCGTTAGTATATCAAAGAGCCAAAAACATAGAGTCTACTACCCCGTTTGGAACACAATTAAATATTAATACCTCTAACTACGAAGGAGTAAAACACTCTATTTTCCCAGCTGCTGTAAATGAGGATTTACCTAGAGTATTTGTAGGTGGACCAGATTGCAAGCAACCATATGCCGCATCGTTACTCAACATATCCGCGATGAGTTTTGGTTCCTTAAGCGAAAATGCGGTCATGGCACTAAATAAAGGAGCAAAAAAAGGTGGCTTTTACCACAATACCGGAGAAGGAGGTTTGACGCAGTTTCATTTACAGGGAGGTGACGTCACTTGGCAAATAGGTACAGGTTATTTTGGTTGCCGTACAAGTGACGGTAATTTTGACCCAGAAAAATTTGCTGAAAAAACAAAACATCCCGAAGTAAAAATGATCGAAATAAAATTGTCACAGGGAGCAAAACCAGGGCATGGAGGAGTATTACCAGCAAGTAAAAACACTGTAGAAATTGCAAAAATAAGAGGTGTCGAACCGCACACCACTATTTTGTCTCCACCAAGCCATTCGGCTTTCTCTGATGCCAAGGGACTGATTGCATTTATAGCACAATTGCGTTCATTATCAAACGGAAAACCAATTGGTTTCAAACTATGTATAGGTCAAACAATTGAATTCGAATTGATTTGTCAAGAGATGGTGGTTCAAAATTGCTTTCCTGATTTTATTACAGTCGATGGTGCCGAAGGAGGAACTGGTGCAGCACCTCTAGAGTTTGCAGACGGTGTAGGTATGCCATTTGAACCCGCGCTAATATTTGTAAACAAAACATTGATTAATTTAGGAATTAGAGACCATATTAAAATAATTTCAAGTGGAAAAATAATATCAGGTTACTCTATTTTACGCGCAGTTGCGATGGGAGCCGACATTTGTAACAGCGCTAGAGGATTCATGTTTTCTCTAGGTTGTATCCAGGCATTACGTTGTAACAATAACAGCTGCCCTACCGGAGTCGCTACACAGGATAAAATGTTAATGAAAGGATTAGTAGTTACTGACAAATCAGAACGTGTATATCATTATCATAAAAATACCTTACATTCAGCAAACGAACTCTTAGCCGCAGCAGGTAAAACTAAATTTAGTGAAGTAGATAGTAGCATCTTCATGCGTGGAGACGAATTTACAAATTTATCAGATTTATATTTTCCAGATAATTTGACTAATATCTCTCGATTTTAATAAACAAATATTAATACTTAAGATTAAACCAATGATCAAAATCGTTTTTGCCTCTAACAACAAAAATAAAATAGCTGAAATTCAGCAATTACTACCATCAACTATTAGCATATTAAGTCTTGAAGAAATCGGATGTTTTGAAGAAATTCCTGAAACTGCAGATACAATTGAAGGAAATGCAATTTTAAAGGCGAATTATGTAAAAGAAAAGTTTGGCTTAGATTGCTTCGCTGATGATACAGGCTTAGAAATAGTAGCTTTGAATGGCGAACCAGGAGTATATTCAGCACGATATGCTGGCGAGCAAAAAGATGCTAATGAGAATATGAACAAGGTATTGCACAATTTACAGTCTCATAAAAATAGAGCTGCTCAGTTTAAAACAGTGATTACTTTAAACTACAAAGGACAACAAAAGTCGTTTACCGGAATTGTTAAGGGCGCTATAACAGAAGAAAAGTCAGGAGACAAAGGCTTTGGCTACGACCCAATTTTCAAACCAACAGGCTATGAAGAAACTTTTGCAGAATTAAGTGCAGAAACTAAAAATAAAATCAGCCATCGCGGACTAGCAACGCAACAATTAATTTCGTTTCTAAACGACCTCTAATAAATCGTTTAAATACACTAAAATCTATTTAAATTTTTTAGATAATTCAATATATTATCGTATAAAATTCGGGATATAAAATTAATATTCGCATCACAAAACGATAACTTTCTGATAATCAAAGAGTCTTAAATTATTAAAACTTAAAATAGCATTAGTTTATCTCAATAATTTAGACTAATTTTGCACCCTATTTTAAAAATACATATGAATAAATTTGAACAATTAGGATTGAGTGAATCGTTACTGAAAGCGATTTTAGATCTAGGATTTGAAAATCCGAGCGAAGTACAGGAGAAAGCGATTCCCCTATTATTGGAAAAAGATACAGATATGGTTGCGTTGGCTCAAACAGGGACAGGGAAAACGGCAGCTTTTGGTTTTCCAGTTATCCAAAAAATTGATGCCAACAACAGAAATACTCAGGCATTGATTTTATCTCCAACGCGTGAGTTGTGTTTGCAGATTACTAACGAACTTAAAAACTACTCTAAATACGAAAAAGGTATTAATGTGGTAGCAGTTTACGGCGGGGCTAGCATTACAGAACAAGCAAGAGACATTAAAAGAGGAGCACAAATTATTGTTGCAACTCCTGGTAGAATGCAAGACATGATCAATAGAGGTTTAGTAAATATTACTGGAATCAACTATTGTATCCTTGACGAAGCAGATGAAATGTTAAACATGGGATTCTATGAAGACATTGTAAACATTTTATCAACTACTCCAGACGACAAAAATACATGGTTGTTTTCTGCAACAATGCCTGCTGAAGTAGCACGTATTGGAAAACAATTCATGACAGACCCTGTAGAAGTTACTGTAGGTGCTAAGAACTCAGGTTCATCAACAGTATCTCATGAATTTTACTTAGTAAATGCTCGTGATCGTTACGAAGCTTTGAAACGTTTAGCTGATGCTAATCCAGACATTTTCTCAGTAGTTTTTTGTAGAACAAAACGTGACACACAAGCTGTTGCCGAAAAATTAGTTGAAGATGGATATAGCGCTGCTGCATTACACGGAGATTTATCTCAAGCACAACGTGATGGAGTTATGAAATCTTTTAGAGGTCGCCAAATCCAAATGCTTGTAGCTACTGATGTTGCTGCACGTGGAATTGACGTTGATAATATTACTCACGTAGTAAACTACCAATTACCTGACGAAATAGAAACTTACAATCACCGTTCTGGCCGTACTGGTCGTGCTGGTAGATTAGGTACTTCTATCGTAATTGTAACTAAAAGTGAATTGCGTAAGATTTCTTCTATCGAAAGAATCATCAAGCAAAAATTCGAAGAAAAAACAATCCCATCTGGAATTGAAATCTGCGAAATCCAATTATTACACTTAGCTAATAAAATTAAAGATACAGAAGTTGATCACGAAATTGACAACTACTTACCTGCTATTACAAACGTTCTTGAAGACTTAACAAAAGACGAGTTAATTAAGAAAATTGTATCAGTAGAATTCAACCGTTTTATTGCTTACTATAAGAAAAACAGAGATATTTCTTCTCAATCTGGTGACAGACGCGAGAGAGATAGCGCACCAAGAGAAGGTGGAAACACTGGTGGTGGTGGAGCTACTAGATACTTTGTAAACATTGGATCTAGAGACAACTTTGACTGGATGTCATTAAAAGACTATTTGAAAGAAACATTAGACTTAGGTCGTGATGACGTTTTCAAAGTAGATGTAAAAGAAGGATTCTCTTTCTTTAACACTGACCCTGAGCACACTGACAAAGTGATGGAAGTATTGAACAACGTACAATTAGAAGGACGTCGTATCAATGTTGAAATTTCTAAAAATGACGGTGGCGGAAGACGTGATCACAACGGAAGAAGTTCTGGTGGTGGTTTCGGCGGAGGTAGATCTGGTGGAGGAAGAAGAGAAGGAAGCTTTGCTCCAAGACGTGAAGGTTCTGGTGGTGGATTTAAATCTGACAGAAACGCTGCTCCAAGAGAAGGCGGTTTCAGAAGTGATAGAAACTCTGCTCCAAGAGAAGGTGGATTTGGAGGAAGAAATTCTGCACCAAGAGGTGAAGGTTCTTCTGATAGAGCTCCAAGACGTTCTGAAAGCTTTGGTGATTCACCAAGACCAAGAAGACCAAGAAGAGATTAACCTAGTTTGTTAATTTTCTTGTAATTATATAAAGAAACTGCAAAATATTTAATCCTGATTTACTACTTTTAAAGTTTTAAATCAGTATATGAAATATTTTGCAGTTTTCTTGTTTTTAACACTTTCCGTAGTTAGTAATGCGCAGTCTACAACCGCTTCTGAAAAGATTACGGGATACATTTACAACGACTACGACAAAATGCCACTGAATAATGTAAATATTATAAACATTAATAAAGTTAGAGGTGCAAGAACTGATGCTAGTGGTTATTTCGAAATTGATGTTCAACCTACAGATACCCTACACCTTTCCCTTTTAGGTTTCCAATCCTTGAGAGTAAAAGTGACTAATGACTGGATAAAAAACAAAGTAGCCAAAATTTATCTTACTGAAAAAGCCATTGCTCTAGAAGAAGTGGTCATTAAGCCTTTCAATCTAACTGGTTATCTTGAAGTCGATTCTAAGACGATTCCAGTACAAGAAAATTATAGATACAGCATATCAGGACTAACGCATGGATATGAAGCTGGAGGTTACTCCCCTGATGCTTTTGGACGTGTTTTAGGCTCGATATTCAATCCTGCAGACATGCTTTATAATTTTTTTGGTAAAAATGGAAGAGATTTGAAAAAATTAAAAGAGATGAAAAAGGACGACACAGTACGTAACCTTTTAGAATCTAAATTTGATCGAGAGACTATTGCCGTATTACTAGGAATCGATAAAAAGGAAATCGCTGAAATCTTGCAACGCTGTAGCTATTCAGAATCTTTTATACAAACCGCAAATGACCTACAAATAATGGATGCTATAAGCGGCTGTTATGAAGAATACAAAATATTGAAGAAAAGATAATTAGTTTATAAGCTATATAATCCTATTTTAAAATCATCCTTGTTGTGCTTTCAGAGTACGGCAAGGATTTTTTATTTTGAAAAAGTAACAATACATCAGAATATTAGCTACATTTACTTGCAAGCAATTGCCTAATTATTTAAAATACCTACCATGGCAAAAAGTCAAGATGCTAAAAAAACAGCAAAAAAAGAACCGTTAAAAACGGCTAAGGAAAAAAAAGACGAGAAAAGAGAGAAGAAAAATGCTCCTAAAAGAGACTAAGTTCAAATCTAAAATTAAGAATATAGTGTTCAGCTTCAAGAGAAACTGAACACTATTCTTATTTATAGCAGTTATATAAATTTTATTTAACTGGAATGTTAGCTAAAATTTCCACTAAAAACTTCCAGAATTTTTGAGATGATGAAATACTCGCTCTCTCATCTGGTGAATGCGCTCCATGAATTGTTGGTCCGAATGAAATCATATCCATATCTGGATAATTAGTCCCTAATATTCCACATTCTAATCCTGCATGACAAGCTACAACTCGTGGTTTTTCTCCAGTTTGTTTCTCGTAAATAGGAACCAAAACATCCATAATTTCAGATTCTGAATTAGGAGTCCATCCTGGATAAGACCCTGACAACTCTACTTCACATCCCATTAATTCAAATGCAGAACGTAAACTGTTGGCTAAATCAAATTTTGCAGTTTCAACAGACGAACGTGTTAAACACTGCACTGATAGATTTCCACTACCTAAACCTACTTTAGCAATATTATTTGAAGTTTCAACCAAATCATCAAAATCAGCACTCATGCTGTAAACACCATTATGTGCAGCATACATTGCTCTAACAAAATAGAATTGCGCAATTGAAGGCATCACATTAGCAGGAGCGGTATCTAATTTTTCAAAAACAACCTCTAAATTTGGCTCAGTTGTTTTTAATTCAGTTTTTACCTCGTTGACTACTTGTTGCATATCATAAACAAAGGCTTCGTCATAAACCTCAGCAATAATTACTGTAGCCACACTTTCTCTTGGAATTGCGTTACGCAAACTTCCACCTTGAATTTTAGAAATTTGCAAACCAAAATTATCAAAACCATCAAACAACAGGCGGTTCATAATTTTATTAGCGTTCCCTAAACCTTTGTGAATATCCATTCCTGAATGTCCACCTTTTAAACCTTTTACAGTAATTTTATATCCAACAGATCCTTCTGGAGTAGCTTCTTCGTCATATTCAGCAGTAGCTGTCACATCAATACCTCCTGCACAACCAATGTCTATTTCGTCATCTTCTTCGGTGTCTAAATTCAATAAAATATCTCCTTGTAAAATACCGCCTTTCAAATTCAAGGCGCCCGTCATACCAGTTTCTTCATCAATAGTAAACAACGCTTCGATAGCAGGGTGAGGAATATCTTTACTCTCAAGTACCGCCATAATTGCAGCAACACCTAAGCCGTTATCAGCACCAAGAGTCGTTCCTCTAGCACGTACCCAGTCAGCGTCAACATACATGTCGATTCCTTGTGTATCAAAATCAAAAACAGTGTCTCCATTTTTTTGATGCACCATATCTAAATGCCCTTGCATCACAATTGCTTTGCGGTCTTCCATTCCGGGAGTTGCTGGCTTACGAATAATCACATTTCGAATATCATCTTCAAATGTTTCTAAACCTAAGCTTTCGCCAAAGTCCTTCATGAATGCAATTACTCTATCTTCTTTCTTTGAAGGTCTTGGTACCGCATTTAAATCGGCAAACTTATTCCAAAGTACTTTTGGTTCTAAATTTCTTATTTCTTGACTCATTTATGATTATTTGATGTTTAACAATTTTAAAACTCAAAGTTACAAAGTTTAAATTCGATTTCCTGACTATAACGCAATTTATAAACTCGAAAACTCAGCATTTTTGAACATTTTTCAAATAGCTTACAATTTTTATATTCGAAAATAAATGCCTTTTAAATAATGACTTTCTATATTAAAAGCGTTAAAAATTTTATTGCTTCAAATATTGGATTACTTGCATGACTAAAACATTCGTTATAGCGAGCCTCCTTCGAGTACAAGCGGGTAGTAATATCACTATGCGAAACTAATTTGTGTTACAATCCTAAGCACAGATAGCAATAACAACTTATGAAGACTCAAACCAACATTATAATATCACAGAAAAATTAAGATTTTTTGGCAAAAAAAATTTAGAAATAAGGATAAAAAAAACATATCAAATTTTTAAATCGCCTGAAGAGATAAAATAAAGTAAATCGAACGTCGCATTATTATATTGCAAACTGTATTTGTAAATTTGGAATACTCATTACTTATTGCGACCCAACACTACAAACAAGACGTCGCAACGAGCTTTTTCATATTATTATGCAAACAAATACCACTGTGGTTCCTAGAAACCCGTATATATTAGCCTGGGCTTTTGGATTAATTTTTTATTTATTAGAATATGCTGTGCGCTCTGCTCCTAGCGTAATGATTCCAGAACTTTCAACTGCATTCACGACTTCGACAAATGGAGTAACATCTGTAATAGGAATGTATTACTTGACCTACTCTGTGACTAGTTTAATTGCTGGAATAGCACTAGATAAATTGGGCGCAAAATATCCTTTATCGATAGGAACTATCGTCGTAGGCTTGGGTTGTATACTATTTACAATTGCGAGCATTTATGATGGCTATATTGGTCGTTTATTACAAGGTGCTGGTTCGGCTATGGCTTTTCCTGCTTGTGTATATCTTGCAGCAAGAGCTTTTTCCCCTAGAAAATTAGCTACTGCTATTGGTGTAACACAATGTCTAGGAATGCTTGGTGGATCTGCTGGCCAATTTTTGATAGGGCCTGCAATAAGACAAGGCTTTAGCCTACACTTTATTTGGATTGGATTAGGAGCTTTAATTATTATAATTGGTGTTTTCATCTTGTTTGTAACTCCTAAAGACGAAAACATATTAAAGAACGATAGCGGTAGTAAAACTGGACTACTCGATCCTTACAAAATTGTATTCACAAACAAACAAAGTTATTTATGTGGTGCTATTTCTGGATTATTGTTTGCACCAACAACAATTTTTGCCATGACTTGGGGTGTCGCTTTTTTTCAAAAAGACCGCAATATGGACTTTGAGGCCGCAACCTTAGCAAGTGCATTTGTGGCTTTAGGATGGGTTGTAGGTTGCCCATTGATGGGATGGATCGCCGATAAAATAGGAAGAAGAAAACCTGTATTAATTGTAGGTGCTTCATTAATGATTGCCAGTTTGCTACAATTATTGTATTTACCCACATTGTATCCAGCGTATGTAAGCACCTTTCTACTGGGAGTAGCTTCAGGGGCAGCAATGATACCATATTCTATTATTAAAGAAAGTAATCCTGACAGCGTGAAAGGAAGCGCTACCGGTGCTATAAACTTTTTGACTTTTGGTGTTACGTCATTACTTGGCCCTTTATTTAGTTATTTATACGGAAATACTTTATTAACAGCTGCTAATAAAGAGACTCACTTTCAAAATGCTGGAATGTTTTGGGTTATCTGTATCAGTATATCTATCGCTTTTGCTTTGTTACTAAGAGAAACGGGTAAGAAAAAATCAGAAATAATTGTAAGCTAGAAATTCTTGATTGCATGATGTACAGGAATTATTCCTCGAATATCAGTTCGTTAAATTGCAATAAAGTGACTTGTAGCGAACTGATTTTTGTAGAATCTGATTATATTTACCTCTCACAACTTTATAAATTTAGCTTTAAGTGAAGTCAAAATATTTTCTTGCATTTTTTCTCGTTTTCCAGATACTAGCCTTAAAAATACTAGCCCACTTTCCTGAGTTCGTGGAGCAATATTATAGTAATGGTTTATTCCCTATTTTATCTGTATTTTCAAGAACTGTGTTTAGTATTTTTCCGTTTTCGGTTGGAGATGTTGCTTACATAGCGCTAGTTGTATTAATTATCCGTTGGTTTTGGTCAAATAGAAAATCTTGGAAAACAGCTTGGCGTGATCACTTTCTAAGCATGGTAAATTGTATTTCTATATTTTACTTTTTATTTCATTTTTTATGGGCTTTAAATTATTATCGCCAACCCTTATCAGAAAAAATGCAAATTGAAACTGAGTACTCTGATGAAGATTTAGTCCATTTTACCGAGAAACTAATTGTAAAAACCAACGCTATCCATAGACAACTTGTACTAAATGACATCTCAAAAGTTGCGGTACAAAACAGCACAGAAAGTATTTACAAACAAACCTTGAATGGTTACAAAAAAATAGCAAATCGTTATCCTTACTTTCAATTTCAAGAATTGAGTACAAAAAATTCCTTACTACGAGTTCCGTTATCTTATATGGGATTTAGCGGTTATTTAAATCCTTTTACTAATGAAGCACAATTAAATAACTTAGTACCTAAATACAATTTACCCAGCACGGTAACCCATGAAATGGCGCACCAAATAGGATATGCTAGTGAGAGCGAGTGTAATTTTATAGGTTTTCTATCTGCTATAAATAATGATGATTTATACTTTAAATATTCCGGATACAGTTTTGCTTTAAAATACTGCTTGAATAGTCTTAAATTAAAAGATGAGCAAGCATTCGAAAAAATCATACCCAAAGTTCACAAGGGGATACTACTAAACTATCAAGAAAGCCAAGATTTCTGGGAACAATATCAGTCACCTATCGAAATCGCTTTTCATTTATTCTATGATAATTTTCTAAAGCTTAACCAGCAAAAGGACGGTATCGATAGCTACAGTAAATTTGTCGACTTAATGATTAACTATTACAAAACAGAAGAACTTTAAGTAAGTCGCCGATATCGAAAATCGGTTGTAGTACGGTGATTACAATTTATTTTAAAGTTTCTCTTTTATTAATGGACTTGAAAAAATTAAACCTCATCACTTGTAAATGTGGTGAAACTTTTCTTTTTATAAGGTCTAATAATCAGTCGGCCTTCGCGATCAAAACGTATGTAATTGTACACCCAATTTAAGAAAACTACTGCTTTATTTTTAAAGCCTATTAAAGAAAATAAGTGAACAAACATCCAAACAAACCAGGCAAAAACGCCATGAAAATGATAATTAGGCAAATCTACCACAGCCTTGTTGCGACCTATGGTTGCCATGGAGCCTTTATCATTGTATTTAAAAGGTTGCATTTTTTTATTTTGAACTAGCTTGATTAGGTTTTGCCCTAATAATTTTCCTTGTTGTAATGCAGGTTGCGCCATCATACGATGTCCCTGAGGAAAATCCTCTGACTCCATCGAAGCTATATCTCCTACAGCAAAAATATCATCGTAACCACGTACTTGACTGAATTCATTAACGCGAATCCGGGCTGCTCTTGCTACTAATGACTCTCCATCAAGTCCCGCAACAAGCGCACCTTCTACCCCAGCAGTCCAGATCATGGTAGCGGTTTCAAAACTCATATTAGCATTTGTAGTTACTGTTTTTCCATCATAGTTAGTAACACGCACATTTTTCCAAATAGTCACCCCTAAACTCTCTAAAAATTCTTCAGCAGCAGCCGAAGCTTTTTCACTCATCGTGTTTAAAATGCGATCACCACTTTGAATTAAATTGATTTGCATTCTAGCGATATCTAAATCGGGATAATCTTTTTGTAGAATGGCCTTTTTCATTTCAGCCAGTGCTCCTGCTAACTCAACTCCTGTAGGACCTGCACCTACTAGAACAAAGTTAATTAAGCTGTTTTGCTCTGCAGTATCACGAGTTAGAACAGCTTGCTCAAAATTTTCTAAGATTAAGCTGCGAATGTTCAATGATTGCGGAATCGTTTTCATTGACATACTGTATCTCTTGATATCGCTGTTTCCAAAATAATTTGTCTTTGAACCAGTAGCAATGACAAGATAATCATAAGATAGATTGCCTATTTCGGTAATAATTTGCCTATTTTTTGTGTCTATTTCTTGCACAGATGTGAGACGAAAATAACAATCATCATACTCTTGTATTACTTTACGAATAGGGTATGCAATTGATCCTGCTTCAAGTCCGCCCGTTGCTACTTGATATAACAAGGGCTGGAATGTATGGTAATTGTGCTTGTCGAGTAGAACCGTTTGCACGGCTTGATTTTTAAGTTGTTTTGCTAATGCAATTCCGGCAAATCCTCCTCCAATAATTACAATTCTTGGTAAAGCTGAATCAGGTATATTCATAAGTTGTAGTTTGATAATTCCCAAATATACAATCTTATTGATTTATTCTATAATTAATGAATCTCAAACGTACTTTTTTATACTTCTTTATGAAACGATCTTATAGCAATTGGTCGCACTAAAATAGCCCCGATGGCAGTGAAAATCCTCCCGGTTTTCTGGGAGATTGTAACGTACAGCGGGACTAAACGCTGTTGTAAACGGATAGCATCTGCTTCAAAAAATTAAAAGAATTTATTTAGCCAAAAAAGGGTTATATATTGTAACAAAATCTACTTTTAAGTAACTAACGTATATATGACTGAAAATCTCGAACATTCTTTTGTGCAGCAGCTGCAAGCAAATCAGAATATAATCCATAAAATATGTCGATTATATACTGATTGCGAAGACTCGCATAAAGATTTGTTTCAAGAAATCACGATTCAGTTATGGAAAGCTTTCCCCAAATTTAGAGGCGAGAGTAAATTTTCCACATGGGCGTATCGCGTTGCCTTAAACACTGCCATTACTTTATATCGAAAAAATAAACGAACTATTGCCACAGTAGAATATGAAAGCAGGCAACATTTCACCAAGGAGATAGAATACAATTATGAAGAGGAAGAGCAAATCAAGCTCATGTACAAGGCAGTTTACCAATTAAATGACATTGAAAAAGCGTTAATATTCATGTATTTAGAAGACAAGGATTACCGCGAAATTGCAGAAACCTTAGGTATAAGCGAGGTGAATGCAAGGGTTAAAATGAACAGAATAAAGGGAAAACTAAAGAAAATTTTAAATCCTTAAGAATTATGAAAGAGCTGGATTTATTAAAAAAGGATTGGAAGAGGAATGAAAATTCTTTTGAGCAGGTATCAGAGACAGAAATATACAAGATGATTCACAAGAAATCATCTTCGATAGTAAAATGGATTTTAATTATTAGCATTATTGAATTTAGCTTAAGCACATTTTTAAATATTTTGTTGTCATTTACAGACATCGATGAAAATAATACCCGATTTATTAAGAGCCTAGGGATTTACAATTATTATCAGGGATTCACCATATTTCTATATGCGGCTATTATATATTTCATTGTGTTGTTTTATAAAATGTATAGACAAGTTTCTGCAACAGACAATACGAAGCTATTAATGAAAAATATTTTGCGAACAAGGAAAACTGTTCACAATTATATTTTATTTAATTTGGTCACCATTGCAGTATTTTTTATTGCGTTTTTGACTTTTGGATTGAAAAGTGCTCTGTTGCACCAAACAATGGAAAACGGAAAACACTTAGCCGAGATATCTAACAGCATTTATATTGTTTCATTCCTAGTAATCATAGCAATTACAGCGCTTGCTATAGGAATTATTTGGTTATTCTACAGACTTTTATATGGTTTGTTGTTAAGAAGATTACTCTTAAACTATAAAGAATTGAAGAAGATAGACTTGTAGTAGTGGTACTAATTTTTTTCAAGTAAAAAACCCAGCAATTATAGTAGTTGCTGGGTTTATTTTTTAAAGCTTTTGATAAAATTTTAGCTCTTATTTTCTTTATAACTGTAACGCCTTCTTGAGTTTAATTTTTCTTCTTCGTCTAGAATTTCTTCAGGAATCACCTTTAAAAAAGAGGGATGTTGCTCAATAGCATATTCTACCTTTTCTACAATCTCGTCAATAGTATCGTTATCGTAGTCAATTTGTAAAGGCTCTTTTATAATAAATGATTGTAAGATTCCCTTCTTTTTCATTCTCAAACCTTTTTTATCAAATGAACGTCTAAAACCATCAATTACAATAGGCACTACAATAGGGCGGTGTTCCTTAATAATATGGGCCGTTCCTTTACGCACTGGTTTAAAAGCTTTTGTTGTTCCTTGTGGAAAAGTGATGACCCAACCATCGTCAAGTGCTACCTTTATGCTTTCAGTGTCGTTAGGGTTTACGTCTTTTTTATCTACTACATCAACTCCTTTTTCACGCCAAGTACGCTCTACTGATATTGCTCCAGCATAAGCCATAATACGCGTCAATAGACCTGCTTCCATTGTTTCTTTGGCAGCGACATAGTACATGTTCATTTTAGGATTCCATAAATAGCCTATGTTCTTGATATTGTTCTCTCTTCCTTTTAGACTGGCGTTAAAAACATGAAACATAGCCACAACATCAGCAAAATAGGTTTGATGATTAGATATAAAAAGCACATTGCGGTCTGGCAAATTTCTGATAATTTCAGAACCTTCAATTTGTAATTCATTAAAACCGCGGTAACGTCTGTGCGTTGCTGCACCAAACGCTCTAATTAACCATCGTTTTAAGAATATGATATGACCAAAAGGATTTCTCTTCAATAATCCCATAAAATTGTGTTTTAATTTTCTAAATTCGAACTACAAACTTACAAAATTTATTCTTGTAGTAATTTGCTTTAACAGTAGTCATACGGTGAATATACAAGAAAAGAAAGCAATTTATAGCTTTATAGTTGTCTCGTTTTTAAGTACAGTCTTGATGACCTCTTTTAACTCGCTTAACATCATAGCAGTAGCTCCCCAAACTATTTTTCCTTCAATATTAAAAGCAGGAACAGTAATATCGACAGCATAAGAGGTGGTCATTGCAGTAGCAACTACAATTTCGTCGCTTAAAAATACAGCCAGTGGCAACTCAATAATTGCAGCCACTTCGCTTGGATCAGCTGTAAATTTCAATGGTTGTTCAGCCACTCCAAGAAATGGGTACACCATGAAGTTGCTAGGCGGAATATACATGGGAGTAAATGCTTTAATTACTTCTATTTTATCTGGAGAGACACCTACCTCTTCATGGGTTTCTCGCAAAGCAGTACATTTATAATCTACATCCTCATTTTCATATTTCCCTCCAGGAAATGCTATTTGTGCAGAGTGCACGCCTTTGTAGGTGTTTCGTACAATTAAAACCAAATGTGTTTCCTCCTCTTTAGGATAAAATAACATCATGACTGCGGCTTTTTTTGCGGTGCTTTCCTCTTTGGGTTGCAAGCTCTCAATGCGTTCTAAAGGTGCCATGAGACGGTGTGCAGCAACTCCAGGCAATTCGGTTTCAGCTAATAAAGGAACATATTTTAAAAAAGATTGAAAATCCATAATCAAAGTCTATTTTTGTACTCTAAAAAAGAATATAAATATAGTTTAGAAAAGAGTCGTGCGCAAATTTTCTAAAATCTAAATCCAGTTTACAAATGTACAGCAGAGAAGAAACTCAAAAATTAAAAAGAGAATTCTGGGTAACATTCGCAGATAAATATCCTAGCAAATGGGTATTGTATGATACTAAAATTAAAGATTTTTCTTTTAAATTTTATGTCGATAATAAAAAAGCGCAGGTAATTATTGATATCGAACCCCGCAATGATGAGATGCGCAAGGCCTACTTTGACAAATTAGTGGCGCTTAAAAATATTCTTGAAGAAGAGTTTATTAAAGACCTTGTTTATGAAGAAAACCACACTCTTGAAAGTGGTAAAACAATTAGTCGTATCTGGGTTGAGAAATTAGGTGTTGGCGTGAGTAATAGAAACAATTGGGATGCTATATTTGATTTCTATAATAAAAACATGCACGCACTTGAATTATTTTATTTAGAATATGACGAGTTCATAAAAGACATTCATAAAGGTTAAAATACATCATAAAAAAAGCGGTCCAAGATATTTTTCTCGATCGCTTTCTTATTAATTAAAATGCTTTTATCAGTTATCTTAAAACAACTGCAGTAACCACATCACGTCTTAATTCTTCATTAATCATTTTAATAATTTTACTTTTTCCATGACTTAGCTCTTCCCTTAAAACAGATGAAGTTAACTCTACATATAAGGTTCCTCCTTTTAAAATCACATTGCGAGTGTAACTATTCACGCCATTCCCCATCAAGTTGCTCCATGCGTCTTTCACATCAATTTGATCCATTCCTGGCTGTAGCTTATTGACCTTAATAATTTGCTGCAATACATCCCCCACCGTACTTTGATTATTTAGTCTCTTTGCCATCTCCTGTAATATTTATTGGTCCTGCTTTTTTATAATGATATTCTTTCTCTTCAGTATTTTTAAATACTAATTCCGTATCTGATATTTTGATTAATTCTTCTGTCCATTTTGCATATTCTGTCGCATAATCAAGATATACTTTTTCATCTTCAAACCGCACAGTGAAATTTTCAAAGGTATCATTCACTAAAAAAGTTCCGTTCAATTGCGGCATAACCTTTTTTCTAATCCCTTTCTTATCTTTGATTGTAAAATAATCAAAAGACTCATTCATTTTATAATCCTTATCTTCTCCCTTGTCAAAAACCACTTTTTCTATTTCCCAATAACCATTTATTTTAGCGAGATCAGTAGGTTCAATTTTTTGACCACAACTAACAAATACTAGAGAAAGTAACAGTATTTTGAACATATTTTTCATAGCTATACAATAATTTAAATTTGCTTATTAATTTATTTTTTCAGGAGCAAGTTCCTGCTGTACGCTGTATCCTCGCATTAATTATTTCATTCTTCCATAATTAATCCTCGGGATGCCGCTTCCATCAGGGCTAGGCTTTAGTGCTTCTATTGACTTAAAGTTCCAACGACAAAGTTAACTTATAAAAGGGCAAACCAAACAAAAAACGACTTCAGTTTTTACAAATTTTACTATTCGATAAAATGATTTTTTAAAATGAATCAACTATAATATATGATGTTTTTGACTGCTGAATTCTCGATTATTTTAGCAACTCTTAAATTACCATTATTTTAATTTTCAAAAAAAAAAAAAGACAGCAACTCTACAAGAGAGCTGCTGCCTTAAGAATCACAATAACGAAAACCATGACACTCTATATTTTACATTTTTTCTTCTAAGCAATTATCAAAAAACAATATCACATTGATTTTATAGTAGCGATATGCCGAAAAATGATTTTCTATATCTACACGATATTTTGTGTGATTGTTTAGATAAAATGTTTCACACTGCACATCTTCGCATTCTTTAATCATTTCTAACTTATTAATAAACGAACTCAAACTGTTATGATAATTTTCATTAATCTCTTTTACGTTATCTAGATCTTTCAGTAAAGCTACTTTTTGTTTTCGATCACAATTAAATCCTTTAAAAATTGGCGAAGTCAAAATACGCTTAAAAAACAAAAGCTCAATTCGTATAGTTGCAATCTCCTCTTTCCAGAATGCAATATCTTTATCCATAAATTTCATTTGAATTTCATCAATCGTTTCGTGTTCGTAAATTAGCTCTTTCATACTTGCTCATTTTTTAACTGATTATATTCCTGCTCAACAGCGAGAATTTCAATGGTATTTTCACCTGAAGGAAAGTGCCACACAATTTTGTCTCCCACAGCATATCCAAAAAGTGCTAACCCCATGGGAGAAAGGATCGAAATCTTACTCTTTTTAATATCGCTTTTATCTGGAGTCACAATTTGGTAACTGCGGGTCACATTATAAGTCGTACTTATACTAACCACCGAGTTAAACCGAATAACATCTTCTGGCATTGTACTGTCGTCAACAACCTTAGCGGTAAGCAATTCCAACTTTAATTTTTTTAACGACTCGCGATATATTTTATCTTCTTGACTTTTAGAATCGGCTATGCTTCTCATGAGTAAACCGTATTCTCTTCTATCTAGGATGAGTTGACCGTATTTCATAATGGTGATGTTGCGTTTAAGAATAAGCCTTTATAGCAATGGGTGGTAACTATAAAGGCTTTTGAATTAAAAAAGAAATGACAAATATTAAGGAAAAATACCGCGCTGGATATAAGCAGTTTCAATTCGTTTAATCGCCAGTATATACGCTGCTGTCCTCCAATCGGTCTGATTTTCCTTCACTACAGTTTCTACTTTTTTAAATACCTCAGTAAGTTTTTTATCAATTTTAAACATTACTTCGTCAAGTTGCCATAACTCTCCGTTTCTATTTTGTAACCACTCAAAATAACTTCCTATTACACCTCCAGAATTACACATAATATCTGGAATAATTGTAATTCCGTTTTGCAATAAAATAGCTTCTCCTTCTGTATCTATTGGTCCGTTTGCTCCTTCCGCAACAACTTCTGCTTTAACTTGGTATGCATTTTCAGCAGTAATTTGATTTCCTAAAGCTGCTGGGATCAAGATATCACACTGTAATCCAAAAAACGCAGCAGGCTCCATTTCGACCGCTCCATCAAATCCTTGAATAGACCCTTTGCGAGGTTTTGAATGTTCGAATAAATCATCAACTGCAATTCCGTTTTCATTGATAATTGTAGCGTGTGCATCTTGAACTGCTAATAATATAGCTCCGTCATTTGTCAAAAAATGAGAGGTCCAGTAGCCTACGTTTCCAAAACCTTGAACGATGAATTTCTTTCCTGCTAATTGCTCTCCCCTACTTTGATACAGTAATTTAATGGTTAAATACACCCCGTATCCTGTAGAGCGATTGCGGCCTTCAAGTCCGCCTGAACCTACAGGTTTACCAGTCACTACGTGTTGGTTTTTAGAGCGTTCTGATGAAGATTTAGTTGACATAAATGTATCTGCCATCCAAGCCATTGTTTGCTCGTTTGTATTTACGTCTGGCGCTGGAATATCGTGCTCTGGTCCTATATTTTCTCCTAGTGCATAAGTAAAACGTCTCGTAATACGCTCTAGCTCTCCTATAGAATATTCTCTTGGATCAATTTGGATTCCTCCTTTTGCGCCTCCATAAGGCAAACCTGCCAATGATGTTTTCCAAGTCATCCACATCGCTAGTGCCTTAGCATCTTCAACATCAACTGTTGGGTGGTAACGCAATCCTCCTTTATATGGTCCTAACGCGTTGTTATGTTGTACACGATAACCGGTAAATATTTTCACCTCACCAGTATCCATTTTCACAGGAAAATGAAGGATGATTTCGTTGTTAGTAATAGATAATATATTTCTAATGTTTGGATTCAACATAATAGTATCTGCAGTTTTGTTAAACTGTTGCATTACGTTATCTAACATACTTTTTTTAGTGGCTTCTTTTATAGCTGTCATTTTTGTTTATTGATAATGTTCACAAAACATTTTGTTATTTCTTTGCCACATACAGTGACTTCTATTGTCGCAGTTTGAACACAAACCTAAATTAGCTTCGTTGGTGAGAATCTTGTCCTCAACTACAGTTGCTGTACCACTACGATCTTGCAATTTAGTATGCTGCATCGTATCTAAATCGATCCCTATAGGAACATAACCCGTTCCTTGTTTATTTAATACATTCATCTCTCTCAATTTGTCACTCCGTAAATAGTAGTGCGTTACATACCATTAGGCAAAGGACATGCCATCACCATATTGCAAGATGCCACAAATAAGTAAGCCCCTTATAAATAAGGGGCTTACAAATAATGCAGTTATTTTAATGGTAAAAAGTACTGAGGAGAAACTCCCCAGTAAGGACAAAATTCCCCGCTTTTTTATCTACTAATTTTCTATTTTCTGGCGTAATGTTTTTCTATCTATTTGTAATATTTCGGCAGCTCGAGTTTTATTATTATCGACTGCTGCAAGCACTTTTAAAATATGTGCTTTCTCTACATCTTTTAATGATTTTAACTCCTCTTTCTCTGTGGGCATAGGATATTTTAAGTATTCAGGGACGTCGCTCATCTCAATGTTATCACCACTCATGATAATCATTCGTTGAATCACATTTTCCAATTCTCTTACATTACCTGGCCAAGAATGACGAGTTAAAATAGTCAAAACCTTGTCAGTAACAAAAATAGATGGTTTACCATATTCTACTCCATACTTTGTTAAGAAAGTATTGACAAGTAATTTAATATCATCTTTCCTGTCTCTTAAAGGAGGTGTTTCGATGTTTACCACATTAAGGCGGTAGTACAAATCCTCTCTAAAAGTTCCTTTGCTTGCCATGTCATACAAATCATTATTTGTAGCAGCAATTATCCTTAATTCAATTTTCTCAGTTTTCTGTGACCCAACCATGCTCACCTCTTTTTCTTGTAAAACACGCAGTAGGCGCGTTTGCACATTGAGTGGTGCCGTACCTATTTCATCTAGGAAAATAGTCCCACCATTTGCAGCTTGAAAATAACCCGATCGCGTTTCATTAGCTCCCGTAAATGCACCTTTAACATATCCAAAAAGTTCAGATTCTAGCAAGTTCTCAGGAATTGCACCACAATTTACAGCTATAAAAGGTTTCGATTTAAAAACTCCTTGATAATGAATTGCTCTAGCGACTAATTCTTTTCCTGTACCGCTTTCTCCTTGAATTAAAATTGTAGCACGATTATCTTTTACACGTTCAATTAAATCAACTAACCGAACAATGTCTTGCGACTGTCCTACAATACCACCATATTCTGAAATAGCTTTATTTTTTACAGCAACTTTTTCTTTAGCGACTTCATTATTCTTTTGCTTGTTAGCAATTAAGTTTTGCACTGCTTTCTTCAGTTCGTCATTTGTAAAAGGCTTAGCCAAATAATCGAGAGCTCCAGATTTGACCGCTTCTAAAGCACTGTCTACCGAAGGAAATCCCGTGATAACTAACTTAGGAATTTTAGGGAAATGTTCTTGCACATATTTTATTAATTCGATACCATTTATGCCAGGCATTTGTAAATCAGTAATTAATAAATCAATAGTGCTTAATTTCAAAATTTCGATAGCCTCAACTACCGAAGATGCTTTGTAAGTATGAAAATTTTGCGCTTTTAAATTGCGGTGTAGCAATTCAAGCATGTCGTAATTATCATCAACAATAAGGATATTTTCATTTTTCAAATTCATCAGGTTGTACTTAAAGGCAAGCGAACTTGAAATATAGTTCCTTGAGGCTGGTTATCAATAGTAGTTATATCACCTCTGTGGCTTTTTACGATTCCGTGTACTACACTTAACCCTAGTCCTGAACCCTCGCCCATGGGTTTAGTCGTAAAAAAAGGTTCAAATATTTTAGCTTTAATTTTTGGATCAATTCCCGGTCCATTGTCGGCTATTTCGATAAAAAAACTATTTTCCTTACTGTAAATTTTCACTCTAATTACCGAGTTTTGAGGGGAAGCATAGATAGAATTAATCAATATATTAAATAACACCTGCATGAATTGAATGGGATCCAATTGGACTTCTAAAGCTTTGTTTTCAAATTCAGCAACAAATTCTAGACTCGCTTTTTTAAAATTGGGACCAAGCAAACTTAATGCTTCAGAGACAATAGGCACTACCTTTACAAACTTCATGTGCTGTGGCATTTCGCAAGAAAAAAACATTAATTTCTTAACGACTTCTCTCGAATAAATAGCTGCTTTAATTATTTTTGAGCTATCCATTTGAGATTGTTTCTCCTGAGATCGCTCATTAATAAATTCTGCAAAACCTAGTATATTTCCTAAAGGTGTATTGAGTTCGTGAGCAATCCCTGCCGTAATTTCGCCAAGAATCGATAATCGATCTACTCGCTCCACACTTCGCTTAAGCAATTCTTCCTTACCTTTATTTAAATGGCGCTCGTAGAACAAACTAATATCAGAAGCTACTTTATTAAGTAGCTTTTCCTCATCATTTAAGAAATGCTTTTCAGAAAATTGATTCGCTGGATAATGGACCTTTACAAAACCAAATTCTTCATTAAATATGGTAAAAACGGCTTGTTGATAAACAGTCTCCTTAGGAAGAGACGAAGTTATATGGTAGTAAGAATCTAATTTTAATTCGATTATAGAATCCTCGGAGAAGCGCCAAGCTTTTTTTAATATTGTACAAATTTGCTTTAACGTATCCATCACAGCACCTTCATTCTTAGCAATTATCGAAGACACATCATACAAACATGATAGTTCTTTTATGCGTTCTTGAAGAATTTCTTCTGGAGAGATGATATAATTCATATCGTTGAGGTATCAATTATCAGAACATTAAGACGGCATCTAAAATTAATTATTTAGCACTGATTTTTTTATACAAACCAAATAGAAAAATAACTATACCAAACCCAAGGAAAAACCCATAGGCAAAAGCAACTTTATCGCGTAGTACATTAGCTAGAACAAAACAAATCAAGCTAATAAAATACAAGAGCATAGGGCTAAGATTCTTCATAAACTCTTATTTAAAAAAGCTATCTACAAATTCAAACTTATTAAAGACTTGTAAATCTTCAATTCCCTCACCGACACCAATATATTTTACAGGAATTTTAAATTGATCAGAAATCCCTATAACGACACCACCTTTTGCAGTTCCGTCTAGCTTTGTAACAGCTAGTGACGTTACCTCAGTAGCAGCTGTAAATTGTTTTGCTTGCTCGAATGCATTTTGCCCAGTAGAACCATCTAGAACTAATAATACATCGTGAGGAGCGTCTACAGTAACTTTCTGCATTACACGTTTCACCTTTGTAAGTTCGTTCATTAAATTCACTTTATTATGAAGACGACCAGCAGTATCGATAATTACGATATCGGCATCTTGTGCTACTGCAGATTGCAAAGTATCAAAAGCAACTGAAGCAGGATCACTTCCCATATTCTGTCTCACGATAGGAACTCCTACACGATCAGCCCAAATTTGGAGTTGGTCAATTGCTGCTGCACGAAAAGTATCGGCTGCACCAAGAACCACTTTATATCCTTGTTTTTTAAACTGGTAAGCTAATTTCCCTATTGTTGTTGTTTTACCAACACCATTGACACCCACAACCATTAAAACGTACGGTTTTGTGTTTATTGGGATAACAAATTCGGTTGCTTCGCCTGTATTTGTCTCAGAAAGTAAGCTTGCAATTTCTTCTTGAAGAATTTGATTTAATTCGTCTGTACCTAGATATTTATCTGCGGCAACACGTGCTTCAATTCTATTGATTATTTTTAGGGTAGTATTCACACCTACGTCTGAAGAAACAAGTATTTCTTCTAGATTATCCAAAACGTCGTCATCTACTTTTGACTTTCCGGCAACTGCTTTACTTAGTTTAGTAAAGAAAGTTGTTTTTGATTTTTCAAGACCTTTATCTAAGGATTCTTTTTTTTCTGACGAAAATATTCTTTTGAAAAAACTCATAGTGTAAACATATTAAAATGGAGTATTAGACACAATGAACTAATACTATTTCTAATCGGTAAAGATAGAAAATAAAAAAGCTACTTCCGAATGAAAGTAGCTTTTCTATATAATGCTTTTGTTAATTATTTCTTTTTCAAGAATTCATCAACTAACTCAGGAGCTATAATAGTTTCTACGAAAGTATATGCACCAGTTTTTGGAGATTTCACCATTTTGATGGCTTTTGATAATCTCTTAGAAGAAGTTTGTAACGTTGCTACTGTTTTCTTTGCCATGATTTAAATGTTATATGTATTTTAATATACTCTCTAAATGAATCCATCTGAGAAGATATTTAAATCTCTAATTATTATTTAATTTCTTTGTGAAGAGTCACACGTTTCAAAACTGGATTAAATTTCTTAATCTCTAATCTATCTGGAGTGTTTTTCTTGTTCTTTGTTGTAATGTATCTTGAAGTTCCAGCAACACCTGTTGTCTTGTGCTCAGTACATTCTAAAATTACTTGGATTCTATTACCTTTCTTTGCCATCTTGCTATTTTTTTATGTTGGAAAAAGTTTATTTAATAAACCCTTGCGTTTGTGCTTTTTTCAAAACAGCTGCAATTCCATTTTTGTTAATTGTTTTTATCGTAGATGCTGCTACTCTAAGAGTAATCCATCTATCTTCTTCTGGAAGATAAAAACGCTTTTTCACTAAGTTAACAGAAAATTTTCTCTTAGTTTTATTCATAGCGTGAGAAACGTTATTTCCTACCATCGCTCTTTTACCTGTAAGGTCACAAACTCTTGACATTATACTTATCTTTTATCGTTATTCAAAATCAGGGTGCAAAGAAAAGAAAAATAAACCTATTAAGCAAAATATTTAAAGGACATTTTTAAAAATTTCTTTCTGTAGCATTTCTAAACTCTTATACACCGTTCTATCTATCACTTTCTCACGTGGTTGGCCAAAATTAAATTCTTCGACAATAACTTCGTCCGGAGTTGCCAATGCAATAAAAACTGTTCCAATTTCAGCATCAGAATCCCCTTTTGAAGGACCCGCATTACCCGTCGTTGCAATCGCATAATCAGATTGCATCATCTTTTGAACACTCAAAGCCATCGCCTTTGCAACGGTTGCACTCACCACCGAAAACTCTTCAATCATCGCTTCTGGAATTCCTAAAACGGCAGTTTTAATTTGAGTATCATAAGCTACAACACTTCCTTTAAAACAACTTGACACACCAGGAACAGCCGCAATTAATGAAGCAATCGATCCGCCCGAGCAACTTTCTGCCGTAGCAATCGTTTTACCCTGCTTTTGCAAAGCTGCTGCCAACATTACTTCGATGGTTTCATCCTCTTCATAACCAACAATGATGTCGCTTATAATTACTGCCAAAGAAAGCAAATGTTTTTCTAATTCAGCATCGAGAAACTCTTTATCTGTTCCGCGAGCTGAGAGTCGCAATTTAACACGACCAGGACTAGGCAAATAAGCTAGTCTCAAAAATGAAGGCAAACTGTCTTCCCAAGCCTCAATACGCTCAGCAACCATACTTTCACCCTGCCCGTAGGTCAATACCGTTTTATGAATGATATAGGGTCTACTATACTCTTTAACAATCTTTGGAACAACTTCGTTTTCGACTAAATACTTCATTTCATATGGCACTCCGGGTAAAGACACAAAAACTGTGTTTCCCTTTTTTACCCACATTCCTGGGGCAGTACCTACTTTATTATGAAGCACCGTCGCTTTTGAAGGAACTAAAGCTTGATCTTTGTTCATCTGCGTGATTGGTCGGTTATAGAAACCTTCAATCAATTCAGTTACGTGGGCCAATACTTTTTGATCAACAATTAATTCGTCTTCAAAATAATCACAAAAAGTCTTCTTAGTAACGTCATCTTTTGTTGGTCCTAATCCTCCAGTAATCAACACTAAGTCTACATTATCTTGCAATTTTTCAAAGGTATTCAGAATGTGTTGCTTGTCATCGCTTATCGAAATCATCTCAGTAATCTCAACTCCTATCCTGTCTAGCGATTTGGCTATAAACCCTGAATTAGTATCTACAATTTGACCAATTAATATCTCGTCTCCTATGGTTATTATCGTTGCTTTCATCCCGCAATTGTAAATTTAGATTTTATCATATAAAGAAAATTCAACACTCAATGCCAGCACTGAATATTGAATTTCTATTTTTTATTTTAACAAGACAACCTTAAATCTTAAAGATCAAAATCTTTTTTAATCTCTTTGATTGCTTCTTTCACCTGTGTCTTGATACTTTCAAAAGTATGCTCTATTTCTTTTTTCTTTCCCTCTGTTTTTGTCCATGCCTCTACCTGCAAGATTTCTTCAAAAGCTACGTTTAAACCAAGTAAATCTAACGTTGGTTTTATTTTGTGAGCATAAGCATATGCATGTTTATGATCCTTTTTTTTAATTCCTTCTTTAATTTGTTTTAAATCATCAGGAACTTCGGTCACAAAAAGAGTCAAAATTTCATTTACAAACTCTGGGTCGTTATCTGAAAGTGCGTACACTTTTGAAAGGTTGTAGTTTAAAGCCATTATTTTACTTGTATTCTAAATAGTTTTTGTCCTTCTAAAAATCCTTCTAATACATCATCCTCTGCTACTGCTGCTACTCCCGCGGGTGTTCCCGTGAAAATAAGATCTCCAATTTTTAAAGTAAAATATTGAGATACATAAGCGATAAGCTCATCTATTTGCCACAACATAAAACTCGAATTTCCTTTTTGAACAGTTTTATTATTATTAGTTAGTTCAAAAGTAAGGTTTTCTAGCGAACTAAATTGGGATTTATCTAAAAATTCTCCTACCACTGCAGATCCGTCAAATGCCTTTGCTTTTTCCCATGGAAGGCCTTTTTCTTTTAAGTTTGATTGCAAATCTCTAGCTGTAAAATCAATTCCCACCGTTATTTCTTCATAATATCTATGAGCAAATTTTGGCTCGATATACTTACCTACTTTATTGATTTTCACCACAATTTCGATCTCATGGTGAATATCACTAGAAAATTCAGGAATAACAAACGGATGTTGTTTTAACAATATCGCCGAATCAGGCTTCATGAAAACAACAGGCTCAGTAGGACGCTCATTCTTTAATTCTGCGATATGTTCGGTATAATTTCTACCTATGCAAATTATTTTCATTTCTTTATATTGAATTGCAATTAGTAATTATTAAATAGTCTATCTCACTAATTACTTAGTTTTTAGTATTCATTTTTCTAAGCTTAATTGCCGTTAAAACCTTCTTAGTATACAAAGGGAAATCAGCATTTTGAATCCAACTAAAATACCCCGGCTCTGACTCTAAGACTGTTTCGACTTTTGTTCCTCTGTGTTTACCAAAAGAAAAGATTTCGTTTCCATCTTTATCAAATGAAATCATTCCAGCAAAATCAGCATTTTTCTTTCGAGTAGAAAATTCAGAAAGTGATTTCATATCATTTTCTAAATCAGGATAACGGTCTAACTGCGCTAACAGAATCTCGTAAGTCGCCATTGTATCTGCTTCTGCAGAATGTGCGTTTTCTAAGCTTTTACCACAGTAAAATTTTAATGCCGCTCCTAATGTACGCTCTTCCTTTTTATGAAAGATTGTTTGCACATCTACCGAAACCTTGTTTTTCATATCAAAATCTACTCCTGCACGCAACAATTCTTCGGCCAATAAAGGAATATCAAAACGATCTGAATTAAAACCAGCCAAATCACTGTCTTTAATCATATTGTACACCTGTGGAGCAAGTTCATTAAAGGTAGGTTCGTTAGCTACTTTTTCATTTGTGATACCGTGAACCGCAGTTGTTTGCGCCGGAATTGGAATAGTAGGATTCACTAACCACGTTTTGCTTTCTTTATTCCCGTTAGGAAAAACTTTAAATATTGATATTTCAACAATTCTATCTTTTCCAATATCGATTCCAGTAGTTTCAAGATCGAAAAAGCAAATTGGTTTATTGAGTTTAAGTTCCATTTTTAATGTTTGATTGATTACAAATATAAACGATTGCAATGGAATTTAATTATGGAAACCGACATTAAATTATCGAAAATACTAAATTTCACACTCCAATACCTCAAAAGCAAAAACCCGATAGCTACAACAACTATCGGGTTTTTTATCATTATACAAAGGCATTTATTACAAATCTCTATTGACATCAAATGCTTCTAAATATTCTGCTACTCTTTTAACAAAACTACCTCCTAACGCACCATCTACAACACGGTGGTCATAACTGTGTGATAAGAACATTTTTTGACGAATACCAATAAAATCTCCCTCTGGAGTTTCAATTACTGCAGGTACTTTTCTAATGGCACCTAAAGCTAGAATACCTACTTGCGGTTGATTGATAATTGGTGTCCCAAAAACACTTCCAAAAGTACCTACGTTTGTTACCGTGTACGTTCCTCCTTGTGTGTCGTCTGGTTTTAATTTACCCATTTTAGCGCGGGTTCCTAAGTCATTTACTGCCTTAGCCATACCCACTAAATTCAACTGATCTGCATTTTTAATTACTGGAACAATTAAGTTTCCATTTGGTAAAGCAGCAGCCATCCCTAGGTTTATATTTTTCTTTTTGATGATGTAATCTCCGTCAACAGCAATATTTATTCCAGGATAATCCTTAATTGCTTTTGCAACAGCTTCCATAAAAATAGGTGTGTAAGTCAACTTCTCACCTTCTCTTTTTTCGAAAGCACTTTTATTTTTCTCTCTCCATTTCACGATGTTAGTTACATCAACTTCGATAAAGGACTGCACATGAGCCGATGTTTGAACAGAAGCAGTCATGTATCCAGAAATAAGCTTACGCATTCTGTCCATTTCTACTACTTCATCACCACCATTTACAGATACTGGTGCCGCTTTTTGTGCTACCGCTGGAGCTGGAGTTGCTTTTTGAGGCGCTACCGCTTTTTGTGGCGCAGCAACTGCTTGCGAATCTTTATTTTTTACGTAATCTAAAATATCATTTTTAGTAACACGCCCTTCTTTACCTGTTCCTGAAATTCCTTCAAGCTCAGTTACAGAAACGCCTTCTTCCTTAGCAATATTTTTTACTAATGGAGAAAAGAATTTATCTGAATCAGCATAATCAGCAGCCAGATCACTTGGACTTGCTACACTATCTTTTGCTGCATCAACTGTTTTTGAAACTTCGGCTACCGCTTCAGGAGTAACTTCTTCTTTTACCTCTGTAGTTGCTTCACCATCTTCTGTTTCTATTATCGCAATGGTCTGACCCACTTGAACTAGATCGTCTTTTCCAAATAATTGTTCTACCAATACACCTGAGACTTCACTAGGCACCTCACTATCCACTTTATCAGTAGCGATTTCAAGTACTGCTTCGTCAGCTTCAATTTTGTCACCTACTTCTTTCAACCAGTTTGTAATGGTTGCTTCTGCGACGCTTTCTCCCATTTTTGGAAGTTTTAATTCAAATCTTGCCATATTGTTAACCTAAAAGGTGGTTTTAGTTTTCAGTTTGCGAAATTACTAAATATTTTGAACATAAATTACATTTAATATAATTTTTCACTCAATTTTAGCATACTAGGTATTCTCAATATTATTTTAACTACTCATTGAGCATATTGATAAAATATCGGTCCTATAATTACATAAATCACTGTGATACAAAAACATAATTAATAATAAATAGGTCGTATTCATTAAATCAATCTGGTTTTACATGATTTTTTATTTCATTTCTTGACGAATTTACAGTATTTTCCTTGTCAATTAAAGCATACGACAATTTTTTTAGTGCAGATTAACCTTTTGTTTTTCTTTGCGCCAATCAAAACTGCAACTCATAACACTTTCTTAAAGATTGTTTTTTCTTATTTTAAATTTTTCAGAAAGCTTTACTTTTGGAGTTATGAAAATACTCTCATTGCTATTATTATTTCTTTCAGCTAGTTCCTACAGCCAAATTTCAGGTTGTACTGATCCGCTTTCAATAAATTATAATCCAGATGCTACTGTCAATGATGGTAGTTGCAACTACAAATCTGTCAAAGTAGCTACGCTTAAATCAAGCGAACTTTCTAATAAAGTAAAAGAAACTTCTGGTATATTGTATTTCGATTCCCTTTTATGGACTTTTAATGACAATGCTGACACAAGCTTGTATGGTCTCGATAACAATGGTAAAATCATAAAAACGGTCACTATAAAAGGGGTAAACAATACCGATTGGGAAGCAATTACTCAAGACAGCACTAGCATTTACATAGGTGATTTTGGGAACAATGTCTCTGGAAATAGAACCGACTTACATATTTTAAAAATTGCAAAAAACAGCTTATTCGATAGTAAACAACAAATCGATACTATTTCATTTACATATAGCGATCAAAAAAATCTCAAAGTTTCTAGAGCAAATGCAACCGACTTTGATTGTGAGGCATTCATCATCAAAGATGGCGCTATTTTTCTATTTAATAAACAATGGGATTCTGGCGCTACGACAGTTTACCAATTGCCCAACAATCCCGGAAAACAACTCGCTACAAGATTAGGTTCCTTAGATATTGACGGCTTGATCACAGATGCCAATTACAACCCTATTAAAAATGCCATTGTGTTGACGGGTTATAGTAAAACATTGCAACCATTTCTATACATACTATCTGATTTTAAAGGCAACAATTTTTTCTCTGGAAATAAACGAAAAATCAAACTGCGTCTCCCCTTTCATCAAGTCGAAGGAATTACAACTACTGATGGGATTCATTATTATATCACTAATGAACAATTTTCCAGAAAACCTTTCTTAAATAGTACACCAAAGCTACATCAGCTAGATTTGAGTACATATTTGCCTTAACATTACGATAGTTTGTGCCGCTGCTTTTCAAACTTCTATCATAGCAAAATATAAATAACCATTTCTTTGCACAAATTCAGTCGATAAATCCGTACTTTTCTAATTAGTAAATCGCAAAAGCTGTCATAAAATAGTCATCATGAAAAACAATCTCGGATCCATTTCTTTATTAATCGCCTTTGGCGGTTTGGTTTTATTCGAAAGTTTGCTACGATTTGGTATTATAAACCACCAAGCTTGGCACATTGTAACGGCAGGTTTTGAGGCTGCAACCATAGGTGGATTTGCTGATTGGTTTGCTGTAAGTGCATTATTTCATGAAATTCCGATTCCGTTTGTTCGAAAACACACTAATATCATAGCAAAAAACAGAGAGAAACTTACAGAAGGCATCGTAGATCTGGTTACCAATAAATGGCTGTCACCAGAAATTATCACCGAAAAACTACAGCAAGTTGATCTGGCAAAAACAATTTTGGATTTTTTACAACAACCAAAAAACCAACAAAATGCGCTTAGAATTATTCAGGATATTGCCATGAAATTTGTGAACGAACTCGATAATCCCGCTTTCGCGAAAGCGTTACAAAAAATAATAAAAGAACAAATTGCAACAATTGATTTAAACACGCCCGTAGGAAACTGGATGGAAAATGCCATTAAAAACGGGGATCATCATAAAATTTGGGAATTAATAATTGAAGAAACAGCACATTCAATAGCTAATCCAGAGACTAAAAATTTACTACTCGAAAAACTAAGCGTTGTTGCCGAAGAATATGGTCACAAAGGCTTTCTTAAAAAAGCGACTTTGTTCTTAGCTAAAAAAAGTGGTGGTATCGACTTAGATATAATATCGGAGGAATTGCTCGAAAAAGCTACTGAAATTTTAAAGGAAGCAAAAACAGATCCGTCGCATCCCATTCGATTAAAATTTGATACATGGATTTTGGAATTTGCACACCAACTAACAGCAGGAGATGAAAAAGCAACGCAATTAATTGACAATTTAAAAGAGACTGCAATGCAACACATCGCTTCAGAAAATGTGATTGAAAAACTACTGCAAAATTCTAAGCAAACATTAGCCTCACAACTTCAAAATGAAGAAAGTTCGTTAGTGCAATTTTTCATTTCGAATGCAAAAAAATTAATAGATGACTTAAATCAGGATGCAGCCGCACAACAAAAAATGAATAATTGGATGCGCACAACAATTTCAGAAATGCTAGTAAAATTTCACAGTGAAATTGGAAATATGGTTCGCGAGAGCATGATGAAATTAAACAATAAAGAACTAGTAGCTCAAATCGAGGATAAAGTGGGGAACGATTTACAATACATTCGATTGAACGGCGCTGTAGTTGGAGGTCTCGTGGGTGTTATTCTTGCCTTGCTTAAATTGCTGTAATCTTTAAAATATGGTAATTTGTGCTACTCAATAATGTCAAATTTGCTCTTTCTCATTAAATATCACTGCTATAGACAAAGTTCTTGTTTGCAAATAATTTTAACCTAAAAATAATAAACTACCTTTGCACGGTGGTTTTTTTTTGGCACTATGCTATAAAGTTTTTAATGGCATAAATTAGTGCTCAAACCACACTAAAAATAACAAATACATCTAGTTACACGCATGAATTACTTATCTGTTGAGAATATTTCAAAGTCGTTTGGAGAACGCACCCTTTTTAAAGACATCTCGTTTGGAATTAATAAGGACCAAAAAATAGCTTTTATAGCTAAAAACGGTTCTGGAAAAACGACCATTATGAGCATCATTAATGGCCTTGACGAACCTGATACTGGGCAAGTGGTATTGCGTAAAGGAATTAGAATGGCCTTTTTATCTCAAAACAACAACTTACAAGATGAGTTGACCATTGAAGAAAGTATTTTTGCATCAGATAATGAGACTTTAAAAGTTATCGAAGCCTACGAAAAAGCGTTAGAAAATCCAGAAGACGAAGAAGCTTATCAAAAAGCCTTTGATGGAATGGACCAACACAATGCATGGGATTTTGAAACACAATACAAGCAAATTTTGTTTAAATTAAAGTTGGAAGACTTTAAGCTGAAAGTCAAAAATCTTTCTGGAGGGCAAAAAAAGCGTTTGTCACTAGCTATCATTTTAATTAACCGTCCCGACTTACTTATCTTAGATGAACCTACGAATCACTTGGATTTAGAAATGATCGAATGGTTAGAAAGTTATTTTACCAAAGAAAATATTACGTTGTTCATGGTAACACACGACCGTTTCTTCTTAGAGCGTGTTTGTAATGAAATCATCGAATTAGACAACGGAAAACTATACCAATACAAAGGAAATTACTCTTACTACTTAGAGAAAAAAGAAGAGCGTATTGCCTCAGAAAATTCTAGTGTGGATAAAGCACAAAACCTTTTTGTAAAAGAATTAGAATGGATGCGTCGCCAACCAAAAGCGAGAACAACCAAATCTAAATCACGTCAAGATGACTTTTACGACATCAAGGAAAAAGCACAAAGCCGTCGTCGCGAAAACAAAGTCGAACTTGAAATTAATATGGAGCGTATGGGAAGCAAGATTATCGAGCTTCACAAAATCTCTAAAAAATTCAAAGACCATGTAATTTTAGATAATTTTAGCTTTGATTTTCAACGTGGAGAACGCATTGGAATCATTGGTAAAAACGGAACTGGTAAGTCCACTTTCTTGAATTTGTTAACAGGTACTTTACCTCTTGACTCAGGAAAAGTTGTAATGGGTGAAACGATTAAAGTAGGATACTACACTCAAAGCGGTATCAACCCAAAACCAGGTCAACGTGTTATTGATGTCATTAAAGAATATGGTGAATTTATACCTTTAATGAAAGGAAAAATCATCTCAGCATCACAATTATTAGAGCGTTTCTTATTTGATGCGAAGAAGCAGTATGATTTTGTAGACCGCTTGAGTGGTGGAGAATTAAAACGTTTGTATTTATGTACCGTTCTGATTCAAAATCCTAACTTTTTGATTCTGGATGAGCCTACAAATGATTTAGATATCGTTACGCTTAATGTCCTAGAAAGCTTCTTACTTGACTACCCTGGATGTTTAATGGTAGTATCTCACGACAGGTATTTTATGGATAAAATTGTAGATCACTTGTTCATCTTTAGAGGAGACGGTGTTATCGAAGATTTCCCTGGAAACTACTCTGACTTTAGAGCCTATGAAGATAGCGCTGATGTTGCTCAAAAAGAGGAAAATAAAGCAGAGAAAAAAGATTGGAAGCAAAATAATCCAACAGGAAACTTAACGTTCAACGAGCAAAAAGAATTCCAAAAATTAGAGCGCGAAATCAAAGACTTAGAAGAACAAAAAGCAAAAATTGAACTGCAATTTTCAGAAGGAACAGTAGCCGAAGACGCTATTGAGAAAAAAGGAAACGAACTGCAAAACCTCATCAATAAAATGGAGGCAAAAGAAGAACGTTGGTTTGAATTGAGTGCCAAAATGGAAGGATAGCTTTTTCAGTTTGCAATGGCTCACAGAGATTATAAATAAAATAGATTACATATAATTAACCCTAACACTTTTGGCACTACCGCTAAAAATGTTAGGGTTTGTTTTTTTTAAGTTTATCGAGGAAAATTTATCTAATATCGTGGTCAAAATTCGGGAATTTAAGCTGTAAACTAAAACAGATTTTTCTTTCATCTTCAACACAATATTCACACAATTGAAAATTATACTGCTTTTCCAATTCTTTGATTTCTCTATTCATCTCTGATAATTTTGAAATCAAATCACCTCCACTAACCGAAATATTATACTTCATCAATGTCGTGTTTTTAGCTTTTGAAAGCTCTTCTACTCTTTTTTTAATACTTTTTATCATCTTTAAGACAATTACAGAAATGACTTCATTGCCATACTTACTGTTAAAACTAAAAAAAGCATTTCTTGTTACCGAAAATTTAACTTAACTAACAAAAAAATAAATAATTATATATTTTGCCATGCCTAAAATGACTTCACTGACACAAAATTCATAAATCTAATTAGAAGCATTTTAGAACTTCAACCACGCTCCCCATTCACTCATAGAAAAGAAAACTTTTTCCGATTCTGAAAAGGTAATTTAAAACGAAGTAATAAGTCTAAGCTGTTTGGCTACAAAAATCAACTCATAAAAAAAAATCCTACTGAATTTTATAGTGCCATAGTTTTTATTTTATTAACACAAAGTGTTTAGCTCTAAATACTATTGTAGCGCTCAAAAAGAAAAGACGAACTATCTTTTTTTAGGTTGATAATTTATTTTACTCTCAAAAATACCAGCAAACACTAAGATGTGTGTCTCTTTGTTAAGAATTTGAATTTATGAGCTATATTTTATACCTGGTTTAAAATAATCTGCCCCCTAAACAACACATAAAAATTTGGTAAAACAAAAATATAAACAACAATGCTAAATTTAAGTTCGATAGATTTACTTAATTATTTTATTAAAAAATAGTTATTAAATCAATATAAATGTTAAAAAAATTTACTTTATCAGACAGGCTGCTGTTTATTGCAGCTTTCCTCTCATTAATTTTCTCGGAAATTTTATATTTTCAAGGAGATAAGGAGCAAGCAATCTTTATTGGAATTTGGGTCCCTTCCATATTAGCATTCGGCATTTATTTAAAACTGATTCAAAACAGCAAAGATGTCTGATTTAATCCCATATTTCGCAGCACTAATAACTGTATTGTTTGGGATAGGATTTGCACTTGCACTTCAATCACCAAAAAAAGATAAAGACAGTTAGTAGTCTTAAGTGTACGCTTTAGCTACCTAATATTTAGTTAAGCTAAAGTCAAATTTTATTCTTGTCAGAAGTTTAAAGTTGATACCGAAACTAGAACAACATTCAAGAAAATGGAGTTTTAGACATAAAATATGATAAAAACCACAACAGACTTAGTTCGAGTTGTGGTTTTTAATTTTATAACCTTTATAGTTTCTACCACGGAATAGGTCCGTAATCTTTTAAAAATTTTCCGCTCCAGTGTTTACCTGTGTTGATTCCGTCAAATAAAGGATCCATTACTCTCGCTGCTCCGTCTACTATGTCTAATGGAGGTTGGAAATCTTCCAGGTCTTGTTTCTTCTTAGCCAATTCAGCTGGATCTTCATCGGTTACCCAGCCAGTGTCTACAGCGTTCATTAATATTCCTGCCTTAGCTAATTCACCTGCAGCAGTATGTGTTAGCATGTTTAGTGCAGCCTTTGCCATATTGGTGTGTGGATGGCGTGCTTCTTTAAAAAAGCGATGAAATTTCCCTTCCATGGCAGAGACGTTGATGATGTGTTTTTGTCCTGTGTTGTGTTTCTTCATCACTTCTGAAAGGCGATTACATAGCACAAAGGGAGCCACAGAGTTCACCAACTGTACTTCGATCATTTCAGTAGTTTCAATTTGACCCAACTTTAATCTCCAGCTGTTTGTATTTCGTAAATCCACTTGTTGCAAGTCGGCGTCTAATTCTCCTTCAGGAAAAACTTCTGCCGCTACTAGCGCATTATCGAATGAGTACGGAATTTGAGATAATTTAGCTGATGCACGCAAACCAATCCCTGGTTCAGGACCGTGCCACGTAACCGGCATATTTTGATTAGATGAAGCGCCTGAGGTTAATACTTTTAACTCATCTAGACAATTGGTATGATCTAGTAACAAACCTTGCACTTCTAATGGTAAAGTACTCACTGCACGCTCTTCATTTGCAATCATGTGGGTATAAAACCCTGCAGGACGTCGCACTGTTTGAGCAGCATTGTTTATTAAAATATCAAGTCGGTCGTATTTTTGTTCGATAAAATTACAGAAAATTTCAACTGATGGAATGTGTCTCAAATCAAGACCATGAATTTTCAAGCGGTCGCTCCAATCATGAAAGTCAGCTTCCTTAGCAAAACGAATAGCAGAGTCCACCGGAAAACGAGTCGTAGCAATAACTGTCGCTCCACCACGTAAAAGCATTAGCGAAATATGGTAACCAATTTTTAAACGTGAACCGGTAATAACTGCTACTTGTCCTTTTACATCTGCTGTTTGAAAACGTTTTGCGTAATTTAAATCACCGCATTCGCAACACATACTATCATAAAAATGATGCATTATGGTAAATGGCGTTTTACAAACGTAGCAATTACGAGGGACTTTTAATTCCAACTGCTCTTTACTTTGAAGATCAGTTGCCAAGAGTAATTTAGGAGCTTCAAAAACGGCCGCCTCACGAGCATATCTAATTCCAGTTTCTTTACGAGCTGTTCGATCTTGCTTTTCTTTTTTGCGTTTGGCAATCGCTTTTCCATCTTTTTTACGGCGGGCTAATTCATCGCGATCAGGCCTCGACAATTGACCTGCAGCAATAAATAAAGCAGTGCGTTGTTCTTTAGGAATATCAAAAATTAGTTCTGTATCTGCATTCAGTTGCGTTAATACAGCAATGCAACGATTTATTTCTTCGAATGATAATACCGATTCATTTATTCCTACTTCATTGCCCATCTTCTGAAATTTTAATTGCTCTATTTTTAAGAGCGCAAAGATAGTTTTAAAATACTTGCAATAACGGAATTTTATAGTAGTAGAAAAGTAGTTTTATTTTCGAAAAGAAATAGAGTTAAATATTCTAATTTTGCATGAAACACCCCCTTCTCTACTTATAAGCAGTGTAGATAACTAATAAATTTTCATTGAATATCTCGTTTTTATTAGCTTCATCACCAACAGTTCCTTGTGCGTACACCGCATTCAAAGTAAATCCATCTGAATCAAAACTTTCTAACTTGACAGTAATTCTTCCTAAATCATTACCGTCTTGATCGCTATATCGCAAACCCAGACAATGATTTATCAAACTGTATCTAGAGGTGTTTCTTATTCCTATTCCATCAGAACCGCCTACATAGGAAAAATACTGAACGGTACTTGTCGCATCCTTACGTGCAAAACCCTCACTTGAACCGAAAGAATTATCTAAATCGCTACTGCCACTTTCATTATTATTAATATCGACCCCCTCAATATTAGCGTTGGCACTAAATGTGACTTGAGAAGGCTTAAATGGAAGGCCGTCTACCGCTAGAGTGTTTGAAGTCCCTGCAGCTATAGTTGTTGGAGGTGTAATTATAAAATAACCTGTATGCACATTTTCCCCATAATATATTCCACCATCTGCAGCAGTTGTAATTTGGTTTCCCGCTTCTGGACTTAGTGATAAAGACGCATGGTCAATCCAACTCGTACCTGCAGCAGTTGACGATAAAACTTGACCAACAGACCCCGGGGAATTTGAACTATCAAGCAAGGGACCCTCCAATTCTAGAGTTTGGTTGACGATTACCTTGGTGACTCCCACTGTGGGTTCGTCGATAAGAAGTGCTTCATAACCTCCAACAATAAAACTAAGTTCGTCAGCGGCAAGTCTAGAAATTCCAGTATCTATATCATTCTTAAAACGATAGGATGGCCGACCAATAGATCCATTACTGTTAACGATTCCTTCCACTGCCATCGTTCCTTCGACTTCAAGTCTATGTGTTGGCGCATTTGTCCCGACACCTAATCGATCTTTATCGCTGTCCCAAAAAAGTCTATCATTATTTTCGGAGGGATCGCCGTTTCCATCTGCATAAAATAGAGATCCTGCAATACCGCGATGCTCCATACTCACCCAAGTGAGTCCGTCATAGATTTTAATGGCACGAGGCGTAAAACTCGTATCGTACCAAACATCATTTTGATTGGCTGTAGTGGGTTCAATGTCTGTTGTAAAGATGGTATTGTTGATTATGGGAACTTTTGTACCTTTGTGGTTGATGGCAACTAGCTTTTGCGAAAAACATTTTGGCAGAAAACAGAAGCATACAATGAGCACTAGAAAAATCGAGTTCCTTTTTATTAGCATAATCTAATTTGACGTTAGTAAAATGAGATAAGAATCGCAAGCAACAGAATGTAATTCATTGATTTGCAACACCTAATTTTTATAAAATTATCTCAATTTATAAAACATCGAAGACAACTCCAAATTTTAAGTAGGATTAATTTGTATTATTAATCGCTTATCAATTTGATTTTTTCTGAGAAAATGCCGTTAGTAAGGGGGATTTGGTGGGATTTGGTGGTGATTTTTTATTTAAAAAAAGGCTTAGGCAAATAACCTATACTTTAGGATACATGCCGGAAATTATCAACTCTATTCCCTATCGTAGAACAAAATAAACTTCTAATATATCTACTTATAAGCAGTAAATAGGACAATAACATTCTCGCCTAACACCGCTGTATTACCACTAGCAGCAGCAGTGTATTTAACATTTAGGGTAAAACCATTAGCATTGAAGGAAGTCATTGACGCAGTAATTTTACCTAGATTAGCTGCATCTTGATTACCATATCTTAACCCAATACAATTTGAACTACTTGAAAATCTAGAAATATTATTTATAGATTGGCCGCTACCACCAATATAAATAACTTGCTGTGAAATTGTCGTACTGGAAGACTGTCGAGCCACACCATTCATCGTTCCAAATGAATTATTAATATCATTCAATCCACTTCCCGGCAGATCGATATCTGTACTTTCCACATTAGCATGTGCAACAAAAGTCATCTGACTTGGTTGAAAAGGTAACCCTATATAAGTTATGCTAGTGGCCGTAGTGCTAGTAGGCGCTGTCAATAAAAATGAACCAGTATAAACTGTAGAACCCAAGTAAGCGCCACCATCAGTACCAACCTCAATCTGATTGTTTGAATTAGCGCTCACTACGCGTGCTTTGCTTGAGTTTCCTTTTTCATCTTTGTATGTAATCTCACCAGTTGCTGAACTCCCAATACTTTGGGTTAAACTAGTTACTGTTTCATAGATCCCTGTTGTAACGTTTGCTTCATTTTTATAGTTGCCTATTAAGTTACCTGATGCTGCAGGTACTGTATTTGAAATTGTTGTAATGGATTCATTTCCTCCAGTAATCTGTTGCCAATTTGTACCATCACTTTGAATCCATAAGATGACACCAGAAGCAATTATCGTTGAAGCTATATTTAAATTAGTAAGATATGAAGAAGATGAAGAAAGTGAAACACTGCTACTAGTTGGATTTTTAATAATATAAATTCTTCCTTTAGAGCCACTTGCTGTTGGCAACGTTATTTGATGATTACCTCCTAAAATTATGGCATAATGATCCTCCGTTAATGTGAGAGCTCCCGTTGTTGTAAAAGTTGAGTTTGAAATAGACCCATTTACTTGTAGAGTGGAATTGGCAACCACTCCACTATCGCCAGTATCATATGTTAGCGTTGCTGCGCTAATAGGAACGCTATCTGGATTAATATTGATCCCAAACCTAGTTTTTGTAGTTGAACCATCAGCAGAAGCTTGCACTCTAAAAAATTCTCTATGAACATTAGTAGTATGTTCAAACCTTTTAAAAATCATAGGTTCTAAGCCATCGTCCCCTACTACAAATTCTAATCTTCCTTGATTGGAAGGACCTGCCGAACCAATCTCAAACATATCTGTTCCTCCAGCACTTCCTTTTAGTCTAAAACTACCATTTGCTACTGTAAAAAACATTGGTTTATAAAACGAAGCCCCTGCCGCTGCAAACTGTAAAGCAGCTCTAGTACCATCTCCTCTTACATATACTGTAGGTTGTGTTCCATCAGTATAATCATTTCTGCCAGTATTTATCAATCCTAATGTAGATCGTCGACCAAATTCTAACATTGATTGGCTATCTGAAACAATTGACATTTTTACATCATCAATGTTCCCTAAAAAATTACTCGCCGTAGTACCTGTGTTTCCAGTACTCAACCAATTCGCATTGTTAATCCAACTCGTCCCTGTTCCTGTAGAAGTCAATACTTGACCTGCAGTTCCGGCAGAACTTAATGCGTCGATTAACGTACCCTTTAATTCTAGTGCAGTATTTGACAACACTTTTCCGTTTACAGTAAGTTTGGTGTCTATATTTCCTGTAGCTCCTACTTTCAAACTTTTTGCACTGTTATCCCAAAATAATTGACTATTATCCTCTGTTGGCAAACCATTTGTTGCTGCAAAAAACACAGACCCGGTTGTCCCTTTGTGTTCCATAATTAGCCACGCGGTTCCATTATAGATTTTGACTGTAGTAGGTGCAGTGCTCGTATCAAACCAAACATCATTCGAATTTGGATTTGAAGGAGCTGTTGCTGCTGTGGTAACTTTATTATTTATAATTTCAATTTTTGTTCCTTTCTGGTCAATAGCATTCAGCTTTTGTGCAACAGTGATTTGCAAAAAGAGCAGTGTGAGTAGCGAAAGAAATAGTTTTTTGTGTGGCATTGTAATTGTAATTATATAATGGTAAATGTAACTATTCGAAAGAGGCCATTTAAAATTTGAGTAACTTTTTTATATTATCTTATCAACGTTTTACATAAACCCAACCTTGCCAAGAGATCCCTAAATCATGAAAGTCTAAAACATAAAAATAGGTTCCGTCTGGTAGTCCTAGTTCGCGCTTAACATTCAATTTATTATCTGAGAAACCTTCCCATGAGTTGTCATAGTCATTTTTTGAATAAACCAGCAAGCTCCAGCGGTTGTAGATACGTAAAGTATTTTTGTGGCTTATCTCTATATTTTTTATTACAAAAGTATCATTAACCCCATCACCGTTTGGAGAAATTCCGTAATTCCCAAAAACAATATTTTCTGCGGCTTTACCACTTCCTATGGTAATCACTTCAAATTCATCTGGTATAAAAGGCGTCGACTGGATTGTCCCATTGTTCATGTCTCCTCCTACTCCCGTGTTACCTAAATCTACCCAAAATTCAAGATCTTTACTCCAACCCACAACACGCAAATCACTCATTTTTTGAGTCAGCGTTCCTAAGTTACTGTTTTTATCCCAAGTTAATTTTATCGAAGTCACATCGCTCCCATCGAGATCCCAAAATTCCTCAGTATTGATACTTGTCAAAGTAAGGTCCTTGGCATTGGTATCAAAAGATGAGGTAAAAGTTGTAGGAGTTGCTGAAGTATTGGGAGTGTTGGGGTCCAATTTGAAATAGGCTCCTTTAAATATTCCCGTTCTAGGGGAATTAGATAAAATCATTGGTCGTAGAAATCCAGCATTACCTATTGGGAAGGTGAACTCACCACTGTTGGTCACTGTAACATAACCATCAACGTGTCTGTTATCGTCTGCTCCTACGTAGATGCGGCTGTCGATAAAATCTAAACTAACCGACTTGTCGTTTGTAGGCGTATTTACCCGACCTATGTTTAGGAGAAGATCGTTAGTAACTCCTATGGATGTCGATAAAAACAAATCATCAAAGACCTCAACAGTAATATCTTTAAATATCATTTTGTTTTTTCCCGAAACTATAATACTTTGCTCTTGGTTGTAAAAGCCAGCGCTACCGCTATTGTTATTAAAAACCCCATCGTTGATAACATTAGTATGAAAACCAACCTGAGCAGTTCCATGCATTTGTATATTTCCTTTATTATAGAACGCCGCTTGACTGTATACACAAGGTAAGGCGCCAAATAAAACAAGAAAAAATACTAGCTTTTTCATTTTTATAATTTAAATACTCCAAAAAGTTTTAGAATCTTGTTCAATTTCTAAAATTTGCGCAGTAGCAATATCTGTGTTGTACATGATAAATTCATTATAACTCGTTGTAGCATGATTATTTGCTTCACTTCCCGTGGCCCAACCTATTGCAAAAAGCTCAGTTATAGTACACCTTCCTGTGGTATGCGTTCCATTAATGCGTTCAATTAGTGTGGAGCGTGCTATAACATTCGTACTTGTTTTTATAAACGAATAGATTTCCCACTTATTCACCGCTGCAGAATTTTCAAATGAGCGTGTGCTATTACAACAAATACCTGGATCAAAATACAAATTATTGTTTCCCCAGTTAACGTGTGTAGACCAACGATCAGAACCTATAAGCACACCAAAACTATGTTGGTTTTTTACAGTAGCTTTCATAGTAGCAATGACAGTTCCTTCTACCCCTCCATTAGTTACCAGTTGAATATTCCCATTAACAACTGTTAAGTGATCATCAGAACCATCACCTTGAAAATTGGGAACAGCATCATTTGGGAAAAACTGTGGTTGTTGTGAAGCTACCGTTTGTGTGGCATTTCTACCACTTTTACTTTGATCATACCAGGTAACCATGTAAACTAAGCTTGTACCACGCCAAGTATTGATTGCTGCCACATCAACAATATCATTAGATGCCCAGCCAAAATCCATTTCGGTATTGTCGCTTGCTCTACGAAGTCGTACTAATGGCCCTTGATAATCACTTTCTAGCACACGCATAGAATACGCAAAACTAATAGTAGTTAACTTTTCATCCAGAATGTGCTGGGGTTGTAAGGTGGGGAAAAAATTATAGTTCCCTATTTGGCTAAATCCAGTTAAAGTAAATAATAGAAAGAAATGGAATACTATTTTTTTCATCTTATTTTTTTAAATCTCCTGTTAAATGAGCTGTATTAGTTGCTGTTATTAGTAAACCTACTCCAGCATCTTTACCAGCAGTTTTAAACCGAGACAATCTATTTAATATTGTTGCTCCACCAATAATAGTTACTTCTCCCAAACCTGTTTGATAAATACTTATATTAAATCCCACTGGCAATCCGGTTGGGACTGTAAGTGTCATTGCCGTACCACTGTTAAAAGTGAAGACTTTACCATTATCTGCTGCAAATAAAGTATAACTTGTTGTTTTATTAACAACTGAAACCAATTTAGGATCAACCCATACTGTCCCTGTTGTTGCTCCTGTTGAGGATAGTACTTGTCCTGCAGTTCCTGCCGAATTGCTACCATCTAAAAGTGCTCCCCCTAAACGAACATTTTTTAAAACATTTACTTGCTGTGATGCTGAAATATTTAAGGCCTCTATCCCTGCTGTAGAAAACTGTAATAAGCCGCTTGCCGTGCTAAACATACCTGTTGAGGAATCATCAGAAAATCGATATGAGGGTAGACCTGCGGTTCCTCTGGAATTAGTTAATCCAGATGTTCTAGTGCTTCCATTTACACTTAATTTATTTACAGAGGACGTAATAGGTATTCCAACATTAAGCTGTTCATCTGAGTTATTCCATGATAACTGAACATTATTATCTGTAGGCCTTCCATCGTCTCCAGCAAAAAAAACAGATCCTTTTGTACCAATAGTTTCTAATGAAATCCAACTCGTACCGTCATAAATTGATTTAAGCGGCGGCGTTACTTTAGTATTTAACCATATATCTCCTAGATAAGCACTAGTGGGTGCAGTATTATTAGTCGTAAAAACAGTGTTATTATTGACAGACGCTTTTGTCCCCTTTTGATTGATTACAGCTACTTTTTGTGCACTACTTGACTTCACAAAAAATAAACCTAGCATCATAATTAAGATAAGTGCTTGTCTTTTAATTAACATTATAACTGTGGTATTTTAAATAATGTGCCTGCCCTTGAAATGATTTTCCCTTGTTATAAAGAGTTGACTAAGTACTAACCAACTCTTTATTTTAAACAAGAATATGCTTTACAGCTGATATTTTATTATTTGATCCACTGAACTTCTATAACATCTCCAGCGTAAGCCGTCCAGTCACTTCCTGCAATTGTGCTAGGTTTTAATGTAACTTCATCTGCAGCAGTAATAGCATAATCGGTGCTAGCTCTCAATTTCGCTCCATTTCTATAAACTGAAACTTTAGAAATCGGTGTTCCCATTGCTAAACCCGCTGCAGTAACTTTTAAAACAACTGGTGTAACGAGTGTTACATCAACTGATCCTGTAGAAATGAAATCGCTGGCTAATATCTTCTGTATTTCACCACTTTGCTCATCTCTAATTAAAACAGTCCAACCAGTATTAGCAGCAACAGCTGCAGTACCAGTACTTCCCAATAATTTAGCACTAGATCCCACTGATTGGTCGGTAGCAGCAGCAGCAGCTTTAGCAGTAGTCACTAATTTCAATCCATCTAGAGAAAAAGTCTTGCCAGTTGCATCAATATACGTGTTAGAACTTAAAGTTCCTCCTAACTGCCAAGTAGAAGTCACACCACCATCAGGCGTTTGATCCGTCAATAAAGTCAAACCATTTTTAACCTGTAGAAACTTTTTTGTCCCTTTGTTATCAATTACTCTAATCGTACCATTTAGTTCTTTAGAAATACTTTTATCTTCTATCTTAGTAGAAGCTCCTGTTATTTGCTGCGCGCTAACTGCTCCTGCAGATAACATTAGAGCGACTACCGCTCCTACTTTTAACGTGTTTTGTAATGTTTTTTTCATCTTTTTTAAAATTTAATGGTTAATTTGGGTTAAAATTATTTTTACTCTTTAATATACTTGTACAATTCTAATTTTGTCTCCTGCATAGCAGGTAGCATCGGGTTCTAACTCGATAGTTGTGGTGTTGACCACGCTAAATTCTATGCGCACCCCATTGCGGTACACGTCAATTTGCCTTTTACTATTCACCGGTTTTGGTGGCGAGAACTGCACTTGGCCATTGCTCGCAGTTAGCACTACTTCCTCCTCACGCAATACATCGATAGCGGCTACTTTATTTAAAACGCCGGTTGTTCTATCGACCACTACAAAATCATGATTGTCTGCTGCAGTAGGGGCAGTCAATCCAGTAATGGCTAGTGTATTTGTGCTTGTAGTAGGCAATACTGTAGGTTTGGTCAAACTACCACCAAATTCAATCACATTGGTAGGCGACATGCTGAGTCCGTTTCCAGCTGTCACTGTAGTTGCTGCCGTATTATTTGCCCAGCTTGTTCCGTTATAAATGTAGATCGCTCCTGCAGTTTCGTCGACATAAATGTCGCCTGCTATAGGATTTAAGCCTGTTTTTGTATTGGGATCACCCGCGCCACTTTTTGGGTTGGCATTTATAGCCATCCATGACGTTCCGTTGAAAATATTTGTTACCGCTCGTGTTGTCGAAGTATTGATCCAGAAATCGCCACTTTTAGACTGCGCTATTGCTGGCGCTGTTGTGGCGGTAGTCACTTTTACTCCTGCTTCGCATAAGCTAGACCAAGTAGCTCCTTTATATAAAAAAATACATTTTTCGGTGGTGTTGTAAACAAGTGCTCCTTCAAGAGGTCGCAATGCATTCATCTCTGTAGTCGACATTCTAGTCATCACAAAAGCAAGTGATTTGCTCTCTAATTCTAGTATTGAATAGGCATTAATAGATGATGGCGAATCTCCAATCTTAACCTGTGAAAAGGCCGAGAATGAAAAAATACCTAGTAGTAGGACCAGTAAGAGTTGTCTGTTTGGGTTCATAGAACACTTCTGTTTGTTACAAATTAAGCACTTTTTAAAAAACAGTGGTAAAAAAAATTGCACTATTTTAACATTTTAACACATTAAGCACACGATTGCTGTACAGCGGTTTTTGATGCATTTCATCGATTAATTTTCCTACTTTTTAAAATCTTGATAAGAAATATATTACTTTTATAAATTTAGTTTTAACAAAAAAACGTCAGCAAATACAAAAAAGCAGGTATTTGTACGCAAATGTATTCTTATAATTGTTAAATAAATTAACAGTTATTTTGATGTTTGAATCCTATTTTGTAAGACTAAAAATTTATCCATTTCCTACAAAATAGCTTGTTCCCTTTTTGCATTTATAGTGGTATCTTTGCGCCTATAGAAAAGCAACGAATTTTATGACATTCCCTACGCTATCCTACCTCCAATTTTTATGGCATTCTAAGAACGAACATGCCGTACACTCGCCTTTTGTGTTTAGCTTGTTGACCAAATGTTTTTATGATCGAAAGCCAAAACCAGCGTACTCTTTTTTAAATGCAAGCTTGGGAGAAAATGAGAAATTGCGTTTTAATTCTTTGCTTTCGCAAAAGAATGGACAGTTTTTATACCGCTTGCACTCTTATTTTGAAAGTAAGCAAACCTTAGTTAGTGAAGCGACAGATACTCTAGCTATTCTGGCACTGGCAACTTCAAGTGCCACGAATAAAATAAAAGTTATTGCTGCAACTCCTTCTGCAACCTTACAAGAAATTGTAGCAGCCGAATCTGAATTAGATTTCACTGCGACTTCCTTAGAGGAGGCCATTCCTGCATCTGGAAACGAACTATTTGACTTTATCTACTTTGACAACTACAGTGACAGTAAAAAATTACTAGAAGATTATATAACCGCACAACCTAGCATTACTAATGACAGCGTTTGGGTTTTTAATAACTTACATCAAAATAAAGACAAAAAAGAGACTTGGGAAGCGATAAAGCAACGAGCAGAAGTATCTGTAACCGTAGATACTTATCACTTTCAGTTGGTGTTTTTTAGAAGAGAACAACCTAAGGAGCATTTTATTATTCGACAATAATTTTACCTAAATACCTACTTATGGACATCCAGAAAATTTTTGACAACAACAAAAATTGGGTCAGCAAACAACTAGCTACAGATGCTGCTTTCTTTGAAAAATTAGGACAAGGACAATCACCAGAGTTTTTATACATAGGTTGTTCTGATAGTCGCGTTACGGCCGAAGAGTTAATGGGATTGCAACCGGGAGAGGTTTTCGTGCACCGCAATATTGCAAACATGGTCCCTAATACTGATATCAATTCCATGTCGGTTATTAATTACGCGGTGGTACATCTTAAAGTAAATCACATTGTGGTGTGCGGTCATTATGGTTGTGGTGGTGTGCAAGCTGCGATGCAACAATCTGATTTGGGAATATTAAATCCGTGGTTGCGTAATATAAGAGATGTGTATCGCATTCATAATAAAGAACTGGATGCTATTACAAACGAGGAGGAAAAATACAAACGCCTTACTGAATTGAATGTTCAGGAACAGTGCATGAACATTATAAAAACTGCCGAAGTACAAAAGGCCAATCGCGAGCGCAACTTAAAGGTATACGGTTGGATTTTTGACATTCATAGCGGAAAACTGATTGACTTAAAAATTGATTTTGACGAAATCTTAAAAGACATTATGGCGATTTACAAAATTACTTAAAGTAGCCAAATCTCTTTTCGAATAAAAAAAACAAAAAAAATGACAGCCATCTCTGACTGTCATTTTTTGTTGCATTGATCCAACTAATTATTTCTTAGCTGCATCCATTTCTTCTGATTTTGCACCCATTCTATTAACGGTATACATAGGAGCAAATTTCAATTTTAATCCTGCAATTTTTCTATTATCTTCTGATGAAAGACCTTCTTTTTCAACAGTATTTTTTCTACTGTCTAAAGCTTCATACATCATTTTAATTTCATCCCAGTCTTCACGAGAATAACTATCTTTATTATCTTCAACTGTATGTACAAACTGCTGGTACACATCGTGAATGTTAGCTGCATTTACCCATGCAAAGCTCATATCATCCCCTACTTTACCTTCACCAAATAATGAATTTCTCATTGTTTGACTTTTAGTTGGCATAGCCTCTTGCATTTTAGTTTTCATCGCTTCGTATTTCATTCTAGAAGCTTCTAATTTTTCTTTTGCTTTTGCATCATCTTTTAAATCAGCAAGGGCTGTTTCTGCTTGGCTGCTTCTTAGCTCGTAATTAGCTTCGATAGTTTGCCAGTTTGCCATTGCTTCTTCTGAAGAAACATTTTCTAAAGAATCAACATATACCACGTAGTTGTCTACTGTTTTTTCTGCTTGAGTTTCTTTTTCACCTTTGCACGATGTAAGACCTAATGCTATTGCTGCTACTCCTAAAAATAATTTTTTACTTTCCATAATGATTCGATTTTGTTTTGTTAATTATTCTGAAGCAAATATATAGTCGATTGTATGTGTTTCAATGTAAACATGTTAATGTTATAAGGATTGAGTAAAATTATGAAAACGCCTATTTACGGCTTGTAAGCATGATTTTTAGGCTTTATATATAAGGTGTAAATTACTAGCTATAGTGACCTATAATCATCAATTAAACCCGGGACACTTTTGCGAAAGCGAAAACAATATTTGGCTATTTCATGTAACAAAAAATGATTTTACACTACTAATACTATAATTGACAAAGACTTTTGTACTTTTAAACTTATAATTTTATTCAAATCACCGTACACCAATGGCAAATCCATTAATAAAAATCACTGATATAAAGCGAAACTTTGCTTTAGGAGACGAAATTGTATATGTTCTTAAAGGTATTGACTTAGAGATCAATAAGGGAGAATATGTTGCTTTGATGGGTCCGTCTGGATCTGGAAAGTCGACTTTAATGAATTTATTAGGTTGCTTAGACACTCCTACATCTGGAAGTTACATTTTGAATAATAAGGATGTAAGTAAAATGAAAGACGATGAACTTGCCGAAATTAGAAATAAAGAGATTGGTTTTGTTTTTCAAACATTTAACTTATTGCCTAGAACCACTGCGCTAGACAATGTTGCATTGCCTATGATCTATGCTGGTTACTCTAAGAGTGATCGCACAGCCCGTGCAGAAGAGGTCTTGAACCAAGTAAAGTTAGGCGATCGAATGGACCACCACCCCAACCAACTCTCAGGAGGACAACGACAACGTGTTGCTGTGGCAAGAGCACTGGTAAACAAACCTTCAATTATACTAGCCGATGAACCTACAGGAAATCTAGACAGTAAAACATCTATAGAAATCATGACGCTTTTTAACGAGATACACGCTCAAGGAAATACCGTTATTCTAGTGACACACGAGGAAGAAATCGCCGAATATGCCCACCGAGTAATTAGACTGCGCGATGGTGTGGTAGAAAGCGATGTGCGCAAAGAAATGATGCCTACTAATTCAATTTAATACATACAAACCAAAAAAAATTAATTAACAAACAATCAAATGAGAAACACGATTTTTGGAATCCTAACACTCTTTGTCACTGTAGCTGGAACGGCACAAGAACAATTTGAATGGAAAAAGGAAAGCAGCAACGGCTACGATTATAAATACGTAAGCAACGATCCAGCAAAAGCCCGTTTTTATACTTTAAAAAATGGTCTAACTGTAATTTTAAGTCCTACAAATAAAGATCCTAGAATTCAGGCTTATGTAGCGATCAAAGCAGGAAGTAAAACAGATCCAGCAACACACACGGGACTGGCACACTACCTAGAACACATGTTGTTTAAAGGTACCGATAAATACGGAACACAAGATTGGCCTAAAGAAAAAGTAGAACTTGATAAAATCGCTGATTTATACGAGCAATACAACAGCACAAAAGATGATGCAAAACGCAAAATGATTTACAAGTCTATTGACTCTATCTCAGGTGTGGCGAGCAAATTATCGATTGCTAATGAGTACGATAAAATGATGTCGGCAATGGGAGCGCAAGGAACCAATGCTTTTACTTCATTTGAACAAACAGTGTATACTGATGATGTACCAAGTAGTTCCCTTGACAAATACTTAGCAGTACAAGCAGAACGTTTTAGAAGCCCCGTTTTTAGAATTTTCCATACTGAACTTGAGGCTGTTTACGAAGAAAAAAACAGAACACTAGATAGTGATAGTAGAAGAGTTTTTGAAGAGTTATTTGCTAGCTTGTTCAAGAAACACAATTACGGTCTACAAACAACGATAGGGACAGTAGATCACTTAAAGAACCCATCGCTAGTTGAAATTAGAAAGTATTTTAATAAATACTATGTTCCTAATAATATGGGAATCATTCTTTCGGGAGATTTTAATCCAGATGAGGTAATTGCAAAAATTGATCAAACTTTTGGTCAAATGCAAGCTAAACCTTTCGAAAAATATACTTTCCAACAAGAAGCGCCAATTGATGCGCCAATTATCAAGGAAATTGTAGGTCCAGATGCCGAAAACATGACATTAGGGTACCGTTTACCAGGAAACAAAGACAAGGATGTTTTACTAGCTGACTTAGTAGGTAAAATTTTAACGAATGGAAAAGCAGGTTTACTTGATCTTAACCTTGTTAAAAAACAAAAATTACTTAATGCTGGCGCGTTTACATACACTTTGATTGATCACGGGATTTTATACTTATCTGCTTCACCTACAAACGGACAGTCGCTAGAAGAAGTAAAAGAATTAGTATTGAACGAAATCGAAAATCTTAAAAAAGGAAACTTTGATGATCAATTGATTACCTCAATTATCAATAACATCAAAAAAGGTAAGATTTACGAAACTGAAAAATATTCAGATAGAGCAAGCAATCTAATGGACGCTTTTACATCAGAGTTAGACTGGAAAGATCAAGTAGCTTATGTAAATGACTTATCTAAAATTAAGAAGGAAGATATTGTGGCTTTTGCCAATAAATATTTAGGGAACAACTACGTTGCGATTTACAAAAGAAAAGGAGAAAAAGTAGCTAACGAAAAAATCGAAAAGCCAATCATCACTCCTGTAGCTACAAATGCTGACAAACAATCTACATTTGTTACTACTATTGAAGCAATGCCAAACAATGCAAGCAAACCTGTTTTTCTTGACTTTAATAAAGACATTCAAAAAACTAAAGTAGGTGCTGCAACTGTATTGTATGTTGCTAACAAAGACAACGATATTTTCCGTTTGAAATACCGTTACAAAGTGGGAACTTTAAATGACTTGAAACAAGCTATCGCTTCACAATACATTAGCTTTCTAGGTACAGATAAGAAAACATCTGAAGAAATTGCTAAAGAATTCTATACTATTGCATGTAGTTTTAATGTAAGTACAGGTGAAGAATACACTACTGTTTCTATCGAAGGTTTACAAGAAAACTTTGACAAAGCTGTAAAATTGTATGAAGAAGTTATCAATAATGTAAAACCTGATGAAGCTGCTTTAAAAGCATTAATTGCTAGAATTACAAAATCTAGAAACGATGCTAAATTGAACAAAAATGCTATTTTATCTGGTTTAACTAGTTATGCAATGTATGGTGCAGACAACAAGTTTAACAACAACTTGTCTAATGACGCATTAGCCGGAATTACCGCAGCAGAGTTAATTGAAAAAATAAAAAATATCAATAACTTCGAGCAAACAATAATCTACTACGGACCTAAGGATATGAAGTCTTTTGTATCTGACTTGCAAAAGAACCACAAAGTTCCTGCAAAATTTGCTACTCCGGCTGTAGCCAAAGATTTCAAACAAGTTGCTCAAAAACAAAACGAAGTCCTTTTTGCTGATTACGATATGGTTCAGTCAGAAACAAGATGGATTAGAAGTACTGACAACTACGACCCAAAAAGAAACACAATGGTAAATGTTTTCAACAACTACTTTGGTGGAGGAATGGGATCGATTGTTTTTCAAACAATTAGAGAAAGTAAAGCATTAGCTTATAGCACTTTTGGTTACTATGTTAGCCCTCAAAAGAAAAACGATCAATACTACTTTATTGGTTACGTAGGAAGTCAAGCAGACAAATTCAAAGATGCTACGGCAAGTATGAACGAATTATTAAATGATATGCCACAGTTAGATGGAAACTTAGCACTTGCTAAAACGCAAGTTAAAAAAGACATTGAAACAGAGCGTATCACACAAGACAACATCATTTTTAGCTACCTAGCTGCACAAGAATTAGGACTTCCTGAAGATATTAGAAAGCAAACCTATAACACTGTAGATGGGATTAAAATGAGTGATGTAGTAGCTTTTGAAAACAAAGAATTTTCAAAAAAACCGTACACTTATGCTATTGTTGCTTCAGAGAAAAACATTTCGATGGACGACCTAAAGCAATTGGGTGCTGTTAAAAAATTGTCACTAGAAGAAATATTCGGATACTAATCTGACGTATTTTATTCAATCTAAAAGCCATTCGAAAGAATGGCTTTTTTTATGAGGTGACCATAAATGTAAAATGATTTTTTTTGCATTCCCGTTCATTCGTTTATCTTTGAGGGGATTTGATCATTACCGTATGCTTATAGCAGCAACTATGTAGTATTCGATTAAAATATTTAAAGTTTTTTTTTTCGAAAATCAATGTGCCACTGCTGATAAACAATAACTGTACACACTACTAAAACGATTACAAGAAATTATGAAAGTATATACTAAAACGGGAGATAAAGGAACAACTGCATTATTTGGAGGAACGCGTGTTCCTAAAGATCATATGCGCATTGAAAGCTATGGTACAGTGGACGAATTAAATTCGCACATTGGACTTATTCGCGATCAAGAGATGGATGCGCATTACAAAACTATTTTGATCGAAATCCAAGATCGCTTGTTTACTGTAGGTGCTATTCTAGCCACTCCTCCTGAAAAAGAGGTGATGAAAAACGGAGAACTACGTTTGCAAAAATTAGGGATTACAGAGAGCGATATCGAGCTATTAGAAAACGAAATAGATAGCATGGAAGCAGCGCTTCCACCTATGACCCATTTTGTCTTACCCGGTGGCCATACAACTGTGTCATATTGTCATATCGCACGATGCGTTTGCCGTAGAGCAGAGCGTCTTGCAGTACATTTAGATCACAATGAACCCATCGCTCCTATTGCAATTAAGTACCTAAACCGACTTTCTGACTACCTTTTTGTATTGGCACGAAAGTTGTCATTTGACTTAAAAGCTGAGGAAGTGAAGTGGATTCCTAGGAAGTAGATTTGCTTTATGGTTTGCAGTTTGTAGTTTCCAGTAAACAGTCGCAGTATTCAGTTTAGTTTGATTGTGAGGATTGGTTTTCAGTAAACAGTCGCAGTATTCAGTTTAGTTTGATTGTGAAGATTGGTTTGCAGTTTGCAGTAAACAGTCGCAGTTTTCAGTTTAGTTTGATTGTGAAGATTGGTTTGCAGTTTTCAGTAAACAGTCACAGTTTTCAGTTTAGTTTGATTGTGAGGATTGGTTTGCAGACTTGTTAGAGCATGAGATTGATTGTGAATTTTTTTATTGATTATTAGATAATTATTAATATAATTATTGGCCGTTTTTATTTTTAAAGAAAACTGCGATTAATTATAGTTTGCAATAATTTGATAATAAAGTTAAAGAAGAACAATAGTAAACCGAGACTAAAAACTCTAAAGACAATCAAAGTAAACCGAGACTGAACACCGAGACTGAAAACTCTAGAGACAATCAAAGTAAACTGAGACTGAAAACCGAGACTAAAAACTCTAAAGACAATCAAAGTAAACTGAGACTGAACACCGAGACTGAAAACTCTAAGGACAATCAAAGTAAACTGAGACTGAACACCGAGACTGAAAACTCTAAAGACAATAAAAGTAAACTGAGACTAAAAACTCTAAGCACAATCAAAGTAAACCGAGACTAAAAACTCTCAAAACAAAGCATTAAAAAATAAACGTTCTTAACTTTTTTATAAAATAAATGGTTTTTTACTTGTCTTTTTCAGTAAAAAAATTATTTTTGCACAAAACTAAATTGACAAAAGATGTATTGGACATTAGAATTAGCATCGTACTTAAGTGATGCACCGTGGCCTGCTAACAAAGATGAACTTATTGATTACGCTATACGTGCTGGTGCTCCTTTAGAAGTTGTAGAAAACCTACAATCTATAGAAGATGAAGGCGAAATATACGAGTCAATGGAAGAAATTTGGCCTGATTACCCAACTGACGAAGATTATCTTTGGAACGAGGATGAATATTAAAGAATAAACAAAGAAAAAGTCTCTCAAGAGGCTTTTTTTTTGGTTAAATTTACACGAGAAAATAAATTAGAAATACAATAATAGTATGAGTTTCATAAATAGCATTATTAAAGCCTTTGTTGGAGACAAATCCGAGAAAGATGTTAAGGCACTTCAGCCTTATTTGACTAAAATTAAAACTTTTGAAAGTACCTTGATTGCTTTGTCTCACGACGAATTAAGAGCGCGTACTTTCTATTTTAAGGACCAGCTTAAGGAAGCTAGAGCCAATATCGATGAAAAAATTGCTACGCTTAAAAAAGAAGTGGAAGGAATTGAAGATATTGATAAAAAAGAAGACTTATACGTGTCTATTGATGCTTTAGAAAAAGAAGCTTATGAATTATCTGAAAAAACTTTGCTAGAAATTTTACCAGAAGCTTTTGCTGTGGTAAAAGAAACGGCAAGACGTTTCAAAGACAACTCAGAAATTAAAGTTACAGCTACTGAGAAAGATAGAGAATTCTCCGCTATCAAACCTTATGTAACGCTTGAAGGTGATCAATCGGTATGGCAAAACAAATGGAATGCTGCTGGTAAAGAAATCACATGGGACATGATTCACTATGATGTTCAGCTGATTGGTGGAATGGTTCTTCACCAAGGAAAAATTGCAGAGATGCAAACAGGTGAGGGAAAAACATTAGTAGCAACTTTACCTCTTTACTTAAATGCTTTAACTGGAAACGGTGTGCACTTAGTAACTGTGAATGACTACTTAGCAAAACGTGATAGTACTTGGAAAGCACCTTTATTTGAATTCCACGGGATGACTGTTGATTGCATTGACAATCACCAACCTAGTTCTGAAGGAAGAAAAGCAGCTTACAACGCAGATATTACTTATGGTACCAATAACGAATTTGGTTTTGACTACCTAAGAGATAACATGACGCATTCACCAAATGACTTAGTACAAAGAAAACACAACTACGCGATTGTCGATGAGGTGGATTCTGTATTGATTGATGATGCGAGAACACCATTAATTATCTCTGGACCAGTTCCTCAAGGTGATCGTCACGAGTTTAACGAACTAAAACCAAAAATCGAAAATTTGGTTGCAATTCAACGTCAATTGGCTAACGGATTTTTAGCGGAAGCGAAAAAATTAATCAAAGAAGGAAATACAAAAGAAGGTGGCGTTGTACTTTTAAGAGCATACAGAAGTTTGCCTAAAAATAAAGCGTTAATCAAGTTCTTAAGTGAAGAAGGAATTAGACAATTACTTCAAAAAACAGAGAACCAATACATGGCTGACAACAATCGCGAAATGCACAAGATTGATGAAGCATTGTATTTTGTAATCGAAGAAAAAAACAACCAAGTTGAGTTGACCGATAACGGAATCAAATTCTTGTCTGGTGATACTGATGCTGACTTTTTTGTGCTTCCAGATATTGGAACTGAAATTGCTGCTATCGAAAAGCAAAATCTTGAAAAAGATGCTGAAGCTGAAGCTAAAGAAAAATTATTCCAAGATTTCGGAATAAAAAGTGAGCGTATCCATACGTTGACACAATTATTGAAAGCCTATTCTTTATTCGAAAAAGATAATGAATATGTAATCATGGACAATAAAATTATGATTGTCGATGAGCAAACAGGTCGTATTATGGATGGACGCCGTTATTCTGACGGACTACACCAAGCGATTGAGGCTAAAGAAAATGTAAAAATTGAAGCAGCAACACAAACCTTTGCTACGGTAACTTTACAAAACTACTTTAGAATGTATAACAAACTGGGTGGAATGACTGGAACTGCAGTTACAGAAGCTGGTGAGTTATGGCAAATATACAAATTGGACGTTGTAGAAATTCCTACAAACAGACCAATGGCAAGACAAGATAAAGAAGATTATATCTACAAAACTACACGTGAAAAATTCAATGCAGTAATCGAAGATGTAACGGCACTTTCTCAAGCTGGTAGACCAGTATTGATTGGAACCACATCTGTAGATATCTCTGAATTACTAAGCCGTATGCTTAAAATGAGAGGTGTTAAGCACAATGTATTGAATGCTAAAATGCACAAGCAAGAAGCACAAATCGTTGAAGAAGCTGGTAAACCTGGAGTAGTAACTATCGCAACAAATATGGCTGGTCGTGGTACCGATATTAAATTGTCTGCCGAAGTGAAAAAAGCAGGTGGATTAGCAATTATAGGTACAGAGCGTCATGACTCTCGTCGTGTTGACCGTCAGTTAAGAGGTCGTGCAGGACGTCAAGGAGATGTGGGTAGTTCACAATTTTATGTGTCTCTTGAAGACAACTTAATGCGTTTGTTTGGTTCTGAAAGAGTTGCTAAAGTAATGGACAAAATGGGATTAGAAGAAGGAGAAGTAATCCAACATTCTATGATGACTAAGTCTATTGAGCGTGCTCAGAAAAAAGTAGAGGAAAACAACTTTGGTGTTCGTAAACGTTTATTAGAATATGATGATGTTATGAATGCACAACGTGAAGTTGTCTACAAACGTCGTCGCCATGCCTTGTTTGGTGAGCGTCTTAAATTAGACATCGCAAACATGATGTATGACACTTGCGAATTAATATTGCAAGAAACAAAACCATCAAACGACTTTAAAAACTTTGAGTTTGAAATTATCCGTTATTTCTCTATTACTTCTCCTGTTTCAGAAAGTGATTTTGTGAAGATGACTGAAATCGAGCTTACAGCCAAGGTTTACAAAGAGGCTTTAAAATATTACACTGAAAAAACAGAACGCAGTGCAAGAGAAGCATTCCCAATCATTCAAAATGTATACGAAGATCCAAACAACCAGTTTGAGCGCATCGTAGTTCCTTTTACTGATGGTGTAAAATCACTTAATGTGGTAACCGACTTGAAAAAGGCGTACGACACAAAAGGAAAACAATTAGTAGCTGATTTCGAAAAAAATATCACTTTGGCTATTGTTGATGAAGCTTGGAAAAAACACTTACGCAAAATGGACGAGTTGAAACAATCTGTTCAACTTGCTGTTCATGAACAAAAAGATCCATTGCTAATTTACAAGTTTGAAGCCTTCAATTTATTTAATGCCATGTTGAACGGTATTAATAAAGAGGTGATTTCGTTCCTTTTCAAAGGAGATTTACCAGCACAGCAAAACCAACAAATCCAAGAAGCTACAGAAGTTGCTCCAGTTGAGGACTACCAAACTTCAAAAGACGAAATTGTAAGCAGTGAAGCAGCTAATCGCGAAGCAGGAGAAACACAGCAACGTCAAGTTACAGAGACAATCGTAAGAGACATGCCAAAAATCAACCGCAACGATACTGTAACTCTAAAGGAGATTGCAACTGGAAAAACAGAAGTAATGAAATACAAAAAAGCAGAAACGTTATTAGCAGCAGGAACATGGGTGATTGTTAATGAATAATCATTTTAACCACTTTCCTAGACTGTTAAAAACAATCTGAGATATAAAAGTCCTCAATTACATTGTAGTTGGGGATTTTTTATGTCTGGATAAAAAGTTGTTTTAACGTAAATTTTCAGGAGCTATTTCCTGCTATACGCTGCAATCTTTTTCTTTTTCATTAAAAAGCAAAAGGATTTTCACTGCTATCAGGGCTAGGGACTTGTGCTTTAATTTAGTATGTTTTAAAACGACAATTACATTTTAATGAATTTTCTACCTTTTCAAAATTCTAAATCTGAAAATCAAATGCCGTTTTTTGATATCCTATAATATGAGGTTGTGTTCAAACTTGTAATGCTTAATAAAATATGCAACTATCGTAGTATTAATTTTTTCGTCGAACAAATTATACAGCTAAAATTAACGCAGGTATTGACCACTGCCAACCAAGAAAACACAAATGGTCATTAAAAATTTAGTAATAATCGTTGTCTGGGATTCTTTCAGAATGACAAGATTGCGGTGAAACTTTATGCGAGTACTTAGTATAAATGAAAATTTCAGTAAACCCTTTGTGAAATTTTGTGCTCACTTTGCGCATTTCCATGAAACGGCTTTTACTTTTATAGGCGAATTGAACAAATCAATATGTCTATAATCTAAGCTGAGGATTCTTTCAGAACGAAAAGATTGCGCTAACATCTTGTGTAATTTTGCTACACATTATTTTCTGCAATTTCATAATACCGAAAAGTCAATTAGTCCTAACACCCATTATTTTATAACTCTTGAACGATTCTTTTAGATTGTCAATTGACATGTATTTATAACTGATTCATATTTCAATCTTGAACAAAAATTAATATAGTCAAACCCTTTGTTTATCAGAGAAAAACACATAAAAAAATATGTTTACATACTAACCGAATTCCTTTTTTTCTTACATTTATACGATTTTAAATTTGAAGAAATTGAAGCTCTTTTTTGCGACCTTACTATCACTGTTCTTGATGCTCCCTACTTTAGGTAGTATTGTGATATACACGCAATTCAAGTTGGCACAAGATCAAATTTCGAAAACTATTTGCGTCCAAAGAGACAATATTAATAACAGTTGTAATGGTCGATGCGAACTTTTAAAAAGTTTGAAGAAATACGATGACAACGAAAAAAGAATGGACAATAGCAATATAAAAGAGAAATCTGAATTAGTGTACACTGCTACACCTGTAGATTATAAAGTACATGCTCTATCTGTTCCACAAAAGAGACAAAAAAACTTTGTTGGCTTGACCAAAAAGCCTAAGACAATTGCTTTTGTTTTATTCCGCCCTCCCCTCGTTTAAATTATAATAAATAAAGGTCTGTTTCAATACAGAAAACTTTCTTATGGCTTATCGCTATAAGCAATCACTTATATTATAATTTATTTTGATCTAAAATGAAAAAAATAGTCGCAATCCTAATACTATTAGGACAAATCTCCTATGCCCAAAATACTCAGAAAAAAGACAGCACATCAACAATATTAGAAGATGTTTTTATTACCGCAAATAGAACAAAAACCTTGCGTAGAGAAACTCCTGTCGCAATTAGTAAAATTACCGCCAAGACCATCGATGAGACTAAAGCCTCCTCGTTATATGAGATCGCAAATAAAGTTCCAGGAGTTGTCATGGTGAATCTAGGAAATGAGCAGCACGCTATGTCGATAAGACAGCCTATTTCCTATTCTAGCTATTACCTATACCTTGAAGATGGCTTACCTATTAGACCTTTGGGCGTTTTTAACCATAACGCGTTACTCGAAATCAATCAGTTTAACTTACAGTCTATTGAAGTGGTAAGAGGACCTGTGTCCTCGCTATATGGGCCCGAAGCTATCGGGGGAACCATCAACTTAATATCTCAAAAACCTTCATTTTATCCCGAATTTAAAGTAGGCGTTCAAGCAGACAACTGGGGTTATAAGCGAGTACAGGTTGCCGCTGGTGCTACTATAGGTAAAGTCGGTTTTCACATCGCTGGAATTTCGAGCATCCAAGAAAATTCATGGATGGCACATTCTGATTACAATAAAGACAATATTAATGTGCGCGTTGACTATGCGATTACTGATAATACACGTCTGATAAGCAATACCATGATTGGAAAATATTTTTCAGATATGAGTGGTAGCGTAAATGAAAGTGACTTTAACAATAGGAATTACACTAGTACATCTGACTTTACCTATAGAAAATCTGATGCTTTACGTACACGATTAACCTTAGAGCATGACTGGAATAGCAATTCAAATTCAGCACTAACAGTTTATCATAGAGATAATAAATTAGGCCAAAATCCATCATACGGTATTCGTTGGAGTCCAACAATCAATCCAACTACAGCTACTGGTGAAATTAACACCAATAATTTTAAAAGCTACGGAGCCTTAGCTCAACATACTCAAAAATTTGATTTTTGGAATACAACTATGGTAAGCGGTGCTTCATTTGACTTTTCGCCTGTTACTTACAATGCATATTTAATTCAATTAGAAGCTGAACTAAATCCTGGGGAGATTGGTAAACAAACAGTCAATCAATATCAAATAGTTGCTGAACTTCCTGATGTTAAACTTGCTGATTACACTGCTGACATTTATAATACAGCGTTATTTAACCAAATTAGTTTCAGCCCTATCCAAGAATTGATTGTAACGGTAGGTGGACGCTATGATGCGATGAAACTGAATTATGAGAATGCTTTAGATAATTCTGTAGGTGCAAAAACCTATGATAAATTTACTTTTAAAGCAGGAGTCAATTACAACCCGCTTAAGGAAACTGGTTTTTACGGTAATTATTCTCAAGGATTTGCACCTCCGGGAATCACCTCAATTTTTAGAGCTAAGTCTGGAACGGGCGGAGCTACAGCTGTACCCGCAGAATTTTACTATAATTTACAGCCTGCCACATTCGAAAACTTTGAAGTGGGCGGTTGGCTATCTCTATTCGAAAATAAATTTAGTTTTGACTATGCCTTATACTATATGGAAGGAACAAATGAATTGTTAAGTATCAGGCTAGAAGATAACTCCACAGATTACCGTTCTGCAGGAAAAACAAGCCATAAGGGGATTGAATTTGGTTTCAATTACAAACCCAATACACAATGGAATCTTCGCGTAGGCGGAACTGTTGCTGAGCACCGTTACATTGACTTTGCTGTGTCTGATAAAATTACTGACACACTGCAAAATTTAGGTGGGTACGAAATGCCACAGGCGCCAAGATGGGCTGGAAATTCAGAGGTGAGCTACTATCCAAATTGGCTGCCAAATTTTAGAGCTGCAGTAGAATGGCAATATATCAGCAGTTATTATCAAAATCAAGTCAACACGGTAAAATATGCAGGTTATAATTTATTTAATGCCCGTTTTGGATACCAATATAAAAATGTCGAAATCTACGGAAACATATTAAATGTAACAGATAAACTATATGCTTACAACGCCAGTAGAGGAAATTTAGAAAGTTCGCAATCAACCTTTACTGCTGCTGCGCCGCGAACTTTTTTAGTAGGATTACAATATAATTTCTCACTTAAAAAATAAGCCAAAATGATTAAGAATAAACAAAGCAAATGGGTTAAAAAACTCAAACAAAACATGTATAAATGGCATCGCACGTTAGGGATCATTACCGTAATTCCAGTGATTTTTTGGTGTTTGTCAGGATTAATGCATCCAGTAATGGCACATTGGTTCAAGCCTACTATTGCTCATGAAAAACTAGAAGAAACTCCTTTAAATCAGGAGCAAATTAATATGTCAATTCATGATGTGCTTGTTAAAAATAGCATCAAGCAATTTAAAAACTTTAGAATGGTAGCGTTTAATAATGCTACTTATTATCAAGTTAAAACGTTGGTGGCAAATGAAGTTTTGTATTTCAATGCGCTAGATGGCAAACTATTAGCAAACGGAGACACTAAATATGCCGAATGGCTTTCTCGTTACTTCATAGCCGATCAGCAAAGTAAGCTGTCTTCTATTGCAATGCAAACAAGTTTTGATGGAGAATACAAATATGTAAATCGCTACCTACCTGTTTGGAAGTTAAACTTCGATCGAAATGACGATATAGATGTTTATGTCGAAACTACATCAAGTAAGTTAGCCACCTACAATCCTACTTCTAGAAAAATCCAACTGTGGGTTTTTGACAATTTCCATAATTGGAATTTTCTTGAAGCCATTACTAACAAGACCTTACAAATAAGCGTGATGTTGTTATTGCTTACCATTATTGGATTATCTACATTGAGCGGTGTACTTATTTATGGTTTTTTCTATAAAGTATTTAAAAAAGTCCCTGTAACTGATAACCAAAGTAAGTTTAAAAAGCACCATCGAAAAATAGGAATTGCGGTCTCACTAGTTACTCTTACCTTTGTATTTAGTGGTGGTTATCACGCTACAAAAAAGTTTGAGCCATACACCTTAGACAAGATGGCCTACGCTCCTACGTTTAACACGGCTGATCTTGTTACAGCAAACGCACTAGTAAAACCAGATTCTAACTGGGCTAACTACTCGCTCATTCAATTTAGAAATACCATCTATTTGCAAGTTGGCTTACTCGAAAATGAAGATAAAGAATCTAAAAACATTTATTTTAATTACAAAACTGCTGTTCAAAAAGAAAATATTGAAATTGCCTATGCCACATTTTTAGCAGAAAAATTCACTAAGATGGTGGCCGCGCCAGAACAAGAGGCAACATCGGATTGCTGTATGATTACAAACAGTGACTCGGCAATAAAAAACGCAAAATTAGTGGAAACTGATTATTTGTACCAATTTGATAATCGAGAATACGGTTTTGTAAACAAGCGCTTGCCAGTAATTAAACTGAAATATAGCACTGATGATGATACAACAATATATATCGAACCTAGCACTTCAAGATTGGCGGCATTTGTCGAAAGTGGTGATCGTTTAGAAGGCTATAGTTTTGCCATCTTACATAAATTTCTATTTATGGATTGGGCTGGTAAAAACATTCATGATTTAGTCACTGCCTTAGCTGCACTAGGAGTTTTAACGGTTAGCTTGATGGGATTGTATTTATTTATAAAGAAAAAATAAAACAGAAATCTCACTCTTTATTTTTAAAAAATGCCACAGTTATCGATTTACTTTTCGAAAACTGTGGTATTTTGATATATACCATAGACATTCCCGATTTAATAAAATCCAACCGAAAGACCTAAGTTAAAAACATGGTGGCAGCAGTCTAATTAGTTACCTTTGAGTATCAAGAATTACCAAAATGAAATAATACCGTATGAATTCTAGAATTAAAACAATCCTCTTTATCGCTTATTTTTTACTGTTAAAGGTCAATTTACATGCTCAAAACAATGAATTGTGGACTGTATTTTACAATAAAGATTCTACTGCTGTAGGCTTCAAAGATGCTCGCCAAGTTGTACAGATAGAACCTAAATTTAACTTCAATATTCAAGCTAACTATTTTAGGAACATAATCGCTGTCGTAGAACATACTCAAGAAGGAAAGTGGAAAAGTTATTACCTCACTAAAGCTGGCAAAAAAGTGGACCAAGATAGCCTCCATATTTTTGACAACGGTTTTGATTGTGAAACAGAAGGCTTTATTCGCTTTAAAGATCATGAGCAGGATAAAACAGGTTTATTCGATAAAAACGGAGCCGTCGTTATACCTGCTACATACAATGAATTAAGTCGCGTAAGTAATGGCATGTTAATCGCTCTTAAAGGTGCTGAGAAAAAACAGTCGAGAGATGGAGAACATTATAGCTGGTCAGGTGGTCAAGAGCTATTAATAAATACTAATAATACTGTTTTAATCGAAAATTTTGCAACCAACTCAAATCTAAATTTTTTCTCGCTCCAAATTACAAATGCCGTTCCTATAGATTCTACAAGAACTTCATTTTTAGGTACAGACGGCAGCTATTATTCTTTTATTGATTATGATAAAGAATTCAAACAGTGGTTAGAAAACGACTTACTAAATGATTTAACAATAGAAAAATTGGTCGATGCCAGTAATGAAACTATCAGCTGGGAAACTGCAGACAACTGGATGAAAACAGACCGACAGTCATTTATAACTAATAATTTTAAAGTCTTAAAAAATAATTTGTTGGAGATTAAAAAGCCCAGTACAGACTATTTTATATATAATAGCGGTCTCAATAATTTTATATTTAATGAAGATAGTTTCAAAAAATATTATAATGATTGTGGTGAATCAATTGATAACAAGTATCCCACGCTTTCAGTTGTCATTTCCCATGGTAAGAAAAAAAGATATACCCAAAATAATTTCGAATTTTTAAGAACTGATGAAGGCTATAAATTGATAAGCGTAACCATAAGAAACGGCCGTTTAAAATAAAGTGATACAAAAGCACTGAATCGTATTAGGATACTTTTTAAATTATTAATGAATTTAGTTAGGGTTTTCTTCAAAATAACGCGCTTCAATACGCTTAATATCTTTTATCGAACTTTTTGCCCAGGCTAATCTTTTTACCAGCATTTCCTCTTCACTTAATTTCCAATCAATATTAGATTGTCGCAACCTATTGGTTAAATTCTGGATGATTATCGCTGCAGAAACAGAGATATTTAAACTCTCTGTAAATCCTACCATTGGTATTTTTAAAAAACCGTCGGCACGTTTTAAAATCTCTTCGGAAAGTCCGTCACGTTCAGTACCAAAAAATAAAGCACTTGGTTTTGTAATATCAAAATCTTCCATCAGGCAATCGTTCTCATGCGGTGTGGTAGCTATGATTTGGTATCCTTTACTTTTTACGGTATCTAAGCAACTAGTAACAGAATCGAAAGTGTTGATATCGACCCATTTTTGAGCTCCCATAGCTATTTCCTTATCGATACTTTTTCCGTAGCGTTCTTCAATAACATTCAATTCTTGAATACCAAAGACTTCACAACTGCGCATTACGGCACTGGTATTGTGCATTTGAAAAATGTCTTCAACAGCAATTGTAAAATGATTGGTTCTATTTTCTAGCACTTTTAAGAATTTCTCTTTGCGATTATCAGTTAAAATATTTTCAAGAAATTCTAGGTACTTTAAATCAGTCATACTTTTTTATTTGCTGCAAAAATAGTAAAAAAGACTAGCTTTATACTTTCTAAAGCAAGTTGAGATTACTACTCTTGCTTTATTAAGAACAAAATATAAAAATTCATCCAATTTGCGTGAGGGATTGTCGCGGCATCCTTTATGAGCTTTGTAAGCGAGTAAAGATATAGCAGAAAGCCCGGTCGCCCTTGCGAACACGCCCAAATTAAATATACAATGAAGAAGAAGTTAGTGGTTTTAACAGGAGCAGGAATTAGTGCCGAAAGTGGTATAAAAACCTTTAGAGACAGTGATGGATTGTGGGAAGGACATAATGTACAGGATGTTGCAACACCAGAGGGTTGGCGTAAAAACCCAGCGCTTGTACTCGATTTCTATAACCAACGTCGCAAACAACTCAAAGAGGTAACACCTAATGCTGCGCACCTGATTCTAGCTAAGTTACAAGAAGATTTTGATGTGCATATTATTACGCAAAATGTTGATGATTTACACGAACGAGCCGGAAGTAAAAAAGTATTGCACTTGCATGGCGAACTTTTAAAAGTGAGAAGCACTGTAGATTACAATTATATTCTGGATTGGAAAGAGGATTTAAATTTTGAGGACGTCGATCCTAATAATCACCAACTACGTCCGCATATTGTTTGGTTTGGTGAGGAAGTTCCAGCTCTAGAAGAGGCAGTCGAAATCACAGAACTAGCAGATTATTTTGCCGTAATAGGAACCTCGTTACAGGTATATCCAGCGGCAGGATTAATTGACTTTACAAAAGCCAATACACCCGTTTTTTATCTAGACCCCAAACCAATCAAAATTCCGAATTTAAGAAACGAATTGCATGTGATTACCGATATTGCTTCAAGCGGAATGCTTGAATTACAAAAGATGTTGCATCAATTTATTTAAAAATTATTCCTTTTCTAAATTGCTTTTAAAGGTTTATATTTGTGCTTTTCCAATAAATAACACACCAATGACTACTTTAAACGAATTGAATGCTATATCACCAATCGACGGACGATATAGAAGTAAAACCCTTTCATTAGCGCCATTTTTCTCTGAAGAGGCTTTGATCAAATACCGCGTATTAGTTGAAATCGAATATTTTATCGCTTTATGTGAAGCGCCTTTGCCACAACTTGCAGCTGTAAAACCAGAGTTGTTTGAAAGCTTGCGTAACATTTACAAAAATTTCTCAACTGAGGATGCGCTTTGGATTAAAGAAACTGAAAAGGTTACTAATCATGATGTTAAAGCAGTAGAGTATTTTATTAAAGATGCTTTTGAAAAATTAAATTTATCACAATACAAAGAGTTCATCCATTTTGGATTAACATCTCAAGATATTAATAATACAGCAATTCCTCTTTCGACAAAAGAAGCTTTTGAAAAAGTTTACATGCCATCACTTATTGGATTAACGTCTAAATTAAAAGAGTTGAGTGTAGAATGGGCTGCCGTGCCAATGCTTGCACGCACACACGGACAACCGGCATCTCCTACTCGTTTGGGTAAAGAAATATTGGTTTTTGTTGAGCGTTTAGAAGAGCAAATGCGTTTGTTATTTAATATTCCGTTCGCAGCTAAATTTGGTGGTGCAACAGGAAACTACAATGCACATCACGTTGCGTATCCAAATATTGACTGGAAACAGTTTGGAAGTAAATTTGTAGAAGACAATTTAGGGTTACACCATTCTTTCCCAACAACACAAATCGAACATTACGATCATTTTGCAGCATTTTTTGATGCTTTAAAACGAATCAATACTATTATCATTGACTTGGATAGAGATATTTGGACGTATGTTTCAATGGAATACTTCAAGCAAAAAATAAAAGCTGGGGAGATTGGATCTTCGGCGATGCCACATAAAGTTAATCCGATTGACTTTGAAAATTCAGAAGGGAATTTAGGAATAGCAAATGCTATATTTGAACACCTTTCGGCAAAATTACCTTTATCACGATTACAGCGCGATCTAACAGATAGCACTGTTTTAAGAAATGTGGGTGTACCAATTGGACATACCATCATTGGTTTTGAAGCAACACTAAAAGGCTTGAATAAACTATTATTAAACGAACCTAAATTTCACGAAGATTTAGAGAAAAACTGGGCTGTAGTTGCTGAGGCAATTCAAACTATTTTACGTCGTGAAGGATATCCAAACCCATATGAAGCGTTGAAAGGATTAACAAGAACGAATGAAGCGATTGATAAAAAAGCAATTCACGGTTTTATTGCGACACTTGATGTTTCAGACGAAATAAAAGCTGAATTAATGAAAATCACTCCTAGTAATTTCCTAGGAATTTAAAAATTATTTTGAGAATCGCACAATCACAGATTTCGATTTTTTATATATGATAAAAGTGAGCTAAAACTCAGATTTTAAAAAAATATTCTTTAAAAAAAGCTATCTTTATCGATAGCTTTTTTTATGCTGTTTTAACGCTCGATTAATCGCTATCAGTAGAAAAAGGAACCTTAATATCAATTACTATTTTAGAAAGGGAAATAGTTTTACAAAAAAATAATAAATATGAGTGCCGCAGCAACAGTAGCAGAGACAACGACACATTTAGAACCACTAATAACAGATTTAGGATTAATCCTTATGACTGCAGGAATAGCTGTTTTGCTATTTAAAAAAATGAAGCAGCCATTAGTTCTTGGTTACCTTATTGCAGGTTTTTTAGCAGGAACGCACTTTGACTTTTTCCCATCAGTAAGCGACATTAAAAGCGTCGAAGTTTGGGCAGAAATTGGAGTTATTATTTTATTATTTAGTTTAGGACTCGAATTCAGTTTTAAGAAATTGATGAAGGTTGGTGGAACCGCCTCCATCACCGCCGTCACCCAAATTATATCCATGGTATTAATGGGATTCTTGGTGGGTAAATGGATGGGCTGGAGCCAAATGGATTCCATCTTTCTTGGAGTAATTCTATCCATATCTTCGACCACAATTATATTAAAAACCTTTGACGAACTTGGAGTAAAAGCCAAGAAGTTTGCGGGAATAGTTATAGGATCTCTTATTGTGCAAGACATTGTAGCCATTTTAATGATGGTGCTATTGTCGACAGTGGCAGTTAGCCAGAAATTTTCAGGTACTGAATTGATCATGTCAGTCTTGAAGCTGGTGTTCTTTTTAACTGCTTGGTTTATAGGCGGAATCTTTTTCATCCCGTCATTATTGAAAAAAGCAAAGGATCTATTAACCGATGAAATGCTTTTAATTATCTCACTTGCTTTATGTTTGATGATGGTAATATTAGCATCAAATGTTGGTTTCTCACCTGCTTTAGGTGCTTTTATAATGGGTTCTATTATTGCCGAGACAACACAAGCAGAACATATAGAGCATTTGGTTAAGCCAGTAAAAGATTTATTTGGTGCTATTTTCTTTGTATCTGTAGGTATGCTGATTGATCCTATAATGTTATACGAGCATGCGATTCCCGTAATCATTCTAACTTTTGTAACTATTTTTGGACAATCCATAAGTTCTACTATAGGAGCATTAATATCTGGACAACCTCTAAAACAATCAGTGCAAACGGGAATGAGTTTGTCACAAATTGGTGAGTTCTCCTTTATCATCGCTACTTTAGGAATGTCTATGAACGTAACTAGCGCTTTCTTATATCCTATTGTCGTAGCCGTTTCAGCAATTACAACATTTACAACTCCTTTTATGGTGAAATCGGCGGTGCCATTTTCTGAATTTTTAGAACGTAAATTACCTAAAAAATGGGTTAAGAAGATTGCTAGATACAGCACAAATGCACAAGCAATACGGTCAGTAAGTACGTGGCAAATCGTCATTAGAGCATACCTAGTTCAGATTATTTTGAACACAATAATTATTACGGCAATTATTTTGTTATCAGCAAATTTTGTTTTGCCATTAGTAGAAGAATCTAAATTTGGAAATGCTATAGCTGCATTAATAACCTTAATTGCTATTTCTCCTTTTTTATGGGCTCTATCGTTACGAAGAGTGGCCGTAGAACAAGTTGATGCTTTGTATAAAGAGCGAAAATATCGTGGCCCTATATTGATGATGATTTTCTTCAGAATTGGGTTGGCTATATTTTATATTGGTTTCCTTTTAAACATTTTCTTTTCTCCAGTAATTGCATTCTTCGCTTTAGTAGCTTCAATCGTAATTTATTTTTTCTTTCCGAAAAAGCTACACGCAATGTATCACAGGATTGAAAATCGTTTTTTGAAAAATTTAAACAACCGAGATTTAAAAAAGGTAGACCGTCGTCATGCCAATCTAACTCCTTGGGATGGACATATGTCTACATTTGAAATTGCACCAGAATCAAATCTAGCAGGAAAAACACTGCGCGAATTGCAAGTTAGAGAGGATCTGGGAATCAATATTGCTTTTATAAAACGTGGTGAGTTAACGATCCAGATTCCTAATAAGTTGGAGCGTTTGTTTCCAGGTGACGAAATTTGTGTTATTGGAACGGATGCTCAAGTGGAACAATTTGAATCCTATTTAAAATCGAATGAAATTAAAGATCCCGTAAAATCAGATAATAATTTAGTCTTGAAACAAATCGAATTGAGTAATAATGAATTCATTGGAGTAAGTGTGGGACAATCAAAACTAAGAGAGCGAACCAACGGTTTACTTGTGGGAATTGAGCGAAATGGCCAGCGAATACTAAATCCTGAATCGAATATTGTACTTCAAAAAGATGACATATTATGGATAGTAGGAAACAATAAATTAATGAATTCTTTATTCCCTGAATAAAAACAAAAAAGGCAAAAGTGAAAACTTTTGCCTTTTTTTATATTTACAGAATCTCTTAATTATCTTGAATAATTAGGAGCTTCTTTTGTAATGGTAACATTGTGAGGATGACTTTCATTGATTCCGCTAGCAGTGATACGAACAAAACGACCTGTTTCTTGTAGTGTAGGAATGTCTTTTGAACCACAGTATCCCATTCCAGCACGAAGACCACCAATGAATTGTAACATGCTTTCGTTTAACTCTCCTTTGTACGGTACACGACCTACAATTCCTTCAGGAACTAATTTTTTAACATCGTCTTCAACATCTTGAAAGTAACGATCTTTAGAACCTGTTTCCATTGCTTCTACAGAACCCATTCCTCTATATGACTTGAATTTTCTACCTTCAAAAATGATAGTTTCTCCAGGAGATTCTTTTGTACCAGCAAGAAGAGAACCTAACATCACACAGTCAGCACCTGCGGCCAAAGCCTTAGGAATGTCTCCTGTATAACGAATTCCTCCATCAGCAATTACAGGAACACCTGTACCTTTTAAAGCTGCAGCTACTTCAAGTACTGCAGAAAACTGAGGAAAACCAACACCTGCTACAATACGAGTAGTACAAATTGAACCAGGTCCAATTCCTACTTTTACACCGTCAGCACCATTTTCAACTAAGAATTTAGCCGCCTCTGGAGTTGCAATGTTACCTACGATAACATCAATTTGAGGAAATTTAGTTTTCACCTCTTTTAATGTATTTACTACACCTTGAGTATGTCCGTGAGCTGTATCAATAATGATAGCATCTACACCTGCATTAACTAAAGCTTCAGCTCTATCAATAGCATCACCAGTAACACCAATAGCTGCTGCTACACGCAAACGTCCAAAAACATCTTTGTTAGCAATAGGTTTTTGAGTTAATTTAGTGATATCTCTAAAAGTAATTAAACCAACTAATTTATTAGCTGAATTTACCACTGGAAGTTTTTCGATTTTGTATCCTTGTAACACTACTTCAGCTTGCTCAAGAGAAGTTCCCTCAGCAACGGTAACTAAGTTTTCACTAGTCATTACCTCAACAATAGGACGAGAACTGTTTTTTTCAAAACGCAAATCTCTATTGGTTACAATTCCTTTTAATATTTGGTTTTCATCTACAATTGGAATTCCACCAATTCCGAATTCTTTCATTGCGCTTTTTGCATCAGCAACAGTAGATGTCAGCGGCAATGTTACCGGGTCAATAATCATACCTGATTCAGCACGTTTTACTTTGCGAACTTTAGCAGCTTGTTGCTCGATAGTCATGTTTTTATGAAGTACACCAATTCCTCCTTCTTGCGCCATAGCAATTGCCATTGCACTTTCGGTAACAGTATCCATAGCAGCAGATACTATAGGAACGTTTAGTGTTATATTTCTTGAAAATTTAGATTTGATACTCACTTCGCGAGGAAGCACATTAGAGTAATTTGGAACTAATAAGACATCATCGTAGGTTAAACCTTCGCCGATGATTTTGGAGTTGTGTGCTATCATGGTGCAATTTCTAGTTGAATTGCGTGCAAATATAGCAAATTATTCGATATAAGGGATGCTTTTACTCCTTTTTATAATTATTAGTGGCTGTAACACCACTAAAACGTGAAATTACACTACAGATAATGCTGGTAGTATTGTAATAGCAGACTATGAATTTTAGCCCAGACTGAAATGGAAAGCCTATAAGAAGGAAATACTCCTTCTTTTTCTTAACCAGACAAAGCGACCAAAGGAAGCTCTTGTATTGATAAGAAAAAAGTATTTACTCTTATCGCTTGCAATGTAAGGCTGGAATAGCTCCAAATATTAATAAAAAGTCGTTCGTTCCTTAAGTAGAATATTGAACCCAAATTGCAGTGAAAAAGCATTCGCCTTAGCTATATCTCGCAATTCTAGTAAATTATCTGCAAGTAAATAGGCGTGCACTTTGCCCACATTTCCAGCGATCCCTAGACCTAAATTAGTATATGAATAAGCATCTATTGTATAGGTCGCTTTATACTGAAATCCGCTAGAAACAGTATGCTGATAAAATCCCGTCAAAGCTGCTGTTGGCGATTTTGGAAGCGTTTGGAAAAACAATTGCGCTCCAATAGCATTTCTATAATTGTCACTATCTGGCGAACAATTACAAGATTCGTCGTTTTTACCGTGATACGAATATTGATAGGATGCGTTAAATTTTATAGGACGTAATGTATTGTATTTTGTGGTTGTTGAGTCATAAACGACCGCTCTTTTAAATTCGTCATAGGTACTCCCTGATGTACTAGGCCCTGTAAAATTTGGGTTTATTCCATTGTACTGATAGAAACCCTTGTATGTATAATTTTTAACTTCTTTTGAATGGTTGATGAATCCTATGTCTAGCAGACTAGCCGTAACTTGGATGTTTTTTTTAGGATAGTACGTTGCCCCCAAGTCTAAACCTAAACCCAGATTCCCTCCAAACAATGCTTTTTTAATGATATCATTTGTAGTATTTCCGTCATAGTCGTCTTCGAAATATTTTGCTGCAGCTGAAGTATTTAAAGTAACATTTGAAGCAATCGTTTGGTCGTAAACATTAGGTCCCGTGCCTTCTTCAGTTAGAATGTAGCCGCTGTTTCTCGTTGTCCTAGCATGAGCAATGCTGGAGTAGATTTTTCCTCGAGCGCCTAGAGTTAATTTGTCAGACACTTCTTTTCTAAAGCCAAGATGAAAAACGGTCAATAGTTCTGCTTGTGCATTTAAATGCGACAAATCAAACCGCTTGCCTATATAATTACTGTTTCCATATAATGCCAGTATTGCAGGATCTTTGGGTACAAACGAAACAAAGTCAAACTCTTGATAAACGCCAAAAGACAAGTAATTTTTTTGATCCCAGCGTCCTATTTTGAAAGCTGCAGATAGAATTTCGACTTGCTCATTTATCAGGACACGATCATTGCTAGAAACTCTATCTAAGGTATTTCGTAGCTTATCATTGAAACTAGTACCGTCATTTGCAAATAAGTCATAAGCTGAGAAAGCTGTAGAACCAAAGTTAGCGCTCACTCCAGATAGTAATGGAATACCTACATAGCTGTTATGCTTTAAATCAACACCTGGATTTACCATAGCCGACTGTGGTATTGCAGTAAAATTGTATAATAGTTGCTTATTTTGAGAGGCAGCACTTAAACAACAAAAAAGTAAAATAATAGCATAGCTTTTTCTCATTGTAGTGCTAATTTTATGATTGCACTCGAACGAAACTTCAAAGTATCATTTACAACTGTAGGTGGTGAAGCTGGAGCTATCGAAGCGGTGAAATCGATACTTGTTGCTAATTTCAAGAAATCTAGATCAGATTTTAAGTAGGTAACTTCTTTTGATAATTTATTTACTCCGTCAAAATTATCATTTTGGTCAATTGTAATTCTTTCTAATATTTGATCAGCATCGTCTTTAAATTCGACAATAACTTCATATTTTTTAACATTAATACTTTCAACTTCAAAAAACAAAGTTGCTTCTAAAAGTCGGTTGCTAACTGATGCGTCTCTTAGTATATCGAATTTTGCGTTAACGGGGGTAGATGTAAATGGAGGTAAAGATGATATTGAACTAGGAATAGCTAACTCAAAATAAGCAAGGTTAGCCGCTATTTCAGGTTCAGCGCTAAAATCATTTAGTTGATCGAAATCAAGGTCGCTAGAGCAACTGTTTGCCAGTGCACAAAAAAGAATTACAGCGGCGAGTTTAAGTAAGTATTTTGGGTTCATTCTCTAATATTAATGGCACTAATATATATAATTAGAATGATTTAAGACTGAATTTAGTATTAAGTTATTTTATAATAATCGAAAACTAGTGGTATTCTCCAAATAACTTAGAAGCTTCGTTATATGCGCTCTCAAAGCTTAGCGGATTCAAGTTGGTTTGTACTTTATTTGCGGTGAAATAGGATAGTAATTTCTCTGTGGGCATGTTCCCAGTCAAGTCATCCTTTGCCATTGGGCAACCACCAAAACCTTGAATCGCACCATCAAAACGGGTACAACCTCCAGTGTAGGCAGCATCCACTTTTTCGAACCATTTATCAGTGGTCGTGTGTAAATGAGCGCCAAATTCCATGTCTGGATATTTCGGAATCAAATTGGAATACAAATAGTGAATAACATCAGGAGTTGAGCTTCCCACTGTATCTGACAGCGATAAGATTTTCACTCCCATAGTAGACATCTTTTCTGTCCACTCCCCTACTATATCAACATTCCAAGGGTCTCCATAAGGATTTCCAAAACCCATAGATAAATAAGCTACTACTTCTTTTTTTGACTGATCAGCAATTTCTAAAATTTCAGTAAGTGTCACTAGAGATTCGGCAATTGTTTTGTGCGTATTTCGCATTTGGAAATTTTCAGAAATAGAAAAAGGAAAACCTAAATATTGAATTTCGGGATGTTGTGAAGCCATCTCAGCTCCACGCGTATTGGCAATAATTGCTAGAAGTTTACTTGTTGTTTGAGACAGGTCTAATTGTGATAAAACAGTTGCAGTATCGACCATTTGCGGTATTGCTTTTGGAGAAACAAAACTACCAAAGTCTAAAGAATCAAAACCCACACGCAAAAGCGCTTGCAAGTAGGCAACCTTTTTATCTGTTGGGATAAAGGGCTTGATACCTTGCATAGCATCACGAGGACATTCAATTATTTTTACTTGCTTCATATAGCTTCAAAGATAGAAAAACAATTAACATTACTAAATTTCTCTATTTAAATTTTAATATTTTTAACGAATCTCTATTTTACGTAATAATTCGCAATATTACACAATACCGTAATAATAACATATATTACATAAATATGTAATATATTTACAATTGTAAATACTATGATTTCGATAAAAATTTTAATTACATTTGGATATGACAAGCATCATCACTGGAGACATCATCAATTCACGTAAACAAGATTCCACAGACTGGATAATAGGACTAAAGGCTATATTTAATACTGTAGGAGCTAGCCCACAAGTATGGGAAATCTATCGTGGAGACGAATTTCAAATAGAGATAATTGACCCTAGCTTGGCATTACATTATGCGCTATTAATCAAATCTTACTTAAGAAGTATAAATCTAGATGCTCGAATGGCCATTGGCGTGGGCGATAAAAATTACACTGCTCAATCTATATCTGAGAGTAACGGTAGTGCTTTTGTACGTTCTGGAGCACTATTTGAAACATTGAAAAAACAAAAAGTTAATTTGGCTATCGCTACAGTAGACGATTCCCTTAATGAAGAACTTAATTTAATGCTTCGGCTTTCACTGAGTTTTATGGACTTCTGGTTAGTTCAATCGGCCGAATTTACCTTTATATCTTTGAAAAACCCAGAGTTATCTCAGGAAGAAATAGGACGCTTATTAGAGATTAATCAAGCCGCTGTAAGTAGACGAAAAAGCCGTGCTAAATTTGACCTCGTTTTAGCTTTAGATAATTATTTTCGAAAAAAAATAAAACTACATAACGTATGATATTACTAGTACAATTGTTTTTGGCGCACATTCTGGGTGATTTTTTATTGCAACCTACATCATGGGTTGTTGATAAAGAAACGAGAAAACACAAAAGCAAATACTTGTATTATCACATTGCTCTGCATGGTCTTTTAGCCTGCGTGATTGTTGGAAAATTAAATTTTATCCTCTTTGGAGTTAGCCTAGCTACAGCACATGGAATCATAGATTTTATCAAACTTAAATTTCAAAAAAGTAAAACAAAACGGCTTTGGTTCTGGTTGGATCAACTAGCGCATTTATTTACTATAGCAGTTGTTTTTAGAGTATATACAAATACTTCTATAAACTTATTTGAGTTTATAAATACCAACTTACTTTTAATTACGGCACTAGTTTTCTTAACAAAACCTACATCCATTTTAATTAAAAATGCAATTTCGATTTGGACTCCAGAAAACAAGGACAAAAAGGAGAGTTCGCTCTCTAATGCTGGAAACTACATAGGAATATTAGAAAGATTGTTTGTATTCACTTTTATTATAACAGGGCATTTTGAAGCGATTGGATTCTTGCTGGCGGCAAAATCCATTTTTCGCTTTGGAGATTTAAAGGAGGCCAAAGATCGAAGACTTACTGAATATGTTTTGATAGGAACATTACTCAGTTTTGGGATAGCGCTCGGAACTGGTTTACTATTTGAAATGCTATCTTATTAAATAAAAAAAAGGTCCGTTATGAATTGCATAACGGACCTACTTATATTGTGATAAAAATTACTTCATCTTTTCTAATATCTTTTTATTAATCGCTTTTACTAAGGCTGGACCTTCATATATAAAACCAGTATATAGCTGGATTAAGCTCGCACCGGCATCTAATTTTTCTATAGCATCTTCAGCTGTATGAATACCTCCCACTCCAATAATGGGAAACGCTTTATTACTTTTTTCAGATAAAAAACGAATTACTTCAGTCGCTCTATCTCTTAAAGGCTTCCCAGACAAACCTCCCATTTCGCTTTTATTAACCGACTGTAGCCCTTCTCTAGAAATTGTAGTGTTGGTCGCAATCACTCCCGCAATTTTAGTTTCGGCAACAATATCTATGATATCTAGTAATTGTTCGTTAGTTAAATCAGGAGCAATTTTTAAAAGAATTGGTTTTTGCTTTGGCTTAGCCACATTCTTATTTTGTAGTGTTTGCAACAACTGTGTTAAAGGCTCTTTGTCTTGCAGCGCACGTAAATTTGGTGTGTTTGGCGAACTCACATTCACTACAAAATAATCTACGTGATCATATAATGCATCAAAACATATTTCGTAATCACTTGTAGCATCCTCGTTAGCTGTGATTTTATTTTTACCAATGTTACCACCTATTAGTACACCATTATTAGCTTTTAATCTTTCAACTGCTTCAAGAACACCGCCATTATTAAATCCCATTCGATTAATAATCGCTGAATCTTCTTTTAATCGAAACAAACGCTGTTTTGGATTACCGTCTTGTCCCTTAGGCGTCAATGTTCCTATTTCGATAAAACCAAAACCAAAGTTAGACAACTCCTTATACAATTTTGCATCCTTATCAAAACCAGCTGCTAATCCTACCGGGTTTTTAAATTTCAAACCAAAAACTTCACGTTCTAGTCGTTTGTCGTCTACCAAATAAAGAGAACGATACAGCGCCGAAAATCCTGGAATTTTTGACGTAGCACGAACTAACGAAAAGGTAAAATAGTGAATTTTTTCTGGATCGAAAAGGAAAAATAATGGGCGAATAAGTTGTTTGTACATAGCTTTTTAGTTGTGTGTGCAAAAATAGAATTATCTGTCTAATAAATAGATAATAATGCCTAAAAAAGAAAGCACGCAATTATGCTGCCTTAAATAGTCATGTTTTCAATATTATACAATAAATTAGCATTTCTAAAATCCTTACTATGAAAAAATTTATTTGTTTGTTTTTACTTTTAGCTTCGATTACTGTTTTTGGTCAATCAAATAAAGAAATCAGAATTGTTCTTGTACGCCACGCTGAAAAAATGACTAACGATCCTAAGGAAAAAGATCCTGAACTAACCGAAAAAGGACTTCAGAGAGCGGAAGACTTAGCGAAAGAATTAGCGGATACAGGGGTAGATGCAGTTTATAGTACCGATTACAAACGAACACGCAATACAGCACAACCAACGGCAACTTTGAATAAAATTCAAGTACAAATTTATGACGCTAATAAACTAAAAGAGTTTGCTAAAAAGGTTTTAGAGGAAAATGTAGATAAGACTGTTTTAATAGTAGGACACTCTAACACTATTCTTGAAACAATGGAAGCACTTGGAGGAACGAGACCTATAGAAGCGATTGAAGATCACGAATACGATAATGCTTTTTTAATGTTAGTAAAAGCAGATGGCAGTATAAATGTAGGTATGCTTAAATATGGTGCAACTAGTTCTCCCACAAAAGATCCTCAAACGATGCACTAGGAGTTCGCATACAAGTAATTTAGCGACCTTAAAGACCGTTTTAACACCTCAATTCTAAATAAATATTATCTTTGTTATCCAATACAAAAATAAATTTTATGCAACATATTATTGATCGCTTCATCAGTTATGTAACGGTAGACACTGAGTCAGATCCAAATTCTACAACCACTCCAAGTACTGCAAAGCAATGGGATTTAGCCAATAAACTTGTAGATGAGTTGAAACAAATTGGTATGCAAGATGTTACAATTGATGATAAATCATATATCATGGCAACGCTTCCAAGCAATGTGGAACATGAAGTACCTACAGTGGGATTTGTTGCGCATTTTGATACTACTCCTGATTTTACTGGAGCAAATGTAAAGCCACAAATTGTTGAAAATTATGATGGAAAAGACATTGTATTAAATGCAGCAGAAAACATCATTTTATCCCCAAGTTATTTTAAAGATTTACTACAGTATAAAGGACAAACACTTATCACAACTGATGGTACAACACTATTAGGAGCAGATGATAAGGCAGGAATTACTGAAATTGTTACGGCAATGGAATTCCTAATCAATAATCCTGAAATCAAACACGGAAAAATTAGAGTGGGTTTCACACCTGATGAAGAAATTGGTCGTGGAGCACACCATTTTGACGTAGAGAAATTTGGTGCAGAATGGGCATACACTATGGACGGAAGTCAGATAGGCGAATTAGAATATGAAAATTTTAATGCGGCTGGTGCCAAAATCACCTTTAAAGGAAAGAGTGTACATCCTGGTTATGCCAAGGGAAAAATGATCAACTCGATGCTTATTGCAAATGACTTTATCAACGCCTTACCAGAAGATGAAACGCCACAAGAAACAAAAGGTTACGAAGGATTTTATCACGTTCACCATTTAAAAGGTAGCATCGAGGAAACAGTTCTAGAACTTATTATTAGAGATCACAGCAAGAAAAAATTCGAAAAACGCAAAGAAAAAATCGAAAAAATCACTGCTAAGATCAATAAAAAATTCGCGAAGCAATTTGGCGAAGACATTGTAATTGCTGAGATCAATGATCAGTATTACAATATGAAAGAAAAAGTTGTTCCAGTAAAGCATATCGTTGACATCGCCGAAAAAGCAATGAAAGAAGTAAACATTAAACCTTTGATCAAACCTATTCGTGGTGGTACAGATGGTTGTCAATTATCATATATGGGATTACCTTGTCCTAATATTTTTGCTGGTGGTCACAACTTTCACGGTAAATATGAATATGTACCAGTAGAAAGTATGCAAAAGGCAGTTGAAGTAATTGTAAAGATAGCGGAACTAACAGCGCAGCCTAATTACAGTTTACCAATTCCAAAATCAAAAAAGAAATAACAATACTACTTGTTTTATTTTTAACACAAATGCCCATCAGAAAAGATTCTGATGGGCATTTTTTTTTCATGTCTCTACATTTTTAAAGCAAAATGTGAGAAATATTCTTTTGTTATTCTTTCAGAACATTTTCGTGATACTTCTCGATGATATTTGCATCAATGAAATTAATCACAAACTTAAAATTAGAATTATGAAAAGAATTTTTACTACAATGATCGCATTAGCTTTAGTTTCAATTTCAACTGTTGCTTGTTCTTCTGACAACAATGAAACTGTAGAAGTACAAGTAGATACAGCAAACCCAGTAGGTGCTTTCACGGCAATTAAGACAGGAACTTTAACAGCTCAAAATGGTACTCCAACAAAAGGTTTAATTGAAACTGGAGTTGACAACAGCAACACCACTTTTGTACACTTAGGATCAGATTTTACTACAGAATTAGGAACGGGTACCGCTACAATTTATTTATCTAGAACAGCGACTTTTACTGCTAGTCCTGGTACAGGAAATCCTGATTTAAAATTAATTGGAATTGTAAACAAGAACGGAGAAGCTTTTTACAAAGTTGATGGAACGATTCCAGCAGGATTAGACTATGTAATCGTATGGTGCGGTTCAGCAAACATCCCGTTTGGAAATGGATTATTGAAATAATAATAAACTTTTTTTAAACAAAAGACATTGATTAAACCATCAATGTCTTTTGTTTTTAAAATAAAATAAAAAGACATGAAAAAAATCTCTACTATATTTTTACTGTTAGCTTTCATATTAACGATACCTACTAACGCTCAAAGCGGTTGGACAAAAGCAAAAAATGACTATTTCTTTAAACTAGATTATAGTTCGTATAAATCATCTGATTTTAGAAACAACGATGGAAAAAGTCTCAAAACTAGCGATTTTTCGCAAAAAGCCGTTTCTATCTATGGAGAATATGGAATAACAGATCGTTTGACAGCGATTACATCAATTCCATTATTTAAACAAAACGGTTACGAAACGACAAATAATGTTAGCGGCTTTGGTGATGTTAGATTGGAATTAAAATACCAACTACTACAAAAATCATTTCCCCTTTCTATTTCTGTAGCACCCGAATTACCTACCGGAAGAGCCAATAATTTTGCAACAAACAATCAAAATCCATTAGATCAAATCAACTTACCATCAGGAGATGGTGAATTTAATGTTTGGACAACACTAGCGGTATCACATTCATTTGCACCATCAAAATTGTATGCAAGTGCTTTTAGCGCTTTCAATTACAGGACGACTTATCAAGATCGTGATTTCCAAAACCAGTTTCAATCAGGTGTTGAAGTGGGCTATAAATTATTTGATAAATTATGGATGAATAGTAAAGTACTTATACAAACAGGCGTTGGTAAAGGACCGCAATTTGCTGATTTCATTCGAGGCGATGGAACGACATATACTGCTGTATCTGTAGGAGGAATGTATGAACTAGGAAATAATTTTGGAATCACTGCGCAATATTTTAATACTAATAGTGCAATTGTAAAAGCAAAAAACGTCTATACTAACAATATCCTTTCATTTGGAATTGTTTATAAAAGAAAATAGCTTTTTATAAATAAAATAATAAGTTGTATTTTACCACTCTGATCACCTTAACCGCCTTGCTGCGCATCAATACGTAACTACAAAGACTATGAAAAACATTTTAATTATCGAAGACGACCCTTCTATTGTTGAACTCGTCGAAATTCACTTGAAAGACATACATGCTGAATTAACAAAAGCATACACTGGTTTTGACGGTTTAGACCTAGTGAAAGCAAATCATTATGATGTTATTATTTTAGACTTAATGTTACCCGATATCAATGGCATCGAAATATGCAAACGCATTCGAGCAGATAAAAACACCACACCTATCATGATGCTCACAGCGCGTAGCGAAGAAATTGATAAAATTATTGGATTAGAGACCGGAGCCGATGACTACTTGACAAAACCATTTAGCATTAGAGAATTTATAGCGCGAGTAAAAGCACTAATTAGACGCAACGAAATGTCGACTCCCGAACCTCTGCCGGTGCCTGAAATATTACAACGACATAATTTAACTATGGACACGCTAAAAAGGAAGGTTACTCTAGCAGATGAAGTGGTAGATCTTACGCCTAAAGAATTTGATTTATTACATTTGTTCATGTCCAATCCGGGTATTAGTTATTCTCGTGAAACGCTACTTAATACCGTATGGGGTTACGAGTTTTCAGGCTACGAACATACGGTGAACTCACATATCAACAGACTCCGAACAAAAATAGAACCCAATCTTACCAATCCTAAATTTATATTAACAACTTGGGGAATTGGTTACAGATTTTCAGATGAAATTGTATAAGCATGGAAAAGAAAAAATTTAATCCATTATTTTGGAAAATATCGGTAGTTTTCTTCTTTCTACTAGCGATTGTAGGTGTAGTACATGTGTACATTAGTTATAAATATTCGACGGAATACTTGGAAGAAGTCGACCAACGTTTAAATCGAGATACCGCTAAGAACATCATAGAGAACTCGACTCCTTTTTATAATGGTCAAGTAATAAAGCCCGCTTTAAACGAAATGTTTCATCACGTTAGAGCAATTAACCCCAATCTCGAAGTCTACCTTGTTAATCCCACAGGACAAATACTTGCGTGGTATCCGCCAGAGAAAAACTTAAAATCTACCACAATTGACCTGGCACCTATCAAAAGTTTTATAAATGATAAAGAGAAAAAATTTATAAAGGGTGACGATCCTCTAAACCCTAGCACACAAAAAGCGTTTTCGGCTCATCCGTTGACCATGAACAACATGCTATACGCTTATATTTATGTGGTTTTAAATGGTGAAAAAGAAATGCCCACTACAGATGCTCTTTTTACCAGCTTCTTGTTACAAATTAGTTTTAGAACTATGGGTGTAACGTTATTTTTTACTTTTGTAATAGGGCTTCTAATTATTAATACAATTACTCGAAATTACAGCAAGATTCTTCATGTCATGCAGCAATTTAAACAAGGAGATTTAACTGCTAGAGTTGATTTAGAAACCATTGGTAGCGAGAAACCACTAGCCGAGATTTTTAATGAAATGGCTGATATACTAACTAATAATATCAATAAGCTAAAGGAAGTTGAAAACCTAAGAAGAGAACTCATTGCTAATGTATCTCATGACTTAAGAACGCCAATTGCGATTATTAGAGGTTATCTTGAAACATTGCAAATCAAAGAAAATTCGATATCTGCCGAAGATCGAAAGCGATATATTGATACAGTAAGCAAGAGCTCAGAAAAACTAGAAAAACTGGTGAATGAGTTGTTTGAGTTATCTAAGTTAGAAGCAAATCAAATCAAACCAGAGAAAGAGCCTTTTATCATTAGTGAGTTAGTTAACGATATTGGGACTAAATATAATCTTATTGCTAAAACAAAGAACATCACTATTGAAACTTTTTTATCGAAGGAATTAGCTCCTGTATTTGCTGACATCTCATTGATCGAAAGAGTGATTCAGAACCTACTTGACAATGCAATTAAATTCACCCCTGAAAACGGACACATCACTATAGTAACAGAAAAATGCCATAATGATCATGTCAAAATTTCGATTAGTGATAACGGTATAGGTATTCCTGACAAAGATCGAGAACGTATTTTTGCGAGATACTACCGATCTGATAATTACAGTGACATCAAGAATAGTACTGGTTTAGGCCTCGCAATAGTAAAGAAGATTCTTGACTTACATGATGGTACTCTAGAAGTGCAGAGTATTGAAGGCAAGGGAAGCAGTTTTATTTTTAGATTAAAATGCAGTTCATAAAAACAAAAAAACCGATGCTTGCACATCGGTTTTTTTTATTCCAAATATTGAAATTATTTTTTTGCTAAAGCAGCACTCATTTCCATAGAAATTGCAGTACGCTCCATTTTTAACTTTCCAGCCATAGTTTCAACAACTACAGTACCTTCTGATAGTTCAGCAACTCTACCGTGTAAACCACTTTTAGTAATAATTTTATCTCCTACTTTTAAAGTGCTTTCAAACTCTTTTTCGTTTTTTGCTCTTTTTTGTTGTGGTCTAATCATGAAGAAATAGATCACTACAAACATTAAAATAAAAGGCGCAAATTGAGTTAAGTTTTCCATAGTTTTAAATTCTGTTTTTGTTTATTAATATTACATTAAACCACGACCGGTTTTTTGCATTTTTTTATTCGATTCTAATTCTTTAACTAGGTTATCTAGAATTCCGTTGATAAAAATACTACTTTTTGGAGTAGAGTACTCTTTTGCAAGCTCTAAATATTCGTTTAAAGTAACTTTAACTGGAATTGAGGGAAATTTTAAAAATTCACAGATAGCCATTTTTAAAATGATCGTATCTACCTCAGCAATTCTTTCACTATCCCAATTAGGTGTTTTATCAACAAATTCTTTAGCAAGCTCTGATTCGTTCAGAATTGTTTTTCGAAACAAATCTTTTACAAAAGCCTTATCTTCAGCATCTTTATATACTTTAGGAACTGTAAAATCATCATCCACTATAGGCTTCATTGACTTTAACTGTTTTAAAATATGCGTGTTAACTAAAGGAATATCATCTATCCAAGTTAATTGATCATCTTCTAAAAATTCGTACAATTTCTCATTAGGAGCAATAACTTCACCAAAAAGGTTTGCAATTAGCTGTCTATCTTCTTCAAATGTCGATCCTTCTTTACTCATATAATCAATATAATATGGACTTGTTTTAATTGCAGTCAATAATAAAGAAATATAATCTTCATGAAGTGTCCAAGCATCTATTTTTCTTGTCTCTAAAGCAATACTCAAAGAATTGTTTTCGGCAAGAATTTGGAAGATACTGTTCTTAACAAATTTTTCATTAGGGTTGCGTTCTTGCGGAGTTGCAAGGTGTTTCAGGCTTGATTTGTGTAAAAACTCAGCCTCTTTTTTACAGATTTCCATTAAAGAAGAAATCATCGTAAGGTATAAATCTTGAATATTATCGATACTGTAGAAAAGGAATTTTTCCTCTTTCTCTAAGTTATCTGAGCCATTTTGATGCATCGCATAAATGGATTGCATCACCTTCACGCGAATGTGTCTTCTATTTACCACCTTGTAAGAACTTTTATTAAATTAGGGTGCAAAAATAAGAATTTCATTTTTTAAAATAAAATATATAAATGCTTATTTTAAAAAAGTATTCCGTGCTAGCACTCTTAGAATGACAAATTAATTATCATTTTAAAAGCACCACACGGAATAATAATAAATCATAGCAAATTATTTTCTACTGTTTTCTAGCTTTCTTTGATCAATACGATCTTGTGCAATTTTAAGTGCAGCATGATGAGTAGTGATGTTATTTGCAACAGCATAATCCAAAATTTCTAAAGTCGTGTTGTAAATATTCTCAGTTTTTGTCATAATCTCAGCTTTACCATAATGCTCTAACTCAGCATAAACATTGATGATTCCACCTGCATTAATTAAAAAATCAGGTGCATATAAAATACCACGTTCTTGTAATCTAGCTCCGTGAATATCTTCGTTTGCTAATTGATTGTTTGCCGCTCCAGCGATAACCTTAGCCTTAATTTTATCAATTGTAACATCATTGATCGTTGCTCCCATTGCACATGGCGCATAAATATCTACATCAGCAGTATATAAATCGGCTCCCGTGTATATTGTTGCACCATATTTATTTCCTACTTCGTATAATTTTTCCTCATTGATATCAGCAATTATTACAACAGCACCTTCTTTTGTCAAATATTCTACTAGAGTCTCCCCTACGTGTCCTATTCCTTGAACTAATATTCTTTTTCCAGCAAGTGAGTCTGATCCAAATTTATGTTTTGCAGCAGCTTTCATTCCCATGTAAACTCCGTAAGCAGTAACAGGAGAAGGATTTCCTGAACCACCTCTTTCTTCAGAGATTCCTGTTACATAAGGAGTAACATCTCTCACAATATCCATATCTTTAGTTTCCATTCCTACATCTTCTGCAGTAATGTAACGCCCGCTCAATCCGTGAACAAATTCACCAAACTTGCGCATTAATTCAGGTGTCTTTTTAGTCTTAGCATCACCGATAATTACCGCTTTACCTCCACCGATATTTAATCCTGTGATTGCTGCCTTATAAGTCATCCCGCGAGACAATCTTAAGACGTCGTTTAACGCCTCCCATTCATTAGCATAATCAAACATTCGAGTACCTCCTAAAGCTGGCCCCATAACTGAATTATGAATACCAATAATTGCTTTTAAACCCGTATCTTTGTCGTTGCAAAATACAATTTGTTCGTGATCATTAAATGATAATTGTCCAAAAACTGGATCCATTTTTTGAAGGTCCTTTCCAGTTGCAAAAGTTGCATCCATATAGCTTTATTTTAAAGTGATATTATTATGAATTTGTCAAAAAGACAAATCAAAATTACACAAAATATGCATATCTTTCATTTTTTTATGATAAAAATGCATTTACACTAAGAAAAGTAGCTTTTTTAATAAATTAAAAATTGCAATTCCATAAAGGATTGCACAATAAAACATCAATTTCAATAGAGAATTTCACAAAAAAATGAAAGAACTAAGTTATTTAAATAAATATTTTGTAAAATATAAATACAGCTTTTCACTAGGAATTATATTTACAATCATTGCTCAAATATTCATGCTTTTCACTCCTAAATTGATTAGCCAATCTTTTAAGGTTATTGAGGAGTTTTCAAAAGACACATCTGTATCTTCTACAGTCATTAGAGAAGAGTTAATTTCGAATGTACTATTAATTGTGGCCACTACTATTGTAGCTGGATTACTAACGTTTTTAATGAGACAAACACTTATTGTGATGTCTCGTCATATCGAATTTGATTTAAAAAATGAAGTTTTTAGACAATATGAAAATTTAAGTCAAAACTTCTACAAACAAAGCCGAACAGGAGATTTAATGAATCGCATTAGTGAAGACGTCTCAAAGGTTAGAATGTATGTAGGTCCTGCAGTCATGTATAGTATTAATACAATTATACGTTTTGCAATTGTAATTATATACATGTACAATGTATCTCCGCGATTAACTGCTTATACGTTGTTGCCCCTGCCACTGTTGTCTTATGGTATTTTTAAATTAAGCACCGAAATCAATAAGCGAAGTACTATTTTTCAGCAATACCTTTCTAAAGTCTCTAGTTTTTCGCAGGAGATATTCTCAGGTTTGCGCGTAATTAAAGCTTATTCCTTAGAGCAGCAACATAGCAACAATATGGTTAATCTTGCTAACGAAAGTAAAAGTAAGAGTTTGAACCTAGCAAAAGTGCAATCACTTTTTGGTCCATTAATGATGGCGCTTATTGGAATTAGTAACTTGGTAGTTATTTATTTTGGAGGATTAATGTATATCGATGGAACCATTCAAAGCATTGGTACAATCGCCGAATTCATTTTATATGTAAACATGCTTACTTGGCCAGTAGCTTCGTTGGGATGGGTATCATCCATGGTTCAAGAGGCTGAGGCTTCTCAAAAAAGATTGAATGAGTTCTTGAAAATCCAACCTGAAATTCAGAACAACACTACAGAACGCTCCATAATTGAAGGTGCAATCTCATTTAATGACGTAAGCTTTACCTATGCAGATACTAATATTACCGCATTAAAAAACATTTCATTTACAGTTCAAAAAGGAGAGACTCTCGCCATATTAGGGAAAACTGGTTCTGGAAAATCAAGTATCTTATCTTTAATTTCGAGACTTTACGATGTAACTGATGGCGTAATCAATATCGACGGCAAAAGCATACAAAGCTTGAATTTAAATGATTTACGTAATAACATTGGTATCGTTCCTCAAGACGCTTTCTTATTTTCTGATTCGATAAAGAATAATATAAAATTTGGTAAAGAAGACGCTACAGATGAGGAAGTAATGAATGCTGCGAAAAGCGCTGTGGTACACAATAATATCATGGGTTTCAATAAAAAATACGACACCGTACTTGGTGAACGTGGAATTACCCTATCAGGAGGACAAAAACAACGTGTATCTATCGCAAGAGCAATTATTAAAAACCCTCCTATATTACTATTTGATGACTGCTTATCAGCAGTAGATACAGAAACAGAAGAGACTATTTTAAATAATTTATTCGAAATTTGTAAAGACAAAACAACGATAATTGTAAGCCACCGTGTTTCTTCCGCAAAGAATGCAAACAAAATTATTATTCTAGAGGATGGAAAAATTATCCAACAAGGAGCTCATAATCAATTACTAAATGAAGAGGGCTATTATGCTTCCCTATATCTTAAGCAACTTTCAGAAAAAGAATTGCCTTAATTGTTGTATAATACATTAATTTTTATGATTTTTGGTTACTACTTAACAACCATTAATTGAGAGAACGGATTATGAGAGAAAATGACATATTAGAAAAAGAAGAAATTTTTTCTAAGGTTTTACGTGCAGGAAGAAGAACCTACTTTTTTGATGTAAGAGCGACAAAAGCTGATGATTACTACATCACAATTACTGAGAGTAAAAAATTCACTGAAGAGGATGGCTCTTTTCACTTTAAAAAACATAAAATATATTTATATAAGGAGGATTTCGCCTCATTTTCAGAAATACTAAATGACATGACTTCTTACGTTTTAAATCACAAAGGGGAAGAAGTAATATCAGAAAGACACCAAAAGGATTTTAAAAAAGAATACGTACTTGAAAAAGTAGAGATGGAAGAAGCTATACCAAGCGTATCAAGCTTCACCGACATAGATTTTGATGATATCTAAAATTAATTGATACTAAAACGCATTTTAAAGTCCAGAGACCTAACGGTTTTTAGGGCTTTTTAGTTTAAATGACATTTGAAATTTTAATCGAAAAAAACATGAAAGAAATTTTTGAAAAAAACTTAGAAAAATACAGCGAGTTAATAGTTCCGTGGCTACTTACAAGTGGCGTAAAAATTATTTTTATTACTATCGCAACATTTATAATTCACAAAATACTTGCTAAATTTATAGCTAGAGCAGTTAAAATAGCTGTAAGACCTGATCACTTTGGTTCTCCTGAAGCAGAGGAAAAAAGAGAGAATACATTAATTCAAATTTTTACCACAACGGCTCAAATCGCACTAATCATTATGGCTACCTTAATGATTTTACAGGAATTTGGTATTGAGATTGCTCCTATTCTAGCTGCCGCCGGTATTGTTGGTCTGGCCTTTGGATTTGGTGGGCAATATTTAATACGTGACGTTATTAGCGGTTTGTTTATTATTCTTGAAAATCAGTATCGCATAGGAGACGTTGTTAGTTTTGACAATGCTAGTGGTGCTGTGCAGGAAATTAGCCTGCGCAAAACAACGCTTAGAGATATGGATGGTACTGTACACCACATTCCTCACGGAGAGATTAAAAAAGTATCTAACTTATCTAAGGATTTCTCTAGAATAAATTTAGATATGGGTGTAAGTTATAATTCCAATTTAGAACATGTAATTACGGTCATTAACAAAGTTGGAAACGATTTAGCTGCTGATCCACAATGGCAAACGGTGATTCTCGCACCACCTTTATTCTTAAGAGTAAATGAATTTGCTGACTCAGCTATAATGATGAAAATTTTAGGCGAAACACTACCAAGTAAACAATGGGAAGTAACCGGAGAACTTCGTAAACGTCTCAAAGCTGCTTTTGACAAAGAAGGAATCGAAATCCCTTTCCCTCAAATGGTAGTACATCAGCCTCAGCCTATTGAAGCTGAAAAATAATTAACAATCACACATTATTTTGAATGCCTGAAAACTCAGTTTTTCAGGCATTTTTTTTATCAGCAATTTATTAAATCAACATGTACTTCGTCAAGGAGAATTTTGATTATATAGTAGCAGTGAAATAACTGGTTTTATGCATTACCACCGCTGCCTGCATATCGCTATTTATATATTGTTTTTACAGAATCGTGTTCAAGAAAAGATTAATTGAATACTTGAACCTTTAGCATAACTCCTGCTACTATCAACATAGCGCTGGTTTACTTTTCTTTCTAATAATAGGTATATTTTTAATTGAAGAATAAAACGACATGTTATATTTATAAACTGAATCAGTATATGGAAGTTGAGCATTATTTAATGATATTTGAAACCAATTGTAAGCAGCAGATTGTAACTTGCTTCAATCATTACTTTTCTAACTCTATAAATTCCACTAAATAATATAGATTACAACTAAATCACAATTCTTTTCGTTACAAATAATACCATAACCTATAGCTATTAAAATAGAAGTTTGTAACCTCATCAAGTAGCAAAACAATTAGAAACAAATTTAAAACTAGAATCAAACCTAAAAACTATTATGACAAACAAAATTATTTACTGGACTGCTACGATATTATTATGTTTATTAATGCTCATGTCTGCTGGAATGTACCTTTTTAATACTACCATGGTCGAAGGAATCTTCAAAAGTTTAGGCTACCCTACTTATATCATTTACCCTCTAGCTTTCGCCAAAATTTTAGGTGTCTTGGCAATTTTGATTAAAAAATCCACATTTTTAAAAGAACTAGCTTATGCCGGTTTCTTTTTTGATTTTGTACTAGCTTTTAGTGCGCACATTAATGTTAAAGATGGCGGCCACTTAACTGCTTTGATAGCAATAATATTAGTTATCATTTCCTATATTTATGATAAAAAAGTTTTTAAAAACCTCTAAATGAAATCATCAATTGTATCTGTGAAATGGCTTGCTAATAATTTACAAGACCCAACGTTGATTATTCTTGATGCAAGTCAGCAAGTTAATCAGGCAAAGGTAGCTTCACAATTTCAAGATGTTCAAATTAAAGACGCTCGATATTTTGACATTAAGAATGACTTTAGTGATATAACAAATCCTTTACCAAATACGCTTCCTACTGCGCACATATTTACAGCAGCAGCACAAAAACTCGGAATAAACAGCGATAGTAAGATCGTAATTTATGACAGCTTAGGAATTTATTCTAGTCCGCGAGCTTGGTGGTTATTCACCATCATGGGACATGAAAATGTGTGGGTTCTTGATGGCGGCCTTCCCGCTTACGCAAAAGAGAATCTACCATTAGAACCTACAGCAAAAAGAGTCTATGCACACGGGAATTTTGAAGCTCATTTCAATCCCGAAACCGTTAGAACTAAAGAACAAGTTCTAGAAAACATCCAAACGAAGGAAGCGATATTAATTGATGCGTGTTCTAACGATCGCTTTACTGGAGAAACTGAAGAACCAAGAGAAGGATTGCGTAGTGGTCATATTCCGGGATCAAGTAACATTCCATATCCCAATGTGCTTCGTGACGGTCACTTTTTGACTGAAGAAGAATTGGTTAAAGTATTACCGCAACACAACAAACCAATATATTTTAGTTGTGGTTCAGGCGTTACAGCTTGTATTGTCTTGATGGCTTATGAAATTGTTGCCAACAATAATCCAAAAGCCATATATGACGGTTCCTGGACCGAATGGGGACAAATTGCAAGCCTACCTATTGAATAGAGCTACGAAAGTCAACTAAATTTATATCTTTATATGCTACTTACAAACGACTAATTCTATCTGAATCACTTTGGCGAAAGCCAGAAAATAACTTACCCTATTCGCAATCCGTTTTCTATTTTAAAATCTGGCGCTAGCAAAACAACATCGCCGTTGTCTCCAACGGCACCCAGAATGAGACACTCACTCATAAACTTGCCTATTTGCTTTTTAGGAAAGTTAACAACTGCTACGATTTGACGGTTTAATAAATCTGATTTTAAGTAACGTTTTGTAATTTGAGCAGATGTTTTTCGAATGCCTATATCAGCTCCAAAATCAATTGTCAGTTGGTATGCTGGTTTTCTAGCCTCTGGAAAATCATCTACTGCTAAAATAGTACCTACTCGCATTGCTACTTTTTCGAATTCTTGCCAACTCAAATTATTTTCCATCTCGACTTCTTTATGTATTACAACTAAAAATAATCATTTTAACTTAAAAGCAATCTGTTTTTAGTAACTTTAAGGTTCAAATATAAATACAGTACAATGGCTAGAACCACCTCAAATATGCTTCCGTTAGGAACAAAAGCACCTGAATTCTTCTTGAATGACCGCACCTCTGAAACAGGATGGTTCTCTTTTGCCGATTTAAAAGGTGAAAAAGGTACACTTGTTTTATTTATTTGTAATCATTGTCCATTTGTACATCATGTCATTGAAGAAGTGATTATGATTGCCAATGATTATCGTGTACAAGGATTGGGAATTATTGCAATATCCAGTAATGACGTGGTTAATTTTCCGCAAGATTCTCCAGCTTTAATGACGGAATATGCCTTTGAAAATGATTTTGAATTCCCCTATTTATATGATGAGTCTCAAGATGTAGCAAGAGCTTACCAAGCCGCTTGTACTCCTGATTTCTTTTTATTTGACAACCAAGACAAATTAGTTTACCGAGGCCAACTTGATGATAGTCGCCCCGGAAACGGAATTCCATTAAGTGGTAGCGATCTAAGAGGCGCCATCGATAGCGTAGTATACAATCGCACCTTAAATGAAGAGCAAAAACCAAGCATTGGTTGTGGTATTAAATGGAAATAAAAGGCATTCAAATTAGGATAAAAGATAAAAAGCGTCTCAAAAATTAATTTTGAGACGCTTTTATTTATTTAAACAACATTTTATTTTTTTCTAAATGGCAAAGCCAGATTTGGATAATCACTTATTAACCCATCAACTCCTATTTCTAATAATTCTTGCATTTCAGGTGCAGTATTCACTGTCCATGGAATCACTTTTACATTTTTAGTATGTATGGTTTTCACCTCATCTGCGTTCAGCAAAACATAATACGGACTATAAATTGTCGGCGTAAATCCCAAAAGCTCAATGTTTTTTTCAAAGTTATTTTCGAAAGTTAAGTATGACAGTGTAAATTCGGGATACTTTGAATGAATGTACTGTAATACTCGTATATCAAAACTTTGAATCACTACCCTCTCCTTCGGTACATTTTGTTCAATTTCACGTACTAATAAATCTGAAAACTCGGCAACACTTGGTTGAAACCCTTTTTCTTCATCTTCAATCGTACTCTTGATTTCGATATTGTACAAAATAGTAGGGTTTGCCTTTTCAGCCATTTTAAAAACAGTAGACAGCAGCGGTTTGCTTATTTTCTCTTTTTTCTGCTCTGGAAATAAAGTGTTCCCCAAACTTCCGACATCATAGGTTTGCAAATCAGCAACGTCATGCTGGTAAATATTATAGGCTAGCGCGTCTTGTTCACCAACTTGCTTTCCCGATTTATCAAGAGTAATTTTAGCGTTAAGCCAAGGTTCGTGAGAGACGATGAGTTGTTTATCTTTGGTCACAACCACATCAAGTTCTAGCGTATTTACATTTAACTCTAGTGCTTTTTTAAAAGCGGCTATAGTGTTTTCTGGTGCTAATCCTCTTGCTCCGCGATGTCCTTGCAATTCAAAATCATAGGTTTTCATGACGTTATTTTTAGTAACTGCATTAGTAGTATTTACCACTTTTTGACTACAACTAGTTGCAATAACTGCTGTAGCAATTAGAATGATTTTTTTCATCTTCTATAAATTTAAACCGTCTAAAAACTGTACCGTTTCATTGTACACTGATTTATAATCTTTTGATCTTAGATCTGAAGCTATAACGTGATTTCCAGATTCAGGAAAAGCAAATTTCTTTTTTTCATCTGTCGCAGTACCTAATTCTTCATACATTTTTAATATTGCAGGAACAGAGACCACTTGATCTTGCTCTTTCTCATTTTTATAATAATAGCCTACAAAGACAGGACAATCTACCTTTTTAAAAGTTTCTTTGGTCATGTTATCTTTAAGCATTTTAATTAAAGAAACATACCCATTTACATGATATGAGGTGCTCCAATATTTTGCTTCATCAGCAGCTCGTTTTTGTTTTTGGATTTCGCCACCATTCATTTTCACAAAGCCCTCTTTACCTTCTTTTGTTAATATAGCTGTCATTTGAGGATTTATTAAATCAATAAAAGGCGAGTATAAAACTAAGGCTGCAATATCTTTATCTGCTGCAGCTAACGTCAAGCTCAACGTTCCGCCTGTCGATGTACTTACAACTACCACTTTATTACCTAGTCGTTTTCCTATCGCTACCGCCTCTCTTGCAGAGGCAATATAATTTTCGGGAGTTAGGTATTCAAAACCATTTTCGCGCTCGATTCCGTGTTCCTTCAATCGCGATAAATATACATTGGCGTGGTATTTTTTGGCAAGCAGGCTCATTACGGGCTCGCCCTCTCTGCTACTTGCCCCAAATCCATGTAGGTAAACAAATGCTACTTCCGTTTTTTTATAATTTTTGGCATCAGCCCACAGGATCTTTGCCTCATTATCAGGTTTTACACCTTGGACTTTTGCCTCGCTTAGAGCGATAATGCGATCCATATTTGATAGTTTTTCATTGGGAGCAATCTCTTGACTTTGAGCCATTGTACTACACAAACTTACAAAAGCATAGGCTAATAAATATTTTTTCATTCTATTTTATTATTGAGTTTAGACTTTAATTATTCGAAAATAATACTTTAAAATTTGGCCGATGCTTGCACTCCAAATAATCTTGGCACACCCGCAATAAATGTTGGAATTCCAAAAGCACCACCTGTGTTTCCAGCATCTACAATGTATTTTTTATCGAATATATTGTTCATGTAAAAATTAAGTTCGTACTTTTTATTAATAATTAATCCTACTCTCGAATTCATGATTCCGTAACCTGCTTGCGAAATGTTAGGTAAATTTGTCTCTTCAAAAAACACCTTTGATTTATAAGTGTAAGAAGGTCTAAAAAAGATGTCTGTGCTTTTATTAATCGCCGCAGATAAATCTAATCCCGCTGAAACAGAATGTTTAGGCGTTAATCTAAACGTGTTTCCAGCCAGAGCTTGAGGATTTCCATTGGCATCAGTATTATCAAATGCAGCATCGATGTACCCATAATTTGCAAAAAAACTAGCATGTCTTGATAAAGCATATTGAAAAGCTGCTTCAAAACCAAAAGATGACGCGTTCCCGCTATCCTCTGTAGTCGATTGAAAAACACCATCAACAAATTTGGTTACACTGGTTTGAAAATTCGAATAATTATAAATATACGCATTAACATCAAATTGCAAGCTATTGTTCAAGAACAAAGATTTAGCTCCTACTTCATAAGACCATACAATTTCATTAGCTAAAATATTTGTATTTGCGGCAGTAATATTAATTACGTTAGGGCGACGGCCTCTAGATGTCGTACCAAAAAGTGTCACGTTATCATTAACCATATAATTTACAGCAAACCTCCCCACTACAGATAGAAAATTCTTGTTAGCCTCGATACGCGCACCATTAGTTCCTACAAAAAGATTATTGGGATAAGCTCCTGTCAAATAGCCTACATTAGAAGGTGCTGCAGCATCATCAACTTGGTATCCTGCATTACTGTTTTCCCAAGTTCCTCTCAAACCAGCGGTCACAGATATTTTTGAAGTTAAATCATAAGACGCATCTGCAAAGAGATCTCCTGAAGCATTTTTAGAGTAATTGGTATTTCCTTCAAAATTGCTTGCGCTGAGAGGAAGGCCGGCAGCGGGACCAAAAGTTGCCGGATCGTTTGGAATATTTGGTAAAAATTGCGGTATCCCGTTTACTACAAAATTAGCAGGACTTAATAGTAGCATCGCAAAACTTTGTTCGTTTAATTCCCAAGGAACGTATTGCTTTCCCTTTTCGGCAAAGAAATTACCCCCAAAGAAACCTCTAAATTTAGAATTGTTATCAAAATTGAAACGCAACTCTTGACTAAACTGTTTTCCTTCGGCTATTTCTTTAAAAAACAATGCTGGTGCAGCAGTTCCATCGGCATCAAAGGCTTCGTCAGAATTAAAATCTCTGTATGCTGTGGTGCTCGTTAAATCCCAGTTAGCATTAATATTGTGTTTTACAATCGCGGTTATTCCTTTCACCGATCTATCTACACCTAATTCATTTCCTCTTTCTAGATCAGCAAAACTATTTGGACTCAAATCTCCTCCTAGTGGCGCATAGCTTCCACTTTTAAAGGAAGTTCCTGGAGGTGTGTCTTTTTGCCAGTTTGCAATTACGTCAATTTTAGTTTTATTCGAAAAAATATATTTCAAAGCCGTTCTAAAAGCTAGCGTTTGTTTACCGTTTAAATCTCCTCCCGAACGATTTTCGATATAGCCATCTCTACCATTATAAATACCAGCAGCTCTAATAAATAATTTATCCTTCACCAATGGTGTATTAAAATAAGCTGTTGTTAAAACCTGATTGTAATTTCCGTAACCCACTTTTACTGATCCAGAAGTTTCATTTTTGGCTTTATTTTGAATGATATGCATCGCACCAATCTGGGCACCACGACCAAACAATGTTCCTTGTGGTCCTTTAAGTACTTCTACTCTTTCGACATCAAATAATTCTACAACAGAACCTCTTGATTTGCTAATAGAAACACCATCTTGAAATATTGATACACGCGGTTCTACTCGAGAATCCCCGCTATCACTTGTAATACCTCTAATAACAACGCCTGGATTATTGACACTTTGAATTTGCACTTGAAAACCAGGAACAAAATCAGATAGCGCATCATACTCATATGTTCCCTGCTTTGTTATAAAATCGCTACCATAAGAAGTCATCGCGATAGGCACATCTTTGTTTTTCTGTTCGCGTTTTTGAGCGGTAACAACTATACCTTCTAACATCGACGGAATCTCCTCTAACATAAAAGCGGCGGTATTTTGTCCAGATGCAACTGTAATATTTTGCTCCAGCGGGAAATAATTTTTATAAGTAACCGACAAATTATACTCTCTAGGTTCTAAATTCTCGATGCTGAATCGGCCCTCTTCATTTGAAGTTGTTTTTATCGCTGAACCTACGATTATAATTGTGGCTCCTTTAACTAATTTTCCTTGATCTGTTTTGACCGTTCCTGATAAAACTGCATTATTTTGAGCGTTCATTGTAAAGGCAAATAATAGTCCTATTACTGTAAAGAGATGCTTGAAGTTCATCGTTGTTGATACTGTTTAGATTAATAATTTAATTGCTCCAAAAGTATTTTTTATTGATCGAATGTAAATTAAGTCCGTATTACGGTACCATTAATAAAGTTGCCATTTGCCTAACAGTTTAACCCGTGCTTAACAATTCCCTAAAACTCATACTGATTTGCACTATTTACAGCATAAAAAAACGCCTCAAAATAAATTTTGAAGCGTTCTAATTTTATACTTTATTTTATTTCTTAAATCTGATTATCTCCACAAGTGAAAACTACTAAGATTTAAAAGTGGAATTATTTAACGTCCATTAATTCAACGTCAAAAATCAAAGTAGCGTTTGGTGGAATAACTCCTCCTGCACCAGCTGGTCCGTATCCTAAATCAGAAGGAATAACAAAACGTGCTTTGTCTCCTACTTTTAATAAAGCGATACCTTCATCCCATCCTTCGATTACTTGTCCTTGCCCTAATTTGAATTCGATTGGTTTTTTTCTTGGGTAAGAAGAATCAAAAACTTTTCCAGACTCTAAAGATCCTTCATAGTGTACAGCAACTGTTTTACCAGCTTCTGCTTGTTTTCCATCACCTCTTTGGATGAATTGGTAACGCAATCCGCTTTCTGTTTTTTCAAAACCTGCTGCTAATGTTTCCATTTTTGCTTCAGATTCTGCTTTTAAAGCTGCTTGCTTTTTCAAACGAGCTCCTTTTAAACCTACAAAAGCTTCGATAGCATTCCATTTTTGAGCTTCTTCACCTACTCTTACAATTTCAAGAGAGTCTAATTTGTCTCCTTGTGCAACTGCATCAACAACATCTTGTCCTTCGATAACGTGACCAAAAACAGTATGTTTCCCGTCTAACCATGAAGTTGGTACATGAGTGATGTAAAATTGAGAACCATTAGTCCCAGGTCCTGAATTAGCCATTGCTAAAATACCTGGTTTGTCATGTTTTAAACTTGGGTGAAATTCATCGTCAAATTTGTATCCAGGATCTCCAGTTCCAGTTCCTTGAGGACATCCTCCTTGAATCATAAAATCAGGAATAACTCTATGAAAATTTAAACCATCATAGAATTTTTGTCCTTGAGGTTTTACTTTATTTTCCATGTTACCTTCTGCAAGAGCAACAAAGTTACCTACAGTTCCTGGTGTTAATTCATGCTCTAATTTTACTAAAATCGTACCTTTTGCAGTATTAAATTTAGCATATATTCCGTTTTCCATCTTTATTTATTTTTATTGAATTGCAAATTTACAAATTAATTTTTTATCCTTTAACACTTTCGATACGTTTTGCCTTTGATTTGTACGTGTACGCATAGACTCCAAGAGCTAGCGCTGATAATAGCAAACAACCCAAAGTCACAGCATGCCATCCCCCATATTGCCACAAAAAGAGTCCGTATGCTGATCCAGCGGCAGTTCCTAAAAAACTAAAGGACATAAATACTGTATTCATTCTATTTCTAGCCTCTGGAAGTATCGAGTAAACACGGGTTTGATTAGAAATGTGTACTCCTTGCAAACCAATGTCGATCAATACTATCCCTATAACAATCCCCACAACACTTGCTCCTGAGAAGTAAAAAACACCGAAACTCAAAGCAATTAGCATACAGCCATAACCAACAGCTACTCTTGAACTCCCTTTGTCTCCTAATTTACCAACTAATGGTGCGGCCAATGCTCCTGAAGCTCCTACAATACCAAATAATCCAATGGTTGCGCTATTGAAATTGAAAGGATCAGTTGAGAGCAACAATACCATGGTAGTCCAGAATGCTCCAAACTGAGCAAAACTAAATACATTGATTAACGTTGCTTCACGTAGTAACGGCTGCTCTTTTATAAGTGTAAATAGCGAACTAATTAATTGCCCATACGATCCATTGAAAACGGGTTTGTTGTATGGAAATTGTTTTTTTATAATGAAAAATAAAAGCAAACATAGTCCTGAAGCAATCCAGAACATAGCGCGCCATCCGAGTACATCACCTATAAAACCGCTTAATGTTCTTGATAGCAATATCCCTACGAGGAGTCCGCTCATGATGGTTCCCACAACTTTCCCTCTCTCTTCGGGTGCGCTTAATGCTGCTGCTAATGGTAAAATAAGTTGTGGTACGATTGATGTGATTCCTATTAAAAGTGACGCAATTTCTAAAATCAAATAACTCTGAGCTGTTGCTGCAATAATTAATGCAATAACAGATGCAAAAGTCGTGTAGAGGATTTGGCTTTTTCGTTCTAGCTTGTCTCCAAGTGGTACCATAAAAAATAAACCAATGGCGTATCCGGCTTGTGTGAGGTAAGTGATTGTCCCAGCATCAGCATGGGGTATTTTAAATTCGTCTGCTATTAATACTATTAACGGCTGGCAGTAATATAAGTTGGCTACAATTAAACCTGTAGCCGCTGCCATAAATAAGACATTCTTTTTTGATAAATTCATCGCGCAAAAATACGTTGTAGTGGTAAAATAATATTTTTATAATCCTTGTCATTAATTTGTGTTTGCTTAAGAAAACAAAACACCCTCAAAAGTGAATTACTCCTGAGGGTATTTATTATTATTAAAAACGAATCTTATTTTTTAATTGCATCTAGTGCTGCAAATATATCCTTAGCTTCGGCTCTATTTCTATACTCAGCATCTAAGAAAGTATACACAATCGTTCCATCTTGATCGATTACATAAGTAGCTGCAAGAGGCAACTCATCAGACTCATCACCATTGAAACCGTGTAAATCAAATCCGTTTTGGTATGACTCAGCAACTGCATCTGTTAGTTTAAAAACGATTCCGTAATCCTTAGCTACTTTGTTTCCAACATCACTTAAAACTTCAAATTCTAATTGGTGTTTTTCAGCAGTAGACATAGATTTGTCTGGTAATTCAGGTGTTAAAGCTAAAAGGCTTGCTCCCTTTAAGTGAATTGTAGGCAATTGCTCTTGTAAATAATGTAATGTCATGTTACAGTAAGGGCACCAGCCACCACGGTACCAAGTTAAGACTACTGGTCCTTTTTTAAGGTATTCGCTTAGTTCTACTTCTTTACCAGTTGCATTAGTTAGTGTAAAATTTGGCGCCTTGTCATCATTCTTTTTTGCGTTAGACACTACGTTTTGACGTGTTACATCTGCGATACCTTCTGCGTATATTTCTTTTATTTGCTCAGGTGCTTTTGCTTCCCAAGTATTTTTAGCTTCATCTAATGTTGCCTGTAATCCTGTATTTTTATTTTCTGTGCTCATAATTTTTATTTTAATTGTTAAACAAAGGTAAGCGTATCCTATTTTCTAAATTTGCCTAAAAAGCTTCTTTTGTTGGCAAATTTCCCTGAAAACATTTTCCAAGCCCATCTTTTATTATTTTTCTAAGAATGCAGTTAATGGAGTAATAAATTTATCAAAACTCTCGATGTGTGGCATGTGACCAATGTTTGGTATTTCGACCAATTTAGCATTTGGTATTTTCTTTTGCGTCTCTTTACCTAGATTAGCATATAATCCCATTGTAGCTTGCACTTCTTTTGAAACTAATGGTTTTCCTAAAGCTGTTCTATCTCTAGTTCCAATAATTAGTAAAGTAGGTGCTTTTATATTTTGGAATTCATAGACTACAGGTTGTGTAAATATCATGTCGTATGTTAAAGCTGCGTTCCAAGCTATTCTTTCGAAGTCAGAATTTAAAGTCCAACCTGCTAATAAATTTACCCATTCGTCATATTCTGGTTTCCACTTTCCGTCGTAGTAACTGTCTAATTGGTATTTTTTAATTCGATCATAACTTTGTGTTAGTTCGTTTTTATACCACCAATCTACTTTTTGATACGGCACTTTTAGTTTCCAGTCCTCTAAGCCAATGGGATTTTCCAGAATCAATTTTTCAGTCGTTTCAGGATACATAAGTGCAAAACGTGTTGCTACCATTCCACCCATTGAATGTCCTAGAACTGCTATTTTTTTGATTCCTAACGTATCTAAAATTTGCTTAGTATTCTCGGCTAGTTGCTGGAATGTGTACTGAAAATTATCTGGTTTATCTGATTTTCCAAAACCAATTTGGTCAGGAACCACCACTCTAAAACCTTTTTTAGTCAAGGCATCGATAGTTGTTTTCCAGTAAGCTCCATTAAAGTTTTTACCATGTAATAAAAGAACGCTTTTACCATTGAAGTTCTCAGGTTTCACATCCATATATTCCATTTTAAGTTCCTGTTTTTGCACTTTTAAAGTGATAAAATGTACAGGATATGGATATTCATAGTTGGTTAAATTAATATCTAACCATTTCAATTGGTCTTTCTGCGCAAATGAAGTTGCAGTTATAAAAAAGAGGAGGAATAGTTGTTTTAATTTCATATTAGCTGTTGTTACAATTGTGATTGTAAATTTAAGTAGAAAGAATTCGTCTAAACAGACTTTAGGAAAACTTTACAATTTAGTTACCTTGGATCTTCTCAAGAAATGTAGGTTCTAGCCCAGATTGCAGCGACATCCTTTTATTGCTGTCTTTAAGCAAGAAAAGATAGAGTGAAAAGCTGGAAATTGCTCCTAAAAAGTTTACATAAAAAAAATGGCATCCTTGATGAATGCCATTTAGTTCTTGTTTTGTATTGACTATTTATCTGTTAAACCTGCGTTTCTCAAATAAGGTTCGATTTCCATTTTATGACCAATAAGTTCTTCAAAAGCTTTGTTTAAATCTACACTATTACCAACAGATAAAATGTATTTTCTAAATCTCTCAGAGTTCTCTCTAGTCAAACCACCATTTGCTTTCATCCAGTCATAAACGTTATAATCTAAAGTTTTTGACCAAGTGTAAGCATAATATCCTGCCGAATATCCACCTGAGAAGATATGCGCAAAATAAGGAGAATGGTATCTTGTAGGCACCTCATTTACTAGTAAACCATATTTTTCAAGAGCTTCTTTTTCAAAAACTAACGTTGGTTTAAAATCAGCTTCATTTTCAACACTATGCCAAGCCATATCTAAAGTAGCTGCAGCCAAAAGTTCTGTTACGTGATACCCGCTATTGAAAGATTCTGCTTTTTTAATTTTATCGATTAAATCTTGAGGAATTACTTCCTTAGTTTTATAATGTAATGCATAGTTTTTCAACACTTCAGGATCTAAAGCTGCGTGCTCATTGATTTGAGACGGAAATTCGACAAAATCACGTGGCACAGAAGTACCTGAAAGACTTGCGTAATTTTGATTAGCAAACAAACCGTGTAAAGTGTGTCCGAATTCATGAAACATTGTTGTTACATTATCAAAACTAATCAAAGAAGGATTTCCGTCAACTGGTTTAGAAAAGTTGTAAACGTTTACAATAACTGGTTTTTGTTTCAAGTAATGAGATTGTTTCACAAGGCTGTTCATCCAAGCTCCACCTTTTTTATTATCTCTAGTGTAGAAATCTAAATAGTAAATTGCCATAGATTTTCCGTCATTATCGAATACCTCGTAAGCAACAACATCTGGGTGGTAAACTGGTAAATCTGTACGTTGTTTAAAAGTGATTCCGTACATTTTTTTTGCAGCAAAGAATACTCCTTTTTCAAGCACTGTAGTTAGTTCGAAATACGGTTTTACTTGGCTCTCGTCTAAATCGTATTTTGCTTTACGAACCTGCTCAGAGTAAAAATCCCAATCCCAAGGCTCTAATTTGAAACCTCCGTTTTGAGCATCGATTAAATCCTGAATCTCTTTTGCTTCTACCTTAGCTTTTGCAACTGCAGGTGCAGCAATTTCAGCCAATAAATTCATCGCTCTCTCTGGAGTTTGAGCCATTTGATCTTGTTGTTTCCACTCGGCAAAATTCTTTTTACCCATCAATTTGGCTTTTTGCAAACGCAATTTTGCCATTTGCTCTAAAACCTCACGGCTATCGCCATCATCATTTTTCTCAGCACGTGTCCAAGATGATTTAAAGATTTTTTCTCTAGAAGCTCTGTTTGTCAAATTTTGTAATATAGGTTGCTGTGTTGTATTTTGTAATACGATTAAGTATTTTCCGTCGTGACCTTCTTCTGTCGCTTTTAATTTGGCAGCAGCAAGTTCACTTGCACTCAATCCATCTAGATCTGAAGCATTGTCGAATAAAACCGCTCCATTTTTACGAGCAGTCAATAATTTATCACCAAAAGAAGTACTTAGAGTAGCAAGTTCTCCATTGATTTTTTTCATTTTCTCTTTATCAGCATCTGATAAATTTGCTCCTGCAAGTTCAAAATCTTGAATATAACTTTCGGTCAATTTTTTATCCTCACCTTTAAGTGAATTCAAATCGATTGATTTAAATCGTTTGTACAATTTACTATTCAAATACATTTTATCGCTATGCGCTGAGAAAATTGGTGCATATTCTGCTTGCAAAGCTTGTAATGTTGGATTTGTGTTTGAGCTCGTTAGGTTGTAAAACATCCCTGTTGCTCTTTTTAAATCTTCACCAGATGTTTCAAGTGCTAAAACAGTATTTTGGAAAGTAGGTTTTGCAGCATTGTTTGCAATAGCCAATATCTCTTTATCTTGAACAGCAAGTCCATATTCAAAAGCAGGTTTAAAATGCTCGTCTTTAATCAAGTTAAAGCTAGGTGCTTGATATTGCAAAGCACTTTTTTGTAGTAAAGGATTAGTCATTTTCACAGCTTTATTTTGAGCACTAACCGTCTGTACAGAGGATGCCAGTACAAGCATAGAGCCCGCTAATATTAAATTAGAAAAAATCTTCATAGTTTGAGTTTAATTTATTTTCGATCATAAAAGTAATCAAAAAAAATGGGAGAAGGAGATTTGACAAGGGTTAAAGTTCTAAAATTAACAGCTTTATTGAACCAATTATTAGCTAGAAACTGCTCAAAAAAATAGTGCTATATTTGTCCAAATCTAAATTGAGAAACAGGTATTAAAGAACCAACTCACTGGAATACCAAGCAATTATCGCCCAAATAAATAACCAACACAACCAAATTAACTACTATGAAGCTACTCTACTATTTTACGTTTTTAATAGCATTTACAGCAAGCGCGCAAAAGCAAGAAAAGATTACTTTAGATTACTACCTGCCACAAAATGTTACTTACAATAAAAACATCCCCACTCCTAAAAGCTTTTTCAATTTTGAGTTAGGACAAATGCATACTGATCACACGCAGCTATCTTTTTACATGAAGGAGGTCGCTAAACTATCCAACCGAATTGCGATTGAAACTACCGGATTCACTTATGAAAACCGTCCGTTACAATTGCTGACTATTTCAAGTCCAAAAAATTTGGCTCGAATAAACGAAATCAATATGGCACATCTCGCCAATTTAACTGGAGAAAATAGCCAACAAACATTAGACGATATGCCAGTGATTGTGTATTTAGGATATTCGATACACGGTAATGAATCTAGTGGTTCAGGAGCTGCTATTGCGTTGACCTATTATCTTGCTGCCTGTGAGAGCCAAGAGCTAGAAAAGACACTTGAAAATACGGTGATTTTATTAGATCCTTGTTTTAATCCTGACGGAATTCAGCGATTTTCTACTTGGGTAAACAGTAATAAAAGCGCTAACTTAGTTACAGATCCTAACGACCGTGAATTCAATGAAGGCTGGCCTCGTGGAAGGTTCAACCATTACTTATTTGATATGAATAGAGATTGGTTGCCTGTTCAGCTTCCTGAGAGTCAAGCTCGCATTAAGACGTTTAGAAAATGGATGCCCAATGTACTTTGTGACTTTCACGAAATGGGAACCAATGCTACTTACTTTTTTCAACCGGGTGAACCTAGCAGAACCAATCCTTTAACACCTGAATTGAACCAAAAACTAACAATGAAAATTGCAGGTTATCATGCAAAAGCGCTAGATAATATAGGTAGCTCTTATTTTATCGAAGAGAACTATGATGACTTTTATTACGGTAAAGGGTCGTCTTATCCTGATATTAATGGATCGATTGGTATTTTATTTGAACAAGCGAGTTCTAGAGGACATGCTCAAGAAAGTGCAAACGGAATTCTAACATTTCCGTTCACTATTCGTAATCAATTTACAACTAGTTTGTCTACTTTGAAAGCAACCTCTGAAATGCGAACAGAGTTACTTTCTTATCAACGTGATTTTTACACTAAAGCAAGATCAGACAGCAAGAATAGTAAAGTTAAAGGTTATATCGTAGGTGATGAAAATGATGCTACGCGAGTAAACGAACTAGCAAAAATATTAAGCCAACACAAAGTCGAAATGCTAGCTTTGAAAAATGACATTACGGTAAACAATAAAAAATTCAAAAAAGACAATAGCTACATCATTCCCGTACAGCAGCAAAATAGTAAAATGATTAATGCTATTTTTGACCGAGAAACAAAGTTTAAAGACAGCTTGTTTTATGATATATCGGCATGGAGTTTTGACCTGGCTTTTAACGTGAATTTTGAAGGTTTGAATTCTCTGTCAGATGCAGGTTCGAAATATGAACCTACTCTAAAAGCAGGAATCGTTACCTCTAAAAGTGATATTGGTTATTTAATCGAATGGACAGACTATCAATCGCCTAAATTGCTCAACCAAATCTTATCGAAAGGACTTCGTGTAAGAGCAACATCGCAACCATTTACCCACAGCGGGCAAACATTTTCTTATGGTAGTTTGTTTGTACCGGTGCAGAATCAAGAGATGCAATCAGAGGCTATTTACAGTTACCTAAGCACCATTATTCCCGAATATAATTTTAATATAACGGCCGTTGAAACAGGTTTTACAGAAGGTATTAATTTAGGAAATCCAAATTTTGAAACGATTGAGCTTCCTAAGGTAGCGATGCTAGTGGGCAAAGGTGTTGACCCTTCAGATGCAGGTGAAATTTGGCACTTATTCGATCAAAAAGCAGCTATGCCTTTGACAAAAATTGATACGGATCAATTCCAAAATGTAAACTTGAACAGATACAACACTTTGATCCTAGTAAACGGGAATTACAGCGGTCTCTCTAAAGAATCAGTAAGTAAGATAGAACAGTGGGTACAAAATGGCGGCACTTTAATTGCTTATCAAGATGCGCTTAGATGGCTAACCGCTTGGAAAATGATCGATGTAAACTATATTAAACACAAAGAAGAAGCTAAGAATATCAGTTATGAACAAAGAGCTGATTTTAGAGGAGCACAATTAATCTCAGGAGCTATTTTTGAAACAAATTTAGATTTATCTCATCCTATTAATTTTGGTATGCCTAGAAACAAGTTACCTATGTTTAGAAATACATCAATACTAATTGAACCAAATGTAAATAGCTATGCTAATCCTATAAAGTACACTAAAAATCCATTACTCAGTGGTTATATATCTCCAGGCAATCTGGCTATATTAAAAGAAACAGTTCCTTTTCAAGCTTCAAGAAATGGTGACGGTAAAATTTTAATTTTTACTGACAATACTAACTTTCGAGCTTTCTGGTTGGGAACAGAAAAATTATTTTGGAATGCTGTTTTCTTTAGCAAGTTGATGTAAAATATTTTCCATTTCGCTAGCTTACGTAGTCTTTAGGCAATCTTATAAATGAAAGATACAATTGTGTTTTCATTTATAAGATTGCCTTTTTTAATTAAAACCTTTGTTCGAAAATAAATTTATCCCCGATAAAAAACTATTTTTACATTCGAAAAATAGAATTATGCGAATAGATATTGTTACCCTTTTACCTGAATTATTAAAGAGTCCGTTTGAAGCTTCAATTATGAAACGCGCTATCGACAAAGGACTTGTTGAAGTACATTTTCATAATTTGCGAGATTACACACTTAATAAACAAAAAAGTGTCGATGACTATCCTTATGGAGGTGGCGCAGGAATGGTGATGACAGTGCAGCCTATCGATGCTTGCATCACTCATTTAAAAAGTGAACGTGAGTACGATGAAATAATCTACATGTCACCTGACGGAGAAACATTGAATCAAAAAATGGCCAATAGTATGTCGATGTTCACGAACATCATTATATTATGCGGACATTACAAAGGTGTTGATCAGCGTGTTAGAGATCATTTTATCACAAAAGAAATCTCAATAGGTGATTATGTTTTGTCAGGAGGAGAATTAGGCGCCTTGGTACTTTCAGATGCATTAATTCGATTAATCCCGGGAGTTTTAAGTGACGAAACCTCAGCATTAACAGATAGTTTTCAAGATGGATTACTCTCTGGACCAATTTATACGAGACCTGCAGAGTACAAAGGATGGAAAGTTCCCGATGTGTTGCTTAGCGGTCATTCGGCAAAAATTGACAAATGGCGTGAAGATATGGCATACGAACATACAAAAACAAGACGCCCTGATATACTTGAGGAAGAATAAAATTAGTTTCAAGTTGAAAGCACTGAACGTTTGAATTTTAAATAAAATAAACTTTAAACTTTAAACATTTTTATTTACTTTTGCACCCACTTTAGACTAACCTCTGGCGAGATCCGTGAATGTTACTCTATTTTAAAAACCATAATTACAATTATCATGGCAGATTTAATGAAATTCGTTAAAGACGAATTAGTTACTAAAAAAGAATTTCCTGAATTCGGAGCTGGAGACACAATCACAGTTTACTACGAAATTAAAGAGGGTGAAAAAACTAGAACACAGTTTTTTAAAGGAGTTGTTATCCAAAGAAGAGGTTCTGGTAACACAGAAACTTTTACTATTCGTAAAATGTCAGGTGCAATAGGTGTTGAGCGTATCTTCCCTGTAAACTTGCCAGCTTTACAAAAAGTTGAAATCAACAAAAAAGGTTCAGTTCGTAGAGCTAGAATTTTCTACTTTAGAGAACTTACTGGTAAAAAAGCAAAAATCAAAGACAAAAGAAGATAGTTTACTATCCTTTTATGTGAAAAATCCCAACATTGTTGGGATTTTTTTTTGCCTATAAGTGAACTAAATCGATATCATTGTTTGAAATAAGCCCATTCCATCGTTAAAACAATAAATTCAACACTACCAAGTTAACAATCCTATAATTCAATTAATTCTAACTCAAACTGAGTCTAAATATGGTCTGATTTCATTATATTTGCATCGCTTAATTTTAAGCATACGATTCATTCAACATCCTTTTCATGAGGATACGATTATAAAAATATAAAGATGACACAGAAACCTAAGATTATTTACACGTTAACTGACGAAGCTCCTTTGTTAGCAACTTATTCATTATTACCTATTGTTGAAGCATTTACATCGACTGCAGGAATCGAGATTGAGACTGAAGACATTTCATTAGCTGGTAGAATTTTAGCAAACTTCCCAGAATTTTTGACAGAAGACCAAAAAGTTAAAGATGCATTGACTGAACTAGGGAAATTAGCAACTTCACCAGAAGCAAACATTATTAAATTACCTAATATCTCTGCTTCTGTACCACAATTGAAAGAAGCTATTGCTGAATTACAAGCACATGGTTACAAAGTTCCTAATTTCCCAGAAGAGCCTAAAGATGAGGAGCAAAAAGAAATAAAGAAAAAATATTCTAAAGTATTAGGTTCTGCTGTGAATCCAGTATTGCGTGAAGGTAACTCTGATCGTAGAGCGCCTAAAGCAGTAAAAAATTACGCTAAAGTAAACCCACATTCAATGGGAGCTTGGTCTTCTGATTCTAAAACTTCTGTTGCTTCAATGGAATCTGGCGATTTTTACGGAAGTGAAAAGTCAGTTACAATGAACGAAGTTACAGATGTAAAAATTGAATTCGTAGCCGAAGATGGTACTACAACTGTATTAAAAGAAAGCACTGCATTAAAAGTTGGAGAAATTATCGACAGCTCTGTAATGCATTTGCAAGCTTTAAAATCGTTTGTATCGAAAGCTATTGCTGAAGCAAAAGAGAAAAACGTTCTATTGTCTGTTCACTTGAAAGCGACAATGATGAAAGTTTCTGACCCAATAATTTTTGGAGCAATTGTAGAAGTTTACTTCGCTGCTGTATTCGAAAAATATGCTGCTTTATTCGATGAGTTAAGTATTGATACTCGCAATGGTTTAGGAGATGTTTATGCTAAAATTGCTGGAAACGCAAAACAAGCAGAAGTTGAACAAGCTATTAATGATGCTATCGCAAACGGTCCAGCCCTTGCCATGGTAAATTCTGATAAAGGAATTACAAATCTTCACGTGCCTTCTGATGTGATTGTTGATGCGTCTATGCCAGCAATGATTCGTACATCAGGACAAATGTGGAATAAAGATGGAAAAGCACAAGATACATTAGCTATTATTCCAGATCGTTCTTATGCTGGAATCTATACTGCTACTATTGATTTTTGTAAAAAGAATGGTGCTTTTGACCCAACCACAATGGGGAGTGTTCCTAACGTAGGTTTGATGGCTCAAAAAGCAGAAGAATACGGTTCTCATGATAAAACTTTCCAAATGACTGCTAACGGAGTTGTTCGTGTTGTAGACACAAAAGGAAACGTAGTTATGGAACAAAAAGTGGAAGCAAAAGACATTTTTAGAATGTGTCAAGCAAAAGACGCACCTATTCAAGACTGGGTTAAACTAGCTGTAAATAGAGCGCGTTTGTCTAGTACACCAGCAGTATTCTGGCTAGATGATCAAAGAGCTCACGACAGACAATTAATCGAGAAAGTAAACTTATACTTAAAAGATTACGATACTGAAGGTCTTGATATTCGAATCTTAAACCCTATTGAAGCTACTAATTTCACATTAGAAAGAATAAAAAAAGGAGAAGATACAATCTCAGTAACTGGAAATGTATTGCGTGATTACTTAACTGATTTATTCCCTATTTTAGAATTAGGAACTTCAGCAAAAATGTTATCAATCGTTCCTTTAATGAATGGTGGTGGATTGTTTGAAACTGGTGCAGGTGGATCAGCTCCTAAACATGTTGAGCAATTTACAAAAGAAGGCTATTTAAGATGGGATTCACTTGGTGAGTTCTTAGCATTAGGTGCTTCATTAGAGCATTTAGGTCAATCTTTAAACAATTCTAAAGCTATTGTATTATCAGAAACATTAGATGAGGCAAACGATTCTTTCTTAAGAAATGATAAATCACCTTCTAGAAAAATAGGCCAAATTGACAACCGTGGTTCTCACTTTTATTTAGCAATGTACTGGGCAGATGCCCTTGCTGCTCAAGATAAAGATGCTGAACTAAAAGCTATCTTCACTCCTATCGCAGCGGAATTGAAATCTAACGAAGAGAAAATTAACGCTGAGCTAATCGGTTCTCAAGGTAAAGCGCAGGAAATTGGCGGTTATTACCAACCAAATCATGAATTAACGAGTAAAGCAATGCGCCCAAGTGCAACGCTTAACGAAATACTTACTAAGATTGCTTAATAGCTAATTTTAAATAAAATAATTAAAGGCAACTGGAAACAGTTGCCTTTTTTATTAACGTATTATTAAGCTTTGTTTAATCCCAATTTTCTTATCTTTTCGCCCAGTTTACAATCTTAAAAAAAGAATATGTTTTCAAAAAGTGTCAAGACTATAATCATTGTATTATTTATTAGTTTCAGTTCCTTTGCACAATCAAAGTACACCTTGAGTGGTTCTATAACCGACGGCAGAAGTAATGAAACGCTTATAGGAGTCAACTTATACATCTCTGAGTTAAATGCGACGGTAAGTACAAACCAATATGGATTTTATTCTATCACTTTACCTGAAGGAAAATATACCGTAATTGCTAGTTATTTGGGTTTTGAAACCAATACTAAAAACATAGACTTAAATAACAACTTAAGATTGAATTTTGCTTTACTATCCAGTGGTGAAGAATTACAAGAGGTTGTAATAACTGACAATAGCAAGAAAACCAATATTCGATCTACCGAAATGAGTATAAATAAACTCTCTATTTCTTCGATTAAAAAAATGCCCGTGGTGCTAGGTGAAGTTGATGTTATTAAATCACTGCTATTATTGCCTGGTGTTACAAATGCGGGTGAAGGAGCATCTGGATTTAATGTGAGAGGTGGTGGTGCTGATCAAAATTTAATCCTGCTTGATGAAGCCACCATATTTAATTCTTCTCACGTTTTTGGATTCTTTTCTGTATTTAATCCAGACGCCATTAAAGATTTAAAACTATACAAAGGTGGTATTCCAGCAAATTTTGGTGGACGCGCCGCTTCTGTTTTAGATATCTATCAAAAAGACGGTAATAGTAAATCCTTCCATGCAAATGGAGGAATTGGACTTATATCAAGCCGCTTGTTACTCGAAGGTCCTATTGTAAAAGACAAAGGTTCGTTCTTAATTGGTGGTCGTAGTTCATATGCGCACTTGTTTCTAAAGTTGTCTGAGGAAAATAAAGATAATTCGGCTTATTTTTATGATTTAAATGCAAAGCTATCTTACAAACTGAACCCGAATAACAACTTGTATTTTTCAGGTTATTTTGGTAGAGACGTTTTTGCAATAAGCGAAAGTTTCAGTAATACTTATGGAAATACTACTTTAAATTTAAGATGGAATCACTTATTCTCTGATAAATTGTTCTCTAACTTCTCTTTAATTTATAGTGATTACTACTATGGCTTAGATCTTAATTTTATTGGTTTTAAGTGGGATTCTGGTATAAAGAACTACAATATTAAATACGATTTTAAAAACTACATTTCAGATAATTTTAAATTGAGTTATGGCGTAAATGCGATATACTATTCTTTCAATCCTGGGACTATTAAACCTTCAGATGAGGAGTCTGGTATCAATCCAGATCAATTAGATAAAAAATATGCATTCGAACCTGCCCTATACATTTCTGCTGAGCATGATTTATCCGAAAAAATTGCACTTACTTATGGGCTTCGCTACAGCTTATTTTATAGATTGGGACAATCCACTTTAAATCTTTATGAAAATGACAACCCGGTAATCTTTAATTCTGATCAACAAATTTATGAGAAAGCAACTCCTATTGGAACCAAATTCTATGACAAAAATAAAGTTTTAAAAAGCTTTGACAATCTAGAGCCAAGGTTGGCTGTGTCCTATAAATTTAATGATGATGTAGCTATAAAAGCGAGTTACAATCGAATGGTGCAGTATTTACAGTTAATTTCGAATACTTCGTCACCTACTCCATTGGATATTTGGATGCCAAGTGACAATTATATAAAACCTCAAATTGCAGACCAAGTCGCATTAGGGTATTTTAGAAATTTTAGCACTAATAAATATTCGCTTGAAGTAGAAACCTATTATAAAAAGGTGCAAAACCGATTGGATTATATTGATGATGCTGATCTTATTGCAAACGACGCTATCGAGCAAGTTATTTTAAATGGACGCATGCGCTCTTATGGACTTGAAGTAATGCTGAGAAAAAATGAAGGTCGATTAAATGGATGGATTTCGTACACATTATCAAAATCTGAGCAACAAACACCCGGGAGAACAGCCGATGAATTAGGAATAAATAATGGGGAATGGTACCGTTCTATTTATGATAAAACACACAATATTGCCGTGACAGCCTCCTACCAACAAAGTAAAAAGTGGACGTATGGCGCCAACTTTGCTTTACAAACAGGACAACCAGTTACCTATCCTAATGGGCAGTATTCTTATTTAGGCGTAATCATTCCTAATTACGGACTTAGAAATGACAACCGCTTGCCTACGTATCATCACTTAGATGTTTCGGCTACTTTAACACCTACAAAAAATCAAGGTCGCAACTGGAAAGGCGAATGGGTATTTAGTATTTACAATTTGTACAATAGAAAAAATGCTGCTTCAATAAACTTCAGCCAAAATTTAGATACTGGTGCCAATGAAGCTTTAAAAACTTCGATTTTTGGTATTGTTCCAGCAGTTAGTTATAATTTTAAATTTTAATTCATGAAAAAGATAGCCTCATACATAGTCATTTTAATGGCACTAACATTAAGCAGTTGCGAGGAAGTAATTGACGTTGAACTTGAAACAGCCGAAACGAGATTAGTTGTCGAAGCTCCTATTCTATGGCAAAAGAATACTAGCGGTAGAACGCAAAGAATCAAATTATCTACTACTACCTCTTTTTTTAATGAAGTTATCCCATCAGTTTCTGGGGCAAAAGTGACGGTTGCAAATAGCACAAATCGTGTTTTTAATTTTAATGAGGTAGACATTCCTGGTGAGTATTATTGCTCTAATTTTGTCCCTGAGATTAATGAAACCTATACTTTAACAATTGAATTGAACGGTGTTACATACACTGCGACAGAAAAATTGCAATCTGTGGCTCCCATTGATGAAGTAACTCAAGATGATGAGGGAGGAATTACTAGAGACGAAATTCAAATTAAAACGTTTTTTAATGATCCTGCTAACGAACTTAATTTTTACTTGTTCCAGTATGCGTATAAAGATGAATTATATCAAAACCTATCAACCACAGATGATGATTTTTTTCAAGGAAATAGATTCTTTAGCCTATCAAGCAAAGACGATATTGAGGTTGGGGACGAAGTGACGGTAACACATTATGGCATCTCAAAAACCTATTACAACTATCTCTCCATTTTAATTAAAATATCAGGCGGAGACAGTGGTGGTCCCTTTCAATCGCCACCCGCAACTGTAAGAGGAAATATTATCAATACCACAAACAAAGACAATTATGCTTTGGGTTATTTTTCTTTGGGAGAAATCGATAGTAAAACGTATACTGTTCAATAAAGCTATCTAACAATTAGCCATTAATCTCGTTTTTCACTATTCGAAAAGAGTCATACTATTTTTGCTTTATTTATCTTTACCTGCTTAATATATTACCTATGTCTTCACATCACATCGTAAGAGACGATCAAGAACCTGCTTTAATAATCGCTAATGGTGCTTCGTGTAATCCTGAATTATTAGGGCAATTGCTAGAATGGTCGCCACTAGTAATTGTTTTAGATTCGGCAATGGAGCGCGTCATGAAATTAGACATTAAAGTAGATGTTTTATTAGGAGATTTTGATCGAAATTTTGATCCTGAGTATTACCGAGAAAAACAGTATCCTATCGAAATTGTCCATACACCCAATCAAGACAAAACTGATTTAGAAAAAGCTTTTGACTATTTGATCGAAAGAAAAATTCCTGCAGTAAATGTTGTTTGGGCAACCGGAAAACGAACCGATCACACTATCACCAACTTGACCAATATCGTTCGCTATAGAGACTTACTCAAGATTGTAATTTTAGACGATCATTCTAAAGTATTTTTATTGCAACGTCGTTTCGAAAAGTGGTATACGGCTAAAACACCCATATCATTAATTCCGATAGGATTAGTAAGTGGCATTACCTCAACTAATCTATATTATCCCTTAGAAAAAGATGATTTAATGATCGGTTATAAAACCGGAAGCAGCAACCACGTCACAACTGACGGAATTGTCACCATCACACATGATGATGGCGATTTACTTATGATGGAATGCGCTGATTAATCTAATTAAGTGTAGCTCACTATAAATGTGCTACTTTTTATATACCTTGCCCCCGATTTTGATGAGATCGTTATTCTCGTCTTTACTGAAACACATTGAAAATGTCAAAGCAAATTACAGAGAAAACAAATTTACATCCTAGAAATCTACACCGTACACGTTACGATTTCGACATACTAATTGCCAACTGTCCTGAATTAAAACCGTTTGTAGCAATTAACGAACACAAAATTGAAACAATCGATTTTAGCGATCCTGCCGCAGTTAAAACATTGAATAGAGCTTTATTGGCTACATATTATGGTGTGAAAAATTGGGAAATACCTGAAAACTATTTGTGCCCACCTATTCCTGGCCGTGTTGATTACATTCACTATATCGCTGACTTACTTGCTAACAGTAACAATGGAGTGATTCCTACTGGCACTACTGTTGAAGGACTCGATGTAGGCCTAGGTGCAAACTGTATTTATCCTTTGTTAGGAAATGCAGTTTACGGCTGGAGTTTTGTAGGTACTGATATCGATGAAAAAGCAATTGACAGCTGCATGACTATTATCGAAAACAATCCTAGACTTATTGATGTCATCAGTTTGCAACAACAAACATCGGCTCGTTTTATTTTCAAAAATATAATTACCCCTCAAGATAAATTTGCATTTACAATTTGCAATCCACCTTTTCACTCTTCTCAGATTGAAGCAGAAAAAGGATCGTTGCGAAAAGTAAATAATTTACAAGACAAGAAAACTACAAAACCAGTACTAAACTTTGGAGGACAAAATGCAGAATTATGGTGTGAAGGTGGTGAACTAGGTTTTATCACACAAATGATTTATGAAAGTGCAAAGTATCCTATGCAATGTTTGTGGTTTACAACTCTAGTAGCAAAACAATCGCACTTGTCAAGTATTTATAAAACTTTAAACAAAATTAATGTTGCTACAATTAAGACTATTGATATGGCTCAAGGCCAAAAAACAAGTAGAATAGTGGCTTGGACTTTTTTAACAGAAGAGCAGCAGCAGGCTTGGAAATTTGAATAACTATTTAAAACGAAATTTTATAAGGAAAGTGGTTAACCAGTAACAGGTTAGCCACTTTTTTTATAGGTACATTTCATTAAAATACCGTTAGGAAGACGTTTTATTGGTAAGCGTATTGAAAAAACACTTCAAATTGGGAATCTAAGCCCCCGTTCATATCACATTTGCTCCATACAAAATGTTTTTTCGACTCCATATTTTTAGCAATTCAATAACAAATAGACTAAAAAGGTGATAGAATATATCTATTCACTATTTGTTAACATAGAAATAACAAAAAATTAAGATTGTTGTATTTTTGAAATGAAACCAAAAAGAAAACTCATGAAAAAAATTCTACTCTTAATGGCTTTAATTTTCAGCGGTATTATTACCGCACAGGAAGTTAAAGTATCTGGTGTCGTACGTGACGACACAGACGGTCCCTTACCAGGAACGTCAGTATTAGTGCAAGGAACTACTAAAGGAACTTCTACAGATGTGGATGGTAAATACACCATATTGGCAAAAATGGGAGACTTACTGCAATTCTCCTATGTAGGGCTTGAGACTAAGACAATCAAGGTTACCTCAACAACTATCAATGTATCATTAGCAGGTAGTGGAGAAACGTTACAAGACGTTGTCGTTCTTGGCTCGCGTAGCGCTGCTAGAACAGTAACAGAATCTGCGGTGCCTATTGATGTTATTAGCATGAAAGATATTGCTTCTCAAGGTCCACAAGCTAACTTGAACCAAATCTTGAATATGGTAGCGCCATCTTTCACATCAAATACAACAACTGTAGCTGATGGAACAGACCATATAGACCCAGCACAATTAAGGGGTTTAGGACCAGATCAAGTATTAGTTTTAGTTAACGGAAAAAGAAGACACACTTCTTCACTTGTGAATATTAATGGTTCGCCAGGTAGAGGATCAGTAGGAACGGATCTGAATGCTATTCCTGCCTTTGCAATAGAAAAAATTGAGGTATTGCGAGATGGTGCATCTGCACAATATGGATCTGATGCGATTGCTGGCGTCATTAACGTAAACGTAAAAAAAGCGACAAATAAACTTGACATCAATATTTTAGGCGGGACCCAACTTTCTGAGGGATCTAATGATCATAGAGGAGGAAATGATGGAAACAATGCCCAACTAGATGTGAACTACGGTACAGGTCTTGGTAAAGACAAAAGCTTTATCAACGTTACAGGAAGTTTTCAATTAAGAGGTCAGACAAGTAGAGCAAAAGACGCTACAGGAAACTTATTTAGCGCATTTAATGCTATCGAGCAAAGAGCGATTGAAAATGGAACTAATATAAATGCCCTATGGGGAAACATTAACAACACTCCTAATTCAGTTCAAATATTATCTACTATTAAAACATCGGCTTTAGGGGTAGATTATTTCACTGCAGGACAACAAGCTTCAATTCTTGGTGCAGCAACAATAGCTGACATGCAAACAGCGTTGAACTTTGATGCTACAGCAGGAGAATTAAAATATAGAAACTTAGAAAGAAATAATTTCAACATGAATGTTGGACAATCGTCTTTGCAAAGTGCTCAATTTTTTGTTAACGCTGCTTACCCGATTAATGACAATTTAGAATTGTATGCTTTTGGAGGAACTAGTCATAGAACTGGTGAAGCAGCAGGATTTTACAGAAAACCAAACCAGTCAAGAACCTACACGTTCTTATATCCAAATGGTTTCTTACCTGAGATTCATTCGACAATCAACGACATTTCTGCTGCTGCAGGAATTAGAGGTATAATTTTTAAAGATTGGAAATTTGACTTAAGTAATGCTTTTGGTAGAAATGGTTTTGACTATAATATCGAAAACACATTAAACTCTTCATTAAGAGAAAACTCTCCAACTAAATTTGATGCAGGTGGGTTGGCATTCTCTCAAAACACAACAAATTTTGATATTTCGAAAAAAATTAATCAATTTAATGTTGCCTTTGGAGCTGAAGTTAGACATGAAAACTTTCAAATTAAAGAAGGTGAACCAGATTCTTACAACCAATACGACATTAATGGTAACATCGTTAGAGCTACAACTGCAGACAATTTAAAAGCAACTGATTTTTACGGTAGTGTTAGAGCTGGAGGAGCACAAGTTTTCCCAGGTTTCAAACCTGCAAATGCAATTGACAAAGGTCGTACAAGTGGTGCTGTTTATGCAGATCTTGAATATGACGTAACAGAAAAATGGTTGTTAAACGGGGCACTGCGTTATGAAAACTATTCTGATTTTGGAGGTACAACAAACTATAAAATTGCTACTCGTTACAAACTTACAGACAATGTGAATTTACGTGGTGCCGTTTCTACAGGATTTAGAGCGCCATCGTTGCACCAAATTTATTACAACTCTACTGCGACACAATTCGTAGGGGGTGTTCCATTTGAAGTAGGAACATTCAGTAATGATTCTCCTGCTGCAAAATTATTAGGAATACCACAATTGAAACAAGAAGATTCGCAAAGTGCTAGTTTTGGTTTTACTGCTAAAATTCCAGAAGCAAAACTGACTATTACTGCAGATGCTTATATCGTGAAAATCAAAAATAGAGTGGTTCTTACTGACCAATTCTCAAGACCTAAATTAGAACAAGCTGATGGTGGTGTTGCTCCAAATTATTTTTATCCTACTGGAACTACACAAAGAGATTTGCAAAATCTTTTTGATGAAGCAAATGCAACTGCTGCAACATTTTTTGCAAATGCAATTGACACACAATCAAAAGGTGTTGATGTTGTAATAAGCCATAAAGCAAATATTGGAAATGGTTTAACATTGAAAACTGATTTATCAGGAACGATTTCTAAAACAAATAAAGTTGGAGACATCAAAGGTTCTCAAATTTTAGAGGATAACGGACAAACAAACAGATACTTCTCTGAAACAAGTAGAATATATCTTGAAGAAGCCGTACCAAGAGCAAAAGCGAACCTAACAAATACATTAGCGGTAAAGAAATTTGATTTCTTCTTGAGAAACGTATATTTCGGTCAAGTGACTGATCCAAATATCGTAGATGCAAATGGAGATGGAAGAATCAACGCTATTGTAGTCAATAACCAAGTGGTTGAAAATGAACACCCAACTTGGGATGCTAGAATTGTAACTGATTTATCAGTAGGATACAAAATCTCGAGCACGACTAAAATCGTAATAGGTGCTAATAACATCTTTGACATTTACCCTACTAGAAATTTAGGACCACAAACAATCGCTGAAAGAGCATCTGGAATTGATGCTATTGGAAACATAGTCTACTCTCCTACTACAGGATCAAATAATTCAATTGATTTGTCAAACGGAAATCAATTTACGTATTCAAGAAACACATCACAATTTGGACAAAACGGAAGATTTGTTTTTGCTAGATTGAGTTTGAGTCTTTAATAAACTTTTTTAATTTACTAAACCACCATGCAATCATGGTGGTTTTTTTTTAGATTTTAGTTAAGATAAGATTGATTTTAAACTTCGTAACTTTGCATTATATTAATGTGTCCCAATCAAATTATGAATTTTCAAGTAGTATCAGATTATCAACCAAAAGGAGATCAACCATTAGCAATTGACAAATTAAGTCAAGGAATAGTTGATGGCGAAAAATTTCAAACTTTACTAGGAGTTACAGGATCTGGTAAGACTTTTACTGTTGCAAATGTTATTCAAGAGGTGCAACGACCTACGCTGGTACTTGCTCATAATAAAACATTGGCGGCGCAACTATATTCAGAGTTCAAACAGTTTTTCCCTAACAATGCTGTTGAATATTTTGTTTCCTACTACGATTATTATCAACCTGAAGCGTTCATGCCCGTAACGGGAGTCTTTATCGAAAAGGATTTGTCTATAAATGAAGAGTTAGAAAAGATGCGTTTAAGCACTACTTCTTCCCTTCTATCAGGTCGTCGTGATATTCTTGTCGTAGCTTCTGTATCTTGTTTATATGGTATTGGGAATCCAGTCGAATTCCAAAAAAATGTAATCGAAATTGAAAAAGACCAAGTAATTTCTAGAACTAAATTACTGCATCAATTGGTGCAAAGTTTGTATTCAAGAACTGAAGCTGATTTCAACCCTGGAAATTTTAGAATTAAAGGAGATATTGTAGAGGTCTATCCTAGTTATGCAGATGATGCTTTTCGAATTCACTTCTTTGGTGACGAAATTGAAGAGATAGAATCGTTTGATGTCAAAGATGCTTCTGTTATTGAAAAATTTGAAAAACTGACCATTTATCCAGCAAATATGTTTGTAACGTCTCCAGATGTTCTACAAGGTGCTATTTGGGATATACAGCAGGATTTAGTGAAACAAGTCGATTATTTTAAAGAAATTGGAAAACATCTTGAAGCAAAAAGATTAGAAGAGCGTACTAATTTTGATTTAGAAATGATCCGCGAATTAGGGTATTGTTCTGGTATCGAAAATTACTCTCGTTATCTTGATGGCCGTTTGCCTGGCACAAGACCTTTTTGCTTGTTAGATTACTTCCCTAAAGACTTTTTAATGGTTGTAGATGAGAGCCACGTTACACTATCGCAAGTACATGCTATGTATGGTGGTGACCGTAGCCGAAAAGAAAATCTAGTAGAATACGGTTTTAGATTACCTGCTGCCATGGACAACCGTCCTTTGAAATTTGATGAATTTGAAGCGATGCAAAATCAAGTAATCTATGTATCGGCTACTCCTGCTGATTATGAATTACAAAAAACTGAAGGTGTTGTAGTAGAACAAGTGATTCGTCCTACAGGATTATTAGATCCTATAATCGAAATTCGTCCTAGCTTAAATCAAATTGATGATCTTATTGAAGAAATACAAGTAAGATGCGAACTTGACGAGCGTGTTCTTGTTACTACTTTGACAAAAAGAATGGCAGAAGAATTAGCAAAATATTTAACTAAAGTGAATATTCGTTGTCGCTATATTCACTCTGACATAGACACCTTAGAGCGTATCGAAATTATGCAAGACTTGCGTAAAGGATTGTTTGATGTACTTATTGGTGTCAACTTACTTCGTGAAGGTCTTGATTTACCAGAAGTTTCTCTTGTGGCAATTCTAGACGCTGACAAAGAAGGCTTCTTGAGAAGTCACCGTTCTTTAACGCAAACAATTGGTCGTGCTGCAAGAAACTTAAATGGTAAAGCGATCATGTATGCTGATAAAATAACGGCAAGTATGCAAAAAACCATTGATGAAACTGAATATAGAAGAACGAAACAGATCAATTACAATACCCAAAACAACATCACGCCACAAGCATTAAATAAAAAGATTGAAAGTGCTTTTGTCAAAAGCCCGCTAATTGAGCAGGAATTAGGACATAGCCTATCTGCGGCTGCCGAACCAGAGAATTTATATTTATCTAAACCTGAAATTGATAAATTAATCAGAGAAAAACGTAAGTCTATGGAAAAAGCAGCAAAAGATCTGGACTTCATGCAGGCAGCTAAATTACGAGACGAAATTAAAAATTTACAAAAGCAGACTGACTAGTCGTGAAACTCTTTATATATTTTCAATAATGCTTCCGGAGAAATAACCGTGTTAGGCATTTTTTCCATTTTGCGCAACACCTTTTTTGTCGCATCTGGGTTGATTCCCATACTAATCGAAATTTGGTGAATAGTATTCGATTCGTTCGTATTTAAAACTTTCCCTTGGTGCATTAAAAAAGCTAAGCGGTAGAATTGCTGCATACGTCTAAATCCCGTCTTTGCACTTATTACTGGCAAATCTAAAAGAAATAAATTATTAAAATCTCCTTTTTCTAAATCTAAAGCGTTAGCGATAACAAATAGAAAATCATAATCTTTTTTTGGCAATACACCATCTTCAGTAGAAAATGCGATCATATCTAAGATCAGATTCTTTTTTTCTTCGTAAGTTTCCATTATATTTTTTTTTAGCTAAAATATCCTTTTTAATACTAAATCCCAAGAACAAATCATGATTAAACAATTTTGGCTGTTTTTTATAGTTTTTTTGATCAGTGGTAGTAATCAAGCGCAAAATATCACAGATCCAAATCAATTGGATGTTTTCACTGTTGAGTCACCACAATTGCACGCAACAAAGAAAATTTGGGTTTACGTTCCTTACAATTATAAAACCACTCAAAAAAAGTATACAGTTGGTGGCAATATTTTCGCAAATCGTAGAAAAAAGACATAATCAAAAATGACAGAACTAAAATTATACAAATCTAACTCGAAAGGATTAAAAATTCTTGCCTTAAGCTTACCTTTTGTATTAATAGGAATTTGGATGATTTCTGAAAAGCAAAATGGAACTTTTGATTATTATATGGGTTGGTTTATGACTTCATTTTTTGGTTTTGGTATTCCAATTAGCATTTTTACTTTATTAGACAAAAGACCTCAAATTATAATAAATGAAAACGGAATTTGGGACAGAACGACAAAACAGAATGAAATAAAATGGGAGCAAATTAAAGAGAGTTATTTACTTGAAATTTATAATCAAAAATTTATATCAATAGTTGTCGACGAAACATTTGTGTTAAAAAAAATACTTTTAGTTGGCTAAACAAACTAAATAAATATGTTGGTGCTCAAGAATTGAACATAAATTTGAGTCAAATAAAAATTGACGAAAATAAACTGACAGATTTTATCAACAATATTAGAATGTCAGAAAAAAATCTTCGAAATAATCAAATCCAAAACTTCAATTCTAATTTAACATTAAATACAGTTTCAAATGGTCAAAAATATATTGCTTATTTGCTAATTTTAATTTGTATGCTTATTGCTTCTTTGAGTAATTTTTATATGTTTTGGGTAATTATGATTATGATGGCAATTGGAGGTTTAATAGCAAGATGGTATAGAGGAACAAATAATAATTCCCACTTTAGAAAATACTCTGAATTAATTGCCTATTTAGGTTTTGCAAATATGGTTTTAATTGGTCTTGCTTTTAAAACTTATGATTACACAACAAATAAAATTGGAATTAAATTGACAAATAAAATAGAAACTTATAAAACTGAATATGGAAATTATCCAAATGAAATAAAAACGTTAAGCGAAAAACTCGACTTAAACTTAATTGAAAAATATATTGCTGACAAAATAGTCTATCAAAAAACAGAAAATGAATATATTTTAGAACTTAAATTCTTAAATCACAACTTGAAAGAATTTGACAATGAACTAAAAGAATGGAATTAATACTGCCACCAACAACCATTCCTATGTAAAGCATCGTTTAGTTATTAACAACTTTTGAGAGGGTTATATGTAAGGTGTTTTTCGAGTATTGAATTCTATCCCAATGGCTTATTGAAAAAGTTGGAAACAACTTTTTGTCCGCCGAAGGCTTAGGACTGAAAAAGTTATTCTAACTTTTTCAATGATGCCAAGAATTAATTCCTCTTTTGTTTCATATTGTTTCCTTTTATAATCTTAAAGCTCACACTCCTATATGTGGTCTGCTTTTGGCAGCCACCAGCATCAGTATGATTGTAAGACCCAAGAGCTTCGATCGAACTAGCGAAGCAATAAATAAAATAGCTACCGACTTTGAGATGTGGCTTCATTTAATTGAACCACCATGGCTGTTTTGTAGTCTATTTTTCTTGTATGATTGAGCTTGTTAAGAAG